>NZ_JHVC01000054.1 GCF_000619945.1 Clostridium lundense DSM 17049 | reverse complement strand
CACATCAGTTTTTCTTTGTCAACAACTTTTTTATATTTTTTAAAGCTGTTTTAATAATTCTTTAGAATTATTAAAAAATCAAATCTTACTAATGCGATTTTAAACTGTTGTGTTGTCGCATCTCTCAGCGACATGTGTTATTCTATCATAAAAGTTTCCTTTCAAAAGTATTAAATACATCATTATTTAAAATTATATGCTATTTTTATCTTTTTTTCTTCTTTTTACTTACTATTTCGTATATTGATACACTAGGTATAGTTATCTAGTGTATTTTTTATTTCTTACTTCTAGCTCCCTATAATCTACACCCTAAAGGAATTCTGTTCATAAGTTATACTAATCAACGTTATTTATAGAATAAAACTGCTTCCTTTATGAAGCAGTTTCACTATGATTAATTATTTATTGCCATAATACAATATTTTGTTTTACCTTTATTACATTGACCAAGCCACATTTCCCCATCTCCTACCATTACCCCTTGATAGTTTACAAAAGTACCTTTACATCTATATTTATTAATGTATTTTTGACTTTAGCTGTTACTATATTATCATAATTCTTTATAAAATTAGCTTCTATTGTTTTTTTAAGATTTTAGCAGTATTTTAATCCCCTGCTTATTTCCATTCTTTTAATTGATTTCATTTTTTTGCACTACTACTGTTTCTTCCTTATTTGTAATATTCAAATTGTTTTTTTCTGATGATTTACATCCAGCTAGGCTTGCCATACTTACTAATGCAATAATACACGCTACTAATTTACTCATCAACTTTTCCCTTGTTTTCCTCTCATATTTATTTGATCCTTTATCCTAATGTTAAATTGCAGATTATATTTATTATAAACTTATAATATAATATTAATCATAAATCTTATACACTTGATGTAGATCCTTTCATATAACTATATTTTTCTTAATTCATATACTAAACATTTAATTGATTATCATATATTATAGAGGTACTATAATATAAAATTCATAAACGAAAAAGAGTAGTCATTTGACTACTCTTTTTTATGGTGGAGATAAGGAGATTCGAACTCCTGACCCCCTGCTTGCAAGGCAGGTGCTCTCCCAACTGAGCTATACCCCCATATGGTGGACCT
>NZ_JHVC01000053.1 GCF_000619945.1 Clostridium lundense DSM 17049 | reverse complement strand
TAAGGCATTTAAATACATCTCATGTTAAGGTTCAACCATTGTAAAATCAACATTCCTTAAAATTAACAATAGCACATAACCATTGTGAACTCAAGGTTTGTTAGAAAATTTACCAGGTGATTTTATAAAATACAATTCCCCATAGAAAACACTATGTAAACTACTGATATGATTAACTTTAATTCACTTTTACTTTCCAATTCACTTGGGAAAATTAATAATCTGCCACTTATCCGATGACTATCCGCTCTAATACTCCCATCGCACTCTGTGAAAGCGATTCACACCAAATCAAAGATTTGGGTTCTCTGCTTTTCTTTAAAGTGGGAGTAAATGGCGGCTACGTTCCTGGATAACGATTTCCCCTAAAGGATAACGACTTCTAAGGAGTAAAACTCCTAAGAATCCTGTTAATAAAGCTTCAGTGGGAGTAAAAACTTCTTCTGAAGCCAAGAACTCTGTTTATAAAAAATAGCAGACTCCTTAGTAAAATTTTTACTCACTCTTAACTCTCCATTCTCAACTTTCAATTATTTGAAAATACATCCTATGTTAAGGTTTAACTAGTAAATGAATTATCAGAACGTAGACTTGATGTATATTTAAATACATCCTATGTTAATGTTCAATCACTGTTGTATTAATTTAACTAGCAAATCTAAACATATTTAAACACATCTCATGTTAAGGTTTAACGAGTACTTAAAGATGGAACTACCATAGTACCACAATTTAAATACATCTCATGTTAAAGTTTAACGTAGGTGATAAATTGCAGAAAATTATATTTACAAAATTTAAATACATCTTATGTTATTGTTAAACTGGAAAGGCTAAGAGTGATACACATATAAATTTCGCCTTTAAATACATCTCATGTTATTGTTAAACCTGACATCATTAACCTTAGTCCACTTTTATTTCACAATTCACTTGGAAAAATTAATAATCTGCTATTTATAAAAAATAGCAGACTCCTTAGTAAAATTTTTATTCACCCTCAACTCTCCATTCTCAACTTTCAATTATTTGAAAAAATATCTTATGTTAGAATTCAATGATCTTAATCATGAAAATTGGAGCTAGGGAATAAAGTTTAAATACATCCTATGTTAAGGTTTAACTATTTGTTTATCTATATATCCATTTAGATTGTTATTATTTAAATACATCCTATGTTAAGGTTTAATACAGA
>NZ_JHVC01000052.1 GCF_000619945.1 Clostridium lundense DSM 17049 | reverse complement strand
CGGTAGAGCAGAGGACTGAAAATCCTCGTGTCCCTGGTTCGATTCCTGGTCCAGCCACCAAAACCTATCTTATATGATAGGTTTTTTTATTTTTTGTGTTTTGTTTAATATTTAAAGCTATGTTAAAAGAAATACATTACATATTTATTAACTAAATTGCATTTTTGCTGGCAAAATGTATTGAGTTATGACATAATTGAAGTATTGTTGTTTAATAAATAATTCTAAAAGGAGAAATAATATGGATAATAAAGTATTAGCAGTTTTAAACGGTAGAGAGATTACACAAAGGGAATTAGATGAAACTATTTTAAAGTTTCCACAAGAAAGACAGTCTTACCTAAGAACAGAAGAAGGAAGAAAGCAATTACTAGATGAAATTGTGAACTTTGAATTAATCTATAATTATGCTAAAGATAATAATATGGAAGCTGATAAAGATTATGCTTTACAAATGGAAAGGGCAAAAAAAGAAATATTAACTCAAGTAGCAATAGCAAAATTACTTTCTCAAGTTAAAGTAAGTGAAGAAGAATTAGAGAATTACTATAATAATAATAAAAATATGTTTATGAAAGAAGAGACAATATCAGCAAAACATATATTAGTTGATACATTAGATAAAGCTAACGATGTAATAAAATGTATAAATGAAGGTATGACTTTTGAAGAGGCAGCAAATAAATACTCAAAATGTCCATCCAAGAGCTCAGGTGGAAACTTAGGTGAATTTGGTAAGGGAAGAATGGTACCAGAATTTGAAAAAGCTGCTTTTTCATTAGAAGTAGGTGTGATAAGTGCGCCTGTTAAAACTCAGTTTGGGTATCATATTATAAAAATCGAATCAAAAAATCCTGCATCAATTATACCTTTAGATGAGATTAGAAATGATATAAGAATTCAGTTATTACAGCAAAATCAGAAAAAAAGATATATGGAATTTACTAATGAACTAAAAAATAAATATTCCGTAGAAATTAAGTAGTAATATTTTTTATTAATTATAAGTTATATGTATGTATAAAAATTATAAATTAAACAATAATAAAAATACAGCATATAACTTATAATTAAAAATTTGAAAAAATTATAATAAATATGTTGACATATTTATATATTTATTATAAAATAAGTTTTGTCGCTAAGAGAAGCGATAAAAAATGCTGAAAGTTGAAGAACGAAAGCATTAATGTCAACATAAAAAGTTTTGACAAAAAATAAAAAAATGTTGACAAAGAGAAATTAACATGATATTATATAAAAGTCGCATGAAGCGACATGGTCTTTGAAAATTAAACAGAGAAGAGAAACCAGTCAATTC
>NZ_JHVC01000051.1 GCF_000619945.1 Clostridium lundense DSM 17049 | reverse complement strand
ATTATTAAGTAGTTTTGGAGTAAAGCTATGAAAAATAAAAACAACATTATAATAATAGCTTTAATGAAAATAAAATTTCATTTTATTTAGTTCTGTTTTTTAGAATATTTGCAGTAGGTAGGTTATTTGGTGGATTTTATATTTGATAAAGTTGTATATATAAGGTTTGTATTTATATCATTAATAATAGCTATAGTTTTTATATTTAATATATAAAAATACAAAAGAAATTTTATCTTAATTTATGATAGGGGAGATCTATAGTGGATTTGAAAGAAGTTAATATTCAATTAGCTCAGGGAAGTGTTAATGAATATATAATTAGAGATACTTTAGGTATTACTATAGGACGAGTATATATAATTGATTTATCAAAGGAAAATAGATATTGTTGTTTTAGAATACGATTTTATAAAAAAGGGGAAGAAAGCTATCAATATCTAAAAAGTTCCCTGAATAAATTTCTTATAACTTTATTTAAGAATATGGGCATATTTAAGATAAATGTATTAGCAGAAGAGGATGTAAAGCTAGCATCTTTTACAGATTTGGGATTTGAACTGGAAGGAATTATTGCTAATAGTATTATAAAAGATAACGCATATAAAGATGAGGTATTATTTGGTATAGATAAAGAGACATTTGGGAAAAATATCATAAGAAAAGTATTATTGAGAGGGAGAAATGTAGATCTTAAATTATTGACGCCTGAAAATGGAGAAGAAGTATTGCAATATTATATAAGAAATAAAGAGCATTTAGAACCTTTTGAACCAACAAGGGAAAACAATTTTTATACCTTACTTGTTCAAAAGAGAATTTTAATGGAAAATTACAAACAGTTTTTAAATGGCACTTCATTTAACTTTGGAATATATAAAGACAATAAGTTTATAGGCAAAATACAATTATCTAACATTGTCATGGGGATATTTAGAAATTGTTTTGTAGGATATTCTATAGATAAAGAAGAACAAGGGAAAGGTTATATGAAAGATGCACTAATGTTAGCAGTGGATTATGCTTTTAATGAATTAGATCTTCATAGAGTAGAAGCATCTACCTTAGTAGATAATCATAGGTCACAAAATGTATTAAAGGCTTGTGACTTTAAAGAAATAGGAGTAAATGAGGATTACCTTTACATTAATGGAAAGTGGAGAGATCATATTACATTTTATAAACTAAGGAAAATCAAATAAATCCCCACAACCGTATCAAGCGTGTCCACATGAAAAAGTTAAAGGAAAAGGTAGAATTTAAGAGATATAACTATTTATTTTATAGAAATCAGCTATTAATCATCAGATGCACAGAATAATTGTGATAGAATAACACATGTCGCTGAGAGATGCGGCAAACAAATGCTGAAAGTTGAAGAAACTAAAGGCAAAAAAGTCAACATAAAAGTTTTTTAGTAAAAAAATAAAAAAACATGTTGACAAAGAAAAACAAAAATGATATTATGTAAAAGTCGCATGAAGCGACATGGTCTTTGAAAATTAAACAGAGAAGAGAAACCAGTCAATTCAAACAGGAAACTGTTTAAAATAGCGATGAGCT
>NZ_JHVC01000050.1 GCF_000619945.1 Clostridium lundense DSM 17049 | reverse complement strand
AAGTGCAAAAGACGCGTGTGAACAAATATTTTGTGTACTAGCTAGGAAATGCTCTCCAACGTGGATACTTGAAGGTGATATTAAAGGTTGCTTTGGTGCGCCGGGCTAAGCCGGGCAATTTCAGTTGGTGAAATTCCAACTTAGGAAAGAGGTATAGCCGCCTCACCTAAAATCGAGTCTTGGGTTTATGAAGGTAACGACATAGACTAAGCGTAGACAGAGCGAATCTAGGCCGTAACGCAAGTGAAGCGATTGAGCCTCGTTATTACGTCCGGAGGCCGACAAGGTCGAATACTTGGAAGGCTATAGTAATTTCCCGATAAAGGCAAGGGAAATGGAGACTCCGGCGGGGTCTGAGAGCATGGCATGGATGAAATGGAATTGTCAAGGAACCCGGGAGACCCGTCATGGTCTTTGCAAATGCAGAGTACGTAAGCCGAAAGGACCATCCACAAGCAAGCGGAAGCTGTGGCGGGAGTCGGACCTGTTGATAGTACTCCGAGCGTGGGAAAGCCACGTACATGGGGAAGCGACAGGACAAAATGAGCTCTCAACAAGGAAACATAAACTGCACAAACAGAGGTAGATAAATATGTCAACAAAATTGGATGAGATAGCGATTAAAGCTCGTAAAGATAAGAAAGCAGTATTTACGTCATTAGCCCATATCATAACACCAGAATTTCTAAAAGAAACATGGAAAATGATGAATAGGAAAGGAGCAAGTGGCGTAGATGGAGAGACAACTAAAGAATTTGAATATAACATTGATGAGAGAGTAAAAGATATATGGAAGAAGATGAAAGAAAAGAAATATAAAGCACCACCGGTAAGGCGTGTAGAGATACCAAAAGGCAATGGAAAAACACGACCTTTGGGCATACCTACTGTAGAAGATAGGCTTGTACAACGTGCGGTAGCAAGGATTCTGGAGTCCATATATGAACAAGAATTTATGGATTTCTCATATGGCTTTAGACCAAGAAGAAATCCACATCAAGCACTCAAAACACTAAGAGAATGCATAGTAAAGAAGAAAGTAAGATTTATATATGAGGCTGATATTAGAGGATATTTTAATCATATAAACCACCAGTGGCTTATGAAAATGATAAAGCTGAGAATAGCCGACCCTGTAATAATTAGTATGATAGGAAAATGGCTAAGAGCAGGTGTGATGGTTAATGGAGTAGTTACAATAAATACAGAAGGAACGCCGCAAGGCGGGCCAATCAGCCCTATACTTGCAAACATTTATCTTCATTATGTTTTAGACTTATGGTTTGCAAAGAAATATAAAGCATATGCACAAGGTGAAGCATACCTGATAAGGTTTGCTGATGATTATGTGGCTTGCTTTCAATATAAAAGAGATGCAGAAAAGTTTGAGAAATATTCAAAGTATCGAATGAACAAGTTTCATTTAGAACTTGCAGAGGAAAAGACGAGACTTATTTCCTTTGGTAGATATGCACGAGAAAGAAGTGCAAAGTATTATAAAAAGCCGGAAACGTTTGACTTTCTCGGATTTAGGCATATAAGTGGTGTAGGAATCAATGGACAGTTTGCATTAATACGTAAGCCAACAGTTAAGAGTTGTAGAAAATTTCTGGACAAAACGCACAAATGGCTTAAAGAGCATATCCATTGGAAGAGAAGAGACCAACAGAAGCAACTGACAAGTATGCTGAGAGGATTCTATCAATATTTCTCGCTATACCACTGTCGAAATAAACTTATGTTCATTCGCCAAGAAGTTGTTAATCAGTGGATTAGGTCACTTAGACGAAGAAGTCAAAGACATAGATTATACTGGTCTTATTTAAGTACCAGAGAATGGTTTAAATTGCCTTATCCAGAATTAATACATGCAGATATTTAACAAAGCAATCGCAAGTCATTTTGGGGAGCCCGGTGCGGAAAAACTGCACGCCGGGTTCTGCTTGGGGCTGGAAGCACAAGGGTAAAACCAAGGCTTCCTTCTACCAACCATAACATCAACCACGAATGGTTACAAGATAATATATCAATGGATAAAAGAATTATGAAGCAGTTCTTAAAATCAGGTTTTATATATGAAGGAAAA
>NZ_JHVC01000049.1 GCF_000619945.1 Clostridium lundense DSM 17049 | reverse complement strand
TATATGTATCCTGTAATATTATATCATAATGCCTATTGTTAATAAAAAATATATTGATATAATAATTTTTTATGTTTATATTTATATTAAACTTATGATTAATTATAATAGACTTTATAATTAACTACTAAAAATAACTTCAGAAAGAAAAGGTGTATAAAATGAATAAACAAAACATAATGAAATTAAATTTATTTTTAATTGGCTTACAAAGTAGATTTACTGGAAATAAAGATATATTTACCGAAATTATCGTTACATACACCACAGGTTTAAAGAGCTTTAAAGGTATAGGTGATTTTAATAACGGTAATATAAGCTTTAATTTTAACGGAATAACTAAAAAATTAAGCATAGAGGATCTAATCACTTTAATATGTAAAGAAGCTGAAAATTATGATTCAGTAGAAATCTTTTATAAAGAAAGAGGCACAGGCATATTAATAGAAGGATCTAACAAAAAAGTTAATATGAAAAATATAGATATAAAAGAAGATGTTACCGAAGACCCAGTACATACATCTGCAAAAACCTCAACTTTACTAAATAGGGATTACTATATAAAAGTAGGTAAAGCAGATGCTTTATTAAAAGAAATAGGAATAATGACTAAAGAAGGCAAAATAAAAAATGATAAAATACGAAAATATAATCAAATAGATCATTATGTTGAATTATTAGAAGGTATACTAGACAAATTACCTAATAATGAAACAATCAACATACTTGACTGTGGTTGTGGAAAATCTTATCTTACTTTTGTTTTAAATTATTATCTTACAGAAATAAAAAAGAAGAAATGTCACTTTATTGGTTTAGATATATCCGAAGGTGTAATAGAAGCTTCTAAAAAAATGGCAGAAGATCTTAACTATAGAAATATGGAATTTAAAGCTATAGATATAAAAAACTATTTACCTAACCAAAAAATACATGTGGTAATTTCACTACATGCCTGTGACACTGCTACTGATATGGCATTAGCTTTAGGTATTAGATTAAATTCAGATGTAATTATTGCAGTACCTTGTTGCCATAGGGAACTACTAAATCAATATTCCTATGAACCTTTTAAAAGTATACTTAATCACGGAGTATTTAAGACAAGAATGGCAGATATACTAACAGATGGTATGAGATCTTTAATGCTTGAATCTAAAGGATACGATGTTTCTGTAGTAGAATATATTTCTCCTCTTGAAACTCCTAAAAATTTAATGATTAGGGCAGTAAAAACTAAAGAGGAAAACACTCAGGCTATGGATGAATATATGAATCTAATGGCTAAACTCAATGTTTACCCAGCACTATATAACTTTTTAAATAATTGGTAAATAAATAAAGATGGGGGGTATATTCAAATCTATAAGGTTTGAATAGGTAAATGAATAAAATAATAAGGAAAAGAACTTTAATAATAATAGCAATCTCATTAATATTAGGATTTAGTCTGTGTTATAAATATTTTATTAGCTCAAGGACAAATTCTTTACCTGGTATGACAAAGAATATAGAAAAAATGTCACGAAAAGCTATTACTAGTGAAGCCATAGTAAATAAAATCCGTCAAAAAACAGACTTAATAACTATGGAAGTAGACTTATCGGATAAAGTAGTATTAGATGATAGCTGGGGAAATTTTGATATCTTCAAAAAAATAACCTATATTAACTTTTCTGGAAAAGGAATTTATACTGTAGACTTATCAAAATTAAAAGCTGAAAATATAACAATTGAATCTAAAGTTAATACAATAAGTATAAATGTTCCTAAACCTGAAGTAAAATCAGTAAATATAGAGGAAGAAAAGACAACCTATGAAATGGACAAAGGTGTTTTCAGGTTTGGAGATATAAAACTCACTCCCGCTGAAAATCAAATATTAACTAAAAAAGTTAAAGAGAGAATGGAAGAAAAATTAAAGGAGCCTACTATGTTATCTACAGCTCTAGCAAATACTGAAAAGTCTATGAAAGAACTTGTTAAAACTGCATTAGATAATAAAAGTTCCAATTATAACATAATAGTTTATTTTCAAAAATAAATATCCACCAGCTTAGCTGGTGGTTTTTCTTAAGCCCTATAAGGGCACTTTACCAGCATTGTGCCTTAAGGCACCTATAAAAATCTCGC
>NZ_JHVC01000048.1 GCF_000619945.1 Clostridium lundense DSM 17049 | reverse complement strand
AAAAATATGGTTTTAATAAAAAAAATTCATTTGAATATACAGTTGGGGATATTACCTATAAGGAATTTAGGATGTTGAAGGTATTATGGTAGTATGAGGTATTAAAAACCTCATATTGGAGGCCAGACGCAAAGATGTAGAACTTAAAAGAGAAAAATGAAATAGCAGCAAGTAAAATCAAGCAGTAATCTCTCTATTTCTTTATAATAAATGTAGGACGGTTGAAACGAGGTGAACAGACGAATGTACGAGTGGCAGAAGCAAATTCAAATAATCGTTGATGAAATTGACAAATGTATTAAAAATTATAATGATGAAGCCTTGACACTACGCTTTCTTTCTCGCAGGCTGGGTTATTCCGAATTTTATACAACGAGAAAATTCAAAGAAATATCGGGTATGCAATTTAGGGATTATCTGCGGCATAGAAAATTAGTCTTTGCACTAAAAGAGCTTCGGGATAGTGAAAAAAGCATTTTGGATATTGCCTTTGATTATGGCTTTTCATCACATGAAGCTTTTACCAGAGCTTTCAAGAGAACATATGGTGTAACTCCAAGTAAATACCGAAAAAAGCCTAATCCTGTCGTTCTTCGTACAAAAATAAACCCTTTCGACCGCTACTTTTTAGGCTTGGGAGAGATTGGTATGATGAAATCTACAGATGATGTTAAAATTTATTTTGTAACCATTCCCGCACACAAATTTTTGCACATTAAAAACTATGAGAGTAATGGGTATTGGGATTTTTGGCAAAAGCAAAGTCTTATTCCGGGACAGGACTACGAAACAATTTGCGGCTTACTGGATAGTATCAAGGGCAAATTGGATGATGATGGTGGGAGCGAATGTAACAGCAGCAGCGGTCAGATTATGGCGTACATTAATGACCTGGACGGCAGACTCTGCGATTGGGGGATTCCACGTACGGAGTGTTATGGTGTACGTCTTCCTTTTGATTATAAAGGCGAAGTACCACCACAAATGCTTATGATTGATGTTCCCGAAGCTGAGTATATTGTTTTTGAACATGGGCCGTTCGATTATGAGCAGGAAAATCGTAGTGTGGAGGAAAAGATTGAAAAGGCAATGGCAACTTTTGATTTTGCAGGCACTGGTTACTGCTTTGATACTTCTCCCGGTAGAATAATTTACTTTTATTTTAATCCGGAACAGTTTTTTAAGTATATCAGACCAGTGAGAAAGTAAATAAAATCCACTGCCTATCCAATATTGTTTCTAACGAGAAAACCAAACAGAAAATAACAAATTCCAATTTATATTATTAAGATTAAAATTTTCAGTTTGTAAAAATAGTAGCGTCCAATTGCGAGTAGGGGCTACTATTTTTTTTAGCATTTTATCAATAAGTAACACTATGAATGTTAATAGTGATAGTAAAAATAAATATAAGAATAAAATAAGTTTTATAGTCTTAGCCATTAATATTACTTGGTTAAGACTATTTTTATGCATGAAAGAATTGTATCATAAGTAATTAGGTAAAATGATTTTGATATGCGATATTTACAAAAAAATGTATATACATACAGTGGATGGTATAATATTAATATACAATATAAATTAGGAAATATGTAAAGGGGGAGATTATATGATAGATTATAGCAAACAAAATAAAAAGGCTTGGGAATATAATGCATATGATTTTTGGGTAAATACATCGGGAAAACCATCGGATAGAGCTAAGAAAGATCTAGAAAATCCGATGAGAATGTTAAAAAGATATGTGAACTATTTTGATACATATGAAGGTATTAAAATTGCTAATATTTGTGGTTCATGTGGTAAAAAAGCAATTCCATTAGCAATTTTGGGTTCAGAAGTTACAATCTTTGATATTTCAGAGGATAATAAAAAATATGCACTTGAAGTTGCTGATGAAGCTAATGTTGATATTAATTTTATAGTTGGTGATGTATTGGAAATTGACATGAACAAATATGAAGAATATTTTGAGGTGGTTTTTATGGAAGGAGGCATTCTTCATTATTTTCATGATATTAACCAATTTATGAAAATAATGCATCAGCTTTTAAAACCGAATGGAAGAATGATTTGCAGTGATTTTCATCCATTTCAAAAGATATCAGATATGCTAGAATTAGAACAGCCAACAATGAGTTATTTTTCAACAGATGCATTTGAAGGTGAAATGGCTCATGCAAGATTTTTCCCTGATGAGATTCGTAGACAGATGCCTTTATGTAGTTATAGAAAATATACCATTAGTGAAATCATTAATGCAGTTATTGAAAATGGATTTACTCTTAACAGATTTGATGAACATCCATCGTGGACAAATGAAAATGTACCAGGAGAGTTTACAATTATAGCAAAGAAGAATTAAACAAAATTCAATTTGTGGAGTTGAGATAATATAATTTTAGCTGCAGTTCTGTCATATCTTTCTTAAACTCTGACAGAACAGTAAAAAAATGCGTATCATTCAATTATCAAAGGGAGGTTTGTTAATGGATAAGAAACTATATTATTTTTTAGGTGCAATATTCATAATTACAAGTGGTTTTCTTTATACACTAGAAAGAGGCATTGCTTATTATTCCTGGATAGGACAAATGATGTCTGCTTCTCATACAGGAAGTTTTCCTAATAATCCTCAAGTACCAAATTTGTTAACAAATATATATATACCAGTATTTATAATAATAGGTGTAGTTTCTATGTATTTAGGATATAGGAAAAAATAGTATAAATAATTTGTAACATTCTTAAATTGCGAATTAAACTAACGACAAATTCCAATTTAAGGTTCATTATTATAAATAGTAATTTTGAGAGGTGAAATATGGAGATTAATTTTAGAAAGATAGATAAAACAAATTATAACACTTGCGTGTCTTTAAAGGTAGGAGAACATCAAACTAACTAT
>NZ_JHVC01000047.1 GCF_000619945.1 Clostridium lundense DSM 17049 | reverse complement strand
ATCTGTAACAGTAACTTTTACACTTTCTTTTACCTTTGCATCATCTTTTAATGCAGCAGTTAAAATAACTGTTCCATTTCCTATAGCTGTTACTTCTCCTGTTTTTGCATCTACTATTGCTACTTTTTCATCACTACTACTAAATACAAACTCTTTTCCTGGTATTACATTGTTTTGTTCATCTACTGCTTTTCCTTTTAAAGTGATTTTATCTTTAGGATGTAACTTTTCTTTACTTCCTTCAATAATTACTTTATTTACTATCACATTAGATTTGTAAATTAACGTATATTTTTGAGTTTCTGTATTTCCAGCTTTATCTTTTGCTGTAATTTCAACAGTATTGTTTCCTTCATTTAAGACTACATTATATTTCCCATCTTTTTCAGTTATTACTTTATCATTACATTTAACTTCTGGAATAATATTTTCATCTACATTATCTGTTACATGTACAGTAAATGCTATTTTCTTTGTAGATACTACTGTATTATCTTTTATTCCTTCTACTGTAATTTGAGGTTTTTGAGTATCTTGGGATTTAAATCCTGTTATTTTCACAATATCATCTTGTATCTTATTATCTCTAATTCCACCAAGGACATATGCCTCATCACCAACTAAAACTGCACAATTGTAACTCATAAATTTTGGCAAATATCCTACAGGTTTAAGCGTTTTATTCACAACATCCAATTCTAAAATATGATAACTTGTCTCGTTTTTAATATTTTTCTTTACATATCCTCCAATAATATATACTTTTCCATTAATAGATGCTGTAGCAGCATTTTGTATTTCATAATCTAAATCAGTACTTTCAACCTTTTTATTTACTGGATTAAATTCATGTATTTTTGAAGATTGTGTTCCTCCTATGATATACATTTTTTGATTTGCTTGTACAATCATAGAACCATCCGTAGGTCCACCCCATTCATTTCCGCCATCTAATTTAATATTAGCTACTATTTCCACTTTTTTTGTACTTGGATCAAATTCAACAATAGATCCTATATTATTTTTTCTTTCATAAATATATACCTTTTTATTAATTACAGCAGTTCCTGTAGAATTTAATTGATATTCCTGTGGAAGATCTGCTACTTCAATAACTTTATTATCTTCTATATTATATTTATAAACCTTTTCATTACCAAATAAATAAATATTGTCATCTACAACTGCGCTATTTCCAACAAATGCATCTGGAAGTTTTCCTATATTCTTTATTTCATTAGTTTTTGGATCAAAGCATGAAATAGAATCTACTAAATTCCAACCTTCACTTTTTCCACCAAATAAATATATTTTACCCTTTGCATAAACTCCTGTAACATTTACAAGTCCAATGTTCATATTTCCCACTTTTAAAGATTTATACATACTTGTATCTGAAACAGTTATATCTCCTAATTCTACTGTATTACCATGGAAATCTACAAACAAAGTATACTTTCCTGATGGGGCATCTATTTTCCCTTTTACTTTACCACTATTATCTGTTTTTCCAATTTCAAATTTATTATTTGGTTCTTCTTTGAATGCCCAATATACTTTTACTCCTGCTACTGTGTTTCCTTCATCGGTTACACTAATGTTAAAATCTTCATTGTTTTTTACTTCTTTTGGAAATTTCCCTTCAACTTTAGGTAATACTACTTGTATAGGTTCTGCTACTGCTCTAACATATCCATCTTTTTGAGCAAAAATATAATACTCTTTTTCTTCATTTAATGTAATATTTCCTTTACCTTCTTTATTTGTTTCTTCACGTGTAACTTCTTTTATTGTACCTAACCAACCTATATATCCCGCAACAATAGTAGCCCCTTCAACTACAGCACCTTTTTCATCTTTTACAATTACATGAAAAGGTCTTGTAGATGTACATTGTTTTGGTGTTTCTACTCTTAATTGATTTGTTGCTCCATTCTGAGAGCATACAATACTGTCCCCTGTTTTAATGGTTATAGCTTTAGGATTTTCTATAACCTTTCCATTAATTATTACTGAAAAATATGGATTTCCCTTTTCACGACGACCAAGTTCAACTAATTTTCCTTCTTCGTTAAATTTTGGTGTATATTTCTCTTCTTCTCCGAATGAGCTTTTAGGAGTTTTTAACACACTTTCTAGGTTTGTTTCTTTTCCTGAAATTCTTATTTCTCCTGAAAACTCTCTTTCATCTTCAAATTCTATTCTTAAATGTGCTTTTACTACATCTTTTGTAACCTGTATTTTAGTTTCACCATAATATCTAGTGTCTTTCTTTACTGAAGCTCTTATAATAGCTTCTCCTTCTTTAATTGCTGTAACCTGTCCATTTTCATCAACAGTTGCAATTTCTGGATTTAAGCTTTCCCATTTAATTTGCTCTTTAATTTCATTTCTATCTTTATCTTTTACAATAACATTAAATAAATGATTTTCCCCTTTAAATAATAATAAATTTCCAGGTTCAATTTGTAGTGTATATGCTTCCTTAATTAATTTTAAAATTTTAATATCACTTTTTATATTTCCTTTTCTAGCTTGGAAATGCATTTTACATGTTGCATTTGGATTTGAAACTTTTATTATTGCCTTTCCATTTTCGTCTGTTTTTCCTTGTATACAATTTTCAAAATTGTTAAGCCAATTTTCAAAATAAGCACAAGCAATTTCTGCATCTTTTACTGGTTTACCAGATTCATCTGTTACTTTAATTTCACATGGATAATTATTTATAGTTTCTTCTGGTATACTAATATCTAATTTTTGTGGAATACTTTCTTCCTTAACTTCTACTTCTAATGCCTTTGCTCTTGATTTGTTTGACGCTTCTGCTACTATAAAATATTTTCCTGATTCTTTTAGATTTATATTTGCTTTTCCATTCTTATCTGTTTTTACTCCTGTATCTACAGGTTTTACTTTTTCTTTATTTATGCTTTTATAGTCATATTCACTTGCTTTATAGTATTTTATTTCTCCATCTTTTATCCCTTTTCCATTACCTTCTTTATATGTTACTTCAAAGACTTCTCCTGCATTTACTTTAGCTGTTCCTTCCAAAGTACTTCTTCCCATTGCTCCATTTCCATTGAAGACTACATTTGAATCTTCATTGAAATTAGTAATCCACGGATCAATTGCCCAATAGAAATCACCCTTTATTCCTTCTATTTTATCTATCATTCCACCGGATTCTTTTACTGTTAATCCTAATGCTTCTAATACTTCTTTATTTGTTGTTCCTTTTTTTACTACTACTTCTGTTTCTGGTAGTATTGTATAATCTTTTCCTTCTACCCTTACTTTCACTTTAACCTTTTCTTCTGCTGCTTTAACTTCTACTTCTAAAGCTTTTGCTCTAGATTTCCCTGTTGCTTCAGCTGTTATAAGGTATTTTCCTGCTTCTAATTTTATTTTTGCTTTTCCGTCTTTATCTGTTTTTACTCCTGTATCTACAGGTTTTACTTTTTCTTTATTTATGCTTTTATAGTCATATTCGCTTGCTTTATAGTATTTTATTTCTCCATCTTTTATCCCTTTTCCATTACCTTCTTTATATGTTACTTCCAAGGCTTCTCCTGCATTTACTGTAGTTGTTCCTTCTAAAGTACTTCTTCCCATTGCTCCATTTCCATTGAAGACTACATTTGAATCTTCATTGAAACTA
>NZ_JHVC01000046.1 GCF_000619945.1 Clostridium lundense DSM 17049 | reverse complement strand
AATGGAAATGGAGCAATGGGAAGAAGTACTTTAGAAGGAACAACTACAGTAAATGCAGGAGAAGACTTCGAAGTAACATATAAAGATGCAAAGGGAGATAAAATAAAAGATGGAGAAATAAAATACTATAAGGCAAGTGAATATGACTATAAGAGCATAAATAAAGAAAAAGTAAAACCTGTAGATACAGGAGTAAAAACAGATAAAGATGGAAAAGCAAAAATAAAATTAGAGGCAGGAAAATACTTTATAATAGCAGAAGCAACAGGAAAATCTAGAGCAAAAGCTTTAGAAGTAGAAGTTAAAGAGGAAAGTATTCCACAAAAATTAAATATTAGTTTACCAAAAGAAATGATAGATGGATATTTATGTGAAGTTAAAGTAACAGATGAAGCTGGTAAGCCAGTAAAGGATGCAGAAATTGCATATGGTAGCAGAGAAAATAGACTTGAAACAAAAGGAAAAACAGATGAAAATGGAAAAGCAATAATAAAAGTTTCAGGTGGCTGGTTTTCAGATTCAATTACAATGTATTTTCAAGCTGAAAAAGGGAATGTAAAAAGTGATATTCAAACTTTAAAATTACTTAAGGAAGTATACAAAATATATATTAAACCTGAAAAATTTTTATTGCAATTAGGAGAAAAACACCTATTTAAGTCTACTGTAGAATATAGTAGTAGTGAAATAAATGAAGAAATTAAGTGGGAAAGTTTAAGTCCGCAAATTGCAACTATTGATGAAAATGGACAGGTTACAGCAATTAAAGAAGGAGAAGCTGTTATAAGAGCTTCATTAAAGAAAGATACTAGATATTATCGTGAAACTAAAATACAAGTTGTAAAAGATGTAGTAAAAGTACATTTAAGGGTTGAACTTGAAGGCAAATCTGATTACTCAGGAGAAGTGAGAATTTCCGGAACAGAGATAAGCCTAGAGGACATATTGAAAAATCCAAGAATAGTAGATAAATACGGGTCAGAAAAAAAATATGAAACTGAATTTAATGAAGAAGGAAAATTAGTTGCTCTTGATAGGTGGCAAAAAGGAGATCCATATTTTTCAGTAATAATCAATGGAAAAGTTATAGATAATACTAAAGCTGCTATGATTAAAACAGGGGATAACATTATATGTTCATATAATGGAGCTACTAAACAATTTAAATTAGAAGCACCTAAAAAAGCTGTAGTTAATGAAGAATTTAAGGTTGTTGTGAAGGATGAAGATGGTAAAGCAGTAGAAGGAGCTAAGGTTGCTATAGAGTATTTTAAATATTGGAATGAAAGTTGGAGCAGTTCAACAGAAAAAAATACAGATGCCAAAGGTGTAGCAAGTTTTACAATAGATGGTTCAGGAGATTATCGTATTTTTGTCCAAAAAGATGGATATATTAGATCAGCAGTAGATAATATTCAAATAGGACTACCTAAAATTGAAAGTAATTTTCCAAAAGAAGTGAAAAGTAATGATGAATTTCAAATAGTTGTAACTGCTGCAGGAAATCCAATAGCAGAAGAAAAAGTATATTGGGCATTTAAAAATAGACCTGGATGTAAGGTGGAAATGGGAAAAACAGATGTAAATGGGAAAATAACAGGAAAAATAGATGCTCCAGTAGGACAATATACTTTATTTGCAGATTTTCATGATAATATAGTACAAATAGGGGATATAAGTGTTTTAGAAAAAAATATATATAAAGTTTCAAAAGTAGGAACTGTTGATGATGTACGTTATAAACCTATATCAGTTTGCTTAAAAGATAAAATATATTTGTTTGGGGGAACACAAGTAAAAGACTGGAATAAATTAGATTCTATTTTATGTTTTGATCCAAAAACTAATGAAATGAAAAATGTTGGAAAACTTCCAACAACTTGTGTTGAAAATGTTGCAGTAGTAGATGATAAAGTTTATTTGATTGGTAATAAAAAAGTTTATGAGTATGATGTAGAAAAGAATGAAGCTGTTGAAGTAGCAACACTTCCAGATGGTTATGAATTGAAATCAACTGGAAATGCTGTAATAAATAAAAAGGTATATATTTATGAAAGAAACAATAGTAAAGGATCTGTTGTTGAATTTGATCCAATTACAAAAAAAGTGAAAATAGTAGGTAATATTGATTTAGGAAGTGGAAATGAATGGGGTGGACCTACAGATGGTTCTATGATTGTACAAGCAAATCAAAAGATGTATATCATAGGAGGTCAATGGTCAAAAAAAGTATATGAGTTTAATCCAGTAAATAACGAAATTCTTGAAGTGTCAACACTAGATTATAGTATGGCTAATGGCACAGCAATTTCTATGGGTGGCAAAATTTATATCTTCGGAGAGGACATAGATAAAAGTATATCAGAGCAATTGTTTCATGTGGGAAGTTATCATATTTTAGAATTTGATGTAAAAAACAAAACTTTTAAAAATGTAGGGTATTTACCAACACCAACTTCATGTACAGCTGTGGTTTTAGCAGGAAATAGTGTATATATAGTTGGACAATCTTACAGAATGAAGGATAGTGCTGATACTAGCACTTGTAATGATATTATAAAAGTGACAGGATTTGAATCACAGGATACACAAAAACCTGAGATCATAGTAAATGGAATAAAAGACAATACATTAGTATCTGCAAAAGAAATAGCATTTACTGTACAGGTAACAGATAATCAAGATGAAAATATTACTCCACAAGTAAAATGCAATGATAAAGTGATAACTGAAAAAGATGGAAAATATAGTGTGGTTTTAAATGAGGGAAACAATACTATTGAAATTACAGCAAAAGATAAAGCTGGAAATACAGAAAATAAGAAGTATACATTAGTTTACAAATCTAATGTGATAGTAAATAAAATAGTTATTGAAGGAAGTAAAGAAAGATTACATCCAAAAGATAAAATTACTTTAAAAGGAAAAGCAGTAGATGAACAAAATAATGTAATACCAGGAAAAGAGTTTATATTTAGTAGTAGTGATGAAAAAGTAGCAACAGTAGATGGAAAAACAGGAGAAGTAACAGTTATAGGAAATGGAACGGTTATTTTAACTGTTGCATTAAAAGATGATGCAAAAGTAAAAGAGAGTATAAAAGTTACTGTTACAGATAAATATGAGATATACATTCGTATAGAAGGATATGATCACACAGTTTTACCAAGAACAAAGCTAGAAGTAGGAGTATTTGATTTAAGTGAGTATTTAGGAAAAGCATCAGGAGGCAGTGCAGGAGAATCTAATGGGTGGGATGTAAGTAAATTTGAGAAACCAACCAATGCTCATGCTATTGTAAAAGCTTTAGTTGATGCTGGATTTAGACAGAAAAAGGATAAAGAGCTAGATGGACCTAAATTATTTGATCTTCAGGATTATGGATGGAGCTTATATATCGCAATGCTTGATGGCGATAGAGAATTTGATCATGAAGGAATGTCTGGTTGGTTGTATAGGGTAAATGATGTACTTCCAAACGTAGGTTGTAATGGAACTCCATTAAATGATGGAGATGAAATTGTATGGATGTATTCACCTTATGGATTTGACAATTTATATACAAAAGTATTTGCAGATAAAACAAATGTGAAAACAAATGAACAGGTAAACATCAAATTGGATGGGTATACAGGTGGATATAATATAAGAAAAGAAACAGTAGGTGGAGCTACAATTCTTGTAAATGGAAAACCATATACTAAAGATGGAAAAGAAGTAGTTACAGATTCAAAAGGAAATGCAGTTCTTACTTTTGATAAGCCAGGAGATTATACTATATCTTCTACTAGATTAGATAAAAAAGGGCTTATTGATATTATAAGACCAAATCCTGTTGTAATTCATGTAACAGGCACAGAAGGACCAAATAATAAAGAAGAATTACGTAAGAAAATATTAGAGATATTACCTGAGACAGTGGATTACTCAACAAAGGAAAGCTT
>NZ_JHVC01000045.1 GCF_000619945.1 Clostridium lundense DSM 17049 | reverse complement strand
ATCTCAAAGCGGATTACTCCTTTGGTTAAGTCTTTATGCAAAAACTTAACATTATGCGGTATTAATCCTCCTTTCGGAGGGCTATCCCCCACTTTGAGGCAGGTTGCCCACGTGTTACTCACCCGTCCGCCGCTAATCCATTCCCGAAGGAATTTCATCGCTCGACTTGCATGTGTTAGGCACGCCGCCAGCGTTCGTCCTGAGCCAGGATCAAACTCTCAATTTAAAAGTTTAATCTTTTTAGCTCATCGCTATTTTAAACAGTTTCCTGTTTGAATTGACTGGTTTCTCTTCTCTGTTTAATTTTCAAAGACCATGTCGCTGTCATCTGACAGCTTATTCATAATATCACATCAGTTTTTCTTTGTCAACAACTTTTTTATATTTTTAAAAGCTGTTTTAATAACTATTTAAAATTATTTAAAAATCAAATCTTACCAATCTGATTTTACACTGTTGTGTTGTCGCATCTCTCAGCGACATGTGTTATTCTATCATATATATGATTCTAATTATATTATATGTACCTCAAAAAACTTATTTATCTTTATTATTATCTTTTTTTCGCTTGTTTTTTCTATATTATTGATGATGATACACTAGAATAAGTTGGTGATCTTTGTTAAATACTTTAATAATACTATATATTTTTTTATATAACATTTATAATAATACTATTAGATATACTTTATTTGATTTAGGAGATGTTTCAATGGTAATGAGTATAGGATCCTATTTTTCTATAATCTTTTTTATAAATGCATTAATAGCTATTATAATAATACTATTAGAAAGAAAAAGACCCGAAAAAACAATAGCATGGCTCTTAGTTATATTATTGCTTCCCCCCATAGGTTTATTCCTATATGTCTTTTTAGGCCGAAATTGGAAGATGCATAAACTAAATAAGGATTTCTCACCAAAGATAAAAGAGCTTATATATAAGGTAATAAATAAAATAGAAAATCCTGAATATCTACCACTTATTGCATTGCTAGCACAAAATAGCGAATCTCCTCTGTTTGTATATAACGATATTACTATCTTTAAAAATGGTAAAGAAAAATTTGATGCTTTAAAAACTGAAATACTACACGCCAAAAATCATATTCATTTGGAGTATTATATAGTTAAAAATGATGGGATAGGAAACGAAATAAAAGATTTACTTATAAAAAAGTCTTTAGAAGGTGTTAAAGTAAGGTTTATAATAGATAGAGTTGGTTCAATAAAACTTGGTAAAAAGTATATTAAGGATATGGTTAATGCTGGTATAGATGTAGTTCAATATTCATATTTTTTAGCACCACTTCTTAAACTAATAAATACACAAATTAATTATAGAAATCATAGAAAGATAGTTATTATCGATGGCACTGTAGGCTTTATAGGTGGAATAAATATAGGAGATGAATACTTAGGAAAAGGCAAATTAGGATATTGGCGAGATACTCATTTGATGGTAAAAGGAGATTTTATTTTAGGTCTTCAAGGGGTTTTCATAGATGACTTTTGTACCATAAAAAAAGCTAATGAAAATAACAATAGCTTTGATGATAACTTTTATAATTATTTCCCTCAAGTGGAAAAGGCAGGGCAAAAAATTATGCAATTAGTAAAAAGTGGACCTGACTCTCCATATCCTGCTATAATGCAAGGTATGCTAAAAATGATTTCTATGGCAAAAAATCATATATATATAACTACTCCTTACTTTGTACCTACAGAAAGTATAATGGATTCACTTAAAATAGCTGTCCTAGGTGGCATTGATGTAAAAATCATATTTCCAGGAAAGTATGATCACTTTACTGTATATTATGCCTCTAGAACTTATTTAGCTGAACTTATAAAATGTGGAGTTAAGGTATATTTTTATGATAATAAATCATTTATTCATTCGAAAATAATGACTGTAGATGGTAAAATATCTACTATAGGCACTGCTAATATGGATATAAGAAGTTTCGAATTAAATTATGAAATAAATACAGTTATATATGACGATGAAATAACATCAAAACTTGAAGATTTGTTCTTTGAAGATTTGAATAATAGTACTATTATTACAGAAAATGAATATGATAATATTTCTCCATTTACTAAGGTAATAGAAGCAGTAGCTAGATTATTTTCTGCTCTTTTATAATATAGCACAAATGAAAGGGAGGTTTAGTTGGGAAACATACGTTTTCCCTAGTATTATGAGTGAATTAGATATTATTAAACAAAAAATAAAAGAAATATCCGAAAGCTATACGGAAGATAATATTGGAGGGTGGATAACAGGAGATGGTCCTGTACCTTGTGATATACTATTTGTAGGAGAAGCTCCAGGAAAAACAGAAGTAGAAGAAGGTAAACCTTTTGTTGGTGTAGCCGGAAAAAATTTTAAATCCTACTTAGAACTAATAGGATTAGCACGAGAAGATATTAGAATAACTAATACTTGTTACTTTAGGCCAATAAAGATTAAAGAAACTACTAGTGGAAGAAAGTCTATAAGTAATAGGCCGCCAAAAACTTCAGAAATTAATTTATTTAAGCCTATACTAGAAAAAGAAATTTCTCTAGTAAATCCTAAAATAATAATAACTTTAGGAAATGTGCCATTAAAAAGTCTTACTGATTTTAAATCCATAGGAGAATGTCATGGTACCCTTGTTTATAATAATAACTTAAAAAGATATATTTTTCCTATGTATCATCCTTCTGCTTTAACTTATAATAGAACTGAAGAGTTTAAAAAAATGTATACAGAAGATTGGTTAAAAGTAAAAGAAGCCTTAGCTAAAATCTAAGGCTTCTTTTACTTTATATATTAAGCTAACTCTTTTAGTAATTTAATACTATCTTCTATATCTTTAATATTTATCATTTCAGATGAGCAATGTATATACCTACAAGGTACAGATAACTCACCTGTCTTTACACCTAAACCCTCTTTGTGTATAGTACCACCATCAGATTTAGAATTAGACACTACATACTGAACTTTCAATTTTAATTTCTGCGCTGATTCTTCTATCATATTCTTTATATCTTCATGCATTATTAATGTTTTATCCATTACCTTTATAATCGGTCCTTTACCTAACTTTATATTATTCTTTCCTTCTATAACATCTTCTGATCCCTCTAAATCTACCACAATACAATAATCTGGTTTTATAGTATGTGCTGCCGCTCTAGCACCTCTTGCTCCTAATTCATTTTGTGTGGAAAACACAAAATATGTTTCTCTATTAATATTTTGCAACTCTTTTGCCAAACTTAAAAGAATATAGCATCCAACTCTATTGTCTAAATTAGAGCTGATTATATTCCCTTCTCCCACATTTAAACAAGAACCTGCTAAACATGCTGTATCTCCTTCATTAACTAACTTCAAAACATCTTTCCTAGTATTTATTCCTATATCTATAAAAAGTTGCTCCTTATTTAAAAATAACTTTCCAACAGTTCCATTTTTAAACCTTACAATATTATGTACTACATCAGAAGAATTAAATTCGCCTATCTTTTCTACTCTTATTAATCCATTATCCTCTATAAAAGAAACCATAAAACCTATAGTATCCATATGAGCACAAAACATCATTTTTTCTTGCCCTTTTCCTAATTTTACAATTAGATTTCCTATCTTATCTTCACTTATAATACATTTTGTATCTTTCAATTCATCTTTTATAATATTTCTTACGTCATCTTCATTTCCACTTACTCCAAAAGCATTTACAAGATTACTTAATAACTTATCCACTATAAAATTCCTCCCTAACCTAATGTTCTTATATATTCTATTACTAGCTTACATGTATTTTGGTAATCTTCTAGACTAGCTACCGAAACAGATGAATGTATATATCTACATGGTACTGATATAGTTGCTACCTTCGCACCTTCTCCTGACATATGAATCGCTCCTCCGTCATTTCCACCTGTAACACTTCTTCTTAATTGGTATGGAATGCTTTTTTCATTAGCTACCTTTATTATATCTGCAAATATTTGTGAGCTAAATAAACTTGACTCATCCATTATAGAAATCGCTGGTCCATTTCCAATTTCCGTTCCTCTTTTATACTTTGGAATATTAGGCATATCTGCACATACAGTACCTTCCAACACAATACCTATATCCGGCTTTACAGTAAATGATGATATATAAGCTCCTCTCTCACCTACTTCTTCTTGAACATTAAATACCCCATAGATATCACACTGAAAATCTTCTTTTAAAATTTCTGCTAAAATGCAACAACCTATCCTATCATCGAATGCTTTTCCTTTTACTAGTCCTCTACCAAAATCACCAAACTTAGTATCAAATACTGCATAATCACCCAATCTAACTACTTCTTTTGTTTCATCCTTAGAATTTGAGCCAATATCAATACAATATTCAGAATAGCTCATACTTCTACCTTTTTCTTCCTTGCTTTGAAGATGTATTGGCTTTATTCCTATAACCCCAGTTATTTTGTTTTCACCTATAAATACTACTTTAGCAGGAGGAACTTTGCTATTTATTTTTCCTAATGGATAAAATCTTAAGGTTCCATCTTCATTATATCCTGTTATTATAAATCCCACTTCATCCATATGTGCATCTATTATAACTTTTGTACCATTACCCTTTTTATGAGCTATAACATTTCCCATCTTATCTATTATGATGTCATCAACATACTTTTCTATTACTTCTTTTATTATACTTCTTATATCTCCTTCATACCCAGATACTCCAGATGCATTGCTTAAAGTTTCTAAAAGCATAGTATTTCCTCCAATTCAGCATTATTTAATTTTTCTATAAATTTAGCTAGAAGTCTCCCAGTATTTCTTATATCTTGAATATTTACTATTTCTACAGATGTATGCATATATTTAATAGGTATTGATATAAGTAGTGTAGGAATACCTTGACCAGTTATTTGTATATCCCAAGCATCTGTACCCGTATTTCCTGGCTCTACTTCAACTCCATAAGGTATATTATATTCATCTGCTATTTTCATAATTAATTCTCTTATTTTTACATGTATATTAGGTCCAATACATATAACTGGCCCATTTCCTAATATATTTTCTCTGTCTTTATCCCCTAAATTACTAGAATCAAAAGTTACATCTATAGCAATACCTATGTCAGGAGCTATATTATAACTTGCTACTTTAGCTCCTCTATGCCCTACTTCTTCCTGACAGGAACAAATAAAATATATATCCATATCATGATTTATATTTGCGATTTCTTTAGCACATTCATACATAGCTGCTATGCCTGCTCTATCATCAATAGCTTTACAAGTAACATTATTGTTTAATAATTCATAAAAACTTCTTTTCAAAGTAACATAATCACCAATATTAACTATATTTTTTAGTTCCTCAGTACTATAACCTGTATCAATTAAAAGATCATTTATATTAATGGATTTTTTACTTTCTTCATCATCCATTAAATGAGGTGGCTTTATGCCTATAATTCCTTCTATAGTCTTTTTTCCATGAATTATAACTTCTTGTGATACTAGCGCTTTAGGGTCTATTCCATTACTTTTAAATTTGAGAAAACCATTATTAGTTAAATCTGTGATCATTAAAAAAACTTCGTCTGCATGAGCCATAATCATTAATTTTCCTTTTTTGTTGCCCTTTTTATGTATATAAATATTATTCAAATTATCTATGGAAACTTCTCCAAAGTCCTGAAATCTATCCTTTATTACATTATAAATTGATCTTTCCCTTCCACTAGGTGAATGAATTTCACAAAGGTTTTTTAGAAATTCCTTACATTCCATACTTATTATCTCCTTTAAAAATTAATTATTTATAGTATGCCACAGCAATTTTTTTTAATTTTAATAAATAAACCTTCAACATGTAACCATATTGAAGGTTTATAAATAATTCTTACTCTATAAAATGGTTTTTATTACTGAAATTTTAAGATTATAAAATGCTATGTCTCAATTTTGCCTAGTTATTCTTCCTTATTCTCAGATTCATTATCAATGTCAGATTCTATATCACACTCTGCATCCAATGTTTCCTCTTTTTTATCTTTTATAGTAGTTATCTTTTCTTCTATTTCTTCTATATTTCTATTAGCTTCTACTATAGATTTACAACTTTCCTCTAAATCTTTATCTATTATTTCACCATTCTTATATTTTTCATATACAATTTCACCAATTGTTTTATATAATTTATCGATATTATCTTTTTCTGTGGATATACTTAAATTCAATTTAGATACTTCTACTATTTCTCCAGATTTTTTTGCTACCGTAGCTGCTCCATCTCCTACTGTCTTAGCAATTTTAGAAATTCCCATAGTTATACTATCTTTAAGTGCCATAATAAAATTCCCACCTTTATATATAATTTTTCATTTCTATTATTTTAATAATATAATAACGGTATTACTATGTCAATATATACCTATTATATCAATATTATTCATGAAATTACTTTTAGAATACTTATTTTATATAAATAAAAAAACCCTATCAAATATGATAGGGTTTGGTGGCTCACCGGGGAATCGAACCCCGGACACCATGATTAAAAGTCATGTGCTCTACCGACTGAGCTAGTGAACCATATACAACCTGGCGACGACTTACTCTCCCACAAGGCCTCCCTTGCAGTACCATCAGCGCTTCAAAGCTTAACCTTCGTGTTCGGTATGGGAACGGGTGTTACCTTTGAGCCATAATCACCAGATGCTGATTTACAGAAATCTTTGATTTCGTTTTAAATCAGTTTGAAAGAAATATTCTTTCAAAATTGCACAAAGTAATTTTAAGATCAAGCCCTCGACCTATTAGTACTAGTCAGCTGAATGTATTGCTACACTTACACCTCTAGCCTATCAACCTTGTGTTCTTCAAGGGGTCTTACTAGCTTACGCTATGGGAAAT
>NZ_JHVC01000044.1 GCF_000619945.1 Clostridium lundense DSM 17049 | reverse complement strand
AAACCATATCTATTCTATCAAGGTGAGGTATTTTTTTTCAACGCTTAAGCTTTTCTGAACACGCCTGCATAGCAGGTGGTTTTATTTATAGACAAATAAATAGAAGACATATTTTTATATAATAAAAATATGCCTTCTTATTTTTCCTGTTTCCTTAAAAGTATACCTTCTTAAATATAATAATTCACCGTTCGTGGTATATACTCCACTTTATTACAATAAGAACTTTAAAAAACAGGATTATCTAATATCAACAGAACCATAAGAAGATAAACTTTGCATCTACCAAAACTAAATCCTATTCCATGAAAAATAATAAATTTATTTTCATTAATTTTTCCGTAAGATAAGCCTTGAACAAAATTTATAAATCTTTTCTTAATCATAGAGATATCTTAGAATTCCGTTCAAATAAATCTATGTGTGAAAAAAATTCCTTTGCTTCTTATTTGTTCTGTTACTTTCTAATAAACACTTTAAGGTAAATATTTCATATAATAATTATATCATATATTATTTGTTTTAAACTATATATTTAAAACATTAATTATTATTTAAAATTATAAATATATACAAAAAAAGACAGCAAATTAGTATGCTGCCTTTTTAAATTGTTATGCCTGATCAAAACTTGAAACTACCTTATCATAGTAGTCTATTGTACATATTTCATTTTCAAAGTTAAGGCAATTTCTACAACTTTTATTTTGTGGTTCTCCTGTGGAAGATTGAAATCCATCATATATTGGCATATACCCAGGACAATTTTCTCCTACAGCCATCATTTCATATGCATTTCCCATAATACTCTCCTCCTAATTTCTATATATTTTTTCCTTAATTGGATCAAACAAGTCCTTTACGCACTTTCCATCCTCAAAGTTCTTGCAGTTTTCACAACTGTCCGTTATATTACTACCTACATCGGAAACAAATACAGATGCTATAGGTTCATAGCCTTCACAGTTTTCAGCAACTACCATTTTAAGTTCCTCTAATCGCATATGTATCACCCTCTTTGTTAAGTTATATATGTTATTGATATATATTGTTTCCTGGAAAATAAAAAATAATTCTTAAATTAATAACTTTAATAAAAAAAATTAGCACATTTCAAAATTATATTTTGAAATGTGCTAACTAAAATGATAACAAAACTAATCCAGTACAGATTCTGTTTCTGTACAATATCTTGTAATTAAACATTTTCCTAGATTTCTAGGACATCTTCTACACATACAATTATTAACCTTTCCATCACATTTTTTATCCAAGAACTCTGGACAATACTTACAATTGTCTCCTCCTACTGCCATTATGGATCACCTCTTAATATATGTATCTATTTTAAAATAAGATTTTTTATCATGCCGTTTTGAGTTTGTTCTATCATTTTCCCCTTATACCTTATAGCATTTACA
Organism: Clostridium lundense DSM 17049; assembly: GCF_000619945.1. GTDB lineage: Bacteria > Bacillota > Clostridia > Clostridiales > Clostridiaceae > Clostridium_AO > Clostridium_AO lundense. The sequence continues at coordinate 7,131 of NZ_JHVC01000044.1, read as the reverse complement.
GGACATATATGAATACATCGCATACAAAGCATACATTTGCTATGAAATACTGCTACAGAATTTTCAAAAGTTATATTGCCCTTAGGACAATTTCTTAAACACAACCCACATTTTATACACTCTTCTGTAGACGTAAAATTTTTAGACATTTTAGGCAATAATTTTCTATAAATTTTACTGCTAATCTTTGCACCAGCTATTCTAAAGTAGTTTAAATGCACTCTTGTATTCTTATTGTTTATAAAACTTTTTACAACACCGTTTACTTGTTTAATAGCATTTTCTTTAATAACATTAAAAGTATGCTTTTCTGTCTTTTTACCAACTCCAAAATAATAGTTATTACTCATTTGAAACATACTTTCACTCATAATCTTATATCCCTTTTTCTCTAGTCTTAATTTTAAAATCGAAACAGCTGAAGCAGTTTTAGCTGCCTGTGTTGAATATATAATTACTTTCATATTATTTTTATTCACAGGTAATTTTTCAATAAAATCATCAACTATTTTAGGCTCTAACTCCGCATATATAGGAGTTCCCAATATCATAAAATCATAATTATCTATTTCAAATTCTTCTATACTTTCTATATTGGCTAAATCAACTTCTATTTTGCGCCTGCTAAAACTTTCTTTAAATCTATCACCTATCCACTTTGTATTTCCCGTTCCACTAAAGTAATATAAAATCCCCCTCATGAACATTCCCTACTTTCAACATTTTAATTATATATAAATTCTTCAAAAGCATACTAAATCCTTCTATAACTGAAGATCATTAATAATTATTTAAAATTATAAAAGATCCTACTTATTAATATTTCACCAATATAATACTATAGGATCTTTTTTATTTATATGTTTAGCCCTTGTTATTATCATATACATATGCTTTATCTTCAGTATATCCAACTTCGCTTAAAACCTTTCTTACAACATTCTTACCTATTTCATCTTCCTCCATTTCATAGATAGCATTCTCTAATTCTCTCCAATCTACCCATTCAACCTCATCAGATTTATTAATTTCTCCTTCTACATAATTTGCCATAAAAGTTAGCATTATTAATTCTTTTGAAGAAAGATATTCACTTCCTAAATACTTTATGTCTCCAATTGTAATTCCAGTTTCCTCTTTTACTTCCCTATAAACTGTTTCTTCAACAGTCTCACCATTTGTTACATACCCAGATACTAAAACCTTTGAATTTTTAAATATATAACTTTGTTTAAGGAGTAAAATGTTATTATCTTTTAATACAGCTACAACTACACAAGGCTTTGGAGTATCAAAATACATTATATCATCTACAGGACAGTATGGTACCCCACCTTCATCCCAACTATATTTCTCTATTAATTCTTTACCACACTTAGGGCAATATTTAAACTTCATATTTAGTTTGCTCTAAAAAAATTAGAACTCTCCACCCGCCTTTCACAATGCTAATATACTAATATTATAAAACAACTTCTCTAATTATTCCAACACATTAAAGTATAATCCTAATTTTATTCTTTAAAGTAATAAAGTTTTCCCCTATGCTACAATCATATGCAAATATATCTACACCATTTTTATACGCTAGCCTCAGTGCATCTCCAAAAGCTTTATCTGTACCATCATTAGGTTTAAAGTGATCTACATCTTCCATCTGAATTAAAAATAATACCCCTGCTCCCTTTTGTTGCTTTTTAACATCTATTAGCTCTAACAAATGTTTTCTTCCCCTTTCTGTTGGCGCATCAGGAAACCTTGTTTCTCCATTTTCTTCTAGTGTTACTCCTTTTACTTCTAGATAATATTCTTCCCCTTTCTCAGTTCTCAATCTAAAATCAAATCGACTATTGCCAAAAGTTTTCTCCCTTTCTACTATAGAATACTTATTAAGTCCTTCTATTCTTTTTTGAAGTAGTGCCTCTTCTACCACTTTATTAGGTATTTGAGAATCTATATTTATAAATCTTTCTCCCTTATATCCTCCTATTAAATCATATCTTGTCTTTCTTAAAGGATTACCTTCTTCCCTTAAGATTACAGTAGTTCCTGGTATTAATATTTCCTTACACCTACCTGTGTTCGGAACATGTACCAATGTCTCTTCACCGTCTATAATTACATATCCCTGAAATCTGTTAGGTCTTCTAATAAATTCGGCCTTTATAATTTTTTTGGTTATAAACATACTATTATCCCCATTTCTATTTAAAGTTATACACAAAACAAATGAAATTATCCACATTATACACAAAAATAGTCACAGTTATAAATTATGAGTATGCTTTATGTGGATTAATATATATTATTTTATCATTATATTGATTATATTCCATACAATTATTAGAACAATAAATAGAGGTGTCCAAAAATTTATACTAACAATTTCCTTGGACACCCCATAAAAAGCTTATTAACTTATTCTTATTACTTCTCCTGTTAACTTTTTACTTCTTATACCATTATCTAAAATAACCTGGCCATTTACTATTACAGTCACTATTCCATCTGGATATTGAATAGGATCTATAAATGTTGCCTTATCGATTATTATATTTTCATTAAAAATCACTATATCTGCTTTCTTTCCTTCTTTCAAACTTCCCCTATCATCAAGCCTAAATACTGAAGCTGGTTTTAATGTCATTTTATTAATAGCTTCTTCTAATGTTAATGCTTTTTCTTCTCTTACAAATTTTCCAATCACTCTTGGAAAGGCTCCATATACCCTTGGATGTGGTTTTCCACCTAAAAGTCCATCTGTACATACATTATGTTCTGGTCTCTTCATTATTTTTATTACATGTTCATCTTTCCCATAATAATCATACATTCCAACTGCATTTTTTTCTTCATATAATAAATCGAATGTTGCATTATAAGGATCTTTTCCTCTCATAGCTGCAATCTCTACTAAATTTTTTCCTATACAATCTTTATTTTTATCTGTTTTAACACTGGTTACATATATTCCATCAAAACCTGCAAAATCAATAAAGTTATCCCAACCAGGTATTCCTTTTTCAATATCCTCTATCATCTTTTTTCTTAATTCTTCATCTTCAAGTCTTTTCAATAACTTATCTGTTCCTCCATCATGTACCCATGGTGGTAGAATAACACCAAGCATTGTACTTCCTGCTACATATGGATACTGGTCAAATGATACTTCTATTCCTTCTTCTTTAACTTTATCTAAAAGTTCTAATACTTTATCAACCTTATCGTAGTTTTTCTTTCCACACACCTTAAAGTGAGAAAAATGTATTTTTACTCCGCTGGCTTTACCTATTTCAATTATTTCTTCCATTGAGTCTAATATTGTATCTGCCTCACTCCTTTGATGGACAACAAGAGGTCTATCAAATTCTGCTGCAACTTTACAAATTTCAATAACTTCTTCTGTATTACTATAAGCACATGGCATATATATTAATCCTGTAGATACTCCAGCTGCTCCTGCCTCTAACTCTCTTCTAGTTATTTCTCTCATCTTCTTTAAATCTTCTTCTGTAGCCTTTCTATTATCTAATCCCATAGCTTCCATTCTTATATTACCATGAGGAACTAAATAAGTAACATTAGGCCCAACACCTGATTTCTCTAACAAATTATAATATCCTTCTGTAGTTTCCCAATCCCAACTTAACTCGTCACTATCCCCGTCTAAGCCTGCCAAGTTCATTCTCCATGGAGTAACATATTGTTTTGGCAAAGGCGCCATGGATATACCATCTTGTCCTAAAACTTCAGTAGTTATACCTTGTCTAATTTTAGGTTCTACATATGGCTCTACTAATATTTGCAAGTCTGAATGACTATGTGTATCTATAAAACCAGGACAAACAATATTCTCTTTAGCATCTATAATCTTATCAAAATTTTCTTCTTTAATTTCCCCTATTTTAACTATTTTATCATTTTCAATAGCTATATTACCTTTAAATCTATCCCTTCCTGTACCATCAATTATAGTTGCATTTTTAATTAGTAATTTATTCATATTTTTATCTCCTTTCTAAACATTCAGTCTATTCTACTTATTTAATGCTGCTTGAATTTCTAATTGTTCCTTCTCAAGCATATCTAAATGTTCTTGAGTTATAGCAGGTGGTGCTGCTGGAACTCCCCTACTACTTTCAAATATAGCAATTGCAAAGAATACTATAGTGCTTATAATAGAACCAAATACAACTGACATTATTCCATGTGGTTCGCCTAAATACTGCCATATAAATGCTGCTATACTTCCACCTATTAATGAGTAAAATCCTGAATTTACTGTAGCTTTTTTATACAACAATCCAAATATAAATGCTGCAAAAGGCCCTGCTGATCTAATTGTAAATGCAAATACTAAAAGTGGTATTATCTGTGTATTTGTCAACGCAATTATTAATGACACTGCTCCTACAAATACTATAACTCCTTTACTCATTTTCATTAATTCATTATCTGTTGCGTCTTTTTTCAAATATCTTTGATATACATCCTTAGTAAATAAAGTAGAAACTGCTATCATATTTCCTGATGCACTAGACATAGTAGCTGCACAAACAGATGCTAATACAAGACCTGCTATTATTGTTGGTGCAAAATTAACTGCAGCTGTAGCCATTGCATTATTAGGATTAATTCCTGGGAACTTAGCCAATGCTACTAATCCAATTATTGCTGGAACAAAACCATATAAAGCCATGATTATGGCACATAAGAAAGAACCAATTTTTGCAGTCTTGGCATCTTTAGCTGCAAAATATCTTTGAACTGCCTCTTGTCCTGTAGAAAATGTCATAAAATACATTAATATTAATCCAAATATAGTTTTCCAACCTACCTTTGCTAACCCTAATTGTCCTGGTGGCAAAGCAGCTTTTACTTCTGCCCATCCCCCTGCATTCTTAACTATTATTGGCATAGCTATAGTCATACCTATAGTTATAAATGTTATATGTATAATATCTGTAGCTGCAACAGAAACAAGTCCACCAAGCATTGTATATATAGTTATTACCACTGCTGCTATAATTACAGTCTTTTTCAACGGTGTTCCTGTTATAACACTAATTATTGTAGATGTTGATATTATTTGAACAGCTGTAGCTACAAATAATGCTACAATTGATAATACTGTTGTAACTACATGAGATGGTCTGCCATATCTTCTTTCCATAATTTCTGGAATAGTAGTTGCCATAGCTTTTCTTAAAGTTGGTGCAACAAATGAAACCAAAAATATACCTATCCCACAACAAACAACATACCATCCTGCTGAAAGGCCCCAATCTCCATATGCCTTAGCCGCAACACCAACAGTACTTCCTCCACCTATTTCAGTAGCTGCTAATGTACCAGCTAATGCAAACGGTCCTAGACTCCTACCAGCCAATAAAAAATCTTTCGAATTCTTAACTTTCTTTTTTGATGAAACCACTGCTACGCCCATTATAATTGTCATGTATAAAATGATAATTATTAAAGTTATAGGCATTTTAATATTCCCCCTTATTTTTTACCTATTTCAATCCATTGATTTTCCACAGCTATAAAGCCGTGGAAAATCAACTTTATATTACAAAAAACTTTCTTACATTACTTTAATAGTGCCTTTGCTATAGCTTCATATCCCTTAGTAGCTTTTACTAACTGATCTATTTCAATATACTCATCTATTGTATGAGCTAGATTTTCTGGTGATGGCCCAAAGCCTATTGTTTTTATTTCTGCCTCTCCTGCATAATGACTTCCATTAGTACAGAAAGAATAGTAAGCTATCTCTGGATTTAATCCTGATTCCTTTAATGATTTAAGTGAATCTTTAACGAAGTCTTCTTCTTTTCCATACTTCCATGCTGGGAAAAATCTTTCATCTGATATTATTTCTCCTGTGTAGCACTTTTCTATTCCCTTTGCATAGAATGCTTTAGCATTAAATTCTGGATCTTCTTTTTTCATTTCTTCAATTAAGTCTAATACTGGTTGTAAAACTTCCTCTTTAGTTTCACCAACTAAAAGTCTTCTGTCATAAGTTATTTTGCAATAATCAGGTACAACTGATGCTCCTGGATATGGTGATGATTTAATATCAACTAATTCTAATATTCCATGTCCTAATTCGTTATCATAAGTCATTTCCATATCTTTTATTCTATTTATTAATTTTGAAGCCTTATATACTGCATTTATTCCCTTTTGTGGATTTGCTGAGTGAGCTGGTTTTCCATATGTTTCAACAACTATTTCAGCTCTACCTCTCTGGCCAATTTTCAAGTTACATTCTGACGCTTCTCCAATTACAACATAGTCTGGTTTAATTTTTTCACTAATTTTTCTTGATGCAACTCCTTCAAAACATTCTTCATGGACTACTCCTGCTACATAAATATCTCCAGCAAACTCTTTGTTAGTAACTTCTGCAAAGTTTGATACTCCACAAATCATAGCACTTAAAGCGCCTTTCATATCAGAAGTTCCTCTTCCATATATCCTTTCATCTACTATTTCAGCTGCAAATGGATTATGAGTCCATTTTGATTCATCTGCCACCTCTACAGTATCTATGTGAGAATCAAACAATATTTTTTTACCTTCTTTGTTTCCTTTAATATGACCTATTATATTTCCATATTCATCTACATAAAAATCATCAAATCCTAGCTCTGTAAATATTTCTTTAAGCTTATTTACTACATTTCCCTCCTGCCCAGAATAACTTTTAACCTTTATTAATTCTTGGCATACCTTTATAACTTTTTCTTTTTTTTCATTAGTCAACATTTTTATTCCCCCTTATTCTAATTATTTATATAGATGCATTATCTCCATCCCATACAATATCTTTATATTTGTAAGGATCCGTATCTCCCTCTGTACTTATTATTAATACCTTTGAATTTTCATCTAACTCTAACTTTTCTCTTAGATCTTTATAATAGTCTCTTTCCATAAGTAAACTTATTACACCTGCACCAACTGCTCCTGATTCTCCTGAAATAATTTGGTCATCTCCCTTTAAAGGACTTCCAAGTACTCTCATTCCTCTTGCCGAAACATAATCTGGACAAGAAAAATATCCATCAGAATAATCTCTTAATATATTCCATCCTATAGTATTTGGTTCTCCGCATGCTA
>NZ_JHVC01000043.1 GCF_000619945.1 Clostridium lundense DSM 17049 | reverse complement strand
AGGCAGCACCAATAATATTAACTAATAATGATATAAAATCAGAATTAAAAGATTTTGTAAATAACAATATAATTTCTTCAAGCAATATAACTGCTATAGGTGGAGAGAGTGTAGTTCCATCAAGTATATTGGATAAATTAGAAGCTAAAGTAGAAGTAACAGAAATTAATAAAGATAATTCAGTTTTTGGAGAAGAAAAAACTGAAAAAGTTATAAATGGAGATTTATTAGTAAAAGGGAATAAGGTAACTTTACAAAATTTGAAGGTTAATGGAGTAATTACAGTAGATCCAGGTGAAAAAGGATCAACAGATATTAAAAATGTAACTGCTAACACTATAGTGGTAAAGTCAGGAGCAGAAAATAGTATTCATTTAGTTAACTCTAAAGCTGAAAAATTAATAGTTGATAGTAAAAGTGATGTAAGAGTTGAGTTAAAGGAAAATAGTAGTATAAATAATACTATCGTAAAGAGCAATACAATATTAGATAATGTTAAAGGCGATTTTGGTAATGTATTAATTGAAAATAAAGCAGTTCTTAAGGGAAAGTTTGATAAAACAGTTAATGTTAATAGTAAGGAAAATGTAGATTTTAATGGTGAGTTTGCTGAAATAAAGATAAGTAAAGAAGCAAAGATAAAAGTACAAAAGGGTTCAAAAGTAGAAAAAATATTAGCTAATAGTAAATGTGATATAAAAATTGAAAGTGGAGCTACTGTAAATAAAGTGGAAAAAGGAAATAATGATGTAAAAATAGATAAAAATATAAGCAGCAGCTCAGGGGGAGGCAGTAGTTCAGGGGGAAGTAGTGGTGGAATCACAAAACCTGAACAGCCTTCAGATGACAAATTTGAAGTAAATAAAAATGGTGATAAAGTTCAAATAAAAATTAAAAACAAAGAAGATGTAGAAGTTACTGTAACAGTATACAATTCAAATGATTCATTAGTATATATAGGACAAGATAATTTAAAGAATGGAATTAAACAGTTTAACACAATGTTAGATAATGGAAGTTATCATGGATACTACAAGTTTAAAAATGAAGAAAAAGTTAAAGTGGAATTTAAAATAAAGTAATTCATAGGAAGTGGAATATAAAAATTAAGAGATGTATAACACTTTTTTAAATATGAAGGAGGACCATAATGAAAAGAAAATGTAAAAATATAATATCTTTTTTATTAACGTTTTTGATGTTTTTATCCTCTTTTAATATTGGAATATTAAAAGATTATAAGGTTTTTGCAGCGGAAAATAATATAAAGGTAAAAGTAAGAATTGAAGCAAATGATCATACTATAATTTCAGAAAGGGAAATAGAAGTAAGTAATTTTGATTTAAAAGCTTATGGGGCTGCAGAGAATAGTAAGGATATAACAGCAGCACACGCTATTATTAAGGCATTAGAAAGTGAAAATGTTGATTGTAAGGATACTAATAAATTTAACTCAAATGGATGTACTTTTATAGATAATATAGTTAGTGTTAAACAAGGATTAGTATGTTCAAAAGATGGATGGATGTATTATATAAATAATAATTATGCACCAGACTATATAAATAAAGTAAATATAAAAAATGGAGATAATGTAGTAGTTTTTTTTCAAGAAGATTATGAAAAAAATACATATTCTTATTTTGACAAAAGTGTTATTAAAGTAAAAACAGGAGAAAATATTAATTTAAAACTTTTAGGATCAAAATATGATGTAAACACTAATGAATCAAAAGAAGTTGGAATAAGTGATGCAAAAATATTAGTTGATAATAAAGACTATATAGTTAATGGAAAATATATTAATACAGACAAAGAAGGAAATGTTACATTTACATTTGATAAAGAAGGAACTTATGAAATTTCAGCAGTAAGATTTGATAAAGATACAAAAAGAAGAGATATATCAAGACCTTATTGTAAAGTAGTAGTAAAAAAAGGAGAAGGAATAGTAGATAAAACTTCTCTTGTAAATTCCATAGATGAGGGAGAAAAGATTTTAAATACTGCTCAGATTGGTTCAGGAGTAGGTGAGTATTCACAGGAAGCTAAAGACTTACTTCAAAAATCAATAGAGGAAGTAAAGAGTGTATTAAATAAAGAAGGATTAACTATAGATGAGTTAAATGCAGCTAACACGAAGCTTCAGAATGAGATACTTAAGTTCAAAGAAAGCATAAATAAAGATGAAAGCTTACAAAATGTTATAGATAGTGTCGTTTCATACTATGCTACTTGGAAAGATAATAGTTTTAAAAGTCTTGATTTTATAACATCAATGGCTTTAAGAAGAGCTGGAGTGGATACAGACAAGCTTTTAAGCAAAGTAAATATTTATGGAATGGATGGATTACATAATAACGCTAGAAATGTTATGAATATTATAGGTGTTGGAAAAAATCCTAAAAATTATAGAGATAAAGATTACACTAAGTTTTTAATAGATTATAATTACGATAAGGAAGATACATCAGAATATATTGCTAAAGCTATTATAGCCATGGATATGGCAGAGATTGAATATAATAAAGAAAAAGTAGTAGGAGCACTTTTAAGTAAAGCACATGATGAAGGAGATGGAAAAGTTTCCTTTGGCTCAATAATACCAGGAGATTATGACGAATGGACAGGTGAAACTAGTGAGGATGAATATACACCATATATAGAACATACAGCTTGGAGTTTAATCGCCTTATCTAATCATAAAGATATAAAAAATTCAAAAGAAGTTATAGAAGGGATTAAAAAATATTTAAAGTTTAAGCAAGATAAAAATGGACTTATAGAGAATTCCTCAGATACAGCACTTACAATTCAAGGACTTATATGTTTAGAGGAAGATCCAAAATCTGATTATTGGTGTGTAAAAGATGGAGATAAAAAAATTTCCATGGTAGATGGAATGTTAAAATGTAAAAAAGATAATCAGTTTATGCTTCAGCCTAATTCAGGTATGGTATCAGATTTAGCAACTGCACATGTACTTGCAGCATTAGTAGATTTAAATACTATGACTTCTATGTATAGAAAGCTTAAATATGAAGATGTAAGTGTACCAGTTAAAGTACAAATTTATGGAGAAAAAGAAGTTTATAATGGAGGAAAGCTTAATTTAGAAGCTAAAGCTTTTGATTACAATAATGTGGTTATCAAAAATGCGGCTATTTCTTGGAAAAGTTCAGATGAGAAAATTGCTACAGTAAAAAATGGAGTAGTTCAAGCCTTGAAAGAAGGAGAATTAGAAATTACTGCATATATTACAGGTAGTGAAGGAATAAAAGATAGCATAAAAATAAAAATAACAACTCCTCCACAAATTGATTATAGTGATAGATTGAATAAAGAAATAGAATTTTTAAAAAATCATTATATGGCTTATGGAAAGTATGAATTTTTAGCATCACCAGGGGCTGTTTTGTCAGGTGTGGATAAAAACAGGGTAAAAGAAAATATATATAGATATTCTAAAAATTCTACTGCATTACAAGTTTCAAAAACAATTATAGCGCTTTTAGGAGCAGGATTAGATCCTAAAAATGATAATGTAAAAGATGAAAAAGTAAACCATATAGAAGTATTAGAAAAAGCTCAAGTGTCAGATGGAATAAATAAAGGAAAATTTATAGTAAATGAGGCTATGGATCAAAATTCTATAGAAACTCAAGCTTACTGCATTATAACTTTAGATTTAGTAGATGGAAAATATGATAAAGAATCAGCTATTAAAGCTCTTTTAAATATGTTAAATGACTCAAATTATAAAGAAACAGATTCATCATATAAATATATTAAAACAGAAGCAGTAGCAGTTACAGCTTTATCTAAACATAAGGATATTTCGGGAGTAGAAAATAAGATAAATGAATTAATAACATTTTTTAAAGAAAATCAAAATGAAGATGGAGCTTTTGATATGAAGGCTGGAAGTACCTTCCCTAATAGCCCAGCTGCTACTGGAACTGTAGTACAGGCACTCTTATCTAATAATATAGATCCATTATCATGGCAGTGGACTAAGAATGGAAAAACTATTTTAGATGGTATGTTAAAGAGCAAATTTGAAGGAAGAGATGCTTCCACATCAGGATATTCTCAAGGGTCAGGGCTTGGATTTGAAAACTCAGAAGCTTCTTATTATGCTTTTGCTGCATTAGTTCAGATGTTAAATAAAAAGCCTATTTATGACATGATAAAAGAAAACATAAAAGATAAGCCAGAAGAAGTGGTACCAAAAGATTATACATCCATAGTAAATGAATCAATAGATACAATAATAGGTAAAAATCTATTACTAAATAATGATTGGTATGCTGTTGAATTAAATAAGGCAGGAAAAGAAGTATCAAAGGATTACTTAGGAAAAGTTACAAAGCAAATAGTAGATGCAAAAGGACAATTAAGTAACGATACTGAGTATGCTAAAAAGATTATTAGTATTTTAGCTGCTGGAGGAGATCCAACTAATGTAGGTGGATATAATCTTGTTGAAAAAATATATAATGGTGATTTAGATCAAGGATTGAATGCTCATGTATTTGGACTTATTGCATTGGATTCAGGAAATTTTAATATACCAAAAGAAAGTAAATGGAATAGAGAAAAACTTATACAAACTATTTTAGAAAGAAAAACTAAGGATAATGGATGGACGTTTTTCGGAAGTAATGCAGATCCAGATGCTACAGCGATGACAATATCAGCTTTAGCTCCTTATTATAATAGCAAAAAAGAAGTAAAAGAAGCTATAGACAATGCAGTGGTAGCTCTCTCAAGTATGCAGACATTAAAGGGCGGTTTTAAATCTAGTGGAAAGGAAAATAGTAATAGTACAGCTATGGTTATAGTAGCGCTTTCTTCATTAAATATAGATTTAGCTACTGATGAAAGATTTATAAAAAAACACAATACTTTAATAGATGCATTGATTGGTTATAAAACAGAAGATGGAACTTTTGGATTTAGAGACAATAAATATAATGAATTAGCTACAGAACAAGCATTAAGGGCTTTAGTAGCATATAAAAACTTTAAAGAAGGAAAAGGATGTATATATAAATTTAATTTTATACCTAGTGAAGTTGAAGTAGAAAATATATTACTAGATAAAACTTTAGTGGAATTAAAAGTAGGAAAAACTTTAAAGCTTAATGAAAAAATATCACCAGAAAACGCTACAAATAAAAAAGTAATTTGGACAAGTAATAATACTAAAATAGCTATAGTAGATGAAAATGGAAATATAACAGCTTTAGGAGAAGGAGAAGCAATAATAAAAATTACAACAGCAAATGGAAAATACGCTGAATGTAAAGTAAATGTAAAAGGAGAAGTAATTCCACAAGATTTAGAAATTAAAAACTTAACAAATGTAAAAGAATTTAAATTACATTCTGATGCCAAAATAGCTATACAAGCTGTAAACAATAGTAAGGAATCTAAAAATGTAACTTTAATAGTAGGGGTATTTGATAAAAACGGAAGGCTTACAAACTATGTTGCAGTAAAGCAAAGTATAGAAAGTGGTAAAAATGTAGAGTTAAATGGAATACTAAAACTTCCTAAAGAAGGAGAATATGCAGTTAAAGCTTTTGTATGGGATGACCTAGAAGATATGAGATCACTTTCAAACGTGATAGAAATACCAGTAAAGTAAGGAAAAAATCATAAAGAATAATAGGACTTTTACTATGTAAAAGTCCTATTATTCTTTATTTATAAATTAGTTTTTGAATATTAGTAGAACAAAACTCTCAGCTATTTTTAATTCTTCATTTTTAACTTTTAAGTTAAGATTTTTACTATTATTAGGGGAAAAATTATTTTAAGTTGTCAATTTATATATGTTAACTAATGAAGAAGTAAGTATCATACATTATTTACTCTTTATAATTGTATGAAAATTATAGAAAAATAGTAAATGTTACAATAAATATATAAAAAATGTTGAATAAGGTATAATTATATAATATAATTATTAGGAGAAAATTGCATATTGGTGTTATTAGGTGCTGCCTTAAATCGGCAGTTAAAAGGGAAAGTGGTGAAAATCCACTACAGCCCACCGTTACTGTAATGCTAATGAAACCTTAAGTAAGCCACTGGATAAAATATATCTGGGAAGGTAAGGGAGTAAAATGAAGCTAAGTCAGGAAACCTGCCTAGTAATTGTTGATTCTTTCGGAGGGAAAGATATATACTCAGCTGGTAGAAATATTTTTATTGTATTTATAGTAAAAATATAAGCTTATGTTATTTTTAGGACCTCTTTAGGTCCTTTTTTATTTGTATATATGTATTTTTTAATTGTTGGGAAATAAAAAAGTATTTATTAAAGAGTAAAAAATAAATAGGAAGTGATTTATATGCTCACATATAAAAATAGAAATACGTTTTTACAAAAGTTACATCCTCTAACAGGAATACTGTTTATTACAGTATATATATTATTGTTTTTACAAATAAAAAATCCAATATACTTATTTGTAATGTTAGTCAGTCTTTTAACTCTTGCGTATATGGATAATTCATTAAAAGATTTAATTTCATATGCAAAGCTAATATTACCTTTTGCGTTATTGATGATAATATTGAATCCGATTATGGTCCATGAAGGTAAAACTGTGATATATCAGGGACACATAAATTACCCAGTAGTAGGACCTATGAGGATTACTTTAGAGGCTATAATTTATGGAATATTTAATGGTATCAGAGTTATTTGTGTAACACTTACTTTTGGATTTGGAAATTTAATAATTCATCCTGATAGAGCTTTTGGATTTTTCTCTAAGTTTTTAAAGAAGTCTTCATTGCTTATGAGTATGACTATAAGGCTTTTTCCTACTATGATGAATTCTTATGAAAATATAGTTAATGTTGAAAAGCTTAGAGGAAATAAGATATTTCACAAAGATATGAAAAAAACAATTAAATACAGCGGAAATATAGTGAATATATTATTTCTATCAAGCTTAGAGGATTCTCAAGATATGGCAGAATCTATGTATTCAAGAGGATATGGAGCTTTTAAAAAAAGAAGTTCTTATTTTTATGAGAAATTTACATATGGAGACATAATTTTGATTTTAGTATATATCTGTATTTTTGTGTATTTTCAGTATTTTAATTTTAAAGGATTCAATGCTTTAAATTTTTATCCTAAGGTAGATAATCCATTAAAGACATTATCAACTCACGGATATATACTTTCTATAATGATGTTTGTTCCAGCATTAATAAATTGGAGGTGGAAAAATTGCAAATAATAAATATAGATGAAGTTACATTTAATTATCCGGAATGCGAAAAAAGTGCTTTAAAGGATATAAGTTTATCAGTGAAAGAAGGAGAACTTGTATTAATTGTAGGACCATCAGGATGTGGTAAATCTACACTTATAAGACTTTTAAATAGGATAATTCCAGATTATTATGGGGGAACATTAAAAGGACAAGTATATATAAAAGATAAAAAAATTGAGGAATTTACCAATTACGACATGGTGAAAACTGTAGGAATGGTTTATCAACATCCAGAGAAGCAAATTATTCTTCAAGATGTAGAAAGAGAAATTGCTTTTGGACTTGAAAATCTTAATACTGATATAAATATTATGAAAAGGAATGTGTCAGAAGTTATATCATTGCTTGGATTAAACGAAATTAAGGACAAGCAAACTACAGAAATATCTGGAGGACAAAAGCAAAGAGTAGCAATAGCTTCAGTAGTTTCTATGGACCCAGATATTATATTATTCGATGAACCTATATCTCAGCTTGATCCTATAGCAGGTGAAGATGTGTTAAATTCTATAAAAAAGTTAAATAGAGATATGGGAAAAACTATAATTCTTGTAGAGCAAAGATTAGATAAATGTTTCCATTTAGCAGATAGAATTATATTTATGGAAGAAGGAAGGATTATAGGGGAAGGAACTCCTAATAATATTCCTAAAAATATACATAAGAAATATCACTTGCCTAATATTACATACATATTTAAAAAGGCTGGAAGAGATGTTTTACCGATAACTGTAAAACAAGGAAGGGAAGCTTTGAATAATTTATGTTTTGAGGAAATAAAAAATGATTGTAAAAGCTTTTCAAATAGTATTATGGAAGTTAATAAAGTAAATTTTGAGTATGAAAAAGGTAGTAAGACTTTAAAAAATATAAATTTTAAACTGCACAAAGGAGAAGTAATGGCTGTTATGGGCGAAAATGGTGCAGGAAAAAGTACTCTTTTTAAAATAATATGTGGACTTATAGATAGTTATACTGGAAAAGTTTTAATAGAAGGTGAAAATCTAAAAAAAATTAGTATAGACAAAAGAATTAAAAAAATAGGGTATCTTTCTCAAAACCCAAATGATTATTTTGGAAGAAAAACTGTTTTTGATGAAGTAGGATATACTTTAGAAAATATTAATGAATATGATGAAAAAAGGGTCAATAGTGTATTAGAACTTTTAGATTTAACACATTTAAAGGATAGAAATCCAAGGGATTTAAGTGGAGGAGAAAAGCAAAGAACAGCTATCGCTTGTACATTAGTTACAGATCCAGATGTTCTTATTTTGGATGAACCTACTCGAGGAATGGATTCTATGGCAAAAGAAAACCTGGGCTCTATTATAAAGGAACTATCTTCAAGAGGAAAATCTATTGTGCTTATAACACATGATGCTGATTTTGCAGGAGACTACGTTAACTCTGTAATGCTTATGTTTAATGGTGAAATTGTAGCAAAAGGTGATGCAAATACTATATTATATGATTCTATATACTATTCTCCACAAATTGCTAAAGTTTTTAAGAAAAAGTGTAGAGTTATAAAATCAGAAGATGCCATTGAAATTTTGAAGGTGATGTAAATGAAAAAAAATATTAAGTTAGGTCCTATAATTATTATTTTATATACAATAATATTACTTTCAATGACCTATTTAGGGTTTGGATTGGAAAGAGCAGTAGAAATATCTGCACTATTTATTATAGGTACATTTATAGTTTTATTTGAAAGTAAGGAAATGGACAGTAAGACTATGGCTGCTCTTGCAACAATGTCAGCTCTGGGAGGAGTATTAAGAGTGCCTTTTGCAGGAATACCAGGTTTTCAGCCAGTTACATTTATATGCGCGGTAACAGGTTACACATTAGGACCTATAAATGGCTTTATGGTAGGTGCAATGTGCACATTTATTTCAAACTTTTTCTTAGGACATGGCCCTTGGACTTTATGGCAGATGTTAGCATGGGGGCTGTGTGGAGTTTTTTTTGGATTACTGAAGAACAAAATTAGTAAGCTTGGGATAAATGGATTTATAATATTGTGTGGTGTTTGGGGATATATCTATGGAACTATATTAAATCAATGGTATGTTTTAGAGTTTATGAGACCAGTTACATTAAAAACTATATTAGCTGGTAATATATTAAGTTTTTGGCATGATACATCACATGCAATTAGTAATGTAATTTTTGCAAAGTTATTTGGAGAAACTTTCATAGAAGCTTTAGAAAGATATAATAAAAGGAATAAAGTTATAAGAGGTTAAAATAAATAAAAATTAAATAAAAGATAATAAAGTTTTATATAATTTTATTCAGAAATTATTTACATACCTGCTGTGTATTAAATAATAAAATATTAAATACATAATAACTGTATAAATTTATATGAAGTAAAAGGGAAAGAGGTGAAAGTCCTCTACGGTCCGGCCACTGTAATTGGGGAGCAACTTTTAAGAATCCATTGAGATAAATCTTGAGAAGGGAAAAGTTTAGCGAAGAACCACAAGTCAGGAAACCTGCTTTATTATTTTAGATACAACTTCCAGGGAGAGTTAAGTATCAATAATAATTTGAATGTTATTATGATAAATGTAAATCAATAAAAAAGTCTTAACTTTCTTTGAAGGTAAGACTTTTTTGTTATTTAAAATAAAGTTTATATCAGCATTAATCATTGGATTTAATCTTAAAATTTTAAAAGCTCAATATTAATAGTTTTAACGCCAATAAAACTATTAATAAATTTTAATATTTTATTAAAATTAAATGGTTAATGAAATAAACTAGAGAAATGAGCAAAAATATTAAGTTTATCTTCTGACTAATGCTGATTATATAAATATATACATTTCAATTATATCAAAATTTAAGTATTTGAAAAAGAGAGGGGAGGATAATTAATCTATATAATAGTCTAATAAGTTTAGCGATCTTTTTCAAAATTTTAATAGGAGGTTAGTGTATGTTTAACAAAAAGCAGTGTAAGAGTATGCTATGCATGCTAATGACATTTGTTATGGTTTTCACTAGTGTAGATAGTGGAATTGTAGGAATGAAAACAGTATTTGCAGAAGCTGCTAAAGAAGACAGTTCAGTAGTAAAAAATGATAGTAAAGCTACTGAAAATTCAAAACAAGATGATAAAGCTTTAAAAGTTGAAAATAGAGCTACTGAAGAGAAAAAAGAGGTCATTAAGGAGGATAAAAAGGAAAGTTCCTCTAAAAATGTTAAAAAGGATATTGAAAAGCCATCAGTAAATGAAGAAAAGAAGGATGTAATTGATGGGAAATTAGATATTCAAGATATAGTAAACAAAATACAAAGTGATAGTATAGGAACAATTTCTATAAAAATAGTAAATGATTTTACAAAAGTAAAGGTTGGAGATCAAATTGAACTTCAGGTAAAGGATGAAAATAATCAAGCAGTACCTGTGGAAAATTTAACTTTTACAATGAATGATGAAAAGTTAGGAAGAATGGATGAAAAGATTTCTAATAAATTTATAGTATTAGGATCAGGAACCATTGTAATAAAAGCAGCATTAAAGGACAAGCCTAATTTAAGTGATGAGGTAGAGTTTAAAGTCCAGGGAAATTCAGAAACAATTCCGGGGACAACAGCAACAGCAGTACCACAAACAGATTCAATTAAAGTA
>NZ_JHVC01000042.1 GCF_000619945.1 Clostridium lundense DSM 17049 | reverse complement strand
TTAACTTCTATGACAGTAAAGAGAAAAAGTTTATACTACTTAAATCAAAGTTTGTTCCTGAAAGAAATATGGTAGTAGGGGAAATTAAGTAGTTACTAATATTGGACGACGATTTAAAATAAAGAAAAACTTTGGGTGTATATTTGTTATGTATACCCAAAGAATCTTATATAGTTGGGGGAATGGCTATAAATGAAGAACAAAAAAAATACAATAATAGCTTGCATTGCCATATTAGCCATATTTGTTGGTGGATTATTTTTTAAAAATTATAAAACAAATCACCAGACTACTGCTAGTACTAGAGTAGTTCAAAGTAATAGTGATAATGATAAGAATGATGTAAAGAAAGAAGAAAAAAATAAAGATGATGTAAAGAAAGAAGAAGAAAAGAAAAAAGAGGAAATTAAGAAAAAAGAAGAAGCTAAAAAGAAAGAAGAAACTAAAAAGAAAAGAGAAGAAGCTAAAAAACAAAATAAAGCTACTTCAAATACATCTAACAAATCATCAGCTAGTAGTACTAATTCAACAAAAGGGGAAGTAGGAAATAAAGTAACAGTTAATATAAGAATAGAAGGATATGACAGGACTCTTGTTCCAAGAACTCAAATAACTACAGGAAATTTTGATTTAAATCCTTATTTAGGACCAGCATCAGGTTCTTCTGCTACAGCCTCAAAAGGATGGGGGGTAGATAAATTTAAAGAAGCAACTAATGCGCATGCAGTAGTTAAAGCATTAGAAAGCCATGGATTTAAAAAAGGTAGTGGATATGACTTTCAGGATTATGGCTGGGGATTATATATAGCGATGATAGGTGGAGATAGGGAATTTGACCATAGAAGTACTTCAGGATGGATGTATAGAGTAAACAATGTATTACCCAATATAGGTTGCCAAGGAAGACCTATAAAAAATGGAGATGAAATTGTATGGTATTTTGGAGCTTATGGATTTGATACATTATTTACAGAAATGAATGTAAATACTTCTAGTGCAAAAGTAGGACAACCAGTAACAATAACATTAAATGGAATAAAAAATGACATAAATACTTGGAAAGAGTTTAGAGAGCCTGCAAAAGGAGCTACTATATATGCTAATAATAGTCCATTAACAATAGGTGGTAAAAAGTTTATTACAGATGATAATGGAAAGGTAACTATAAAATTTGATAAACCAGGAACTTATAAATTATCAGCAGAAAGAATTAACAATAAAAACTTAAAAGACTTAGTAAGACCTTTGCCTATAACAATAAATGTAAAGTAATAAAAATATAAAATAAAAGGGTGATAATTATTATGAAAAATAGAATTAAATCTATTATATCAGTTATTATGACATTTCTATTTATGCTTACTTCTATAAATATAATTCCTATAAAAGTAAGTGCAGCAAATGACGATTTAATAAATCAAGTAAATACATCTATGGATAAAGTTCATAAGTTTATAATTGCTAATGGAACTTGGAGTAGTGATTGGAAAACAGTAGCATTTAATAAATCTGGACTTAAATTGCCAACAAATTATAATAGTGATTATTTAAAAAGTACTGAAAAATTATTAAAAGATTCTAAGGGATATTTTTATAAGGTAACTGATTATGAAAGAATTACTTTAGGAGTAGTAGCAGCAGGAGGAGATCCAACAAATATAGGAGGATATAATCTTTTAGATAAAATATATAATTTTTATGATCCTAAAAATCCAAATAGAAAAATTGATTTTCAAGGATTGAATGGAGTTATATATGGACTTATAGCTTTAGACACTAAAAACTATACAATACCTGCTGGAGCTAAATTTACAAGAGAATATATGTTAGATTATGTATTAGATAATAGAAACAGTGATGGTGGATGGGATTTAAATATGAGTGGAGATCGTAGTGATGTAGATATAACATCTATGACATTGATATCTTTAGCTCCATATCATAGCTATGTAAGTAAAAGTGGTAAAAAGGTTACAGATGCTATAAAAGAAGCTGTTGAATGGCTTTCAAATGTTCAAAGAAAAGATGGGGGATTTAATTCTTGGTTTACAGAGAACAATAGTGAAAGTTGTGCTCAAACTATTATAGGACTTTGTGCTAATGGAATAGATCCTACAAGTCCTAAATTTACAAGAGATAGGAATCTAGTAGAAAATTTATTAAGATTTCAGCAATCAAATGGAGAATTTTATCATCTAATGGATGGTAGCGACGGAGTTAACGGAATATCTACTGAACAAGCATACCAAGCTTTAGTAGCTTATAAATCTTTTGCAAGTAGTAAGGGATCAATATATTGGTTTGATGATAAAAAATTACCTACAACATTTAAAGATATAGAAAACATCAAAAATGACAATAAAGACAATAAAAAAGAAACTGATGGATCTAAAGATTTAAATATAAATGAAGATGTATTTGTAGTTACAGGAAATGGAAAAGTTCAAAGAGTAGCAGGTAAAGATAGATTTGAAACTTGTGTAAATACAGCTAAAAAATTAAATTCAAGAAGTGATGAAGAAAAGTGTAAAAATGTAATTGTATCTTCTGGATTTGGATTTGCAGATGCACTTTGTGGAAGTGTTTTAGCTAAAAAAATAAATGCACCTGTATTACTTGTCGGAAAAGATGTTCAAAGTAGTGAAAAAGCATTATATTATATAAATAGTAATGTATCCAAAGATGGTAATGTATATATACTTGGAGGAGAAGCTTCGGTAAATAGTAATATTGAAAATACAATTAAAAATTCAGGATACAAAGTAAAAAGATTATATGGAAAAGATAGATTACAGACTTGTAATGAAGTATTTAAAGAATTAAATATAAAAGAAAAAACTCCTGTTGTAATAGTTAATGGATTTAATTTTCCAGATGCATTAAGTGTTAGTGCACCAGCTAGCATAAATGGATATCCAATATTATTAAGTGGAAAAGATACTCTTCCTGACTATATAAAAAATATAATTAATGGAACAAAACCTTCAGAAATATTTATAATAGGAGGAGAAGGAGCAATAAGCAAAAATGTTGAAGGAGAAATAAATAAGCTTAACTCTGGAATTAAAATAACTAGATTAGCAGGTAAGGATAGATACGATACATCTTTAAAAGTAAATCAACATTTTAAAAATAACAAATCTATACTTTTAGCATCAGGACAGAATTATCCAGATGCATTATCAGGTAGTGCATTAGCAGCACAGATGAATGGTTCATTATTACTTGTAAATGATGCTTCTGTAAATGAACAAATAAGGTTCATAGATAAGGAAAAGACAGATGAAGTTATAATACTTGGTGGAAAAGCATCAATAAGTGAAAAGGTACAAGAAATAGTGCAGAAAATATTTAAATAAATTAAATTGTATTAGGTACCTTTAAGAGGTACCTAATTTTTTAAAGGATACATCTTATAATAATGGAGGAATTCTATAAAATGAAAAATAAAAAGAATATAATAATAGCTTGCATTGCTATATTAGTCATGTTTATAGGATGGCTATTTTTAAAAAACTATAGAATGAACAAGCAAACTGCTATTAGTTCGACAAGAGTAGTGGAAAGTAATACGAATAATAATGATACTAAATTAGATAAAGATAAAAATGGAGATAAAGTTCAGGACAAGAAAAAAGAAGAAGAAAAGAAGAAGGAAGAGGCTAAGAAGAAAGAGGAAGACAAGAAAAAAGAAGAAGCTAAAAAGAAAGAAGAGGAAAAGAAAAAAGAAGAAGCTAAGAAGCAAAATAAAACTACTCCAAATACATCTAGTAAACCAACAACTAGTGGTGTCAATTCAGGAAATGGAGAAGTAGGAAATAAAGTAACAGTTAACATAAGAATAGAAGGATATGACAGAACCTTTGTACCAAGAACACAGGTAACTACAGGTATTTTTAATTTAAATAAATATTCAGGACCTGCTGCAGGATCTTCTGCAACACCATCTAAGGGATGGGGAATAGATAAATTTAAAGAACCAACAAATGCTCATGCTGTAGTTAAAGCTTTAGAAAATCATGGATTTAAACATGGAAAAGACTATGACCTTCAGGACTATGGTTGGAGTTTATATGTAGCTATGATAGGAGGAAACAGAGAATTTGATCATAGAAGTACTTCAGGATGGATGTATAGAGTAGATAACGTATTACCTAATGTAGGATGCCAAGGAAGACCTATAAAAAATGGGGATGAAATTTTATGGTATTTTGGAGCTTATGGATTTGATACATTAGTTACAGAAATGAACGTAAATACTACTAATACAAAAGTAGGACAACCAGTAACAGTTAAATTAAATGGAGTTAAAAATGATATAAATACTTGGAAAGAGTTTAGAGAGCCTGTAAAAGGAGCTACTATATATGCTAATAATAGCCCATTAACGATAGGTGGTAACAAATTTATCACAGATGCTAATGGAAATGTAACTATAAAGTTTGATAAAGCAGGCAATTATAAATTATCAGCAGAAAGAATTAATAATAAAGGATTAAAAGATATAGTAAGACCTCAGCCAGTTACTATATCTGTAAAATAGAATAGCTATGCAATGGAATTTTAATAAGATAAGTAAACTGTTTTTAGATAAGGAGGAAAAGGTATGAGAAAATTTTTGAGAAGTTTTATAGCATTACAACTTGTTATAATGAGTATGAGCAGTACAGTTTTTGCTCAGGTTGATGTAAAAGTAAAAGTAGATGGATCAGAGGTGGCAATAGATGGAACTTCTGATCATGCACTACAAAATGTAATGATACAAACTTGGAACGGTGACACAAAGTATTATATAGATGCAGACAAAACAGATGTAAATGGTAAATTTAATTTTAAGTTTAAAACTAAAGAAAACTTAGATTACAGTGGAAAAGTTAATGTAGGTGGAGAATTAAAAGATTTTCAATTTTCTACTAAAGATTCAAGTAGTGAAATAAAAGTTGAAAGTGTAAAGTTTAATAAAAATAATTTAGAGATAAAAGAAGGAAAAAGTGAGAAGTTAGAAGTAACTATAACACCTGAAAATGCAACAAACAAGAAATTAATATTTAAATCATCTGATGAAAAAGTGGCTACAGTAGATAAAAGCGGTGAAGTTAAGGGTGTAAAAGAAGGAAAAGCTGAAATAGAAGTAGCAACTAAGGATGGAAATAAAAAGGATAAATGTATAGTAGTTGTTACTAAAAGAAGTTCTGGAGGTTCAGGTGGTGGAGGAGGAGCTTCATTTAAGCCTGGAAAAGAAGACAAGAATCTGGATGAATTAAAAAAAGAATTAAATAGCATATCATTAACAGGAAAGGAATTAAACATAGAAAAAATAGGGGATAAAGAAATAGTTACTGTAGATGAACATAAGATAGCTTCAAAATTAAAAGAAGCAGAGAATATTATTAAGACAATGAAAGAAAAAAATAAAGAATTAAAATTAAGTGAAGATGTAAAGAATATTTCAATAAAAATAAGTGATGATAGCAATAAAAATACTATTTTAAGATTAAATAAATCAGGTATAAATTATTTAAAAGATAAAGAGTTTGGAATTAAGCTTTCATTTAAAGATTCAGAAATAAATTTACCATATAATAAAATTAAAAATGTAAACTTATATGAAAATGTAGAAGTTAGAAAAAATGCTGTAAAGGACAATGTTAAAAGAGAGGTAATTAATAGTATGTCTTCTGAAAATAAGATTGTTTCACCAGTATATAATATAGAATTATATAAAATTGATGATCATAAAAAAGAAGAAAAATTGGATATGAAAGGAACAAAAATTGGAGTTAAGATTAACAATTCAGATTTGAAAAATATAAGCAAAAACAGTTTGAAAATTAACTTCTATGATAGTAAAGAGAAAAAATTTGTAGCACTTAAATCAAAATATGTTGCTGAAGCAAATATGGTTGTTAGTGAAGTAAAATAAAAGAATTCCTAATTTGAAATGAAGCTTAGAACTCTGTTTGTTTATTATATTAAAATAAAGCAAATATGTTTAACTTCATTATTTATGTAAATATATTATAATTTGTTGAAAAATATTAAAATATGGTATATAATACTAGAAGATATAAATTACAACATTTTACACTTGTGTAATATAAAATATTTAATTTGATAATAGAATAAATTAAATATAAAGCTTGTCGTTAAGACAATAGGGAATGAGGTGAAAATCCTCAACGGTCCGGCCACTGTAATTGGTGAGCTTATTCCAATATGCCATTGAGATTATTCTTGAGAAGGCGGAAGAAAGTGATGAACCAAAAGTCAGGATACCTACTTTATATTTTGATACAACTTCCAAGGAAAGTTAAGTATCTATTTAGCATTTAAGTGCTTTTATGATATGTGTTTAGTATAAAAAACACCTTGTTTTCGTTGGGAACAAGGTGTTTTTTATGTTAATACCCAAAAGTTAAAAACAACATTGGATAATATAGTAAAACTTATAAATGGTGACGCATAATAAGTTTTCTATATATCCATGTTGTTTATATAAATATATACGTTTCAATTATATCAAATCTTAGTTACTACATAAAGAAGGGAGGTAGCTTTAGTAAAAATTATTTATATTTTTAAGGGGGAAAATTAATATGTTAAAAAAATCTAAATTTAAAAAGATAATTTCTACTTCAATCATGACATTAATGTTAGCAGGTACTATAGACAGTGGAATAATTGGAATGAGACAAATATATGTACATGCTGCTACTATTGAAGCTACACAATCATATCAAAGTTTAAGAATGCCTGTATCAACAAGCGTTATAGATGCTGCAGTAGAAAGAACTTCTAAAGCAGTTATGAACCATCATTATTCAAATGATTGGGCTGCTATAGGTCTTGATAGAGCAGGTAAAGGAAAGGAAATTAATAAATTATCTGAAAATAAGAATTATCTACAGGATGTTGTAACGTATTTACAAGATAAGAATAATAAGGATTTATTTGAAAGTAGACCTACGGAATATGAAAGAATTACACTTGGAGTATTAGCGGCAGGTGGAGATCCTACAAATGTTAATGGATCAGGAATAAATCTTATAGAAAAGATATGCAATGCAGATCTTAATAGTCAAGGAATTAATGCATTAGTATTTGGTCTTATTGCATTAGATGCAGCAGATTATTCATCAGGTAAGTATTCAGTTAAATATGAAGTACCTAAGAAGAAAAAAATGCAAATAATAAAGGGCATATTAGATCAACAACTTACTGATGGTGGTTGGGCATTTGGTGGAAGTAAAGGCGATCCAGATATGACTGGAATGGCAATGACAGCATTAGCTCCTTATAGTAAGAGTAATAAAAAAGTAAAACAGGCTGTAGATAATGCAGTAAATTGCTTATCAGAGCTACAGATAAAAGATGGAGAGAATGCTGGTGGATTTAAATCATGGGGGACAGTAAATTCAGAAAGTTGTGCTCAAGCTATAATGGGGCTTTGTACAAATGGAATAGATGCGGGAAAAGATAAGAGATTTGTGAAAAATGGGAGAAGTGTTGTAGATGCACTTTTAAGCTTTGAAGTTGGTGGTGCAGGATTTGCTCACATAAATGATGAACGATTTGGTGGAGTTAATGGAATGGCAACAGAACAAGCATTATATGCATTAGATGAGTATAAACTTTTCTTAAGCGAAAAAGATGAAAATGGAAATTTAAAAAATGAAAGACCATCCATATATGATTGGAAAACATATGAATCATCAGCAAAGTAAACATATAGATTTGTAAGAGTAGGAAAAATAAAAGATTAAGTTATTTAATTGTAAATAGGAAAACTATAAAAAGTTTTCCTATTTGTAATAATAAAAACAATGCATAATTTTGTATTTAAAATTTAATAGGAGGTCAATATATGTCTAAGAAAAGGCAGTTTAAAAGCATACTCTGCATGCTTATGACATTTGTCATGGTTTTCACTAGTGTAGATAGTGGAATTGTAGGAATGAAAACAGTATTTGCAGAAGCTACTAAAGAAGACAGTCCAGTAGTAAAAAACGGAAATAAGGCTACTGAAGGCTCAAAAAAAGATGATAAAGCGTTAAAAGTTAAAAACAAAGCTACTGAAGAGAAAAAAGAAGTTATTAAGGAGGATAAAAAAGAAAATTCCTCTAAAAATGTTAAAAAGGATATTGAAAAGCCATCAGTAAATGAAGAAAAGAAAGATGTAACTAATGAGAAATTAGATATTCACGATATAGTAAATAAAATACAAAGTGATAGTATAGGGACAATTTCTATAAAAATAGTAAACGATTTTACTAAAGTGAAGGTTGGAGACAAAATTGAACTTCAGGTACAGGATGAAAATAATCAAGCATTACCTGTAGAAAATTTAATCTTTACAATAAATGATGAAAAGTTAGGAAAAATGAATAATTATAAGCCTAATAAATTTATGGCAATAGGCGCAGGTAGTGTTGTAATAAAAGCAGCATTAAAAGACAAGCCTAATATAAGTGATGAGGTACACTTTAAAATTGAGGAAAATATAAAAGACGTATATATACGAGTTGAAGGATATGATCATACTATAATTCCAAGAACAAAGGTATCAATTCCTCTTGTAGATTTACCTAAGTTAGGAACAGTTGATAAATATAGCAATCCTACTCATGCACATGCTATATTAAAAGTTTTATTAGATAGAGGGTTTAAAGTAGGAAATGGTGAAAAAGGAACTATTAGATATAATGTTCCATTCTATCTTTCAAAATTAGATGGTGATGGTGAGTTTGATCAAGGAAGATTTTCAGGATGGATGTATAGGGTAAACGGTGAGTTACCACCTGTAGGAGCAGAGGGAAACTATTTAGAAGATGGCGATGAAATTATTTGGTTCTATGGTGCTTTTGGATTCTTAAATGCATTTACAGAAATAAGTGTAGATAAAACAGAGATATCAGAAAATGAATCAGTAGTATTAACAGCTAAAGGTGAAGAAACAGATATAAATACTTATGAAAAAAGATTAGTATCTATGAAAGATACTATAGTTGTAATAACAAAAATAGTAAATGGAAAAGAAGAAAACTATAATGGATTAGGAGAAATAAAAACTGATAAAGATGGAAAGGCTACTTTAAATTTTAAGGAAAATGGTGAGTATAAACTATCTCTTATAAGATATGGTTCAGATGAAACTACTAAAGGTGAAAAGAAGATAAACATAGTAAGACCAGTACCAATTACTATAAAAGTTAGAAAAAACAATGATAAAGGATCTGAAAAACCAGTTATAAAATTAGAAGGAATAAAAGACGGACAAGAAGTAAATGAAGAAAACTTATCATTTAAAGTAACAGCTACAGATAATAAAAATAAAAATATAAAACCAATAGTTAAACTAAATGAAGAAGTTGTAACAGGAACAAATGGAGAATATAAGGTCACATTAAAGGATGGAGAAAACACAATAACAATAGAGGCTACAGATATAGCAGGAAACAGAGCATATGAAGGCTATAAAATAACATATAAACAAAAAACAGAAGGTAAAGTACATTTAAGAGTAGAATTGGAAGATGAGACTGATTTTTCAGATGAAATAAAAATTCCAAGAGCAGAGATAAGTTTAAAGGATTTATTAGAAATTCCAGTGGACGATATTTTTGAAGAGCAGAAATATGCTCCAAAATTTAATGAAGAAGGAAAATTGATATCACTTGATGAGGATACTTGTTATTATTCGGTAATAATCAATGGAAAAGTTGTAGAAAATCCCAAAACTGTGATAATCAAAACAGGTGATAGTGTTATATGCTCTTATAATGGAGCTACTAAACAATTTAAATTAGAAACACCTAAAGAAGCTATGGTTAATGAAGGGTTTAAGGTTATTGTGAAAGATGAGCAAGACAAAGCAATAGAAGATGCTAAAGTTTTTGCGCAGTATTTTAAATATTGGAATGGATATTGGGACAAACCAATAGAAGCAAATACAGATGCTAATGGTATAGCAAGTTTTAAATTAGAAACTAAAGGGGATTATCGTATTTTTGCTGAGAAAGATGGATATATTAGAGCAGCAGCACAGCCTATTCAAGTAATATTACCTAAAATTGAAGGCGATTTTCCTAAAAAAGTAAATAATAATGAGGAATTTAATATTATATTAACTGCTAATGGAAAAACAGAACCAGATGTAAAAATATATTGGGAATCCTATTATGAGGATAAGGTAGCTTATTTAGATAATAGCAAATTGATAGGAAAAACAGATGCTAATGGGAAGGCTACAGGAAAAATAAAAGCACCAAAAGGAGAATATACTTTAATAGCTAATTTTCATAATAATTCAGTAAACTTAGGACAAATAATTGTTTTGGAAAATGATACAGAAAAGCCTCAAATTATAGTAAATGGAATAAAAGACAATACAGTAGTATCTACAAAGGAAATAGCATTTACTGTACAAGTAACAGATAATCAAGATGAAAATATTATTCCAGAAGTTAAATGTAATGATAAAGTGATAACTGAAAAAGATGGAAAATATAGTGTGGTTTTAAATGAGGGAAACAATACTATTGAAATTACAGCAAAAGATAAAGCTGGAAATACAGAAAATAAAAAGTATACATTAGTTTACAAATCTAATGTGATAGTAAATAAAGTAATTATTGAAGGAAGTAAAGAAAAGTTACACCCTAAAGATAAAAGCACTTTAAAAGCTAAAGCAGTAGATGAACAAAACAATGTAATACCAGGAAAAGAGTTTGTATTTAGTAGTAGTGATGAAAAAGTAGCAATAGTAGATGCAAAAACAGGAGAAGTAACAGCTATAGGAAATGGAACAGTTATTTTAACTGCTGCATTAAAAGATGATGCAAAGGTAAAAGAAAGTGTAAAAGTTACTGTTACAGATAAATATGAAGTGTACATGCGTATAGAAGGATATAATCACACAATTTTACCAAGAACAAAATTAGAAGTGGGATTGTTTGATTTAAGTGAGCATTTAGGAAAAGCATCAGGAGGTAGTGCAGGAGAATCTAATGGTTGGGATGTAAGTAAATTTGAGAAACCAACCAATGCTCATGCTATTGTAAAAGCTTTAGTTGATGCTGGCTTCAGACAAAAAAAGGCTGGAGATACAGATGAATCTAAATTATTTGACTTCCAGGATTATGGATGGAGCTTATATATTGCAATGATTGCTGGTGATAGAGAACATGATCATGCAGGAATGTCTGGTTGGTTGTATAGGGTAAATGATGATCTCCCGCCAGTAGGTTGTAATGGAACTTCATTAAATGATGGAGACGAAATTGTTTGGATGTATTCACCTTATGGATTTGACAATATATATACAAAAGTGTTTGCAGATGAAACAAATATATCAGTTAATAATGATGTACAGATAAAACTAATTGGATATACAGGTGGATATGAAAAAATAGAAGAGAAAGTAGATGGAGCTACAATTCTTGTAAATGGAAAACCATACATTAAGGACGGAAAAGAAGTAGTTACAGACTCAAAAGGAAATACAGTTCTTACTTTTGATAAGCCAGGAGATTATACTATATCTGCTACTAGATTAGATAGTAAAGGTCTTATTGATATTGTAAGGCCAGATCCTATTGTAATTCATGTAAGGGATAAAAAGGATGAACAAAAACCTGAAATATCTGTAAAAGGAATTATGAATGGGGAAACAGTTAATAAATCAGAAATTACATTTACAGTAACAGCAAAAGATCCTCAAGATGGAAAGTTAACTCCTATTGTTAAATGTAATGATGAAGTATTGAAAGGAAAAGATGATAATTATAAAGCAGTATTAAAAGAAGGAAAAAATACCATAACAGTTAAAGCGGAAGATAAAGATAAAAATGTTGTAGAAAAAACATTTGAAATTATTTGTGATACAAAAGACAAAACTTTACCACAAATAAAAGTACAAGGTATTGAAAGTGGAATAACTTCTACACAACAAGCTGAATTTACAGTAGAAGCAAATGATAAAAATGATGGAAAAATAACTCCTTTGGTAAAATTTAATGATAAAGAAATTTTACCACTGGAAGGAAAGTATAAAGCTTTATTACAAGAAGGATTAAATACAATTACTATAGAAGCTGTGAATAAACTTGGAAATAAAGCTATAGAAGTATTTAAAATAACCTATAAGAAAGATACAGAAGTATCAAAGAACAAAGAAGAATTACGTAAGAAAATATTAGAAATATTACCTGGCACAGTGGATTACTCAACAAAGGAAAGCTTTAGTAATGATTGGGTAACAGCAGGCTTAGGAAGATTAAAAGATTATAAAAATAAAATTTCTCCTAG
>NZ_JHVC01000041.1 GCF_000619945.1 Clostridium lundense DSM 17049 | reverse complement strand
TATGGAGCTACAAGATATGAAACTTCACTTAAAATTGCAGAACAACTAGGAAGTGTAAATGAAATTTTTGTAACATCAGCAAATGGATATGCAGACAGCCTTTCAGTTGCAGCAATTGCAGCTAAAAAAGGAGCACCAATAGTATTTACAGATAAAAATGAATTAAAAGGATCAGTAAAACAATATATTAGTAAAGTTAATGGTAAAAAAGTATTTCTTATAGGTGGAAAAGGTGTTGTTTCAGATAATGCTGTAAAAGGAATAAGTAACTTAGAGAGAATAAGTGGACAAGATAGATTTGAAACAAATAAAAATGTATTACAAGGATTTAAGAGTGATATAAATTTTGACAATGTTTACGTGGTAAAGGGAGCAGGTCCAAAAGGAAATGAATTTGCAGATGCCCTTTCATGTTCAGCACTAGCAGCACAAAAGGCAGCACCAATAATATTAACTAATAATGATATAAAATCAGAATTAAAAGATTTTGTAAATAACAATATAATTTCTTCAAGCAATATAACTGCTGTAGGTGGGGAGAGTGTAGTTCCATCAAGTATATTGGATAAATTGGAAGCTAAAGTAGAAGTAACAGAAATTAATAAAGATAATTCAGTTTTTGGAGAAGAAAAAACTGAAAAAGTTATAAATGGAGATTTGTTAATAAAGGGGAATAAGGTAACCTTACAAAATTTAAAGGTTAATGGAGTAATTACAGTAGATCCTGGTGAAAAAGGATCAACAGATATTAAAAATGTAACTGCTAACACTATAGTAGTAAAGTCAGGGGCAGAAAATAGTATTCATTTATTTAACTCTAAAGCTGAAAATTTAATAGTTGATAGTAAAAGAAATGTGAGAGTTGAGTTAAAGGAAAATAGCAGTATAAATAATACTACTGTAAAGAGCAATACAATATTAGATAATATTAAAGGTAACTTTGGTAATGTATTAATTGAGAGTAAAGAAGATGCAGATAAAAATAAAGTAGTACTTAAAGGAAAATTTGATAAAACAGTCCATGTTAATGGTAAAACAAATGTAGACTTTAATGGTGATTTTGCTGAAGTAAAAATAAGTAAAGAAGCAAAAATAAATATAGAAAATGGTTCTAAAGTAGAAAAAATATCAGCTAATAGCAAATGCGATATAAAAATTGAAAGTGGAGCTACTGTAAATAAAGTAGAAAAAGGAAATAACAATGTAAAAATAGATAAAAGTATAAGCAGCAGCTCAGGGAGAGGCAGTAGTTCAGGAGGAAGTAGTGGTGGAAACACAAAACCTGAACAACCTTCAGATAACAAATTTGAAGTAAATAAAAATGGTGACAAAGTTCAAATAAAAATTAAAAATAAAGAAGATGTAGAAGTTACTTTAACAGTATATAATTCAAATGATTCATTAGTATATATTGGACAAGATGTTTTGAAAAATGGAGAGACACAGTTTAATACAGTATTAGAAAATGGAAAATATCATGGTTTTTATAAATTTGAAAATGGTGAAAAGGTTAAGGTAGAATTTGAAATTAAGTGATTTTAATAGTCATTGGATAAAGTAATTTATAAAAAGTTTAATTTAGACTTTTTATAAATTAAATATAAAAGATAATAACAAGAAAATACTATGGAGGAAATATAGTTTATGAATATTAAAAGAAAAAGAATAATATCTTTTTTCATGGCATTTGCTATGATTTTGTCTACATTATTTAATTTTAATTTATTTAATCCTAATATGGTTTATGCTCAGGAGGAGAGTAATGTACAGGCTGCTGTAACAGTAAATGATGCTATAAAAGCAGTAGTTGATTGTATGAATAAAGATTATTATAGTGGTAAAAGTGGTACATTAGATGGAGAAGCATATGCCTCTATGTATAAAGCAGGAGCAAATATAAAAGAAAAGGGATGGAAAGTAAATAAGGATACATCAACAACAGGGTTAAAATATTTAGGGTCAAAAGTAAATCAAGCACTAGCATTAATGGATTTGAATGAAGATCCAACAACATATAAAGATGTAAATTTAATTAGTGATATAACTGAAGAAATAAGCAAGGTAACTTCACCTAAAGGTATGGGTATAAATGAAGTTAAAGCTTTAATTCTATTAGATAGATATAATGAAAAATTTTCAGATAAAAAAGTAAACTATAATGTAGAAAATGCAATTAAAAATTTAATAGGGGCTCAAAAAGAAGATGGTTCAATAAATAATGTGCCTCAAAATACCGCAGCATCAATAGTTGCATTAAATAAGCACAAGGATATAGAAGGCGTTAATGACTGCATAACTAAGGCTTTAGATTATCTTCATAAAAGTCAAAGAGATGATGGAGGAATTTTAAATAGTAAAAGCTTTAATACTAAAATTAATGCTGAATCTGTTGCTTATCTTGTTTTAGCAGGGGAAGATTTAACATCAGATAAATGGACTAAGAATGATAAAACTTCTATAGATGCGTTATTTACTTTATGGAATGGTAAAGGATTTGTAAGTTCTTATGGTTCAAAAGATTATTATTCAATACCTAAGGTATTAGATGCATTAGTATCTCTTAAAGAAGCAGGTTATGGAGATTATCAAATAAAAGGTTCAAAATTTGATAATATAATCAAAGAAGAACCTGAAAAAACTTGTAAAGCTAATATAACTATAGTTTATCCTAAATCAGATAAAAAGTATGATATAAAATTTAAACCTAGTGAAATTGCCATAAGTAGTAAGAAACAGTCAGGACTTACAGTTTTAGGAGCATTGCAGGCAGCAACAGATCAATATGAAGCTAAAGGTACTATGGTTACATCTATTTTTGAAATAAAAAATGAAGGCATGAATGGATGGATGTATTCATTAAATGGAAAAGTACCAGATACTTTTGTAAATGAAACAGAAATTAAAGATGGAGATAAAATCGTTTGGTATTATAGCAAAAATGGAATGGATGGAAAAGTTCCTTCTTATGAAGAAATAGTTAATATTGTTAATGGTTCAAGTGAGCAAGAAAAACCTGAAAAGCCTGAAGAAACAAAAAAAGATGGTAGTGAAATAACTACAATAATAAATGGAGTAATAGATTACTATAACACAGAACATTTTATAACTAATCAATCTCAATTAGTTAATTATGAATACTCCGCTATGTATAAAGCTGAAGCAGACTTAAAGAAAAAGCCTTGGTATTTTGTAGAAAAGTATGAAACTAAATATGATAAGAATTGGAGTTACTTAGGAAGCAAAGTTCATCAAAGCTTAATACTTATAGATCTAGATAAAGATGCTAATGATCACTTAGATAGACATTTAATAAATGAAATATCAGAAACAGTAGATCAAAATAACAGTTATTTTAGACAAACAGACTTACAAGCAGTTATAGCATTAGATAAATATAATGAAAAGTTTAAAGATAAAAAAGTTAATTATGATGTAGAAAAGGCAGTAAAAAATATTTTAGCAGCACAATGTGAAGATGGAGGTTTTAAAGAAAGAGGAAACTCTTCTATTCCAATAAATACAGGATATGCACTAACAGCTTTAAGCAAACACAAAGATATAAAAGGTGTAAATGAAGCTATAGGAAAAGCTTTAACATATTTACAAGGAATACAAAAAGATGATGGTGGATTCTATGATAAAACTTTTGTAACAGGATATCATTCAGAAATTCTTCGTGGAATAATCTCAGTAGGAGAAAATCCAACATCAAAAAAATGGACAAAACCATCAGGTAAGAATCCAGTAGACGCCTTATTTACATTATGGAAAGACAATAATTCTTTTGATGGAATGAAGGGTGAAAGTGTAAATAACAAAGGCTGGGTGGAAGCTACATGGAAAGCATTATATACATTAGTGGAATTAAGAGATGCTGGATATGGTAAATATATAGTAGATGGAGTAAAGGTTAAAGGTATAGATGACGGAGTCAATGAACCAGAAGAAAAAA
This sequence comes from Clostridium lundense DSM 17049, assembly GCF_000619945.1. GTDB lineage: Bacteria > Bacillota > Clostridia > Clostridiales > Clostridiaceae > Clostridium_AO > Clostridium_AO lundense. Next base: position 8,706 of record NZ_JHVC01000041.1, on the reverse strand, counting down.
CTTGTAAGGTAAAGGTATGTATTGCTATGCCTGAAAATGGTAAGTATGTGCCATTTGGTAAGTCTGAGGAAGTTACAATAAGTGACAAAAAGCATAATAAAGGTTTTACAGCTCTTGGGGCATTACAAGCAAAAACAACACTTTTCGAAATGATAGGTGATATGGTTACTTCAATATATGGACATCAGAACGCAGGATTAAATGGTTGGATGTATAGTGTAAATGGAGTTGTACCAAATGAAATGGCAGGAAAAGTTTCTGTTAAAGCAGGAGACAAAGTTATATGGTATTACTCAATGAGTAGTATGGAAGGTAAAACACCAACATGGGAAGAATTAACAGGTGAAGATACAAATACAGAAAATACAAAAATAGATAAAGCTATAAATGATGTTAAAGAATACTATAAGGGATTTAATGGATCTTTTGGTAAAGTATATGACTATATAACTGCTATGGCATTAAGATCTTCTGGAGTTGATGCAAGCAAAATAGCTTCTAAAGCCAACATTTATGGTAATAGTAATCTACACAATACTGCTAGAAATCTTATGAGTATAATAGCAATGGGAGAGAATCCTAGAAATTATAAAGACAAAGATTATGTTAATTTAATTTTAAATGATAAAAATAAATTTTATGAGGATAGTTCCTGTGAATATGTTGCAAAAGCTATTATTGCACTTGATATGGCACAGGCTGAGTATGATTCAGAAAAAGCTATAAAAGCTTTGATTTCTAAAGCTCATGATGAGGGTGATGGAAAGTATTCTTTTGGAAGTCAAGAATATGATGAGTGGGCTGATACTTATGAATATAGTGTAAATGTAGATTATACTATAGCAGTATTGACAGCAATTGCAAATCATAAAGATGTAGAGGGCGTCACAGAGAAAATCAATGGAATAAAAAAATATTTAAAAGAATTACAAACAAATAATGGATTTATAAAGCAAAAAACTTCTTGGTCAGAAGAAGAAAGTTGTCATATAACTGCTAACTTAATTCAAGCATTAATAGTATTAGGAGAAAATCCTCTTTCAGATGAATGGACTAAAAAAGATGAAAAAGGAAATAAAATAACTATGTTAGATGCTGTTTTATCTTGCAAGGAAGGAAACAGATTTAAAGGTAATAGTAAGTCAGGAATGGCTAGTGATATTGATACATCAGCTGCTTTTGCAGCACTTGTAGATTTAAGTAAAAATAAATCTATGTATAATGAATTAAGATATAAAAAAGTAGTAAGACCTTCTATTATAAAAATAAAAGGTGAAAGCCAAATTAGTTTAATACAAGGAGAAGAAAGATTACTTATAGCAGAAGCTTTTGATTCTAATGGTATTAAGGTAGAAAATGCTGAATTTGTATGGGAAAGTTCTGATAAAAATATATGTTCAGTTGAAAATGGAAAACTTAAGGCAATAAAAGATGGAAAGACAGATATAATTGTAAAATTATTAAATGATACAAAGGTATTTACAACTATAAATGTTACAGTAACTAAAAATGAAGATTATCACTCTAAAATAGGAAAGGCTTTAGATAAACTTAAAGTTTATTATGATAAACATAATTCTTATGATTATATGTCAGCTTTAGCATTACGTCATATAAGTGATGATTTAAATTTAGATTTGAAAAAGATAGATTCCAATTTAAGATTGTATACAAAAGATTGTGCAATTCATTATGCTAAAAATATAATGGAAATAATAGCAGCTGGAAAAAATCCTGAATGCTATAATAACAAAAATTATATAAAACTATTGGTAGATTCCCAAAATGAAAATGGAGAATTTATAGTAAATAATTCAGCAGATAAAGATAAAATAGTTACTTTGGCTCTTTCAATAATAGCACTTGATATGGCTAATGCGGATTATAATGTTGAAAAAGCTATAAACAGATTAGTTTCTATGATTAAAGATGGAAATCATGGAATAGACGGACTTTATACAGAAGTTGAGACAAAAGCAATAGCAATTACAGCTTTATCTAAGCATAAAAATATAGCTAGTGTTAAAGAAACTATAAAATTATCTTTAGATTATATAAAAGATAATCAAAATGCTGATGCAGGATTTGATCATGCAGGATATGTTAATAATCCATTTGCAATAGGAACAGTTATTCAAGCATTAATAGCAAATGACATAGATCCATTAAGCTGGATTAAAAATGGAAAAACTATGGTGGATGTATTAATAGAACGTCAAATGGATAATGGTGGATTTGAATATAGTGAACACTTACCAAATACTCCTGAGAATGAAATTTTTGATGATTTTAAATGTACAGAAACTGCTTTTGCAGCATTAGCAGATATGTATAATAATAAGTCCATGTATAACGAAATTAAATTAAATATAGTAGAAAAAATAGAAATTAAAAATTTAACAGATGTAAAAGAGTTTAGAGTAGGTAATGATGCAAAAATAACTGTACAAGCTATAAATAATACTAAAGAAGCTAAAAATACAGCTTTAATAGTAGGATTATTTAATAAAGATGGAAAGCTTGCAAACTATGTTGCTGCAAAACAAAGCATAGAATCAGGTAAAACTGTAGAATTAAATGGAATAATAAAGCTTCCAAAGGAAGGAGAATATACAATTAAAGCTTTTGTATGGAATGGATTAGAAGATATGATACCACTTTCAAATGTAATAGAAATACCAGTGAAATAAAAAATTGAAAATTTAAAAATAAAGGGATTTTTTACAAAGTAAAAAATCCCTTTATTTTTGTTTGTAAATTATTCTTTATGAAGAAATAAAATTAAATAAAAGTAAAAATATATATGGAAAAATGTTGAATATGTGAGAAAAATGAAATATAATTATAAATTGTAGAACTTGAAAAAAATTGAATAATTGTTTTGTTAGGTGCTATCTTCAATTGATAGTTAAAAGGGAAAGTGGTGAAAATCCACTGCAGCCCACCGTTACTGTAATGCTGATGAAACCTTAAGTTAAGCCACTGGAATATTAATTCTGGGAAGGTAAGGGAGTAAAGTGAAGCTAAGTCAGGAAACCTGCCTAATAATTGTTGATTCTTTCGGAGGGAAAGATATATACGAGACTTATATAAATATATTTATTGTATTTATAATACAAATATAAGTTTTTGTTATTTTGAGAACCTCTTTTGGTTCTTTTTTTGTTTGTATAAATTTTATATAGGAAAATTGTAATGAAGGGAGGTAAAAGAATAAAGCGATTGAAATGTAATTAATAATTAAGGAGGAAGTGTATATGAGTAATAAAAGAAGAAGGATAATGTCTTTTTTCATGGTATTAATTATGATTTTATCAAGTTTAAATTTTAATCTGTTTAATGATATAAAAGTACATGCACAAGAAGAAAATAAAATTGAACATAGTATGAAGGTTAGGGTTGAAGGACAAAATCATACTCTATTTAATAAAGAAGTTAGTGTGAAAGATGAAGTGTATGTAAAAGATTTAGTTAATAATGCCATAGGAAAAGAAAATGTGGAAGGTATAGATACAAGTTTTATAACAAAGATATTGGGTGAAGAAGGAAAAAGTGATATTGGATGGATGTATTATCTTGTAGATAAAGACAATAAAGTAATAGAGGGAGACGTTATATCAAAACAAGAAATTAAAGATATTCATAAAAAATATTTTAAAGAAATGGTTTGGTATATGGCAAAATGGACAGATGGAATTACCTGTATACCAAAAGTAAGTGTAGATAATTTAGAAAATGAATATAAGATAAAAGTTACTGAACAAAATGTTATGATGGGAATTGATCCAAGACCTGCAAAAGAACTTAATGTAAAGGTTGAAGGAGTAGGAGAATATAAAACAGATGATAATGGAGAAGTTTCCTTTAAAGTAACACCAGGTGATCATAATGTATGTGTATATAAAACTGCAAAGGATTCAAAAGGACAGGAATATCCCGCTATAGTAAGACAAAGTTTTACAGTAGTAGGACAAGGAACAGAAGAAAGTACTAAACTTGAAGAAGTAGTAAAAAACATAAAAAAATATTATGAAAGTAAGGAAGAACTAAGTTATTTACCAATACTTTCTTTTAATCATATAAATGCTTTGGAGAAAAATAATTTTAAATTAAAAGAATCTAAAAATGTAGCTGCTATAGCAGATAATATAATGGGAATAATAGCTATAGGTAAAAGCCCCTATAGCTATGAAGGAATAAATTATGTAGAAAAGCTTGTAAAAGCTCAAAATGAAAGTGGTAAATTTATTATAGGAAATAGAGATGAAAAATCAGTTACTGCACAGGTAGAAGCAATTATTGCATTAGATATGGCTTCAGCGAAATATAATGTAGATAAAGCTTTGGAAGCTATTATAAGTTCAGCTAAAGACGGAAAATATGAAGACATAGATAGTACTACAAAGGTTTTAATTGCACTATCAAAACATAAAGATTTTAAAGGAGTTAATGAATTAATTGATTCTTGTTTAAAAGATTTAAAAGAAAAACAACTAGAAGGTGGAGGATTTGATTATTATGAAATGGGAAATAGCCCTTACTCTACAGCACCTGCTATACAGGCATTAATTGCTTTAGGAGAAAATCCAGTATCAAAAAAATGGACTAAAGGAGGAAGAAACTTATTAGATGCACTAATAACTTGTAAAGTATCAGATAATGGATTTGAAATGGCAGAAGGTATGGGGGGAGGCTTTTCAGATCCTACAGCAACAGAGTTTGCTTTTGCAGCTATTGCAGATATTTATAGACAGATATCCATGTATCATAACTTTAACTTTAAAGTAGAAGAAAAACCAAACCCAATTAAAATAATAAATAATGAAATAGAAGATATAAAGTCTTATTATGAAAAATCACAGGGATACAATTTTAGTACTATACTGGGATTAAAATTAGTAGGAACTAGTGAAGAAGTATTGCAAAATAAAATTGCTTTAAATGACAAAAAAAATTTATTAGCAGCGTCACAAAATGTTATATCCATTGTTGGAATTGGGAAAAATCCAAGAAATTATAATGGAAAAAACTATGTGGAAATTTTGTCTGATACTATAAATAGTAGTTCAAGAGCAAATGTTGAACAATTAAGTTATGCATTAATAGCTTTAGATATGATATCTGGTGATAAAAAAGATATAGATTCTGTTATCCAAAAAATTAAGGGCAAGAAAATTAGTAAAGTATTAGATTGCTCCATAGCTCTTATAGCATTATCAAAGCATAAGGATATAGAAGGAGTAAATGACATTATAACTGCTTGTATAGATAAATTAAAAGTGGAACAATTAGATAATGGAGGATTTACTGCTAGTAAAACTATGTGGGCAAATGGAGACAGCCAAGATACTGCCACAGCAATAGAAGGATTAATTGCAGTAGGAAAAGATCCTTTATCAAATGAATGGACTAAAAATGGCAAAACTCCATTAGATGCTTTATTATCCTTTAAAATGGGAAAAGGTTATATATATGAAAGTAGTATGGGTGCATATGAACAGGATATGTATACATCCTTTGTATTAAGAGCGTTTATAGCATTAAAGGATAAAGAAATAGTGTTTAATAAATTTAATATCTCCTATGATGGAAAGAAGGATAAAACAGAAGACATAAAAAATTCTATAAAAGATTTAAAAGTATATTATAGTAGTAAAGAAAAATATGAATTTAGGGAAGCATTAGCATTAAATTATTCTAGTGAAAATATTTCAGAAGATATAAAAGATATACAGAATAAATATAAGGTAAAAGAAAATCCTGCAAATGTATCAGCATATGCTGGAAATATAATAGGAATAATAGCTAGTGGAAAAGACCCTAAAAAATATAATCGAATAAATTATTTAGAAAAGCTTATAAATTCTCAAGTAAAAGAAGGAGAAAAGAAAGGAAAGTTCATAATTGCAGAAGGAGATGGAGATTGGCCAACAATTCAAGCTTATGCAATTTTAGCTTTAGATATGGCAGAAGCTAATTATGATAAAGAAGGAGCTGTAAAGGCATTATGTGGCATGAGTAATACTGGTATATATAGTGACATAGATACGACAGCCATGGCAATTACAGCATTAGCAGCTCATAAGGATATAAAAGAAGCAGAAGATATAATAAGTTCTTCTATAAAATATTTAAAAGAAAAACAAAATGATAAAGGTGGATATGATGCTTATGGAAAGGTTAACAATCCATGTACAATATCTGCAGTAATTCAAGCTTTAGTAGCTAATAAAATTAATCCATTAAGTGATGAATGGTGGAAAAATGAAAGTAGTATGTTAGATGCATTACTTAGAAATAAAGTAAATGATAATTTTGGCAATGATTTTGCTAATAATCAAGCTTTTATGGCTTTAGCTGATTTATATAAAGGAGAATCTATGTTTTTAAAAGTAAAATTAATAGATAATTCTCCAGTTAAAAAGACTATAGATGAATTAAAAGGATATTATGAAATTAAAGATAAAAAATATAATTATCTTCAAGCTTTAGCTTTAAATAAAATAGGATTTGAAAAAGAAAAAATAGTTTCAGGCATACAGTTTAGAGAGGAAGAACCTAGTTTTATAAATTTTGATACAAAAACTACAGCATATGCTAAAAATATAATAGGAATAATATCAGCTGGATTAGATGCTAAAAACTATAAGGATAAAAACTATGTAGATATGTTAGTTAAGGCACAAAATGAAAAAGGTCAGTTTAAATTAGAAGATGATGATAAAGATTCTATAGAAGCTCAAGCTTACTCAGTAATAGCTTTAGATATGTGTAAACAAAAGTATGATATAAAGGCAATAGAAATATTAAAGGAAGCTGGAAAAAATATAAAAGATAAAAATTTAAGTTATATTACAAGTATAATGCTTGCACTATCAAATCATAGAGATATAGAAGGAGTAAATGACATATTAAACAATTGCGTAAATAAGCTTAAGGAGTACCAAATAGAAGATGGTGGATTTACCTCAAGTATAGATGGTAAAAATGAAAAACGTTCAAATGATACGTCAGAAGCTATACAAGCATTATTAGCAGTAGGGGAGGATGTATTATCACTTCAGTGGAGTAAAAATAGTAAAACTCCATTAGACTCCTTAATGGCATATAAAAAAGGAGATCATTTTATATATAATAGTGCAAAATCAGGATATGCAGAATACACAGATGATTCAAATGGAAAAGCTTTTGCTGCATTAGTAAGTTTATATAATGAAGAATGTATATTTAAAGCATTAAATCCACAAGAACCAAATGGCGAAAAAACAAATGAAAATAAGGAATTTAAAATTAATAATCTAACAGATGTAAAAGAGTTTAGAGTAGGTACTGATGCAAAAATAACTGTACAAGCTATAAATAATACTAAGGAAGCTAAAAATGCAGTTTTAATAGTAGGATTATTTAATAAAGATGGAAAGCTTGTAAACTATGTTGCTGCAAAACAAAGCATAGAATCAGGTAAAACTGTAGAATTAAATGGAATAATAAAACTTCCAAAAGAGGGGGAATATATAATTAAAGCTTTTGTATGGGATAGCTTACAAGATATGACACAAATTTCAAATGTAATAGAAATACCAGTTAAATAAAGAATTGAAATTCGAAGATAAAGGGATTTTTTACTTTACAAAAAACCCCTTTATCCTTTGTTTATAAATTAAGCTTTTCGTAGAATAACAGTGGAAAAGAATCTTTCATTTTCAAGTTTTAATTTTTTATTTTCAATTTAAAAGTTTTAGTGATATTAGCGAAAAAAATCATTTTTAACTGTTAAAGGTCTCTGTTAATTAAAAGAAAGTAAGTATTATCCATTATTTAATCTTTATAAAAGAATAAAATTTATGAAATTAATAGAAAAATAGGTAACATTAAAATATATTATATAAAAAATGTTGAAATAGGAATAATTATATAATATAATTTAGAAGAGAAAAATTGAATATGTATATTATTAGGTGCTACCTTTAATTTGTAGTTAAAAGGGAAAGTGGTGAAAATCCACTGCAGCCCACCGTTACTGTAATGCTGATGAAACCTTAAATTAAGCCACTGGAATATTAATTCTGGGAAGGTAAGGGAGTAAAATGAAGCTAAGTCAGGAAACCTGCCTAGTAATTGTTGATTCTTTCGGAGGGAAAGATATATACACGGCTTATAGGAGTATTTTTATTGTATTTGCAGTAGAAATGTAAGTTTAGGTTGTTTAAGAACCCTTTTGGGTTCTTTTTTTATTATGTTCATATATATTTAGTGTTGCTGAATTGTAATGAAAGGAGGTGAAAAGCATTACATAATACTTAATAGATAAATAATAAATTTTTAAAATCTGTTTATTAAAACTAAAGAAATATAAAAATGGAGGACAATATGAATAAAAGGTTAATGAGTAAAATAGCTATATCATTATTTACTATGACGTCAGTTTTAGCTACAAATTCATCAATGATATATGCTAAGAATGCTAAAAGTAGAATTTATGGAAAAGATAGAATAGAAACATCTATTGAAATAAGTAGAGCAGGATGGAAAGATGGCTCACAAACTGTTGTAATAGCTCAAGGCTATAATTATGCAGATGCATTATGTTCAGCACCTTTAGCTAAAAAGTATAATGCACCAATAATACTTACTTCACAATCAGGATTAAGTGATAATACAGTAAATGAAATTAAAAGATTAAAGGTGAAGAATGTATATATAATA
>NZ_JHVC01000040.1 GCF_000619945.1 Clostridium lundense DSM 17049 | reverse complement strand
CTAGGGTGTTCTTGACATGCAATTCATTGTTAATTATATTGTAATTAAGGCATGGAGTTTTACCATGACCTCCATGCCTATAAAATAATTATCATAGAAAGCTATTTACAGAAAAACTTTCACACTCTCAAAAAAACAGCCCTTAGGCTGTTTTTAATCATCTATAAAATTATTCTTCCCATCCTTCAGGGAATTCAGCATTGTGATAAACGTTTTGAACGTCATCATCATCATCAAAAGCATCTAACATCTTTTGGAACTTAGTTGCTGTTGCTTCATCAATTTCTGTATATGTATCTGGTATTCCCTTAACTTCAGCTTCAAGGAACTCTAGTCCATTTCCTTCTAAAGCTTCTCTTACTGCTCCAAAATCTTCTGGTGCAGTTGTTACAACATATACTTCATCTTCTGCAGCAAAATCCTCTGCTCCAGCTTCTAAAGCCATCATCATTAATTCATCTTCATCTAAAGAATCTGTCTTTTCTATAACTAGCTGTCCCTTCTTTTGGAACATGAAGGACACACAACCAGTTGATCCCATGTTTCCACCGTTTTTAGTAAATGCATATCTTACATTTCCTGCACTTCTGTTTTTATTATCTGTTAAAACTTCAACTATAACAGCTACTCCTGATGGGCCGTATCCTTCGTAAACTATTTCTTCATAGTTTACTCCTTCCATTTCTCCAGCACCTTTTTTGATAGCTCTCATTATAGTATCTTGAGGCATGTTATTTGCCTTAGCTTTTGCAATAACATCTCTTAATTTACTATTAGTATCAGGGTTTGATCCACCATTTTTTGATGCAATGGCTAATTCTTTACCTATCTTAGTAAATATTTTACCTCTTTTTGCATCCGCTTTACCTTTTTTTGCTTGTATGTTATGCCACTTAGAGTGTCCTGACATTTATATCTCCTCCTTATGTACACGAATCTTTATATAATTATTAATATATAGGAACATCCACTATATTAATTGCAAAAACGCCTCAATTATTATACCATATATGACAACATAAACTCAAATGCAAATATTTTGACTTATAGCTATATTTCTTCCATAAATAATCTATTATCTATCTTAAAATAATATCCTTCTCTATCCTTTTCAAAGCTACATTTTCCTGAAGTTACTTGTACAATTTCCTTTTTTATGTCCTCCATTAATTCAAAGGTACATAAAATAATAATTTCTACTTTATCTGTATATATAGTATCTTCTATATGCCATGAATTCTGTCCACATGAATATTGCACTTTACCTAAAAGATCATATTCTATAAAAATATGAAGAGCAGCTCCCTGTACCCTTTCTACAACTCCAGCTTCCTTTATAGCCTGTGCAGCCCCTTTGCTATAAGCCCTAACAAGTCCACCTTTTCCTAATAGAATTCCTCCAAAATATCTTGTTACCACTACTACTGTATTAGTTATCCCATTTTTCTTTATTACATCCAACACCGGCACCCCTGCTGTACCTTGAGGCTCTCCATCATCAGTATATCTTTGAATACCCATATTTTCTCCAATAATATAAGCATATACATTATGTGTAGCCTCTTTGTGTTCACCTCTTATTTTATCAATAAAAGCCTTAGCATCTTCTTCCTCATATACTCTCTTAGCATGGCCTATAAATACAGACTTCTTTTCTTCAAACTCACTGCTTACTTCATCTTTAATAGTTAAATATCCCATATAATCACCTACCGTTATCTTTTAATTCCATTTCATTCATATATATTTCCGCTGCCCTTTTCAAATAATCCTTATCTGAATTGTTTAATATGCAATTTATTTTTTCTTTAGCTTTTAAACTTTTAATTTTAGTTAAAGCCTTAATTGCATATAGTATTACTTGGGAATTATTATCCTCTAACGCTCTTATTAATGGCATTTCTAAAGTTTTATCTTCTAGTTTTCCCATGGCAGAAATGGCCATTCTCCTCACATTAATAAACTTATGTACAGAAGCTTTTACCAAGATATCTTTACAAGATTCTTCATTTAATTCTCCTATAATCCATACGGCAGTCTCTTTTTCCTTTGCATACATTTCTACATAATTTTTTCTTATATATTCTATTAATTTAATCTTCATAGCTTCTTCTAAAGAATTTATTATATCTAATTTATCTAATTTTCCTGCCTTAGATATATTTCGGAGCAATTCTCCCTCATCCTTACTTTTAGCTAGAAAACCATATTTTATTTTCCCATCAATAATATGTTTTTGTGCAACTTCTCTATTTATATTCCTAATTTTACAAATGGCTTCTAAAGATTTACCTTCTAAAAATAAAAAGTAAGTAATTTCCTCTTGGGAATAGTTATCTATATCTTCCCATTGAACCTTAAGCAAGCCCTTTTCCAATTTTCATTCTCCAATCTTTAATACTTTTTTAAAATATCTTTAATAATATTAATTCCTTTGTCTATTTCCTCTTCTCCTACTTGCGAAAATCCAACCCTAAAATAGTTTAATCCATCTTTAGGATCTTTATAAAATATTATTCCTGGAGTTATTAACACTCCTTTTCTCTTACATTTATAAAATAAATCTACACTATTAACCTTTGTCCCCTTAAGTTTTACATAAAAATGTAATCCTCCTCCTGGAGAATAAAATTCAATATACTCATTCAAATCATTTAAACGTTCTTTCATAAACATGTATCTATCTTTATAAACTTTATTTAAAATATCTATATGCTCTTTCCACATACCTTCTTTTATATATAAATCCAAAGCTCTCTGCATTAAACTTGATGTAGCAATGTCTGTATTTACTTTTGAATTTTGTATACTTTCTTTAAAAGCCTTAGGAGCTATCATATACCCCAATCTAATACCTGGTAAAAAAATTTTAGAGAAACTTTTTATATATATTACTCTATCATTATAATCAATACTTTTAAAGCTTATATACTTATTATCATTATATATTAATTCAGATAGATAATCATCTTCTATTATATAAAAATCATATATTTCAGCCATATTAAGAAGTCTTCTCTTTTTCTCAATGCTATAACTTACTCCAGTTGGATTCTGAAAATAGCTCATTACATATACACATCTTATCTTATTTTTTTTAACTAATTTCTCCAACTTATCTAAATCCATACCGTCTTCATCTACTTCTATTTCATAGATATTAGCTCTTCTCCATTTAAATACTGCAAGAGCGCCTCCATAAGTCGGCTTTTCTACTACAACATTATCATTTACATTTATTAAAGCCTTTGACACTATATCTATTCCCTGTTGTGCTCCTGAAACTATTAATATATTATCTTTGCCTATTTTTTTATTCCAAAAAAAATCATCTATGCTTCTTCTTAATCCTTCATATCCTAGCGCTTCTTGATAAGCAAGGGCTTCTATTCCATCTCTATCTAAAACCTTATTTATAACATCTTTAAAAGAACTTATTGGAAAAACATCACTACATGCTGCCTCACCAGAAAAATCCATATACATTTTAATTTCTTCACTACTTATTTTTCTAACAATTTCTCCGTACTTTTTCTTAAAATTTACAGCTACTTCCTTCCTCTTAGCATATGTGCCACTACCTATCTTTTGAATAGCATACCCTTCATTTTCAAGCTTTTTATAAGCATTTACTATAGTAACATTGTTTACATTTAAAAATTTAGATAGACTTCTAATAGAAGGCAGTTTTTCCCCATCTTCTATTAAATTATCATCTATTAACTTTTTTATATGTTGAGCTATTTTGATATACTTGACAGTATCAATGTTTTCTAAATCTATAAAATACTTTTCCATATCATAACCTCTCATAAAAATTACAAAGTAATTTTTTTAGATTATAGATAATAGAGCATAGATAAAAGAACATAATAATTTTAATAAAGAGTGAAAAATAAAGGCATGTAAAACTAGTTGTGAAACTACAAATTATGAGGATCCTCAAATTGAATTCAATATTTACTTTAAAACATATATATAATTGCAAAATAATTTTCAGTTAAATATTTAATTAAAACTTTTCTTTAGTGTAAAAAAGAAAAGCTTGCTCTACTCTTCACTATTCATTTTTTATTCTTTACTTCTAAAGCTATGCTCTATGCTCTATGCTCTATGCTCTAAAAAATTGTACTCAAACCCTTATACAAAATAAACATTCTCTTTAAACAGTACCTTACCGTCACTAATTTTATAATCTCTTGTTTCCTTCTTCACTATATCCTTTTCTGAGAGTTTTTCCAAAATCTCTTCTATATCTATATCAAAACTATGAAATAATGTTGATTTCTTAATATCTTCTCCACTTAACAATTCGTCTTTCTCTCTCATATAATCTAATAATATTCCTGTAATATTTTTAAGATTTGAATCTATATTTTCCTCCACAAAAGCTAATAATTTTTCTATGGCTTTTATTGTATCCTCTTTATCAAAGAACAACTCATCCACACAATTTTTAAACTTATCATTTAAATTCATAGCCATAGTCATAGCATCTTTACTTATCATATAACCAGCTGAGTTTACATAAAGCCTTGCAAATTCTTCTGCTGCCTTAACTGCTGAAGAATAAGCAGTATATATACCATTGTTACACAGATATTTTCTGCAAACTCCAATACTTTTTAGCATATTACCCAAATACACCATACTCCATCTTTCTCTATCTAGATCAGGATAGTACCTACCGCTATCATATCTATTAGTTATATCTGAATCCTTAGAAAAAACTAATCTTGAAGATGCAAATATTCTATGCATGAAGCCACCCCTTAAATCTTCTTCATAGAACTGCATAAATCTATTTTTACTCATAAGTTTGATATGAACTGGCACTCCTTTTTCCTCAGTGTATATATTTCTAATACCAGTAATATTTTCGTCAACCATTACAAAAAGATCTATATCAGATTTATCCCACAAATCTCCAGTTACAACACTGCCAAACACCATTGCTGCAAGTACGGTGTCATTCCCCTTAAGCCTTTCTATAAGACTATTGAAGGCCCTTTGATATTGTACAATAGTTTTTTCCAACACTACTCCCCCTTTTTGTTGATAAATTTCTAAAATGTTAAATTATCTCTTATTATATAATAACAATGAACACAATTACAATACTTCCATTATAAAAATGCATGTTTTCCTTCACTTTTATTATATTTCTATCTTAGATACACTTTTTCTCTCCATTTCATTGCAATTTAAACATTGATAAAGGTGAACACAATAATCTTCATCATCATTTATTGGGAACTGCCCAGCATAAGGATCCGTATAATCTTGGACCCTCCCCTTATCAACCATAGTACCTTTACAGTGACTACAAGTATAGGTTACATTTTGTAGCTTATTACAAACAGGACAGACTTTATTCATTTTTCAACCTCTTTCCTTAAACTTAAGTTATATTATTAGTCTTATGCTTATTTTATATTTATATACAATAATAGTTTAAATTTCATTATATACAAAAATAGCCCCCACTAATGTGAAAGCTATTTTTCTTAATACATTGTTTTAGATTTCGCTTAATTTTACTATTAATTGAGAAGTTTTTACTTGCTGTCCTTCCTTAACAAAAATCTTTTCTACTTTTCCGTTTACGGCAGCCTGTATATTAGTTTCCATCTTCATAGCTTCTATTAAAGCTATACTATCTCCTTCTTTTACTATGTCTCCTTCTTCTACTAAAACCTTTAGTATAGTTCCAGGTATACTTGCACCTACTTCATATTTATTAAATTTATCTGCTATCTCAATAGTATCTTCTTCTAATGATTTAATGCTATTAGTTTTATCTATAATTTCTATCTCTCTTCTATTACCATTTACCTCAAAAACTAAAGTTCTCTTACCTTTGTTTAATTTTCCTACTTGAAGAAGTTTAATAATTAAAGTCTTTCCTGCTGCAATTTCTATTTCACTAGTTTCTCCTTCTTCTAATCCATGGAAGAATACATCACTACCCATATGGCTTAAATCACCATACTCTCCAACATATTTTATATAATCCTCCATAACTTCTGGATAAAGAGCATAGCTTATTACTTCTTTATTGGATAATTCTATATTATATTTTTCTTTGACATTCTTTTTAATTTTATCAAAATCTTCAGGAGGTAATAATTCTCCTGGACGTACATCTATGCATTTTTCTCCCTTTAGAACTAACTTTTGTAGTCTTTCAGGGAACCCGCCTTCTGGTTTACCCATCATTCCCTTAAAGAAAGCTACTACAGAATCAGGGAAAGCCATATTTTCGGCTTTTTCATAGATATTTTCTGGAGTTAGATCATTTTTAACCATAAATATAGCTAAGTCTCCAACCATTTTAGATGAAGGAGTCACTTTAACTATATCTCCTACCATTTCATTAACCTTTTTATACATTTCCTTTACTTCGTCAAATCTATGTCCTAAATCAAAACTCTCTATTTGATTCTTTAAATTTGAATACTGACCTCCAGGTATTTCATATTTATAAATTTCTGTAGAACCAGATTTTAATCCTGATTCAAACTGAGCATATACTGGTCTTACAGCACTCCAGTAATCAGATATTCTTTGTAAGCTATCTAAATTAAGTCCTGTATCTCTTTCTGTATTTTCTAAAGCAGCTACTACAGCATTTAAAGCTGGCTGACTTGTAAGTCCTGACATACTACTAAAAGCTGTATCTACTATATCTACACCTGCTTCTGCTGCCATAAGTATCGTAGCTACTCCATTTCCTGTAGTATCATGAGTGTGTAAATGTATAGGAATAGAAATTTCATTTTTTAATGCTCTTATAAGTTTTCCCGCTGCATAAGGCTTTAATAATGCTGACATATCTTTTATTCCAAGTATATGAGCTCCTGTTTTTTCTATTTCCTTAGCTTTTTTCACATAATACTCTAATGAATACTTATCTTTTGAAGCATCTAAAATATCTCCAGTATAGCATATACATGCTTCTACTACTTTACCTGTATTTAAGCCCTCATCTATGGCCACTTCCATACCCTTTAACCAGTTTAATGAGTCAAATATTCTAAACACATCTATTCCTGATTTTGCTGATTCTCTTATAAATTCTCTTATTACATTATCAGGATAATTTTTATATCCTACACCATTTGCACCTCTTATTAACATTTGAAGTAATATATTAGGTACTTTCTTTCTTATTTTTTCAAGCCTTTCCCAAGGGTTTTCTTTTAAAAATCTATATGCCACATCAAAAGTTGCCCCTCCCCACATTTCCATGGAGAATAAATCTTTAGCAAGATTAGCTTCAGCCTTGGCAATTTTTATCATATCTTTACTTCTAAGTCTTGTAGCCATTAAAGATTGGTTGGCATCTCTCATAGTACTATCAGTAATTAATAATTTTTTCTGTTCATTTATCCATTTTACTAATCCTTCTGCCCCTTGTTCATCTAAAATTTGTTTTGTACCTCTTAAATCTTCAACCTTTTGGATCTTAGGCACTACTGGTACATCAAAACTAGGTTTATTTCCCTTAGTTTCATTTACTACCTTTTCACCTATAAATTTTAATACTCTTAATTCTTCATCTTCTTTAGGTGATATATCAAAAAGCTCTGGATTATCATTTATGAAATTTGTGGTACATTCTCCTTTTAAGAAGGTTGGGTGATTAAGCACATTTATTAAAAAGTCTACATTAGTTTTAACTCCTGATACAGTTAACTCTCTAATAGAACGGATTGCCTTTCTCGAAGCATCTTTAAAGCTTCTTGACCAAGCAGTAGTTTTTACCAAAAGACTATCATAGTAAGGACTTATTACAGCTCCAGTAAAACCATTTCCTCCATCAAGTCTTATACCAAAACCAGAACCACTTCTGTATATATCTATTCTTCCGGTATCTGGTGCAAAATTGTTCATAGGATCTTCAGTTGTAATTCTGCACTGTATTGCATATCCATTAGGCATTATATCCTTTTGAGAAGATATATTTATTTCAGGAGAATTTAAAGCATATCCTTGAGCAATTAAAATTTGGCTTTGCACAATATCTATTCCTGTAATCATTTCTGTTATAGTATGCTCCACCTGTACTCTAGGATTCATTTCTATAAAGTAGTGATTACCATATTTGTCTACTAAAAATTCTACTGTTCCTGCATTGGCATACCCTACAGATCTTGCAATTTTTAAAGCATCATTACAAATTTCTTCTCTCTTTTCTTTTGAAATTGAAAATGCTGGTGTAAACTCTATAACCTTTTGATGTCTTCTTTGTATTGAGCAATCTCTTTCATGTAAGTGAACAATATTACCATATTTATCTCCAAGTATTTGAACTTCTATATGCTTTGGTGCCTCCAAATATTTTTCAATAAATAAACTATCTATTCCAAAAGCTTTTCTTGCTTCTTCTTTAGCGTTTCTAAAGGCTGAAATTAGTTCTGATTCATTTCTTACAATTCTCATTCCTCTTCCGCCACCGCCAGCTGATGCCTTTACCATTACTGGATATCCACAATCCTTCGCAATTTCTAATGCTTCTTTTTCAGAAGTAATAGCTCTTTCTACTCCAGGTATTGTAGGAACTCCAGCTTCCTTTGCTACTATTTTAGACTGTATTTTATCTCCTAAACTTTCCATCATTTCTGCAGTTGGTCCTATAAATTCTATACCAGCTTCTCTACATTTTCTTGCAAACTCGGGATTTTCTGATAGGAATCCGTAACCTGGGTGTATGGCATCTACTCCCTTTTTAAGCGCCAAATGAACTATTTCATCAATATTTAAATAAGCCTCTACCGGACCCTTATTTTTACCTATTAAATAAGCTTCATCTGCCTTTGTTCTAAATAAAGCACATTTATCTTCATTTGAATAAATGGCAACAGTTCTTATACCTAGCTCATGACAAGCTCTGAATACTCTTATTGCAATTTCCCCTCTATTAGCTACTAATACTCTTTTAAATCTTTTTATCAAATCTTTCAGCCCCTTTATAATCGAATTTAAATACTATAAATGCATAAATATTTAACACAAATGAATATGTGTATACAAAAATATTTCATAAAACAATTATATATGAAAGTTATTTTTTTTTCAATTTCATTTTTACTCAAATTAAGCTTTTATACAAGAAAACACTATCATGTTAAATTAACATTTCATCCATACTAATAAATCCTACCAATTTTGTTATCAAAGTGAATATTGCAACTAAATTATCAAACTACTTTCATCATAAGATTTATATATATTCTATAAAAATCAGCAAATTAAAAATGCAATACTCTTTTTACTCTTAACTATAAACAAAGAGTGACTAGTCAAATTGACTAATCACTCTGCTTTATTTTACTTTTTCGAACTCACTTTTACCTACACCACAAATAGGACAAACCCAGTTATCTGGTATATTTTCAAAAGATGTACCTGGTTTTACTCCATTGTCTGGATCACCTTCAGCTGGATCATATATATACCCACATACATTACAAACATACTTATCCATAATATATCCTCCTAAAATTAATTTACTACATTAGTTTTATCTTAATTCCATAAATTAATTCAAGACTTTTATCTATTGCATAAGATTTTTACACAACTTTTTAAATTCGTAAATAATTTTTTCCTTATCTATATTTAAAAATTCACCTTTTTTCATTATTATTTTTCCATCTACAATTACATACTCAACTTCATTTCCATTAGCTGAAAAAGCTATATTAGAGTATATATTATAATTTGGAACTAAATTAGGTTTATTTAAATTAATCATTATTAAGTCTGCTAAAAATCCTTCTTTTATTTTTCCTAGTTTACTAAAACCTAATGCCTTGGCACCATTTAATGTAGCCATTTTAATTATTTCCTTACTATCTAATTTAGTTGCATCCTTATACCAAAGCTTCTGAAGTAATGCTCCTGTCTCCATTTCTTCAATCATATTTAAATTATTATTACTAGAAGTTCCATCAGTACCTATACATACATTTACTCCCGCATCTAGCATTTCTACTATTCTTGGTACTCCACTAGCTAACTTCATATTACTTTGAGGATTATATGCTACATTTACTTTATTATCTCTGATTATTTTTATATCATCATCCGTTAAATGAACACAATGAGCTCCCACTACCCTATTTTCAAATACACCGCTTTCTAAAAGCAGTTCACAGGCTGTACTATTATATTGTTCCTTTAATATGTTCACTTCATCTTCTGTTTCCCCAATGTGTATGTGTATACCACTGTTTATCTTCTTTCCTTCTTCCGCTATTACCTTTAAGACTTCTTTAGATACTGTATAAGGTGAATGAGGAGCTAACATACTTGTTACTGTAGTTTCCTTGCAACTTTCAATCTTTTTTCTAAGTTCTAATCCCTGCTTTAGTTGCTGCTCCCAACTATCTCCTATTATTGCTATTCCTAAAACAGCTCGCATATTAAATTCTTTAGCTACTTCCATAACTTCATTTTCATAAAAGTACATATTATTAAAACAAGTAGTTCCTGTACTAAGCATCTCTAAGCAAGCAATTTCTGTTCCTAATTTTATATGCTTTCCTGTAAACTTACTCTCCATAGGCCATATCTTCTCTTTTAGCCATCTCATAAGAGGTAATCCTTCTCCATATCCTCTTAACATAGTCATAGCCGCATGAGTATGAGTATTTACTAACCCTGGCATAACACAATAATCCTTACCATTTATAACTTCTAAATTTTCATTCTGACCTGCGTATTCTCCATAATACTCCCCATAAGAAACTTCCTTAATATAGTTATCCTTTATTAATACATAGCCCCTATCTATAACGTCTTTTTCTTCATCCATAGTAATTATCATGGTATCCTTAATTAAAATATCCACATAACATCCCCCCACTTTAATAACTAACAGTAAAGAATGAATAGTGAAAAGTAGAGGTTATTTTTCTTCATTATCATTACGAAAAATTGTCCTTATTTGTTATTTATAATCTAAGCTTTTCCGTAGCGTATGCGGAAGAAAAGCCTCCTTTATTCTTCACTCTTCACTCTAAATTCTATTCACCAATCATGTATTTTTTGCACACATTATACACTTGATCATCCACTTCTGCACTAATATAAGTTCCATCTTCCCTATATTCTTCTACATTAACATTAGCATTTCTATGCAAATAGGCTGCTGTAGCACTGTCTGCATAAGGTATTAAATATTCTACTTTCTTCAGTTTATATGGTAACTTATTAATTACCTCTTCTAAAAGCTTTTCTAAATTAATACCTTGCTTTGCTGATATTTCTATATAATGCTGTTCCTTAAATTTCTCTCTTATATTTAGCATTTCTTCTTCGCTAACTTTATCTACTTTATTTAAAACTAGTATTGTAGGTTTATCTAATGCCTTTAATTCCTTTAATACTATCTCTACTGCTTCTACCTGCTCTTCATAATAATCTGAAGATATATCTACCACATGTAGTAATAAATCAGAATAAATTACTTCTTCTAGTGTAGATTTAAATGCCTCTACTAAATCATGAGGAAGCTTTTTTATAAATCCTACTGTATCCGTTAATGTTATAGTCCTATTATCTGGAAGTACTATGGCTCTAGTAGTAGTATCCAAAGTTGCAAAAAGCATATCTGCTTCAAATACATTTTCTTTTAATGAACCTTCCTTTGTAGAATACATATTGTAAAGTACATTTCTTAAAGTAGATTTTCCTGCATTAGTATACCCAACTAAAGATACCTTAGGTATTTCATTTCTATTGTCCCTTTGAGTTTCTCTTGTCTTTTTTATCTTTTCTAGCTCTTTAGATAAATCATATATTCTTTCTCTTATATGTCTTCTATCTGTTTCTAATTTCTTTTCTCCAGGTCCTCTAGTTCCAATACCACCACCAGTTCTTGAAAGAACTGTTCCTAATCCTGATAATCTAGTTAATCTATATTTTAACTGAGCAAGCTCTACCTGAATTTTTCCATCTTTACTTTTTGCTCTCTTAGCAAATATCTCTAAAATCAAAGTAGTTCTATCAATTACTTTTACTCCAATAAAATCCTCAAGATTTCTAACCTGAGAAGCAGTTAATTCATCATCAAAAATAACCACATTAGCCTTTTTTGCCTGTCTTAATAGTGCAATTTCTTCTACTTTTCCCCTTCCTACATAAAGAGCAGAGTCAACTTTATTTCTTTTTTGAAGCACCCACTCTACAGTGGTTACATTACATGCTTTTGCTAATTCTTCTAATTCCTCTAAACTTTCTTCACTTTCTACTCCAACTAAAATAGCTCTTTCCGTATTATCCTCAATAACTTCATTTAATTTTATAGTTTCTTCAATGAATTTTACCCTATCTATTAAATCATAGTTAATAGCTTCCTCAACAGTTAACTTTTTGGTAGTTTCTGATACTAAAATGTCTTTTTCTATACTACAAAAGCCTAATGTTATATCTGTAACTCCAACATCATCTACTCCTATAGCTGCTATACAATCTAGCTTTAACCTTGTAAGAGCAGATAAATCTAAAGCAGACAATCTAGAATTTCCATTAGGATGAGTATGGATTACCCTTACTCCTGATAACCTTTTCTCTTTTATATCAATTATAGGTATTTCTACAGTAGTACTATCTCCTATAGCTACATCTATTACATTTCCTTTTCTATCTATAGCTACACTAATTTCTCTTTCTATTTCACATGTAACTTCAGAGATTATATCCACTATTTCTAAATTAAAAACTTCATCTTTTGGTACTTTAATCTTATATATAATTTCTAGCTTTTCTAATATAACGTCTCTAATTCCTTCTACATTTCCGTTTATCACAAGATCATCTCCTTAATTAAACATATTTTGTTCAACACATAATAATTTTAAACTTCTTTTAAATAAAAATTCTAACAAATATATTAACTTTTATATTAACTCCTATAAGTTTCATATAATTTTATAATATAACAACCATATTGTAAATGGTATAAAAAAATAGCCTTGAATGAATCCAAGGCTTATTTTTATTCTACTACTTTATAATTTTCTCCATCTGCTTTACGTTTACTCTATAATTTTCTCAATTACTGTTTCCAGTAATTTTTTCACTTAATCTAGCTTTAAATTCCTTCCACTTCGCCCAATCATTAGCTGACATATTATTTGGGCAAATTTTTCTACTAGCATCATAGTGTCTTACAACATTTTCAATTGGAACATTATATTTTTTCATCAAATGCTTAGCTAATTCTAAAGTATTATTAATAGTTTTTTCATCTATATAACCACCAGAATTACACATTTCTATGCTTATAGAATTATGATTGCCTATACCATACTTCATTCCTCCATCACCACAATGCCATGATGCCTCATACTCTTCTACTACTTGTACTATACAATTTTCATCAACAAAATAATGAGCTGACGCTTGTCTATCTCCTCCACCAAAATAATGAGCATTAGCTTTAGCAGTATCTTTATAATTTCCAGTATCATGAACTACTATAAATTTAACATCATTTCCACTGGAATGATTATACTTAGATATTTGTACCTCAATAGTTCCATCTATGTGAATATCGTCGAAATTATTTTCCTTTTTTATATTGCTCTCAGATGTATTTTCGTTAGATGCATTGTTACTAGATGCGTCATTGTTAGATATACCATTATCAGATGTATCTTTGCTAGACATAAATTCATTATATGTACCGTTCTTAGATGTATCTTTGCTGGACATAACCTCATTATATGTACCATTCTTAGATGTATTTTTATTAGAATAATTATCTCCGTTATTTTCACATAGATTATTAATAGTTTCATCTGTTATTCCAGCTGTTCCACCAAGTACAATTAAATTTTTTACATTTTTATTTTTAATATAATCTTTTGTTATTCCTGTTGGATTCTTGTCTGTAAGAACAATAGGGCTATTCTTTAATGCAGCATAAGCAGTTCCAGATAATGCATCTGCAAAACCTTCTGAATATGCCAATATAGCATTACTAAGATCTAGCTTGTTCTCAAATTCTTTTATAACATTTATATTTCTTTCATACTTATCTTTTCCATTTATTCTTTTAACGTTTGAAAAAGCATTAGCTACATTGTCACTAATTATATCATTTCCTCCAACAACATAAGTCTTTGTAACATTTCTTGATTTTATAGAATTGCTTATATAACTTGGTATGTTATTCTTAGGTACTAATAAAATAGGAATCTGTAATTTTGCAGCTATAGGAGCTGCACTTAATGCATCTGTATAATCCTTTCCTGTAGCTAATATTATACCATTACTTGTTCCTATTTTTTTAGCTACAGCTAATGAAGTTTCATATCTATCTTGTCCACATATTCTTTCTGTAGTTATATATAGTTTATTTAATTCCCTTTCTATATTAGGGTTAATTACACCCTCTCCACCAACTATATAAACCTTCTTTGTTCTTAACCTTTGTAATAAATTTTTTGTATTGCTGTCTAATGCATTACTTCTAGTTAAGACAATAGGTGCATTATATTTTTTAGCTAAAACTGCTGCACTTAAGCTGTCTGGATAATTTTCTCCATTTACCAAAACAACATTATCAGCTTTCTGCCATCCATCCTCTACCACCGCACTATTAGTTTTAAATCTATCTTTACCATGTAATCTTGTTGATTTTGATGCTGCACTAACAGTAACGCTTACTGATGTAATTGTTAGTAGCGTTACTAATCCAAATAAAAAGCTATTGCATTTCTTCATATACATCCCTCCATTGCTAATTATATCAACCCATACAATATGTTGTAAAGTTTATGATTAATTTTGTAAAGTTATATAATTTTATAAGATTTAATTTATAAGATCCGATAAATTTTATATTTTTCATAAAATTATTACAAACATCTTACTTTTTAATATACAACATTTAATAAAAATATTGAAAAATAATGAAAATGTTGTTAATATGAATACTATGATATGTTTTTCAAAATTTTAAATATAATAAATATCCACCAGCTTAGCTGGTGGTTTTTCTTAAGCCCTATAAGGGCACTTTACCAGCATTGTGCCTTAAGGCACGTATAAAAATCTCGCCAGCCGCAATTTAACTGTTACCTGCCACCCTTAAAAGGGTCAACATATTCTTTAATACTTATTTGGTCAGCGATCATGTCTTCATTTTGTTGATTTTTTATATATTCTTCTATTGCATTCTTATTTTTTCCTACTGTATCCACATAGAAGCCTCTACACCAAAAATGTCTATTTCCATACTTATACTTTAAATTTGCAAATTTCTCAAATATCATTAGGC
>NZ_JHVC01000039.1 GCF_000619945.1 Clostridium lundense DSM 17049 | reverse complement strand
GATGACATCGAAAGAGGTCAGGTATTAGCAGCACCAGGATCAGTACACCCACACAAGAAATTTGTAGGTCAGGTATACGTATTAAAGAAAGAAGAAGGTGGAAGACACACTCCATTCTTTAACGGATATAGACCACAGTTCTACTTCAGAACAACAGACGTTACAGGATCAATCAAATTACCAGAAGGAACAGAAATGGTAATGCCTGGAGACCACATTGATATGGATGTTGAATTAATCACTCCAATCGCAATGGATGAAGGATTAAGATTCGCTATAAGAGAAGGCGGAAGAACAGTTGGTTCAGGAGTTGTTACTACTATAGTTGAATAGTATTTATTTTATTAGGACTGGGTTTCTAGACCTAGTCCTTTTAGAAGTTAAAAAAATACAATGGTTCTTTTAAGAAATTACATTGACATATAAAATGAAGTATGTTAAATTATTAAGGTAATGCTTAAAATTAAATTAGAGTATCTCCCTGCGTTTAGATAAATACCAGGATAAGTACCAGGAGGTGTAAAAAAATGAGAGTGAAGGTTACATTAGCTTGTACTGAATGTAAACAAAGAAATTATGACACAATGAAGAACAAGAAAAACGATCCAGATAGATTAGAAATGAGAAAATATTGTAGATTTTGCCGTAAGCACACAGTTCATAAAGAAACAAAATAGTACATAGAGGCATCATTATTATATTCAGGGATGTGAAGAAATGAGCGCTGATCTAAAAGAAAGAAAAGAAGTTAAGGTTGCCACTAACCAAGGTGGAATTATCAGATTTTTTAAAGATCTAAAAGGTGAATTTAAAAGAATTACCTGGGCCTCTAAAGAAGAAGTGAAAAAGGCTACCTGTATAGTTCTAGCATTTTGTCTTATATATATGGTAGCTATAGGTGGAATAGATTTTATTTTTAATAAGCTATCTAAAATCATCTATAAATAAATAGTTAAAGGAGGTAGGGGTCGAGATAAGATTCCCGTCCCTTGAAATATGGCAGAGAGAGCTAGATGGTATGTAGTTCATACATACTCCGGTTATGAAAATAAGGTTAAGGCAAATCTTGAAAAGACTATAGAGAATAGAAATCTTCATGATTGGATATGTGATGTTCAAGTTCCTATGGAGGAACAAATTGAAATAAAAGATGGAAAAAAGAAAGTAACTTTGAAAAAGATATTTCCAGGCTATGTATTAGTGAAGATGGTTATGACAGATGATTCATGGTATGTAGTTAGAAATACTAGAGGTGTTACTGGATTTGTTGGTCCTGGATCTAAGCCAGTTCCATTGACTGACGAAGAAGTTGCATCTATGGGTATTATGGAAGGAAAAGTAGATTTAGATATAGAGGTTGGAGAAAGTGTGAAAGTGGTTTCTGGACCACTAGAAAATTTCCCAGCAGTTATACAAGAAATCAATATTGAAAAACACAAAGTAAAAGTTCTTGTTAACATGTTTGGCAGGGAAACTCCTGTTGAACTTGATTTTAATCAGATAGATAAACTAGACTAACTTAAGAGGCGAAAAGCCTTAATTAAGTGGGAGGATTTTTTATCCGTATTACCACATTATAGGAGGTGTAAATTATGGCTAAAAAAGTTACAGGAATGATCAAACTTCAACTTCCTGCAGGAAAAGCAACTCCAGCACCACCAGTAGGACCTGCATTAGGTCAACATGGTGTAAATATTATGGCATTTACTAAGGAATTTAATGCTAAGACAGCTAATCAAGCTGGATTGATAATTCCAGTTGTAATTACAGTATATCAGGACAGATCCTTTAGTTTTATACTAAAGACTCCACCAGCAGCAGTTCTTATAAAGAAAGCAGCTGGAATTGAAAGCGGTTCTGGTGTTCCAAACAAAACTAAAGTTGCTAAAATAACTAAAGAACAGTTGAAGCAAATCGCCGAAACTAAAATGCCAGACTTAAACGCTGCATCAGTAGAAGCTGCTATGAGTATGGTAGCTGGTACAGCAAGAAGCATGGGTGTAACTGTAGAAGAATAGTTATTACCATTAAATAGGTGGGAGGTACAAACCGCTAAAACCACAAAGGAGGATTAGTATGGGAAAGAATTATATTGAGAGCGCTAAATTAGTTGATAAAAACGCTTTATATACTCCAGCAGAAGCAATGGATTTAGTTGTTAAAACTTCAAAAGCTAAATTTGATGAAACAATAGAACTAGCTGTAAGACTTGGAGTTGATCCAAGACATGCAGACCAGCAAGTAAGAGGAGCAGTAATACTTCCTCATGGAACTGGTAAGACAGTTAGAGTATTAGTATTCGCAAAGGGTGAAAAGGCTAAAGAAGCTGAAGCAGCTGGAGCAGATTATGTTGGAGCAGAAGAATATGTTGAAAAAATCCAGAAAGAAAACTGGTTTGAATTTGACATAGTTGTTGCTACTCCAGATATGATGGGAGTAGTTGGTAGATTAGGTAGAGTATTAGGACCTAAGGGATTAATGCCAAACCCAAAATCAGGTACAGTTACATTTGATGTAGCTAAAGCTTTAGCAGATATCAAAGCTGGTAAAGTTGAGTACAGAGTAGATAAAACTGCTATAGTTCACGTTCCAATTGGAAAAGGATCATTTGGTGCTGAAAAATTAGCTGACAACTTCCATGCATTAATGGAAGCTGTAGTAAAAGCTAAACCAGCAGCTGCTAAAGGACAATATATTAAATCAGTAGCTGTTTCAAGCACAATGGGACCTGGAATAAAAATAAATCCAACAAAAGTATTAGAATAGTATTGACATAAGTTTAAAACTTTGATATTATTTTAAGGGTTGAAAAAGTAAATATACCGTAGACAGTAGGTGCGAAAGCATAAAGGGCAACCAACCTACCGAGGGTTCCAATATATAATGAGATATAATTGGTTTCTCCATGTCTACGGAGAAACCTTTAATTTTTATATAAGTTATATGCAGTTTAAACTGTGAGGAGGTGGACACACAGTGAATAAGAATAGACAGATAAAAGAAGCTAAAGTAGCTGAAATTAAGGAAAAAATGCAGAAAGCCGAAGGTATCGTATTATCACATTATCAAGGCTTAACAGTAGAAGAAGATACTGAATTAAGAAAGAATTTAAGAGAAGCAGGTGTGGAATATAAAGTATACAAAAATACTTTAAGTATTTTAGCTGCTAAAGAGTTAGGATATGAAGGTATAACAAACTTATTAGAAGGACCTGTTTCAATAGCATTTGGATATGAAGATCCAACTGCTCCAGCAAGAGTTCTTAATGATTTCGCAAAAAATCATAAGAAACTTGAATTAGTAGGTGCGGTAGTTCAAGGTGAAATTTTTGATGCTGCAAAAACAAAAGAGCTTGCATCAATACCACCAAAAGACGTACTTATTGCAAAATTACTTGGAAGCTTCAAGGCTCCATTATCAAATCTTGCATACTTATTGAATGCAATTAAAGAAAAAAAAGAATCTGAAGAAGTTTAATTTAATAGGAAAATTTGGAGGTGCTTAATAATGACTAGAGAAGAAATCATTCAGGCTATAAAAGAAATGAGCGTTTTAGACTTAAACGAATTAGTAAAAGCATGTGAAGAAGAATTTGGAGTAAGCGCAGCTGCACCAGTAGCAGTAGCAGGAGGAGCAGTAGCAGGAGCAGGAGCTGCTGAAGAAAAAACTGAATTTGACGTTGTATTAGCTAACGCTGGTTCAGAAAAAATCAAAGTTATAAAAGCAGTTAGAGAGATAACTGGTTTAGGATTAAAGGAAGCTAAAGAAATAGTTGATGGAGCTCCTAAGACATTAAAAGAAGGCGTAGCTAAAGAAGAAGCTGAAGCTATGAAAGCTAAATTAGCTGAAGTTGGAGCAACTGTAGAATTAAAATAGTTTAAATACAAATGACATAAAAAGAGGTACTTTTGATAAGTGCCTCTTTTTTAAATAAGTATATTTTAAATTATTAGTTATTGACAATACAATCATATTATGATAATATAGTAAATTGCATTGATTATATAAAAATCACATAATAATAAAATTCTATTTTGTATAGAATGAATTTATTACATAAAATCGGTTATACTATTATGATACAATGTATTTAATTTAGGTATTTAATCCAGAAACACCAAAAAAGGTGTTTGTGGTTATTTTTAGTTTATGCAAGGGGTGAAAGTTAATGGTACATCCTGTCCAGGTTGGTAAAAGAACTAGAATGAGCTTTTCTAAGCTTAAAGAAGTTGGTGATATGCCTAACTTAATTGAAGTTCAGTTGGATTCCTATCAATGGTTCTTAAAAGAAGGTCTGCAAGAAGTCTTCGATGATATTAATCCTATACAAGATTATACAGGGAACCTTAATTTAGAATTTGTAGGTTATAAACTTGATATGGATAATATCAAATACTCTGTAGAAGAATGCAAAGAAAGAGATGCTACTTATGCAGCGCCTTTAAAAGTAAGTGTTAGACTTATTAATAAGGAAACAGGAGAAGTAAAAGAACAGGAAGTGTTCATGGGAGATTTCCCTCTTATGACAGAACAGGGAACTTTCATTATTAATGGTGCAGAAAGAGTAATTGTAAGTCAGCTTGTTAGATCACCAGGAGTTTATTATGATGTGGCTCTTGATAAAACAGGAAAACCTCTATTTTCTTCTACTGTTATACCTAATAGAGGAGCTTGGCTTGAATATGAAACAGATTCTAATGATGTTATTTATGTAAGAATAGATAAAACAAGAAAACTTCCAATTTCTATTCTTATAAGAGCATTAGGATATGGAACAGATGCAGAAGTTATAGATGTTTTTGGAGAAGATGAAAGATTAAAAGCCACAATAGAAAAAGATAATACAAAAACAAAGGAAGAAGCTTTACTTGAAATATATAAGAGATTAAGACCAGGTGAACCACCTACTGTGGATAGTGCTATTGCTCTTATTGAATCTTTATTTTTCGATGCTAAAAGATATGATTTATCAAGAGTTGGAAGATATAAGTTTAATAAGAAGTTAGCTTTACATTTAAGAATAGCTAATCAAATAGCGGCTGAAGATATAGTAAATCCACAGACTGGAGAAATATTGGTTCAAAAAGGCGAAAAAATCGACAGAGATAAAGCTATAGAAATACAAAATAGTGGAGTAAATGTAGTTGACATTCAAGTAGATGATAAAATAGTTAGAGTTATCGGAAATAATTTTGTTGATATACATAAATTTATTGAGTTTAATATAGATGATTTAAATATAAAGGAACTAGTTCATTATCCTACACTAAAGGCAATACTTGACAATTATAGTGATGAGTCAAGTATTAAAGAACAAATTAAGAAAAACATTCATGAATTAATACCAAAACATATAATAAGAGACGATATGTATGCGACTATAAGCTATGAATTAGGATTACCTTATGATATAGGATATACAGATGATATTGATCACTTAGGTAATAGAAGACTAAGATCAGTAGGAGAGTTATTACAAAATCAGTTTAGAATAGGTCTTTCTAGAATGGAAAGAGTAGTAAAAGAAAGAATGACTATCCAGGATCAAGATTCAATAACTCCGCAGGCTTTAATAAATATAAGACCTGTAGCAGCTTCTATTAAAGAGTTCTTTGGTAGTTCTCAGCTTTCTCAGTTCATGGATCAGACTAATCCATTATCTGAGTTAACCCATAAGAGAAGATTGTCAGCTTTAGGACCAGGTGGACTTTCAAGAGAAAGAGCTGGTTTCGAAGTAAGAGACGTTCATCATTCTCATTATGGAAGAATGTGCCCAATAGAAACGCCAGAAGGACCAAACATAGGTCTTATTAACTCACTTGCAACTTATGCAAGAGTTAATGAGTATGGATTTATAGAGGCACCATACAGAAAAGTTGATAAAAAAGAAGGCAGAGTAACAAAAGAGATTGTTTATATGACTGCTGATGAAGAGGATCAATATTTAATTGCACAGGCTAATGAACCTCTTAATGAAGAGGGTTGCTTTGTAGATGAAAAAATTACCGTAAGAGATAAGGAAGATGTTCTTGTAGTACCAAAGGATGAAGTTGATTTCATGGACGTATCACCAAGACAGATAGTTTCTGTTGCAACAGCTATGATACCATTCCTTGAAAATGACGACGCCAGCCGTGCTCTTATGGGATCAAACATGCAACGTCAAGCAGTACCTCTTCTAAAACCTCAGGCACCAATTGTAGGTACTGGTATAGAGTATAAAGCAGCAGTTGATTCAGGAGTTCTTCCTAAAGCAAAGAACGCAGGAACAGTTGCATATGTTAGTGCTAATGAGGTTAGAGTTAAGAGAGATTCAGATGGTGGTATAGATACTTATAGACTTCTTAAATTTAAGAGATCAAACCAAGGTACATGTATTAATCAAAGACCTATTGTTTCTAAGGGTGAAAGAGTTGAAAAAGGAACAGTATTATCAGATGGTCCTT
This sequence comes from Clostridium lundense DSM 17049, assembly GCF_000619945.1. Taxonomy (GTDB): domain Bacteria; phylum Bacillota; class Clostridia; order Clostridiales; family Clostridiaceae; genus Clostridium_AO; species Clostridium_AO lundense. Next base: position 8,920 of record NZ_JHVC01000039.1, on the reverse strand, counting down.
CAACAGACTTAGGAGAAATAGCATTAGGTAAGAATATAAGAATTGGTTTTATAACTTGGGAAGGATATAACTACGAGGATGCTATGCTTATATCTGAAGAACTTGTTAGAGAAGATGTATTTACATCTATCCATATAGAAGAATATGAAGCAGAAGCAAGGGATACTAAGTTAGGACCAGAAGAAATAACAAGGGATATTCCAAATGTAGGAGAAGATGCTTTAAAAGATATAGATGAAAGAGGAATTATTCGAATTGGAGCAGAGGTAAGGTCAGGCGATATACTAGTTGGAAAAGTTACTCCAAAGGGGGAAACTGAACTTACTGCTGAAGAGAGATTATTAAGAGCTATCTTTGGTGAAAAAGCAAGAGAAGTTAGAGATACATCTCTTAGAGTTCCTCATGGTGAAGCAGGAATAATAGTAGACGTTAAAATATTCACAAGAGAAAATGGTGATGAATTACCACCAGGGGTTAATAAGTTAGTAAGATGTTATATAGCTCAAAAGAGAAAGATATCCGTTGGAGATAAGATGGCAGGAAGACATGGTAATAAGGGTGTTATTTCAAGAGTATTACCAGAAGAAGATATGCCGTTCTTACCAGATGGAAGACCTCTTCAAATATGCTTAAATCCTCTAGGAGTTCCATCTCGTATGAATATAGGTCAGGTTCTTGAAGTACATTTAGGTTTAGCATCTTCTAAATTAGGATGGCATATTGCTACTCCAGTATTTGATGGTGCTACTGAACCAGAAATAGTTGAATGCTTAAAAGAAGCAGGATATGATAATGATGGAAAGACTGTACTATATGATGGAAGAACAGGAGAGCCTTTTGATAACAGAGTAACTGTAGGATATATGTATATATTGAAGCTTGCTCACTTAGTTGATGATAAGATTCACGCAAGATCTACAGGACCATACTCATTAGTTACTCAACAGCCACTAGGTGGTAAGGCACAGTTTGGTGGTCAGAGATTTGGAGAAATGGAAGTTTGGGCTCTAGAAGCTTATGGAGCAGCACATACTTTACAGGAAATACTTACAGTTAAGTCAGACGATGTGGTTGGTAGAGTTAAGACTTATGAAGCTATCGTTAAAGGAGAAAACATACCAGAACCAGGAGTTCCAGAATCCTTTAAGGTATTAATTAAGGAATTACAAGCACTTTGTCTTGATGTAAAAGTATTAAATGATGATAAACAGGAAATAAAACTTAAAGAATCTGTAGAAGATGAATTAGAAGAATTAGATGTAAATATTGAGGGAACAGAAGAATATGTTCCACCTACTCCATCTGATGATTATGTTGAAGATGAAGAAAAAAATGAATTAAATGATGAAGAGTTAGATTATGATGATTTACCATTAGATGAGTTCCAAAGTGAGCTTGAACTTGATGATTTCAATGATGAACACTAATTTGAAGGGAGGATGAACCCTTGTTTGAATTAAATAATTTTGATGCTTTACAAATAGGATTGGCTTCACCAGAACAAATTAGAGAATGGTCAAGAGGTGAGGTTAAAAAACCCGAGACCATAAACTACAGGACATTAAAACCTGAAAGGGACGGATTGTTTTGTGAAAGAATATTTGGACCTACAAAAGATTGGGAATGTCACTGTGGAAAATATAAAAGAGTTAGATATAAGGGTATAGTTTGTGATAGATGTGGAGTTGAAGTTACAAAATCAAAGGTAAGACGTGAAAGAATGGGGCACATTGAATTAGCTGCCCCTGTATCCCACATTTGGTACTTTAAAGGTATTCCATCACGTATGGGACTTATACTTGATATGTCTCCAAGATCTTTAGAGAAAGTATTATACTTTGCTTCTTATATAGTACTTGATCCTAAAGAGACTCAGCTATTAAAAAAACAATTGTTAAATGAAAAAGAGTATAGAGAAGCTATAGATAAATATGGTGAAGATAGTTTCTCAGCAGGAATGGGTGCTGAGTCTATAAAGAGATTATTAGAAGATATAGATTTAGAGCGCTTATCAAAAGAATTAAAAGAAGGATTAAAGACTAGTACAGGACAGAAGAAAGTTAGAATTATAAGAAGGCTTGAGGTAGTAGAATCTTTCAGAAAGTCTGGAAATAGACCAGATTGGATGATTATTGATGTTATACCTGTTATTCCACCAGATTTAAGACCTATGGTTCAGCTTGATGGAGGAAGATTTGCTACTTCAGATTTAAATGACTTATATAGAAGAGTTATTAACAGAAATAATAGATTGAAGAAGTTATTAGATTTAGGTGCACCAGATATAATAGTAAGAAATGAAAAAAGAATGCTACAGGAAGCAGTGGATGCGTTAATAGATAATGGCAGAAGGGGAAGGCCAGTTACAGGACCTGGTAATAGACCTTTAAAATCGTTATCTGATATGTTAAAAGGTAAGCAGGGAAGATTTAGACAGAACTTACTTGGAAAGCGTGTTGACTATTCAGGACGTTCTGTTATAGTTGTTGGACCTGAACTTAAGATGTATCAATGTGGTCTGCCTAAAGAAATGGCGCTAGAACTATTTAAGCCTTTTGTTATGAAGAAATTAGTAGAAGGTGGTTTAGCTCACAATATTAAGAGTGCTAAGAGAATGGTTGAAAGAGTTCAGCCACAAGTATGGGATGTATTAGAAGAAGTTATATCTGATCATCCAGTATTATTAAATCGTGCTCCTACTTTACATAGACTAGGAATTCAGGCATTCCAGCCAGTGCTAGTGGAAGGAAGAGCTATAAAATTACATCCTTTAGCATGTACAGCATATAATGCTGACTTTGATGGAGACCAGATGGCAGTACACGTACCCCTATCTGTGGAGGCTCAAGCAGAGGCTAGATTCTTAATGCTTGCTGCACATAATATATTAAAACCTTCAGATGGTAAGCCAGTAGTCGTTCCAACTCAGGATATGGTACTTGGATCATATTATCTAACTATTGATAAAGATGGAGTTAGTGGAGAAGGAAGAGTCTTCTCAGATGCTGAAGAAGTTATAATGGCTTATGAAACAGGTGACATTGATATACATGCTAAGATAAAAGTAAGAATGATGAAAGAAAAAGATGGGGAGATTGTTTCTGGAATAATAGAAACTACTCCTGGTAAAATAATGTTTAATGAATCAATTCCTCAGGATTTAGGATTTATAGATAGAAGTAAGCCAGAAAATGAATTCAAATTGGAAGTAGATTTTTTGGTAAATAAATCAGCCTTGGGAAAAATAATCAATAAATGCTATATGAAACATGGTCCTACAAAGACATCTGTAATGTTGGATAAGATAAAAGCTAAGGGATACCATTACTCTACTATAGGAGCTATAACTGTATCAACTTCTGATATGGTTGTGCCAGAGGCTAAGAAAAAATTATTGGCTGAAGCTGATGAAGCAGTTAATAAGATTGAAAAGATGTATAGAAGAGGCTTTATATCAGAAGATGAAAGATATGAAAGAGTTATAGAAAAATGGACTAAAACTACAGATCAAATAGCAGATGCACTAATGAATAATCTTGATAAATTCAATCCAATATTCATGATGGCAGATTCAGGAGCCAGAGGTTCTAAGAGCCAGATTAAGCAGCTTGCAGGTATGAGAGGACTTATGGCAAATCCATCTGGTAAGATCCTTGAATTACCAATAAGAGCTTCATTTAGAGAAGGTCTAGACGTATTAGAGTACTTTATCTCTACACACGGTGCTAGAAAGGGTAATGCGGATACGGCATTAAAAACTGCAGACTCAGGTTACTTAACAAGAAGACTTGTTGATGTAAGCCAGGATGTTATAGTAAGGGAAGAAGATTGTGGATCAAAAGAAGGCTTTGAAGTTTCAGAAATAAGGGAAGGAAATGAAATAATAGAACCTTTATCTGAAAGACTTCATGGTAGATATTCTGCAGAGGATATAATAGATCCAACTACTGGAGAACTTATAATTCCAAGAGATCAATATATAGATTCTAAGACAGCAGACAATATTGAAGCTGCAGGTGTTAAAAAAGTTAAAATTAGATCAGTATTTACATGTAAATCTAAGCATGGAGTATGTTCTAAGTGTTATGGAATGAATATGGCTACAGCAGAAAAAATTAATATTGGTGAGTCAGTAGGAATTACAGCAGCACAGAGTATAGGAGAACCTGGTACACAGCTTACAATGAGAACATTCCATACTGGTGGTGTTGCAGGATCAGATATAACTCAAGGTCTTCCAAGAGTTGAGGAGTTATTTGAAGCAAGAAAGCCAAAAGGATTAGCTATAGTTACTGAAATATCAGGTACTGTAAGAATGGAAGATACTAAGAAAAAGAGAACAGTAGTAGTTACAGGTGATTCTGGAGAAGAAGTAAGTTATGATATTCCATTTGGTTCAAGACTTAAAGTATCAAATGGAGATATAATTAACGCTGGTGATGAAATCACTGAAGGATCAGTAAATCCTCATGATATCATAAGAATCAAAGGTGTAAAGGGTGTTAAGAATTACCTTCTATCAGAAGTACAAAAAGTTTATAGACTACAAGGTGTTGATATAAATGATAAACATCTTGAAGTAGTAGTAAGACAAATGACAAGAAAAGTTAAAATAGAAGAATCTGGTGATACTGAATTATTACCAGGTACTATGATTGATATATTTGATTTTGAAGAAGAAAATGAAAAAGCAGAAGCTATGGGTGGAGAACCAGCTAGAGGAAGAATTGCCTTACTAGGTATTACAAAAGCAGCCTTAGCAACTGACTCATTCTTATCAGCAGCATCCTTCCAGGAAACAACTAGAGTATTAACAGATGCAGCTATTAAGGGAAAAATAGATCCATTATTAGGATTAAAAGAAAATGTAATAATTGGTAAGTTAATCCCAGCTGGTACAGGAATGACAAGATATAGATCAATAAGACTTAATACAGAAAAAGATGAAGAATTAAAAGATGAAGATAAAGAAATTACAAATTTAACAAGCGAAATAGAAGTTTAAATTTGTTGACAGGATAGTTTTAAGGTGATAAAATACTTCTGTGTGTTTTAAAAGGGAGACAGAGTTTCTAACTTTGTCTCCATAACATAAAGTTTTAGGGGGGAACAAATATGATCGACAGACTTAGTGGGAAAAAGGTTGTCGGTTTTAAGCAATCTTTGAAGGCTATAAAAAGTAACAGCGTAAAAGCAGTATATATAGCTAAGGATGCTGACAAAAAGATATTTGACCAAATAAAGAGTGCTGCGGAGGAAAATTCCCTTCATATAGTATATGTAAACAATATGAAAGAACTAGGAAAACTTTGTGGAATAGATGTTGGAGCAGCAACCGCTGCAATATTAAATGATTAAGCTTATAACTAATATTTAATTAATAGATATAAAATTTATCGAGGAGGTGTAAATATGCCAACTATAAGCCAATTAGTAAGAAAAGGTAGAAAGACAGTAAAAGCACAGTCAACAGCACCAGCATTAAAACAATGCCCTCAGAAAAGAGGAGTATGTACAGTAGTTAAAACTACTACACCAAAGAAGCCAAACTCAGCGTTAAGAAAAATTGCCAGAGTTAGACTTACAAATGGTTATGAAGTAAGTGCGTACATTCCAGGTGTAGGACACAACTTACAGGAGCACAGTGTTGTTCTTATAAGAGGAGGAAGAGTAAAAGACCTTCCTGGTGTTAGATACCACATTGTAAGAGGTGCACTAGACTCAGCTGGAGTAGCTAACAGAATGCAATCCAGATCAAAATATGGTGCGAAAAAACCAAAACAAAAATAAGTTTATTAATTAAAATGGTGCTGTGTCTTCGGCATTTATATATATATATTAATTATTTTATAAATAATTTGCAGAAGTACAAAGCGCTTTGCGGTTAAAAATTTTTTAATCGAGTACCGATGAACTTAAAACAATTTATTAAGGAGGGAAGAAAAGTGCCAAGAAAAGGACATATAGCAAAAAGAGATGTATTACCAGATCCAATGTACAATAGCAAAGTTGTAACTAAATTTATAAACAGCATAATGATAGACGGTAAAAGAGGTGTAGCTCAGCAAATTTGCTACGATGCGTTTGAAATTATAGCTAATAAAACTGGTAAAGATTCAATGGAAGTATTTGAAACAGCAATGAACAACGTAATGCCATTACTTGAAGTAAAAGCAAGAAGAATTGGTGGTGCTACATATCAGGTTCCAATTGAAGTAAGACCAGAAAGAAGACAGACTCTAGGTATTAGATGGATGCTTGATGCAGCAAGAAAAAGAGGCGAAAAATACATGAGAGAAAGACTTGCTGGAGAACTTATGGATGCAGCTAATAATACAGGAGCAGCTGTTAAGAAAAGAGAAGATACTCATAAAATGGCAGAAGCAAACAAAGCTTTCGCTCATTACAGATATTAATATTAAAAACTGTTTTGGCATTTTTTTGTCAAAACAGTTTTTACAAATTTAAATTTACTTTATAAAACGAAATATATTTATAGTTCGAGAGGAGGAAACAAAAGTGGCAAGAGAATACCCATTAGAGAAGTTTCGTAATATAGGAATAATGGCACATATAGACGCAGGTAAAACAACAACAACAGAACGTATTCTATTCTACACAGGTAAAACTCATAAAATAGGAGAAGTTCATGAAGGTGCTGCTACAATGGACTGGATGGTTCAGGAACAGGAAAGAGGTATAACAATAACTTCTGCAGCAACAACTTGTATGTGGAAAGATCATGTAATTAACATCATAGACACACCAGGACACGTAGACTTCACAGTAGAAGTTGAAAGATCCTTAAGAGTACTTGATGGTGCAGTTACAGTATTAACAGCAAAAGGCGGAGTTGAACCACAGACTGAGACAGTATGGAGACAGGCAGATAAATATAAGGTTCCAAGAATGGCTTATGTAAATAAAATGGATATCATGGGAGCAGACTTCTTTAGAGTTGTTAACATGATGAGAGAAAGACTTCATGCTAATGCAGTTCCAATTCAATTACCAATAGGAAAAGAAGATGCATTTAAAGGATTCGTAGACTTAATAAGAAACGAAGCAGTTATATATACAGATGACTTAGGAAAAACTATGGGAGCAGCAGAAATCCCTGAAGATATGAAGGATTTAGTAGAAGAATACAGAGCTGCTATGATAGAAGCTATAGTTGAATTAGATGAAGAATTAATGATGAAATACCTTGAAGGTGAAGAAATAACAATAGAGGAAATGGAAGTAGCATTAAGAAAAGGTGTTATAGCTAACAAAATAGTTCCTGTTATTTGTGGTTCTTCATATAAAAACAAAGGTGTTCAGCCAATGATAGATGCTATAGTTAAATATATGCCATCACCATTAGATATTCCAGCAATAAAAGGTACACATCCTGAAACTGGAGAAGAAATGGCAAGACACACTTCTGATGATGAACCAATGGCAACATTAGCATTTAAGATAGCAACTGATCCATTTATAGGTAAGTTAGCTTTCGTAAGAGTTTACTCAGGAATAGTAAAGAATGGTACATATGTGTATAACTCTTCAAAAGGTAAGAGAGAAAGAATAGGAAGATTAGTTAAAATGCATGCTAATCACAGACAAGAAGTTGAAGAATTATATGCAGGAGACTTAGGTGCAGTTGTTGGATTGAAGGATACAACTACAGGAGATACTCTTTGTGATGAAAAGGAACCAGTAATACTTGAAAAAATGGAATTCCCAGAACCAGTTATTCATATAGCAATAGAGCCTAAGACAAAAGCTGGTCAAGAAAAGATGGGTATTGCGTTAGCAAAATTAGCTGAAGAAGACCCAACATTTAAAACTTATACAAACCAAGAAACTGGTCAGACTATTATAGCAGGTATGGGAGAACTTCATCTTGAAATAATAGTTGATAGACTTACAAGAGAATTTAAAGTAGAATGTAACGTAGGTGCACCACAGGTTGCTTACAAAGAAACTATTAGAAAAGCTGTTAAAGCTGAAGGTAAGTTTGTAAGACAGTCAGGTGGACGTGGACAGTATGGTCACTGTTGGATTGAAATGATGCCAACAGAAGGTGACTATGAATTTGAAAATGCTATAGTTGGAGGATCTATTCCAAGAGAATACATTGCTCCAATCGATAATGGTATAAGAGAAGCTTCTGATAGTGGTGTAATTGCTGGATACCCAGTTATAAACTTTAAAGTTAAGTTGTTTGATGGATCATACCATGATGTTGACTCATCTGAAATGGCCTTCAAAATTGCTGGTTCCATGGCATTCAAGAATGCGATGGCTAAAGCAGACCCAGTATTACTTGAGCCAATGATGAAAGTTGAAGTAACTGTACCAGAAGAGTACATGGGAGATGTTATGGGTGACATCAACTCAAGAAGAGGAAGAATTGAAGGAATGGAAGCTCAATCAGGAGCTCAGGTTATTAGATCATTTGTTCCACTTTCAGAAATGTTCGGTTATGCAACTGTATTAAGATCAAGAACTCAGGGTAGAGGAGTTTACTCAATGGAATTTGATCACTATGAAGAAGTTCCAAAGAGCATTCAGGAACAAATCATAGGTAATAAATAATATAATATGCTTGTAAATAAAGGAGGAAACAAACAATGTCAAAGGAAAAATTTGAAAGAAGTAAACCACACGTAAATATAGGAACAATAGGACACGTAGACCACGGTAAGACAACATTAACAGCAGCAATAACAACAGTATTAGCAAACAAGGGATTTGCAGAAGCATTCAAATATGACCAAATAGATAAGGCACCAGAAGAAAAAGAAAGAGGAATCACAATCAATACATCACACGTAGAATACCAGACAGACAACAGACACTATGCACACGTAGACTGTCCAGGACACGCTGACTATGTAAAGAACATGATAACAGGAGCAGCACAGATGGATGG
>NZ_JHVC01000038.1 GCF_000619945.1 Clostridium lundense DSM 17049 | reverse complement strand
GAAATAGACATTTTTGGTGTAGAGGCTTCTATGTGGATACAGTAGGAAAAAATAAGAATGCAATAGAAGAATATATAAAAAATCAACAGAATGAAGACATGATCGCCGACCAAATAAGTATTAAAGAATATATTGACCCTTTTAAGGGTGGCAGGTAACAGTTAAATTGCGGCTGGCGAGATTTTTATAGGTGCCTTAAGGCACAATGCTGGTAAAGTGCCCTTATAGGGCTTAAGAAAAACCACCAGCTAAGCTGGTGGATATTTATTATTACATTTCGCTTTTTTTATCTCTTGTCATTAATTCATATACTCCATATTTAGGATCTTTTCCTTCAAAGAGTACTCTATATAAAACATCAGTTATAGGCATAGATACACCTAGTTTTTCTTTTAGTTCATGAAAAGCCTTACAAGCCTTTATTCCCTCTACTACCATGCCAATTTCTTTTATTGCTTCTTCACTAGAAGCTCCTTTGCCTATTAAAATTCCAGCTCTTCTATTTCTACTATGCATACTAGTACAGGTAACAATTAAATCTCCCATACCAGTAAGTCCTGAAAAAGTCTCACTTTTGCCGCCTAAAGCTTCACCGATTCTAACAATTTCTTTCATTCCTCTAGTCATTAATGCAGCTTTTGCATTATCACCATAGCCTATACCATCACATATTCCAGCTGCTAGTGCAATTATATTTTTAACTGCACCTCCTATTTCAACGCCTACAATATCCTTATTGGTATATACTCTAAATTTACTAGTCATAAAAAGTTCTTGTATTTCTTCAGCATATTTTAAATCCTTTGAAGTTACAACTACAGTTGTAGGTATATCTTGGGCCACTTCTTCTGCATGACTTGGCCCTGATAAAATTACTACTGGATTCTCTGGTAATTCTTCATTTATAACTTCAGAAAGTCTTTTTCCGCTTTCTGCTTCTATCCCCTTTGCAATGCTTATTATTACAGTATCTTTTCCTATAATAGGTTTTATATCTCTACATATTATTCTTATAACATGAGAAGGCACTGCAAGCACCACATATCTATTATCTCCAATGGCTTCTTTTAAGCTACTAAAAGCAGTTACATTGGATGGAATAACAACACTCGGCACATATTTTATATTTTCATGTTTTTCATTAATGTCTTCTATAACCTGAGGGTTTCTGTCCCATATACTTACTTCAAGTCCTTTTTTAGCAAGCATTATTGCTAAAGCTGTTCCAAAACTTCCCCCACCAATAAAAGTAATTTTATCCACTACTTATCTTTTCTCTCTCTAAATTCTAGCTTAATTCCTGTGCCTGAGAAATCAAAGCTTTCTCTTAATTGATTTTCTAAGTATCTTTCATAAGAGAAATGTAGTGCCTGTGGGTTATTTACGAAAAACACAAAAGTTGGTGGTTTAGTTCCTATTTGAGTAACATAGTATATCTTAAGTCTTGTTAATCCAACCACTGGTGGTTCTTTCATCATTACAGCCTTACTTATAACATCATTTAATACTCCAGTTTTTATACGCTTGTTATAATTATCATAACACTCTTTAGCAAGCTCTAATACTTTATGTACCCTTTGACCAGTTTTAGCTGATATGAAAAGATACGGAGCATAGGACATAAATCCTAATTCAAATTGTAAATCCTTTTTAAATTTATTCATAGTATTAGTTTCTTTTTCTATTAAATCCCACTTATTAACTATAACCATAATAGCTTTACTCATTTCATGAGCATAACCTATGATTTTTTTGTCCTGCTCACTAATACCTGATTCAGCATCTATAAGTAATATACATAAATCTGCTCTTTCTATAGCTGCATAAGTTCTAACAACACTATATCTTTCTATTTCATCTTTAATCTTACTTCTTCTTCTTATTCCTGCTGTATCTACTAATATAAATTTTCCCTCTTCAGTTTCAAGATAACTGTCTACTGAGTCTCTTGTTGTTCCAGGAATATCACTTACTATGTTTCTATCTTCACCTAATAATTTATTTACTAAAGAAGATTTTCCTACATTTGGTCTTCCTACAAAAGCTATTCTTACATATTCATCTTCTTCCTCATTTAGCATAGCTTCATCAAAATTCTCTACTAATCTATCAAGCATATCTCCAAGACCTAATCCTTGAGAAGCTGATATAGTTATAGGATCCCCAATACCTAAATTATAAAACTCATAAGCATTATCCTCTTCTACAAGCCTATCTACTTTGTTAACTACTAAAACTACGGGCTTTTTACTTTTTCTAAGCATTAACGCAACTTCGCTATCTGCTGGAGTTACTCCATCTTTACCATCAACTAAGAATAAAATAACATCTGCAGTTTCTATAGCAATTTGTGCCTGTCTTCTCATTTGAGATACTATTACATCTTCGCTTTCAGGTTCAATACCGCCTGTATCTATAATTGTAAAATTATACTTTAACCATTCTGCTTCTGCATATATTCTATCTCTTGTTACCCCTGGTGTATCTTCTACTATGGATATTCTTCTTCCTGCTAATTTATTAAATAATGTGGATTTACCTACATTAGGTCTTCCAACAATTGCAACTATTGGTTTTCCCATATTCTAGTCCTCCTTACTATACATATTTATCTTTTCTATAAAATCTTCACCTGTGTATTCACAGACAATTATTTCTTTATTATAATGCTTTTCTAAATCCTCTACTGTAACATCATCTAAAAATACAGTGTCACCTGACCTTAACATATTTTTGGGTATTATAATATAATCTCCTGCCTGATCTTTCTTTAACTGTTCCATTATATCTTTACCAGTTATTAATCCTGCTACAGTAATATTTTCTCCAAAAAAGTTATTAATAATTTTTACTACATCTATCTTTATCTTATTATTTACATTCTCTATTTTTTTAGACGCATTATATAATTCATTATAGGCACTTTTTCCTGTAATAACAGTAAATTTACCACTTTTATCTTTAGATAAGTTTTTTAAGTCACTATCTATGTAATCTCTAAAAATTCTTATCATTCCCACTCCATCTTCTAGTTGATGGAATTCTTCATAAAATTCACTTGAAGGTATTTCTGCGTCAGCTGTAACATAAAACTCATCAGAAAGCCTTACAAAAGGTGTTCCTATTTCTTTTATATATTTTTCTTGAAGATCCCTTATATTTTTTAATTCTCTTGCGGCACTTTCTTTATCAAAAAGCTTAAGATTAGCAAGTCCCTGTCTATATTTGGTAATTCCTACAGGCACTACTGCTACATTTTCAACACTAGGATAAAGTTTATATAAATCCTCTACTGTTTTTACAAGTTCTTCGCCATCATTTATTCCAGGACATAATACTACTTGGCAGTTAATGCTTATACCAGCTTTGCTTAGCTTAACTAATCTCTCATATATACTTCCTGCAAATCTGTTATTTAACATCTGTTTTCTTAGTTCTGGATTAGTGGTGTGAACAGATACATTTATTGGACTTATTCTATATTTAATTATTCTATCTATATCTTCATCCTTCATATTAGTTAATGTAACAAAATTTCCTTGTAGAAAAGATAATCTAGAATCATCATCTTTAAAATATAAAGATTCTCTCATCCCTTTAGGAAGTTGATCTATAAAACAAAAAATACATTTGTTATGACAACTTTTTGCGTCATCCATTATAGATTTTTGAAATTCTACTCCTAAATCCTCCTGGTAGTCTTTTTCAATTTCTAGTTCCCACACTTCCCCATCATTTTTTTCTATTTCTATCTCTATATACTCATCTGCCATTAAAAATTTATAGTCTAATATATCCTTTACTTCTTCTCCGTTAATAGTAAGAAGTATATCCCCTACTTCTATACCTATTTCCTCTGCTAGGCTATTAGGGAGAATCTTAGAAATTATATTTTTCATATGTTCAACTCCTAGTTCGTATCCTTTATAACTAAAATATTCAATATCTGCCTTTAGTTATATTACATTAATCTTTATATTTAGTCAATTACTTAAAAAAGTGCCAAGCACTTTTTTTGTAGTAAAGTCTGTAAAAAAAAACACTCCTAAAAAGGAGTTGTTTTTTAAAAAAAGTTTCCTAATATAAAAACTACTGCAGCTGCAATAAGTGCGCAGACTGGAATAGTTATAACCCAAGCTTGTACTATATTCCTTGCTACTATCCATCTTACTGAAGACATTCTCTTAGATGCCGCAACTCCCATAATAGAAGTAGAAATAATATGAGTAGTACTTACTGGTGCATTAAACATTGTAGCTGTAAATATTACGGCTGCTGCTCCCGTTTCTGCAGCAAAACCATTTACTGGTGCAAGCTTTGCCATATTATGCCCCATAGTCTTTATAATCTTTTTACCACCTATCATAGTTCCTAACGCCATAGCAGCTGCACAACTTATCTTTACCCATTGAGGTATATAAAAGTAAGATATAATTCCTCCGCTTAAAAGAGCCATGGTAATAACACCCATAGATTTTTGAGCATCGTTTCCACCATGATTTAAAGCCATTAACATAGCTGATGCAACTTGAGCCTTAGAGAAAAATTTAGTTACCCAAGATGGTTTCTTATCTTTTAATAAGAAATTTAATATATTCATAAATATATATCCTATAATAAATCCTATGATTGGTGATAGGAATAACCATAATACTACTTTCCATAAAAAATTCACCCAATAAATTATTGTAAAAGATTTAGCAGAAGTTATAGCAGCTCCTATAAGTCCTCCAATTAGGGCATGAGAAGAACTGCTTGGAATTCCAAAATACCAAGTTAATAAGTTCCATATGATTGCAGCTAGAAGTCCTGAGATAACAACGTGTTGAGAAATAATACTAGGATCTATAAGTCCTTTTCCTATAGTTTGCGCAACCTTAACATTCATAAAGGCACCTGCAAAATTGAAAAATGCAGACATTAAAACTGCTTCTTTCATTGTAAGAACTCTTGTAGATACAGATGTAGCTATAGCATTAGCACTATCGTGGAATCCATTTATAAAATCAAAAATTAATGCCAATACAACTATTGCTATTGTTAGAGCAAAACTACCACTAAGCATTCTTCATTACTACCCCTTCTATAACATTAGCTACATCCTCACAAACATCTAATGTATCTTCTAAGAACTGGTATATCTCTCTCCACTTTATAACTTCTAAAACTTCAATTTCTCCAGTAAAAATATTTCTTATTGCAGTTCTTGAAACTTTATCTCCTTCTGTTTCAAGTCTATTTATTTCAATTATTAATTCCTTAATATTTTTATTTTCCTTCATATTTCTTATTTCTTTCATAAGGGGAATTATTTCCTTACAGCAACTTGAAATCATACTACTTAATTTTTTTGCATCATCTGTAGCATAATTTACATTATACATAACAAATCTACTTGCTGTTGATTCGATATAATCAATTATATCATCCATGTATTTAGCTATCATATAAATATCTTCTCTATCAAATGGTGTTAAAAATGTTTGATTCAATTGCTCAAGTATTTGATGTTGAAGAGCATCTCCTTCATGTTCCACATCTTTTATCTTCTTAAGCTTTTCTTCACTATCGCTTAAATCTTCTAAAAATTCTTCTAACATGTTTGCTGCTTTTAACGCTGTTTCTGCAACCTTATCAAATAATTGAAAAAATTTGTCGTCCTTTTGGGCCTTTTTAAACATTTTACTCCTCCTAATTATACATCATTTAATTTACTTTTAAAGTATATCACAAATTACTACAATTTTGAACATAAAATTATAGGATAAAATGTCTAGTTTTAAATTGTATTTGCACCCGTTAATGTAAATAATAGTATATTTATAAGCTAATTTAGGAACTTTTTTCAATATTTTTAGCTATTTCTTCCAAGTCCTTATTCTTTAGTGCAGCTTCCACTAATTGTGGTAATACATTTGGCGTAGCCCCAAAAGTAGGTATATTAAAACTGGCAAATTTTTTAGCTAACCCTTCATCGTAATCTGGTACTCCATTATCTGATATAGCTAATAAACATATAACCGTCACTCCAGCTTCCTTCATATCCCTTACTCTTCTTATTAAATCCGCTTCATTTCCACCTTCATAAAGATCAGAAATAAGTATGAAAATAGTTTTTTTAGGTTCAGTTATAAATTTCTCACAGTATGTTACAGATTTATTTATATTTGTTCCTCCGCCTAATTGTATTCCAAAAATCATATCCACTGGATCATTTTCACATTCCTCACTTAAATCTACCACTGCTGTATCAAATGCAACTACATGAGTTTTAAAGGCTCTTATACTAGCAAATATAGATCCTACAATTGAAGCATAAATAGCTGATTCCGCCATAGAACCACTTTGGTCTATATCTAGTATTATTGTCCAATTGTTTGAATCCCTTGCACGATTGAAGTAATAAAATTTTTCTGGAATAATTTTTTTCTGCTCTATATTATAATTTTTTAAATTTTTACTTATGGTATATTTCCAATCAATAGCTTTAAGTGAAGGAATAGGCGAATGTTCTCTTTTATTTATAGCTCCAGCTACTGCTTTTACTATATCATTTTTTAATCTTTCTTCTATATCTTCTACTACTCTCTTAACTAATTCTCTTGCTGTATCTTTTGTTCCTTCTGGAATTTGATCCTTAAGAGCTAAAAGTGTAGCTACCATGGAAATATCCGGTTTAACATCTTTTAAAACTTCTGGTTCAAATATAAGTTGTGTTAAATTTTTTCTTTCTATAGCATCATTTTGTATTATAGATACAGTATCCTGAGGAAAATATTTTCTAATATCACCAAGCCATTTAGCAAGTCTTGGTGATGACTTAGCAAGACTTGCACCTTTGGAATTATTATCTTCTATACTTGAAGAAGTATCATCATATATGGCTGATAATGCTTCATCCATAATTTCCTCATCACTATCTAGAAAAAATCCTCCTTCATCATAATCCTGAAAGGTTTTTTCACTTTCACTTCCCAGTATTAGTCTCCATCGTTTTAACTTCTTTTTATCCATATTATATATCTCCAAAATCAAAATCTTCTAAGTCCTCAAAGGATTCCTCATTTATTTCCTCTAAAGTATTTAAAAATTCTTCCTCTGATTCCTCATTATTTATATTCCAAACCTCCCCTAAATTTTCACTAATGCATCTTTTATGCTCAGGAGTAAATTCACTAAATGTTCTTCTTAAAAATACTAATGCCCTACGGAACTCCTCATCATCTAAAAAGCTTATATATTCATCTAGTTTTTCTAAAATAACAAGTTTTGAAACAAGGGTATAGTGGTTTCTTGAAGCTAATCCCTCAAACCATCCTGCGCCTAAATCCACATCTACTCCTAGTGATAACCTACGGGATATTTCTATAGATAATTTTTCATCAGATATTTCATTCTCTTCTAATAAAATTCCAGCAGCATATCCTGAAAGTTTAGGATTTCTGTCATCTCTATCTGAAAGTTCTATAAGCTTTTCAGTCCAAAGCTCATTATTCAAATTAATACTAGAATCTGCAACTATTGAATTAATATCACATATTGCAGTAATCATTTCTTTTGCCCTATCATCATTACAATTACAAGAATGTATTAATAAAAGGTTTAATCTAAGAAATAACTGTTCTACTATTTCAGTTAAACTACTAGTATCAATTTTTCTTAAACTACCAAAGTTTATTACCTGATAAATATTTTTAAGAGTCTTAGCTATCTTAACAAAATCCCCTGCATCTATAGATAACCCTTGAACTATACTTTTACCATCCTCAACAGCTTTTTCCATTCCACATTTGCAGGCCATTAAAATAAGCTCTGAAGCCTCTTTGATATCTTCACATTCCTTAAGTAATTGATCTAATTTAAAGGCTATAGCAAGTTCTACACTATTCCCAAGTAAAACTGCTTCTACCAGCTGAATTTCAGATTCTGGAGTCCATTTTAGTATCCATTCCTCTTTCCAACTAGCCTTATCTTGGGAAGCATCTCTTTCCACAGCAAAATCTATATTTAATACTTTAAGCCTATTTAAAAATTCAGATCTTCTTAAATCTAAAAATGCCAGCTTCTCTGATTTAACTCTTCTATTTTCTCTTAAGTCTAAAACTAAGTCCTGTGAAACAGTACTCTTATATTTTTCAAGATTTAATTCCTTAAGTTTTCTATAAAAATCATCTTGTATAGGAGTTTGACTTACTCCCTCCTCTATGTGTCCAATTTCAGTTCCTATTTCAATTTTAGCCATAGCTTCAGCTACTACAGCTCTCTTTCCTTGTCCCAAACATACAGTACAAGCATCTTGAAGATCTATTAATGTAGGTGTTTTCCCTCCATGTAAATATGCTAATGACTTTGCAAGTCTAACACCTTCTATTACTTCTGCTGGCGATCTATAAGTTCCAGACTGTCTTAAATGGTTTACTAGAGTTGTAAAATATAATGAAGACAGTTTATCTAAATCATTGCTTATTAAACATTCCCACATTAACTTAAAATAAAATGGAGCTTTATTACCTGCACCATATCCCGCTTGCCTTGACAATCTATAATAGGAATAAGGCATTAAAGTAATATTTGTTTTTAGCCTTGGTAAAGCATTTATCTCTTCATCACCCATAGGAGTTAAATCCATATTTAGTGCAGAAGCATGATATGCTCCTGTTACAACAACTATTTTATCTGGTTTATGTCCAGATAAAATAGTATTTTTAATTTGTCTTCTCATAAATGCTTCTCTAATTAAATTTCTGGCATACTCTTTTTTATCATGTATCGCTTCACTTTCTTCTGTTAAATTTCTAATTTCCATACAAAATTTAAAAATTGCTTCTCTATAGGTTTCTAAATCTTTAATATGTTCAAAATTCCTTTCCCAATAAGTCTCATAATTTGGTTCATTAGAAAGTTCAGCTATCTTTTCATATATCAAATTTTCATAATGTATGTATTGTAAACTACTCTTCTCATCATCTAATATATTTTCATCTTCTTTATCGTGAGCATCTAGCATTAAGCATACATCTGATGGTAAGTCTATAAATGCTGAATAACAATTGTTTTTGCTTGCCCATAATAAAGCTTGATATTCTGGAGAATAAGAAGCAATGGGATATAATATAGTTTTAACTGGTACACTATCCGTATAAGCAAGTATTGCTAATGGAGCTTTATTTTTGGCATTAACAATGGACTTAATGTGTTCATTTGCATCCTGCAACCCCTCAATTAATACTGCTGTAGGTTTTATTTTTTCTAGAAATTCTATCAAATGATATGAACTACCAGGAGAAAGATGACGAACTCCAAAAACATTTACATTTTCCATTATCTATTTAGCTCCTTGCAAGCTCTATATAAATTTTGCCACTCCGCTCCTCTTTTTCTCATTACATTTTCTAGATATTCCTTCCATGCCATTTTATCCTTATCTTCATCTTTAACTACTGCTCCCTGAAGCCCTGCTGCAATATCAATATCCTGAATTTCACCATTTCCAAAGCTTCCTGCAAGAGCCATACTATTTGTTAAAAGAGAAATAGCTTCTGCTGTGGAAATAACTCCACTAGGTGATTTAAGTTTCATGCTCTTATCTACAGTAGTTCCTTCTCTAAGCTCTCTAAATATTGTTACTATCTTTGATATAGCATCTTCTGTTGGAAGTGACGCTTGAAGATCAAGACCAGCTGAAATTTCCTCTACTCTTTTTCTTACTATTTCCACTTCAGTTTTTATATTTTTAGGTGTAGTTAAAACAATAATATTAAAACGTCTTTTAAGTGCTGAAGACATATCATTTACACCTTTGTCCCTAGTATTAGCTGTTGCTATTATAGAAAATCCTTTTTTAGCATGAATTTCTGTATTAAGCTCTGGTATAGCTATATTTTTTTCAGAAAGAATGGATATTAAAGCATCTTGAACTTCTGATGCACAACGTGAAATTTCCTCTACTCTTGCAATTTGTCCATTTTCCATAGCTCTAAATACAGGCGTTTTAACTAATGCTTCCTCTGTTGGACCGTTAGAAAGCAACATAGCATAATTCCATGAATATCTAATCTGTTCTTCAGTAGTACCAGCAGTTCCTTGAACTACCTTACAGGAGTCTCCATGAATTGCTGCTGAAAGGTTTTCTGACAGCCAAGATTTTGCAGTTCCAGGCTCTCCTATTAAAAGTAGCGCTCTATCTGTTACTAAAGTTGCAATGGCAATTTCAACTAATCTTTCATTTCCTATGTATTTAGGGGTTATTTGAGTTTTTCCTACAGTACCACCTAGAATAAAAGTTCTAACAGACTTTGGGGACATCTGCCATCCCTCTGGCACAGGATCTTTTTCAGCTTTAATTAAAGCTTTAATTTCTTTTTCATATAATTTTTCTGCTGGTAAACGCATTACCTTATTGTCTGCCTTTTTCATTTTTACAACTCCTAAAATTCAATATTTTTTACTTTATTCTATTTAAGACATCTTCCATTGTAATCAGTCTTGTAGCTTCAAATGAATTACTAACATATCTATCACTATTCCTTGAATCATTTATAAACTTTTTCAAGTCTTCTCTATAACTTTCAGGTAAATAAGGAATAAATAACAACATTTCATCCATAGTACTAAAACTTCTTGGATTCTTTAAATCTTCCAAAATAGCTTCATACGCTTGCTCATGTCCGATCTTTATTAGTCCTATAGCAACATCCATAAAAGCAATTGAATATTCTCTAAACCTTGCTCTAACATCTTTTTTAATATCTTGGAAATTTTTCATTTTATTAACCATAAATTCTACGGTATCAGTATCTTCTTTATCTATAGTATAAGCAAGCAGTCCATAGGCTTTATATTCTTTAAATATGTTAACCCATCTTTTATCAAAGTCTTTCTTAACAGGTTGTAACATGATTTTAATTTCATCTTCTTCTAAATTTCTATACCAACCGTGTCTAGCACAATTTTTATCTCCATATCCTAAATACCAAGAAAAATGCTGCAATACGCTTTCTAAAATCTCTTTTTTTATGGATTTATTTATAAAATAAGGACTATATATTTCATATACTTCTTCTTGTTTTCTATTATTTAAAGAAACTCTAAAAGCTACATCAAAAATTCTGCCTTCATTTCTTTCTTTTCTACTTTCTATCAATTCTAAAATTTCTTCTGGAATATTTTCATATTCTGCTATACAATTAACCACATATCTTTCTACTGCCATAACATTACGATATTCTATTTTATGCCAATCCACCATAATGTCTTCTTCTACACATTTTATTAAAAACTGAAATGCTTCTTCACTTTTATGAATCCTTAGTTCTTTTAATATTTCAATTATCTTCTCAAGATTAGTAGGAGTATTCTTTTTAACCATTTTTTCATAAACATCTTTTAATCCTGTAATTAAAACATCAGAGTGATTTAAAATACCTTGTTCATAGTTTTCTAAATAATTTTCTTCCATAGCCTCTAAAACTATATTATAGTCACTCTTTTTAATAGCGTTCTTTAATTCTGCCCTTGCCTCTTCTGAATTTATTTTTACAAGACCCAAATAAGCTGCCTTTCTAACATCTTTTGCTCTTGACTTTACCTGTTCTAATAAAATCTCTGTTTTTGCCTTCTCCAGTAAAGACCCTTCTACATCATTGAAATTACCCAAAATATTTATAGCTTCAATTTTAACTTCTTTAGAACTATCCTCTAATAAATCAATACAAAATTCTCTTCCCTCATGTCCTAAAGCTTTAGCCATAAGCCTAAGCCTTAATGCATCTCCTTTTTTTCCTTGGTTATTAAAAGTCTCCTGTAAAAGAGAAAATGGAATTTCATCATTATCTGAAGAAAGCTTATCATAAATAAGTTGGCCTATTTCCGCATATTTGTCATCTAACCCCTTTATTAATAAAGGAAGTAATCTAGTATCTGAAAAAACTCCTTCTCTAAACCCCTCTTCTATAACTGCGTAGCGTCCTCCACCATTGCTAGTTAAAGCCTCAACTACTGGTTCTATCTTAAGGTTTTGGGTACATGTATTTATTTTCTTATTACATCCCTGTAAAACTTCTATTTCTCCTTCTATACCTGTTTGTGCTTGAGTAAGTACTATGGCATTTACTAAGGTTGATAGAGCTATTAAATTATCTCCACTTTCCTCTTTTTGTGAATTTAAAAGTTTTTGTATTCTATCTGAAACCATTTTGAATGGTTTTATCTTTTCACCAATCTTTTCAAATTTAGGCAATAATTTTTCAAGTTTAAAATTACCTATAGAAAGATCACTTCCTGCTACAGCTAACTCTGTACATTCCTTCTGTAATTCTATTAATAATTCTCTACTCATAATTTCCTCCTAATAAGTAAGTCTTATAATTTCTTTCTCAGTAAGTATGCTAAGCGGATATACTTCTAAGCTTCTAGTTTGGATATTATAATGAAATTTTACTAGCATAACTCCATCCTTCATATAGTTAAAATTAAGTAAAGGTAATATTCTACATCCTGTTTTATAACCTAAATTAGATTCATCTCCATTTAAAACTAATCTATTTCCTTCTCCGTCTTCTATTACCCAATTATTTTCTACTTTTCCTATGTTGCTGTACCTTAAAAGCATACTAGGCATTTTACTTACTAAAGGATTTTTAATATAATTCTTTACCTTCTTTATAACATCAGCATAGGATTTTTCACCATAACTAAAAGCTTTTTCATAATGTTTCTGCTGCATTTCTTTTATGATTATTTCTTCCCATCTAACTCTTAGATTTAACTCTCCAGGATATATGTATAAAGTAGGAATCTCTAATAAACAGTTTGGTGCATATTCGCCTTCAGCATCAGATTTTCTCCTAACTGGACGATAATTATAAGTATTTCTTATTTCCCCTGTATTTAAATCTAAAAAGATTCCTTCATCTATATATTCCTCCCTAGCAGTATCAACATATGAAGAAAATGAAAGTTGTACTAAATTAACATCCTTTTTTGATTGTCCTAATTCCTCTAGTTCTGTAAGTTTCCATGCATGTCCTAATAATTCTTCTATATCAGAGCTTATAGAAAGATTCAGCTCTTCATCCTCTAACCTATTTTCCAAATGCTTCTTACCTTCTTTTACAAGAGATTTTAAATATATTGCTTGCATTAAAGCATTTTCATTATCCACTTCATTATCTAAAATCATTTCAATAAGTCTTTTAAGCTCTGACTGAGCCCCTGGTATATAATAGTTTCCTAGTTCCTTTAATTGAGAACTTAGTTCTTTTATATTTTCCTTATGTATACTCCCAAATCCCTGCTTTAAAATACCTTTAACTATTTTATCTAAAAGCTCAATTCCCTCTAATTGAGCTTTTATTTTTTTCTTTATAGCAGATTTATTCTTCTTAGCAGGAACTTTCTTCTTTTCTATTTTATTTTGCTCCCTTTTTTCAATTTTTCCTCTCTTTTCGATAATATCTTCTGGTATATTATCAATTGTAAATTCCTTGCCGTCAGCAAATGCGTACATAAGACCTAAAGTGTGCTTACAAGGAAATTGTTTGCTTGGACAGCTACATCTAAATATTGGATTACTTTCATTTATAAAATCCGCAGAACATATGTAGTTGTTCTTTCCGCTTCCTTTGCATTCTCCAAATATTATAGATTCATCTTCGGATTTGTTAAGTTTTATAAAAGATCCATCTCTTGATAATTTGTTTCCATTTTTCATAGCACTAGCATTAGTTGCAAGGGAATCTATATATTCCTTACTCAAATTTATCATTGTATCAACTTCCCTTCATTGAATATTTCTAATAAAATTAAATTTTCTTTATTTAAAACCATGTTTTCCTAAATACTATTAAAGTCTTTAAACAAAGTTTTACTACATTAGCTGTTTCATTTACTATTTTCATAATTCCTATTAAATATACTATTTTTCTTCTTGTTTCGCCATAAAATGGTTATATTTCTATTTTTATAATAATATATTTAAAATCATTATTCAACATTTTTTTGATATAACTTATGATTTTACTATATAATGAGCTTAAAATTTAAGACCCTACACTATTGTATAGGGTCTTAAGCAAATATTAGTATTATAATTTTAACGCTCCATGAGGACATGCTGCTACGCATTTACTACATCCAATACATTTTTCTTCATTTATAACAATATTCCCAGAAAAAAATCCAGTCTTTTTAAATTCTATAGCACGAGCAGGACAAGCTCTTTTCGCTGCACAAAATGGTGAGCTATCACACCTATCTTTTATCAATTTTACTTTTTTCATTCTATCTCTTCCTTTCTTAATATACCCATACAGGGTATATTAAGATTGTACAAGAACATTATGTTTTAGTCAATTGTAAAATACTTCCTGTCCATCCCTAGGTTTTTTGCACTATCTAGGATGGAGATAAAAATTAATAATAACCTATCCAATCTTATAATTTAAAATAAGAATAGTGCTATATCTTCCCCTGGCTTAAACCCCCACTGTTTAAATCTACAAATAGTATCATTAATAACTTCTATATAATTATCTTTAGAAGCTTCCATATCCATCTCATCTAATAAGGAACCACCTAATCTCTTTTTAATATATTCAGCAGCTCTGTACATAGCATTAAAAGCTTCTAGTGTACTTGAAGTTCTTGCAATATCCATAACAAAAACTAAATCATCAAAGATATCTTCGGCTATTGTATGTAACCAAAAAAATCCTGGATCAGTTGTGGTGGAAATACTAAATAAATAATCATCACCAAACTGTGACTTATTTTCTGCATGAAAAATATCCATGTCTCCCCACTGTATGCCTAAACATAACATTACATCCCATATATCCTTACCCTTATAAGGTCTATCTTCATCTGATACCAATTTTAAAACTATATTATGCTCAAACATTTCTTCCTTTTGAAAAAACTCACTTATTTTATTCCCCTTATTTATTGCCATTTCTATACTTTCTCTAGGAATAATTTTAACATCGCCTATAGTTTTAAATTTTCTCTCAATTTTTCCTATATAATTTTCAAGTTCCTCATATGTAACACAAACTTCATTATCTACATTATCATAAATATCAATGCAAATACTTATCTTATCATATATACAAGGGCCCTCTTTTCTTCTTCCAACACTTGCCCATACATTTAAATCTTTAACGTGTCCATATACAATATATCCACTTAAAAGTCTTATTATATCTTCATCTGACATTGTAAAATGATTAAACTCTACATCAACCAACCAATAAAAATCTTCATTTGGCTCTCTAACTATTAAATTTCCAACTTGTTTTATAGGAGTATCTTCATTACTAACATTTAATAGAAATGACATATCTTCTGTTCCTTTATCTGGTAAACCCATATCCATTTTACCCCTCCTAGATTACTTTACTTTATCTATTTCCCGCAGCATGCCTATTACTAGGATTAATATCTAATACTATTCTTTCTGGTTTAACCAATGAAAACTCATGCTGACATTTCCACCTCTGTCCTGGTCTAATCCCTTCTATTGTATGTCCATCTTCTATAACATCACCATTTTCAAATAAATAATATGCATAATTATATAAAAGAGGTCCAACTTCTCCTGGATCTAAATCTATAAAATGACATTGTAAATCTGGAATTCCAAGTGCAGCTAAACCTAGTGTATCCATTAACATTTCATTTTCAGCACCATCATTTATATTAAAAAATCTTACATTTACTGCTCCATACAAATATCCTAATTTCGATCCATCCTTTTGTGACTCAATATATGCAGCTGGATTAACAATTTGTCCACTAGGAACCCAGTTAATAGCTGTGCATGGAAATTCTTCAATAATAGCAACTAAAAGTTTTTGAAATAACTCTAATCTATCTTTATATATAAGTCCTGCTGCCATCATATCTGAAACTAAAACAGAATACTTACATTTTTTAATTCCATCTTCTGCTTCTCTCCATTCCCATGATTGTTGAATACTACCTTCAAATGATTGTACTTCCACTTCCTTATTAGTTTTAGCAATTATACATTGGGCTGGTAATTTTTTATTATCTTTATATTCAACAAGGTAATCGTGAAAAATGAAAGATGTTAACCCATTATCTTTTGATTCAGTTAATACTTCTATATTTCCACAACTTTTTGTTAATCTTTTTAGTAAAGATTCCGTAGAAAAATTAGGCATTTGTTCATATAGTAACTCAACATTATATACTGCTCTAAAACCATCCTCAATTATTTCTTGTTCTTCAATGTTTTCTTGTTTTTGATCTTTGTTCTTTTTCCATCCAAACATAGACTATTCTCCTTTTTAAGTTTAATATAACCATCCAATTATTCCATTATTTATCGATAACTATTTACCAATTCTTAACTAAGTCATTCATTTTCAATATATTGTTCCAATTGTCGGAAAAATTAAATATAAACTAATTTCAATACTTCTACATAAATTATTTAAATATAACCCTTTCCCATGCTAAAATATATAATATATAAATATTTTTTATATTTTATGTTTATGCTTTTAAACAAATTAGCTATGTCATAATAAAACGAACTATATTCAGGAGGTTAATTATGTATGATGTTGTAGCTTTAGGAGAATTATTAATTGATTTCACACCTAATGGAAAGTCTGAAAAGGGATGTAATATGTTTGAACAAAATCCTGGTGGCGCTCCTGCTAATGTTTTAGCCCTTTTAGCTAAATTGGGTAAGAAAACCGCCTTTATTGGAAAGGTAGGAGAAGACCAATTTGGTCTATTTCTAAAAAATACACTTAAAAATCTTAATATTGATACTACAGGATTAGCTCTCTCAAAAGAATTTAATACAACCCTAGCATTTGTACATCTTAATGATAATGGAGATAGAACTTTTAGTTTTTACAGAAATCCTGGAGCAGATATGATGCTTACAAAAGATGAATTAAGATTAGATTTAATTTATAATACAAAAATATTTCACTTTGGTTCTCTTTCATTAACAAAAGAACCTGCCATATCTGCTACTTTTAAAGCATTAGATTATGCTAAAGCAAAAGATAAGCTTATATCTTATGATCCTAATTTAAGGCCTGCTTTATGGGACAACCTAGATTTTGCAAAAGCCCAAATAACAAAAGGACTATATTATGCTGACATTTTGAAGGTTTCAGAAGAAGAACTACTATTTATTACTGACATTTCTGATATGGAAAAAGCTACAAGATATCTATTAGATAATTATGACATAAAGTTTATATTCGTTACTTTGGGAGAAAAAGGATGTTTTTATCGATATGGTGATAATTACGGAATTGTAGAACCTTTTAAAGTAACTCCAGTAGACACAACTGGTGCTGGCGATTCTTTTCTTGGTGCAGTATTATATAAATTAATGGATAAAGATATTAATAATTTACCTATAGATGAATTAATAAAAATTGTAAGATTTGCAAGTGCAGTAGGAGCCCTAGTTACTACAAAGAGAGGTTCTCTTTCTATAATGCCAGATTTAAATTCCATTAATAATATGTTAAATAAATAAAAAAACACTAAGTAAATTGCTTAGTGTTTTTTATAATTACCTGGCGACGACTTACTCTCCCACAAAGCCTCCCTTGCAGTACCATCAGCGCTTCAAAGCTTAACCTTCGTGTTCGGTATGGGAACGGG
>NZ_JHVC01000037.1 GCF_000619945.1 Clostridium lundense DSM 17049 | reverse complement strand
CTGTAAGTGAAAACATAATAGCTTCAAAAGTAAGAGAAGCAGATAAAATTATTGAATCAATAAAAGAAAAATATACAAATGTAAAGTTAAGTGATGATGTGAAGATTGTACCAATAAAAATAAATGATGAAGGAAGTAAAAATACAATATTTAGACTAAGTGGTTCAACAGTTAATTGCTTAAAAAATAAAGAATTTGGTGTAAGAGTATCGTTTAAAGATTCAGAAATAAAATTATCTTACAATAAAATTAAAGATGTAAACTTATATGAAAATATAGAAGTTAGAAGAAATGATGTAAAAGAAGATGTTAAAAATAAAGTAGTTAATAGTATATCCACTGAAAGAAATATTGTTTCACCAGTATACAATGTAGAACTATATAAAATTGGTGATGACAATAAGAAAGAAGAAAAATTGGATATGAAAGGAACACAAATTGGAGTTAAGTTTAATAGTTCAGATTTCAAACATATAAGCAAAAAAAGTTTAAAAATTAACTTCTATGACAGTAAAGAGAAAAAGTTTATACTACTTAAATCAAAGTTTGTTCCTGAAAGAAATATGGTAGTAGGGGAAATTAAGTAGTTATTAGAATTATAAAGAAGGGTGATAATTATTATGAAAAATAGAATAAAATCTATTTTAGGTATGACATTTTTATTTACATGTATAAATATTTTTCCTATTAGTGTAAATGCAGCAAATGATGAAGTGTCAACATCTATTAATGAAGACATATTTGTAGTTACAGGAGAAGCAAAAGTTCAAAGGGTAGCAGGTAAAGATAGATTTGAAACTTGTGTAAATACAGCTAAGAAATTAAATTCAAGAAGTGATGAAGAAAAGTGTAAAAATGTAATTGTATCTTCTGGATTTGGATTTGCAGATGCACTTTGTGGAAGTGTATTAGCTAAAAAAATAAATGCACCTGTATTGCTTGTTGGAAAGGATATGCAAAATAGTCAAAATGCATTAAATTATATAAATAGTAATGTATCCAAAGATGGTAATGTATATATACTTGGAGGAGAAGCTTCGGTAAATAGTAATATTGAAAATACAATTAAAAATTCAGGATACAAAGTAAAAAGATTATATGGAAAAGATAGATTACAGACTTGTAATGAAGTATTTAAAGAATTAAATATAAAAGAAAAAACTCCTATTGTAATAGTTAATGGATTTAATTTCCCAGATGCATTAAGTGTTAGTGCACCAGCTAGTATAAACGGATATCCAATATTATTAAGTGGAAAAGATACTCTTCCTGACTAT
Source organism: Clostridium lundense DSM 17049 (assembly GCF_000619945.1). Taxonomy (GTDB): domain Bacteria; phylum Bacillota; class Clostridia; order Clostridiales; family Clostridiaceae; genus Clostridium_AO; species Clostridium_AO lundense. The sequence continues at coordinate 20,842 of NZ_JHVC01000037.1, read as the reverse complement.
ATAAAAAATATAATTAATGGAGTAAAACCTTCAGAAATATTCATAATAGGAGGAGAAGGAGCAATAAGTAAAAATATTGAAGGAGAAATAAACAAGATTAATTCTGGAATTAAAATAAATAGATTAGCAGGTAAGGATAGATATGATACGTCTCTAAAAGTAAATCAACATTTCAAAAATAATGAATCTGTACTTTTAGCGTCAGGACAGAACTATCCAGATGCACTATCAGGTAGTGCATTAGCAGCACAGATAAATGGTTCATTATTACTTGTAAATGATACTGCTGTAAATGAACAAATAAGGTTTATAGATAGGGATAAGACAGATGATGTTATAATACTTGGTGGAAAAGCATCAGTAAGTGAAAAAGTGCAAGAAATAGTAGAAAAAATATTTAAATAAAGATAAAAGATAAAGGGGTTTTTTACTTGAAAAACCCCTTTATCTTTTATTTATAAATTAAGCTTTTCGGTAGTGTTAACGGAAGAAAAGCATTCTTAATTTTTTATAGGTAGCCTTCTTCTTTTAATAGTTCAGCAGTAAGCACAGAACCACCTGCTGCACCACGTAGAGTATTATGAGAAAGACATACAAACTTATAGTCAAATAAATTATCTTCTCTTAAACGACCAACAGTTATTCCCATACCATTTTCAATATCTCTATCAAGTTTGGTTTGTGGTCTATCAGCTTCTTCAAAATAAGTTAGGAATTGTTTTGGTGCACTTGGTAAATTTAAAAGTTGAGGTTTGCTGCTATATTCTTTCCATAGCTTTAAAATAGCTTCCTTTGAAGGTTTAGCTTCAAAAGATACGAAAACAGCAGCTAGATGACCATCAGATACAGGAACACGTATACACTGGGAGGTAATTATAGGTTCAACTGCATTTACAATTTTACTATCTTCAATATGTCCCCAAACCTTTAAAGGTTCATTTTCACTTTTTTCCTCTTCTCCAGAAATAAAAGGAATAATATTATCATTTATTTCTGGCCAATCTGAAAAAATTTTTCCACTTCCTGATATAGCTTGATAAGTGCATACTAATATTTTCTTAGGTTTAAATTCCATAAGTGCATTTATAGCAGGAACATAGCTTTGAATTGAACAATTTGGTTTAGCTACAATAAATCCTCTTTTAGTTCCTAATCTCTTACGTTGATTTTCTATTAACTTTAAGTGTTCATGATTAATTTCAGGAATAACTACAGGAACATCAGGAGTCCATCTATGGGCAGAGTTATTTGAAACAACAGGTACTTCTGCTTTAGCATAAAGTTCCTCAATTTTTCTTATTTCATCTTTAGGCATATTAACTGCACAGAATACAAAATCTACTTTAGAACTTATTTCTTCAATTTCATATATATCTTTAATCACTATATTTTTCACGTTCTCTGGTATAGGAAGGTCTAGTTTCCACCTATCCTTTACAGCTTCATAATAAGTTTTACCAGCAGAATTTTTGCTAGCTCCAATAACTACAATTTCAAAATAGGGATGATTTTCTAATAAAGTAACAAGCCTTTGTCCAACAAAGCCTGTGCCTCCAAGTATACCAACTTTAAGTTTTTTATTCATAATAAAATACCTCCCAGTAATAATATAATATCTATATAATTTTTAATATTAAAATATGCTATATTAATATTATACGTATATTTTTTACAATATTTATTGCTTAAAATGCTTTAAATATTGCAAAAAGTGCTATAGTATTAAAGTGATATGTTTAAAGAGAGGGTAGTTATGAAAAATGAAATTGATAATTTAAAAAATAAGAGAGGATATTTGCAAAATGATTTTAAAATATTTCATTTAAAAGATAAAAAGGGGTTAGAGTTTGAATTTCACTATCATGATTTTAATAAAATAATTATTTTTATTTCAGGAAAAGTGATTTATTCAATAGAAGGAAAGGGATATAAATTAAAACCTTGGGATATATTGCTTGTAAATAGTAATGAGGTACACAAGCCAATAATAGATAAAGGAGAGACCTACGAACGTATAATAATATGGGTGAATTCAGATTTCATATTAAAACATAATAGTTCTAACTGTAATTTATTTTCTTGTTTTAAGTTAGCATCTAGTCAGAAAATTAATTTACTAAGATTAGATTCACAATCATTAAAAAATATGAAGAATATATTGTATCAACTTGAAGAAGCTAAGAATGATTTTAGGTTTGGAAATAAAATACTTAGTAATTCATTATTTTTACAATTTCTTGTATATTTAAATAGATTATTCTTAGAAAGAAATAATGTAAATGAACTAAGTGATATTGAATATGATGAAAGTATAGGGAAAATTTTAGATTATATAAATGAAAATCTTTCTGAGGATTTATCTATAGAAAAACTTTCTTCTAAATTTTATATAAGTAAATATCATCTAATGCATAAATTTAAACTACAAACAGGGTATACAGTCCATAATTATATATTACAGAAGAGATTAGTAATGGCCAATTCATTAATAAAAAATGGTAAAAGTATTACAGAAGCAGCTGCAGAAAGTGGATTTAATGATTATTCTAGTTTTGTTAGAAGCTTTAAAAAAAATTTTGGAGTTTCACCTAAAAATTATTTAAAAAAATAATATAAATTGTAATAAATTTGTTGTATTTTTGTAAACATTTTTGGATATAGTTGTAGTAAAATGAATATAGTGATATATAAAATATAAAGAAACAGGTGAAGCTTATATGAAAAACATGACAAACTATGAATTAAATTCTGCATTAGAAAGAAAGAGAAAAAAAAGAAAGAAAAAAAGAACTATACGAATGGTATTATTAACTTCTGTAGTATTATTAATCTCTTTTATAGGGATAAAAAATGTTATAAATAAAAGAAAGTTACTAGTTAAAAATAATATTAGTACAACCTATGCAGGATCAAAAGAAAATATACAAGAAAGTAAAAATAATCAAGAAAATAAAGTGGACAATAATGTTAATGAGAATTTAAATAATAATAAAAACGATAAAAATGATAAAAATGATATAAAGAATGAATCTAAAAATAATAAAAATTTTACTAAAGGTATTGTAATGTCTGTTGATAAAATATGGAGTAAGGAAGATAAAAGAAAAGTAGCCTTTTTAACTTTTGATGATGGTCCAAGCCCTCATACTCCTTATATATTAGATATATTAAAGAAATATGATATAAAAGCCACTTTCTTTGTATTAGGTACTTCTGCTAAAAATTATCCGGAATTTTTAAAAAAAGAAGTAGAATTAGGTCACTCTATAGGAAATCATACTTATAGCCACAAAATAAGATATTCAGGAGCGTATACCCCAGAAGCTTTTGTACAGGATGTAAAAAGGTGTGATAATGCTATTAAAGAAGTATTAGGACAAGACTTCAAAACTAATTTGGTTAGGTTCCCAGGAGGATCTTTTAATCATAAAAGTTATGAAACAGCATTACTAAATTCTGGATTTAAGCATATTGATTGGAATGTAGAAAATGGGGATGCAAGAAGATTAAATGTTCCTAAGGAAGAACTAATTAATAATGTAAAAGAGGAGATTGCTGGACATAATAAAGTAGTTATATTAATGCATGATTCTGCTACAAAGGAAACTACTGTACAAGCCTTACCAGAGATTATAGAGTATTTAAAATCTCAGGGATTTGAGTTTGGAATAATAAGCCAGAATAATTAGTTAAATTCTGCATATAAAGTGCTGTATATTTAAAATATAGCACTTTTTTTAATACTTTAAATGTGGTAAAATTGACTTTGAAATGTTTACAATGAGAGGAAGAAGGGATAGAATAATGTTGGAATTTCAAAATGTATCTCTAAAGGTAGAAGAAAGTGGAAAAGAAGTTACTATATTAGATGATATAAATTTAGAGCTGGGAGAAAATAAGATTTATGTTATAACTGGTCCAAATGGAGGGGGAAAAACTACATTATCAAAGCTTCTAATGGGGATTAGAAAGCCTACTTCAGGAAAAATTGTTTTTGATAACAAAGATATAACAGATATGAATATAACTGAAAGAGCAAAGAAAGGCATAGGATATGCTTTTCAGCAGCCACCAAGATTTAAGGGTTTAAAAGTAAGGGAACTTTTAGAATTAGCTGCTAAGGCTGATAATAATACTGAAGTAGATTTATGTAAATTATTATTAGCAGTAGGGCTATGTCCTCAGGATTATATTGATAGAGAGATAAACAATAGCCTTTCAGGTGGAGAATTAAAGAGAATAGAAATTGCTACTATTTTGGCAAGAAAATTAAAGTTAGCAGTTTTTGATGAGCCAGAAGCGGGAATAGATTTATGGAGTTTCCAAAAGCTTGTAGAAACTTTTAAAAATCTTCATGAAGAGAGTAAGGTAACTCTTGTAATTATATCTCATCAAGAAAGAATAATTGAACTTGCTGATGAAGTAATAGTTGTAGCTGATGGTAAGATAAAAGAAAGAACAAATAAGGATCATATCTTATCTCAGATAGTTTCAGAGTCAGCTTGTGGTTGTAATGCAGTTTGTGATAGGAGGAGATAAGTATGCTAGATTCTGTAGAAGAAAAGATATTAAATATTATAGATAATGTGAAAGATATATTTGGTGGAGCACACAATATAAGAAAAGATGGAGAAAAACTTGATAGAAGTGTGTCTCCTAATATTAATATAGTGAATAAGACTGATAAAAGTGGAATTGATGTAATAGTAAAACCTAATACTAAAGGTGAGAGCGTACATATACCTGTAATTTTAACTCAAGAAGGTATTAATGATTTGGTGTATAATACTTTTGAAATAGGAGAAGGTTCAGAAGTAGATGTAGTTGCAGGATGTGGAATACATAATCCTGGGCATTCAAAAGCTCAGCATGACGGAGTACATGAGTTTTTTGTAAGAAAGGGTGCTAAATTAAAATATATAGAAAAGCATTATGCAGAAGGAGAAGGACAAGGGAAAAAAGTATTCAACTCTAAAACTATCCTCCATGTAGAAGAAGGTGGAAAAGTAGAGATGGAACTTATACAAATAAAGGGTGTAGATAGTACAAAAAGAGAAACATCTATTTATTTAGAAAAAGAAGCAAACTTAGTCATAACAGAAAGAATGCTTACAGATTATAATCAAGATGCAGAGTCTCATATAAATATAGAGATGAATGGTGAGGATGCAACAGCACAAGTAATTTCTCGATCAGTTGCAAAGGCTGATTCAAAACAAGTATTTTATTTTAATGTAACTGGTAAAAATAAATGTAGAGGACACGTACAATGTGACTCTATAATTATGGGAAATGCTAAAGTGAATTCAATTCCATCTATTTCAGCAGAGCATAATGAAGCAGAATTAATACATGAAGCAGCCATAGGGAAAATAGCCAATGATCAGCTTATGAAACTTATGTCTTTAGGACTTACAGAAAAAGAAGCAGAGGATACTATTTTAAAAGGTTTCTTAAAGTAAATATTTAAAAGATTGGGCTAATTTTAGCTTAATGGAAAGGAACTTAAAATGAAGAATAAGCAATCCTTAGTTAATATGATATTTATATTGATAACCATTTTTACGATATTTGCGAAAAGTCTACCAGTAGGTTCTACTGGTAGACTAGTATTAACAATTATTAGTATACTTTTGGTTATTCCATATGTTATAATAATAATAAAAGATAAAATGTATAATAATAAGTTGAATTTATTTGCTGCTATATTAGCTATATTTCAAATTTTTAATATACTTTATTATACTTATGTACTCAAAAAATAAAAAAAAGCTGTGTTCTTTAAATAACATTTAAAATTAAAAAAGGCGGTTTTTTTAATTTTTTAAAAGGCGGTTTCAAAAGTTTTAAATGGATCTTATTATGAAAATTAAATGAACACAGCTTTATAGCAATTATTAAGTTTTATTTATAAGAATTTTATAATAAACTGTGCTCTATATAAATTGTTAAATTATCTTAAGGAGTAAGGATACTATTTCTAGGAGTTTAGGAGCATTTACCATATAGGTAATTTATAAAACAGAAAATTTAAGAGCACAGTTAATTAACATAAATAAAAAAGCAACCTAACCTTTTTTGGTATGGTTGCTTTTATTTTACAAAATAAATTTATTACAAAATAAAACATTTTTGCAATACAAAAATTTTATAATATAACTTTCCCACCCGAAAGATTAATTATTACATAAAATTTAGGCAGGTCTCCTGACTTATGAATCGTTCTAACCTTACCCTTCCCCTTTTCAGAGTGGATTTATTAAGGCTTGTCATCAATTACAGTAGCGGGGGCTGCTGTGGAATTTAACCACATTCCCTTTTCACCTATGAAACATAGGCACCTAAATTCGGAATATTTAATTTTTAGTACATGAAGATTGTAACATTGAATACTAAAAATGTCAACAAAATATTAAAATAAATATTTTGTTGTTTTTTTAGGTAAAAATATTAATAAATGTTGAAATATTTATTAATAAAGTGTACTATAGTAAATGATGTATAAATATAAATATTTTATATTTATATAATAAATATGTAAAAATTGAATAATATATGTAGTGAAGTTTTTGTAAAGTTTTGCAAAAGTAAAAGGGAATGAGGTGTAAATCCTCAACGGTCCGGCCACTGTAATTGGTGAGCTGCTTCCAATATGCCATTGAGAATATTCTTGAGAAGGCGGAAGTAAAGCTATGATCCATAAGTCAGGAGACCTGCTTCATTATTATAATGATACAGCTTCCAAGGAAAGTTAAGTATCTACGGTTTTATGAAAGTTTATATTAAATATAAATTTTTTAATTTTGTATATGATAAAAAACCTTAGTTTTCATTGGAAACTAAGGTTTTTATTATTTTAAAATGAGGTGTTATTAATGTTTAAAAAGAAATCACTATTAATTATGTTGCTAGTTTTAATGATTTTTTCAATAGGATGTGGAAAGAAAAATGAAACAAGAGTAGTAACTAATAAAGTGGATACTAAAACTGTAGAACAAAAAAAACAAGATAAAAATGATAAACAAAAAAATGATATGAGTGTATATAAGGGGTATAAAGGACCAGTACAAGGAGAAATAAAATATCAAGAAGGAAGACCAGCTAAGCAAAATTCACAAGATTTAAAAGCTAGTGGAGATATAGGAAGTCCTTATCATGTGGATTTAATTGTAACCAAAGATTTTGGACATAATAAAATGTTTTCAAAAAATGTAGGTTTGGTAAAAGATGAAGTTGGTATGGAAGTTCTTTTTAGAAATTTGAATATACAGACTGCTTATGGCGGAGGATTTGTAAATTCTATAAATGGACTTGAATCAAAATACACATTTTTTAGTGGAGCAGATAGACAAAAAGAAGATTGGTTTTATTGGGTAAACGGAATATTGGCACCAGTTGGAGTTGCAGAGTATAGACCATCAAATGGAGATGTAATATGGTGGGACTATCATGAATGGAATACAACAATGTTTATACCAGCTATAATAGGTTCTTATCCTGAACCATTTAAACATGGATTTTGGGGTAAAAATCCTGGAACAGTAGTAATGTACACTGACGAGTTTAAAGATGATGCTGAAAAGTTGAAGAAGAGCCTAATGGAAAAAGGAGTAAAGTCTATAGATGTAGTTCCATATAATGCTAGTAGTACAGAAAAACCTGAAAAATATCATATATTGCTAGGAAAATGGGATGATTTATTAAAAGATAACAAAAGACTTAAAGAAATGAACTGGAGAAACAAACTTGAAGGAATATATGTAGAGTTTAAAGATGGAAAGTTAAATGCATTAGATAATACAGGTAAGGTAATTAAAAGCTATGATAAAGCTGGTGCAGTTTATGCAACTTCTGCAGGAATGGGATGTACAGTACCAGTTTGGCTTGTAACAGGTACTGATTCTAATAATGTAAGAAAAGCATTAAATGTGTTATTAGAAAAACCAGAAAAAATAAAAAATTACTTTGGTGCAGTTGTATCAAATGATGACATTATTAATGTACCATTTATTCAATAATGTTATATAATTTCACCATTGGAATAGATTGAGTTATTTCTAAGATAAAGAGTTATGTAGGGATGTGAACATATGAAAATTAATCTAAAAAAAATATGCCTATGCTTTTTATTTACATTTGCATGCATATTTGCTATGAGTGATAAAACATACGCAGAAGATATAAATTTAGAAGTAAAACCATATTTAAATGGGAAAGTTAAGATAGGAGGTATAAATCCAGTAGAAGTAACAGTTGAATCTTTAGGAAAAGATATAAATGGTAAAGTAAATTTATACATTGAGGATGAGAAGTATGAACATGATATAAATATTTCAGCCAATAATGTAAAATCGTATACATTTTCGGTTCCAATAAAGAAAGCAGTAAAAAATATAAAGGCTACTGTAACAGAAAAAGATAAAATTTTAAAAGAAAAAGGATATCCTGTACAGATTTGTGATAATAAGACTTTATTTGTAGGAATTTTTAGTGATAATTTAAACAACTATAACTGGTTTAAAAATATAAATATAACTCCAATGGATATTAAAAATGCAGAAATTATAGATTTAAAAAATAAAAATTTAAATTTAGAATACATTGATAATTTAAACTTAATAGTTATAGATGATTTTAATTCTCAGGGTTTAACTAATGACCAGCAACAAAATTTAGATAGTTGGTTAAATAATGGAGGGATAATATTTGTTGGACAAGGCAAATATGGTTATAAAAATTTAACAGGAGCATTTGAAAATGTAAAAGATGTAGTTACTGTAGGAAAAGGTTCTATTATTCCTATAAAATTTGATTTAACAGATAAAAATAATTTAAATCAGTTAAATAATGTAATAGTAAAAAATATAAATAATAATTTTTTATATAATTTAACTCAAAATAGTAATTTTAAAGATGAAGGAATAAAAAGTGAGAAGCTTAAAAACTGTGCTAATAATATGTTGAAGATAAATATTAATATAATTTATTTTTTAATATCAGTAATGTTTATTTATATAATTGTTTTTCTTATATTAATATTTATCAAAAGAAGCAAAGCCTATTTATGGGGAGCTACAATTTTAGTTTTTTCTTTAATGGTTTTTGGTGTTTATTCTATTGAGGACATATCAAAGGAAAAAATAACAGTTGCAACTTTAAATACATATTCGGGAAATAAAACAACTACTAAATCTCTATTTAATGTATATCCATATAAAAAAGATTTAAATATACAGATTAAAGATTCCATAGCTATGTGTCAACAAGGAACAGGTAAGTATAGTTTAGATCCTATTAATAAAAAAATAATATATAACCCAACAGTGGAAACTAATTATTTATATAATGTTTCTATGAATAACATGGAAAAGAAAATAGAAAATAAACTAGTTTTAGATAATGGACGTATAAAAGGAAAAATTTTAAATGGATTTCCATATAAATTAAAGGATTGTTTTTTAATAGTTGGAGATACCCTTGTTAAAATAGGTGATTTAGATAGTAAAGAAAGCATTAAATTAGACTATACATTAGATCATAATTTAAAAGGCAATGGGGATTATGAATATTTAAGTAATATAGAGAAGGTTGTAGAGGATAAATATGAAAAAGAGTTTTTAAAATATTATTTTAATTTAAATAATGTTGAAGAGTTAAATTGTAAATTGATAGGTTTCTATAAAGGAAAAACAAATTTAAATGTTAATGGGAAAAATAGAAAGTTAAATGGAATGAATATGGAGGTTTTACCAGTTAACATCCAATTTAATAAAAAAGAAATAGAGTTACCAGAGGGATTAGTACAAGCTATAGTGCAAAAAGAATCTGATGATAAAGAAGGAAATATAAAAGAGTACACTTTTAAAAAGGATGAATATATAAAAATTTATTATTTAATTCCTAAAAATATAAATGCTAATAAGATTATTTTAAATAATACATTTAAAGATGGAAACTTTTCTATTGAGATGTTTAATTATAGTTTAAACAAATGGGAAAAGTTAAATACATTAGCTATAGTTGATTTACAAAACATAAATGATAATAAATTATTAGCTTTAAGAATAAAAGGTAACGGAAGACTTATAATTCCAGGGTTATCATTACATGGAACTCTAAACTAAGGTGGTGTTTATATGAAAAGGGATTATAGAAACATTTGTATAGATGATGGATTTATAATATTTAGTTATATCATAACTATAATTATGGTACTTTTAGCTTATTTATTTATTGTAGTTTTTAAATGTGAACAATATAATTTTGATGTTTATAAAAAAGTATATATGTATTTTATAATATTTCAATTTGTTATGTTTTCTTTAAGTTTAATTCATTTTACAAAGGATAAATTTTTAAATATAGAAGGTTTAATAAAAGATTTAATTAAGGTTTTAATATTAGCTTTTTCTATAATACCTTTTATATTAATCATATTTATATCTGGTAATGTAAAGAGTTTGAATTTTTGGGTTCCTATTGGGATAGAAGTTGCATATGGATTTGCTATAGTAAGTTTTAATAGATTGCTAAGCTTAAATAAATTATTTAAAAATTATTCAGCTTTTATAACTCATTTTGTTCAATTTTTTACAAATATATTAAGCTTAGTTTTTCTTTATATATATTATAGATATTCTCAAATAGTTATAACAACTGTATATGATAAAGATATTCCGAAAGTATTTTTTCTAAATCCTATATTAACAGCAGCGGGATATATAAACAAGGAAATAACAGATTATACTCAAATGGGAATAAAACCTGTAATATGCACATTGGTATTTTGGAGTATATGCAGTTTAGTTAATGTTTTAATAATACATAAACTGTATAAGGTAAAATCCATGTCACAGGATGGTTCTGTCCAAACTGAAGTTTAATTATAGATTAAGTGATTCTTAGTTTCAGATGGAATTTGTTTAAAAAGAGTACTTACTTCAGATGAGGCTTAGAAAAAGAATTAGGAGGACGGAGTGTTGAAGTGGAAAACTGTTGAGGATGTTTTAAAAAAGTTAAGAAAAAAACTATGGATTGAAATATTACTTGAAAACTTAATAAATGGAATATTAATAGGAAGTATTTTAGGTTTTTCTATTGTTGTGTTAAGTCATTTTAAGTCTATAGTTTATATAAAACAAAAGATATTCTATATATTTATAATTTTGCTCATATTTATGATAATTAAATCAATATTACAAAATCCATCCATAGAAAAAGTAGCGAAAGCTGGAGATAATTTAGGACTTAAGCAAAGGCTTATAACCTATGTGGAATTGAAGGAAGACAAAGACATGGATGGTGTCTTCCAAATCTTTAAGGAAGATTTAGAGGATGAGTTACAGAATTTTGATTTAATAAAAAAATATAAAATAAATTTACATTATAAAAAAATAATATGTTCAATTATGATAATTAGTATAAGTTTTGGAAGTTATTTTATACCTTCTTTTTCTAGAGAAAATGCTTTAGAAATGGAGGAGATAAACAAAAGTATAAAAAAAGAAATTGTTCAAATAGATAAGGTTAAAAAAGATATCACAAAAGGGTTAAAAGATGAAAAGGAAAAAGAAGAAATTTTACAGGTATTTAAAAAATTAAAAAAGGAATTAAAAAATACCTATAACTATGATAAAGCTTTAATGGAAGTAGCAAAAGCACAAGAAAAGTTAAACAATATAACTGGAATGAAGAATGAAAAAAATTTAAAGTTAGGTGCATCTATTTTTAAAGGAACATCTCTTCAAAATAGTGAACTTGTTACTGCACTGCAAAGCGGAAATATAGATGACAAACTTTTTAATAATAATATGAAAATTTCACAAAGTGATAAGGAAAAAATGATTAAGAATTTAAATGAAAATAAAGACTTCCTTAATAATAATGATATTAAGGAAAGTGTACAAAATGAACTAATGAAAAAAGAAACTACTACAAAAGATTTAGTGAAGTCTTTAAAGAAACAAAATGATAGTTTTGAATTAAGTTCAAAACTTGGAGAAACAAAAGATAAATTATTATCTAAGGGTGAACAAAAAGGATTTGAAAATAGAGAGGGAAATAAAAAATCAGAGAATTTCTCATTAGGTGGAAAAGAAAATAACTATAAATATGGAGAAAACTCAAATATAAAAAGCACACAAAATACAATTAGTGGTAATGGAAATAGCAGAAGAGAAGATAATAATTCTGTAGGTTCTAGTAAAGTTGGTGATAATAAAGAAGTAAGAGAAAAGGGTAACAAAGGAACCATAGGTAAATATAAGGAAGCTACTACTGTAAAAAAAAGCAATAGTGTTTCCAATGTAAATTCAAAAGTTAATGATAGTGGAAAAGTATTTGACAAAAGTGTTGAAGAAGTTATTGGGGAAAATGGTAGTACACAAACTATGGAAAATAGATGGCTAGATTATAAAAAGGAAGGAATGGATTATATATTAAAGTACAACATTCCATTAGACAAGGAAGAGATAGTTATAGATTATTTTAAAGCATTAAAAAAGTAGGAGGAATTGATTGTGGAAGAACTTTATATAAAAAATTTTAGTCAAAATTATGAAGAAGTAGAAAATGAGATAAAAAAAGCAATTATAGGACAAGATGAGGTTATAAGAAATGTACTAATTGGAATAATTGCAGGAGGGAATGTGCTTTTAGAAGGTATGCCTGGTCTTGGGAAAACCCAATTAGTAAAAACTATAGGTAAAGTTTTAGATTTGGAATTTTCTAGAATACAGTTTACTCCAGATCTTATGCCATCAGATATTATAGGTACTGAAATAGTAACTAAAAAAGATGGAAATATAGATTTTGTATTCAAAAAAGGTCCTATATTCAGTTCCATAGTACTTGCAGATGAAATAAATAGAGCTACTCCTAAAACTCAAAGTGCATTACTTGAGGCTATGGAAGAAAGAAGGGTGACTGTAGGTAGCACTACCTATGATTTACAAGAACCCTTTTTTGTACTTGCTACACAAAATCCATTGGAAACAGAGGGAACATATCCCCTTCCAGAAGCACAATTAGATAGATTTATGCTAAAAGTAAATATAAAATTACCAGAGTTTGATGCTATATCTTCTATAGTAGATTTGACTACAGGAGATTATAAATTAAATAATAATACTAATAAAATTTTAGACGGAAATAAAATAATGAAAATGAGAGAAATGTCTAGAAAAGTATTAATAGGTGAATCAGTAAAAAAATTAGCTATAAATATAGTAACAAGTACATATAGTGAAAAAACCGATATAAAAATGGTTAAAGATTATGTAAAATGCGGAGCAAGCTTAAGAGCAATTCAATCAATTATACTATCTGCTAAAGTTAGATCTTTAATTGAAGGAAGGTATAATGTGGCTTTCGAAGATATAAAAGAAATGGCGTACCCTTGCTTAAGACATAGAATTATTTTAAATTTCAATGCTTTATCAGATAAAGTAAGCGAAGATGACATAGTTAAAGATATATTAAGTAAGGTGAATTAAATGGATAAGTTTTTAGCAGAGCTTGAACAGGCTTCCATTAACATAAGAAGAAGAATATCAGGAAGTTTAACAGGTAATTATAAAAGCTATAGACTTGGAAGCTCCTACGACTTTTATGGGGTAAGACCATATTACAAAGGAGATAATATAAGAAATATTGATTGGAAAGCATTTAGTAGAACAGAAAAAATATATACAAAATTATTTACAGAGCAAAAACAAATTAGTGTTACTGTACTGGTAGATAATAGTAAGTCTATGGGTTTTGGACAACCTGATAAATGGACTATGGCTAAAATGTGTGCTTTAGGAATTAGTTATATAGCATTAAAAGAATTAAATAAATTAAATGTATATTCCTTTAATGACTCAATTGAATTAAATTTAAATAATCTAAATAGTAAAAAATTATTTTATGAGGTATTAAATAAAATAGAAAAAATAAATCCTTCAGGGAAAACAAATTTAAAAGAAGTAATTTCTTCAATTAGTAGTTCAAAAGGAATAATTTTTATAATAACAGATTTATTAAGCAATGATATTAATGAATTCTTACAAAAAAGTGTAGGAAAATATGAAAAAGTAGTTTTGATACATATAATGTGTGAAGAAGAAATGAATCCTAAATACAATGGGAAAATTAAATTTATTGATAGTGAAACAGGAGAAATCAAGATAGCTAACGTAGGAAAGAAAGACATAGAATTATATAAGCAAAAAGTTAAAGAGTTCACTTTAAATTGTAAAGAAGAATGTGAAAAAAGAAACATAAATTATATATTTGCTCCTAAATATAATTCTCCTGTTCAGATTATATTAAAGGCAATAGAGGTGGAATAATATGACGTTTTTAAAACCTCTTAGATTACTAGGACTACTAGCATTAGCCATTATAGTTTTGATTCATTTAAAAAATCGTAAATTAAAAGAAGTACAAGTGCCTAGTATAAAATTATGGGATAAAGTTTTTGGGGAAATTAATAAAGTTAGTAAGAAAAGGATAAACAAATATATACTATTATTTTTACATCTTTTAATAGGTGTATTTATTATTTTAGCTTTTGCTGAGCCTAATCTAATATTAAAAAATAAGAATAATTTATATACATTAGCCATTGATTGTTCTATGTCTATGAATGCCATGGAAAATGGCAAAACACATATGGATGTACTTAAAGAAGAGGTAAAAAAGTTTACAGATAGTTTACCTAAAAATTATAGGTATAACCTAATTCTTATGAAGGATTATTCAGAAGTTATAAAAGAAAATGTAAATAAAAATGAAATAATAAAGGAATTATCTAAAGTAAAGCCTGTAAAGGAGCCTTTAGATGTGGAAAAAGGAAGTAAAATAATAAATTCTTTCAAGAAAAATGTTGTAATATTTACAAATAAAGAAGTATTTACTGGAAATAAAATAATAAAAATAGGAAGTAAATTAAATGATATAGGTATAATATACGGAAATTATTATAAAGATTCACATAAGTGTTATTGTATTGTGAAAAATTATGGAGAACAAAAGAAAGAAGTAAATTTAACTTTAAAAGATGATAAAGGAAATATCTTAGGTGCTAACAACTGTACTTTAAATGTAGGAGAAGAAAAAAAGGTATCTTTTCATTATGTGTTAAAAAACATAAAGGCATTGAATTTCTACATAGATAATAAAGACATGATTTATGAAAATAATTATTATTCAATTTCTATTGATGAATCTAGCAAGAAAAAGGTGGTAATGCTAGGAGAAAATTATTTTATAGAAAGAGCTATAAGTATATTGCCTTATGTGGAATTTTCAAAGAAAGAAAACTTAGATTTTAATAAAGATAAATTTGATCTGTACATAATATGTAAAAAGGATATAAATGATGTTCCAGAAAAATGTAATGTATGGTGGGTAGAATCTCCTAAAAATATGCTAGGTAAGAATGTGGTTAAAGGAGAAATAAGCATTAAGGACAGTAGAATGGTTGGGGGAATAAATGAAATTAAAAGTTATGGACAAGGAAATGAAATAGTAAATAAAGATGAGAAGTTAAGAGAAATAATGAAAATAAACAATAAACTGGTTATGTGTAGTGATAAAAATAATAAATTGTACTCATCACTAGATTGGACTAAATGTGACATGGTATTAACACCTGCATTTCCTGTATTAGTGGATAATGTTTTAGATAATTTATTATTTAAAGATAAGAAAAATTATGAGTATAAAGACTATGTAATAAACAATCAACAGGATTTAAATACTGCAAAAACATTTTCTAATAATTTAATGAATTTAAATTTGAAAAATGTCTTTGTAATAATAATACTCATTATATTGATAGTAGAATGGCAGGTGTTTAAAAATGAGTATTAATTTTGATATAAAAATGATAATTATATTTTCTTTAATAATTATTTATTTTATATATGAAGCTTATAAGGTGAGAAATTCCTGGGATAATAAAAAATTAATGTTTTGGATTATAGTGAGAACATTAATAATAATATTACTATTTTTGTCCATAAGTAACTTTAATGTAAGATTAAAAAATGTGGATACATCAACCATATTTATAGTAGATGAATCTTTAAGTACGGAAAAGTATAAAAAAGACATAGAAAACTATTTAAATTATCAGATTAGTAAAAAGAATAAAAAGGACAAAATAGCTGTAATAGGATTTGGAAAAGAACCAGCTATAGAGTATCCCTTAACCTATGAAAATAAAAATATACAGTTATCCTCCAAAATAAATAAGAACTTTACTAATTTAGAAAAAGCTATGGATTTTGCAATTTCATATTTTCCTAAAAATAATAATAGAAGATTAGTAATTATCACTGATAAAAAAGAAAATTGCGGTGATATACATAATATTAAAGAAAAAATCAAAAAAGAAAATATAAATTTAGTATTAAAAGAAGTTAAAAATGAAGTAGAAAATGATGTACAAATAACAGACATTATTATTCCTGAAAATATTTATGAAAATGGGAATATACCTGTAAAAATAAAAATAGATAGTACCTATGAAGATAAGGGAGATATATATTTATATCTTAATAATAAAAAGGTGTTAACAAAAAAAGTTAGTGTAAAAGAAGGAAATAATGAATTTCAGTTTACTATTCCTATAATAAATGAAAATGAAATTGTATTAAAGAGTGAAATAAGTTTTTCGAAGGATAGAAATTTATTTAATAATGTTTTTACTGTTTATAAAAATATTAGAAAAGATCATAAGGTACTTTTAATAAGTGAAAATGTTAAAGATGCAGAAAATATGAATAGAGTTATGGATAATTTAAATATAAAAAGAACTAACTATATTTCAAAGGAAGTACCTAATGACATAAATTTTTTATGTGATTTTAGCGAAATAATCTTGATAAACACAGATTATAAAAGTTTACCACAAAAATTTGATGAAACTTTAGAAAAAGCAGTAGAAAAATTTGGAGTAGGGTTACTAGTTATTGGAGGAGAAAATTCCTTTGCTTTAGGAGGATATGAAAAAACTACATTAGAAAAAATACTTCCAGTATCCTGTAAAATGAAAAACAATAGAAAACAAGCCAATACAGGTTTAATTCTTTTAGTAGATTGCTCAGGAAGTATGAATGATGAAAGTGCAGGAGTTAAAAAAATAGAATTGGCAAAGCAAGCAGCTATAGAAGCAATAAATGCTTTAGAAAATGAAGATTATGTGGGAGTAGTAGCATTTTCAGATACTGTAGAATGGGTAGTACCTTTTCAAAAAGTTAATGATAAGAAAAAAATAGTAGAAGATGTAGGAAAATTAAAATCAAAAGGTGGTACTCTTATTATTCCAGGTTTAATAGAAAGCATGAAAACTTTAGAGAATGCTTCCACAAAAGTTAAGCATATGATTTTTTTAACAGATGGACAAGCGGAAAAAAGTGGCTTTGATAAATATATAAATGAAATGAAAAAAAATAAGATTACAGCTTCCACAGTAGCTGTTGGAAATGATTGTGATAAAGAAGTATTAGCTCATATTGCGGATTCTTCTGGAGGAAGAAAATATGTTTCAAAGGATTATTTAAGTGTACCTCAAATTTTATCTAAGGAAACATATATTTCACAAAAAAAATATATAAATAATGAAAGTTTTACACCAAAGCAACTAGATAATGTGTTTAATAAAGAACATATGGCGTTACCAAAGCTTAACGGATATATGGGTACAGGAATAAAAAAGGAAGCCAATTTAGTTTTACAAAGTGACAAAGGAGATCCTATATTTGCTCACTGGAATTATGGACTTGGAAAGGTAGCAGCATGGACATCGGATATTAATGGAAAATGGAGTGATGAGTGGATTTCTTGGAATGGATTCACTAAATATTGGTCTTCTTCAATAAATTATTTGTTAAAAGATAAAGATGGAAAAGAAATAAACCTACAACTTAAGAGAAATGGTGGAAATGTAGAAATTTTAGTAAAGAGCAATAAAAATATTAAAGATGGAGCCATAGAAGCCGTAGTTGCATGTCCAGATAATGTAGAAGAAAATGTAAATGTAAATAATATAGGTGAAGGACAATATAGAGGGGAATTTTTATTAAATGAAACTGGTAAATATAGTTTTTTAGTTACTTTAAAGCAGGGAGATAAAATTATAGATAAAACTATGAAAAATATACATTTAGATTATTCTCCTGAATATAGCATCAAAAATGAAAAATATAATGGACTAGATGAAGTACTTATGGAGTTTAATGGTAAGTATTTAAATGGAGATGAAAATATATTTAATCAGAGCATAGATAATAAAAATATATCCTATATAAGTTTAGATTTTGTATTATTACCAATAGTATTCTTATTATTTTTAATAGATATATTATTAAGGATTAATTAATGAGAGGAGGAAAAATAATAATGAAATTTAAAAAGAATTTAAAGATTATAATACCAATACTTATTGTTATTATAACTTTGGCAAGTTTTGGGTATCTAAATAGTGATATTTACAGAAGAAAAACTCTCAAGAAGCAGGTTTATCAGGCCTCGCAAA
This sequence comes from Clostridium lundense DSM 17049, assembly GCF_000619945.1. Classification (GTDB taxonomy): domain Bacteria; phylum Bacillota; class Clostridia; order Clostridiales; family Clostridiaceae; genus Clostridium_AO; species Clostridium_AO lundense. The sequence goes on along the minus strand of NZ_JHVC01000037.1, from coordinate 2,316 downwards.
AGACTATACAGTATTATTATGATACTTATAAACCACAAGAATTTGCAGGTATACTTGATTGGCCTGCTTTGGGACTTTATGGTTTTGGAGAGGATATAAGTGGTCCAGTATGGACTGTAAATGGAAAAAATGCAGCCTATTGGAGAGAACAGCAAGTAAAAAATGGAGATGGACTTTCAAAAACTAAAAACACAGATTATCAAAGAACTATAATAGGCATAACAGCAGCAAGAAAAGATCCTCGTAATTTTGGAGGAGTTAATCTAGTTAGAGCTGTAAAAGAAACAATGCTTGAAAATGGTCATTTTGCAGATTCTGTAGAGGATAAAAGAACAAAAAAACCAGTAGGAGATGACCTTATAAATGCTCAATGCTTTGGTGCTATGGCTCTTCATTGTGCAGGTGAACCTATTCCTAATAGAGATAAAGCTATAAGGTGGCTTGAAAAAAATCAGCACCATGATGGAGGATTTACTTGGGATGTAAAGGACTTTAAAGATAAAGAAGATTACTTGAAGACAGCATCAGATGTAGATATGACAGCAGCGGTTCTTATGGCTTTCAGCATATTAGGAGCTGATAAAGATTATCCACCAGTAAAAAGGGCATTAGACTTTTTAAGAAAACATCAGTTAGATAATGGAGGATTTGAATCATGGGGAACACAGAATCCTGAAAGTGATGTTTGGGCAATGCAGGCAATATTAATGTATGGAGAAAATCCTATGAGTAAACAATGGGAAAAGAAAAAAGGATGTAATCCTGTAACTTTCTTATTAAAACATCAGTTGCCTAATGGAGCATTTACTCATGTGTTAGATGAAAAGGACATGCTTCCTGTATATGATAATAGCTTAACTACTTATGAATGTTTATATGGTATGGCAGACGTTTATAATGAAGAAACAACTTATGATAAACTTTTCAAAGCTAATAGGCCAGAAGCAGAAAAGATATTATATAGTGATTTTAAAGCAGGAGACTATGGCTACAAAGAATCTATAGAAGTTGTATATGACTACATTATGGATACTTATAAAGATGGAACATTTAAACCTAATAAAAAGGTTACAAAAGGTGAACTTGCAAGATATTTAGTTAATGCTTTAAAGCTTCAAACAGATTTTTATGAAAAATATAGTGGAGATGAACTGAAGTTTGTAGAAAAAAATAAGAAATCAGACGTACTAGAAATAGATAATGATAACAATTATATAGAACTTTGCATGGGAAAAGGAATATTTAAAGATATTTCTACTTTAGATAAAAAAGGTGATAATGATAAAGAAATCACTGGACAAGAGTTTATATCAGCATTAATTAATGGAAGTAAACTTAAAAATAAAAATTTAAAAGCTGAAAAGCTTACTTTTGATAGCTTCAACGCCAATGAAACTATTAATAGAGCACAGTGTGCTGTAAGTTTTAGCAAATTTAAAAATTTAATGAAGTAAACTAGCAAGATAAATATATTAAATTTATCCCTTAATTAATGCTGATTATATAAATATATACGGTTTAATTATATCAAAATTAAAGTATATGAAGAAGAGGAGGAGATAACTAAACTGCTTTAATAATTAAAATAGTGGTTTTTAAAAATTAATAGGAGGTTAGTGTATGTTTAACAAAAAGCAGTATAAGAGTATGATTAGCATGCTAATGACATTTGTTATGGTTTTCACTAGTGTAGATAGTGGAATTGTAGGAATGAAAACAGTATTTGCAGAAGCTGTTAAAGAAGACAGTTCAGTAGTAAAAAATGATAGTAAAGCTACTGAAAACTCAAAACAAGATGATAAAGCTTTAAAAGTTGAAAATAAAGCTACTGAAGAGAAAAAAGAGGTCATTAAGGAGGATAAAAAGAAAAATTCCTCTGAAAATGTTAAAAAGGATATTGAAAAGCCATCAGTAAATGAAGAAAAGAAAGATGTAATTGATGGAAAATTAGATATTCAAGATATAGTAAACAAAATACAAAGTGATAGTATAGGAACAATTTCTATAAAAATAGTAAATGATTTTACAAAAGTAAAGGTTGGAGACCAAATTGAACTTCAGGTAAAGGATGAAAATAATCAAGCAGTACCTGTGGAAAATTTAACTTTTACAATGAATGATGAAAAGTTAGGAAGAATGGATGAAAAGATTTCTAATAAATTTATAGTATTAGGATCAGGAACCATTGTAATAAAAGCAGCATTAAAGGACAAGCCTAATTTAAGTGATGAGGTAGAGTTTAAAGTCCAGGGAAATTCAGAAACAATTCCGGGGACAACAGCAACAGCAGTACCACAAACAGATTCAATTAAAGTA
>NZ_JHVC01000036.1 GCF_000619945.1 Clostridium lundense DSM 17049 | reverse complement strand
CTAGGGTGTTCTTGACATGCAATTCATTGTTAATTATATTGTAATTAAGGCATGGAGTTTTACCATGACCTCCATGCCTATAAAATAATTATCATAGAAAGCTATTTACAGAAAAACTTTCACACTCTCAATATAACTCCGAAAATACCTAATTTAGTTAAGCCTTTTCTATCGTGACCAGATACTTTACTTTTTAATTCTCCTACAAATTCATTATCTTCATAACCTAAAGCTTGTTCCATTGGAATATATTCTCCATTGGCATGACTTTTAATGTTTTCTAGAGCATTTAATAATTTATAGAACATGTCTTTATCTGAGGTCATAATGGAACGTATAAATTTACCATTCTTATCTTTAATGTCTACACCAATATCAGTTCCAACACCATTTTGAGAAAAGTAGTGTACATCAAATTGACCAAGGTTATCTCCACGTAGTATTTGGAAATATGGACCTTTAGCAGTTGAACCTTGAAATAAGACAAATGTATGGCCAATGAATATTTTAGAACCATTTATGAGATATTGTCCAAATGCTGGATTTGTTATATCATTGTCAAAGGTTTCAAAGGTTTCATTTGCTCCAAGATTTTTTTTGATTTCATCTTCGCATTTTATCAAAACTTTGTCTTTTATTTTTCCGGAAAATGAAAAAAATCTTATAAGAAAAATAAAACCCATAAATCCCAAAGTTGATGAAAACATAGTTGCTACAGGTGCAGCCCTAGAATCTAATAAAGGTAATCCTACATACATAATAGTAGATATTACTATAAGTAAAATGGTAACATACAGTGTTTTTTTAGCAATAATTTTTCTTATTTCACTGCATTCTTCTGTTAATTTTTCTAGATATTTTGATTTGTTCATTCATTCAGCCTCCGTTTATTAAGTTACTATCAATTATAGGGGTAAAATGAATAATGTGTCAATTAATACTTTTATTTTACAAAATATGCAGAAATGAGTTATGGTAAAATATACACATAGAAATCTTATTATATAAATTATAATATAGAAAGTTATACATAACATGGTTGAGACTTTGGACAATGATAAAGTAGTTTTAAAGATTCGAAATACATCTTCGACCATTAAAGAAGAATATGTGAATGGAAATATATAAAATAGTTTGCCAACTAAAGTACACTGAAACTAAGAAATTCTAGGAGGTTTATCATGAATACTAACAAATTTTTAGAGACGGTAATACAATCAGATATTTCACAACATAAGGAATTTTTGATGGAAGTTATACGTCCAGCAATTGATATTTTGAAAAATGAAGATAGTGAACCACATTTGGGATGTAGTCGCTTTGGAGGTGCACCTGATTTACCAGTAGGAAGTGAGTGGCCTACATATAATATGAAACCCTACCGTTTTCTTGGTCAAATCAACTTTTCAGAAATTACAAGTGCAGAAACGGATCTGCCAAAAAGCGGACTTCTTAGTCTTTTTGTTATGGATGATTTTGAGGAGGAGTATGATTTGGAAACCTGGGAAGAAGGATATATTCACGCAATATTTACTCCAGATACTACAAACCTAGAGACTATTGTGTCACCTAATTCTATTGTTGGTAAGTCAACTGTTATTGAGTTTTCTCCAACCATTGATATTCCATATGATGAATATCAAGTGAAGAACTGGCCTTTCACTGAAGAGGAAAATGATATTTACAGCGAAATACGAGAATCTTTACATAAAAGTTCTGACTATCTTCTAGGGTATCCATCACATTGTACACTAGCTTATGATCCAACACCTGGAACAGAATGGATTTCACTATTGACAATTAGTTCAGACGACGACCTTGAATGGTATTGGCACGATGGTGATAAATTGATGATATTTATAAAGTGGGAACACCTTAAGAATTTGGACTTTAGTTCCCTTAAAGCTGATGCAGGTTAAAAAAATCCAGTTCCTATATTAGAGATTACTTAAAAACATAATGAAGCAATGCTTTCATAAAATATACATTGGGTCGCTGCATTTCGCCTCCACCAATAAAACTCACGCCGGTATTGGATAATTCAGTGCCGGCGTTTTAGTTTTTTGTAAATACATTAGAGAGTATTATATTTTAGTAGATTATATATTTTCAAGTAAGTGATATACATAATTTATGATGAATATTATATATGGTGGCTTTTATCATTTAAGTTTGGAGGATAAGAGTATGAAAAAAATTCGCAACATTTTATCTAAAATGATATTTCGTGGTGGTAATGCAGCTAATGTGAAAACAAGATCAATTACATCAAGGCAATTTCAATATGAAGTTGAAGTTATTGCTGAAAATTTATATGTACCCTGGGCTATGGACATAAGCAATGAAGGGAAAATATATTTTACGGAGCGATCTGGGGCAATTAGAATTATTGAAGATGGTAAACTTCTAACACAGCCACTAATCACATTTGGAGCACCCTTTGTAAGTAGGGGAGAGGGTGGTCTAATGGGTATTGCTTTAGACCCTAATTATTCGCAAAACCATTATATGTATGTTATGCATTCATATGCAGAAGGTAATCGAATATATAACCGTGTGGTAAGATTGGTTGAAAACAATAACAGGGCATCCATTGATAGAGTTCTTCTTGATAGGATTCCTGGTGGACAAATTCATAATGGAGGAAGGTTAAAGATAGGCCCAGACAAGAAGTTATATATAACAACAGGAGATGCAGGAAATTCTGCATTAGCACAAGATTTAAGAAGTACAGCAGGAAAAATACTGCGAATAGAACTAGATGGAAGTGTTCCAAAAGATAATCCAATTGCTAATTCACCTGTGTATAGCTTAGGTCATCGAAATCCACAAGGTTTAGCATGGAATTCAAAAAATATTTTGTATGCATCAGAGCACGGACAGTTAGCACATGATGAGATAAATATAATACAACCAGGAGCCAATTATGGATGGCCTCTTGTTCAAGGAGATGAAGAGTCTCAAGAAGTTAAGACACAAAAGCCTTTGATACACAGCGGAGAAGAGACATGGGCACCTTCTGGAATTGCCTTTATAGATCAAGGGCCATGGCAAGGTAAATTACTGGTTGCTAATTTACGTGGACAGCAATTACTTGCTATTTCGCTAAACAAAGAAGGAACGGCAGTGAAGAATATAGAATCATGGTTTAGAAATCAGTATGGACGTTTGCGTGATGTTATTCAAGGGAAAGATGGATCAATTTATCTTACAACAAGTAATAGAGATGGCAGAGGGAATCCTAATATAACTGACGATAAGATTATCAGGCTCATTCCCAAGTAAAGAGATACTTAGTGACTATAAATTGATATACTGGATTTATGTGTTTGTGGTACAATTGAAATCAAAGAATATTTTATACAATAGGAGAATGTTATGATTAAATTTATCGTAGGAGAAGAAAGACAAGCTATAAAAGAATTTGCTAAAGAAATTGTTAATGCAATTTCTGAGGAAAATTATAAAGTTGTTGGTGAAAAGGTTGATGACCTTGGAAGTTGGAATATAGAATTTTTATCAGAATTTATAGAGCACTATAAAGAAGACAACGGCTTAGAGGAAATTGACGATTATGAAGGTTGTGGTTCTTGGCAAGAACACTTTTATCCTTATAACGATAAAAGTGGAATAGGTTATGAGTATGCTTTTACTAGTGATGCAGAGGAAAATGATTTAACCTTGAGCATGGATTTTTTATTTGAAGGTGAATATTTAAAAGTTATTTTTGAAAGTGGAATTACTGTGCTTTAAATTATAAAAAGCAAATTAAAAGGCCTCCCATATATAAAAATATGTTGGAGGCCTTTTGATTTATAATTTTATAATTTTGCAAACTATGAGCTTATCTAGTGTAATAGGGTTATGTCCTCTAATATATACTTTATATATTTTAGTATTTTACAACCAGCTTCAAATTCCTTATTCAATGTTTTTTTATAGTATTCAGTTTGATTATTATAAGCAGTTGTTAACATATCGATTTCCTTATTTACATTAGGAGATACTTCATTATATTTGGATTTTAATGAGTGAGCCACATCATATAAATCTTCATTAGGGTTTAAATACATTTTTTCACCAAAGGTATTTTCACTACCATAACTATACCTATTAGCCATGAAGTTATATACTGTTTTATCATAGTCAAATACTAAATAGTTTAAATCAATTTCTAAAATATAGTTATTAACTATATCCTCTAAAGATTCCGTTTTGTTTTTAAGTGCATTTATTGCATTGGATAATAAACTTAAATTATTTTGAGATACAGAATGAGGAAAAACTATTTCTAGTGAATAGTTAAAGGCTAAGAAATTATCTTGTATTATTTTATACAATTTATAAAGTTTTTGGTTTAATTCATAGTTAAAATCAGAATAGGTATAGTTATTAGAGTTAATGTTTTTAATTTTATAAGTTAATTGTTTGCTATAAAAACAAAGTCTATTAATTAAGTGTATTAAATTATTATCTACATGAGTTAAATCAAAACTATTTTTCAAATCCACAAAACGAGTATGAAAATCCATTGGCCTTATTGAAAGATTATCTAAATATATAAGGATACTTCCATATAAACATTGGATTAATTTATGAGTTTCTATATCAAAACCTGCTCCTTTACTATCTGCTGAGCTATGATAATATGCTTTATAATATAAGCTATTTTCAAAATCATCCCCAGCGGTTATTGCAGGAATACCTGATTTTTGATAAATAAAGTCTTCATAAGGTAATGGTACAGGATATTTAATATTAAAATTATAATTAGGAATTTCTGATAACATATTTGAAGTATTATTTTTTACAAAGTTAAATAATTCTGGAGAGGTATATATTATATAATTTCTTTCATTTGTAATGGGGAAGTTACCATCTATATTTATTAAAGCAAAAGCTTTTTCTGGCCATTCGGGGTGGATATGCATTATTTGTTCATATGCCCCCGCAGCCCAATCAAAAGGAGTATAGCCCTTTCCCCATTCTTCAGCACCATGAGCTATAATTCTTATTGTTTTCTTATTGTCATAAAAACTATTAATTAAGGCTTTAGCAATACCTAAAATTTCAGATACACCTGAAGCGTCATCAAAGTAGGAGTGATAATAACCATCATAGTGAGCCATTAAATAAATTACTTCATCAGTTTTTCCTTTAATTTCACCCCAAACATTATATGAAGTTTGGTAAGGGAGAACCTTAGATTCAGCGTTAAGAGTTACACTAATTTCATTATCTACACTGGCTTTAATTAAGGATTTTAGTTTATTTGCATCACCTATACTTATTGAAAGGGTTTTACAATAAGAAGGTACTAAGATATCATTTGAAATTAAAATATCATCAAAAGGGATATTATGAGTAGCAGCAACTATTACTCCAGCAGCACCCTTAAGATATGCTTGATATGAAGGAAAGTTAACCCAATAATCATAATAGGTATTTAGTGTAGATATTAAAACTAGCTTACCATTAATATCTCCAAGTGACTCCAATTCTTTTAGAGTACCTTTTCCACCATCAACAATTTTAAATTCTTTATTATTGACTACAAAGTTAGTAGCATATCCACCAAGAACTATTTTATTTGCTTTTCCTAAGTTATCTATATATTTTAAGTTTGCACCATTAAATGTCCATCCATTAACTATAAAATCATCTAAGTGTACATTAGTTAATCCAATTCCTTCGAATTTATTGTAAAGATATTTTGCTGCCATTGTACATGCTTTAGAACCAGCAGAACGATTCCCAGTAGCAGGATCATCCCCAAAACTTGATAGTTTATCTATAACTTCTTCAGTATAGGAGGAGTCTATAGACTGATAGAACTCTTTAAACATTATATATTCACCTAACAATATTATTTTACTTTAGAATATTCTATGAATTTACATAAGCTTTAATGACATGAAGAAGAATATTAATAAGTTAGGAATAGGCGTTAATTGTACATGTACTATATAGACGTGAGTATAGATTTTACAACTATTTTACAACTAATCAATAATTTTTATAAATATTAATAGTATACTTTAAGTTGTAAAAAGTATTATGTTAATCAACAGTAAACAATGGCGTGAGAGGTTTAAATATTATATATTTATTGTTAATTAAATATGATAACATATTAAACGAATAATATGTTATGGAGTTAATGAAGAGTTTTTTAGTAATAAAGCTCTTCGTTTTCTTTTGTCCGATCCAATACTCCTATATTCTTTAAAGTGGGAGTATTGATGGGTTACGTCCCTGGATAACGATTTCTAAGGAGAGTGAATTGATTATAATGGAAAAAGTTTTAATTGTAGAAGATGATTCAACTATTTCAGATTTAATAAAACTTAATTTAAATATGGTTAATTATGAAACTAAGCAGGCTTATAATGGGATACAAGCTTTAGAAATAATTGAAAAAGAAGAATTTGATTTAATACTTTTAGATATTATGCTTCCTAAATTAGATGGATTTAGTGTAATAGAGAAAATAAAATATAAGGATATACCCATAATTTTTTTAACTGCTAAGTCGTCCATTGCAGACAAGGTTAAGGGGCTTAAAATGGGGGCTGATGATTATGTTGTTAAACCTTTTGAATCCATAGAACTTTTAGCTAGAGTTGAGGCGGTTTTAAGACGTTATGGAAAAAAGAATGATATTTTAAGATTTGAAGATTTAGAAATATGTTTAAAAGAAATGATTGTAAAAAAACAAGGGAATATTATAGATTTAACTTTAAAAGAATTTGAGCTTTTAAGTCTTTTAATACAGAATAAAGGTATAGCTCTATCTAGAGAGAAAATCTTAGAAAAAGTATGGGGATATGATTATTTAGGTGAGACTAGAACTGTTGATATGCATATTCAAAGGCTTAGAAAAAAACTTGATTTAGATGAAAAAATTAAAACTGTATATAAGTTTGGTTACAGATTGGAGGATTAAATGAAGTTTTGGCAAAAGATATTCATATATTCATTGTTGCTATTTTTAATATCCCTTAATTTTGGTTCTATTTTTTTAATAGAAAATAGCCATAATTTAAATTTAAAAAGAGAGATAGATAGGTCAATTAATGAACAAAGTAATATTTTATCAGGAATTAGTTATTACAATATGATTTCAAATTATTATTTAGATACAGATTTAGAGGAAAATAGTAAATCTAAGAGTAAAGAAATTATTAAAAACTATTTAAAAAAAATTAATTCTAAAGATATTTATTTGGAGGTTTTAGATAAAAATAATGATGTAGTTTTTACCAACTTAAAATTTAAGGTTCCAAGAGAAAGAGAAGAGCTAAAAAATGTCTCTTATGATGAAAGAAAATACATTATAAGGGATGTAGAAAATAAAACATTATTATTTATAACTGGTTTAGTACATATACAAGGGGAAGATTTAAAGCTTTCATATATTCATGATGTAACATATATTTATGAAGATAGAAAACAACAATATAATTTTTTTATTCAATTATCAATAGTGGTAACTATAATTTTAGCTATTGGTATGTATATATTAAGCAAGTATATTACCAGTCCTATAGATAATCTAATAAAAACCACAAGAATAGTATCAAAAGGTAATTATTCAGAGAGAGCAGATATTAATTCCAAGGATGAAATAGGAATTTTAGCAGAAAACTTTAATAAAATGGCAAATGCTGTTGAGGGGAAAATAAATGAGTTAGAACTTAAGACTGAAGAAAAACAAAGATTCATAGATAATTTCACACATGAATTAAAAACACCTTTAACTGCTATAATTGGGTATGCAGATTTTCTTCGTTCAACTTCATATAATGAAAAAATATTTATGGAAGGATTAAACCATATATTTAAAGAAGGAAAAAGACTAGAAGAACTATCGTGGAAGATGATGGATTTAATATTGCTTAAAAGAGAAAATTTTAAAATGAAAAAAGAAAACATAAAAAATATATTGGAAGAATTAAAGGATATCTTGAAACCTAAGTTACAGGATAAAAATATTGATTTAATAATTTGCAGTGAAGAGTATGAAATTGTTGTAGAAAAAGATTTGATTAGTAATTTAATTAGTAATTTAATTGACAATTCTATTAAAGCATCAAAAGAGGATAGCAATATATATTTAAATGTATATAAGAATAAAGAAAATAAAGTTGTACTCCAAATAAAGGATGAAGGCATTGGTATTTCTAAAGAAGATATTCCAAAAGTTTTTGAAGCCTTTTATATGGTTGATAAATCAAGAACTAGAGCTAACAATGGTGCTGGACTTGGACTTGCTATATGTGCTGAAATAGCAAAAATTCATCAGGCTGAATTAGAAATAGAAAGTGAATTAAACAAGGGAACAACTATAAAAATAATATTTAATTAGATTTTACAACTATTTTACAACTAGTAGATAGTTTATATAATTTTCTGTCCTATACTTTAATCATAGCAAGGGAGAAGAACAAAATAAATCCCAAGATGTAAATTAAAGGAGGAAAAGTATTATGAAATCAAAAGGAATAATGGCATTAGCATTAATTGGTGCATTAAGTATTGGAGGTGTTAAAACTTATGCACAGGTGTCAAAAAATATTACACCAAAGAATCAGGTAATGACTAAGAAGGTTGTTGCACAACAAGATAACAAGAAGGAAAGTAAAGAAGATAAACTTAAACAAACGGCGCTTGAGGCTTTTCAAAAGAATTTAGGCGAAACAGTAGATGTTAAAAAATTATATGAAATAAGAAGTAGTTTTTATAATGCAGATGGGAAAAATTTTTATGTAGCACAATGGTGTAATGGAAAGGATAAACCTATAAATGATAATGATACCATTTTATATACTGCTGTGATAGATACTGAAGCTAATAAGATAGTAAAGCTAGAGTATCATTCAGGAGAGCCAAAGAATGAAAATTATAAGAATTTTTCTTATGATAAAGCTAAAAATTTAGCAGCTGACTTTGTTAAAAACAATAACATATTAAATGGTAAAAGTTATAAATTTTCAGAAGCAGAAAGTAAAAAATTGAACTGTCAAGAAGGAGCTTGGGACTATTTCTTTTATTTTAAATATGATGGAGGAAAAACATGCTTAGTTAATGTAAGCAAAGATCTTCAGAAAGTAAATCAATTTATATTACTTGATGAAAGTGGTGCTAGAGGCTAAAAACTAAAAAAGTGAGGAACTCATAAAAAGTGAGTTCCTTACTTTTTTAGTTTTATACACTGATCAATTAGTTCTTTGTATATTGATAGCTGTTCAGGATACTTTTCAAATAGAAGTTCAGGATGCCACTGTACCCCAAAGATTAGCCCATCAATGGATTCTATTCCTTCTATAAGTCCATCTGAGGATTTTGCAGTGATTTTCATTCCTTCTCCAACAGATAAAACTGCTTGATGATGCCAAGAATTCACCCTAATTTTTTCAGTTTTAAATAATTCATATAATTTGCTATTATCATCTAAAGAAACGGTATGAAATAATTCTCCTAGCTGTTCCTCTGGTTGACTATGTTCAATGGTATTTGAATGTTGAGTAAAAATATCTTGATAAATTTTACCTCCAGTGGACAGAGCAATGATTTGACAACCTTTACATATACCAAGTATAGGCTTGTTTTGTTTTTTGGCTTCTTTAAATAGCATAAATTCAAAACGGTCACGCTCTTCACTAATATAGCCAATACCACGAATAGGTTCTTCATTTAATAACATAGGTGAAACATCTTCTCCACCAGATAAAAGTAAGCCATCACACATAGAAATATATGATTTTATTTCACTTAAATCATTTGTGATTGGGGCTAGTATTGGAGTACCACCAGCGGCATGTATTGCACTAACATAACTTTCATGTATTAGAAATTGTTTTTTAGAATCTTTTAGATTGCGAACAGCACAAATTAGTATAACTGGCTTCATAAATAGTCCTCCTTTAGAGTAAAAGTTTTTGCCGTAACCTTGGCCAACAGTTGCGAGTTTGCAACTTTAGTATATCATTAGACATTCTGAGGGCGATAATATATAATTTATATACATATCCATATAAAATATATATTGCAATTATTTTGATGTTTTTGAATTTTTTTATATTGAATTATATATAAACATTAGATGAAAGGAGCAGTTATATGGAGTTCAAACAAATTCAGCAGATTATAGAAATTGCTAAGACCGCATCTATAAGTAAAGCGGCACAAAATCTTTATATTTCTCAACCAAATTTAAGCCTTTCTATTAAAAATTTAGAAACAGAGTTAGGAGCAGAATTGTTTATTAGAACCACAAAAGGAATTGAGCTTACTGAATTTGGAGAACAGTTTTTAACTTATTCAAAGCCTGTTTATCAGCAGTTTTTGCAGTTAGGAGAAATTTGTGAATATGTGATTCATGAGGATAGAAAGATTTTTTCGGTGTCCACAGTTACATTGAAATTCGTGTACAATGTTTTTGTAAATTTATATCAAAAGCATGGTGAAGAAAATATATATTTTTCCCATAATGAAGGAACTACAACGCAGGTTATTGAGGATGTGTACAAGCAAAATTCACACATAGGTATAATTATATTTACATCCTTGCAGCGTAAATCAGTTATGCGCATATTAAAGCTTAAGGAACTTGAATATACTCGTCTTTCTATTGAACCACCCTATGTTATTGTAAGTACATCAAATCCATATTTTTATAAAGATATTGATAGTGTTGATCTTCAGGAGCTTTCCTCCTACCCATTTATTGCATCTTATGGTGATATTTTTTATAGCTCATCTAATGAAATGTCTACTATGGGTAGTATTGGAAAGTTAGCTCGTAGCAGCAAGATTTATGTTTCAAACAGAGCCTGTTTATACGATTTTCTTTATAGAACTAATGCATTTAGTATATGTTCAAATAATGCTGTGGCTTATAAAGAAGAAAGGGCTTATGAAAAAATTCGACCTATTCCTATTAAATCACCAGGTTTTAATTTTGAAATTGGTTGGATTAAGCGAAAAAACTATGTTATATCTCCTATAGCTGGAGAATTTATAAATGATGTTGTACAAACTATAAAGGATTAGGAAAATAAATGAGAAAAATGAAAATATATATTCTTCTTGGATGATGCATATGTTTGCAAATTTTGCAATTAACTTAGTAGGATTTATTTGGAATCCTATGATATAAATATATTTACAGGAGGATAACAAAATGAATTTTAATAAAATTGATATTGAAAGTTGGAGTAGAAAACCATATTTTCAGCAGTATTTTGAAAATACACCATGTACATATAGTTTAACAGCAAACCTTGACATAACAACTCTATTGATGAATATAAAAAATGAAAATATTAAGCTGTATCCTACTATGATTTACGTGATTACTACCATTGTAAACAGACACCAGGAATTCCGTACAGCGCTTGATGAAAACGGAAATGTGGGTATTTGGGATGAGATGAATCCAAGTTATACTGTATTTCAAAAGGATAGTGAAACCTTTTCAAACATTTGGACGGAATATAATTTGGATTTTTCCAAGTTTTATGAGAGTTATTTAAAAGATATTGAAATGTATGGAAATATTAAAGAGTTTTCTCCAAAGCCAAATATACAGAAAAACACTTTTCCAATTTCAAGCATACCTTGGACTACATTTACAGGATTTAATCTTAATCTGTATGCAGGAGCAAAGTATTTACTTCCTATATTTACCATGGGGAAATATTTTACACAACAGGGTAAAATATTATTACCAATTTCTGTACAAGTACATCACGCTGTATGTGACGGATTTCATGTGGCAAGGTTTATTAATGAATGTCAACAAATGATAAATGGGTATAATATTAATATGAATGTTAGATAAGGTGGTTATCATGAATGAAAAGGTTTAACATAACAGGAACCTGTATACCAGAAAAGCACTACATGGTTGATATATCAGAAAAGTTAAATAGTATATTTCAATTGGTAAAAAATGAAGAATATTTTATTATAAACACCCAAAGTCAATATGGTAAAACTACCACGTTATATTTATTGGATAGATATTTAAAAAGTTGTCAGGATTACATTCCTATAAAAATAAGTTTTGAAGGTATTGGGGATGTTATTTTTGAAAGAGAGGATTATTTTGCTAGAGGGTTTTTAGAGTTAATAGGAAAAAACTTATATTTAAATTATAAAGATTTATCAGAGTTTATAATTAAAGAAAAGGATAAAATAGAAAACTTAAATGATTTATCAAATTTAATAACTAAGTTTATTTTAAAAGCTAATAAAAATGTAGTATTGATTATAGATGAGGTAGGTAAAAGGAACAATAATAAATTATTTTTGAGTTTTTTAGATATGCTTAGAAATAAATATTTACTAAGAAATCAGGGAGAAGATTACACTTTTCATAGTGTTATATTAACAGGAATGCATGATATTAAAAGTCTAAAAATGAAGATAACAACGGATGAAGAATATAAATACAATGTCCCCTGGAATATTTCTTCAGATTTTCATGTTGACATGAGCTTTTCAAAAGACGAAATAAGAACTATTTTAGATGATTATGTGGTGCATAGAAAAGTAGAGCTAGACAAAGATCATTTTGTAGAAAAACTTTATTTTTATACATCAGGACATCCCTTTTTAGTAAGTAAATTATGCAAAATTATAGATGAAGAAATAATGCCAAATGAGGACTTAAAGTGGAAAAAAGAATATATTACTTTAGCAGTAAAGAAACTTTTAGAAGATAGCAATACTAATTTTCATAGTTTAATAAAAAATATAGAAAATAATAAAGAGCTAAAAGAATTAGTTAAAAAGATAATATTAGATGGATATGAGATTAGTTATAATGAAGATAATTTCATTATACATGAGGGAATAATATATGGTATATTTAAAAATTTCAAAGGAAAGATTAAAATTCACAATAAGATATATGAGCAAGTAATATATAATTATATGAGTTCATTAATAGAAACTAGCAGTGATATAGGTTTTTATAATAAAAAAGAAAGTCTTATTAACTCTAATAATGATTTGGATATTGAGAAAATACTAATGAAGTTTGGAGAATTTATGAAGTATGAGTACTCAAAAAAAAGAGAAACATTTTTAGAAGAAGATGGGCGATTATTTTTCTTAGCTTTTTTAAGCCCTATAATAAATGAAAGTAGTTTTGATTTTAAAGAAGTACAAGGTGGAGAAGAAAAGAGATTTGATATATTGATTACTTATAATAAAAAAATGTATATTTTAGAGATGAAAATATGGATAGGGGAAGAACAACATAAAAAAGGTTTAATACAATTAGGGAAATACTTAGAGCAATATGGTTTAGATGAAGGATGTTTATTAGTTTTCGATTTTAGAAAATCCACAAATTTAATAGGAGAAATACGTGAATTTTACGTGGATATAGAAGGAAGTAGGAAGAAGATAGTAGAATATTACTGCTAAAATAGTTGAGAAGTAAGGATTGAGAATAGGAAATTTAAAATGGAAAGGTATCCGTTTTTAGTTTCCTATTCTTTATTTTTTACTGCAGGTCATATATAGTGGAGAAATTTTTATAGAAAGTATTTTATTAAATTAGAAAAAAGTGATAAAATAAACAGCTGAGTGGTATTATAACTTTAAATGGGTGGGGAGAGAAAAGTATGAAGAATATAAATTTTAAATATTATTTATTGATATGTGTATTTTTATTTTCTTCTTTATTTGCAGCGTGTACTAAAACTTCAGCACCTTCAGTTCCTGAAAAAAGTGAAGGAAAAGTAAAACTTAGATGTGTTATACCTTCAGATGATGGAATAAAACTAGAAGGGGTTAAAAGTTTTGAAGAGGATATAAAAAAACAGTTTCCAAATCAGGATATAACCTTCAGCTACATAAAGGGTGATATGAAGAGTTATGAAACAAAAATTAAGGTGCTTTTATCCTCAAAGGATAAGCCAGATGTTTTTTTCTCAAGGGGAAATAGTTTTTTTCAAGAACTTTCTTCTGTAAATGCAGTACAACCTATAGATAAATATTTAAATAAATTGAAGTTTTGGGATATGGTTTTACCTTCTGCAAAGATTGATGGATATAAGGGAAATATATATGCAGTACCTTTTGAAGAAGTACATTATGGAATAATAGAAATAAATAGTGAGTTGTTTGAGAAAAACAAAATTAAAACCCCTAATAATCTTAAAGAACTTAAAGATGCAGTTTTAACACTTAAATCTAAAGGAATTATACCTATTGTTGTTGGGGGGAAGGATGGTAGAGCTGTTTTTAATATGATTGAAAGCTTCGCATGTACTGTTGACCCACAAATTACGAAAAAGATTTTAAATAACAAAGAAGAATTTTCCGATGATAGCTTTAAGGAAGCTGCCATTATGGTAAAAGAACTTATGGATATAGGAGCCTTTGGACAAAAGCCACAATCCCTTACAGATGCAGATGCAGCAAAGCTTTTTTATTCAGGTAAAGCGGCTATGTATTGTACAAATTCTTCTAATTTTGATATATCCAATAAAAACCTTAAGGGAAAATGTAAATTACTTTATTATCCTTATATTGGAGAATCAAACTTGAATAATTCAAATAGCTTAGTTAGCAACTTGCAAAAAAATTCAGGCTTGTTTATTTCATCAACATCACAATATCCAAAAGAAGCAGTTAATTTAGCTGTGGAAGTATCTAAGTGTTATAATAAGTATTTATATGAAAAGAAAAACAATGTTTGGACTGTCTATATTCCTAGCGAGCAGAACTGGAAGATATCTAATAAAGCTAATGCAGATTTACAGCAATTTGTGCAGAGTTTATTCCATAATAAAAATATTAATAGTAGTTTATTAAATGGTAGTATAAATGTTAAGACATCAAAGGCAATAATGGAAGCATCCACAGCTTTTATGACTGGACTTCTATCCGCAGATAGTTATACTAAGGAATTAGATAAAGCAATGGATGTAAAAAAATAAATTATAAAAATATAAGTTATTCTTGGAGATGATTTTATTGAACAACTTAGAAATAAAAGTGATAAATCCTAAGAAAAAATATAAATTAATATTTATAATATCAATAGTTTTATTTATTGCCATAAATGCAGCAGGTTTTTATTTTGGAAATATCTATTATGAAAAAGTATGTAAAATATATATTGATAGAGCTAATACAGGGATTGAATATTATAAAAATAGTTTTGATTTTAAAAGATTTAAAACTCTAGAATCCTATGATATAGATATAGAATCTAGTTTTGGTTACAAGCTTGCGGGTACATATATTTTTAATGCTAAACCTACAAATAATACAGTTATCATAGTTCACGGTATCACTGCAAGTCGTTGGGAAGCAATGAAGTATGCTGATATGTATCTTGATATGGGATTTAACGTAGTTGTATATGATTCAAGATACCATGGAAAAAGTGGAGGAAATGATATAACTCTAGGCTTTTTTGAGAAAAGTGATCTTGATAATGTGGTGAAATGGGTAAAGTGGGTAAATCCTAATGCTGTAATTGGTGTTCATGGAGAATCCCTTGGAGCGGTTACATCATTATTGCAGGCGAATTTAGATCAAGATAAAAGAAATGTGAACTTTTATGTGGTAGATTGTCCATACTCAGATATATCAGAGTTGCTAAGTATGAAATTATCTAAAAGTGAAAAGCCTCAACATCAGCTTGCTTCTAAATTTATTCTATTTTATGCTAATATGGTAGCACTTAATAAATCTGGTTTTTCACTATATGCAGTATCCCCTATAAAAGCAATAAAACATATTAAAACACCTATCATGTTTATTCATGGCAGTAATGACACTTTTATACCAGCATCCATGTCTTTAGAATTATATTTAGAAAAGACAGGAACTAAAACTATATACATTTCACCAGATGCAGAACATGCTATGTCATACTTTGTAAATAAAAATGAATATACTACTAAAGTAAAACAATTTCTTATTCAAAACAAGATCATTCATTAAAATAAAATTTGAAAGGAGGATAAATCTTTATGAAAAGTTATAAAAAAACTAAGTTATAGATGAAAAAATATAGATGAAACCTTACGTTAAAACTAAAGCGGCCTTCTGGCCGCTTTGCTTTTAATGTAATTAAATTATTTAGTAAGATCTATTTCAATCTTATCATTTTCATAGAATTTTATATCACTCATGTCATCTGTGCCAATATAGTATTTTTTGCTATTGTTTAGTTTAAATGTTTTAGTGAAAGTTCCTTGTGTCGTATATGTGGAGTTATCATCCCAAATCTCTTCAAGTTCTTTTTTATTTTCATCATATAAATATAATCTATAGCTTTGAGATACTGGGAATGAGCCTTTACATACATAATTAATGACTACTTTATCTTTAGAAAAGCTAACATCATTTACAATAATTTTATTGCTTTCTGTTTGTTTCAATTCTATAGGTAAATTATCATTTTTTAACTCTAATAACTGAAGTTTTTTTGCTTTATCTTTGCTGTCTCCAATAATATCCATACTTTCACTTGGGATTATTGTTAGCTTTTTTATTCCTTTATTATATATGACATCGTAGTTATGAGTACCCTGAATATTACCTTTATCATCGGAGAAGTTGTTTCCTTGTTCACCTATTTGATTACCTTTATCATCTAAAATGATAAAGTGTTTAAATGTAGTAGAATTTTCACTTGTTCCTGTATAAGTTAATGTAGTAGATACTGGACTTATGGATAGTTTTTCTATATTAATTTTAGAGTCACTTAATTGTATATCCTTGTTTATTTGTATATTTTTAATTTTAGAATATATTTTTTCTTTTTCTACTTTAAAATTAAAATACCATTTTCCTTTAACACCTAATAGTTCATCAAAAGATATTGACATATCCATAGATTTAGGGATTTTTTTATTTTCTATGTTAAGTGTTTTTAAAAGTTCAACATTATTATTATCCAAACGCTTCATTTTGCCGCCTGAACATGCTCTTAAAATTTCACCATTTATTTTAACTGATAGCCCTGAAAATATTTTGGATTCTGTATCATTTTTTATAGTTTTATTTGGGGAATAAATCTTATAACCTATGTTTAAAAGGTTATCATCCATAGTAATGCTTTCTAAAGTTATAGAAATATCCTTATCCGTTACTGTTTTATTTATTACAGTAGTGAAATCTTCTAAACCTTTAGGATTTTTACTATAATTTAGCCTTTCAATAATTCCACTTGCAAAATTAGTTTCAGCAAATATAGGTTTAAATCCTAATATTCCTATGCAAGTTATAACAGCAACTGAAGCTGCTATGTTCCTAAATTTTTTATGTTTATCTTTATTTTTAATTTTTTTATGAACATTGTCCTTTAACTTTTTCATCTCTATATCATCTAACTTTATCTCTTCAAGTTGGTCTGAATCCATGTCAATGTCATTAAACAAGTCATATATTGGTTTCATATCATATACCCTCCCTTTGAATTTCTATAAATTCTTGTTTGAGTTTTTTTCTTTCTCTAAAGATTCTATTATCCACAGCAGTTTGAGTTAGCTTTAACTTTTCTCCTATTTTATCGGATTTCATCCCTAGAAAGAATTTCATAATAAATATTTTTTTATTAGTTTCATTCAAACCATTGATCATTTTAATAATCTTTTTTTCACTTTCTAAAGATAGAATTTCTTCTTCTACATCTTTAGAAGATTCCAACATTAAATTGTCAAGATTATCTTGATTTAATAGGGTTAAATTTCTTCTATAGTAGTCTATAGCTTTATATTTAGCTATACAAGCAATCCAGTTTTTAAAATCATCTTTCTCTCCTTTAAAATTTTTATTATTTTGCCATACTGATACAAATACATCGGATAAACATTCATCAACAAGTCCATTATTTCCAAAGGAACTTAATACTTTAGCTACTATACCTTTAACTAAAGGTGCGTACTCATCCATTACGTAGTCTAGTGCCGATTCATTGGATTTTCTTAGTTCCCTTAGAAAATTTTTATCGTCAATGTTCATTTAATCCCTCCTTTCATAATTGTCCTTTCACTTTATATAACGCATATTAAAATTTTTTCTCTCTAAATCTAAAAAAATTTACAAGTTAAAAATTTAATTCTATAGTAACATAGTGGCATAGGAAGAAGAAAATAATAAATAAGAAATAATAAAGAATAAATAAGGAGAGAATTTTTCATTATGTCAAAAATTTTCTTCATATATTCTCAATTCTCAATTTTCAATTCTAAATTTAACCTGCAGTTAAGTTTTCCATAGCATATTCAACTATGAATCCATTGGTATGTATTACAAAGTACGATATACTAAGTGCATAGGATCCTATAATAACTATATGGAGTGATAAGAATATGGAAAAATTATTAGTAGGTGAAGTTATTTATAAATTAAGAAAAGAAAGAGGGATTACTCAGGATCAATTAGCAAATTTCATTGGAGTATCAACAGCTGCAGTATCAAAATGGGAAAGTGGTATTTCATATCCAGACATAACGCTACTTCCAATACTTGCAACATTTTTTAATGTTACTATAGATAAGTTGTTAAATTTTAAAATTGAGCTTTCAGATGAAGAAGTTATGAATATATTTAGTGAGTGTGAAAAGCTATTTAGCAGTGGTAATTTGGACGAAGCAATAGATAAGAGTAAAAGTTATATAGCAAAGTATCCATGTAGCTATTACCTAAAACTTAGAATAGGATTTTTATTTACTATGTATTCATGGAAAGGTTCAGATGAAGAAATGGGTAAAAAAATGATGGGGTATTCCATTCAACTGTTTGAAGAGGTATCCGAAAATTCTAGTAAAGTAGAATTGATTGAACAAGCATTATTTCAACTTGGGGCATTATATCCAACAATAGGAGAAGAAGATAAGGCCATAGAGGCTTTAAATAAAATTCATAAAAGTGAACTTGACCCAAATGTTTTACTTGCAGGAATATATATAGAAAAGAAGGAATTAAAAAAAGCAAGAGAGCTACTTCAAACTAAGTTGTATAAAAGTATTAGTGATATAAGCTTTGCATGTTTAGGATTGGCTAATTCATATATGAAGGATGAGAAAGATTTAAGTATGATAGAAAAATATTATAATTTATCACTCCAAGTTAAAAAAGTTTTTTCACCTGAAGGAGCTTCTATATTAACATTATCAGTAGAGTACTTAAATTTTGCACAAGTTTATTTAAAATTCAACGAAGCTGAGAAAGCTATAGATATGTTAAACAAGATGGTGGAGGATATGAGAAAACATGATATCAATAAGCCTGGAAGTTTTAGATCTATTTGGTGCTTTAATGAAATACCAGAGGGAAAACGAACTATAACTATGAATTTATATGAAAACATTTTTAAGATTTTTGAAGCACCTGAATTTGATTTAATTAGGGAAAGGGAAGAATTTATTAACATAATAAATGAATTGAAAAAAATAGAGAAAAAATATTTAAATGAAAAATAAAGAAAAAGCTTAGGATGGAATATATATTCATCTTAAGCTTTTTCTTTTCATTTTTAATTTTAAAATCCATGTTTTGTTTATTAAAAGTTGTGAGAAAGTATAGTGTGAAAAAATAGCACTATTATTTTCAAGTTTTTTATAAAAATATTAATATTTTTATTATAATAAACGATATTTATAAGGACAATAAGTAGAAATATACAGAAAGGATGATAAAATTGTCGAATAAAAGGAAGGAAAATAAATTTTTAAGTATTAAAGTTAAGTTAGCTGTTATATTAGTTAGTTTATGCTTAAGTTCTATAATCATAATGTCTGTAATATCATATAATCAAGCTAACAACATATTATCAACTAATTTAAAAGATAGTAGTGCACAAAATCTAAAAGAAATAAATAGAGGAATAAGTAACTATTTTCAGATGATGGAAAGTTATTTGAATGTATTGTCTAAGAATACAGATTTAAAAAATATTAATGAACATCCTGAAGGCGACAAATATGTGTTGGAAGCATTGAAAAATTTTACAGATAGCAATAAGGATATAATGTCATTGTATTTTGCAAAAATTAATAAAAAAATGATTACCTATCCTTCATGTACATATCCAAGTGATTATGATCCAACTTCAAGAGATTGGTATAAAAATGCTATAAAGTCACAAGGAAAAGTAGCTTATACAGACCCATATAGAGATATTAGTGATGGAACATTAATTGTATCTTTATCAAGAACTATAGAAAAAAACGGACAACTAGTAGGGATTCTTTCTTTAGATATTAATTTAGAGGCTTTAGTTAATACACTTTCTAATGTAAAAGTAGGTAAAAGTGGATATGTATTCATAACAGATAGTAAAGGTATAATGATTGCACATCCAGATAAAACTTTACTTGGAGGGGACACAGTAACTAAATTAAGTATTTGGTCAAAAATAAAAGCAGATCAGGAAGGCTTTGAGAAGTATGAATATAATAACCAAATAAAATATGCAAGTTATATAACAAATGAAAAAAATAACTGGAAGCTTGTTGCTTCTCTTGATGAGGCGGAGTTATTAAAAGATACCAGTGTTATAAAAAAAGCAGCATTTATTATGGTTTTAATATTAGGAGTAATAGTTGTAATTATTTCTCTAATTATAAGTAATGTAATAGCTAAATTAGTAGGAAGATTAGAAGATGAATTTGGTAAGGCTGCTAGTGGGGATTTACGTGGCAGAGTTAAGTTTAATACTAAAGATGAATTTGAAAGTTTAGGAAACAACTTTAATGTTATGATGGAAAATATAGGGGCGTTGATAAATAATGTTAAAGGTTCGTCTAATGAAATTATTACTAGTTCAGATTCCATAAGTAAAATGACAAAGGAAACCAGTGCAGCCATAAACGATGTTGCTTTTACTATTGATCAAGTAGCTCAAGGTTCATCATCCCAGGCACAGGACATCTCTAGTAGTGCTGGCATAGTTAATAATTTAGCTAGCGAAATTGATAACATTGAAAAACTAACAATTGATATGATAGAAAAATCTAATCAATCCAATGAGTTTGGAAATGAAGGGTTAAAAATTGTACATGATCTTACCGAAAGAACAGATAAAAACAATTTAGCGGTATCACAAGTTGAAGAAGTAGTAGATAATATGAATGAAGCTACTGGAGAAATAGGACTTATAACAGATACAATAAAGCAAATAGCGGAACAAACTAATTTACTTGCATTAAATGCAGCTATAGAGGCAGCAAGAGCAGGGGAAGCAGGTAAAGGATTTTCTGTGGTAGCAGAGGAAATTAGAAAGCTTGCAGAGCAATCCACAGATGCTACAAAGAGAATACAAAGTTTAATTAATAATATAAAAGAAAAGTCAGATTTAGCTGTTAAATCTATTAAAGATACTAAAGATATTGTGAAGCTTCAAAATGAAGCAGTAATTGAAACTAAGGATATATTTAATAAAATATTAGATTCTATAAAGGAAACCATAGAAAAAATAAATTTGGTGCAAAGTTCTATAATTGAGACAAACAAAAACAAAAATGAGATAGTTAATAAAATGCAAAATATATCAGCAGTATCTGAAGAAGCTTCAGCAAGTACCGAGGAAGTATCTGCAGCTACGGAACAGGTAACTGCAACTATGAGTGAATTTAATAATTCAGCTTTAAATCTTAAGGATATATGTAGTAAATTAGAAGCTGAAATTAATAAGTTTCAATTATAAAAATGAATTAAATAGGGACAGGCAATTACTTAAAATATCTATATTACAAAACTGTAATATTAGAACTTAAAACTGTAAGGCTAATGATATGGTATGAAACTTTAATATTTTTTATAATAGAGTCATAGGGTTAAGAAATTAATTAAGGGGGATTTAATTATGAAAATATTAAAGAAAATTATAGATAAAATAATGATGGGTGATGAAATATTAGAAGAAAAGGGAAATTACGAATTAGAAGATAAATCAAAGGAAGCAATAGAACTTAGAATGATGCTTCAAAATTCAATAGTAATGTAGAGAAGAAATAAATTTATACTGAATAACTATGAAAGAAGCTGCCATAAAATATGACAGCTTCTTTGGGGTAGTAATGCAAATTTTTTTGAAATTAATCAGCGCTTGTATAGCCACTTATATAGTGAATATGACCATTTGCAAGTTCCACTCTAGTCCTAAAGCAATGATAATGGCATCCATTTGGTAGATTGATTGCAGGACCTGTTTCAGTGACATATTTGTGTTCATGACCATTATTGAAAGTTGTAATACCATTCATTTTGTGACAATGAGGTACTCCACTTGGTGCTTTACAAGTAACCCCACCGTAATGGTGAGCATGACCTTGGTTGTATGTTGTGACGCCTGAGTAACTATGGGAATGTTGTGGCATTAAAATTCCTCCAAATTAATTTATACATAAATAATATATGGTTGTTTCAATTATAATGTTACACTTAAAAAGTGAGAGTGTGAAAGTTTTTCTGTAAATAGCTTTCTATGATAATTATTTTATAGGCATGGAGGTCATGGTAAAACTCCATGCCTTAATTACAATATAATTAACAATGAATTGCATGTCAAGAACACCCTAGAGAAGGGCGTGTTTTTTAGCCGTAGGCTTAATTAAAAAAGTCTTCCTTCAAACATTATTGATAACTCACCATATACTTTTCCCCAATTACGAAGAGGCATAGTCCACTTCTTC
>NZ_JHVC01000035.1 GCF_000619945.1 Clostridium lundense DSM 17049 | reverse complement strand
ACTTTGTGCAATTTTGAAAGAATATTTCTTTCAAACTGATTTAAAACGAAATCAAAGATTTCTGTAAATCAGCATCTGGTGATTATGGCTCAAAGGTAACACCCGTTCCCATACCGAACACGAAGGTTAAGCTTTGAAGCGCTGATGGTACTGCAAGGGAGGCCTTGTGGGAGAGTAAGTCGTCGCCAGGTTATGTTCCGTGGTAGCTCAATGGTGGAGCATTCGGCTGTTAACCGAAGGGCTGGAGGTTCGAATCCTCTCCACGGAGCCATTTTTATTTTTTGAAGAATTATGTAGAATATATATAAGCCATAATAACAATTTAATTGTTATTATGGCTTATTTTTTTAAAATTACTATATGAATAATTAATCAAAATTTGGTAAAAAATACAATGTCAAATAATTTTGAAAATTATATTTAATTTAAAAGGATTTTTTATCTTTGAATAGAATATAGTAAATAGGGACAAAAGTATGTTAGGGGGAATTGCTATGAAAGAGTATAAAACTAAAAACTTAAGAAATTTAGGAATTATAGGGCACAGCGGTTCAGGAAAAACAACTTTAGCAGAGGCAATACTTTATCGTACTAAGGCAGTGGATAGATTTGGAAAAGTGGATGAGGAAACAAGTATATTAGATTATGATGCAGAAGAAAAGAGAAGGAAAATCTCTATATCTACTTCTATAGCACAATGTGAATGGCAAGACGTTAAAATTAATTTAGTAGATATGCCAGGTTATTTTGATTTTGTAGGAGAAATGATTGAAGGATTAAGAGCAATAGATGTAGCACTTATAGTTTTATCTGGTACTTCGGGAGTGCAAGTAGGAACAGATAAGGCTTGGGAATATGTTAATGGAAATAAGTTACCTAGAGCTTTTTATATAAATAAGTTAGATAGAGAAAATAGCAATTATGAAAAAACTTTAGGGGAACTGAAGGAAAGATTTGGAATTTCGGTGGTTCCTATTCAGTATCCAATAGGAGAGGAACTTGGATTCCAAGGAGTTGTAAATGTTATTTCAAATAAGGCAAGAGTATATAATCCTAAAACTGATGATATAGAAGATGCTGAAATACCAGAAGAATTAAAAGACAAAGTTGAAGAATGCAAAAATATGATAATGGAAGCAGTTGCTGAGACAGATGAGGAATTATTAGACAAATATTTTAGTGATGGATTATTAAGTGAAGAAGAGATATATAAAGGATTAATTAATGGATGTGCTACAGGAGAAATTGCTCCAGTTATGTGTGGATCAGCTTTAACAGGAAAAGGAGTAAAGACACTTCTAGATGATATAATAGAATGTTTTCCGTGTCCTGAAGAAGTGTTTCCACAAAAGGCGAGAAGTTTAAAGGAAAATAACGAAATAGAAGTAAAGATATCTGAAGATTCACCATTTTCAGCATTAGTATTTAAGACTATAGCAGATCCATTTATAGGAAAATTATCTATGTTTAGAGTTATAACAGGAAAGGCTAAACAGGATATAACTGTATATAATCCTAATAAGGATAAACAAGAAAAACTTGGTGCATTGTATTTTATGAAAGGTAAACAACAGGTTAATACTAATGAAATAATTGCAGGAGATATAGGTGCTGTAACTAAGTTACAATATACTAGTACGGGGGATACCTTGTGCGATTCTAGTTTGGGTATATGTTATGAAGAAGTAAGCTTCCCTGAACCATTAATGGCTATGGCAGTAATACCTAAGGCAAAAAACGATGAAGATAAAATATCTTCAGGACTTTCGAAACTATTAGAGGAAGACCCTACATTTAAGATATCTAGAGATATTGAAAATGCTGAGACTATTATTTCAGGAACAGGAGAAACACATCTTGAAATTATTGCATCTAAATTGAAAAATAAATTTGGAGCTGAAGTAGAGCTGCAGATACCTAAAGTGCCATATAGAGAGACAATAAAGAAGACTTCTGATGTACAAGGAAAACATAAAAAACAATCAGGTGGACATGGCCAATATGGAGATGTAAAAATAAAATTCGAACCACGACTTGATGGAGATGAACTAGAATTTGTGGATCAAGTAGTAGGAGGGGTTGTTCCAAGACAGTATATTCCAGCAGTAGAGAAAGGATTAAAAGATTGCATACAACATGGTGTTTTAGCTGGATATCCAGTTATAAGATTAAAAGCTACACTACATGATGGTTCTTATCATCCTGTAGATTCTTCAGAAATGGCATTCAAAATGGCAGCATCCATAGCTTATAAAAAAGGCATTCAAGAAGCTGAGCCAGTTTTATTAGAACCAATTATGCATGTAGAGGTTCTTGTTCCAGATGAATATATGGGAGATATAATAGGTGACTTAAACAAGAAAAGAGGAAGAGTACTAGGAATGGAACAGTGTGGTAAGCTTCAAAAAGTTATAGCTGAAGCTCCTCAAGCTGAAATGTTTAGATATGCTACGGATTTAAGGTCATTGACTCAGGCAAAAGGAACCTTTACTATTAAATTTGAAAGATATGAAGAAGTACCTGCTATGGAAATGGCAAAGATAGTTGAAGAAAAAAGGAGAGAAAAGGAAACTTTATAAAAATAATAAAACCCATGTGAAGTATATTTACATGGGTTTTATTGTTTTTTAATTGGTGACGTATTATTCCCTATTTCTATTAATTTTATTGTTATCTGTTGAATATACTTACATTGTATGATTTTTTACATTTAAAACTAAGTATTAAATCAATTTAACAATATATATTTATATGAATATTTTAGAGCTTATTTACAAAAAATAAAGCAAAATAGAAGGGGGAATATATGATGTCACAATATAAGTTGGATATAAACGGAATAATTAATCTTTCAGATTATAGTAGTATATATGATTATATAGATATAGTAGGTGAAGAAGATAGTCTAACTATAAATATGAACTTTGATAATAAGGATGATTATTATATTGTATGTAATATGCTAAAAGATAAAGGGTTTCATATTGTAGAGAGTAAAGAATTAGGTAATTCTAAGTATTGTATTTTGGCTAGTAGAGCAAATAAGGTGTATTAAAAGTATGTTATAATGTATAAAATAAGTAATTTTATACTTAATTGAAGGTATTGGAGGAAGGGTAATGGATAAGGATTATGTTATAGGAATTGATTTAGGTGGAACAAAGATAAATTCGGTTTTATCAGACTTTAATGGTAACATAATTAGCCAATGTACCATATATACTGAAGCTTCTAAAGGCAAAGATCATGTGTTAAATAGAATAATGATGACAATAGACAATGTGTTGAAAAGTGGGAATAAGACTATAGAGAATATAAGATCTATAGGTATAGGATCACCAGGACCGTTAGATTCTAGAAACGGAGTTATAATAACAACACCTAATTTGCCATTTAGTAATTTCAATATTGTACAACCTATTAAATCTAAGTATAATGTTCCTACATATTTAGATAATGACGCTAATGTAGCTGCTCTTGGTGAATTACTATTTGGAGCAGGAAAAGGGACCCGAAATATGATTTATGTAACAGTAAGTACAGGAATAGGTGGAGGAGCAATTATTAATGGTTCTTTATATAGAGGAAATACATTTAATGCTTTAGAAATAGGTCATACTACTGTGGATCCCAATGGACCTAGATGTAATTGTGGTAATTATGGGTGTGCTGAAGTTATGGCATCAGGGACTGCTATAGCTAGACAAGGAAAAGAAGCAGTACAAAAAGGAGAAAATACAGCTCTTGCTAAATACGAAAATATAACTTCATATGAAGTTTTCAAGGAAGCAAAAAATGGAGATAAAGTTTCAATAGATATAATAAATAAAAGTTTAAACTATCTAGGAATATGTATAGCAAATATTGTATCCAGTTTTGATCCAGAAATGATTGTAGTAGGTGGAGGAGTAACAAAGGCAGGAGAAATAGTTTTTACTAAGATGAGAGAAGTGGTGAACCAAAGATGTTTTAAAGTTATGGCTGAGGCGTGTAAAATTGTTCCAGCAGCATTAGGAACTGATGCAGGGGTAATGGGATCTATTGCTTTAGCATTAATTGAGGAGGGAATTGAACTGTGACAACTACTTTATTTATAACAAGACACGGACAAACTATGTGGAATACTGAAAAAAGGATGCAGGGGTGGAAAGATTCACCTTTAACAGAAGCAGGGATAAATCAAGCAACATGGTTAAGGGATAGAATTAAAAATACTAATATTGATTATATATATGCAAGTCCTATAGGAAGAGCTTATAGAACTGCTGAAATAGTTAGAGGAAATAGAGATGTACCCATTATAACTGATGATAGAATTAGGGAAATAAATATGGGAGTATGGGAAGGATTGGCTCAAGAAGAGATAGATAGTTTATATAAAGAACAACTTTTCAATTTTTGGAATGCACCACATTTATATGAGCCCATACAAGGTGAAAGTTTTATACAAGTAAGAGAAAGAACATCAGAGTTTATTGAAGAAATGGCGAAGAAGCATCCTGGACAAAATATATTTATTGTCACCCATACTATAGCACTGAAATCAATAATGTCATATATACAAGATATTCCTTTAGAAAAATTTTGGGGAGATCCTTATATTCATCCTACAAGTTTGACAGTAGTAAAAATTGATGGGGAAAATAGGGAAGTATTAATGCATGCAGATGCTTCACATATAAAAAATCTGAAAGAAATTAAGGTAGTTTAAGTATTAAGTGGAGGTGACATATTTTGACGAAAAAGCTATATTATGAAGATGTATATCTTAATGAATGGCAAAGTGAGATAAAGGATATTATTCATGAGAAGGATAAATTTTTAATAGTGTTAGATAGAACAGCCTTTTTTCCAGAAGGAGGAGGGCAGCCTGCGGATAAGGGATGTATAGATGATATAGAAGTAATAGATGTCTTTGAAAAAGATAACATAATATATCATGTTGTTGAAAAAATACCAGAAAATAAAATAGTTAAATGTAAACTGAATTTTGATAGAAGGTTTTACTATATGCAGCAACATTCAGGAGAACATTTGTTATCAGCAGTTCTTTATAAAATGTATAATACAAATAATGATGGATTTCATATGGGAGACGATTATATAACCATTGATAACTCTATTATCAATATGACAGAGGATATGGTTAAAGCAGTGGAAGTTATGGCTAATAAATACATATATAAAGATTTGCCAATATTATCATACTTTGTGGAAAATGAGGATTTAGAAGAATTAAAATTAAGAAAAGAATGTAAAGTTGAAGAGAACATAAGGATTGTAGAAATAAAAGGAATAGATATTATAGCATGCTGTGGAACACATGTGTGTAGTACTGGTGAAATAGGATTAATAAAAATTATAAAAACAGAAAATTATAAAGGAATGACGAGGATATATTTTAAATGTGGTAGAAAGGCTTTAGAAGATTACGAAAAAAAACATGATATAACCACAAACCTGAGTAGGCACTACTCTTTAGTAGAGGATGAAATTATTGAAAAAGCAAAGAATGATTCAAATGAAATTAGAAGGTTATTAAAAGACATTAAGGATCTAAAAGAAATAATAAGTTCTTATGTTGCACAGGATATAATAAGTGGTAGTAATTCTAATGTAATAACTAAGGAGTTTTCTAAAGAGGATTTTGAACATATAAAAATGATTAATAGTGAAATACTTAAAAAAGGCAAGTATGTTACAATATTAGTTTCAACTACAGAGAACAAAATATTATTTTCAAATAATCTAAATATGTCATTACATTGCGGAAAAATATTCAAGGAAAGCTTACTAAAATTCAATGGAAAGGGTGGAGGTAGTGACAAGCAAGCACAAGCTGCATTTAAGAATAATGAAGATATGATTAAATTTAGAAGCTATTTAAAGGAATTAGTAGATGAAAATAAGTAAAATAATATATTAGTGTCTATTGACACTAATATATTTGAATACTAAGTATAATTAGAGGAATAATTAGTATTATTAAGAGATTATAAGATAATAAGAGGTAAAAATGATTTTGGTCATATTAAATAACAATTTAACAGTTGAATAAAAAAACTAAAAATATTAATATTAAATAAAGTCAAAGAAAGACAAAGTCAGGGAGGTATAGCTATGGCAAGATTATCAGATATAATAGAGGAATTTATAAAGGGAATGTTGGAAAGTAATGAAGAAAGAGAACTTCAAATACAAAGGAATGAGCTAGCCAATTATTTCAGCTGTGCCCCTTCTCAAATAAATTATGTATTAACTACGCGTTTTACTACAGATAAAGGATATTATGTAGAAAGTAAAAGAGGTGGAGGAGGATGTATAATAATCAAGCATATAGACTTTGATCATAATAAATATTTGCTTAAAGTGTTGAATGATAAGATAGGTGACAGTATAACCTTTCATAGCACTATGCAAATAGTTAATAGTTTATTAGAGTCTAATGTTATTGGGGAAATGGAGGCAAATATTATCAAAGTAGCTGTTAATGATAGAACACTTAATGCAGCAGGAGAAACTAAAAATAAGGTTAGAGCCGATATACTAAAGAATATTTTATTTCTATTGTTGTTATAATATTTTGCTAATATGATATAATTGTATTTAATTGGAAAAATATATAATTATTCTCTTAGGGGGTAGTAGTATGTTATGCGAAAGATGTAAAAAAAATGAAGCAAATGTTCATATAGCTAAAATTATAAATGGTGTAAAACAGGAGTTGAATTTATGTGAAAAATGTGCTAAGGAAATGGGAAACTTTAATGTGCATGCAGATATGAATCTTGTTTCACCATTTACATTTCAAAATATATTGAGTGGGATTATGGATTATATAAGTCAGCCATCAGAAAAAGGAAATAATTATACTCCAGTATGTAAAAATTGTGGAACTAGTTATAAAGAGTTTAGAGAAAAGGGACTTGTAGGATGTAGTGAATGTTATAAAAATCTAGGTTCTACACTAATGCCTGTAATAAAGAGCGTTCAGGGTAATATCCAGCATGTAGGTAAAATTCCTAAAAAGGCAGGAAAAGATATTTTGGATAAAAAAAGAATACTGGAATTAAAAGAAGAACTTCAAAAAGCTATAACTTTAGAAGAATATGAAAGAGCGGCAGAAATAAGAGATAAAATAAAGGGAATACAAAATAATAATTAGGGGGGATTAATGTGAAAAGCTGGTTAGAAACATCAGGAGATAATAAAGATATAGTATTAAGTAGCAGAATAAGATTTGCGAGAAATATAAAAGATGTAGCATTCCCTCATAAATTAAAAGAAAGCCAAGGAAGGGACGTTGTAAATAAAATTGAAGAAGCTTTTTATAATTTACCTAATATAGAAGAGGAATATGCTACATTTTATTTATGGCAATTAGAATCTATTGATAGTACTGCTTATCTAGAAAAACATTTAATAAGCAATAAGCTACTTTTAAACGGTAATAAAGCAGCTTTTATAGCAAATAAAGATGAAACAGTAAGTATAATGATAAATGAAGAAGATCATATAAGATTGCAGTGTATAACTTCTGGATTAAACTTAGAGGATGCTTATGAATTTGCAGAGAAGATAGATAATTTTTTTGAGGAAAAAATTGATTATGCATTTGAGGAAAGGCTAGGCTATTTGACAGCTTGTCCTACTAATATTGGAACAGGAATGAGAGCCTCAGTTATGATACATCTGCCTGCTTTGTCAATGAATAATGAAATGAATGGAATTTTAAATGCATTAACTCAAGTAGGTATGACTATAAGAGGGTTATATGGAGAAGGATCTAAGGCTAGTGGTAATATATATCAAATATCTAATCAGATAACTTTAGGGTTAAGTGAAAAAGAGATAATAGATAATTTAAAAGCTGTAGTTAATCAAATAATAAATGAAGAGAACTTAGCTAGAAAAAAGATCTTTAATAATTATAAATATGAGTTAGAGGATAAGCTATATAGATCCTTAGGAATTTTAAAATCTGCAATACTTTTGGATACAGCAGAATGTTTAAATTTATTATCAGATGTAAGATTTGGTGTTGAAATGGGAATAATTAAAGATGTAGATAAAAAATTATTAAATGAGTTAATGGTAGATACTCAACCAGCTATGTTACAAAAATTATATGGTGAGAAACTATCAGATAAATTAAAAAGTGTAAATAGAGCTAAACTAGTTAGAGAAAAATTACTAAAAATAAAGTAAGTCTATAAATTACTAAGGTGGTGAATTAAAATGATGTTTGGAAGATTTACAGAAAGGGCCCAGAAAGTGTTACTTTATGCTCAGCAAGAGGCACAAGATTTACAGCATGGATATGTAGGGACTGAACACATATTACTTGGAATACTTAAAGAAGAGGGAATAGCAAAAAATTTATTAAATAACATGAGTATTACCATGGAAGATGTAAAAAATTTGATTGAAGAATATGAAGGAAAAGGTGAAATAGATTTATATAGAAATGAAATACCATTAACACCGAGAACTAAAAGACTTTTAGAATTAAGCTTACTTGAAGCAAGAAACTTAAATCATAATTTTATTACACCAGAGCATATTTTATTAGCTTTGATTAAGGAATCTGAAGGAGTAGCTTATACAATTTTAAATAATTTAGGTGCTGATTTTGATAAATTAAGAAAGGAAATAATAGAGGATTTATCAGGGGAGCAGCCTACTAATGGTGCAAGTATGAATAAGAAATCTAATGAGGGAACACCAACACTTAATCAGTTTGGAAGAGACTTAACAGAAATGGCTATGGAAGGAAAATTGGATCCTGTTATAGGAAGAGATAAGGAAACTCAAAGAGTATTAGAGATATTGTGTAGAAGAACAAAAAACAATCCCTGCTTAATTGGTGATCCTGGAGTTGGTAAAACGGCAATAGCTGAGGGATTAGCTCAAAAGATAGTAGAAGCTAATATACCAGAAATTTTGAGAGATAAAAGAGTAGTTACATTAGATTTATCTTCTATGATTGCAGGAGCTAAATATAGGGGTGAATTTGAAGACAGATTGAAAAAGGTTATGGAGGAAATAAGAAAATCTGGCGATGTAATTCTGTTTATAGATGAAATTCACACTATAGTTGGTGCAGGTGCTGCAGAAGGTGCAATAGATGCATCAAATATTTTAAAACCAGCTTTAGCAAGAGGTGAAATACAATGCATAGGGGCTACTACTATAGATGAATATAGAAAATATATAGAAAAGGATGCAGCGTTGGAGAGAAGATTTCAGCCTATTGTAGTAGGAGAGCCAACAAAGGAAGAGGCAGTACTTATACTCAATGGATTAAGAGATAAATATGAAGCTCATCATAGAGTTAAAATAACGGATAATGCAATAGAAGCAGCAGTTAATTTATCAGATAGGTATATTACAGAAAGGTATTTACCAGATAAAGCTATAGATTTAATAGATGAGGCTGCTTCAAAGGTAAGAATTGAAAATATGGTAGCTCCTCCTGATATGAAACAGTTAGAGGAGGATCTAGGAAAAATAACTAAGGAAAAAGAAGATGCTATAAGAGTACAGGATTTTGAAAAGGCAGCGCAGTTAAGGGATAAAGAGAAAGAATTAAAGGATAAGTTAGAAAGCATAAAATGTGACTGGAAAACTCAAAAGCAAGTATCAACATTGACTGTAGATGAACCTCAAATAGCTTCAGTAATATCAAAATGGACTAATATCCCTGTTGAAAAGCTAACAGAGAAGGAATCAGAACGACTACTTAAATTAGAAGAAATTTTACATGGCAGAGTAATTGGACAAAATGAAGCAGTTAAATCTGTAGCTAGGGCAGTAAGAAGAGCTAGGGTAGGATTAAAAGATCCAAAAAGACCAGTGGGATCATTTATATTTCTAGGACCAACTGGAGTAGGAAAAACTGAATTATGTAAGGCATTAGCTGAGGCTATGTTTGGTGATGACAATAGTATGATAAGAATAGATATGTCTGAATATATGGAAAAGCATACTGTATCAAGACTTATAGGATCTCCACCAGGATATGTGGGATATGATGAGGGAGGACAATTAACAGAGAAAGTTAGAAGAAACCCTTATTCTGTTATACTTTTTGATGAAATAGAAAAGGCTCATCCAGATGTATTTAATATATTACTGCAAATATTAGAGGATGGTAGATTAACTGATGGAAAAGGAAAAACTGTCAACTTTAAAAATACAATTATTATAATGACATCCAATGTAGGGGCGTCTACTATAAAGAAGCAGAGATCATTAGGATTTGCTATGACTGATAGTGAAAGTGAAAATGAATACGAAAAAATGAAAGAAAATGTAATGGAAGAATTAAAACGCTCCTTTAGACCAGAATTTTTAAATAGGATAGACGATATAATTGTGTTCCATCAATTAAAAGAAGATGATCTACAACAAATAGTTGGCTTAATGTTGAATTCAGTAAAAGAGAGATTGAAAGAACAAAATATTAATATAACTTTTGATGGAAAAGCAGAAGCATTGTTAGCTAAAGAAGGTTTTGATTTAGTTTATGGAGCAAGACCATTAAGAAGAGCTATTACTAAGACAGTAGAAGATAAACTTTCAGAGGAAATTTTAAGAGGGAATATTAAAAAAGGTGATAGTGTATTAGTTACAAGTGGAAATGACCGATTAATCTTTAATAAAGCTTAAAACTAGAAGATAGTAAGCAATTAGGTTTGCTTACTATTTTTTTAGTAGTTAGGTTAAATGTAGAATTTTAATTAAAGGTTGCATTAGTAAGTCAGTCACTATGAAAATAGTAAATGGAGTGAAAGCGAAAAGAATAATATTGTTAATAAGTGGCAAGAATAAACTAGTATAGTTAGAAAATTGTTTGGTGAAAAGTTTTGTGAATATATACAAACATAAATCCTTTATACTCATCCTAATTGTATTATAGTTTTTAGATAAAGAAGTGACATTCTTGTTGAATAAGAATGTTATTATCTAATTTTAGATAGATTATTTTACTAGAGTTTAAGGAAGTTTTAAATTTTTTTAAAACTTCCTTGTTTATTCTTGACAAAACTTAGCAATAGTATTGTATAATTATAATTTGTACGGAATATTAGGAGTTGATTAAATGGGGAAAATTAAGAGTTGTTTCGTTTGTCAGGAATGTGGATATGAATCTCCCAAATGGGCTGGTAAGTGTCCAAATTGTAATAGCTGGAATAGTATGGTAGAGGAGTTTAAATCTCAACAAAGTTATTCCGCTGGAAGTAATTTATCTAAGATTAAAGTTAATAATATGCCTCAAAGTATTATGAATATCAAATCTATAGCTTATGATAGAATGAATACAGGCATTAATGAATTAAATAGGGTATTAGGTGGGGGAATAGTTAAAGGATCTCTTACACTAATATCTGGTGACCCAGGTATAGGAAAGTCTACTCTACTTTTACAAGCTGCAAATAACATATCAAAACAATATGGAAAAGTATTATATATATCAGGAGAAGAGTCAGAAGAGCAGATAAAATTAAGGGGAGATAGACTTGAAGCTTTATCTAAAGAACTTTTTATCCTTTCTGAAACTAATGTTGAGATTATAGAAAAACATATAATTGATACAGAACCTATATTTGTGATAATTGATTCTATACAGACACTTTATAATGATACCATTACATCAGCACCTGGCAGTGTATCTCAGGTCAGGGAAAGCTCAAATGCAATAATGAGAATAGGGAAAAGCAAAGATATACCGTTTTTTATAGTAGCGCATGTAACTAAACAAGGAGCATTAGCAGGGCCTAAAGTATTGGAGCATATGGTCGATACTGTATTATCCTTTGAAGGTGAAAGAACAGAAGAATTTAGAATTCTTAGAACTATAAAAAATCGTTTTGGAACTACTAGTGAAATAGGAGTTTTTGAAATGAGAGAAACTGGGTTGCAAGAAGTTTCCAATCCATCAGCAGTATTTTTAGAAGATACTGAATTTAATAGGGAAGGTTCAATAGTAATAGGAATTATGGAAGGAACTAGACCTATTTTAGTAGAAGTTCAGGCTCTTGTAAGTGAAACAAAAGCTGTGATGCCGAGAAGAACTGCTGTTGGGGTAGATACATCTAGGTTAAATCTTATATTAGCTGTTTTAGAAAAAAAGTTAAAAATACCTTTTTATAACTGTGATGTATATGTAAATGTTGTAGGAGGACTTAATATAGAAGGAACTCTAGGTGATCTAGGAATTGCCTTAGCTCTAGTGTCTAGTATAAAAAGTTGTGAAACAAAATTAGAAAAGTTATTAGTAGTAGGAGAAATAGGATTAACTGGAGAAGTAAGACCAGTAACATTTTGTGATAGAATAGTAAATGAAGGTAGTAAAATGGGATTTAAAAATTTTATTGTACCTTCGAGAAATAAAGACAAAATAAATTTAAATAACGTAAATATTGTAGGAGTATCTTCTTTAAAAGAAGTAATAAATAAAGTATTTTAGTATAGGGTGAGTAAAAGTGAGATTTGAAAAAGATAAGGAACTGATGAATATTCTTAAAATAATGGCTCCAGGTACTTCGCTTAGGGATGGGTTAGAAAATATATTAAGAGCAAAAACTGGAGGACTAATAGTATTAGGTGATAGTGAGCAAATAGTAAATCTAGTAGATGGAGGATTTGTAATAGATGCAGAATACAGCCCATCTTATGTTTATGAATTAGCAAAAATGGATGGAGCTATAGTTATAAGTAGTGATTTAAAGAGAATTATACGTGTAAATGCACAGTTGATGCCTGATTCAGGTATACCAACTTTTGAGACAGGAACAAGGCATAGAACAGCCGATAGAATGGCAAAACAAACAGGAACTATTGTAATTGCTATATCTCAAAGAAGAAATATTATAACTGTATATAAGGGGAGCATAAAATATGTATTAAGAGATAGTAGCATAATACTTGGTAGGGCAAACCAAGCCTTACAGACATTGGAAAAATATGTAGCTGTATTAGACAGAGTTGTAAATAATTTGAATATATTAGAATTTGAGGATTTAGTAACTTTATTTGATGTAATGACTGCTATACAAAGAACAGAAATGGTTATGAGAATTGTAGGAGAAATAGAGAGATACATATGTGAACTAGGAAATGAAGGTAGGCTTATTTCTATGCAATTAAACGAATTAATAAAATCTGTAGAACAAGATGAGATATTATTAATTAGAGACTATTGTGAAACATACATGGATTATAATGAGGTATATAAACAGATACAAGGATTGTCATCTGAAGAGTTACTTAATTTAGATTCAATATCCAAAAATTTAGGGTATGTTGGAGTACCATTAGTGGATACCCTCATTTCACCTAGGGGATATAGAATGTTAAATAAGATACCCAGAATACCTAGTAGTGTAATAGAAAATCTTGTTAAGAATTTTAAAGAATTGAAAGCTGTAATGGAAGCTACTTATGAACAATTGGATAAAGTAGAAGGAATTGGGGAAGCTAGAGCTAAAGCCATAAAAAATGGGCTAAGAAGATTAAGGGAGCAAATTATGATTGATAAGCATTAGAAATATAAATAGAATAAGTAAATTTAACATTTACTTATTCTATTATAGTAAAGATATTTCTACCTTAAAGTAAATTTACCTAAGGTGTTTATTCTATCATATTCTTTAATAAATACATCATAAAGATTTAAATCTAAAGTATTGCATAATGAAGCTAAATAAAATAAATTATTCCCAATTTCACGTTCAATAACCTCTCTGCAATTATCACATAAGGCACCGTTAACATGAGTTTTAAGAGCCTTGGATAGTTCTTCTATATCATCATTTTCTTGAGGAAGTTCCTGTTTTTTGGCTTCTACCTTTATACAACCGCAGTTTGTAACAGATTTTACTACGGCTCTATTTATTCGACTTTCGGATTCCTGTAATTTTGTCAGTATATCTAAAATACTTTTATGTCTTAATAGTGATTCATCAATAGCATTTTGAAAATTATCAAAGATTAAATCTTTCATAGAGCTCAACTCCTTATATGATTGTTGTACTTCTAAAAATATTATAATTTTTTTCAGACAATTTTGTCAACTAAGCTATATATTTAAAATCTAGCTTTAGATATATAATAAATGAAAAGTGTTTATAATGATAGGGGGATAATAATTTTAAATGTTAAATCATTTAAAATATTCAATGAATAAATAATTAAATAGTAGGACAGCTTATTGAAAGTTAGAACTTATTAATATATATTAATTATTAACAGGATTGAAAGAGCGATAAAATGTAAATAATTTAATTAGGAGGTGAATTGGAATGTTAAAAAAAATATTAAGGGGACTGTTTACTATTATAGGATTTACTCTTGGATACATTATTGGTGAAAATGCTATAGGCTCAGAGATTTTATCAAGTTTTTCTTATTTTCAAGGAAGTTCTATAAAGACTGCATTGTTTATACTGTTATCTACCATATTATTTGGACTTAT
The DNA here is from genome assembly GCF_000619945.1 of Clostridium lundense DSM 17049. Taxonomy (GTDB): domain Bacteria; phylum Bacillota; class Clostridia; order Clostridiales; family Clostridiaceae; genus Clostridium_AO; species Clostridium_AO lundense. The sequence continues at coordinate 10,204 of NZ_JHVC01000035.1, read as the reverse complement.
ATTATTTTTAATATCTCCGTGGATTATTATTGTTATTGAAAAAGTTATGGATTACATAGAAAGGAGCATTCAAAAGGTACCAACCAATGAGGTTTTAATAGGGACCTTTGGTGCAATAATAGGGCTTGGTATTTCCGCTTTATTTGTGAACTTGTTGGCTCGAATACCTGTAGTGGGAGTTGCATTAGCAGTTGTAGTAGCAGTAGTTATGGCTGCGCTTGGTGCTAATATAGCATTGAGGAAAAGGGAGGATATTTTATCATTATTTTCTAATATAAAAAGGACTGGAGCTAGTAATAAAGAGAAAAAAGCAAAGTCCCATAAAGGAGGAGACCCTAAGGTTTTAGATACTTCTGTTATAATAGACGGTAGAATATTTGATATATGTCAAACAGGGTTTATAGAAGGGACATTAATAATTCCTAATTTTGTATTAGAAGAGTTGAGGCATATAGCTGATTCTTCTGATGGACTAAAACGAAATAGGGGAAGAAGAGGATTAGATATCTTAAATAAAATACAAAAGGAACTTAATGTGGACGTGCAGATATATGAAAAAGATTTCCCGGATATAGCAGAAGTAGATAGTAAGCTTTTAAAATTAGCACAGGTATTGAATGGAAAAGTAATAACTAATGATTATAACTTAAATAAAGTAGCGGAATTTCAAGGAGTGCCAGTGCTTAATATAAATGAGCTAGCAAATGCAGTTAAGCCAGTGGTTCTTCCAGGAGAAGAAATGAGAATACAAATAATAAAAGATGGAAAAGAATCAGGTCAAGGTGTCGCTTATCTTGATGATGGTACTATGATTGTAGTTGAAGGCGGGAGAAGATATATTGGAACAATAATAGATGTAGTAGTGACATCTGTTCTTCAAACAGCAGCTGGAAGAATGATATTTGCCAAACAAAAAGATTCTTTAGAATAAGATAATAGTAAAAGGGAGTAAGACATGAAGAAAAATTGTGCGCTAATTCTAGCTGCTGGTAAAGGAGCTAGAATGGGGGCGGGTATAAATAAGCAGTTTTTAAATATAAAAGGTAAACCCATTCTAGTTTATACTTTACAGGCTTTTAATATTCATCCAGAGATAGAGAGTATTGTTTTGGTTGCTGCTGAAGGGGAAGCTGAATATTGCAGAAAAGAAATAGTAGAAAAATATAACATAAGTAAAGTAGAGTCTATTGTAATAGGTGGTAAGGAAAGACAAGAATCTGTATTGAGTGGATTAAATAAAGTTAAAAATGCAGATATAGTTCTTATTCATGATGGAGCTAGGCCTTTTGTTAGTAATAGAATAATATCAGAAGGTATAAAATATGCAAAACTATATGGGGCTTGCTCATGTGGGGTTAGGCCTAAAGATACTATAAAGATAATAAATGGAGAAGGATTCTCTATAGATAATTTAGATAGGGATACTTTAGCAAATGTTCAAACTCCTCAGTGTTTTAAATATGATTTAATATATAAGTGCCATAAAGAAATAATGAAAAAAAAGGTAAAGGTTACAGATGATACCTCCGTGGTAGAATACTTTGGATATAAAGTATATATATATGACGGAGATTATAAAAATATTAAAATAACTACTCCAGAAGATATGATAATTGGAGAAAGTATAATGAAAGAACTTCATTAAATTTAAATCTATAGTCTTGACAGTTTTCAATTTGTTAATATAGTATATTAATAGTCATATAATTTAATATGTAGCTATGAAAAAGAACAGTAGAGACAATATTAACAGAGAGAAAATTTTTAGCTGAGAGATTTTCAACCGTTTCGAACCTGCTTTGGAGCTGTAGGAAAAACCTACCGGTTATAGCCGTTATGTGAATTAAGTTGAAAATTAGGTGGTACCGCGATAAAAATCGCCCTAAGTATAGGGCGATTTTTTTGTTTTTTGAATTAAATTTTTAAATCAAAGATAATATACAATAAACTAAGGGAGGAATCATAATTATGAAATTATCAAAAATGTTAATAAGTACACTAAGAGAGACACCAGCAGAAGCAGAAATAGTAAGTCATCAATTAATGCTAAGAGCAGGAATGATGAGAAAAATGGCATCAGGTATTTATAACTACATGCCATTAGGGCTAAGGGTTATGAAGAAAATTGAAGATATAGTAAGAGAGGAAATGGATAAGGCAGGTGCACAAGAATTTTTAGCTTCTGCTATACTTCCATCAGAATTATGGAAGGAATCTGGTAGATGGGAAGTATTTGGACCAGAAATGTTTAAATTAAAAGATAGAAATGAGAGAGAGTTTTGTCTGGGACCAACTCATGAAGAAGTTTTTACAGATATAGCAAGAAATGAAATTAAATCTTATAAACAATTACCATTAAATCTATATCAAATTCAAACTAAATATAGAGATGAAAGAAGACCTAGATTCGGGGTTATGAGATCTAGAGAATTTGTAATGAAGGATGCTTATAGTTTTGATAAAGATTATGAAGGATTAGATATCTCATATAATAAGATGTATGAAGCATATCACAATATATTTAAAAGATGTGGATTAGTTTGTAAATGCGTAGAGGCGGATTCAGGTGCTATGGGAGGATCAGGTTCTGCTGAATTTATGGTTAAGTCTGAAATAGGAGAAGATGAAATAGCATTTTGTACAGCTTGTGAATATGCAGCAAATGTAGAAAAGGCACCATCTACGCCTGAAGTTTTAGAAAATGAAGATATAAAAGAATTAAACAAGGTAACCACACCAGATGTTAAGACTATAGATGAATTAATTAAGTTTTTTAAAACTACTCCTAAAAAGTTTGCTAAGACTCTTATATATAAAGCAGATGATAAAGTTGTAGCTGTAATGGTTAGAGGAGATAGAGAGGTTAATGAAGTAAAGGTAGTAAATGCACTTGGAGGAGCAATAGATTTTGAAATGGCAGATGCTACTACAGTAAAAAATGCTACTTCAGCAGAAGTTGGATTTGCAGGACCAATAGGAATTAAAGTTGATGTACTATTTGTTGATGAAGAAGTCGCTAACATGTATAATTTTATTATAGGAGCTAATGAAACAGGATATCATTATGAAAATGTGAATTATGGAAGAGACTTTGAAGGAAAATTGGGTGACTTTAGAAAAGTAGTAGAAGGAGATAAATGTCCTAAATGTGGAAAGCCTATGACTGTGGCAAGGGGAGTAGAGGTTGGACATATATTTAAATTGGGCACTAAATACTCAGAAACTATGGGAGCTAATTTCTTAGATGAAAAAGGTGAAAGTAAGCCTCTTATAATGGGATGTTATGGAATAGGAGTAAATAGAACTATGGCTACAGTTATAGAACAAAATCATGATGAAAATGGAATTATATGGCCATTAGCTATAGCTCCTTATCAAGTAATAGTAATTCCAGCAGTAACTAAAGATGAAGAGCAAGTAAGAGTAGCTGAAGAAATATATAATAGATTAAAAGGAATGGGCATTGAAGTGTTATTAGACGATAGAGATGAAAGAGCAGGGGTTAAATTTAAGGATGCAGATTTAATAGGTATACCAATGAGAATTACTGTAGGTAAAAAGGTTAAAGAGGGAAATGTTGAGTTTAAGTTAAGAAATTCTTCTGATATTGAGCTTATAAGTATCAGTGAGATTTTTGAAAGGGTTGAGAAAGAATTTAAATAAAATATAATTTAATAGGGGGATAAGGTTATGGAACTAACTTTATGTGAAATTAAAAAGGCACAGGAAAATATAAAGGAGGTTGCAAGAAGGACTCCTTTGTTTTACTCTTCAACTTTTACTAAAGAAAGTGGATATAACGTTTATCTAAAATGTGAAAATAAGCAAAAAACAGGAGCCTTCAAAATAAGAGGTGCATATAACAAGATAGCTAGTCTTACGGAAGAAGAGAAGAAAAGGGGAGTTATAGCTTCTTCTGCAGGCAATCACGCTCAAGGGGTAGCTTATGCAGCCACAGCATTTGGTATTAAATCAACTATTGTAATGCCAGAGACTGCTCCTCAAGCAAAAGTTCAAGCTACAAAGGGATATGGAGCCCAGGTAATTCAACATGGAGAAGTATACGATGAATGTTATTCCAAAGCCCTAGAGGTACAAAAGCAAACAGGAGCGACTTTTATTCATCCATTTAATGATAATGAGGTTATAGCTGGGCAAGGAACTATAGGTATTGAAATATTAGAGAATTTACCAGATGTAGATGCTATTGTCGTTCCTATTGGAGGAGGAGGGTTAATATCAGGTATTGCAGTAGCTGCTAAAGCTATTAAACCCGATATTAAAATTATAGGTGTTCAACCCTCAATAATTGCATCATCTAAGGCATCCTTAGAAAAAGGGGAAATAGTTACATTACCAGGAGTTAAATCATTAGCAGACGGAATATCTGTTAAAACACCAGGTAATTTGACATTCGAATATATGAAGAAATATGTAGATGATATAGTAACTGTGTCTGAGGATGAAATTGCATATGGCATATTCTGTTTGATAGAGAGATGTAAGTTAATAGCAGAAGGTGCGGGTGCAGCAGCTATTGCTGCAATTTTAAGCAATAAAGTAGAAGTTAAGGACAAAAATGTAGTGGCGTTAATTAGTGGAGGAAATATTGATATAGCTTCTGTATCTAAGATAATAGATAGAGAATTGATTATATTAAGAAGAAGAATACGCTTTGTAGTTGAATTACAAGATAAAGTAGGGCAGTTAGGTCAATTGGTAACCAATGTGGTATCTATGGGTGCAAATGTAGTTAAAGTAAGGCAAGATAACAATTGGAATGAAAAAGGACTTGATTATGCTAATGTATTATTTGAAATAGAAGTTCAAACAAGTGAACATGCACAAAAAGTAATAGATACTTTAAGACAAAAAGGATATAATTTAGAAATAGTAGGATAGATAAATACAAAGAGGAGGGTTAATATATGAAAGTCTTTAATACATTGACAAGAAAAAAGGAAGAATTTATTTCTATTAAGCCAAAGGAAGTAAATATGTATGTATGTGGACCTACAGTATATAATTATTTTCATATTGGTAATGGTAGAACATTTATTGTTTTTGATACTGTAAGAAGATACTTAGAGTATAGAGGATATAAGGTGAATTTCATACAAAACTTTACTGATATAGATGATAAAATGATAAAGAAGGCTAATGAGGAAGGAATTACAGTAAAGGAACTTGGAGATAGATTTATAGATGAATATTATAAAGATGCAGATGCTTTAAACATTGAAAGAGCTACTGTAAATCCACGTGCTACAGAATTTATAGATGAAATAGTACAGTTTGTAAAAGATTTGATAGATAAAGGATATGCATACGAAGTGGATGGAGATGTTTATTTTGAAACTAAAAAGTTTGATGAATATGGAAAGTTATCAGGACAAAATTTAGAAGATCTTCAAGCTGGAGCTAGAATAAATGTAGATGAGAGAAAGAAAGATCCTATGGATTTTGCTATATGGAAAAAGCAAAAACCAGGTGAACCAGCTTGGGAAAGTCCATGGGGAATGGGAAGACCGGGTTGGCATATAGAATGTTCTTGCATGGCTTATAAGCTTTTAGGAGAAACAATCGACATACATGCTGGAGGATATGATTTAATATTCCCACATCATGAAAACGAAATTGCGCAGAGCGAATGCAGAACTGGAAAAACTTTTGCAAAGTATTGGATGCATTCTGCTTTCTTAAATGTAAATAATGAAAAAATGTCAAAGTCATTAAATAACTTCTTTACTGCAAGAGATATTTTGGCTAAATATGCTCCAGATGTAGTGAGATTATTTATGTTATCTGGTCACTATAGAACTCAATTAAATTTTAGTGAAGATTTATTAGAATCCACTAAAGCTGGATTAGAAAGAATATATAATGCTATAGGAAATCTTGAAAATCTTTTAGATGAAATAAAGGAAGAGAATCTAAAGGAAAATGAAAAGGATTATGTAAAACATATAGATGAATATAGAGATAAATATATAGAAAAAATGGATGATGATTTTAATACTGCAGATGCAATAGCTGTTATATTTGATATGGTAAGGGATATAAACACTAATATTACTATAGATTCATCAAAGGAATTAGTTAAATATTCACTAGATCTTATCAGGGAATTAGGAAATCCTTTAGGAATATTACAAAATTCAGTTAAAGAAAACTTAGATGAAGAAATGGAAAAGATTATAGAGCAAAGACAACAGGCAAGAAAAGAAAAAAATTGGGCCTTAGCTGATAAAATTAGAGATGATCTCAAAGATAGAGGAATAGTACTTGAAGATACACCACAGGGAGTAAGATGGAAGAAGATAAATTAGGTTATTGCTTAAGGTGTTGAATTAGATTGGAGAAATAATAATGGAATTTGATTTACTAGAAGGAAAGTTTACAATTGAAGAGGCAAGAGTGTTAAATCCACTAGCTTTAGCTTTTATTGGTGATGCAGTATATGAGGTGTTTGTAAGAAGCTATCTTATAGATAAAAATAGAGATATGCATGTAAATAAACTGCATAAAAATGCTGTGAGTTTTGTAAAAGCTCATGCTCAAAGTGAATTTATAAAGAACATACAATGTTATTTAAGTGAAGATGAAATTTCAATATTTAAAAGAGGAAGAAACGCTAAATCTGGTAGTACTCCAAAGAATGCTAGTATACAAGAGTATAGGATGGCCACTGGATTTGAAGCTGTTATTGGCTTTTTATATTTAACAGATCAAAAGAGAAAACTAAATCAAATTTTCCATATAATATTAGATATTTATAATAATGAACATGTAGAAAATTAATCGTTAAATACTAGGAGGTAAGTGATGGCGCTTAAGGTAAAATTATTAGAATATACACCTAATCCAGAAAAAGTTATAGCTTCAGCTGCAAAGTTATGTTATAGCGCAGTTGGAGTGGATGAAATTCAACAAGGATTAGATGAAGAAAAAATAAATAAGTTTTTAAATGTGTTAATGTCTTATGGACATGAGTCGCCTATAGAGCATGTATCTTTTACTTTTGCAGTAGAGGGAGTATCAAGAAGTTTAACCCATCAGTTAGTAAGGCATAGGATAGCCTCTTATTCACAGCAAAGTCAAAGATATGTTAAGTTAGATCAATTTGAGTATATAATACCTCCTGAAATAGAAAAAAGTCAGGAAGCAAAAAATATTTATATAGAAGCTATGGAAAATAGTCAAAAAGCTTATAATTCCATAGTTAGTATGTTACAAGAGAAATATTTAAGTGAAGGAATGAATAAGAGTAGCTCTGAAAAAAAGGCTATTGAAGATGCGAGATATGTGTTTCCTAATGCGTGTGAAACAAAAGTTGTATTTACAATGAATGCTAGAAGTCTTATGAACTTTTTTAGACATAGATGCTGTAATAGAGCTCAATGGGAAATTAGACAGTTAGCTAATGAAATGCTTAAAGAAGTTAAGGAAGTAGCCCCAATAATTTTTAAATATAGCGGTCCTTCTTGTATAAATGGAGATTGCCCTGAAGGCAAAATGAGTTGTGGTAAGATACAAGAAATAAGGGCAAAATACCTATAAAATAAGTAAAAAGAGGTAATGTTTTATGAGAGAGGATTTAATTGAAGGTAGAAATGCGGTAATAGAGGCACTTCGTTCTAATGGGACAATTGAACAAATTTTGGTAGCAAAAGGAGATACTAAGGGTTCCGTAAATGTAATATTAGCCTTAGCGAAAGAAAAGGGAATAGTTGTAAAAGAAGTTGATAGAAGAAAAATAGAGCAGGTATCTGAGACTGGGAATCATCAAGGAGTTATAGCCTATATATCTCCGTATAAATACTATGGGATAAAGGATATTTTGGATTATGCTAAAAGTAAAGGGGAAAAACCATTCATACTTATATTAGATGAGATAGAAGATCCACATAATTTTGGGGCTATAATAAGAACAGCAGAGGTGTGTGGAGTTCATGGTATAGTAATTCCTAAAAGAAGAAATGTAGGGGTTACACCAACTGTATACAAATCATCTGCTGGTGCTATTGAATATATGAGAATAGCTAAAGTGTCTAATATAAATAATGCCATAGAAGAGCTTAAAGAAGAAGGAATATGGGTATATGGTGCGGACATGAATACAGAAAGTTTTTGTTATGAGACAGATCTTACTGGATCTATTGCGTTAGTAATAGGCAGTGAAGGTAGGGGCATGTCAAAGCTAACAAGAGAAAAGTGTGATGTAATAGTAAAAGTACCAATGATCGGAAAAATAACCTCTTTAAATGCATCTGTTGCAGGAGGAATACTTATGTATGAAATATTAAAGCAGAGGATTACAAGAGGGAAAAAGTGAGAAGTCTATTCGTAGATGGATATAATGTCATAAATAGCTGGGCACAGTTAAAGGCCATAAAGGACTATAGTTTAGAGGGCGCAAGGCAAAAGCTTATAGAAATGTTACAAAATTATGCTGCCTATAATGGATACAAAATATTTTTAGTTTTTGATGCACATATGGTATCTAAAAGTGTAGAAAAAAAAGAAAAGTTTGGGCAGCATCTTGTAGTGGTATTTACAAAAGAAGGAGAGACGGCTGATAGCTTTATAGAGAAGAAGATAAATAACATAGGAAGAAAATCAGATGTTTGTGTAGTAACCTCAGATTTGATGGAGCAACAGGTTGTTTTCCAAAGAGGTGCTACACGTATGTCTTCCTTAGAATTTTATTATGAAGTAAAAAGTATAGAGCAAAAGATAAATAATAGAATAGAGAAGAATGTTTGCAATAAAAGAAATACAATAGAGGATAGAATAGATGGTGATATATTGGAAAAACTTCAAAAAATTCGCAAAAATAAGTGAAATGCCTTGACTATAAAAAGCAATGTACGGTATAATTTAACTTGTAGTACGGTTTTAGGGGGGATATTGTGGGAAAAGGGGTTAATGAGGAAAAGGATATAAAAGATAAGGTTTCCTTTAGAAATATGCTAGATGAGGAAATTGTTATTGAAGCGAAAAAAGGGGATGTCAGAGCACAAGAATACTTAATAGGTAAGTATGAGAACTTTGTAAAGTCTAAAGCGAAGTCCTATTTCTTAATAGGTGCCGATAAGGAAGATATATATCAAGAAGGAATGATAGGTTTATATAAGGCTATAAGAGATTTTAAATCAGATAAATTATCATCCTTTAAAGCGTTTGCCGAACTATGCGTAACTAGGCAAATAATTACAGCAATTAAAACAGCTACGAGACAAAAACATATTCCTTTAAATACCTATATTTCCCTAAATAAGCCTATATATGATGAGGAATCAGATAGAACATTAATGGATATATTGTCAGAAGCAAAAATTGCGGATCCAGAAGAATTAATAATAAGCAGAGAAGAAATGGGACATATACAAAATGAAATAGGGGAAGTTTTATCTAATTTGGAAATGGAAGTGCTTATGTCATATATAGATGGCAAGTCATATCAAGAAATTGCATGTGATTTGGATAGACATGCGAAATCAATTGATAATGCTTTGCAGAGAGTTAAAAGAAAACTTGAAAAATGCTTAAATATAAAATAGATTTTATATTGACAAAATAGTTTATTTATATTAAAATTAGTAATCGGTATATAATAAACGATTTGTACCGGCGGGAGTAGTTCAGTGGTAGAACACTAGCTTCCCAAGCTAGCCGTCGCGGGTTCGAGTCCCGTTTCCCGCTCCAGAATAGAAAAAATTGCCCATGTAGCTCAGTTGGCAGAGCGTCACCTTGGTAAGGTGGAGGTCACCGGTTCAATCCCGGTCATGGGCTCCAAAATTTATATATAAAATACAACACACCAGGGCAAGTTTACTTAAGTAATATATTTATAAATAAAGGAGGAAACAAACAATGTCAAAGGAAAAATTTGAAAGAAGTAAACCACACGTAAATATAGGAACAATAGGACACGTAGACCACGGTAAGACAACATTAACAGCAGCAATAACAACAGTATTAGCAAACAAGGGATTTGCAGAAGCATTCAAATATGACCAAATAGATAAGGCACCAGAAGAAAAAGAAAGAGGAATCACAATCAATACATCACACGTAGAATACCAGACAGACAACAGACACTATGCACACGTAGACTGTCCAGGACACGCTGACTATGTAAAGAACATGATAACAGGAGCAGCACAGATGGATGGAGCAATCTTAGTTGTAAGTGCAGCAG
>NZ_KK211044.1:11475-24895 GCF_000619945.1 Clostridium lundense DSM 17049 | reverse complement strand
ATCATTTAAATACATCTCATGTTATTGTTAAACTATTGAGAGTGATATAAGTAGATATTCAGAGCTTTGATTTAAATACATCTCATGTTATTGTTAAACAAAATGTTTTCCATATAAAATATTATAATCGTATATTTAAATACATCTCATGTTATTGTTAAACCTTCACTCTTACTTATTTCTAGCAACTGTCTTATTATTTAAATACATCTCATGTTATTGTTAAACCACTGTAAAATCAGCATTCCTTAAAATTAACAATAGCACATAACCATTGGAATCTCAAGGTTTGTTAGAAAATTTACCAGGTGGCTTTATAAAATACAATTCCTCATAGAAAACCCTATACAAGCCACTGGTATCATTAACTTTATCCCACTTTTATTTTGCAATTTACTTGGGAAAATTAATAATCTACCATTTATCCGATGACTACCCGCTCTAATACTCCCATCGCACTCTACGAAAGCGATTCACACCAAATCAAAGATTTGGGTTCTCCGCTTTTCTTTAAAGTGGGAATAAAGAGCGGCTACGTCCCTGGATAACGATTTTTCCTAAAGGATAACGACTTCTAAGGAGTAAAACTCCTAAGAATCCTGTTAATAAAGCTTCAGTGGGAGTAAAAACTCCTTCTGAAGCCAAGAACTCTGTTTATAAAAAATAGCAGACTCCTTAGTAAAGTTTTTATTCACTCTCAACTCCCCATTCTCAATTTTCAATTGCTTGAAAATACATCCTATGTTAAAGTTCAACATAATCGCACTAGATTCAGATAGAGCAATTAATTTATTTAAATACATCTCATGTTAAAGTTCAACAAATTTAGAAAATTATAGTGATTTCAAAAATGTAAAATTTAAATACATCTCATGTTAAAGTTCAACAACGCTATAATTTCTTATATAAACAACCTAAATATATTTAAATACATCTCATGTTAAAGTTCAACAGCAAGAAGAATCCGGTAAAACAGTAAGATGGCGATTTAAATACATCTCATGTTAAAGTTCAACGCAAGAAATAAAGGAAGGTGAAAAATGGGTTTGTGCATTTAAATACATCTCATGTTACTGTTCAACCACTGCAAAATCAACATTCCTTAAAATCAACAATAGCATATAACCATTGGAAACTCAAGGTTTGCTTAAAAGTTTACCAGGTGATTTTGTAAAATAGAAACTTATATAGAAAATCCTGCCAAAGCCACTGGTATCATTAACTTTAAACCACCTTCACTTTTCAATTCATTTGGGAAAATTAATATAAAATAATTGCTAAAAATAGAATTTCATATATATTCCTAAGCTTTTCTAAAACCCTATCATTCTGGGTTACTTTATTATTTTTCTAAATTAATAAAAAATAACTATAGAGGATTTTCTCCCGCTGCTATACAGAGAATCTTAATTTTAAAATTTTTCACAATGTAAATGGAGAAAATTTCTCCTCATTTATTATCTACTATTTATTATATAAAGTACATCTCATGTTATTGTTCAACGAAGATAGAGTAATTATATTCTATAACTTTACAGCATTTAAATACATCCTATGTTAAGGTTCAACCTGCTAGATTAGATAAAGTTCAAAACTACATTAATGCATTTAAATACATCTCATGTTAATCTTTAACCAGTTGGATATTACATTAATCATTTTTATACAAACAATAACCATAACCTAATGAATTCTTTTCAAGTATTCCTGTAGACAATGCTATCCTAGCCATTAATTGAGATTTTCCATCTTCTTTTACTTCTATATCAAATTTATTTCCAATAAGTTTTATTCCTTTATACTTACATCCAATAGGACTTCTATTTTTTAACTTTATAGATTTTATCATATCATGATTTAGTTCTTCATCTATACCTTCAATGAGCTTTAACTTCTTTAACAAATTATTGTTTATACAATTTTTTAAAATATCAATATCCATTCCTTCTATCCATGGCCCATTATCTACTGTTAATATTGCTGGTGTAACATTAAACAGTTTTTTTATAAATCCTGCCTCAATAATATCTATATCTACAGCTAGTACATCAAATTCATTTGTCTTAGTTCCTTTTAAGCATTCTCTAAAGCTTTCAGCCATAAACTGATCTACACATCTCAACCTCGTCATATAGTATCTTCCACATTTATATACTTTATCTTTTTCAAATGGGGATAACCCCTCAAATACATAAAGCTTATACATATTCACTTCATGAATATTTTTTAAATACTCATTGCAAAGCATTGACTTATTCATCATAAATGATAACTTTTCAGTAACGTTATCATAATATAAGTCTTTTTTTAAATTTAAAGTAATTTTTAATTCATAATAACACATATCCCTACCTCATTGATTTAAATTTATTTTTTCTTTGTTTGATATCTATAGTCTTAACATAATTACAATCACTACTTCCATAATCTTTTACCTCATAAAGAGTTATGTTCTCATATTTATCTAAATTTCTTCCCAATAAGTAAGCAAGTTCATTAGGACATGATAAAAATAAATTTATTTTTTTACACAAACATTCTTCTGAAATAAGTTTACCTAATTCATTTTTTAAAATTCCTATGTTTTCTTTAGTAATGCTGTAGTTACTACAAACCTCTGCTTGTTGTTTATTTTCCAGATAAAAAGTTACAAGTTTATTTGTGCACAAATTATCTTTTTTAATAAAATTTTTTACACAATTTTTAATATGATTTGGCTTCATAGTTGATGTAACAATAATAGTAACACTATCACCATTATTTATTAATACTTCTTCCCATATCCATGATTTGCCTACATATCCATATTCTTGTTCATAATATATATCATTGTTTTTTTTATAATACATAGTATCTGAAAATCGTTTCAAGTGCCAGTAGCCAATATAAAATGCAATACTAGTATGAGTTTTATCTAAGTTTATTGTTATATTTGTATTATATTTTTCCGTTAAACTAATAAAAAATTTATCTATTTTATCTAACAATTCATTATTCCAATAACTTTGGCTTTTAATCTCTCTATAATTATTACTGGGCTCATAACTATTTTCTATAAAAAATTCACTCAAACTTAAGTTTAGTAATGAATCTTCTATTTTCTCTCTACTACGTACCATTATATTTTCTAATATTTCTTTTTTATCTTCTACAGGTTTAACATTATCTTTAATGATAGTATGTATTTCATTTATTTTACTGATTATTTCATCTGTTTTATTAATCATTTCATTAATAACCATAATATTGTTTTCATCTCCACTTTCCAATATAGATTCCAATAAATTTTTATCTATTTTTTTATCGTCTTGCTGTTCTTCTATTGACCTTTGGAAAACTTCAACTAATAATCTATCTAAAATAACATGTTCACTTGAATGATCATTTAAAATTTTTATATTACTTAAAATACTTGCTTTAAAAGCATTTATAGATTCATCAACGCTTTTATATCTAAAATTTAAATTTATTAAATCAATAAATTCATACCAATTTTTACTTAACTCTTGTTTTAATAAATTTTTCTGTTCATTTGTAAAGTCATTTGTAAAATCTATACTTTCTTCTAGATTCTTTTTAATAGTTTTATAAATATTCTCTTTATCTTTATTCTTCAGATTGTTATTAGCCCAATTCCTTAATTCATTGGATTTAGGACCTGGTTGAGAATTAGTATCTAATGTAAATCGAACTAACCTTTTAGCATTATTCTCAACATATAATATATAAAAATGATAAATGGCTTTTATAAAGGCTGTTTCATTCAATGTAAATCTTTTGCTATAAGCTTTAGCTTGAATGTAGTATAAATTCTCCTTGTTCTCTATCTTTATGTCATCATCCTTTTCAGGATATATTTTATAATCTTTATTCTCCAAGTGAATTTTTAACCATTCATCTATAGTAAGAAAAAATTGGTACAAGAATCCTTTTAAGGTTGCTTCAGCTGATGTTTTACTAATATATTTTTGCATTTGTAATTTTATTATTTCAAAATAATTATTTTTAGTCTTCATTTCTTCCTATGTCCCTCCCCTTTTGCATTTCAAATCTGCCACTTAAATTTTTATAAATATTCTATTCAGTAATGATTTTATCTATTGCTGCATATTTTTCTCCATGTATTTCTTCTGATGATATATATTCATCCATAGATTTAAGTATATTTCTATTTTTAAGCCTTTTATCCTGTAATTCCATATAATTAAATTCATTATCATTTATTCTTTTTTCATTGGTTTTACTCGCCTTAAAACATTTAATTCTTTCTTCAGTATCAAAATCAAATGAATTTTTGTCACCTTTATATAAATCTCTTATACAGTTGTTAATGGTTTCTTTAAAGTATTTTATATATTTTTCCACTCTTAAATCTAAACTTTCCGAATATTTTTTATAGCTTATATCTACAGAATCAAATCTATGTGAATTATCTATTTCTTTTATCTCTTCAATTTTAAAACTTACTTTTCCAAATCCATAAGGTTTTCCTTTTCCTAAGTTATCCTTTGCATCTTCAAATGGCTTTATAGCCATAAGTAGTAATCCTATTTCATCATCCTTTAAGTTTTCAAAATATATTTTTCCTGTAAATTTTGTTCCTATTTCTATTGGTTTTATTTCCTTTCTAATTTCTTTAGAATTTTCATTATTTTCAACACGATCTTTTGATATACTTTCTCTATATTGATCTTTATTATTACTCTTATCCCTCAACCAATAAAATTTATTTCCTCTAATTTCTGAATCGTCGCTATATGTATTTAATGTTTTCTTATATCCCTTATAATTAAATTTTTGGTCATTCCAAAATTTACGTTCATTTACATTTGGTTGTTTAAGATATAATTGAAAGGAGCTAACTTTAGGTGAACTTAATATTTTATAACATGACTTTTGAAATTTCACCTGGCAACTTTTATCTATTTTGGCATTTGTAAAACTAACTCTCCCTTTATATGACTCATTTCCATTAATAAATCCGAATATACTATCAATATAATCTAAATAATTTATATTCTTTTCCTTATATTTTGGGATAAGTTCACCTATAGAATTACCATAGGGAATTTTTAAATATGGTGTAAATCCAAAGGATGCTATTTCTCTTTTATCATTTAAAATATAAAATATAGGCTTTTCTTTATAAAAATTATTGGATTCATTATCATGTAACTCAAAATCTTCAACAATATTTTCTTGTTTAAGTCTTACATTTGTTTTATATTGATTCAAAACTTCATCACTTATACTTTTAGGCACTTTTTTAATATCTTTTTCATAAATTAAATAGTGATGCACTTTATTTCCTAAATTTGTAGAATTCATTAACATTCCTATACATTCTTTATTTTTCTTATCTAATTTATTATAATTCTCTATTATCTCTAGTTTAGCAATTTTTTTATTTTCCCCATTTATACTATAGTTTACATACATATAATAAAATTTAAATTCATAATTTTTTTGATCCCTTAATAATTTTTTTATATCGTCATCTATATTTCTAGTATTTACTTTTTTCTTTAAAAGGTCTTTTCTTTCATTCTTTTTTTTATCTAGTTCTTTCCAAAATTCATTTATTGGTTTATCCTCTATACTCTTATACATTAATAAATTTTCTGGAAATTCATCTATTAAATTTTTTACATCTTTCTCATGTATAGTTCTAAAACTCCTCTTATCCTTATCTTCTAAAGCCGGATATATAACCCACTTCCCTTTTTCTCTTTTTAAATATCCTGCTTTAACGTAGTCATTAATTCTTGATTTCTTACTTAATTTTATAGTCTTATAATAAACATGTTTTAATTTAGTACTTTCAAAACATCCTCTATGCCATAGTTTTTTACTTTCTATAAACTTAGGATAAGCATACGATAAAATTTCTGCATTTGATCTAACTTTTCCTCTTAAAGTAGACCCTGGTATAACTTCTTTATTACCAACCTTAAAAAAGTTCTCTTTTCCATTATCAATAAACAGAGGTGTTTCTACTTTTATTGAATATTGTATATATCCCGATTTAGATTCGCTATCAAAAATATCATGTCTAAGTTCTTTGTCTATTTCTTCAGTATTTATATTACTAAACCTGTGTCTATAAACTACTTCTTTGGGTAACGGTATAAAATTATAAGGTGCAGAAGCATATTCATATCCCCTTTTATTCACAATTCTCCTCCTCCTTTACATCACAAAGCCTGGTATAATCTACAAATGCTTGTCCATCATCATCATATTTTAAATAATGTTTTATGATTAATTTCATTCTTTTGTTATTATTTGTAATAAATTTATGTTTACTTATTAATTGTTCTTCTTCTATAATGTCCTTATATTCATTTACTTTTTCAGAAAATACACTTATAGAAAATACACCATCTTCTACTTGCATAATGGAGATTTCTTCATCATTATTAAAAAATTTTCCCTCTATTAGATTTTCCAAAATATTTTCTATATCAAAGTTTTTATCTAATTTTATTAATAATAAATCACTAAAAGTATTAATCCATGCATATTTTAAATACTTATATTTTTGAAAAATTAAATTTAATGTTTCTTGTTTATTTATATATTGCAAAACATCACCTTCTACTCTTTAATAGATTTAATAATTTTATTAATTTCGTCTACATTTCCTTCTAATTTATTATTTTTAAATTGAACTTTCAAATTATCAGATGTATATCCTTGTATTTCTATAGATATACCTTTAATTCTTCCATATCCTACGTTATTACCACTTCCAATTGTAAGATATCCTAATGCCATATCTCTAAGTGCTAGTATTATTAACCCTAAAATTTTTTCGTTTTTTTCTATTACTTTTATCACAAATTCTAATGGGTTATTTTTATCAACTGTAATCACTTCTTCCCTAAATAGACTTCCACTATAAACTCCACCTGTAAATCTATCTATTTTTATTCGATTATATATTGGTAATTCTTTAATATTTATCTCACAATCTTCAAATATTAATCTACCCTTTTTTCCTTCTTTTCCATTTACCTTACATCCAAAAAATTCTATTAATTCTTCTTCACCATTTTCTGGGTATAAAGTTCTATATATTTTATAAATATAAGCTCTTAATACTCCCTTTATGGATGAAGATGGTATTATATATTTATTATTTTCTTTATGTGAAACAATTATATCTCCCTTTTCATCATTTGATTTTTTCACTCCATCTTTTATAATTAAGCCATCTTCGCAATATCCCTTAAATATTATTTTTATTTCCTGTTCTGAATATTTACCTTTAAACTCTTTTATATCTTTCTTTTCTAGCTTGTCTCTACATATATTTTTTTGATTTATATAGTCCTTAAAATCCTCTATATCTTTTAAACAAAATTCTCTTAAATAACATCCTTTAACTTTCAACTTTCCAAAGCCAAAAGTAGCCTTACTACCTATAGTTATCCTTCCATCTTCCAATTCATATATAAATTCTTGTAAACATTTGCATATTTCATTGTAATAGTCTTCCTTTAGATTTTCTCCTCTAACTTCAAATCTAATTTCAAAACTCTTCCCCTTTGATACATAATATTCTCCAAATAACTGGCCACTTGAGTTACTTCCTAATTTTCCATCTATTTTCAAATGATCTCTATAAATTAAATCTTTTTCAGTAACTTGTTCCTTAGAATAATTGTCATAAAAATAAATTGCTGATTCCTTCTTTTTATTCCTTAAGTCTTCACCCGATACTTCTTTATATACTTCTTCCAATAATTGATTTTCTTGCATTTTCTTCTTTTTTAATAAAAAACTATTAAATAACCCTGCAATACTTGTACCGCTTATAAATGCATGATTATCTATTAATAATACTCCTATACTTTCTTCATTCCCATTTCCAACTCTCAAAGGTGAGCGAGTTGTCACTTCTAACAAATATTGTTTAATTTTATTTGAGTTCCTCATCTATTCCAACCCTTTCTTTCCCTTTCCAAGATAGTATAGATATTGTTTTACTATGTTTAAAATCAACTCATCTATGTTAGGTTTGTTTTCATATATTAATTCATTCTTCTTCTTTCCAAAAACTTCATCTATTAATTTATTACCTATATTCCCTGAGTTATCTGCAAAATCTTTTAAACAAATATCTTTAGTTATATTAATATCAAGTAGTTTCATATTCTTCATGTTTCTATCTTTATTTACACTTACATATCGGAGAGATTTAATATATTTTTCAAATTCCTTTAAGACATTTTCCTTAGAAGATAAGCATCTATTTATATCACTTATTAATTTATTTATTTGAGATAATGTAGTATCTTCATCAAAAATGCATTTTATTTTAGATTCATTTATCATTTTATAAATATATTTTTTTATAAACATGTCTATTATATTTTTATCCATACATTCTCTTAAATATCTAACACATTCCTGATTATGTTCTTCAATTCTTTCATTGTAATTAATATCACAGAAATACTCTTTCAATTCAATATCCTCAACTTTAAGAAACTTTGGATTTATAATAACCCTTCCTAAACCATCTTGCCTTTTATCACCATGATATTGCTGCATAAATTCATTAATATCTTTATCAGAAATATTTTTTATTCTTACACAACTGCCTTTTTCTATTCCATATACTTGAGGGACTTGACACTGCCACTTAGAATTGAAGCCTGTAATTATAGTAGAATCTATTTGCTGGATAGTATTATTATCATTCATATCTATATCTAATTTTTCTTTAATATACTCTTTAGTAAACATAGACTTAATCTGGTGATTATCATCTCTTAATATAGTATCTGATAAAAAATAAATATCTGTATATTTATTATTATTACTTATCTTAAAGTATCCCAGCCTTTCTTTTAATTTATTGAAATGCTCTATAATATCAAGTGATATAATTTTAGTTCTTCCATATCCACCTGTTCTTGATCCTCCTAAGTACAAAACAGGTTTTTCTTTTAACAGATTTACTAAATTAGTTTTCTCTTCTTTTTCAATTTTACTTACATCAATAAAGCCATAAAATTTCTGTCCTCTTGAAATTGATTCATATCTAAAGATATTTTTCTCATCCTTTTCATTAGAATGATGAAATCTAAAATCTTTATTTACGTCAAATTGAAATAAAGTTTCCCCTGTATAATAAGAAAAGTTTCCTTTCTTTAATTTTTGAACTCTTCTTTCCTCATTATTATCTTGTTCTAAAATATTAGAGAATTCATTTTTATTAAATTTTTTACTTTCTTTTTTATCAGTTTCTTTACTTATTATAAAAGTATTAGGTGTAGGAAAAGAAAAATATTTTTCCCCTCCTTCTTCATATATGGGATATGCATCTGAAAAAAACGTATTTTTTAAAACATCTTTAAAATTAATACTATGTTTTTTTATATATCTATTTAAAACAGCTCCCCTAATAGCAGAACCTGTTAGATATAATTTACTTTCCTCATAATCGTCTTTCGACTTACTATCTCCAACTTTTACAGGCTCTTCTAAATACAATTCATAAAATATATACTCGAAATCTTCTTTTATTTTACAATCTAATTTCCCAACTAAATTTTCAATTCTACTAATTTCTACTTTAACTAAACCTTTCCCCCTACTTTTATTAACTCCTAGATGTTTTAATGCTGCTATACCATTTTGAAGTACTTCGTATTCATCCTCTGTCAACTCATTTTCACTCTCTATATAACCTTCAAATTTTAATCCCTTTCTCAATACTCTCGATGCTCTAAGTGATTTATTTTCTGCAACACCATTTTCATTATCCATTCTTATATTAAATCTAATTTCTGTTAAAGTATTTAATATAATATCTTTTTTTATTTCTTCATTATAATCTTTTAATTTATCTTTTGAAAAAACACTTATAATATCTTTGCTTAAATAAAAATTAGAAAACTTTAATTTCCCCTCTTTTTTAGCTATTGATCCAAAAAAATCACTTATTTTAGCTTGCAAATCTATTTTTGTATTAGCTTCATAATATGGTTTAAGTATAGTATTAAAAACCTTCTTTAAATCCCCTTTAAAAGTCTTTCCTGAAAAGTATGGAAATCCATTTTTATCTATTAGTATATCTGTATTTACAACACCATTTTTAGATTCTCCACTTCCAAAAATGGTTTCAGATAATAATTGCATAGTTACCACATATCTATACATTTTTTTCTTCTCCTTTTTCATTATGTTTTAAGTCTATATATTCATATAAATCTAAAACATCTATAGCATCATAAATTACTTTTTTTAAATCTCCTATATCTCTTTCTTCTTCCCAAACAATTTTGTCATTAACATTATATTTTAAAATAAAAAGCTCTGCATCTACCTCACTAGAGTTCATACTTCTATAGAACTTCTTAAAATTGCTATTAGAATTGGATTGTTTTAAAGATTTCAACGTAGTTTCAAATATACTAAAATCTGTACATAAATATTTCTTTACATACTCAGTTAAATTTGAAGTTATATATTTTTTATTCATATCTTCGCTGTATTTTATTAAATACGGCTTTGCTGTAAGTTCCAAATTTTCTTCATTTCTTATCCATTTTAAATTTTCTAATATATTGCCTCTATCAACATACCAATCAAGTAAAGATGCATCTAATTTCTCAGTTTTCTTATCTTTAAATTTATCTTCAAATGCTTGCCTCATTGCTTTAAGTTTCTTTTTAGAGCTTTTCTCAAGTTCATTTGCAATTTTTATTCCTCTTGAAAATGGATAATTTTTTCTTACAATAGCTATTCCACCACTTACTGTAAGATTAAAATCCTTTTCACCAAATTTTATCTTTTGTGATGTTATATTATCCATAAAAATTTTTGTAGCCTTTATAGCTACTTTCCCATTACTTACAAAAGTGATATCATCACCAGCAGCTATTATTGGCCTTATTGGAATAATTCTTTCTGATTTGTCGAAACCTATATTTTCACAATAACTATCGTAATTTTCAATAAGTTTTTCTATCATTTCAAAAAAGGCAGTTTTATATTTTCTCTTTATCTCTTCAGTAAGTTTTCCATACTCTTTTAGCCAATTTATATTTCTTTCTCTTCTGCTTTTACCATTATTTTTAAGTGTATTATTGAATGTATTTATTTTTTCTCCCATTCCATTGCCATCTATACACGTTATTCCTATATAAGTCTTTTCATTTATTTTTCCAGCAAGCTTGTCCAATTCTGTTGTAAATTTAAATTCATTACTTACTGCAAACATACTATCACTACTTACTTTAGATATTGCTTCTATATATTCTTCACTTATATTTAAGTATTTTGTATTCTCACATACCTGTTGAAATTTATTTTTATTATTTATTGCTGTATAAAAAAGTTCTTTATCAAAAGATTCCTTTGATATATACTTATTTTCATAAATAGACTTGTATCCTGCTGGCTTTCTTGTTCTTGGACATAAATCTGTTATTCCATATCCAATTCTTTTGAATACATTCTGTCTTTTACCCTTTTTATATGTTAGTTCCTTTTCCATTTCATCTAATACTGACTTTATATGATCATTATCTATATCAAACTTTTTAATTATAGACAATAGTTCTAATCCATCAAAATATTTCATAACAAATTTACTAAACAGACCATTGAATTTTTTTGCATCATCAATATCATTAAATATATATATGGCATTTCCCCCTGCCTCTATAAGCTTATTTCCATTATCTATACTAGAACCTTCATAAAAATTTTTATCCTTTAGTTTTCCTGGGGTATTATTATCCTTATTCATAAGATCAAAAATATACTTTGTTAAATCTTCTGTAATAAATTTTATAATTTCCGACGCTCCTATTATTTCTTTTAAAACATTACTTTGAAAAATATATTTTTGTTTACTACTAATATCTATTTTAATCAAAAAATATTTTTTCACTCCCTCACTCACCCATCTTTCTACATAATTACCAATATAATTATTATAAAACAAAAATTTCATAAGTTCTACTCATAATATTTAATGACTATAAATTTTAGAAATAAAAAAAACTAAAAATATTCATCACTTTTAGTTTTTATAATAATTTTTCGTTTTTATTTAAATACATCTCATGTTAAGGCTTAACAAGCATTTAAAAGATGGACCTAACATATTTACCTAACTTAAATATATCCTATGTTAAAGTTCAACCACTGCAAAATCAACAATAGCACAAACCCATTGAAAACTCAAGATTTGTTAGAAAATTTACCAGGGGATTTTGTAAAATAAAAATTTCTATAAAAAAACTATGTAAGCCAATTATATAATTGATTTTGTAGTACTTTCAATTTGTAACTCACTTGGGAAAGTTACTAATATTGATACAGTAAAATCCCTAATCTATGAATAAGCTAAAATTTTTATTCACTCTCAGCTCTCCATTCTCAACTTTCAATTTTTTGAAAAAACATCTCATGTTAAGGTTCAACAATAGTGCTAGAAGTTTAGTCAATGCATTAAGAAAATTTAAATACATCCTATGTTAAAGTTCAATCACTGTAAAACCAACATCACTTAAAGTGAACAATAGCATAAAACCATTGAAAACTCAAGGTTTGTTTAAAACTTTACCAGGTAATGTTGCAAAATACAATTCTCTATAGAAAATGCTATGCAGACCACTGGCATCATTGACCTTAGTCCACCTTTATTTTGCAATTCACTTGGAAAAATTAATAATCTGCTACTTATAAAAAATAGCAGACTCCTTAGTAAAATTTTTATTCACTCTCAACTCTTCATTCCCATTAGCAAATACACATGTACAGACAGATACTTATTCAAATACATCTTATGTTATTGTTAAACAAGGAATTTGCAAAATTTCGAAAGGGGACATTATCCTAATTAAATACATCTCATGTTATTGTTCAACAGTTAACATAATTGAAAGAAAAATTAAGTTTAACTTATTTAAATACATCTCATGTTAATGTTCAACTCTACCGCCAATATTCCTTTTAATACTGCTGTGCCATTTAAATACATCTCATGTTAATGTTCAACCTGTAAAATCAGCATTCCTTAAAACTAACAATAGCATATAACCATTGCAAACTCAAGGTTTGTCAAAATATTTACCAGATGATTTTATAAAATACAATTTTTCATAAAAAACACCATGCAATCCACTGGTATCATTAACTTTAATCCACTTTCATTTTACAATTCACTTGGGAAAAGTAATAATACTGCCATTTATCCGATGACTACCCGCTCTAATACTCCCATCGCACTCTGTGAAAGCGATTCACACCAAATCAAAGATTTGGGTTCTCTGCTTTTCTTTAAAGTTGGAGTAAAGAGCGGCTACGTCCCTGGATAACGATTTCTCCTAAAGGATAACGACTTCTAAGAATTCTGTTAATAAAGCTTCAGTGGGAGTAAAAACTCCTTCTGAAG
>NZ_KK211044.1:0-10240 GCF_000619945.1 Clostridium lundense DSM 17049 | reverse complement strand
ATTTAAATACATCCTATGTTAAGGTTTAACCACTGTAAAATCAGCATTTCTTAAAACTAACAATAGCATAAAACCATTGGAATCTCAAGGTTTGTTAAAATATTTACCAGGTAACTTTATAAAATACAATTTTCTATAGAAAACACTATGCAAACCACTGACACCATTAACTTTAGTCCACCTTTATTTCACAATTCACCTGGTAAAATCAAATTATTAAATCCTCTCCAGTATTGTTGCTCTGTACTCCTAAAATCTCCTCACCAAACACATTATCATTTAACAATTTTACAATACATACAAAGTCTTCACTTTTATCAATAACCTTATTTAAATCTTTCCTCAAAGAAATTAGCTTAGATGGAGTTATCTCCCCTCTAAAAACAGACTTTTGAAAATGAGATAAATATTTTTTACAAACCTTAAAAACTCTTTGGACTCTTTTTTCATTAACATCATAGAAAAGAAAAGCATAATTATAATTCAGATTTTTACTCATTTACATTTTCTCCTGAAGATTAAACGGAACAAATTCCTTATTTTCCATCATAAATTTAATTAACTTATAACAATCTAACTTAATTGCAGTTCTATAACTAACTTTTCTTTTCAATCTAGGATGAGTAAACACAGATTCTAGTCGTTCTTCAAATGCTTGTATAAATATATTTCTTCCCTCTTCATTTAACAAACAGTAATTCACCTTTTTATCAAAATGTTTAGCCACTTGTAGCTTTTTATTATTAACTAACTCGAATATAGTTTTATATACTATTGCAGGTTTAAAAACCTCACTTATATCTAAACTTAAAGAAAACCTTCCCTCTGAAGGTTCATGTAGAAAACTAATTCTTTGATCTAAGTGAGTTCTATATATGGAGGATATGGTTTTTGCATATAATAAAGTATTTCCAAAGGATATTAAAGCATTAATGGGATTGTCTGGTGGCCTTTTTACTCTTTTATTCATTATAAAATCTTCTGGTAATATATTTTTGAATTCACCATAAAATCTTTGCCATACTTCCCCTTCAGCAGCCATAAGCTGCTGTACGTTCTCAGCCTTATTTATACTCTCAATAAATTCTTTATTTATCCAATCAATGGTTGTTTTAATCTCTTTCTTACCATGTTTATAGTAATGGTATAATACCTCTGATATGTTATCACCAATCCCCTTCACAATAGGTTTAGCAACACGTAATCTTTTATTAGTAAAAGCTTCAACTTGTTTGACTAAAAGCTTGCCGCTATTATATTGATTTCTTGGATAAAAACTTCCACTATATCCTTCATAATAATTAAAAAAATGAACAATTATATTATTTGTTGCTAAAAAATCTAGCAACTTTGAATTTATACTAACTTCATTCAAACAATATATTTCTTTAGTGTTTTCTACTGGAATATATACATTTTTACCATTTTTCCTAAAACATAACGAATTATCTTTCCTAGTTAATTCTCCCATAGATGTTATATACCTTGTACTACCCATTTATATTTGTTCACCTCTCTATATATAGCAATATTCATAATATGCACATTTTTTACATTTTGCAACATTTAAAACTTGAGGAATCTTATCACCTTGAATTAGCTCATCTATTTCACGTATATGTTTATCTAATTGCTTCAACAATTCTTCATCAAGCTCAAAATATAAAATTTTATTGTTTCCTTTATTTTTCTCAATAAATTCTAATTTGCCTTTTCTATCTATACCTTTGTCTTTTAAAACTTTTAAATAATATAACAATTGCCATTTAGAAGCTTCCACATCTGCATCTGATTTTTTAATTTCTACTAAGTATTCATTTGTAAGCTTGTCAATCTTTATATTATCTATTGCAATTTCAGTATTTTTGCTTTTAGATTCTTTTTCTTCATGTATTGCCTTTCCTATCTTTACATTTTCACTATTATCTTCAAGATTAAGTCTATTTCCATGAAGATAACATTGTCTTTTACAATGAAAATAATAGTTTATTAAAGTACCGTTAATTCTCATTATATAAAATCTCCTATTCCAGTTATGAATTTTTCTTTATCCAATTTACCTTCTTTAAAATACTTGTACCCATCCTCTATAAAATACAAATCTCCTAGCCTATCATTATAAGGAAAGTCATAATTCCACTTAATTTCATATATAAAATTATTCATCTTTGATCTAATTTCAGATAGCTTAACTCTTCTTTTAGAATAATCCATGCTTTTATTAACCAATAATTTTCTATATTCATGCCACAAATTCTCTCCATTAAGCTCCTCATCTTTTACTACAATATTACTACTTAAATAAACTGATATTTTACCTTCCTGCTGAGAAATTAATCTTAGTCTATCTTCTACTTTTTTAAATTCCAGCTCTTTAACATCTTTATAAAAGAAATTCTCTATGTTTAATTCATTAAGCCCACTTGTTATATTTTGTAGCCTTTCAATAACTAAATCATAAAACTTATTAAAATTCTTTTCTTTTAAAATTTCTCGTATACTTTCATTTTCTAATGTTATATCCTTATTTCGCCTTATATCACCCTTATAAATATTTTCAGCTTCATCTACCTTAAAAAAATAAACTGTACATTCATCCTTTTTACAAGATCTATTTATTCTTCCAAGGAATTGCTCTTCACTATCTAGCATAGACATGTTCTTGTATCCTATATCCATATCTATATCAACACCAGCTTCTACAACCTGTGTTGCAACTAATATTATAGAATTCATTGATTTTACTTTTTTTATAATCCTATCTCTCTCTCCTATATTGTCATCACCACTCATAAGCTCCACATCGCAAAGTATTTCCTCATCTTCTTTTAATCTATTATAAAAATTATAGGCTGAATTTTTACTTATAAATTCAAGAAGAATTTTTTTACCATTATAACTTTGACTTTTTACATGTTCATACAAATCATCTGTTATATTTTCACTCTCTAATAAGGAGTAATCCACCTTCACCCTATTCTTGAAAATAGGGTTTTCAAAATATTTTTCTCTGTTTTGAATCAATTTAATAGTATTAGCCTTTGAAAGAGATAACTTATCTAAATTCGGTAATGTGGCAGACATTATTATGATTTTCATATTTAAAAGTTTTGCATAACAGCTTAAAAATGTTATTATTTCTCCCCATATTAAATTTTTATAACTTTGGATTTCATCCAATACAATCACACTATTTGCTAATTGATGAAGTGGAAAAAGTTCCTCCTTACCTGTTCCAAATAAGTATTTAAAAATAGTAACATGAGTTGTTAGTATCATAGAATAATTTAAAAATTCCCTATTAAGCAAAGCTTTTTTATAATATTTTAAATTCGTCTCTTCATTCATATCCTCATTTTTACTAACTTCCTTATCAACTTTAATAGGTTCAATTGAGTTGATTACAGCAATCTTATTAAGTATATTCTTTTCTTTCTCAAATACTTCTTCCAAGGTATTTATATTTTGTTCTACCAATGTATTGAATGGATATACATAAAATATTTTGTTTTTGCTCTTGTCCTCTTGTAATAATTTAAAGCTTAGATTTGTAGCAACATTACTTTTACCACTACCTGTTGGAGCTTCTAAGTAAAATATATTGGCTTCTATGTTTTTCTCAAGTGTTTTTTCTGCATCTAAAAACATCTCATTTCTTAATATATTTATATTCTTTATATTAGAAAAATCTTTATTAAATCCGTATTCTTCCTCTTCATATTTTCGTATTGATTTATATACTTCACCTTCTTTAAACACATCATAAAATTCATCAATATCATTGATAATTCCTATATCATTTATCTCTATACCTTCCATAAATTCTGATGTTGAGTAAAAATCACAGGCTATTAATATAGACAGCATCAATCTTTCATAAATATATCTATAAATAAGTTGTTCTTTTCTACATTTTTCTATATATTTTTCTTCTACAATCTCAAATATCTTGTTTATAGTTTTTATCTTAATGGCTATTTTTTTATTTAGAGTTTTTTCAAATAAAATATACTGTTCGGTAATTAATTTTTCTCCTTCACCATCTGCTGCAAATTTTTCCTTAAAGTCATGCCAAGAAGTTAAATTCCCATGGTGCCTTGATATTATGTATGCATTCATCATCATAAAATCTAATAACAAATACTTTTCTTCTGATTCAAATGTTTTAATTCTTGGAAAATATGTATCGATATAAACAATAGAAGATAATATTGAATGATGGGAGTTGTTATATTTTGCAGCTTCTTTTATATTTAAATCATTATTTAATCTGCTTTTTTGAAAATATGGATTTACCTTACCCATATCATGTAATGTAATTGTATTTAAAATCATCTCTCTAAATAATTTTCTTCCTTCTAATGAAAAGTCATTTAAAAATTCCAATTCTAATTTTTCAAAAACTTCATTTAAATGTTTTTCATTAACAATCTTGAAAAAATATTTTATACAAAGAGTTATATGATCCTGTAAGTCCTCATTTTTTCCTTCTTTTGTATGAGCATATATTGAATATTCATTGTTTATATAATCACAAATATTAATTTCTTTACAATAATCAAAATACATAAAAATCTCCTTTTAAATTAATTAAAGGAGGCATAAGAACCTCCTCTTTTAATTAACTCTGTTTTAAATTTAGAACTGTTCTTAAATTATACAAACACTATATTTTTACCACATACATTATAAACAACAGTATTTCTTATCTTCATTAAACTTGCATTTGTATATATAAAACTTTTCAACTCATATTTATTTGTTATTTCATCTAAAGAAATAGGTAGCTTTTCTTCATATTTAAATATTGGATTATCTTCTTCTAATTCATCAAATTCGTCAATGTCATTGTTTTCAACTATTTCAAATTCACCCTTTATAAACAAACTATCAATAGTACTTAACGAATTTACTTCTTTAACATCCGATATTAATTCGACATTTTTTATATCTGCTAAATGATCATTTTTACCCAAATAAGGTATATATACAAAACTTCTATCCATTAGCGCTGTAGCAAGCTTTCTACCTTCTTCATCTTCTATAGCTATATAAATATCCCAACTTGGATTTTCTAACCATTGCTCTTTTACAATTAAGTTCCCGCCTTGTTCTTTAGAGGCATATCCTACAGAATTATTAAAAACTTGTACCTTTTTATTTATGCTAACCTCTTTAGGAACAATTCCTATCTTTAAATGATTTAGCTTTTCATAAAATTCGGGATAACATCTTTCCTTGTTTTCAAGTAAAACTTTAAAATCTTTTTTATATTTTTTACTAAAACTCATTTGATTATATCCCTTATAGCCTAAAATCGCCCCAAATATGCCTAGGAGAGCTACTTTATGAATGTTTCCATAGGTAAAATACAGATAAGTATTAATATCTGGTTTCTTAAAAAAACCAAATCTCCCCTCTAAAGTAAACTTTATAACCTCCATATTTTACACCTCTTGCTTTGTAAATATATTATATTTCTTAACTCCTTCTATCTCCTCATTAATTATTGTGGTATATGGATTATAGTAGATTTCTACTGACACTATACTATCTTTTAAAGAATTTAATAAATCTCCACAACTTAAAGTTATAATATTTTTATCATCACCTTTTTCAAATTTCACATACTCTGAAAGAGTTGGAAGATATGTATTGCTTTTAGTTTCAACAAATAATGCAAACTCATTTTCACATCCAACCTTTGCATTAGTAGCAAAAGACGTTGCAGAACTCAATGCCGCTTCTTTAAATTTTTTATAATCCTCTTCAGTGTATCCATCTGTTACACCAAGACCTACGAATTCATTGTACACTGAAGGATTAATTGTAAATGGATAAAAATAATGAGCCTCATTACTTACTATTTTAGTACCTAATGTGGAATTTTTAGCTTCCTCTTGATTATCCTTTTCCTTACCTTTATCTGAAGCATCTCTAAATGGGGATAGTATTTGCTGTTCCTCAGCATAAGAATCCTCATATTTATTAAAACCTTGTCCTATTTGAACTGCTCCTGTAATTGATATGTTGTTGCCTTCTTCTGCAAATGTGGCTCCAAAGTTCTTAACATCTATAGCTGAAAATAAATTAGTTAATAGTTTTTTACTATCTTTAGCCTTTTTCAAATCAGCTTCATTAAAAAGATATTCATATCTTTCTTTTAAAGATCTTGGCACTAAATCTACTGCTCCATTTTTGCCCTCTGATAACTTCATAGATTTTATATATAAAACTTTTTCTCCCTCATTACTCCACATTTTCTTCATCGGATATTTTAAAGCCTTATCACTTCCAAAAATCTCTCCAGTAGATATGGTTTTAGGATATCCTGTAAAGTCCGCATTCCAATTAGCCATAATTGATACTATTCCAATAATTCCATAAATCCTTTTATTCATTACTTTCTACCTCCCTCTACTATCTCTTGTTCCTTTTCATATAATAAGTTGCTGTGTAAATATCCCGCAATAATCATATCTTCATCGATTTTGCCATCCACTTCATAGGACATAATCATGGCATATAATCCTTTAAATTTAAAATTATAACTTTCTATATCATAATTATATTTTTTATATAAAGCCTTCAACTTTTCTTTTATAACTTGGTCTTTTTTAGCATTAACAAATGGATTTGCAAGTGAAAGTGGTTTTTTCTTTCCCTTACTTCTAGATATAAAGAAACTTACCAATTGTCCTACTGCAAAAAAATATTCTCTATCATTTTCTATAAGACTAGTATCTTTTTGAGAAATTTTATTTCTTAAACTATTTTTCACTTCAAATATAACATCTGCCATTTCTTCCCCTCCTTCAAAATACTCCTTTAATGATAATCTTAAATTAAACTGATCAGTAGCTTTCGTAAAGTAACCGTTTTCAATAGATCCTTTAACCAAGCTCATCGATGCTTTAT
Source organism: Clostridium lundense DSM 17049 (assembly GCF_000619945.1). GTDB lineage: Bacteria > Bacillota > Clostridia > Clostridiales > Clostridiaceae > Clostridium_AO > Clostridium_AO lundense. The sequence continues at coordinate 3,322 of NZ_KK211044.1, read as the reverse complement.
TAAGTAACTTCCATATGTTTTTATAATTTCCTTTATAAAACCAGTTGAATAATGCTGTTCTGCATATTAATAAATTAGATTTTAAAGTGCCATCATTTATTGATATATCACTTGGCTCAGTAAAATAATTAGAACTCAAAAATTTATTAAACATAACTCTATTAATAGTTTCATGCATTACTTTTAATGTTTTAATTGATCCATACTCGGCATTTAAATTCTCATAATCTACTCCAATTATATTTTCATATTGGAACACTTTTTTTAAATTTGGATTATAATTACAAACTATATCACAATCTTGAATTTCTACCTCTTTACCTTTTTTTAACCTTAAGAAGATACCATTAAACTCTTTATCTAAAGATTCCTTATTGTTTAAAGGATTAATTTCATTTCCTATATAAATATTAACTTTTCCAGAAGACGCTTGGTTCATAATATAATCAAAAAACTTCTTTTGACACATAACCTCTTCCTGATCAATAAGATATGGCACAGGGACTTTTCGAGTTTTATTCTCTAAATAAGGCTTTTTTGAATTTAAACCCATATTGTCATTAGGTAACCCATATATAATATTGTCTGATTTTTCGTTGTAATCATTACTATTGTATATGTTAGGAATAAAGTATCTCTCACTTTCTTTTTTATAATCATCTTTTGGATAATAAAAAAATATCTTTAGATAATCCTTTCCAGTAAGTTCTTTGAATTTTTGGAATAAGTTTTCCTTAATCCATGTCTTTATCTTATTTAGCCTATCTTTATCTACTTCTCCAACTTTTCTCTCTGCCAATTCATATAATTCTAGAGCTTTGGGCTTCTGAGAGTATTTTGCCCTTGGGTTCTCTAGTACACTATAATATTTATCTATTATATCAATTGTAAGCTTTCCATTAGTAAGACTATCTTTTTTTATAATGAAAGATAAATAGTTATTTCCTTGTATTACTTTACCACTGCTTGGTAAAATTGCTTTATTCATATCTGTTACTTTACTATAATAATCAGCAAAACATATGAAATCCATATTATTTATAGTTCTATCTATAGTTCCAGTCTTCTTGTCCAACTTTATGTCTATTGAATCTTCTATAGTAAAATCATTATTATTGGGTTTAACTACTACATATGTTCCATCTGCTGGAATATATGTACCTAAAATAAGAGCATCTCCATTTTTCTCATATTCTTTTTTAAATACTTCTAAAGCTTGGCTTAACACATACTCACCACCCTTTTTACAGCCATTTAACGTTCATATACCCAGCGCCTCTGGCATTCATCTCCAAAGCTCCTGTTCCTAAACTCATATATGCTAATTCTTGAGCCATTGTATCATTACTAACATGTATAGTTAGCTTGTCCCCTAGTATTTTTTTCCCTTTATAATTTATTCCTATAGGCTTTATATTCTTAAACTCTATAGATGTATAAAGTTGAAAATTCTCATCTATTTTTGTATTCATAAATAAGTTGTATTTTTTAACCAAATTCTCTTTTAGTCTTCTTTCAAATTCATCTAATGAAATATTATTTTTCCAATACCCTTCATTAGTTTTTAGTATTAAAGGAGTTATAGAATATATTTTATCTATATATTTTCTAGGTAATATTCTTATAGTAGATGTTAAAGCCTTTATATCATGATTATAATGATTTACTAATTCTTCATTAAAAAATTTTGCTAACTCATAATCAACTGTTCTTATTTTTATTGTGTAAATATTACCCCTCTTGTAAACTTTATCTTCTTCTAATGGATAAAATGAGCAAAAACAATAATTTTTATATGTATTGCTATTATGCAGTTCCAATAATTCAGTTTTTTTTGCCAATCCACTATCAATAAATTGAGCTATTTTCTCAAAAGAGTCCTCTGAATCTATATCCTTTATTAAAAATACCGAAATAGATATTTCAAATACTTTCATGCAGTCACCTCCTCACACCTAATTTTATACTTTTTTACCTTATTTGTAAATATTATTACATTTTTACATACCTTTTCAACTCTATCTATCATTTTTTATCAATCTCCAAATATTATTTATACACATTTTTTTATCTAATCTATATCCTCCTCCTCTTCCTCTCAAAGATTCTACTTGAAACCCTGATAATATGAGGCTATTTATATACCACCTTAAAGTGCTATTTTTTAATTCCAACTCTCTTTCTAGATCTTTTGCATTATGAATATTTTCATCTATTAATATATATAACAATCTGAATTGAATAGATAATTTAGACATATAATCACCTCTAATATAAATCATTTAATTTAACGTATTGATTATATTATACATTGAATTGTGCTAAAATAATAACGCTATTAAATTTTTTTTATAATTTACATCAAATGTTATGGTTAATTTTTAATTAATATTTGTTAAATCATTTAATTTAACGTATATTTAAATACAACATTTATTATGGTTAACAAATATATATTACCATACTTTAAAGTATATATCTATATAAGAGAATAGCTATTGATATTTTAATTAATGTCATATATCTTTGTCATTAATTCATTATCTCTATATCGATTTTTTATTTCAGCTAAATACATATTATTGGGAACTTAAAAATTGATATACATTATGCTAAAAAAGGAGATTTTACATATTTAATTAAAATTATATTTGGACTTTCCTCTGAATTGGTAGATTCTGAAGAATTTTATTATAAATACACCCTATGTTAAGGTTCAACAATAGGCAAGGCAATTATAGCAGCTAAATTTCAGATATTTAAATACATCATATGTTATTGTTTAACCCTGAAAAATCAATGTTCCTTAAAATCAACAATAGCATAAAACCATTGAAAACTCAAGGTTTGTTTAAAACTTTACCAGTTAATGTTACAAAATACAATTTTCTATAGGAAGTGCTATACAAGTCACTGATATCATTAGCCTTAAGCCACATTTATTTTGCAATTCACTTGGGAAAATTAATAAGTCTGCCATTTATAAAAAGTAGCAGACTCATTGGCAAAATTTCCATTCACTCTCAACTGTCCATTCTCAATTTTCAATTGCTTGAAAATACATTCTATGTTAAAGTTCAATAAGATTCAAACCCTAGACAAGCTATTACAAACCTATTTAAATACATCTTATGTTATTGTTCAACTAGACAATGGTTTGGAAGTAGATAGAAGGATAAGAACATTTAAATACATCTTATGTTATTGTTCAACCACTGTAAAATCAGCATTCCTTAAAATTAACAATAGCACATAACTATTGGAATCTTAAGGTTGCTAGAAAATTTACCAAGTGATTTTTAAAAATAGAAACTTATATAAA
>NZ_JHVC01000032.1 GCF_000619945.1 Clostridium lundense DSM 17049 | reverse complement strand
ATAATGTTCTCAGTATTTTTCCTATTTCTTTTTTCTTTTCTCCATATATTTCTTTTCTTCTATATTTGGGTGCAAATACTATGTGATATTTACATCTCCACTTGGTATGTGCTAAACTATTATTGTCCATTTTGGGCAATACCTCCTTTGATTTTAGATTGGCTGACGAAACCATATCTATTCTATCAAGGTGAGGTATTTTTTTTCAACGCTTAAGCTTTTCTGAACACGCCTGCATAGCAGGTGGTTTTATTTATAGACAATAAAAAAGTCAGTGTGAATTATATTAATAATTCATGCTGACTTTTTTTAGAGCACTTTTTTTGGATTATAAAGCATAGATTATAGAGTATAGATATTTAGTAGTGAAGAGTGAAGAATTAAGAATGAAGAGTAAAGGATGTTTTTATATCGCTACGCTACAGAAAAACTTTAATTTAAAATTTTTCGTAATGTTAATGCAGAAAAATTATCCTTTATTCATCTCTAGTCACTATTTACTATTCACTCTAAAAAACTTGTCACACAACTTGCTTTATTAGTAATATTTCAAAGTACTTAAAAATATATATATAGTGTTAATATTAGAATTATGGGAGGGTTTATTATCTTGGAAAATTTTGATATATACAAGGATATAGCAGAAAGAACCCAAGGAGATATTTATGTAGGTGTTGTAGGACCAGTTAGAACAGGTAAGTCAACTTTTATTAAAAAGTTTATGGAACTTATGGTAATTCCCAATATCGATAACGATTATAAGAAAAAGAGGGCTCAGGATGAATTACCACAAAGTTCATCAGGAAAAGCAATTCATACCACAGAACCTAAATTTGTTCCAAATGAAGCTGTAGAAATTGTGCTAAAAGAAGGTGCAAAATTTAAAGTTAGGATGGTAGATTGCGTAGGCTATATAGTAAAAGGATCTTCAGGATACATGGAGGGAGAAAAGGCTAAAATGGTTACAACTCCATGGTATGACTATGAAATTCCTTTTGAACAAGCAGCAGAAATAGGAACTAAAAAGGTTATTAATGAACATTCTACTATAGGATTACTTGTAACTACAGATGGTAGTATTACAGACATTCCTAGATCAGATTATGTAGAGGCAGAAGAGAGGGTAGTAAATGAGCTTAAGGCTATAAATAAGCCTTTTATTATGGTTTTAAATTCTAGAAATGCCTATGATCCAAAAACTATTGAGTTAAGGCAAGAATTAGAAGAAAAATATGACGTTCCAGTACAGGCTATAGATGTACTTAATATGAAAGAAGAAGATATAACAAATGTTTTCAATAGAGTACTTAAAGAATTCCCAGTTAAAGAAATTAACATAGATATGCCTGGATGGATAGAAAGATTATCTAGAGAACATTGGTTAAAAATAAATTTCATGAATTTAGTAAGAGAAATGTGCAAAAACATATATAAAGTAAGAGATATTAACAAGACTTTAGATGGATTTAAAGAATTTGAGTTCCTAGGTAACTCTACATTAAATGAAATAAATATGGGCGAAGGAACTGCTAGAGTAAATTTGTTACCTAAATCAGGTTTGTTCTATAAGATTTTAGGAGAAATATGTAGTAGGGAAATAAAGGACGAAAATGAACTTATGGCTATAATGGAAGAAATGCATAAAGCAAAAGTAGAATATGATAAAGTAGCACAGGCATTAAGAGATGTTAAAGAGACAGGATACGGTTTAGTTCCTCCGGAACTATCTGAAATGAGATTAGAGGAGCCGGAAATTGTTAAACAAGGTAATAGACGTGGCGTAAAATTAAAGGCCAGTGCACCATCACTTCACTTTATAAGAGCAGATATAGAAACAGAAGTTTCACCTATAATGGGAACAGAAAAGGAAAGTGAAGAATTAGTAAATTCAATATTGGAACAGTTTGAAAATGATCCATCTAAGATATGGCAGAGTAATATGTTTGGTAAATCACTTGAAATATTAGTAAAGGAAGGCCTTCAAAATAAGTTATACAGAATGCCTGATGATGTACAAATTAAGATCCAAAAAACCCTTCAGAAAATAATAAATGAGGGAAACGGTGGACTTATTTGCATTATTCTCTAAAAGGTGTATTAAGCTTTATGCAGTATTTGTTAAAACTACTGCATAAAGCCAATATTGTAATATATTCATTTTATGGAAAATTATTATATAATATTTTTGAGTTAACTGGGTATGGCGCAGATGGTAGCGCGCATGTATGGGGTGCATGAGGTCGCTGGTTCAAGTCCAGTTACCCAGACCATAGAAAAGCCTGTAGTCTTAGAGGACTGCAGGCTTTTTGCTTTTTTGCATTATTACAATTCTTAATCTAATGAGGATATAAGAATTATTTCATTGATAAAGTATATAAAATATTTAATTTGCCAACAGCTTCTCTTTTTATTTTAGGAAATACATGAGCATATATTTATGTTATATAAGAAATTCTAATGAAGTTGAGTTATTGTATAGAAGGAATAACAGCTAAAGAGAGAAACTTTTTTTTTATATTAGTTATATACGTTGTTGTTTAATAGTTATAATTATAAAAAATTACTTATTGTGTAATATATAATGTTATTTGTCTAACGATTTTGGTTGAAAATTGGAAATGAAGAATTTAAAATAATTAGTGAACATGTTCATAAATTGTTAAAAGTTAGCTAGATGGAGGAATGTATATATGAATAGATTTTATAAAAAATTAAGTATTGTATTTGTTATGACTTTTGCTATTATATTAGGTGAATTCACTAGTGTTTTGGCAGCTAATGATTTTGAGATAGGTACTAATAATTTGAATAATACTATTGAAAATAGTGCGAAGGTTGGAGATAAGTTGGATCATCCTGAAAAAGGATGGAAAAGATATAGTTATGATAATAACAATATCTCGTATATTGGAGATTGGATGCTTCAAGACGGATATTTTAAATATGGAATTAGTCCTAATAGTAAGGTATGTTTTAATTTCAAAGGAAACAAAATTCGTATATTGGGGAGTTCATATAGTGATGATAGAACTACATCAAGAGGACACATAAAAATAGATGGAAATATTATTGGAAATATAAATGAAAATTTAGGTGTATATTTGAATAATATGTTAGTATATGAGAACATTAATTTATATCCTGCTGAACATTTTGTGGAAGTATATTGTGACGATTATAAACAACTTAGAATTTGTGCAATAGATGTAGATGATAATGGTGAAATAAAACCATACAATGAAGTACCAGAAACACAATATACTGTATTAAACATAGAACCAGAAAAAAATAAAATACATTTAAATGAAATAGTAACAGCAAGTTTAACAATAGATAACATAAAAGATATAGCAGCAGAAGATGTAAGAATAAAATATGATAATACTAGATTGCAATTCTTGGATGTTGATGAAGTTGAAGGAATAAAATTAGTAAAACAACCAGATTCACAGCCAGGGGAATTAAGATTTATAGTTGCAAGTAAAGGTGAAAAGAATATTGTTAATGCTAAAAAGGCATTGTTAAAACTAAAATTTAAAGGTATAACTAAGGGTGAAGCTTTAGTAGATGTAACTAAAGGTAGAGTTTCAGACGGTATTGAAATGGAAAAGGATTTAACAGATGAACAATGTGGACAGGCTACTATATTTATAGATGAAAATGCAATAAAGGACGTAAATAATAGTGGAGAATTTACACTTTTAGATTTAGCTATAGATGCTAGACATATGGGTAAAGATCCTAAATCTGCTGAACTAGCTAAATATAATACTGATATAGTTCCAAACAAGGCTATAGATGATGCAGATTTATTAGAGATAGGTAAGCTTATGTTAGAAAATCCAAACTATAAATTTTAACAGTATAATTAAATAAAAAAGTAACTAGTGATAGTAAAGCATTTGGAGAAATTCCAGGTGCTTTTTTATTATTTAAAATATACAAATAAAGCTATTCTTGTGCACATACGTATTCTTAATGTGAAAAATTTACAAAAATATCATTACTACATTAATTGTTGGCAAGAGTTTACAATCTATACCAAAAAATATATAATTAACTTAATAAATTACATAGAAGGAGTTGAATAGGAAAATGAGTAATACCACAAAAGGATTTATTGCATCTTTTATATTTTTATTATTTTCAATTCAATTAGCACCTAAATTAGGGGCACTATTTCTTGCAATAGCACCAATAGTATATTTAGTATATTTATTTAAGAAAGGTGTAAAGTTTAAAAGTTACAGCAAAAATGTAAAGAATATAATAAGTGTATTGCTGATAGGTTTAACTTTGAGTGGAATTGGCGGTATACTTACAGAGTTTGGAGTAAGTAGTAATAAAACGAAACAAATAGCAACTAGTAAAAGTGATAATATTGAAGAAAATAAGTCGAAAGAAGATAAGAACAGCGTTAAGAATGAAAAGGATAAGGAGAAAAAAGTAGAAAAAAATGTTACTGCAGTTAATAGTAATGAACTAGGGGAGCTTAAAGTTCACTTCATTAATGTAGGACAAGCTGATAGTATTTTAATAGAACAAAATAATCATTCTATGCTTATAGATACAGGCAATAATGCAGATTCTAATAAAATTAAAAGTTATCTAGATAATCAAGGAATAACTTCCTTGGATTATATTATAGGAACTCATCCACATGAGGATCATATTGGTGGAATGGATTATATAATTAATTGCTTTAAAGTTGGAAAAATCTATCTACCAAAAACAACAGCAAATACAGCTACTTTTAGAGATTTAGCCAGTGCTATAAAAAACAAGGGTATGCAAGCAACAGCGCCTATTCCAGGAGACAGTTTTAAACTTGGTAATGCAACTTGTACTATATTAGCACCAAACAATTCAAATTATAAAAATTTAAATGATTGGTCAATAGTACTTAGAATAAATTTTGGTAATAATTCTTTCTTATTTACTGGAGATGCTGAAGCTATTTCTGAAATGGAAATGGTTAAAAAGGGACTTGATTTAAAAGCAGATTTATTAAAAGTAGGTCATCATGGAAGTAATTCATCTACATGTGCTAATTTTTTAGAAAAAGTAAGTCCTAAATATGCTGTTATAAGTGTTGGAAAAGAAAACAGCTATGGACATCCAGGAAATTCTACTATGAATAGACTTAAAAATAAAGGCGTTAAAGTATACAGAACGGATGAAAATGGGACAGTTATAGCAACTAGTGATGGAAAATATATAAACTTTAATTGTAATCCAGGTACATATTCAGCAGGGGATAATAAACTTAAAGTTGATAAACCACAAGAACCAGTGGCTAAACCTTCTAATAGTACTAAGAGTAGTTCTAATAATAATGTAGTTAGTAAACCAGCTCCCAAAGTTGCGCCAGCACCAGTACAATCACAGAATAATGAACAAACAGTATATGTAACAAGAACAGGGTCTAAATATCATAGTGGTGGATGCCAATATTTAAGGAAAAGTCAAATACCAATGAAAAAAAGTGATGCCATAAGTCAGGGATATAGCCCTTGCAGTAAGTGCAGACCTTGACAAACAGGGTTCTTGGATTCAAAAGCAGTTTTTACTCCCATTTTAGAGAAGATAGGAGTATTAGAGTGGATAGGCATCGGATAAATTAAAAATTATGGGATTAATAATTGGAAGCTTTAGTAAGCTTCTTTTTTTATGTAATTAAGCATAGATTATTTTAATAGGAGGATATAGAAAAAGGATTTATTTATTGTTATTGAAATGACGGTAAAGAAAAATTGGAAGCAAAAAATTAGTGTATAGGGAGTTGAAGATATGGAATTCAATGATTTTATTACATTAGATTATATGTGCACTTATATGGGAACTGTAGTAGTTACTATGTTAATAGTACAGTTTACTAAGGAGCTTCCAGGAGTTAAAAAAATACCAACTAGATATTACACTTTTTTAGTAGCTTTTTTTAATATATTAATTTGTAATATATTAAATGAGACATTTACCATAGCTAAGGTATATTTAATGCTTATAAATGCTATGTTGGTTACATTTACTGCAACTGGTGGATATGATTTTAGTATTAAGAAAGTAATAATAGATGAGCCAGAGAAAATAGAAACAACAGATATAAATAATGATATGAAATAAATTATTTTACCCTGAGCTTAGGCTTAGGGATTTTACTTTTTATACATATAAATTTTATTTGTTTAAACAATATCACTAAGATGATAGTATCACTAGGAAAATACATTCTAGGACTTTTTTATTTATACCAAAAAGAATAGGTAGTCTGAATAAAATGCAATTTACATGGTAAAGCTTATGGTTGAGGTGGTAATATGAAAAATAGGTTAATAATTGGAATTATATTAATATTATTTGTAGCTGCAATTACTAATCCAAGTAAAGAAAAATATATTGCTTATGTAAAAGAAACAAGTATACAGCAAAAAAACAATATAGTAGAAAGAGGGGTATATTCATTTTTCATTAGTCCTGTTATGAATTTAAGCACAACTAGTCATGATTATATATTTTTTACTATATTTGAAACTGATATAGGTGAAGCTATTAAATATAAGGCAATAGGAATGTTTAATAAATTTATATTAATAGGTAATGAAAAACAAGATATTAAAAATAATAGTGTGTACAAATTATAGTATTGCAAAGTCAATAATAAAGTATTTAAAACAAAAGTTAATTAAGAAAAATTATTGTAAAATAGATAATATTTGATATAATAAGAATATACAGACTATTTAAAAGAGGAGATATTACAGATAAACATTTATTTAGTATAAAATATTACTTTAATTTATAGAAATTTGTAGGGGGGATAACATGAAAAGTTTAAAAGGAACAAGAACAGCTGAAAATTTAATGAAATCATTTGCAGGAGAATGTCAAGCAAGAACAAGATATACCTATTATTCTAGTATTGCTAAAAAAGAGGGATATGTTCAAATTTCTAATATTTTTATGGAAACAGCAGAACAAGAAAAGGAGCATGCTAAAAGATTTTATAAATTTTTAAAAAGTGATTTTGTAGATGAAGGGATAGAAATACAAGCGTCTTATCCAGTTTCATTTCATGAAGAAACAGCTAATAATTTAAAAGCTGCAGCAAATGGAGAAAATGAAGAATGGACTGAACTTTATCCTGAATTTGCAAAAGTTGCAGAAGAAGAAGGATTTACTGAAATAGCCACAGTTTATAATAAAATATTAGAAGTTGAAAAATTTCATGAAAGAAGATATAAAAAATTATTAGAAAACATAGAAAATGGAACAGTATTTAAAAAGGAAAATACAGTAATGTGGAAATGTAATAATTGTGGATACATATATGAAGGAACTGAGGCTCCAAAAGCTTGTCCAGCATGTGCGCATCCACAGGGATATTTTGAAATATTTATAGAAAATTATTAAAGTGGAGAGTGATATTATGATATTTGACAAAATACAATTAGGATACCAATATAATGAGTTAGAACCATATATAGATGCAGCAACTGTAGAAACTCATTATGGGAAGCATTTACAGACGTATGTTAATAATTTAAGTGCTTTATTAGAAGGACATGATGAAATTGCTAAAAATAAGACTTTAGAGGATATATTATCAGATATTAATAGTATTCCTGAAAGTATAAGACAGGGTGTTATAAATCAAGGTGGAGGAGTAGCAAATCATAATTTCTATTTTTCTATTTTATCACCTAATCCTAAAAAAGCACCAGAAGGAAAGCTTTTAGAAGCTATAAATAATAAATTTGGCAGCTTTGAGGGGATGAAAGACAAGATAAACAACGTATCAATAGCTCATTTCGGTTCAGGCTGGGGATGGCTGGTTATAGATGAAAATGGAGAATTAGAAATAATAACAACTACAAATCAAAATTCACCATTGAGTATAAATAAAGAGCCATTATTAACTATAGATGTTTGGGAACATGCTTATTATTTGAAATATAAAAATTTAAGAGCTGAGTATGTTAAAAATATATGGAATGTTATTGATTGGTCAAAGATTGAAAGTATATATGAAGGCTATGTAAAATAGCAAATGAAGAACCTCATTTTCGCAGGAAAAAATATAAATATAAACTGTGAAGATGGGGTTTTTATACTAATACTATCAAAGTAACAATCATGTAATCTTAAGAAATTAAATAACTTCCATAATCTAAAGTATTTCGTATGGAAGTAATATTTTTATATGTGTTTTTTATTTGTTGTAAAGTTTTTATCACATCAGCATATTAATCATGTTTTCTAATTGAGTCTCTATTTTTCATGTCTTTTATGAATTTTATAATATCTCTATTTCTAAGTAGTTGGCTTACTAAAAGTTCATTGTTTTATTTCCATTCCTTCATATTATTTTAAATTTTATTTTTTTACTTAATAATAGACTTTAAAATTTACACGTTAATTAGGATAAATATAACTTTTACTCATTATAAAAATGAAAAAAATGTAGAAATATTTGTGAAATAAAATGTATAATTATGTTCTAAAAGGTGCTATTATGATAACAAATCATAACAATATAAATAAATATTGAATAATTATTAAGTGAGAGGAGGAATAAAATGAAGAAAATATTCGAGAAAATAAGAGGTAAATTAGGATTAATAGAGGAAATGTATGATTTTATTAGAATTGTGGATCCGGTTAATAAGAGTTCAATTATTATTAAAGTAAATAGAGTTAAAAAAATTAGTGGGACATGTTATGATTTTTGGGAAAGAGAGTTAGCTTGTAGTAATTGTATTTCTATGAGAGCATACAATAAAAAAGACACATTTATAAAAATAGAATATATAGGGAGTAAAATTTTTTTAATAACTGCAACTCCAGTATTGATAGATGGAGAAATATATATATTAGAAATGTTAAAAGATGTATCAAAGAATGGAAGAATATTCAGTAGCAAAAACAATTGTGATTTAGACATATATACTATGATAAATAAAGTAAATGACAAATTCATAATAGACGAGGTTTCGGAAGTTTATAATAGACAATATATAGATGAAAGATTACCAGTTGATATAAATAATTGTAATACCCATGGATATGAACTATCTGTAATTAAGATATCTATAGATTACTTAAAGGCCATAGAATATAAGTATGGTGAAGAAGTAGAAAATAAGATAATAAGAGATTTTGTTAAACTTGTTAGAAATCTAATTATAAGCAATTCACATTGGATTGGAAGGTATAATGAAGATTCGTTTTTTATTGTTTTGAATAATACAGATAAGTAACACGCCATAAATTTTACAGAGAAAATAAATAATTTGGCAAATGAATTTATACTTAAATATAATGATATAAATATTAAAATATCCCTAAGTGTTAAAATATATTGTGTTAAAAATGAAAATATGGATGTGGAAAAGATTTTAGAAGATATTAATAATAAATTTAGTTTATATAATGAACAATATGAAGATAGTGAAATAAATGAGTATAATTTTAATAAAAATAAGGATAAACTATATATATTAAATTGCAGAATTAATGAGTTAAGAGAAATTTTAAATGAAGTATGTTTAACATCAGAGAAAAAAGTAAACTGTGGAAAAGCATTAGAAATAAGTCAATATTTAGATAAGCTCATTGTAGAGTATATGTTAAAAGTAAGGAATGCTTAATGTTAAAAAGATGAATCAGGTTTTATATTAACTTATATATCCATAAATAAAGTATTAGCGGCTGTATACTAAAGTAGTATACAGCCTTTTTATATAATCTAAAGATTCAGTTTATAATAGTTATCTCCCCATTTGCACATCATACTAAGTATAGGCATTAAACTTTCACCTACATCAGTTAATGAATATTCAACTTTAGGAGGAACTTGAGGATAAACTTTTCTAATAACTAAATTATCTGATTCTAGTTCTCGTAACTGTTGAGTTAGCATTTTTTGAGTTATTTGAGGAATTAGTTTTTTTAATTCATTAAATCGCAGCGTTCCTTTTGTGCCTAGGTGCCAAATAATAAGAGGTTTCCACTTCCCACCGATTAAATCTATAGTAATTTCAAAAGTACATGTATAATTTTTATTTTTAAATTCCAAATTATTGCAACTGGAGCTCATAGTTATCATCCTTTCTACAGTATCCTTTTGGGTACTATAATACAAAATAGTGCGTACTTGTTATTTTTAGACTTAATTTTTATAATAATAGCATAAATCATAAAAGAAAACAATTAGGAGGATTTATAAATGAATGCAATATTAAATAGAAAAAGTATAAGAAAGTATAAGGACATAAATGTAAGTGACGAGATTGTGGAAGAATTATTAAGGGCGGGTATGGCAGCACCTTCTGCAGTAAATGAACAACCTTGGGAGTTTATAGTTTTAAGAGATAAGGAGGTTATGAAAAAGATAACTGAAGTACATCCATATTCACAAATGCTATTAAATGCAACTGTTGCAATTGTAGTTTGTGGAGATGAATCAAAGGAGATGTTTAAAGGTTTTTGGATACAGGATTGTTCAGCTGCTACAGAAAATATATTAATAGCTGCTGAAGAGAAGGGGCTAGGAGCTGTATGGTTAGGTGTTTACCCAATAGCAGAAAGGGTTGATGCAATAAAAGAAATTTTAAATTTACCAGCTAGTGTAATTCCTTTATCCATAATACCTGTTGGCTATCCAGATGAGAAAAAAGTAGCAGCAGATAGATTTAATAAAACAAGAATACATTATGATAGATGGTAATACAATTGTAGAGCTTTAAATATATAATAATTAATAATAAAAGTTGAATTTTAGATTTTAAGAAGGAGTTAAATTATATGAAAGTTGTTGCATTTAATGGAAGTCCTAAAAAGGAAGGTAACACATATCATGCTATAAAAATGGTAGCAGAGGAACTAGAAAAGGAAGGTGTAGAAGTTGAAATTATACATGTAGGAAATAAAACTATAAGAGGGTGTCTTGCATGTAATGCTTGCGCAAGAAATAAAAATGAGAAATGTATAATTGATAATGATGAAGTAAATGAATGGATACAAAAAATGAAGGAGGCCGATGGGATAATATTAGGGTCTCCAGTGCATTATTCAGCTATAGCTGGAACTATGAAGTCATTTTTGGATAGGGCATTTTATGTTGCAGGAAGTGGAATGTTAAGACATAAGGTAGGAGCATCTGTGGTAGCAGTTAGACGTTCAGGAGGAGTGACCACTTTTGAACAGTTGAATAATTATATTAATTATTCTGAAATGCTTATGCCTACTTCGAATTACTGGAATGTGATACATGGAGCGGCACCAGGAGAAGTTATAGGAGATGAAGAAGGAAAACAAATTATGAGAGTTCTTGGTAAGAATATGGCATGGCTTATGAAGTTAGTCCAAAACGGAAAAGGAACTGTTAAAGAACCAGAAAGAGAAGATAAGGTATTTACAAATTTTATTCGCTAATCCTTTAATAAAATGATGAGAAATATTTAATAGCCTGTATTCATAAGTGATTACAGGCTGTTGATTTTTGAAAGCTCTTGCTTAAATAGTTCAAGAAAGCGGTGTAATTCTTCACTACGAGAATGATCTTTTTTTAGTATTAAAGTCAAAAATACTTCTACACTAGGTATTGGTATAGATACCATTTTATCAATCGCCTTCATATCAGGGTGAAAGGTACATCCAATGCTGAAGGCATCTGTTGATATTACTATTTGTGATCGAGTTTCTCTTTCACTTACATTTATTATTTTTTCAGGATTCACAAGTCCTATAGAAAATATATCAGGAAAATCTGACATTACATTAAAGCGATAGTTTACAAAGGGGTAGTTATGCAACTTATCAAAAGGAAAAGGTTGTTTTTCTAGTAGAGGGTGTCCTTTACGTACATTTACATTCATATGCATACTACTTATAACATCAAGTATCAAGTTTTTGTTTGTCATAGTATTTATGTAGCTATCCAATGTGGTACGATTCATAAGTATAATGCCAAGTTGACTTTTGCCCATATATACATTATCAATTATCTCACTTGAGGAGCCAGTAGATACAGAAAAATCTAACTTTGAGCTGTTCTGAAATTCTTTACAAAGCTTTGCAAAAGCTTGTGATACTAATGTATGGTTAAACATACATCCAATAGAAAGTTTACGATAAGGCTCTTTTTCTGTTATTGCTCCAATCTTTTCAAATTCTGACATTATATTATTGGCATGTTCTAAAAAGCTTAGTCCTTCTGGCGTTATAGTTATTCCATGATTTGTGCGTTTAAAAATTTGAATTCCAAGCTCGTCTTCTAGTGAATTTATAGCAAAACTGATATTAGGTTGTGAAACATAAAGCTCTTTTGCAGCCTTAGAAAATGAAAGTGTACGTGAAACTGCCAGAGCATATTCTAATTGTCTAAATTTCAATGTTATCACCTTCCTTATATGTTATTGTAGAGATTATATATATAATTTACAATACTATTTATTATATTTATGCCGGTATAAATATAACGTATTAGACATACTATAGTTATCAGATTTAAAATGTTTTATATGAGGGGAGGTAACTATTTTGGATTATATATTATTAGAAGAATTGATTGAACAAAAACATAAAAAATTTGAAGAGATTAGCGATAAAATTTGGGAATATGCTGAGCCAGGATATAAGGAAGTAAATTCATCAGATATACAAAGACAAGTAATGAGTGAGGAAGGCTTTACTATTGAAAATGGTATTGGGGACATAACTACTGCATTTCGTGCTAGCTTTGGCAATGGAAAACCTATCATTGCTTTTTTAGGAGAATTTGACGCATTGCCTGAATTATCACAAAAGGCTGATGTTACACATAAAGAACCTTTATTAGAGGGTGGATATGGTCATGGTTGCGGTCATCATCTTTTAGGTACAGCATGTATGCAGGCATGTGTAGCTATAAAGGATTATCTTTTGCAAAATCACATTTCGGGAACTATCATATATTATGGATGTCCAGCAGAAGAAGGAGGAGCAGGAAAAGCTTTTATGGTTCGAGAAGGCTGTTTTGATGGTTGCGATATATGTCTAGCATGGCATCCATATTCTGCGACCATAGGTTCAATTTCTAGTCTTGCAAATGCACGTGTATATTATAACTTTGAAGGAATAAGTTCACATGCTGCGGTATCTCCACATTTGGGACGTAGTGCATTAGATGCTGTGGAGCTTATGAGTGTAGGAGTAAACTACTTAAGAGAGCATATTATTCCTGAAGCACGTATTCATTATGCTGTAACAAACTCTGGAGGCAATGCTCCAAATGTTGTGCAGGCAAATGCACAGGTATTATATTCAATAAGAACACCGAAAAATGAACAAGTGTATGAGTTATTAGACCGTGTAAACGCCGTAGCACAGGGTGCTGCAATGATGACTGGAACAAAGGTTAACATTCAAGTTGTTAGCGCATATGCTGATGTGGTGCAGAATAGAACTCTTGATCAGCTTGCATTTAAACATATAAGTGAAGTTTATCCTATAAAATATACAGATGAAGAGCTTGAGTATGCGAAAGCTTTTCATGATATTGGCAGTAAAGAAGAATGTCTTATGTATCAAGAAATGGCTAGAAGATTTTATGGTGAAAAGGGAGAAGATCTTTTTGAAGGTGCTATGGCAGATGCTGTATTTCCTCCTAATCCACAAAAAATGGGTTCTACCGATGTAGGGGATGTGAGTTGGAATGTACCAACTACATGGTTTAGTGGTGCCTGCTTTGCACTAGGGACACCTGCACATTCATGGCTTGCAGTGGCACAGGGAAAATCAAAAATAGCTCATGATGGAATGACAGCAGCGGCAACAGTTATGGCACGTTGTGCTATTGATATATTAAATGAACCCGAAATAGTATTGCAAGCTAAGAGGGACTTTGAAAAAGCTCTTGATAAAAAGACATATAAATCAATTATACCTAAGGAAACAAAAGCTGGAATAATAGAATAAAGGGCAATATTTTGAACAGATGGATGCAGGTATTATTTTTGTCGGATAGTGTAAGAATATTTATATATAAAAATGCGTTAGCGAATAGAAAGAAGTAATAATCTTTTGCTAACGCATTTTGTATTTAATTTAAAATAATTTTTATTAAGTTAGAGTAAAAGTGAAATCATTAATACTATAGGTATAAAGTTTAATTTGTGGAAGATAATATACATAGGAATTAAAGTCAAAGAATATAAATAATGAACATTGAAATAAACTAGCAGATGATTAGGTAAAGGTGGTAATGATAAAAAATAGAAATGATATTTATTTTTAAAATAAGGAGAGAATAAGGAAAATGGATTTTAGTTGGATATGGCAATCAATTCTTATATTCATTGTAGGAACATTTATTTTAAGAATAGGTGGAAGAAAATCAATTTCTCAAATGACAATATCCCAAACTATTGTGATGATAGGTTTAGGATCACTAATTATTCAACCTGTATCTGGAAGAGGATTACTTATTACTTTTTTAGTAGCATTTGTATTAGTTGTATTAATGATAATTACTGAATATATACAAGTTAAAGTAGATTTTCTAGAGACATTATTCTCTGGAAAAGCAGTAGTTGTTGTTGAGAACGGTAAACCTAATATTAAAAACATGAAAAAGCTTAGAATGTCAATAGATAAATTAGAAACACGTTTAAGACAGGATGGAATATCTTCAATAGAAGACATAAAGTATGCAACAATTGAAGTAAGCGGGCAACTTGGATATGAATTAAAGGATAGCAAAAAACCTGTAACAAATGAGGAGTTTATAAACTTGATGAATGAAATATCACAAATGAAAGCAATGATAATGAACAATACAATGACTCAGTCAAATGGCAAAAATAGTATTTTTCAAGAGATAAAAAGTAAAAAATTTGAGGGGAATAAAAATGAACCATAAAATATTATTGTAAAAGATAAAAGTTTTCAATTGAATATAATTATTATTTTAAGAGCTACTATTTTGGCATTTATATTGATAAAATGAAAAATAGGTAGAATTAGTTCTACCTATTTTTCAACATGTAGTATTATATTTAGAAAGATAATCATTCTTTTGGACATACTACATTTAATGATACAAGTTCAAAATCTGCTAGCCATCTATGATACCCTTTTCCGTCAATCATAAGGTCATAAAATGGTACCTGAGAGATAACTTTGATTATACGAACTATCATTCCTGGTTTGATAGTAGGCGGATGACCTTGTGATGTTAGTATTTTAGCAAAAGAACCTGGATAAAGAAGACCAAAGTAATTTGGATAAGAATTTACAGGTTCTAATTCAAATCCAGCGAACCAGCGATGAAGTTCGCCATTAGGTAGCTGTACTGCATATAAACTACCTATTTGCGGTGAAACTATAGTTCCTTTTGTACCTGGTTCTACTTCGGGTGGATGATGATAAACTAGAGATACAACTCTATCATTTCTTTGAAATTCTGGAGGACTAGGACACCAAACAGCCAATACATTCACCTTTCTTTTTTATTACACATTTATATAATATTAAAAGTCTAGAATAAATGTGATTAATTTTTAGATTATACTAGATATCTATATTAATTATCAATTATATAGATTAAGTTTAACAATAATTTTAAACTTATTAGTTGATTATGTTACTCTATGTGTTATAATAAAATTAATAAATGAGTATAATAAAAACAGGGTGCTACCAACACCCTGCAGTATACAATTCTAGTTGCTTAGGCAACTGATAAAGCCAATTATAAAAAAGTAGCCATACCAATTGCGAGGGTGGGCTACCTTTTTATTTTATCTATAAGTACGATAATTAAATTTATCAATGCTATCAAAAACGATAGAGCAGCAAAAACCACTATAAATATTTCGTACATATGTATCACCTCCCTTCTAAAAAAGGGGATAGGGATACCAGTTGCCCACACACAACTATATTGAATTGTATGTAAATAGTTTAGCACAATTATGTATTTGCGGCAATATTTTGCTTATATGTATGTATAAGTTATATAAAAAGCAATGGTCACATATCGTTTGGCATAGTAAAGCACTTGAATAACTTCAGGTGCTTATTTTTGTTATTAAAGTACCGTAAAATGGGTACTTTATTTTCCTCCATTTTAATATTGGTATGTATTGTTATATTTAATATACTTATTGTGAGAGGAGGGATACTATTAATAAGATAGAGGAATTACTAGAGTTAACAGAACAATTAAGAGATCATTTAGATCAATTAATTAATGAAAAACAGGATTTGTTAGATCAAGAAGTTATAGTAGCAAGCCAAATGTTAGATTCTATTTTAAATCAATATTATGAAGTACTTAGCAAAAAGAAAGTGGACAAGTAAGTAATGGTAAAGAAATAAGTAAAGTTTTATATACATAAAAATTTATTCAGCGGTTATTATAAACCTAAAGGAGAGATGAGCTATGAGCAATAAATTAACTGTAACTAAAAAGAAAATGGCTGCTTTAGGTTTACAAAAAACTGAAAGAGGAGATTATGATTATATAGATCCTGAAGAAAAGAATAAATCAAAATATAAACCTGTTAGGAAAGAGTATAAATAATAAAATAAAGTACACTTTGAAACAGTGAAATAATTAAACCCTTTTATGGTATGTTTGCCATGAAAGGGTTTAAATTGTTTTTATACAAAATAAAATTTTACTTATTTTTATTTGTATTTTTTATATAAAAAAATAACTTTATAATTTTATTAATAAATCCAGATTAATTTTATTATAATTCAGTATAGTGAAATTAATGTTTTTAGAAATTATATGGTAAAATATAATAAAGGAAACAAGCTTAAGAAAGGCTTATTAAATAACAATAGTGAAATTTAGCATTGATATTAAAATTCATTTAGGAGGCGATGACAATGTCTCGGATGACAAAAAAAGAATTGGCTTCTTCACTAAAGAAATTAATGGAAAAAACATCATTAGAAAAGATTACTATAAAAGATGTAGTAAAGACTTGTGGTGTTAATCGTCAGACTTTCTACTATCATTTTCAGGACATATATGATTTATTAGGATGGATTTATAAAACAGAAGCATTAGATGCTATTGAGGACTATAAAACATATGATACATGGCAAAAAGGATTTCTTAAGACATTTCAATATGTAAAAAAAAATAGAGCTTTTTGTATTAATACATTTCATTCATTGGGCAGGGAACATTTAGAGGAATTTTTATATAATGTTACTTTTGATTTGTTAATTGGTGTAGTAGAGGAATTAGCTGAAGGAAAAAATATTCCACAGGAAAGTAAAAAGTTTATTGCTAATTTTTATAGCTATGCTTTCATTGGGTTACTTATGGCATGGTTGAAATCAGGAGCACAGGAAACTCCAGAAGATATTATTGAAAATCTTAGTAAGCTCATTGAGGGAGATATAGCAAGGGCAATCGAAAAATATGTTCAGGGATGATATGTTTAGTTATCACCCCTGATTTTTATTTTAATGATATGGAAAACAGTGAAATTTGAATCTGTAAATTAAAATAATAAAGTAGGATAACATAATAATTGTAGCTATATATTTTATAAAAAATGAGGTGAAAAGCATATGAAATCTTTTAAGAGAATTTTAATTTTTGTTCTAATTATATTAATTATGCAACCATATCAATGCAAAGCTATGAATGGTGACAAGGTATGTATACTTATGTATCACTCTATAGGTTATGAAAAAAATAATGGCTTAAGGATGCCTGAAAAGCAGTTTAGAGAGCAAATGAAATATATAAAAGACAATGGATATACTACACTGTCTATGGAAGAACTATATAGTTTTTTTGCGGAAAATAAGCCTATACCTAAGAAATCTGTAGTTATAACTTTTGATGATGGATATTTAGATAATTATAAGTATGCATATCCTATACTAAAAGAATTTAATATTAAAGCTACAATATTTGTTATTGCAAGTAATATAGACAAAGACAATAGATCTATGAATTCAAAGCAACTTAGAGAACTACAAAGTAATAGAATAGATATACAAAGTCATACATTAAATCATGAAGAGTTAAATAAACTTTCATATGAAAAACAGCTAAAAACTCTAAAAGAATCAAAGAGTATTATTGAAAAAACTTTAGATAAAAAAGTAAATTATATAGCATATCCTTGTGGTAAATATAATGAGAATACAATAAGGGCAGCAAAAGATGCAGGATATACTATGGGATTTGTAACAGGAGGAAAAATTGCAAGGAAAAGTGATGGAATATATACTTTGCACAGAATGGGGGTAGTTGCTAGTGATGGAATGGATGTATTTATAGGAAGGTTAAATCAGTAATTGAAATAATAAAGTAGTAGATCATTACTAAAACATAGACTAAGGATAAAATTGATTTCATAAGTATATTTTTATTTTCTAAAAAATATTTTATAACATAAAAGAATTTATATTAAATTTTAATGGTATTTATTTGGAAAAATTAACATTAATGTGAAAGGAATTTCAATAGTGTTTGTAGAAGAACTTATTCAGAAGCGTAGCATCATAATGGTGTCCTATAAAATATAAAAGCTTATAGAAGGAGAGTATGCTTTGAATAAGAGAAATATAGATACGTCATTTAAAATAATATATATATTGCATGTTAGTATATTACTTGTTTTATCTATAGGTAGATTTTTAATTAGGTCAATATTTAAAGAGCAAATATATAAGTTTATAATTTATTATTGTATGATTATTATAAGTATAGTTTGGATTACGAATCCAACTTTAACTTTATCTAATAGAAAAGTAGGAAAAAGTGAGAGTTTTGATACTAGAATTATGGGCATTATGCTTATGATTCTAATGATTTTAAAATTAATAGATTTATTTATGTAGCATTTATAAAAAAGCAGAAATATGAAAAGCCACTCAATATAATGTTGATTATTTTGAGTGGCTTTTTAAAGAACAATTTAGTTTAGCAAACTATATGATTTTAAAATTTTAAAATCATATCATACCACTGAGCACCACCATGTACTGATTTAGATATGCCTTTATTTACATATCCAAATTTTTCATAATAATGAATAAGTCTATCTTTACAAGTTAAGATAACACCTTTACGGCCAGAGTTGCTTGAAAATTTTATCATATAATTCATTAACTGTGCTGCAATGCCTTGATTACGATAGTCTGGCATTACATCAATACCAAAAATAGTTTGATAATCTCCATTTGGAATATGTAGTGAAGCATCTTTATACAGCTCATCATAGATAACAGTTTCATTTGTAATACAACCATTAATAAATCCAATTATCTTTCCATTTAGCTCTGCTATAAAAAAGCTTTCTGGAAATGTTTTAATACGTTGTTCAAAAGATTCTCTTGTAGCAGCTTCTGCATTTGGAAAACAAGTTGCCTCTACTCTTGTTACTTCATCTAAATCATTTATAGATACTTGTCTAATAGTAATATTCATTACAATCTTCCTTTCGTTAAAAGTCTTTTCTTAAGTAAATCATATCAATAAGTTGTATACCACATTCAAAAATTGGGTGATTATAATTATCTGTAAAGAAATTTTTAACACGATGAGATATAACAAATCCACAAGACTCATAAAAGGGAATTGTAAGAGGACTATCTCCTGTGCCAACAAACATGGTTTTACATTTGCCATTATAATAATCAAGAATGTATTTTACAAGTTGTTTACCATAGCCTTTTCCTTGAAATTTTTCATAAGTAGCTATGTTTTTTAATTCATATATGTGGTCACCCTCACATGTTACAACGCAAACACTTTTTAAATCGTCGTCATAGAGAGCAAACATATCTCCACGTTCCAAATATTTATCAATCATATCCTCTTGTTCATCTGCTAAGAGCAGCAAGTGGAGAAATTGCTTTTTATTATTTAAAATCATTTTAATTTTCATAGAAGACCTCACTTAATATAAGTAATTATTGGTACGTAAAATTTTTATATTATAAATTAATTATAACACATTATATTAGGATTTTATGGCATAAATTGTATATATAATAGATATTAAGGGAAAACATAAACCATCTTTAAAATATTTACAGAGTAGGATATAATATATGTTATGATATTTGTGGGCTGTAGCCCTATAAGATATGGAGGAATAAACTATGAATTTTAAGAAGCTATTATCTATTGTAACTGTAACTATGCTTACAGTTGGAACTTTAACAGGTTGTGGAAATAGTAAATCTAATACAGTAGAAAGTAAACCTTCAACAAAAACTGACATAGTTGTAATTGGTGCAGGAGGAGCAGGACTTTCTTCAGCAGTAGAAGCTAAAAATGCAGGAGCCAATGTTATAGTTATTGAAAAAATGCCAATGGTAGGAGGAAATACTTTAAGGGCAACTGGAGGAATAAATGCAGCGGGAACTAAATTTCAAAAGGAAAAAAATATAAAAGATACCGTTGAAAAATTTTATGAAGATACAATGAAGGGCGGATATTATAAAAATAACCCCGAATTAGTTAAAGTCTTAACTTCTCAGGCTGCAAGTGCAGTAGAGTGGTTATCAGATTTAGGTGCAGATTTAACAGATGTAGGAAGACTTGCTGGAGCAAGCAATGATAGAGCTCATAGACCTGCTGGTGGTGGGGAGGTTGGTTCAAATATAGTAAAAACCTTGAAAAAAGCAGCAAAGGATAGAAAAATTGATATAAGACTTAATAATAAAGCCGTAGAAATATTAAAAGATGATAAAGGAAACATAAAAGGGGTAAAAGCCTTAAATGAAGAAGGAAAAGAATATACTATAGATACAAAGTCAGTTATTATTGCAACTGGTGGGTTTGGAGCTAGTGAAGAAAAAGTTGTTAAATATAATCCTAATTTAAAAGGATTTGGGACAACTAATCACCCTGGAGCAACTGGGGATGGAATTGATATGGCTGTAAAATTAGGAGCCGAACTTACACAAATGGATCAAATACAAACTCATCCAACAGTAGTTCCTAAGACAGGTATGATGATTACTGAAGCAGTAAGAGGAAATGGAGCTATACTTGTAAATGGTGAAGGAAGTCGTTTTATAAATGAATTAGCTACAAGAGATGTAGTATCAAAAGCTATACTTGATCAAAAGGGGAAGACAGCTTATCTTTTATTTGATGATAATGTTAGAAAGAGTTTAAAAGCTATAGAAAGCTATATAAATATGGAGTTAGTGGTACAAGGAAATTCTGTAGAAGATTTAGCTAAAAAGATTAATGTTAATCCAGAGATATTAAAGAAAACGGTTAATAATTATAATGGATTTGTAAAGAACAAAAAGGATGTTCAATTCAATAGAGGGGACATGCCTCGTTCTTTTGGAAATGGTAAGTACTATGCTATTGAAATTGCACCGGCTGTTCATTATACAATGGGTGGTATAAAAATTAATAAAAATGCTGAAGTATTAGATAAATCTGGACAAGTTATTAAAGGACTTTATGCTGCTGGAGAAGTTACTGGAGGAGTTCAAGGAGGAAATAGACTAGGTGGAAATTCTTTAGCAGATATAGTTGTTTTTGGTAGAATAGCAGGAAAAAATGCAGCTGCTTTTGTGAAATAAACAGAGTTCTTGACTTCAGAGAGAATAGTCATCGGATAAATTTTTTAACTAACGGAGGAAAACATGATGAAAAAAATAATTTTATCAATGGTAATAGTTTTGACTCTAGGAACAGCTCTTATAGGATGTGGAGCTGAAGGAGCATATAAAGATGGGGAATATAAGGCTAAGGGAAAATCTCGTAATGGTGAAATGAATATAACTGTAGAAGTTGCTAAAGGAAAAATAAAGAATATAAAAGTTGAATCAGATGAAAAGGATAATGGAATTTTAGATGGAGTAAAAAATGTACTAATTCCAAAAATAATAAGAAAACAATCTACAGAAGGAGTAGATGGTGTTACAGGAGCTACGATATCTAGTAAGGCTATATTAAAAGGTGTAGATGAAGCTTTAGCTGGAGCGAAGAAATAGTTCTATAGAGCATAGATTATAACGTATAAATTATAGGGCAGGATTTTTGGAAAAAAATCCTGCCCTATAATTTTATACCATGATTATATGCCATAATGAATAATATATTTATTTTGTTCAATTGCCTTAGATATGAGATTTGCTAGTTCTACTAATTCTTTAGATTGACGAAATTTTTTTGAGGAAAGAATGATGTCTTGAAACCGCATTAAAGATTCTGGTGGAATTAAGGTAATACCATAATAGGCAAGACCAAAATCAGGTCTGTTCATGGTATGAAAATAGGTTTTCATGGTTTTTAATGAACCTACTAATAAATTTATAATATCATCATGGACAGAAATACAGTGGTATTTTTCAGGAGTATATTCATCTCCATAATCCTTGTCTTTCTGAAGATTGTCAATTATTCCAAATTCATGATTGCACATATAGTGGCTCCTTTGATTAGTATCTTCTAATTTATACTCTTTTTATTTGTAAACAAAATATCCATAAAGCTAATACCAAAAGCAGTGCCAAGGGGAGTAGCTATGTGATTTAATATATTCACTTCTCCCTTAATTATATATGTTAATATAATATTTACTGTTAAAAATCCTATGAAAATAAGAAAAAATCTAAATAATCTTTTTTTAATTTGTACAACTCCTGTTATAATTTATATATAAATTATAGCATACTTGTTTTATGTACTCTTAAAAATATGAATATTTAATACCTACATACAGGATAATAAATACAATGGGCTAATTAATACTAAAGTATTTTAATCTTAAAAAATAAGTTTAAGAAAGGAAATGAATATGAAAATTGTTGTGATCGGTGCAGTTGCTGCGGGGACATCTGCTGCTGCAAAGGCTAGAAGAAATGATGAAAGTGCAGAAATTAAAATATTTGATATAGATTATAATATATCTTATTCTGGTTGCGGATTACCTTATTATATAGGAGAACAGATAGAAGATAGAGGAGAAATAGTACCAAGAGATGCCGGATTTTTTAAGAAGAAATATAACATAGATATATTTATAAGGCATGAAGTATTAAAAATAAATATTAAAGATAAAGTTTTAATTGTAAGAAATCTAGATACAAGTAAAGTTTTTAATGAAAGCTATGATAAACTCATAATTGCAACTGGAGCAAAACCTGTAGTGCCTAACATAAAAGGTGCTGATTTGGAAAATATATTTTATTTGAGAAATGTTCAGCAGGCGGATAAAATAAAACAATACATATTAGTTAACAATCCTAAAAAGGCAGTTATTGTAGGAACGGGATTTATAGGTCTTGAAATGGCGGAGAATTTAAAAGACTTAGGAATTGAAGTTACCCTTATAGAAAAACTTAGTCAAGTTACTCCAGGACTTGATACTGATATGGCAGCCTATGTGGAAAAATACTTAAAAGATAAGGGAATAAATATAATTTTAAAGGATTCAGTTATTGAATTAAATAAAGGGGATAGAACTACAGAAGTGGTTCTTCAAAGTGGTAAAAAAATTAATGGAGATTTTGTAATTATGGCAATAGGGGTAAAGCCAAATGTAGAACTTGCTAAGGAAGCAGGTATAGAAATAGGAGTAACTGGTGCTATAAAAGTTAATAAAAATATGCAAACAAATTATGAAGATATATATTCTTGTGGTGACTGTACTGAAGGATTTTCATTAATAACAGGTAAACCTTTATTCAGACCTCTAGGCTCTACTGCAAATAAAATGGGTAGAATAGCAGGAGACTCATTAACAGGTGGAAAACTTCAGTTTAGGGGTGTACTAGGTACAGCAATTTTAAAAGTTTTTGACATGGCAGTAGCACAAACAGGACTTTCAGAAAAAGAAGCTATAAGTGAAAGTTTTGATGTAGTGGTATGTCATAATATCAAATTAGATAAACCAACCTATTATAATGGAAAAGAAATGATTATAAAAGGTATTGCAGATAAGAAAACTGGTAAATTACTTGGAGCTCAAATTGTGGGATATGGTGGAGTTGATAAAAGAATTGATGTATTTGTTACTGCAATAACATATGGAGCTAATGTAGAGGATTTATTTCATCTTGATTTAGCCTATGCACCACCATTTTCAACAGCTAAGGACCCTGTAATGTATACAGGTATGATTTTAGATAATGCTATAAATAGAGATAAAAAGCTAATAACTCCAAGGGAAGTTCCTAAAATTATTGAAAAAGAGAAAGATGTTACTGTTATAGATGCAAGAGTTGAAAAACAGTATGAAGAAGCACACATAGAAGATGCCATTAATATTCCTCATGAATGTATTAGAGAAAGCTGCAAT
Source organism: Clostridium lundense DSM 17049 (assembly GCF_000619945.1). Classification (GTDB taxonomy): domain Bacteria; phylum Bacillota; class Clostridia; order Clostridiales; family Clostridiaceae; genus Clostridium_AO; species Clostridium_AO lundense. The sequence continues at coordinate 3,987 of NZ_JHVC01000032.1, read as the reverse complement.
AAATTAGATAAAGAAAAAACAATTATAACTTACTGTAATAAAGGTGTAACTGGTAATGCAGTTCAGAACATATTAATTAATAATGGCTTTAAAAAAGTTTATAATATATCTGGTGGATACAACAATTATAAAATTCAAAAGAAGGAATGATTTAAAAAAATACCTACAGTTATATGTATTGTAGGTATTTACTATATTTGTATAAAAAAATAATTCTTATGGAACAGAATAGGTTTATTTTGGTTTATTATTTTCAAATCTATAGTGCCCAGTGATAGGTGCTCCTTTAGAATAGCTAATTAATGCATCTTCTTCTCTTATAGGTTGTGCTGCATTATGAATAATATAGGGTACCCCCTGCCTGTTTCTTTTGTCCGATACAATAGCAATATGAGAGTAACTTTCACCAAATATAACAATATCTCCTGGTTGCCATTCACTTATTTTATAAGGATCTAAAGTGTAGGACACTGCGTTATAATCAAAATAAACTTTTAAATTAGGAACTCTTCTAAAATCAATATTTCTATCTGGCTTTCCAGCTACTCTTGGATATAGTGATAAATTGTTTTTTATATGCTCGTCTACCATATCTTTAAGAGAATAACCAGCATTTTTAAAGGCTCGCCATATGACATCTGTACAGACCCCTTCATTTTCTGGAGGATATCCTCCGTTATGATAAACACTTATATATTTTGGCTTATTTTCAGCATCATTTCTAGCACCTAACAAAATATCAGTATAATCATCTATACCGTTTTTATTATAATCATTTTTACTTTTTATAGTTTCAATACCAAAATCTTTAGCTGTATAAGATTTCTTAGGAATTATGTTAAAATAGGAGAGAGTAATATATGTAGTTATAAAAATAGCTAATATTATAATAAAAGAAATAAGTAACTTCTTTTGTTTAATTTTCATAGTATCACTCCTAAGAAAATATTGCTTGTCTAGGTCCCGAAATATGGAAGGCATCTATGCCTAAAGTATAGTACATCAATATACTGAAATCAAGGAAATTATAAATATGGTAAAAATTTTAGTGGGTATAGTGTATAATGGGTGTAATCCCAATAGATATAGAAGAAAAATAATTTAGAATCTTTTTAAAAAAGTCATTATTTAAGACCTTAATTATCATTATGCATTTGGACAGAAAATTCCATAGCACCTAATGCAACAATGCGTTTTATATCTTTTGGTGATGTGATTTTACAGCAATTAAAAGACTCTTTAAGGGAATAATTTTTGGCCAAGTTAACAGCATTTTTCATATATCCTTTATAAGTTGAGGTGCTACCTCCAACAACTATAACATCAGGGTTATATAGATTGATTATACTAGCAAGAGCAAGTCCAAAGTAGGTGCTAGCTTCTTTTATAATTTTTAGTGCTCCTTCATTTTCGCATTGGATAAGTTTAAGAAAGTTTTCAACATCTGTTTTAGCTCTGTTTAATATTCCAGCACCACTTGAAACGCTATTTAGGGTAGTAACTTCATTATTTAACATAATAGGTATAGAGCCTAATTCTCCAGACCATCCTTTTGAACCTGAAATAATAGAACCATTAGTTTTAACTGCTAAAGCAATACCTGTACCAACCATTATTACAGCAGTTGTATACCATTCTGGATAATTTATGGTTTCTGCCACCAATGCAGCTTTTACATCATTAATAAAGTGTACATTGTAGCTATCAGCACTAAAATATTCAGACTTTATTCCATTTAGATTTGGAAGTACATATGAAACTATTAATGTATTTTTATTTTCTACAAGTCCGGGCATGGCTATTCCAATACCTGCAGGGATGAATGGCAGAGAAGAAATAAATGAGTCTATTTCATGTTTTAAATATTTTGGAGTAACGTTTATTCCTGTCGATACCTTTTTTTCAATATACTTGCCATTGTATTCAGCTAACATATACATTTTTGTACCACCTATATCTACGCCTATAAATTTATTCATTGTTTCCTCCTTACTTTTAACTAAGAGTTATGTTTATGTAACGTTTTTTCATTACATCCAACTAATACTAATGCTAAACCTAGTAGTGCCATAACAAATATACAACTAAACCAAAACATTTCTACTTCTCCGTCTGTAGAAATCATAAAACCTATTATAATAGAGTAAATATAAAATAATAATGAACCTAATAAAGGACTTAGAAGTATAATTGCTATTCCATAATTAATTTTATATCCGCTATCATCAGTTTTAATTCTATTAACAACATCCTTTTTTATATTTTGTTTTATATTCATATAGCTCACCTTTCGAATTTCTTTCAAACTGTATATTAAAAAATTATATCAATACATAATTATAACATTTATTACAACAATATGAAATGGAGTCGGTGTGGGTTAAGATAGTGGAAATATTAAAGCGAATAGTCATAGAATAAAAAATAATAAATTTGCTTAATTTTGTTGAAAATAGAAATAATCGAGGTATAATAATACAAAGGAGAGATAATATGCTGAAACTAAATTTTTTAGGTAGAGGTAGTGCCTTCAATATTAAAGAAGGAAATACAAGTGCTTATATAAAAAATGGGAAAGATTTTATATTGTTAGATTGCGGAGAAGACATCTTTGAAAGAATAATTAATAATAATTTATTAAATGATGTGTCAAATGTATATGCTATTATAACACATCTAAATTCAGATCATGTAGGAAGTTTAAGCAGTCTAATTTATTACTGTTATTACATTAAGAAGATTACACCTAATATTTACTTTCCAGGTGCAGAACTTCAGCAATTATTGAATTTAATGGGTCACTATAAAGAATTTAATTTAACATTACCAGAAGTAGCTATAAATTTTAATATAAATAACATATGCTTTAAGTTTATACAAGTTACTCATATTGAAAAAATGAATTGTTATGGAATAATAATAAAAGATGAAGATAGTTTAATATACTATAGTGGTGATAGTAATAATATATCAAAAGATATATTAAATAAATTAAATGAAATAGATTATATATATCAAGACACTTGTTTAGCTGATTATAGAGGTAATCCTCATTTGGCATTAAGAAAATTGAGTGAGTTAATTGCTAAAGAATGGAGAAGTAAAGTATATTGTATGCATATTGATAATGATGAATTAATAACCCAAGCTAGAGAACAGGGATTTAATGTGGTGGAAATAAATTAAATTATTAGGAGATGATATTATATGGGAAATTTAACAAGTTGTATTATTGGAATAATCTTTATTGTTATTGGATTAGCAATGAAGTTATATCCGCCAGAGCATATTAATAATACCCTAGGATATAAGACACCTTTTGCTATGAAATCTAGAGACACATGGCTTGAAGGCAATCGTTTTTCTGGTAGCATGCTATTTTTGGGTGGTGTTATTTTTGTACCATTTTCAATATTAATAAATCATCTATATAGAAGTAATATAGAGTTAGCAACAAAGATATTAGGAGTAAGTTTATTAATAATTTCGCTAGCAATTATACTAATTACAGAAATTCATTTAAGAACGTTATTTAATAAAAATGGAGTTAAAAAGGAAGCAATGTTAAAATAATTTTTCACAAAACTCTATTTTAGTTATGGTTCATATTTATAAATGAAATATAAATCATAAATAAGGATAATTTTTATCCAATAATTCTACGAAAACATTTTGATTTCAAATTTTTCGGAGTCTGTGAAAAAAAGTCTGTAAATTACAAAATATAGCAGCTTTCTATGATAAAATATAAATATCATAGGAGGCTGTTTTGTTATGGGTAAGAGAAAAGAAAGATTAACAGAGGGAAAAAAGAATATTATTGCTGATTTAATTAGGGAGTATGACATTCAATCTGCTGAGGACATTCAAGACGCATTAAAAGACCTTCTTGGAGGTACTATTGAAAGCATGCTTGCAGCTGAGATGGATAACCATTTAGGGTATTCTCCATATGAGCGTACTGATGTAGAAAATGCACGCAATGGA
>NZ_JHVC01000031.1 GCF_000619945.1 Clostridium lundense DSM 17049 | reverse complement strand
CGCCACATTCCTCGCACTACTTGTTCCTACCAATTTTTCTTCTTCTAGCTCATCGCTATTTTAAACAGTTTCCTGTTTGAATTGACTGGTTTCTCTTCTCTGTTTAATTTTCAAAGACCATATCGCTGCACTAGACAGCTTGTATATATTATCATTTCTGTTTTCCTTTGTCAACACATTTTTTAAACTTATTTTTCATCAACTAATTGCTGATGTATGTGTCTTCTTGGGAACGAGATATATCATACCATGGTACTTATACTCTATTTTCATTTGTAATCCCATTAAAATAAATTCACATTAAAAATGCTCGATTTTTCTCATATTTTCTCATAATATCTTTTAATGATACACTAGGAAAGGTATTCTTGAGTAACTATGACTTATAATCTTGAATTTGTCTATAATCCTTTTCCTTAAGTGTAATGGGAGTATTGCGAATGGTAGCTATCAAATAAATTATTATTTCATAATTACATCTAGCATTCTTTCAGTATTATTTACAAATTCCTTTGTAATCTGATAATGTTCTGTATCTCTATATTCCCTTTTTCTAAATCCACCTTTCAGCTCATATATAATAGAATCTGGATATGCCATTATAATTGGTGAATGAGTGGCAATTATAAATTGAGAATCTTCCTGAACTAACTGATGCAATCTAGAAAGCATGGTCATTTGTCGTGACGGTGATAATGCCGCTTCAGGCTCATCTAAAATATATAATCCCCTTCCCCTAAATCTATTTAAAAATACTGCTAAGAATGATTCTCCATGTGACTGCTCGTGTAAAGAGATGCCTCCATAGGAATCAATAATTCTTGCACCAATTCCATGCTTGTCCAACTCTTCAATATTAGTTGCAACATTATAAAAGCTTTCTGCTCTAAAAAAGAAGCCATCTTCTGGCCTTCTTACTCCTTTAATTAACTTTAAGTATTTATATAAATCTGAATGTGTACTCATAGTTGAAAAATTGAAATTTTTTGTTCCACCTTCAGGGTTAAATCCATATGCTGTAGCTATTGCCTCAAGTATAGTTGATTTACCAGTACCATTTTCCCCTACAATAAATGTCACCTTAGGATGAAATTCTAAAGTAAATAGATTATTTACTGCATCTAAACAAAATGGGTATGTATCAAAGGACTCTACCTCATCTCTATATAATTTTACTGACCTTAAGTATTGATTATATTTAAACCCTTCCAAATTATAACTCCTCCAGTTGCTAATATAATTATATTTTATGTTTTATTTTTTCTAATTTATCCATATATTTATCATGTATGTTATGAAACATGAACACTGCAATTATACAACCTATCAAAGCCCACAGCATATCCCAATGTGTATCCCATTTATCACCTTGTAGACCTAAAAATGCATCTGCTGATTGCCCCAAAATCATAGCTGTTCCCCATTCTATCAATTCATAAGATGCACTTATGGATAAACAAATACACACAATTAATATTGATAATATTGCTCCCTTCTTAAGTTTTAGCTTTCTTATTAATAATTCTCTTATAATAAAAGCGGAAATAAATCCTTGAAAGAAATGCCCAAACCTATCGTAATCATTTCTGTGTAATCCATAGGCTTCTTTTATCCAATTAAACAATGGCACTTCCTCGTAGGTATAATGTGCTCCAATAAGCATTAAAATTATCTGAAAAAAAATAAGTATATAAGTAAAAGTTGTAAATTGAAATTTTTTATAGGTAATTACTAATATTATAACTTCAATTAAAATTGGGGCAGCTTCCAAAAACCATATAAAGTAACTCTTTGGTCTAATAAGCGATAAAATCAAAGCTAATCCAAACATTATTAATAAACCAATATGTATTTTAATATCCTTATTAATCTCATTCACCTTTATACACTCCAATTTCACAAAAACTACTTAGACTTCATATAATCATATACAAGATTATTTTAGTAGTTTATGTGAAACCATAAATATTATTCAAATAACCAATACTTTATTTAGAGCACTTTAATAGATAAAAACCCCATCTTTCCATGAGCCAATGAGTGTTTTTACTTCATCTATCAGCATTTTTCCACCTATAGATATTGTATTTTCATGGGATTTATAAATTATCCATTCCATTTTAGGAGAACACCAAAATCCCTCTAAACAAGTTTCACCATCCTGTTTAAATATTGCAAAAGCAGATATCTCCATTATATAACTTGCTGGATCAGTTATATTAATTTCATAAATTTTTTCTTCTCCCAAGTTTTTCAAAGCGCTTTGAAGCTTTAAAAAATTTATATTATCATAAAAAAATTTTTCCTTAAAAACTATAACATCGTCTCTATGTGAGCCTGTAAATGGATCAGCAAAGTTTTCTATCCCCCATTTATCTCTAACTTTTTCTTCTATATAATCAATTTCATTTTCAGCTAAAACTCTTCTATAAAATATAGGTTCAACATAATTTAATTTTTCCTTATCTATTGATTTTATATAGCTTATTAACTGCTGTTTTGATATTATACTTAATCTTTTTTCTTCCTCATTATAATTTGGATAACAGTATATAGTATTGGATTTAACAGTACTACTTTCTATAACATTAATTAAACTTACTTCAAATTCTTCTAATAATTTATAATCGTTAGTTATAAAGCTTTCTATTTCAATTAAAAATGATTTAAATATATTTTTTAAGCATGTATTATATGTTGTATTCTGAATTAAATTTATTATCCCCTCATCTTTACTTTCATTAAATTCTTTTTGCCCTATTTCTTCTATAATTTTAAAAATTCTTTTATAATTTTTCATTAATTCCTCACTAAAATTATCAATTTTTTCTATACAATATTTTCGCACAATCATATGCATATTAATTATTTCATTCATAATTTCATTCATAAAGATCCCCCTTAGAATTTTATTTATCTAGTTTACTATTTATATATTTTTTTAAAGTTTCAACATGCATTGGATAAAAACTATGTGTATTCTTTTCAATAAGTTCTTTTAAATCAATTAATGATATCCATCTAATATTTCTTGTTTCATTAGTTTTTTCTAATACTTCTCCTTTAACTTTACAAATAAAAGTTTGTACCATTATTGGATAATTTCCTTCTATATTTTGTGAGCATGTAAAAGGAGTATAATTTAACACTTTATATCCATTGGATTCAAAAACACTAGCTTCTTTTTCTCCTTCTATTTGGATAACTTCCAATCCTGTTTCTTCCCATATTTCTCTTTTTAAACATTCATAAATATTTTCAAATTCTCTTATCTTTCCTGCTGGTATTTCAATTAATCCTTCTTCTGCCTTAGCATCATCTTTGAATCTTTCTTGAATTAAAACATATTCTATATTATTTATTGTTTTTTCTATTATTCCTCCTGCGGCTGGTTTTGAAAATACTTCTTCCATAATATCCTTAATATCCTCCTAAAAACTCTCTAAAATTTATCATAGAATATAGCACTTCTATTTATGATAAATGGAAGTGCTATAATATTATTTAAGTGTCTTCATAACTTGTGGAATTTCCTTTTTTATATTCAAAAAAGTTTTAATTTCAGGATGTGTTTCTGGAAAGTTTACATCCGTCGGTCCACCTACAAAATAAGTTTCTCCATTTATTTTGTAGTATTTCTCACATCCATAAATAGAATCATACATATTCTCATCTAAATCCTTAGTTTTTTTAATAATAGCAAAAAGTAATCCTAGCCCGTTTCCTACCTTTTCCTTTGGTTGAAAATAAACTGCTACACAATCATCTTTTTCTTCAACTCTATATTTATCTCTCCAACTTTCAGGGAAAGTAAGGGAAAATCCAAATTTTTTGCTCTTAAATTCCATTTTATTACTCTTTACTTCATTGTTTTGTTTATCATCTATCTTTTTTACTTCATTCTTTATTATTTCTATTTCCCTTTTGGTATTTGATTCATCTTTTACCTTTGTTTCACTCTTTGACTTATCTTCATTTTCCTTTATTTCATTATTCTTTGATTCATTTGATGAAGTTGAAGATGAAACTGTTTCTGTTTTTAATGAAGTATCTTTTTGAGGAACTTCTTTATTTCCACATCCAATTACTGTCCCAACTAATGCCAATGTAATTAAACCAGTTAATAATAACTTTCTCATAAATTTCTCCTTTCATTTCATTTTATCTGAACCTAAAAATCAATTGATTTGATTTTCCTAAGATTATATACGTTTTTTTATTGAATTAGTTTCAACAAATATACTCATTCTACTTATTTATCTTTAATGTTAAGTTTTACCAATAACTTCCACCATGGATTTTCCATATTTTTATTATTATTTGTATTTACAATATCCATTGCATCTTTTCTAGCTGCTAATTCATAAATTACAACTGGTTCATTAAATGCAACTCCATATTTTTCATCAGAATAACACCACCATTTACCTGACTTACATAAAAAATTAGGTATATTAATATATTTAGCGCCACCACCTTCTTTATCATTTTTTATATCAGCAAATAACTTTATATCTTCATTGGCATTTTCTGTATTAAATAGAAGCACTATAGAAATATTTCCTTGAAAACCTTTATCTATAGGTAACTCTATAATTTCTCCAGTTTTAAATATTTTCTCATTTTTCCATAACTCATATGTGATATTAATTAATTTATTATCCCCTTTAAATTTCAATGAAATATTGTCTCCCTCTATGCCCATATCAGGCGTAAAATTAAAAAGCCTTTGTATAGACTCTGTATACATCTTATAACCTGAAAAATGCTCAACTTTTACTTTAGAATTAAGATCACTACATGCTATGCTTAAAAATAATGTAATGATAATTGCTAGGATAGAAAATCGTTTCATTTTGTTTTCCTCCTATAAACTAAAATATTTTTTATAGTATTTCTCAATGTACATTTTACCATTATATGCATAAAAAACATAGCACTTCCATACTCTTGGATTATGCTATGTTTTTATTAATAGCAGAAGTTTAACTACATTCAATCATTATCAGTCTTTATTATTTCATCTATTTCATTAAATAAAATACCACGATCAATTACATTACTATTATTAATTAGCACTGCAACATTATTATTTCCCTCATCGCTGGAAGCTAAATCTAATTTTCCATCTCCATTAAAATCTGATGTTGCAATGCCCCAAGGTAAATTACCTACTGGGAAAAACTGAACTGAATTAAATGTTCCATCTCCATTGCCTAGTAATACTCCAATATTGCTAGAACCTCTATTTGCTGTAGCTAAATCTAATTTTCCATCTTCATCAAAATCACCTACAACTATAGACCAAGGTGACATTCCAGTACCATATGATACAGCTAACTGAAACGTTCCATCTCCATTGCCTAATAAAACAACCACATTATTTAAACCTTCGTTTGCTATAGCTAAATCTAATTTTCCATCTCCATTAAGGTCTCTTAAAAGCATACCTCGTGGCAAACTACCTGCACCTGTACTATAAGGTACCATTGACTGAAAAGTCCCATCTCCATTACCTAATAGAATCCCTGCATTATCAGAATCTCGATTAGTTACAGCTAAATCCATCTTACCAGCCCCATTAAAGTCTCCTGCTTTAATATCCCATGGTGAATTACCAACACCTATGGTAGTAGCAGTATTAAATGTGCCATCACCATTACCTAATAAAATGGATACATTATCAGAACCATAATTTGCTGTTACTAAATCAATCTTGCCATCACCATTAACATCCACTGCAACTATTCCATAAGGATTAAACCCTAAAACAAGATAATTAACCGCTGCTCCAAATGTTCCATCTCCATTGCCTAATAATACTGAAACATTATGCGAGCTCCAGTTTGTTACAGCTATATCAATTTTTCCATCCCCATTAAAATCTGCTGTAACTATTCCACGTGGAATATTACCTACTGCGAAAAAATTTGGGGTCTGAAAAGTTCCATCTCCATTACCTAATAGAACAGCTACATTTGCAGCTCCTTCATCTACTATAACTAAATCAGCTTTACCATCACCATTAACATCAGCCACAGTCATTCCTTTAGGTATAGAACCTGTGGGGAAGAAAGTGGCTGCATTGAAAGACAAATTTGACATAATATTCACCCCCCAATCTATAATATTCAGTTATTCTAAAAATAGTTACGGGGTTTGTATACAATCATATAGTCATAATAATCTCTATGAACAAAATTTAAGGCTATTCTTTATAAGGTGTATCATTAATATTTTTTAATAGTCCATTTCTTTTTGCCTGAAGTTTAAAACCTAAGTTTGCCATTAAGGAATATATATTCTTTCCTTCTGGTGGACTAGTTAATTTATTAACTTCTTCCATTGGTATAGGTCTCTTATAATCAATAGAATCTACAACTATATCTAATCCCTCTCTTAATTTTTTTGTCATTCCTCCTAGTTTTTTTAAATTTTTGCCATTAATTTGTGGTCCTCCCCCTATAGAAATCCCTCCATACCAGTTAAGGCTATTTTCTTCAGCAAAAAATTTACATACATTTAGTGAATTTTGAATTTGTTCCTTTTCATAAAATCCGCAATTTCCTATAGCTAAAAAAGCATTTTTAGCTTGGCATTTCATGCCTTGTCTCTTCTCGGTTATATATTCCAATACTTTTATACAAGGAGCAGGAATGCTATCTACATAAAGAGGATAAGAAAAAATAATCAAATCACTGTCATTGAAAAGTTCGGACATTTCCTCACTATTTTTTTCATTATTAATACAATCATAAACATAAACAGTTTTATTTGTATAATCACATTTCATCAAGTTATCCAATAAATATTTACCAATAGAGTAGGATGTACTTCTGTCTTTTCTTGGGCTGCCAATCATCAATAATATTTTTCCTTTATCCATTATCTTTCCACCTCTATTTCATTAGCTAACTTTATTAACTTTTTATCAATAATTTCATCATTATCATCTTTTAGTACTATTTCCGCACATTGAAAAGCACTATGCATATTTAAAGAATTACGATATATAAGTTCTTTGAAATTTTCTCCCTGTTCTTTTTGGTCACTTTCCATAACTCCCATTCCTATTATCCCTGGATATTTATCATAGCGTTTTCTATGATGCATTTCTCCATTAATCTTAGTAAACATTGGAGAAATAATACATATACTCTTATCTAAAAGCTTTTTCAAATGATAAGAATATCCACCAAATATTACAGCCGTATAATATATTATAATATCTGAATTAATCATACTTTTTACAATATCTTGTGAGTCATCCTCAATTAAGCACTTACCTGGTTTCCTTATCCAACACCCAAAGCATCCCGTACACGGTTTTATATTTTTTTCACATAACTTATATCTTATTAATTCATTATCATTTAGAAATGCATTTTCTATTCTTTTGTATATTCTATCAGCACACTGATCATTATTTCTAAATCCATCAAGTACAATTATTTTCATAATAATTTGTCCCCCATTTTATGAAAAATTAATCTATTTCAAATTCTTTAATCAATTATAATTTTACCATAGTATGGATAAAAGATGTTTCCTTATTTAACATTACATGTCAATTTATCTACCACGAACCTTATATACCAACTATTATACATGGACATGCCTTAAAAACCTTTGTTAAAATAGCACTAACTTAAAAAAATCATGCCGAATCTTCTTAATGAAGTACCGGGGATATTACTGGGGTGAATCTTTTATTAAGTAGGGTACCTCTAACCCGAACCCGTCAACTAACCTGGGAGGCACTATGGAGGGATTTAATATGATAAAATTCAAATCTTTAAAAACTTTTTTAGCTTCATTAGCTTTAAGTGTAACTTTTACTAGTTCTGCTTTCGCTGCAAGCTATACTGTAGTTTCTGGTGACTCATTATACAAGATAGGACAAGTTTTCAATACTTCCTCAGACAATTTAATGAGATCTAACAACATGACTGGAACTGCAATTTATCCTGGACAAGTCTTAAATGTTCCTTGTTCCACATATACTGTAAAAAGTGGCGATAGTTTATATTTAATTGCTACAAGATATGGTATAAGTCTATATAATTTAAGAGTTGCTAACAATAAATGGGATAATTATATTTACCCTGGACAAGTTCTTAATTTACCAGGAATAAACAATAGTGGGACAAGCCAAAATTCTACTACATCTAATACTACAACTACAGAAAAACCTGTAATAAGTTATAGTGCAACTGATTTAGATCTTTTGGCTAGACTTGTAACTGCTGAGACACAAGATCAACCTTATAATGCTCAAGTTGCAGTAGCAGCAGTTGTAATAAACAGAGTACAAAGTTCTGAATTCCCAAATACAATTTCATCAGTAGTTTATCAAAGAATTAATGGGTACTATCAATTTACTCCGGTTTTAAATGGTTGGATAAACAAACCAGCTACTGAAACTGCAAAGAAAGCTGCTAAGGAGGCTTTATATGGTTCCGATCCAAGTAAAGGTGCATTATTCTATTTTGATGATAGTGCCACTAATACATGGTTATGGTCCAAGCCTATAAAAGCTAGAATTGGTAACATGGTGTTTGTAGAATAGATAATAAAAAATTGTGCCCAATTTTTTAAGATCACAGATCACAGAGTACAGATAATGAAGCTTTTCTTATCAGAAAAGCATTTAATTAAATTAGCTTACCCTTATGGGGTAAGCTAATTTAATTATTATTTATTCCTTACTATCTATTCTTTGTTACGCGGAACTATTCCCATTCCTTCCAAATATCTGGTTCATATCCTACTGTAGCCTGTTTTCCATTTCTTACTATAGGAGTTTTGTATAGCTTGGGGTTATTTAGAAGTAATTCTTCCTTAATACTTTCTGCCCTAATTTTATCCATATTAAGTTTTTTATATTCCTTACATTGAACATCAATTAAATTTGATAAACTTATTGAAGTTTTAACGCTTTGTAATTCTCCTTTACTAAGCCCTTTTTCATTCAAATCAATATATTGATATTTAATTTTTCTTTCTTTAAAATATCTTTCTGCTTTCTTTGTATCAAAACATTTTTTTACACCAAAAATTTGAATATTCATATCTTTTCTCCTTTGTTATTAGTCTACCGAAAATTATTTTTTAAATTAAACTTGTACATATTCTACATTATTGCCACACCATTTAAGAAACTCTTTAAAATCTACATAAGATATTGTTATTGTTGCTGTATTCACATTAGGATGGAAGCTGATACTATTTTGTTCTTCCAAATCCTTATCTAATAACACCTGAACTTGTTTTTCACTATCATTTATAAGCCCAAATGGAGTAACAGAACCTGGGGTAAGTCCTAAATATTTATAAAGTCTTTCTTCAGACGCAAAACTTAGGCTAGAGCTTTGTATTTGTTTAGCAATACTTTTAACATCTACTTTTTTCCACTCCTGTATTATCAAAAGATATTGTTTATCCCCTTTTCTATTGCGTAAAAATAAATTTTTGCAATGCTGTCCTTTAATATCTATATTTAATTTATTTGCTTCCTCAATGGTAAAGATGGCTTTATGCTCATATTTAGTATATGGAATTTGTAGATTATTTAAAATTTCATATACTTTCTTTTCATTTTCATATAACATTAGCATTTTCTCCTTTAGTTTTCTTATATAAATATTTTATAATATCTTTCCTAATTATATATTCATATGATAAAATCTTTAAGAAAGGTGGCGATGATTTTGAACATTGATTTTGAAAAAATAGTAAATGAAGTCTCTTTAGAAGCTACTAAAGACGCTGTAAAATCCTCTGCTTCAATCTTTTCTTTACCAGAAGATATTGCCGATGAAGTAGAAACATATAAACTAATAATAGCTTATACAAATTCATTAGTTGCAAGATCTCTTGAGGAGTACCATAAGACTATTATGGAAGAACTTAAAAACAAATAATTATACAGCTGAACTTGTTACTTCAGGTTCAGCTTAGTTCTTCAAATATATTACCTAGTACTATTACTTTTTCGCCTAACATAGCTATCTGCAGATATTCATTTTCAACATAAAATCCATATTGCTTAAATGTATCACTTATTTCACCACAATCACCTATAAACTTAGAAAATTCATATTTTCCAAATTTAACAGGCAGTTTTATAGAGCTTTCTTCCTCATTAATTCCTACAATATCCCCTTCATATATATATTGACCGTTTCTATCTTTAAGTCCTGTATATTGTAACAGTTTTACTTCATGTAAAAATCCAATCTGCCCATTATTAAAATAAACTTCTCCACTTTTAAAATCAATTTTATCTACTTCTCTAATTTCTCTATTTTTTTCATACCATGCTCTAAATCTTATATCCATACTCACCGCTCCTTCTATAGCATAACTATATTAATTATAAACAGAGTTCTTGGCTTCAGATAGAGTTTTTACTCTCTCTGAAGCTTATTAACAGAATTCTTAGGAGTTTTACTCCTTAGAAGTCGTTATCCTTTAGGGGAAATCGTTATCCAGGGACGTATCCGCTCTTTACTCCCACTTTGGAAAAGATGGGAGTATTAGAGCGGATAGTCATCGGATAGAAATATCCTTCCCCTACCGTATTCCTCATCTGGATCATATTCATCATATGTCTCATATTCCACCTGTGCTCCAACCATATTTGAAACATTGCTATCTATTTTAAATCCTTCTATATTTATAGTTTCAATTCTATTATGTTCATTAATACAGGTTGCCATTGTATAACATACACCATCATCTGTATTATAAACTATTTGTATATCTATAATTCTCATTAGGGCTCTTCTTGCAATATTTTCGCCTTGATCAAGTTCATCATGAAACTCACCTTTTTCAACTCCATCAAACTCTTCATCTTTTCCAAATAACGATTTAAACATTGATTTCCCCCCTTAATTTTATTATAGTACCCTATGAACATACATACTATTATCTTACAATATTATCCTTGCATTTTCACTATATATTTATACTAAATAATTTATTATTACTTATTTCCCATTCGTATATCAATAAAAAATATATGTTTAACAATAATAAGTGTAACTTTATGTTAGAATGTAAACTATAGCCTATTAAATAAAGTACAAAGAGGAGTTGTTAACTATTGACTAAATTATATTACGAAAATCCATATGTAAGAGAGTTTACTGCTGAAATTATAAATATATTAGAAAAAGATAATAAATATCATATTGAGCTAGATAAAACCTATTTCTATCCTGGGGATGAAAATCAACCTAATGATATTGGTTATATAAATTCTGCTGATGTACTATACGTATATGAACAAGATAGTAAGATATATCATGTAGTAGAAGTAAAACCTTTAAAAATCCACAAGGTTAAGTGCATAATAAATTGGACAAAAAGGTATGATTATATGCAACAGCATCTTGGCCAACATATACTCTCCGCTTCTTTTACAGAATTGTTTAATGCTAATACCCTTAATATTCACTTAAATGATAATTATTCTTATATTGATATAGATAAAATCATTGGAATAGGTGAAATTAAAAAAGTAGAACAAATGTCTAATAAAATAATTTTTGATAATATTAATGTGGAAATATTATATCCAACTAATGCTGAACTTAAAAAGTTATCATTTAAAAAATCACATAATAAAAAAGATGAGAAAATTAGAATAGCCAAAATTGGAGATGTTGACCTAAGTCTTTGCAATGGAATACATCCTAATTCTACAATCGAGGTACAATTAATAAAAATTAATTTTTTTGAAAAACGTGTCAAAGGTATGAGAGTTCATTTTATATGTGGTAATCGAGCAGTTTCAGACTACTTTTTAAAAAGTACTAACATAGAAAAAATGTGTACTGCTATAAAATGCACTGAAAATGATTTATTAGATAAGGTAGAAACATTAGCAAAAGATCTTAATAACGCTATTTCTGAAAAAAATACATTAAAAACACAGATTGCAGAATATGAAGTACAGAATATACTAAATTCCTCTGAAAATATTAATGATGTAAAAATTATTAAATCTATATATGATAATGTTAATTTAAAGTATATTAACTTGTTGGGAACAAAATTAGTATCCCATCCAAAAGTTATAGTTTTATTTGGAGTAATATCTGAAGATAAGGCACAACTTATGTTTATGTGTTCAAAGGATTTAAATGTAATTAGCATGAATTCTCTTCTTAAAGATGCTATAACATTAATCGATGGAAACGGTGGTGGAAATAACTTTTCTGCACAAGGTGGAGGTAAAAATAATAATAATCTACATTCTTCTATAGAATATGCATATAATAAGGTTAAAGACTCCTTAATATTTAGTTCCCAGAACTAAAATTTAATATTTCCTATACCTATAATTAAAGCACCTATCTTAACAATAAAGATAGGTGCTTTGTTCATTAAAACTTTTCTTCAATTTTTGTTAAATCATCCATATACTTATTTAGGTTACTTTTTATATTTTCCATACTTTTCGAACTACTTTCCGTAAAATTGCCTACAGATACTGCTGTATCTGAAGAACTTACTATATTCTTTAAATAGTTGCAGTATTTATCATGAATAACTTTTAATTCATCTCCATGTGGAAGCTCTATAACTTCATTTAAATAGGTATGAAGCTTTTTATTTTCTTCTTTAAGTTTAGGTAGTGACTTATTATCTATGGCACTTAAACTAACTTGTACAGAATCTTTCACTTTTTCTGTGTAATTATAAAGTTGCTTTGTGTAAACCGCATCTGTCTTTGTGGAATTTAGCATATCTTCTGCACTCTTTCCTGCCATAAATCCCTTTACTAAAGTAACTGCTAAAAATGCTATAAGTATAGCTATTACAAGCTTGGCTACTTTCTTTATTATACATATTACAATAGCCACTACAACTAATATTGCTAATATAAACACTACATTGTCTCCAGTCATAAAAATTGTCTCCTTTATTATTTTATTTCATATACCTTATACATTTATCATAGGTCTATTTTACCTAATATAACCTTGTATGTAAACTATATTTATTACCTATTCCTCTAAAAGCTCATAATATCTTTTAATCTTTTCTTTAAGTTCTATAATACTTATAAATCTAGCCTCCCTTATTATTTCCTTGCCATCTATAAATAGAAGAATGCATGGTAAAGTATG
This sequence comes from Clostridium lundense DSM 17049, assembly GCF_000619945.1. Classification (GTDB taxonomy): domain Bacteria; phylum Bacillota; class Clostridia; order Clostridiales; family Clostridiaceae; genus Clostridium_AO; species Clostridium_AO lundense. The sequence continues at coordinate 16,737 of NZ_JHVC01000031.1, read as the reverse complement.
CACACTAAAGCTACCTATAGCTTCTTGCACTTTATCAATATCAATTTTCCCACCCTTTATCATTGGATAAGATTTAAGTATTTCATCAATTTTAGGTAAAAGATTAATACATACACCACATCTATTTGAAGAAAAATACACTATACAAATTTTATTTTCTTTTATAAAACTATTGATATGTTCTACAGAATTTAATATTTCCATTATATCATTCCTTGTCTCTTTAATTAAAAAGTTTTCTTATCTTCATATAATACCACAAAAGGATGTAATTAATAATAAAATAATGCTACTACTTTATGACATTATATTCTTTTAGCTCCTCAATAAATCCATTAAAATTCAATACCCTAGAAGGATCTAAAACATTTTCTGCACTTTGAAGTATTCTTTTATCTTCAGTAACTAATGTGTACTTTTTATGTTTTTCACATATATGAATGAGAGTGTAATCATTTATTGATATTTTATTTGTCTTAAAAAAGTAATTGTTGTAATCAAAATTGTTATAACTATTTTTTTCATCATCATTTTCAAAATTAGAACCATCATTATTTATAATATGGCCTAGCAACTTTAAAAATTTATCTGTAAGTACTGGAACTCCATTTATGTTCTTAAACTCCTTTACAGCTAATTCTCCTGCTATATCTTGTGGAATCTTATAATCAATTTCATGAGTTTTCTCCATCATATCCAATAACTTAGGATATTCATTCCAAATTTTTATAACTATATTGGCATCTAGCAAATATTCTTTATTCATAATTTTATTAACTCCTTTTAATATCTCCACTATATTTCTTTTAGATTAATATTTATTAGCTTTTCCAAAAGCTAATAAAATATTGATGATTTATCATCTCACTAGCAATGCTATCATAATAAGTGAACATTATCCATTGGCTTTTACAATCCATTAATTTTTGACAGGTTATTTTACCTAAATATTGAATATATTCCACATTCAATGCTAAATATAATAAAAAAATATGCAAATAATATAATTTATAATAATTAAAGTATTTACATTTAGCATATTCACTATTACAATAATAACTGGCTGCTTTTTTGAAGTTAATTACAAACTAAAGGTATATACCACAACAAAATATTATCTTACTAAAGAGAGGTGCTTTAATGAAAACATTTCAAAGTCTTATTGAAGAAACATTAAAAGTTCAAGACTTAGACGAATTAGAATCAGCAGCAGATTTATTTCAGTTTGGTGTTGAAAAAGGATATTATACAAAAATTCAGGTGGATGAGTTTAATAATACCTATTGGAATTTAAAAAATAAATTATTAGCTTATGAAATATCTGAGTCAGTAAAGGGTAGTGTACTAGATATTACATCTATAGTTTCCAAAGCCCCTTCTGATATTAGAAGCAACAAAGATAAACTGTTACACTATGTAAATGATCGTATGAAAGCTCTTAAGGGTAAAATGAGCGGAATTAAATAAACTCTACTATGTTTATTAAACTAAATATTTTCTATAAAAATAACCTCACTTTCCTATAATATAGAAGGAGGTTATTTTTATTATCTAAGATAAAAACTTTTTATTCATTATGAAAACCACATATGTTAGGTTCTATTCCAGCTAATTCAGCTTCATATGTACACTCGTCATATAGTGCTTCTGCGTCTCCATACCCATTTAAAATATTTTCAAAATATAGCATAATAACTTTTTTAATATATTCTCCATAATGATATTCTCTAGACTCTTCTCCCATTGCTATACATTCAAAATATAGTTTTTTAAATCTTTTTGCCATCTTTCCCATTTCATCTGCTCTATCGCTGTTAAAGGCTTTTTCTACTTCTTCCCTTGCTTTATTCAATCTTTGAATCAAAAAAATCTCCTCCCATTTTTTGTTTTATTTTTTTAATAGAATATTCTCCCTCTGGTAATGAAAATAGAATTTCTCTGCTATCACAGAGAAATTTTATATCCTTAGAAGGTTTTTTAATATAAATATTCTTTATTTCGCTAAAATTAATTATAGTACTTTCATATTTAAGATTTTCTTTAAAAGGAATAAACATTATCTTTTCACTAAATATATATAAAACCCCGAATGTAGGTCCATCATATTTTCTTAAATTGCATACTATTTTCATTGAATCATCATAATTATCATCACTATAAAACTGTTTAACATATTTAATATTATCCCTATAGCTCAAATTAGACATTCTAATAACTACCAAAATACTTACAAATAATCCAGCTATTAATGTTACTATACTTATTTTGTAGTCTGTAATATAGAAATATAAAATCCACACAATATCTAATATTAAACTTCGTTTGGACCATAATTGTATAAAGTAATTTTTAATAAAATTATGAACTTTTTCTTCCTCAATAATAAAATTCATGATCTTAGCTCCAATCTAAATATATTAACTTTTGCCTATATTAAACATTCATAACACCTATATGAACTGATGTTACTTTATCATTCTGTATTTCTATATTTAAGGTACAGGTTCCAAAACCTCCCCCTCCATAATCGTAAGTTACAGATTTTATCTTACCTAATTTATCATATGTGATATAGCCGCTATTTTCACCTGATCCACCATATACATATTTAATACTATTTTTATTAGTAATATTGTCTTCATTAACAACACCCTTATTATTTAACGGGAATTTTTTCAAAACATCTTCTATACTATCACCAACTTTTATATCACGAGGGCCCTTAATGGTTGATTTAATAATCGTTATAGCACCTACACTATACCTTTTTATATCCAGGGGCTCAAGTCGGATATGGCCAAATTCATAATAATAATTCAACATATCTAAATCACCAAAAGCTGCTTCATGTTTATGCTCTATTTTATTAGGGTTACCTAGTTTTTTTATTAAAGCATCCTTTGTCATATCTATTGCTATTCCTGATACCTCTGCATCTAATGGTGAAAATATCTTCCATTTATAATTATTTAGATTAGTTTCTTCTTTCAATATTCTTAATAAATATTCTGAATTAAATCCTTCTCCATATAATTTAAACATTTTATTATTTTCATTGTCAATAATTTGGATATATTGTTTACCAATTATATCAATAGTACTAATTGAATTTTTCTTCACTAAAGTTAATTGAAAGGATTTTTGTCCTGTAGTATTTATTCTTTTTTTAAACGCTACTCTTCCTTTATAGGGTCTTATTTCATTTAATATTTTCTTTATGATTTCCTTATCATTTATAATTATATTCTCCTCACCTTTTTCATAAAACACCCTTACTACCATTTCACTATTTGAAGTTTCATCTATTACTGGTAACATATTGCTAATAGATCTAGGATAAAAAATATAAATTATACTTAAAATAAAAATACTCCAAAACAATACTCTTATTTTTTTATTTTCTATCTTCCAATATCTATAATCTTCTGGACTATTTTTTGTTTCCCACATAACTTTTTCCCCCTATTATAAAAAACTATGTAGTTAATCATATTCACATCTCCAAATACTTGTGCTTAATACATATTCTGATATCTATTTTTAATAATAAACTAAAAACTATTGTCCTTTTTAATAGCAAAGTATATAATTATTTTACTTAGGTTAGTTTTGATGAGTAAATTATTTTATTAACTAAATAAAAAATATAAATTGTTTTCTAGGGTTCCGTAGTTTAAATAACTAGTCTGGTCCAAGAGAAAACTCACAATAAAATGTGCACACGGAGGGATAAAAGCCCGGGAGGTATCTACTATGATACATACCGGCTTTTTATTTTTTTGTTATAGGAGGTTTTATAAAATGTCTTGGATTTATTTAATAATTGCTGGTATTTTTGAAGTTGTTTGGGCTATAAGCTTAAAGTATTCCCATGGTTTTACTCGGCTATATCCATCCTTAGCTACACTGACAGGTATGATTATTAGCTTTTATTTGTTAGCATTGGCTACAAAAACACTACCTATAGGTACAGCTTATGCCATTTGGACTGGAATAGGCGCTCTTGGAGCTGTAATCTTTGGTATTATCTTTTTTAATGAACCTTGTAGTACTTTGCGCATAATTTTTATTATATTACTATTAGTAGGTATAATAGGCTTAAAGGCTACTTCCGCATAGTTATAATCATCAAAGCTAACCAAAACTTACTTTCCATAAAACAGTTAAAAATAATTCTTATTCTATTATTATATTATGAGGATATAATTAAAAGTGTCCTAAAAGCATAAATTTCGGCCTTTTATATAAGTTTTGCTATAACCACTATTATCTCTGCTGCTGGAACCAATATAAATTGAGCTAAAACAGTACCTGCTATTAATCCTCCTACAATAAAAATAATACATCTATTAAAGTTAAATTCACTACACACTCATCTAATTACATCATCTGTTACCATAGATATAAATGGATCTATAAATATAAACATAATTATAGTTGCAAATCCATTTACTACAGAAGATAATGTACTGCAAAAGATATATCTATTCGCCCTGTTTTTACCCCTACAATTCTTACTGAATATGGTAAAGTTGAAATCACATTTATAATAAATGTAAGTATTAAAACAATGCTTATTTGTATTGACATTTATACACCCTCTTAAATGAATTTTTCATTAACATAGTTTTCATGAAGCTTATATATTGATTATCTCCTTAACACTTGATAAAGATAAAAGATACATAAATAAAACTAAGTATACGGCATAATCAACAAAAATAATTATATTTAAGCTAATTACTTCACCTAATATACCAGCAATCACCATTCCCAATGGCATTAATGAAGATGATAAAGTTCTTCTAAATGCAAATACTTTAGATCTCATATTTGAAGGGACACTCCTTTGCATACTTGATTGAATTAATGAATTCATTACTGCTATACCAATACCATTTACAAAAAATAACATTATAGTTAAATAGAAATTTGACGTAATGGCAAAAATAATCATTGTACCAGCAGTTATAATTCCACTTCCTATAAATGCATAAAACTTTTTTTCCCTTTTCAATTCAATTATAGATAGGCTAGTAAAGCCTGCAAACATTCCTAATGTATTAATTGCCATTGCTATTCCATATGCCCCTATACCAAGGCCATTATTCATTTTAAATAATGGCAATGTAAGAGTTATTGACATTGCAGCACAAAAATTTAAAAATGAAATTGTAATATAAAGATATTTTAATCCCTTTGAATTTTTTACAAAAACTAAACCAGCTTTCATATCTTCCCAAAAACTTGATTTTTCTGAAACTATATTAACTTTGGGTATCTTAATAAACCATTCAGTAAAAGCTGAAAATAAAAAACTTACTCCATTAAATACAAATACTATCGGTGCTCCTAAAAGTTGAACTAAAAAACTTCCTACAGCATAGCCTGCCATATCATATACTGTATTTCCAAAAATTGATACAAGTTGTCCTTGCCATAATAAAATAAAATTTTTGTTCCATAGTTTTTGTGATATGCTATTCTGATTTTCAATTAATTTTTCCATTATTTCTCCTACTTCTTACTTATTATTTTTTTATATAACAATACTCATTTTTCTTATAAATTACAAACTTGTAAAAACTGCATATTATACTATTTTAACACAATTTACCTATTAAGTATATTCTTAAGTGATTCCTAGCTTCACATGAACTTTGCTTAAAAAATAGGGTTAGCCCTTTTTAAGGCTAACCCTTCTTAGTAATACACTTAACTTTATTTTTGCTAAACATCTTATTGCTAAAAGTATCTCTTATTGCACTTGTTGGACAAATTGTTTTGCACTCTCCACATCTTATGCATTCAGGATGATTTGGTGTTTTATACACTTCAACTCCCATATTACATGCACTTGAGCATTTTCCACAACTTATACATTTATCTTTATCTATAGAATATCTATAAATACTTATAGGATTAAAAACGGAATATATTGCTCCTAAAGGACAAATAACCTTACAAAATGGTCTAAATGTATATATGGATAAAATTATTGTGAAAATTAATATTAACATTTTCCATTTAAATAAAAATCCAATGCTGTTTCTAAGTGTAGTGTTCATTAATACAAGAGGTATTCCCCCTTCTAATGTTCCAACAGGACAAATATATTTGCAAAATGTAGGATCTCCCATCCCTATATCATTTACCCATAAAATAGGAAGCAAAATTACAAAGATAGCCAAGATAAAATATTTTATATATCCTGTCCATTTAGGTAGCTTAAATTTAGGAGTTGGTATTTTGTTTAACAGCTCCTGTATTAAGCCAAATGGACATAAAAATCCACATACTAATCTTCCAAATAACATCCCTATAAAAATCAGTATTCCAAATATATAAAATGAAAATTTATATTTTCCACTTCCCATTACTGCCTGAATAGATCCTATAGGACAGGAACTTATTGCCCCTGGACAGGAATAGCAATTTAACCCTGGTACGCAGCCCTTTTTTAAAGTTCCTGTATATATTCCCCTATCCCAAAAACCCTTTAAGTTCCCATTGGTAATTAACGTGCTAATAAATTGAATCAATTTCCTATTATTTTTACCCAATTCCTATACACTCCAAACATATATTTACTGCTTTATTAAATACTGTTGAAACCTCACCTCTAAATGAACCCATTATTATAAATGCAATAGCTATAACAAAAGCACCTATTCTTGCCCTCTGCAACTTCATTTTATTTCACCCTTTAAAACAGCTTCAGTTATTTTCTTTAAATGATCATAATCACTAGTACCAGGAATGTATGTGTTTAGAATTGTTCCATCTGGTTTAACAAATAAAGTTACTGGTACAAATTCAAATTTCTTTAATTGCTTATTTAACTTTTTATTTGGTAAAATATTAAGATAATTTACTTTTCTGGCCTTAATAATTTCTGTTGCAGTATCTGATATAGGTTTCACATCTTTTTCTGATTCTATAGAAATTACTCCTATTACTTTTACTTTTTTGTCCTTAAATTCATCTTGCACTTTTTGAATATCTGGCATCTCTTTTATACAAGGATTACAGTAAGTTCCCCATTTATTAATAATTATTAAATCATAATCCTTAAGTAAATCTTCTGTTATCCTATTTCCCTTTAGATCTACTCCAGAAAACTCTAATTTTTTCCCTGCAAGAAAGTTTTCTTCTTTTTTAGGTTTATTTGAACCACAAGCTGAAAAAGTCATTATAATAAAAATTGTAAGCATAACTGATAAAATTTTTTTCATTTCTATTTTCCCCCCATTATTCAGCAAATTTAATATTCTCTATTATGGATTTTTTTTCCAGTATCCTTCCAACTATATAGGTAATTAGTATTTGTACTAGGAGAAGTACAACAACAAAAAGTATTATTGGAATTAATGGGAACTTATATATTGCATAGGTCGCTTTACTTTTGAATATTCTAAAGGCTAAATAACCTATTCCTATTCCCCCTACTATTGATATAACCCCACTTATTAAGGCATAATAAAGTCCCTCAATCTGAAACATCTTTCTTGACTGATTTTTAGAAAGTCCAATAGCTTGAAGCATTCCGATTTCTTTTTTTCTTGTAAAAATACTTGTCACCATAGTATTAATTAAATTAAGCACTCCTATTATCCCTATTATAGAAACTATACTGTAAATGATAATCCCCATTACCTTGGCTTGTTTTTCAAGATTTCCCCTCCATTCTTTATAATCAATAGTAGTTATACCTTCATTATTAGTAATCTGTTTTAATGTTTTACTTATATTATCATATTTATCTTTTTCTATATCTATACGTAATTGTACAGGTCTATTATCTTTCATAGTTTTGTTATAGGTATCAAAGTGTGTTATAAAAACACAATATCCATCATATCCGCACTTCAAATCCTCTATATTGCTAGTTACTATACCAGCTACTTTAAATTCAATATATTGGGAATTATTATCCTCTTTATCACTCTCACTAATTTTTTCTTTATTATCAACATCCACATAATTTCTAGTTTTCTTTAGTAAAACCTTATCTCCTACATTATAAACACAACGTCCCTTTGAATTGGTAACTAATATCACTTCATTGTTATTTTTTAAGTCTTGTAACGATAATTTGCCATCTACTAAATATTTTTTTAACTGATTTAACATATCATCACCAAATCCATAAAAGTTGCAGCATACCTTATCACTTGCTATTTTGGTGTTATTTTCTGAAACTATTGACTTATCTAACCATACATAGCTGTGGTTTACTATTTTAATATCTTTTATACCATCTATAGATTTAACCTTTGTAATAAATTCACTATTAAGTGGATTAGATTTTCCATCATCATTGTCAACATGATAGGATGTAAGCTGAAAATCATTTTGTATAGTATCTCTTAAATTAGAATCAATATCCATACTTAAAAGTACTGATGAAACTACTATAAAAAGTAACCCACTCATACTTAAAGAAAATATTGTCATTAAAGTACGCTTTTTATTTCTCCATAGATTAAAGTAGGCAAGTTTTTTTATATTTACTGCACTTGAGCTTTTTCTTTGTTTCTTTTTTGTACTTATTTGATAATCGCTAAATCTTATAGCCTGCATAGGAGATATTTTGGATGCCATTCTTGCAGGTTTTATAAGGGAAATAATTACTGTAAACAAACTTATTCCAATAGCCATAAGTATTATATATGGTGATACTTTCATACTAACTTCAGAACCAAAATGTTTTGTAGCATTGCATACAATGTAACTCAATATATACCCTAGCAAAACTCCTATGGAAATACCTATAGATGACATCCAAAGTCCATCTATCATAATAAGCTTTCTAATTTGGCCTTTTGTTGCACCTATAGCTGCTAAAAGGCCATACCCTTGTACCTTATCAGTAATTGAAACATAAAAAATATTATATATTACTATCACTGCAGCTAAAATTACTACTATACCTATTATTATAAATGGAAGAGAATCCTGAAACTTTGCACCTAATGCACCTAAATATAATTTATTTGGTGATATATTCTGATGCATTATCCCCATGCTTTCCCCAAGGTCATAAATATTGTCCATTATATTTTTTGTACTATTAAATCTTAAATATGCTTCCCTTGATATACTCTTTTCCTCTAGATTTTCATAAACAAATTTTTCTGATACTAACCCTTGAGAATAATAATTTCTTTCATCACTATCTCCATTTAGTATTCCACATAGTACAAAATCCTTTTCAATTTTACTAGGTTTTTTATTTGCCCATACATCTTCCTTTGCCATTTGTTTAATAATTTTAAGATGTACAGTTTCACCTATATTGGGCTTTATATTAAGCCTCTCAATTATCCAGTCTTCCAAAGCTATTTCATTACTTTTCTCTGGAAAATGCCCACTTTTTAACTTGATGTTCATTAATTCAGTAAAATCTTTATCCATATTGGCTAAAGTCAAAGAAGTTGTCTTTAATTTTTCATCTTCACATTGTCCAAATGGTATAACTTGCCCTGCTTTCTCAATTTTAGTGTTGTTTTTTAAAACCTCCAACTGCTTATTATCTTTTATCATGAATCTACAATGAGCTTTTCCAATCATATTTTCAATTCTTTTTATATTGGCAATTTGGGCACTATGAGCTATAATACCCAATGAAGTTAAAAGTGCTGTAGCAAGCATTATGGTAATAATCACAAGGGAACTTTTAACCTTGTTTTCTTTAAATGTTTTCTTAGCTAAATTTGATATGCTACTCATTTAAGCTCCCTTCTTTCTCAACTATTCTACCATCCTTAATTCTTACTACTCTATCTGCAATCTGCGCAATTCTTTCATCATGTGTTATCATTACAAGGGTCTGCTGATATTTTTTAATAGACATTTTTAGCAAATTAGTTACCTCAGCACTATTTTTTGAATCCAAATTTCCTGTAGGCTCATCTGCAAGAATTATTGAAGGTTTTGCCGCTAATGCTCTCCCTATAGCAACTCTCTGCTGCTCTCCGCCTGAAAGAGAATTTGAAAGAAAATCCTTTTTATTATAAATTCCTAATGTTTTCATTAAATCTGTAATATACTCTTCATCTACTTTTTTTTCATCAAGTCCTATAGGAAGAGTAATGTTTTCCCATACATTTAAAACAGGTATGAGATTAAAAGCTTGAAAAACAAATCCTATTTTTCTTCTTCTAAATATGGCAAGTTTGTTATCATTCATTGAAAATATATCTTTTCCTTGTATATATACATTACCTTCTGTAGGTCTATCCAATCCTCCTAACATGTGTAGTAGTGTACTTTTGCCTGATCCAGATGAACCTACTATGGCTACAAACTCTCCTTCATCAATAGTTATATCAACTCCATCCAAAGCCCTTACAACATTTTCACCATTTTTATAATATTTTTTTAGTGAATTAGTCTCTAAAATCTTCATAGTTAATTTCCCCCTACCTTATAAGCTTGAGCTTATTCTTTATTACAGTTAAAGAATAACATACTAGATTTACATTAAGCTTTCAAACTTACTTACAGTTTTGTAAGTAAAGGCTAAACTTCGTTCCAATCCCTTCTACAGAATCCACAGTTATGCTGCCATATTGTTCTTCAAGTATTTTTCTTGTAAGATAAAGTCCTACTCCCGAACCTTCAGAGGCTTTAACCTTTTTAGATTGTCCCCTATAAAACCTTTTGAAAATATTATTAAATTCTTTCTCAGGTATTCCAATGCCATTATCTTGAATATCTATTCTTACATATGACTCCATAAGTTCCATATTAACAGTTACTTTTCCATTTTCATCTGCATATTTAACTGCATTTTCAAGCACATTAAATATTGCTTCTTTTGTCCATTTAGGATCATGATATACAGAAGCATTAATCATATTTTGTACTACTATATCAATATTTTTTTCCCTGGCTTTAGCCTTAACTCCATCTATGGCCTCATATACCGTTTCTTTTAAGTCTCTTAATTCTCTTTTAATTTCAATCATACCCGCTTCCATCCTTGACATCTTTATCAAGGAATTAAATAGCCATTCCAATTTATTTATTTCTTTTTCACTTCTAAATAAAAATTCCTCTCTCTCCTCCTTGCTTAGTTCTTCTTCAAGTAAAAGAGTATTAAATAGTTTAATAGAAGATAATGGAGTTTTTACTTGATGAGATATATCTGTAACCAATGACTTTATATTTTCCTTTTCTTTTGCCAAATTTATAAGGCTTAAATTTAATATCTTTGCCATTTGCTGGAGGCGAGAAGCTAACTGCGACAATATTCCTTCCTCATTTTCCTCCAAACTTAATTTAAAATTTCCATCTATTATATGGTCTACAGCTACTGAAAATTTTTCTAACCTCTTCATATAATAAGAAAAACTAAATAGTAGCACTAAAATTGTAAATAATATTATAAAAGTAATACTTGCTAAATCATAAATTGAAAATTTATAAAAATACTTTTTAAAGCTGCTATCTTCCCACATTTGAGTTTCAACATCATATCCATATTTGTTCAATACATCTTGTCCATGTTTTATAACATTTTTATCTCCTTGGTGTAAAACTGTATTTATAATCTTTATTTCTTTTTCTGGTTCAGCAATTGTAAGCTTTCCCACTATCTCTTGGCATAATTCAATATGTTGCCTATGAATTGAATTCATTATTAAAAAATGAGAATAAAAAACAAGCAGCGACATAAAAATTAAGCTGCTTATTGTAATGGCAAATATTTTTTTTAACAAAGGTTCTCTTTTTATATACTTAATCATCTGCTTACACACCTCTCTGCCCATGTATATCCAATGCCTCTTATATTCTTTATATATTTTGGATTGGATGGATTTTCTTCTATTTTCTCTCTAAGCCTTCTTATATTTACTGCAATAGTATTATCATCTATAAAGTTCCCATCATTGTCCCATAATTCATTTAAAAGCTGTGCTTTTGTTACAACCTGCTCAGCATTACATATTAAATATTTAAAAAGCTTTATTTCTGTTTTACTTAAAATTAATTCTTTATTATTCTTAAATACCCTAAGTTCCTCAGGATAAAATATTATATCTCCTGAAAATATGTTATTACATACTTTTTCCCCCTGTTTTCTTTTCAATATTGCTTTTATCTTTGATATTAATACCATAAGACTGAAAGGCTTCGTAACATAGTCATCCGCTCCAATATCATATCCAGTAACTATGTCCACCTCTTGATCACAAGCAGTTAAAAATATAATAAGTACATCACTACTTTTTCTTATTTTGTTGCAAAAATCAAAACCACTTCCATCTGGAAGATTAATGTCCAGTAAAATAAGATCTATTTTTTCAGAGTCAATAACTTTTTCCGCCTCATTTAAGCTAACAGCCGAAAAAACCTTATATCCTTCTTTTATTAATTTAAAACTTATACCTCTATTTAAAGATTCATCATCTTCTACTAATAAAATACTATTCATAATAACCTCCATTACCCTTTTTTAACATTTCCAATACAGGAAAATTAACTTATACATTATAATATTATCACAAACCATCTATTAAATTACAACTACTTTTGTGTGTCAAACCTTTAAGTATAATAAAATATGGTTAGTACAAAATATATAATATCTTTATATCTTTGTTAATAACAGTAAACATACTGTAGGAGGTAACATCCATTGAAAAAAACAAAAGGATTCAAAATATTTATAGTTATTATTTTCATTTTTATTATAGCTAGTTTTCTTATTATTCAAAGTTGGACTACAACAAGTCATGGAAAACTTAGTACAAAATTAGCTATACTGCTAAAGTATAATAAATATTTTAATTATGGTCCTATTAAAGAAAAAAATATTAATGAAATTCGTCAGACATTAGATAAAAATTCCGTAAAATTAAGCGGTAAACCTATTCCTTTTGATAATATAAAAAATATTAATATTTCCTCACCTAAAGCCCAAATACCAGTACGTATATATACACCTAAAACTTCCAATAATTTACCTATAATTGTTTATTCTCATGGCGGTGCTTGGGTTGGAGGAGGTCTAGACACTCATGATAATATCTGCAGAAAGCTTTCTAAAAATACAAATTCTATAGTGGTGTCTGTAGGTTATCGCTTAGCACCAGAAAATCCATTTCCTGCTGCTCTTAATGATATATATAATGTACTTTTGTGGGTTTATAAAAATGCTGAAAGTATTAACGGTAATGCAAATAAAATAGCCGTTGCAGGAGATAGTTCTGGTGGTAATCTTTCTGCCGCAGTTTGTCACATGGCACGGGATAAATCTGGACCTAAAATACTTTGTCAGGTACTGATATATCCTCCTACAAATATTTATGAATTAAATAGCAACTCATGGTCTTATTTTGCTAATGACTTTAATTTAAACAAAGAAGACATGGAAAAGTATATATCATTATATGTTCCATATAAAGAAGATAGGAAAAATCCATATGCCTCTCCTCTATTGGCTAAAAATTTTAATTCATTACCTCCAGCTCTTATAATAACAGCTGAATTTGATGGCTTACGTGATGAAGGAGAAGCTTATGGTAAAAAATTAAAAGATGCAGGTGCTCAAGTAATTGTTACTCGCTATAAGGGTGTTGTTCATGGATTTATTGAAATGGATAAAGTTTTAAAAGAGTCAGATGAAGCATTAAATGAAATCTACTCCTATCTTAATAAAAAATTTTAACAAATGTTTTGTTATATTTTCTATTTTTATATGTTAATATATATTATGCAGTATTTTTTACCAATTGTTTTAATACTATAACTATATTTAGGAGCAAAATAAATGAATTATATTTTATTAGATTTAGAATTTAATCAAGCCTATAATAAGAATTTAATAAACCTAAAATGTCCTTTTGAAATAATTCAAATAGGAGCAGTAAAACTGGATGAAAACCTCCAAACAATTTCTACATTTAATAGGCTAATTAAGCCAGAAGTATATACTAGCATTCATCCTTTTATAAAAAAAATGACTGGAATATCAGCACAAAGCTTGATTTCTGCAGAGTCTTTTAAAAAAGTATACGAAAATTTCATTAAGTTTATAGGAATGGGAAGTATATTAAGTGTCTGGGGAATGGCTGATATCAAAGAATTATTTAGAAATGCAGAATACCATAGCTTAGATATGTCCTTAATTCCTAGAGAATATATTAATGTTCAATTTTATGCATCTAAATATCTTAAAAATCCAAAAGGAACTAATGTAGGCTTACGCAATGCAGTAGAACTATTTAACATTCCTGATAAAAACCAATTCCATAATGCTTTTTATGATGCATACTATACTGCTGAAATTTTTAAAAAGATCTTTAGCAATGAAATTAAGCCTAAAATATATAATTTAAATAAAGACAAGTTATTAAATAGGTGTAATGATAAAAAAACAACATTAGATACCCATAATCTAATGAAGCAATTTGAAAAAATGTTCAATAGAGAAATGACATCAGAAGAACAATCAATAATCAAATTAGCATATATAATGGGAAAGACTAGTCAATTTCAAATTGAAATTCCTTGTAATACATCTGAGAAGAAGTGACAGTCAAAAATACCGAGAATGTTCTCGGTATTTTTAGCTTTGTATATTTTATAAAGTTTTTAGATACTAAAACTAGAAGCTTTCTCATTTAATTCATTTGTACTTTTAGTTAATTCCTCAGCCATATTACTTACAGATAATATACTCTCATCTGATTCACCTATAGAGGCGGATATCTCTTCAATTGCTGCAGAGATTTGCTCTGTTACAGCTACTACTGAATTCAAAGCATTTATTACTAAATCTTTTTCTTCAGATGTACCATCAATTTTTTCTATGTTTTCATCTATATATTTAGGTATATCCTGCATAAACCCAATGACCTTTTTTAATGTATCTTGAGTTTCTTCTATAATTTTGCTTTGTTCTTCTGATGTTTGGGTGAATTTTTTAACACTATCAACCGATTGATTAACTGCATTTATAAGTTCATTTATTAAATTGCCTATCTTTTTTGTAGATTCAGCTGTTTGCTCTGCTAAATTTTTAATTTCCTCGGACACTACTGCAAACCCTTTTCCTTGTTCCCCAGCTCTAGCAGATTCAATAGATGCGTTTAACGCAAGTAAATTTATTTGTCCTGAAATGTCTTCTATTGTATTTACGATATCTACTATAGTATTTGATTTATTAATAAGTATTTCCATATTTTCTGTAGTTTCTTTGGACATATCTAAACTTTTTATATTTTCTTCTTGAAGTTCACCTAAAACCCTAATCATATTAGAATTTAAGCTATCAGCTTCTTTTGCACCTTTCTCTAATATTAAGCTTGTTTCCTTAATTGACTCTATGTTACTTCCAAGATTCGTAACTTTTTCAAAACTTACTTGCATATCTTTTGCTGTATTCATTATACCCGCAGATATTTCATCCATAGATTCTCTAATATTATTTGAGTTTTTTGAAGTTGTATTTATGGAAGAATTAATGATTTCTACCTTGTCATCTATTGTATTAGAAGTATTTTTAATGTTAGATAATATACCTCTAATTTCATTTAATGTAGTATTTAATATAGAAGCCATATACCCTAATTCATCTTTAGAATCAATATCTAAGCTGGTAGTTAAATCTCCATCACCCATTTTCTTTATTGCATCTATTATCTTATTTAATGGATTTATCTTTTTAATCATTAAATTTCTTATTAAAAAAATCATTATTAGAATTAAAATAGTTGATATTATTAAAGTTGAATATAAAATTTTATATGCTGGTTTATAAAAATCTTCATAGTAACATCCCACATTTATAAACCAATCCCAAGGCGCATAATATGCCACAGCATTCACCTTTGGCTTTTCTCTTTCATTTTCGGAATTTTTCCACCAAAAATGAATTATACCATTATTTTTAGGATTTTTGCCTTCGTCTATAATAAGTTTAGTTACATAATTTCCTTTTGCATCTTTAACTTCTGAAATATTCTCTCCTTCTTTAAAAGGATGCATTCTTTCTAATCCTGTACTATCTATTGCATACATGTATGCCTTTATATTTAATTCTAAGTTAGAATTTAATCCTCTTGTTTTCCCATCTGATTGTTTTGAATTTAACATTTTCTTTCTAAATATTTCTTCCGCTTCTTCTCTTGTTATTTTACCTTCTTTAACTTGTGATTCCAATGCATCCATAAACTCTATTCCCATTTGAGCCCTATTTCTAAGAGCAGTTTCCCCCAAATCCGTTAATGCCTTTTTTGCATTTAAAAATGATGTCACTGTAATTATTCCAATAGATATTATTGAAATAATAAAAATTATAAAATAGGATTTAAAAAGGCTCTTGCTTAATTCATTATTTTTCATAATATTGTTCCCCCTCCGTTGTATCATTTGTATACCTATATATTAATTAAACATCCCTATAAAAAGGTCATATACTAAATAAATATACACTACAATAGTATACTATCATATTAAATATTTGTAAATATTGTATTACATTGAGATACATACCTATTATGAAAAATATAACCACGCAATTTAATTAATTATCCGTTAATTACATAATAAAAAACACCAAGCAAATTGCTTAGTGTTTTTTATAATTACCTGGCGACGACTTACTCTCCCACAAAGCCTCCCTTGCAGTACCATCAGCGCTTCAAAGCTTAACCTTCGTGTTCGGTATGGGAACGGGTGTTACCTTTGAGCCATAATCACCAGATGCTGATTTACAGAAATCTT
>NZ_JHVC01000030.1 GCF_000619945.1 Clostridium lundense DSM 17049 | reverse complement strand
AGGTCCACCATATGGGGGTATAGCTCAGTTGGGAGAGCACCTGCCTTGCAAGCAGGGGGTCAGGAGTTCGAATCTCCTTATCTCCACCATAAAAAGTTCATGGTAATTACCATGAACTTTTTTTCGTTTACAAATTGTTAATATACAAATTGTAACTAATATATTAGAATTAAAGAGGATATATAAGTACAGAGGAGAATATATATGAATATGTATAGGGTAAAACAATTCTACCAATGTATGACAGATAAAATGAATAATAAGGATAAATCTTTTGTGAAAAAATATCTAAATGACTATGAAAGTAACCTTTTCAATAAACTTTCCATAGATGAGCAAAAACACTCAGTAAGAGTAGCTTATGATATAGATCAGATATGCAAAGATAGCAAAGAAAATTTAGATAAAAATAAGTTAATTAAAGTTGCCCTTCTTCATGATATAGGGAAGGTTACATATAAATTAAATGTAGTTGATAAATCAATTTTAGTTATTTTAGATGGATTATCTAAAGGCAAAATTAAAAGATATTCGAGTTTAAAGAAAATAGATGCATATTATAATCATGCTGAAAAGGGATATTGTATATTGAAAAATAAAGGGTATGATGAAAGTTTTTTATATCTAATAAAAAATCATCATAATAAATCCATAATTGAAAATAAGGAACTAAATATATTAAGATTTTGTGATGATAAAAATTAGCTTACTAAGTATAAAGTAGCGAGCTTTTTTAGGAGGTTTAAATACTATGGATTCAATAGAAAGAAGAGAATATATAAAAAAATTGCTTATTAAGAGTACTAAACCTTTAAAGGGACAGCAACTAGCAGATGAATTAGGAATAACGAGGCAAGTAATAGTAAAAGATATTGCTATATTAAGAGCAAAAGGAATTGATATAATAGCTACTCCAGAAGGGTATATAATAAATAAAGATGGAGAAAATTATTATTCTAAAATTTTAGCTTTAGCTCATAACTCAGATCAAATAAAAGATGAATTACAAACAATAATTAAGTATGGCGGAATTGTGAGAGATGTTATAATAGATCATCCTTTATATGGAGAAATTAAGGCTATGCTTATGATTAAAAATTTATATGATATAGAAAGCTTTATAAATAAATTTAAGAACCATAAAGCTGAGCCACTACTTGTCCTTACGAATGGTATACATTTACATACTATATTCACTGATAATGAAGAGCAAATGACACAAATAATAGAGGAGTTAAAAAGTAAAGGGTATTTAATAGAAGGGTAAGAATGGAGATAATCTAATGGAAAAAGTTGCGCTTTTAAGATGTGATGAATATGATGTGAATTTAATTGAAAAAAAGTTAAGAGAGGGATTTGAATTTTTAGGGGGAGATAGTTTTTTAAAAAAACTAATACCATATAATAGTAAAGTTTTATTAAAACCTAATATGTTAAGTATAGAAAAAGCAGGATCACCTGTAGTTACTCATTATACGGTTTTTGAAGCTGTCATAAGAATCTTAAAGGATTATTCTACTAATATAAGTTTCGGAGATTCCCCAGGGTTTGGTGATTCTCAAAGGGCAGCAGAAAGATCAGGACTTTTAGGTATAGCTGAAAAATATAATATACAATTTGAAGATTTTAAGGAATCGGTTCATGTGAAATTAGATGATTCAATACTTTGTAAGTCATGGAATGTTGCAAGGGCTGCTTATGAGACTGATATATTAATTACTCTTCCTAAATTAAAAACTCATGCTATGGCATATTATACAGGAGCAATAAAAAATCAGTTTGGTTGTGTACCAGGTACACAAAAGGCTACTTGGCATACAAGAATGCCTGATGCTAATAATTTTTGTAAGATGTTACTAGATTTAAATACTGTTGTAGGAACAGATTTTGCAATTTTAGATGGAATAGTAGCTATGGAGGGAAATGGGCCTAAAAGCGGAGATCCATATAGTTTAAATACTATTATAATGGGAAAAAGTATAACAGCTGTAGACTCTGTTGCAGTAAGATTGATAGGGTATGATAATCCTTTGGATATACCTGTACTTAAAGAGGTTTATGATCATAAATATGGCGCAGTATTACCAGAAAACATAGAGGTAATAGGAGAAAAAATAGAGGATTTAAAAGCAAAGAATTTTAAGTTATGTAGAAAAGGAGGCAATTTTTATTTTATAAATCCTACAGTTACGAATTTTTTAAGAGGAATGATAGCACCTTATCCTTCGCTTAAAAAGGATAGGTGCATAGGCTGTAAGAGGTGTCTTGAAGTGTGTCCTGAGAATCCTAAAGCAATATATATGATCAATAATAATGGCCAAATAATGCCTGATTGGAAAATGGATCAGTGTATAAGGTGTTTTTGTTGTCAAGAGTTATGCCCAGTTGGAGCTATTGAAGTTAAGTATAATAGATTGGGGAAAATACTTCGAATGGATAGGAGGTGAATTTTTTGAAAAAAGGTATAACAACTATATCATTTATATTAATTGTACTTTTGATTGTTGTATTTTTTAATAGAATATCAAGCTTTATTATAAATATAGAATGGTTTAAAGAGGTATCATATTTATCAGTATATTTTACTAAACTTATAGCTGTAGCTAAATTATTAATACCATCATTTATTATAGTTTTTTTATGCATTTGGACTTATTATAGTACACTAAAAAAAAGTATATTTAAATTAAAAAAGGAATTGGAGTTAGATACTAAAAAAAGAAAAAGGGAGGATAAAATATTCTTTCTAGTAGATTTTATAGTATCTTTTATTACAGCGTATATTTTTTCTAATGAATACTGGTACAATATTATTCAATTTACCAATTCCATAGATTTTAAAGTCAAGGATCCGATTTTTAATAATGATGTATCTTTTTATATATTCAAATTACCACTCATAGAATCAACATATACTGCAATAATGTCACTTTTAATATTTTTGGTATTAGTGACACTTGTAATTTATTTTTTATTGGATATTAAGGATAAAGTTCAGTATGGTAATTCTAAAAATATTTTTTCCAATGTGCAAGAAATAAAAAGTGGAATTACTACATTTGCTGGCAGACAATTAGCCATAATTTCAGCACTTATATTATTATTTCTTTCATTAGGTTTTCTCATAAAATCTTGGAATTTAGTATATAGCCCACGAGGAGTGGCGTATGGTGCAAGTTATACTGATATACATGTTACTTTAATATTTTATAAGATAATAATTGTTGTTTCTTTGATTGCTTCTATAGTAGTTTTTTTAAGTGTATTGAGGAAAAGGATAAAACCTATAGTAATATCTATATCAATAATATTAATTTTAATATTATCAGAGGGATTAGTTTCTAATTTGGTACAAACATTTCTTGTAAAGTCCAATGAAAAAAAATTAGAGGAAAATTACATAAAGTATAATATAGATTACACAAGAAAAGCTTTTAATATAGATAATATACAAGAAATACAACTTGATGTAAAAAATGATCTAACCAATGAAGATATTAAGGCTAATAAAGATATTATAGATAATATAAGAATAAATGCTTTTGAACCTGCGTTGGAATTTTACAATCAGTATCAAACTATAAGACCATACTATATATTTAATGACATGGACATAGATAGGTATAAAATAAAAGATAAGTATGTTCAGGTATTTATATCTCCAAGGGAACTTAATCTTCAAAATATAGATCCTGATACTTGGCAAAATAGGCATTTAATTTATACACATGGTTATGGTGTTGCTATGAGTAAAGTTAATTCAGTAACATCTGATGGACAACCTGACTTTTTAATAAAAGATATACCACCAGAAAATAATACAAACATATCATTAAAAAATCCTAGAATTTATTTTGGAGAAAAAACCAATGATTATGCTATAGTTAATACAAAGCTAAAAGAATTTGATTATCCTAAGGGTGGAGATAATAAAATAAATGAGTATGATGGAAAGTCAGGAATTAGGATGACTTTTTTTAACAAGTTGCTATTTGCAATTAGTGAGAGAAATTTTAATTTTATTTTTTCAAGAGATATAACAAGGGATAGTAGAATATTATTAAATAGAAACATAATAGATAGAGTAAACAAAATAGCACCATTTTTAGTATATGATAAGGACCCATATATAACTATATATAATGACAGGTTATATTGGATAATAGATGCTTATACCACCTCTAACAGATATCCTTATTCTCAGCCGTATAATAATATAAATTATATTAGAAATTCTGTAAAAGTAGTTGTAGATGCATTAGATGGGGATGTGAGTTTTTATATAGTTGATAAAAATGATCCAATAGTTATGAGCTATTCAAAGATATTCAAAAACTTATTTAAAGACTTTAATACTCTTCCAGAAGGTATAAGACAGCACTTTAAATATCCAGAAGATATATTTAAAATACAATGTAATGTGCTAGAAAAGTATCATATGACAGATCCTATGGCGTTTTTAAATGGTGATGATTTATGGGAAATTTCAAAAAATCAGAAATTGGTAGAAACAGAAAAATCCGTTAGTGAGTCACCGTGTGTAATAATGAAACTTAAGGGTGAAAAATCAGAAGAAATGGTACTGCTTGAATACTTTAATATGAAAGATAGAAACACTATGTCATCAATTTTAGGGGCTAGGATGGATCGTGGCAATTATGGAAAATTTGTCATGTATAGCTTGCCTTCGCATAAAACTATATATAGTCCTTACTTCTTTAAACAAAAATTAAAGCAAGACCCATTGATATCAAAAGAATTATCTCTTTGGGATGCAGGAGGATCTCATGTACAATTTGGTGATACAATAATAGTACCTGTAAATAATTCATTGTTATATATAGAATCAATGTACTTAAGAGCTAATGGGAAGAATAGTGCACCGGAAGTTAAAAGAGTAATTTTATCATATGGAGATAAGGTAGTATTGGCTGAAAATATAAATTCAGCACTAAATCAGCTTTTCAATATAAATGGCAATAATGTGAAAGAAAAGAGCGAAAGCAATAGTGTAGATAAAGGTAAGATCCAAGGGATAAAAGAAGCTAAGGAAATATATAATAAGGCAATACAAGCTCAAAAAGATGGTGATTGGACTAAATATGGTGAATATATTGGAAGGTTAGGTAAGATGCTGGAAAATATGGCAAAATAAATTAATATTAGTCATATTGTGTCTATTAAAAAAATAAGTATTAAAAAAATACTTATTTTTTTAGCACTTTTTATATAAAATAAGAGGATTTTAATATAATGGTGTTGAATGTTAATTTTAGAATTTATTTGTGTGAGGTATATTATGAGCTATACATATAAAAGGGTAATAGAAGAAAACAAATCAAAAAAGGTATTATGTATAAGTACAGAATTTCTAAATACAAATAATTTTCCTATTTTTATAAAAGAATATATATCAAAGGCATTATATAAAAATGAAAAAGTATTAATATTTACTGATGATATAATTTACAAAGATTTAGAGGAAATATTTTATTCTAATTCAGATATAATTACACATAGTATAAATAATGGAATACTAGGCATAAAGTTATATGATCCTGTAAATTTTAATGTTAATTCTGATGAATTATTAGAAATATTGAGTTATACAGCCAAGACAAAAGAAAAGATAAATATAATATGGGATTTTAAAAATTTTGCAAAAAGAATGGGAAAATTTAAGGAATTAAACAGGTGTGTAGAAAACATTTTTTCTTATTCAAATTCAAAGGTTACCAATATGGTATATATAGATAATTATAATTATAATGTAAACTTATTGGAAAGATTGTGTTTGAATTTTAATAATATGGTTATTTTTGATAGAAATAAAGAAATATATTTTAATTGTAGTGAAAATATTAGCAGAATACTTTGGATTTTAAATTCTAATGCACAGTTAAAATATCAAAATAAAAATTTAGTACTATTTAATGATATGTTTTCCAATATACCTAAAACATCGGACAAGGATGGGTTTAAAAGTATAATATTAAATAAAATAAAAGATATTTGTAATGTAGACTTTTGTATAATGTATACAACGGAAAAGCTAAAGGAAAATGTAATTGGTTTAGATAGCTGCTTTGGAATTACTAAAAGGCATAAATACTATATGATAAATGATAAAAATTTAATTACATATCATAATATGATGAATTCAGAAATTGTTAGTAAATGCTCTAGTATATTTATAGATTTTAATGAATTAGAGGACATAAAGTTAAAAGAGACGTTTACCAACTTATCATTATATTGTTGTATAGCTATTTATGTAGATTATTATGAAGATATAAAAGGTACTATATGGTTAGGTAGATATGAAAATAATAAAAGAATATCGAAGGAAGATATAGATTATATTGAATCTATATGCAGAACAGCCTTTTATTTAATACAGGAACAAAATAAATTTTCTGATCTTCAAAATAAGCTTATCGAAAATGAAAAACTTAGGGCTATGGGAGAAATGGCAGCGGGAATAGCTCATGATATAAATAATATATTAACGCCTATAATTGGATCTATTCAGCTTTTAAAAGATAGTAATATAGAAGATAAAAATATAATAAAACAACTTAAAATAATAGAAATATGTGCGTATGATGGCATAAATATAGCTAACAAAGTAAAGAGTTTTACTAAACAATATAATACAAGAAATAAATTAGAAATATTTAATATAGATGATATTATGTTAGACGCTATAGATTTAACAAAAAATAAATGGCTTACTGAAAGTGCATTAAATGGAATAAATATAAATATGGTATCAAATTTGAAGTCGGGAGAAAAAGTTAGAGGAAATGAAACAGAATTAAGAGAAGTATTTATAAATATAATAAGAAATGCTATAGATGCCATGACCAAGGGCGGCAAAATAGAAATAATTACAGAAAATAAAGATAAAATGGTTAGTATTCAAATAAGAGATAATGGTATGGGAATGAACGAAGATGTAATAAAGAGGGCATTTGAACCATTTTTTACAACTAAGGGTAACAAGGGTTCTGGATTAGGTCTTAGTGTATCTTATAAAATAATACAAGATCATGGAGGCTCTATAAAAATAGAAAGTAAGGAAAATTTGGGAACATATTTTTACATAGAGTTACCTATTTGTGATGATGTTAACGAAGTAAGTAGAAATATCAATGAAGATAAAGTAGAATTTGAAGGAAATATACTTATTATAGATGATCAACAACAAATAAGAAATGTTATAGCTGATATGATAAAATCTATTGTAAAATGTAAAGTAAAAAGTTGTGGTAATGCAAATATTGAAGATGAATTACAGAGAAGAAAATATGATATAATTCTTTGCGATTTTTCAATGCCTGGCATGAATGGAATTCAAGTTTGCGATGTAGCAAAGAAAATAAATCAAAATGTTTTCTTTTGCTTAATGACTGGTTGGGTAGGAAACTTTAATAATGATATAACAAGAAATATCAATTTGATATTAAATAAGCCAATTAATAAGGAAAAACTAAAGGAGATGCTTATAACTTATAAAAATATCTACAAATAATTTTAGAAATTATTTATAATTTATTAAAAATGATTAAAAACTATACCACTTATCTAAAAAGGTAATATAATATTAATGGGGGAAATCAATTAAATTAGCATCCGAAAGGAATGAAATGGTATGGATTATGATGTTCTTATATTAGGTGGTGGTATAATAGGATGTGCTGTAGCCTATGAATTATCCAAGTATAGTTTAAATATAGCACTAATTGAAAAGGATTACGACATTGCAGATGATGTAGCATTGGTAAATTCATCTATAGTTTATGATGGAGTTGAATGTGAGGACACCTTAATGGCTAAACTTGAAATGATGGGAAATAAAATGTTTGATGAACTTTCAACAAGAATAGATGTACCTTTTAAAAGATGTGGGTCATTAATAATTGCAGAAAATAAAGAAGATGAAGAAAGATTAAATAAAATGTATGAAAGGTCAATTGAAAGAGGAATAAAGAATATCTATCTTTTAAGTAGTCAGGAAGTATATGAATTAGAACCTAATTTAAATATAAATGTAAGTAAGGCATTATATTCAAAAAATACTGGAGTAGTTTGTCCATATGATTTAGCAATAGCATATGGGGAAATTGCCTTTGATAATGGAGTAAAATTTAGATTAGAAGAAGAGGTAATTGACATCCAAAAAATAACAAAAGGATTTAGAGTAATAACAAATAAAAATAAGTTCACATGTAAAATGGTTATTAACACCACGCCTGGTCAAAATTATAGTATAGATACTTCAGAAAGAATTTACAAGGAAAAAAGTAATTTAAGTTATTTTGTATTGGAAAAAGATTATAAAGGTGATTTCAACAATATTTTATTTACATTAAATGGATTAAGGAGAAGGATATTAACTGTTCCAACTGTTCAAGGAAATATGATGGTTGCTGTAAATACAAAGGATGTATTGGGATACAGTGAAACTTTAAAAAAGATATCTGAATTAATAGGAGATATTGATGAAAATAAAATAAATGCATTTTATCAATGGCCATCTTATAAGGATACAATAATAATAGATGAAAGTTTAGTTGATAAAGGATATATAAAAGTGGTAGGTAAGCATTATGGTCAGGTAACTATGACACCATCTATAGCAAAAATGGTATGCGAGACTATAATAAGCAATATAAATTGCGTTTTAAAAAAGGACTTTATAGATAAAAGAAGAGATTTCTATAGATTTAGGGATCTTTCAAATGAAGATAGAAATAAAATAATTAAAATGGATAAAAGATATGGTAATATAATTTGCACATGCCAAAAGGTAACTGAAGGAGAAATAGTAGATGCTATAAGAAGACCTCTAGGAGCTCGAACAGTAGAAGGAATAAAGAGGCGAACAGGAGTAACTTTTGGAAATTGTAAGGGATCAGAATGTTTTAGTAAGATAGTGAAAATTTTAGCTAGGGAAACAGATAAAAAAATTACTGATATAGTAAAGGACTCAAAAAATTCAAAAATAGTATCTGGTAGGATTAAAGAGTTTAGCAAAGTATAGCTAGAAAGGATGTATTTTAATGATAAAAGAGTTCATTTGCAAAGGTTGCGAAGATAAATGCATTGTTTCTCTTGATTGGGATGAAAATGGTATAGAGGTTAGAGGAAACAAATGTGGAAGAGCAATTGAGTATGCTAAGGAAGAAAGAGTTAATAATACAGGCATATTTACTACACTTATTAGAATAAAAGGGGCTAAATGCAATGTAGTGCCAGTGAAAAGTGATAAGCCTATTAATAAAAGTTTATGGATAGAATGTTCAAAGGCATTAAGCATGCTTCATGTAGGTGCACCCATAAGAATAGGGGATGTAGTTTGTTATAATCTTTTAAACACAGGAGTAAATATTATATGTAGTAAAAATGTAGATAAGATGTAGTTTTAGGAAATTTATGCACAATACATAAAAAAGTTGACATTAATAGTTAATATATATATAATAAAAATTAATTATCGAAAATATATTAATAAACCGTTGAAGAGAATAGTAACAAGATAGTAGTTTTAGAGAATCAGTGGTTGGTGGAAACTGGTACTAGTTGTTTTGTGAATCCGCCTCGGAGGGACTGTGATGAGCAGTACGGGTAATACCGTTAATATCATGGAGAGGATTAGAATTTTCTAATCAATTAGGGTGGCAACGCGGAGTTCTTCGTCCCTTTTATGGGAGAAGGACTTTTTTTGTTATATATAACAATATTGAGGAGGTAAAAAATGTTAGATTTAAAAAGAATAAGAAATAATCCTGAAGAAATAAAGTTAGCTTTATCAAATAGAGGAGAAGATTTTGATATAAGCACTATTGATAAGGTTTTAGCTTTAGATGAAGAAAGAAGAAAAATACTTGTAGAAGTTGAAAATTTAAAAAGTAAGAGAAATCAAGATTCAGCTAAAATACCAAAGTTAAAGAAGGCTGGAGAAAATGTAGATGGTATTATGGCAGAAATGAAAGAGCTATCTGATCAAATTAAGGAACAGGATAATAGATTATCCAAGATAGATGAAGAGATTGAATACATAATGCTAAGAATTCCTAATATACCAAATCCAGCTGTTCCTGATGGAAAGTCAGATGAAGATAACGTAGAAATAAGAAAGTGGGGAGAGCCTACAAAATTTAATTATGAGCCTAAAGCTCATTGGGATTTAGGAGTAGACTTAAATATATTAGATTTTGAAAGAGCTGGAAAGGTTACAGGTTCAAGATTTACTTTCTATAAAGGTCTAGGAGCAAGACTTGAAAGAGCTATTGTAAACTACTTCTTAGATACTCATGTAGATGAGCATGGATATACTGAAATATTCTCTCCATACATGGTAAATAGAAGAAGTATGATAGGAACAGGTCAGCTTCCAAAGTTTGAAGAGGATGCTTTTAAAGTAGCAAACTGCGATTACTTTTTAATACCAACAGCAGAAGTTCCAGTTACAAATTTATATAGAGATGAAATATTAAATGGAGAAGATCTTCCAATAAAGCATGTAGCATACACAGCATGTTTTAGATCAGAAGCGGGATCAGCTGGAAGAGATACAAGAGGACTTGTAAGACAGCATCAATTTAATAAAGTAGAACTTGTTAAATTTGCAAAGCCAGAAGAATCCTATGCAGAATTAGAGAAGTTAACAAATGATGCAGAGGAAGTTTTACAAGGATTAGGATTACCTTATAGAGTAGTTAGAATATGCAAAGGTGATTTAGGATTTACAGCTGCATTAAAGTATGACATAGAAGTTTGGATGCCAAGTTACAATAGATATGTTGAAATATCAAGCTGTAGTAATTTTGAAGATTTTCAGGCAAGACGTGCAAATATTAAGTTTAAAAATAATCCTAAAGATAAACCTCAATTTATTCATACATTAAATGGATCAGGAGTAGCTGTAGGAAGAACTGTAGCA
Organism: Clostridium lundense DSM 17049; assembly: GCF_000619945.1. Taxonomy (GTDB): domain Bacteria; phylum Bacillota; class Clostridia; order Clostridiales; family Clostridiaceae; genus Clostridium_AO; species Clostridium_AO lundense. The sequence continues at coordinate 20,527 of NZ_JHVC01000030.1, read as the reverse complement.
GCTATACTTGAAAATTTCCAACAAGAAGATGGAAGTATTGTTGTTCCAAAAGTATTGAGACCATACTTAGGTGGGAAAGAAGTCATAAAATAATGTAAACATATGAGCAAATTGGAGTCCAATTTGCTCATATATATAATTAATAAAGGGATATTTTAAATTTTTTAAGTTTTTTATAAAAAAATTTAAAAATAGTGTTGACATATAGTTAAATGGTTGATATAATTATTCTTGTCATGAGGCACGGAAAGATGGTCGAGTTGGTTTAAGGCACCGGTCTTGAAAACCGGCGTACGGGTGACCGTACCATGGGTTCGAATCCCATTCTTTCCGCCAATTTTTTATATAGTAAGTTAATTTGTAGGACATGGAGAAATACTCAAGTGGCCGAAGAGGCGCCCCTGCTAAGGGCGTAGGTCGGGTAACCGGCGCGAGGGTTCAAATCCCTCTTTCTCCGCCAGAACATCTAGTGAAAACTAGATGTTTTTTATTTTATTAAATAATGTAATAATACTATTTCCCGGGAATTAAAAATCAGGTTATTATGAATAATATTGATTTTTTAAAGGAAGTATGTTAATATATTAGTGTTAAATATGCGTCGGTAGCTCAGTTGGATAGAGTAGCTGGCTACGAACCAGTTGGCCGGGGGTTCGAATCCTCTCCGACGCACCATAAAAGCTCTTGATTTTCAAGAGCTTTTTTTATTTTTTGTATAAAAAATCTAATATTACTTAAAATATTAATATTGCTTATAAGGTGATTTATATGGAAAATAATATTTTAAAAAATAAGGTAAATAAAATATATGATTTACTAGGAAATAATAATGAAATAATATCAAAATCATTTTACATTGGAACAGATGAAAGTACACAAGGAACAATTATATATATTAATGGCTTAGTAAATAAGGATAAAATAGATAGAGATATACTTAAGCCTCTAATGATTTACATCCAAGAAGATATAAGTGGTAAGGACAATTTGGAAGAATATATATGTAAAAAATATATATATACCAGCAATACTTTTATCACCACGGATTTAGATGAGGTAGTTGAATATGTAAAAAGAGGAAAAACAGTAATAATAATAAGTGATACTTCAAACTATATTATAGTAGATACAACAGGAGGAGCTCATAGGCATGTAGAAGATTCAATAAATGAAGCAGCAATAAAGGGACCAAGAGAAAGCTTTGTAGAAAATTTAGAAATAAATATAAGCATAGTAAGGAGAAGAATAAAAGATAAAAATTTGAAACTAGAAAGACTTGTAGTAGGAAAAAGGTCCCAAACAGATATATCTATTATATATATTGATGATGTTGCTGATAAAAGTCTAGTAAATTATACAAAAGAAAGAATACAAATGGTAGATGTAGATTTTATATCGTCATCAGAAATGTTAATTCAATATATAGAGGAGCATACATATAGTATTTTTCCACAAATCTATTCTACAGAGAGACCAGATGTAATTGAAGCTAACTTGATGGAGGGAAAGATAGCCATAATAATAGATGGCACTCCACAAGTTATAACTTTGCCTACTTTATTTATAGAATTTTTTCAAACAGTAGGAGATTATTATGAAAGGTTTATAGTATCTTCTTTTACAAGACTTCTTAGAATAGCATCTGTATTTACTATTATAACATTACCATCATTATATTTAGCTTTTATAAAATTTAATGTAGAGCTTATACCTTTAAAATTTATAGTTCCAATTATAAATTCTAGAATAGGAATATCTTTAAGTCCTTTTTTCGAGATATTTTTAATGGATATTGCAATTGAAGTGCTAAGAGAAGGTGGACTAAGGCTTCCAAGTAAAATAGCTCAGACTTTAAGTGTAGTTGGAGGTATAATTTTAGGACAGATGGCTGTAGAGGCTAAAGTAGTTAGTCCAGACACGTTATTAGTTGTAGGTATATCAGTCATTTCTACATTTTTAATACCAAACTATGAAATGGCGTTAACTATAAGAATTTTAAAGTTTCCATTATTGGTTATTACCAATTTCATGGGTATCTTGGGAATAATATTGTTTTGGTTTGTAATAATTGTACATTTATTAGATTTGGATAGCTTTGGAGTGCCTTATATATCTGTAAGTAAGTCTGATTTAAAGGATGAAATGATAAGAGCACCTTTATGGAGGATCAATAAAAGGCCATCAGATATAAGTAATAAAAATCCTATAAGACAAACAGATTTTAGAGCAAAGTTTAGGAGGACTAAGCTTGGAAAGAAAAAATGAGTCATTAGCTCCTATAGAATTATTAAGTCTAATTGTGGGCAATATGATTGGTGTTGGAATATTAACATTACCTAGAGATGTAGGAAAATATGCTCATGAAGATGGATGGATAGCTATAATAATAGGCGCTATATATCCATTATATATAGCTGTATTAGGCATATATGTAAGTAAAAGGCGTCCAAATAATAATATACTATTTTTAAGTAAAAAGTTATGTGGTAAGTTTATTGGAAATATATTAAATCTTTTATTTTTAGTTGGACTTATATTTAATTTTTGTTCAACATTAGTGTTTATGGTTAGTGTAATAAGAGTGTATTTAATTTATTTTCTAAGTAAATTTAAAACTATTTTAGCCATAGTTATCGTAGTATTTTACACGTGCACTAAAGATTTAAAAGTTATAGCGAGACTAAATTTAGTACTTTTTTATATAACTATAATTCTTTTAACTATTCCATCAAGTGTATTAAAAGAAGGAAATATATTAAATATTCAACCTATATTTTCTAACAGCATAATTAACATAATAAAGGCATCTATACAATCTTCTTTTGCTTATGCAGGCATAGAAATATTTTTTTTAGTATACCCATATGTAAATGATAAAAAGAAAATAAAAAAGTATACATTAATATCTATATTAATAGTTATGTTATTTTATATATGGTCAAATTTTCTAACAATATTTTATTTAGGAGATGAATTAATAAATAAGTTAAAGTGGCCATTTATAACAACAACGGAAACTTTAGTTATACCTATAGTAAATAATTTTAGATATATATTTATGTATCTATGGAGCACAATAATTATAAAAACCCTCTCAAATTTTTATTTTAGCATAACATTTACAATACATGAGTGGATGAAAAAAATTGATAGAAAATATATATGTCTTATAATAGCACCAATAGTAATTATTATATCAATGAGCTTTGGAAATGAAGCAAGGTTTCAAGATATATCTCAACATTTTATACCTTTAGTAACTATTTTTAATATAGTTTTTATTACGATTATAGCATTATTAGTAAAAAGAGATGATAAAAATGAAAAAAGGTCATAAAATTTTAATGATAATAATTATTATTGCAAGTCTTGTATACTATAGTAGTGTAGACGATATGGTTGAATTTGCAGAAAACTTATCTATTCCAATAGGAATAGGATATGATGTAAAATTAAAAATAAATGGAGAAGTAGATTATAGTGTGCCGGTTAGCTTTTATATTTTTAAAAGTGATGGGAAAAATTCAAGCAAAGTTGTTACAGGGGAAGGATATACACTTCTTAAGTCAAGAGAAGCTAGACAAAACAAACTAGATAAGAAATTTTTTTTAGGTTCAGAAAAAGTATATGTAATAAGTGATGAAGTTGCTAAAAATGGTATAAAAGATATAGCTGAAGGTATATTTAATGATCCATTAATAAGTGATATAGGTTACGTAGCTATATGTAGTGGAAAGGCAGAAGATATATTAAAATATCCTGTTAAGGATTACAGCAGTTCTGCAGAATTTATAGAAGGAATTATTAAAAACTTAAAGTATAATAATTTTTTTCATAGAGATTATAAAGTTAACGATATATTTTATCAATTAACTTTAGAAGGTATGAATTTAGTTTTACCATATATAGCTATTACTGATGATGGAATAGAAGTAGTTGGAATGGCTATTTTTAAAGATGATAAAATGGTATATAAATTGAATATGGAACAAACAAGAATGCTAAACTTTTTAAGAGAAGATAATACTCAAGGATCAATTAGTGTTAAATATGGTAAAAATGAATATGTTAGTGCTACAGTAATAAACAAGAGAAAAGTGAAATGTTTAAAACAAGGAGAGAACTATAAATTTTTAATAGAATTAAAATTAAAAGCTGATATTAATTATGATGAATTAAAACATCCTGTGTTTAATAGTAAAGAAAATGAAGAAATTATAGCAAAGGAAATGGAAAGAAGTATAGAGATTAGGGCAAAAAAATTTATAGATGATATGAATAAAAATTATAAAATTGATGTATTGCAGTTAGGAAGAGTGGCAGCAGCTAAATACGGAAGAAGGACAGGGGTTAATTGGGATGAAGTAATAAGTAATTCACAAATAGATGTAGATGTAAAAGTAAAAATAGATAGAGGAGGCAGGGGCAATTTTTAAAAGCTCAGTATATAAATAAGGTATATACTAAGCTTTTAAAGTCTTATAATTTAGTACCTATTTTCTCACCCATCATAACTTTAGTTTCATATCCTAATTTAGATTGATCTAGTATATCATGATCAATCTGTACCATATTTTCTTGTAAAAATAATATAACAGTGGAACCACCAAATTTAAAGAAGCCTTTTTCTGCTCCTTTAGAAATTCCTTTATTAGGACTATAGGTTTGTATTATTGAACCTACACAAGTTGCGCCAACTTCCATATATAATATCTCACCAAAGTTTTCAGAATGGAAGATACTCCACTCCCTTTTGTTTTGGCAAAATAGTTTTGGAATTTTATTTAATGCTATAGGATTTACTGAATAATAATTTCCCTTTATTTTATTTGTTTCTCCACAGGTTCCGTTATCTACAAAATGAAATCTATGATAATCTGTAGGGCATAATCTTAGAATTAAACAAACTCCATTTTTAAATTTATTAGATGTTCCTTTTGAATTGATTAATTCTTCTAAACTATAATATATGCCTTTTACTTGTATGATCTTATGTAGATCTATATTTTCATAGGCAGAAAGTCTACCATCTCCAGGGGAAATAAAAATATTTTTATCTAGATTTATTGGTCTAGCAGAAGATTTAATTGTTCTTGTAAAAAAGTCGTTAAAGGAATGAAACTTATTTATGGGTGTGGAATATTCATCCATATTTATATTGAATTCATCCACAAAATTTTTTATTTTTTTTGAACTAACTTTACTGTCGCAGTATTTACCATAAAGGGAAGAAAAAAATTTTTTCTTTATCATCATATCTAATAAGGTCATGCCAAGTGGAGAGGAATAAGTCCAATTTAAATATTTTTCACCGGATACCTTTTCTATATCATATTTCCTGGTGCTTCTATTATATATTTTTATCATGTTATCCTCCTAAAAGTTATTAAACTAACGGTATTCTATTTATATAGAATATTATAAATGATAAAATAAAATTATCAATGACATTAATTGTGTTGTCTTATATATAAAAAATAGTATAATATATTTAAGGTTGTACTGACTGGTCAATAAAAAAAATCGGAGAGGTTTATTATGAATAAAACAAAAATATCAATATTTGAGTCTGCCATAAAGGTTTTTTCTATATCTGGGTATGATGGAGCCACTATGGATGAAATAGCTTCAGAAGCTGGGGTAGCTAAAGGAACACTATATTATCATTTTAAAAGTAAAGAAGAAATATTTAAATACATAATAGAAGAAGGCATGAAGCTAATTAAAATTAGAATAGAGGAAGTATTAAAAAGAGAAGATAATTCTATATTAAAACTTAAAGCTCTATGTAAAGTTCAACTAAGTTTGGTTTATGACAATAGAGATTTCTTTAAAGTTATAATGAGCCAATTGTGGGGACAGGAAGCGAGACAGCTTCAACTAAGGGATAGTATACAACAATATATAGACTATATAGAAGAATATTTAGAAGAAGCTATGAATGATGGATTCATAAAAATAGGAGAAAAGTCATTTATGGCGTATACTATTTTTGGTACATTATGTTCTGCAGCAGTATATGAGCTTATAAATGAGGATAAAAATAATATTGATGAAGTAGTAGATAATCTTATGAATTATATATTAAGAGGGATAGAGGCTTAAGTATGTTATACTTAAGCCTTTCGTATACTATGAACTAAGATACCTAAAAAGAATCTTATAGTTTACCAGATTTAATAATTGATATTAAAAGCCTAAATCCCATAAAAGCAGCAATTCCGTAGCCAACAACTCCTATTATAGAAATATCATATATTTTAGGACCAATATTAGTATTTAAAATCAACGAAGATCCTATTATCATAGAGGAAATAATAAGGGCATATACTACTCTGTTTACCATTTTATTAAGTTCATTTATAGAACGATTTAAGCTATTAATTTGAAGCTGTATTTTAGCTCTTCCATTTAATATACTGTTTGATAATTCTATCATCTTTGTTGGTAATGTATAAAAATCTTTTGCAAATTTATAAGATCGTATCAGAATTTCATCTGAATTTAATTCTTTAAATATAGAAAATTTATTATTAGATTTAACAAAAGGAATAGCTATATCTAGTATTTTTATATCCGGGGAAATTTTAGCTAATACGCCTTCAATTATTACTGTACCTCTTATAAGTAAAGTTAAATCTTTTGGTAATTTTATATTGTTTCTTTTAGCACAATCAAATATTTCTTGTAATAGTACAGACATTTCAATGTTTTGTAGAGAAGTAGAAAGATAACTATCAAAAAGATAATCTATATCTTCATACAACTTATTTCTATTTACAAAACCTTTTTTTATTCCTATAGACATAAGCACAGAAATAAGTTTATCTGGATCTTTATAAGCTACAGATATTATTGCATCATTTAATGCATCTTTTAAAGACTTAGAGAATGAGCCAACTATACCAAAATCTATGTAGCATATTTTTCCATCTTGAATTAAAAGGTTACCAGGATGTGGATCTCCATGAAAAAAGCCATCTTCAAACACTTGTTTAAAATATGAAAGGGCAAGTTTTTTTCCTAGATCATATACATCATAGTTACCTTCGTCTAATTTTTTTAGATTATCTATTTTAAATCCATTTATTTTTTCCATAGTTAAGATTTTGTTACTTGAGAATTCATCTATTATATAAGGAGCGTAAAGAAATGCTACATCCTTATTTAACTCTTTAAATTTATTTATATTATCCTTTTCATTTTCAAAATCAAGTTCTTGCTCTGTAGCGGATAATATTTCATCTAAGGCTTCCTTTGGATCTATAAGTGAGTCAGTAAATTTAGTTTTAGTAAGTGCTATTATTTTAGAAAGAATAGACATATCTAAATGCATTTTTTCATATATATGAGGACGTTGAATTTTAACTATTACTTCTCTACCATTATTTAAAATTGCAGTATAAACTTGCGCTGTAGAAGCAGAAGCTAGGGGGCTTTCATTAAAATACAAAAAGCACTCATCTATATTTTTGCCAAACTCTTTTCGAAATACTTCATTAATATCAGAAAAATTTTCAGGGACTACATCATCCTGTAGTTTAGAAAGTTCTACTATGTATTTATTGGGTAAAATATCTGGTCTAGTACTTAATATCTGACCAATTTTTATGAATGTTGGACCCAACTCTTCTAAGGCTTTTTTTAGGTTTGAAGGAGACTTATTTTCATCTTTTTTTATCTTATTATTTACAACATAACCGAAGCCATAAAAAGCTAACACTCTGACTATTTCTTTAAATCTTTCTACTGAATTCTTATACATATACTACCTCACTAATTTTTTTAGAAATAAAAGCCCTAACCAATATGTTAAGGCTCTTTACTTTATTCAGCATTTTGTTTGTTTATTTTTTCTTCTAATAAAGTTATTCTATTATTTAGTGAATCAAAGTCTTCTTTATTTACAAAATTCATTTCTTTTAATAACTCTCTAAAGTCTTCCTTTGTAAGAGGTTTAGTAGATTGTTCGTTTATTTTAGTTTTTACAGTTCTCTTTAATTCTTCAGATAAATCTTTTCCTTCTTCTACAGTTAATTTCCCTTTTTGAACCATTTCATCAACAAGCTGTGCAGCTTTTTCATAGGTATAGGCAGCAGAACCTACACCAGCTAAAAATATATTTTTTAGTTCATTAAGCATAATCACACCTCCCATTATATACCATAATTATACTACTATTCATAGTATTAGTATATCGTATAGTTATATAATTTATTATTTATTAATAAGTTTTTCAGAAATAAATATATGTAAAAATAAATTTTAAATTGGTATAATATATATAAATATAATTATATGGGATGGTAAATATATGTCAGGAAGTTTAATAAAAATAAGAGAGATAATAGAAAAATTAAGTCCTTCTGAGAAAAAGGTTGGAATGTTTATATTAGAAAATCCACATAAAATTTCTGATTTATCTATAGGGGAATTAGCTCAAATGAGTGGCTCTAGTGAAGCAACAGTAGTGAGGTTATGTAAGGTACTAGGGTTTAAAGGATATAAGGACTTTAAAATAAGTATAACAAAAGATATAGCATATATTAATAATACAGGAAGTACAGGGGAACAATATACTGATGTAGAGCCAGGAGATCCATTAGAAAGCATAATACAAAATATAAGCTACAATAATAAGAAATCTATTGATAATACTTTAGAAATATTAGATTTTAATGAAGTTAAAAGAGCGATAGAAGCTATAATTTTAGCACAAAGAATAGATTTTTATGGAGTAGGAGCCTCTCATATTATAGCTTTTGATGCATTCCAAAAGTTTTCTAGAATTAATAAGGTAGTTACTGCTCATGCAGATACTCATATGCAAATAGCGTCAGCATCTAATTTGAAAAAGGGAGATGTAGCCATAGCTATTTCATATTCAGGAGAAACAAAGGATACATATGATTCTATAAAAATGGCTAAAGAAGCTAATGCCACTACTATAAGTATAACAAAGTATGGTCAAAATTCTATAAGTCAGATTTGTGATATAAACTTGTTTGTTTCCGCACCAGAAATAAGCATAAGAAGTGGGGCTATGTCATCCAGAATTGCTCAATTAAATGTAATTGATGTATTATTTGCTGGAGTAGCTAGTGACCAATTTGATGAGGTTAAAAAGTATCTAAATAATACAAGGTTTGCAATAAATCAAAAGAAAATTAAGTAAAAGCCCGTAATATTACGAGCTTTTTTACTCCATGAAATTTTAATTCCATGGATAACTTCAAAATCTAGTATAGTAAATTTGTAGTTAAATAACACCACTTTTGGTTTGTTCTCTTAGCTCATCAGAGGAAGGATGTAGCTTTTTATTCTTTAAAAATTCTTCTGCAATTTCTGGAAATGATAAATAAGTTAATACATCCTCGTTACGAGTAGTTAAATCTTTTAGTTTTTCTTTAGTTTTTTCAAAAGCAGGTTCCAAGGTGTCTGCATATCTAGTTTTTATAGGTTCATTTTCCCCTATGGCTTTATTTAATAAATCATTATTAATCTTACCAGGGGCCTTTCCATATTCTCCTCGACAGTAAGCTTTAACCTCCTTTAGAATCATTTTATACCTTTCACCAGTAAGAATGTTTATAGTAGCTTGAGTCCCTACCATTTGACTCATAGGTGTAACCAATGGCGGGTAACCTAAATCTTCTCTTACTTTAGGAACTTCATTTAATACAGCTTCTAATTTATTTAGAGAATTTTGTTCTTTAAGTTGAGATATCATATTGGAAAGCATACCACCTGGAATTTGGTATATAAGTGCTTCAGGCTGAGGAGATAATACTTTAGGATTTAGTAATCCCTTTTTTAAAAAGTCTTCTCTTATAGGTTTAAAGAAGTCGTTTATTTCCTTTAATTTATTACCATACAAATTTGTATTAAAACCAGAACTAGTTAAAGCGTAATGAATTGATTCTGTTGCAGGTTGAGCAGTGCCTCCTCCAAAAGCAGATATAGCACAATCTATGCCATCTACTCCAGCTTCAACTGCTTTTAAATAAGACATTTCTGCTAGTCCATTTGTACTATGAGAATGAAGGTATATTGGTATTTTTACTGTTTCTTTAAGCTTTTTTATTAAATTGAATGCTATATCTGGCATAATTAGTCCAGCCATATCTTTTATACATATAGAGTCTGACCCCATATTTTTTAGTTCCTTAGCAAGGTTTATATAACTTTTAACATCATGAATAGGGCTTACAGTATATACAATTGTACCTTGAGCATGAGCTCCTTGTTTTTTTGTTTCATCTATTGCAACTTCGATATTTCTAAAGTCGTTTAAAGCATCAAATATTCTTATTATATCAATTCCATAATAAATTGCCATTTTTATAAACTCTCTTACTACGTCATCGGGATAATGCTTATAACCCAATATATTCTGTCCTCTTAATAGCATTTGTAAAGGAGTTTTTTTTGCTACGGATTTAATTTTTTTAAGTCTGATCCACGGATCTTCATTTAAATATCTTATACAGGAATCAAAGGTAGCTCCGCCCCAGCATTCTAAAGAATAATAACCTGCATTATCCAATTTATCCAGAATAGGAGCGAAGGAGTTAAAGGGTAATCTTGTAGCTATTAGTGATTGGTTGGCATCCCTTAATACCGTTTCGGTAATATGTATATTTTTCATAATATCACCCCGAATTTAAAATTTTTTCTATATATATTTTAACATATAAATTAGAAAATATATCCAATTATTATATTATTTTTAATAAAGTGTTTCTAGTAATATGTAAAAAGATTTAATTTAAAACATATATTGTAACTATATTGACAATAATTATAAATTGTAATAAACTATTTATTGTAAATGGGATTAAATTTAATATATGCGCTCGTAGCTCAGTAGGATAGAGCAGCGGTTTCCTAAACCGCGTGCCGGGGGTTCGATTCCTCTCGGGCGCACCAAAAGGCCTTCAAAACATAATGGGGGCTTTTATTTTATATAATATTAAGAAATATTCTTAATAATTATTTACAATAGAAGTAAATAACTATAAAATGTAATTAACAAGTTACTAGAAGGAAGAGTAGTATGACTGTAGATTTTATGAGTAAAGCTTTAAAGGAAGCAAAAAAAGCAGAGGCTATTAATGAAGTACCTGTAGGTGCTATAATAGTAAAAGACCATAAAATAATAGCGGCAGCACATAATATGACAGAGAATTTAAAAGATCCTACAGCACATGCAGAAATAATAGCTATAAAAAAAGCTTGTAATTATCTAGGAAACTGGAGATTAAATGGTTGTGAGCTTTATGTAACATTAGAGCCTTGCCCAATGTGTGCAGGGGCTATAATACAATCAAGAATAAGTAAAGTTTACATAGGAACATTTGATCCTAGATTAGGGGCATGTGGTTCTATAGTTAATTTGCTTCAAAATAGAAATCTCAATAGTAATGTATATATAGAATGGTTATATAATGGCCAATGCAGCTCTATATTAGAAAAATTTTTTAAATCAAAAAGATAATATATGGAGAGATGTCCGAGTGGTCTAAGGTGATTGACTCGAAATCAATTGTAGGGTGTAAACTCTACCGAGGGTTCGAATCCCTCTCTCTCCGCCAAAAAAATCCGTATAAATTTAGTGTTTATGCGGACTTTTTTATTTCAAGCATGTAATGGAGAGTGTGTGATATTGTGAAAATTAAATATTTATTTTATATAGAAACTTGGGGTGGCAAAGTGAATGAGTAGGAGTTAAAAAAGTCATATATGAGTATATTAATTATAAGTATTATTAAATGGAATGGTAAGTAATGATAAAAAAGTTATTTGCAGGCACATGAATTTGTGTTATCAAGATATAAAAACATAAAGAGTGATATCAAAATAAAGGAAGATTATATAGATATATAGAATATTTTACATATAAGTTATTAGGAGGGCATGAGAGTGAAGAATACTTCATGTGAAAATCTCAACGAAACTTTTCCCAAAAGTGATATTATAATTTTGTATAATGAAAAAGGAGAAAGTTATATTAAAATATCCTACCAATGCTTTGCTGGCAATGAGTGGAGAAAGTCAGGTGTTGAGCTTAAAGAAATTATTTACAAAAATCAATATGTACCTAAAGATTATAAGGGAAGCATAGTTTCAATAAAGAGGTCTATTTGCAATAAAGAAGTAACTTATGAAACAATGAGTATATTATGTGGAAAAATAAATCAATACAAGTTTGAACTTTATAATTTACAGGATAAGACTAATCTTTTAGAAAAAGCACATAGGGATATAAGTGGTATGATTTCTAAAAATTATAGTTCAACTGATTTGAAAAAGGGAATAAAGTATAGGAGTCTTTATAATAAAAAAAAGTTTGGAAGGATATCCTTGTTTTTAAATAGAGATAATAGATTAATAGATCTTATTGTAGATAATAATAAATTTTCATGGGAAAGAGCCATTGAAAATATAATGAATTATGAAGCGTTTTTATTAAAGTTTGAAATATTGAATAAAACTTTGATAGAATGATGTTCCTTTGAATAATTTGTAATTTTATAATAATTTAGAATCATTAAACAAATTATTACAAATAAATCCCCATAACTTTAAAATATAAGTATATGCATTGTAGAAAAAATAAGAAAACCAATGGTAATAACGATATTATGGTAAATATATGATAAAATATGTATAATATATTAATATTTACTTAAAATTACAATAATGATATACTTATAATATAAGAAGAGTGATTAATATAACATTTTTTATTGGAAGGCATAAATAATGATTTGATTGGTTTGTTTCATTATATGTTTTCTTATAAATTTAAAATATCCACCGGATATAAAAAGGAGGATTTTTAAATGGTAAAGAGTTTTTTAATGTCCTGTATTGATATAGATGAAGATATTTTAAAAGAAAAGGAAATAGAGAAATATAGTAATTTAGTAGATATAGAAAAAGAAATAGAAAATACAAGAGTTTTATTAAACGAAGTATCTTGTGATATAGATAACTTAGAGAAAAGCAAGCATATTCTTGAGGTGAGTCAGTATATGGACAGGCTATTAAATGAGTATACTAGCATTACCATGGATAAAAATAATTCTAAAAAAATAAAATTTTTATAAAAAACTATTGAATTTTAATTAGTTTGATAGTATAATAGTCTTTGTCTTAATTAAATAAACATTACTTATTCATGAGTAGGCTATGGAGAGATGTCCGAGTGGTTGAAGGAGCACGCCTGGAAAGCGTGTGTAGGGGCAACTCTACCAGGAGTTCGAATCTCCTTCTCTCCGCCATAGAATCTTTGCCGTGCTAGACGGGGAGTTAGCGGTGCCCTGTAACCTGCAATCCGCTATAGCAGGGTTGAATTCCTCGATTAGGCTATAACGTGTGGGGTCTGACCTATATAAGTGGCGTTGAGAACTGGGTCCCACGCAACGGAAACTCATGAACTCCGTCAGGTCCGGAAGGAAGCAGCGGTAAGTGATCATTTTCGTGTGCCGTGGATAAACCTGGTTTGAGCTAACTGTATAGGTAACGCTCATAGGTTATTTGCCAAAGCGAGGTGCACGGTTAATATAGTAATTATCGCACAATAAACTTTGTTTATTGTGCGTTTTTTTTATTATTATTTTTAAATAAATGGTGTATTATTGTTAGAAATAGAATTAAGTATTAACTTAATGTATAATAGTATGAGATGAAATTAAAAATTATTATAAAAAGTTTTACTGAGAGGTGAAATAGATGTCCTATACCGCTTTATATAGAGAATGGAGACCAAAAATTTTTAAGGATGTAATAGGTGAACAACATATAACTGTTACATTAAAAAATCAAATAAAAAGTAATAGAATAGCTCATGCTTATCTTTTTTGCGGTACTAGAGGAACAGGAAAAACATCTACAGCTAAAATACTTGCAAAAGCTGTGAATTGTTTAAACTTACAAGATGGAGAGCCTTGTAATGAATGTGAGATGTGTAAAAAAATAAACTCAAATCTTTTAATAGATGTAACAGAGTTAGATGCAGCTTCTAATAATGGAGTAGATAAAATAAGAGAAATAGTAGAAGAAGTTAATTATCCACCAAGAGAAGCAAAATACAAAGTTTATATAATGGATGAAGTTCATATGTTATCTTCAGGAGCAGTAAATGCCTTTTTAAAAACATTAGAGGAACCACCTGCAAATGTAATCTTTATTCTTGCTACTACTGATCCTCAAAAGCTTCCTATAACAATATTATCAAGATGCCAACGTTTTGATTTTAAAAGAATTAAAAGTGAAGATATATTTGAAAGGCTTAGGCTTATTGTTAAAGAACAGGGAGTTTTAGCTGATGATAAAAGTTTAAATCTTATAGCTAGAATGTCAGATGGTGCAATGAGAGACGCTTTGAGTGTGTTGGATCAAGCTATATCCATGAGTGACGGAAAAATTGAGTATGACAAAGTTATAAATATGTTAGGACTTGTCACTAATGAAAACTTAATAAGACTTACAGACAGTATAATAGATAAAAATATAGAGGGATCTGTTAAGGTTATAGAGGAAGTAGTTCTTAGCGGTAAAGATATACATTATTTTATTAGAGATATGATAAATCATATGCGAAATTTACTTATGATTAAAGTAAGTAAAAATCCAAATGAAATATTAGATATGTCTGAAGAAAATATAGAACTTTTAAAGGAGCAAAGTTCCAAAATAAGAATCGAAGAAATCATGCGAAATATAAGAATACTGCAAGAGGCAGAAGATCAAGCTAAATGGACTAAACAGAGCAGAATATATATAGAGTTAGCCATAATAAAAATGTGTAAAATAGAATATGATACATCTAAAGAAGTTATACTTTCAAGATTAAATAAGATTGAAGAGGCTATAAAAAATGGTGAGATAAAAATATCAGGTGAAAAAGTAATTTCAAAAGTGCCTAAAAAATCTAAGGATCAAACTAATAATGATGTAGTAATGCAGTCAGTAAAACAGTTTAATCCAGATTCAAAATTGAATATAGATATAGTAAAAAAATCTTGGAGAGATATACTAGAAACTTTTAAAGCTAGGAGGCATATGGTATTATATGCATCTTTAATGACTGCACAACCTATAGAGTGTAAAAATGGAGTAATATTATTAAAGTATGAAGAACAGTATGCATTTAATAAACAAAGACTTGAAAAAGAAGAAAATAAAAAAGTAGCAGAAGAAATATTTTCAGAGGTACTAAAAGAAAGAATAGGAATAAAATATATTATAGAAAAAGAAGATATAGTAGAAGAGAATCCAGAGGAAATGCTTAGAAAAACATTTGGAGAAGATATAGTAAAAATATTAGAAGAATAGATGTAAAATAATTTACAGTTTATGCTTCATACGTTACAATAAATAATTGTAGGATATATTACGAGTAATTAAAGAATTTAAAATTAAAAGATATTAAGGAGGAATATAAAGTATGGGAAGAAGTGGAATGCCTAATTTTGGTGGAGGAAATATGAACAATTTAATGAAACAAGCACAAAAGTTTCAAAAACAAATGGAGGAAATGCAATCTCAGTTACAAGAAAAAGAGTTTGAAGCAAGTGTTGGTGGTGGTGCAGTAAAAGCTGTAGCTAATGGAAAAAAGGAGATTGTTGACATAAAGATAAAACCTGAAGTAGTAGATCCAGATGACATTGAAATGCTTCAAGATTTGATTTTGTCTGCTTGTAATGAAGCATTAAAGAAGGCTGAAGAAGAAACAGCTAATGAAATGAAGAAGTTAACTGGAGGATTAAATATACCTGGAATGTTCTAATGGCTTATTGAAGATGAGGTGAAGGAATTGGAGTTTTATCCAGTAGCTATTGAGAAACTTATAGAAGAATTTGCAAAGCTTCCTGGCATAGGACATAAGACCGCACAAAGGTTAACTTTATATGTGCTGAATTTACCCAAAGATGAAGTAGATGAATTTGCTTCTGCGCTTGTAAAAGCAAGAGGAACAATAAAATATTGTTCCATATGTGGTAATTTTACAGACAAGGATCCATGTGCTGTATGTAGCAATCCCAATAGGGATAAAAGTACTATATGCGTTGTAGAACAACCAAAGGATATAATAGCTATGGAGAAAGTTAGAGAGTATAATGGCATGTATCATGTACTTCATGGAACCATATCACCTATGGCAGGAAGAGGACCAGATGATATAAAACTAAGAGAACTGGTAAGTAGGATAAATGGAGAGGTAAGAGAAGTTATAGTTGCAACTAATCCTAATGTAGAGGGAGAAGCTACAGCTATGTATATATCAAAAATATTAAAGCCTTTAGGAGCTAAGGTAACTAGAATAGCACATGGAATCCCTGTTGGAGGGGATTTGGAATATGCTGATGAAGTTACATTATCCAAAGCTTTAGAAGGTAGAAAAGAAATATAAATATAATTTATATGAATAAACCTTCTGTTTCATGTCTAAAATTATAATAGGATATGAAATGGGAGGTTTTTTATGAATAATGATTTAAAACTAAAATTAAAAAAAGACAAGGGTTATACAGATGAAGAAAAGAAAATAATTGCTTCAATAATAGAGACTATTGAGGAAATAGAAAGAGCTAGAGCTTATTTTGAAATGGTTAAAGACCCCAGGCTAGTAGATTATGCTATATATATGGAGGAAGCGGCTAAAGCAAAATATATGTATTTATTAAATGAAGCTAAAAACAAAAATATAAAGATTGAATTTAAATATATGTTGCAAGGACGTAATGTTGTATAATTTCAGTAAAACATTAATATTTATTAATATAGTATATGAATAGAGGGGGATATTATGGAGTATATAGGGTATTTTTTAATTGCAATTTTAGCTCTAGTAATATTAGTAAAAATATTTGCATGGCCATTGGCAATATTAATAAAGTTAATAATTAATGGTGTTATGGGGGCAGTTTTATTATTTTTTATAAATGCTATAGGAACATTATTTAATTTTAGTATAGGAATAAATGCGGTTACAGCATTAATAGCAGGTTTCTTTGGTGTCCCTGGAGTAATATTTCTAATTATATTTAAAACATTGTTATAATATACCTGGAAGGGTTGATGAAAAATGGGTTCTTATTTGAAGGATATACAAGATTCGGTTATTAAATATGCAAATATAATTTCTCAAATATTACATGTAGAAATAGAGATAGTAGATGAAAATTTGGATAGAATTGCTGGAACAGGAGTATTTGAAAATAAGATAAATGAGAATATGGCAGAGGCAGGATATGTATATAAAAATGTATTAAAATCAGGAGAAATACAAATAGTATACAAGCCCGGCGAAGATAAACTTTGTATACCATGCCCCAAAAGGGATATGTGTGAAGAAAAATTTGAAATGAGTACTCCTATAAAGCTTAATGGTGAAACAATAGGTGTTATAGGGTTGATTTGTCTCACAGAACAGCAAAGACAGCATTTAATGGAGAGATTTGATGTTCACATGGAATTTTTACAGCAGATATCAGAATTTATAAGTATAGCCGCTTATGAGAAAAAAGAAAAAAGAAGAAATCAAACTCTTATTGAACTATTTAATACTATTATAGATAAGGTAGATCAAGGTGTAATAATACTAAATAAAGACGATTATATAACTCACATAAATAAAAATGCATTAAAGTATTTGAAATTGCAGCATGACTTTTCTAAAAATAAAGTATTTATAAAATTTAACGGGGATAGTATTTTAAACTTATTAGAATACAAAGTTATTATAGATAACGAAAGTTTTAATTTATTGGGAAATATATATCCAGTTTATTTGAATGAAGAACAGTATGATAGAATGTTTTTCTTTCATGATACAAAAGAATTTAGAGAGAAAATAAATAAGTTATCTACTAAGGAAAAAAGGATTTATTGTGAAGATATTTTGGGAAGTTGTGAGAAGATGCAGAAGTTAAAGAGCACTATAAAGAAAATAGCTCCTTCTATTTCGACAGTATTAGTTAGTGGTGAAAGTGGCACTGGAAAGGAGTTGGTAGCTAGAGCTGTTCATAATGAGAGTAGCAGAGAAGATGAGCAATTTATAGCTATAAATTGTGCTGCTATACCTGAATCTTTATTAGAAAGTGAGTTATTTGGATATGTAAAAGGTGCTTTTACAGGGGCAGACCCTATGGGAAAGATAGGTAAATTTGAATTAGCAAATAAGGGAACTATTTTTTTAGATGAAATAGGAGACATGCCTTTATTCCTACAAACAAAATTATTAAGAGTTTTACAAGAAAGAAAAATTGTTAAAATAGGATCAAATAGACCTATTGATATAGATGTTAGAGTAATAGCTGCAACGAATAAAAATCTTATAAAATTAATAGAAGAGAATAGGTTTAGGGAGGATTTATATTATAGATTAAATGTAATACCTGTAGAAATACCACCATTAAGGGAGAGAATAGAGGATATAAAGCTTTTAACTGAATTTTTTATAAAAAAATATTTGAAACTATTTAATAAAGATTTTATGAAAGTAAAGGTAGACAAGCAAGTGTGGGATAGTTTTTATTCCTATCAATGGCCAGGAAATATTAGGGAGTTAGAAAATACCATAGAATTTATGATAAATATGGTTGGTATAGATGGAGTGTTAAGTGAAAATACTATACCAAAAAACATACGAGAAAATAAAATAGCATTAAAAGCAAAGGATACCGAAAGAGAAATATGTACATTAAAAGAATTGGAAAAAAACGCAATCGAAAGAGCTTTAAAGGTCTATGGCAAAACAACGGAAGGGAAAAAAATAGCTGCTACTAAATTAGGAATAGGCATTGCAACCTTGTATAGAAAAATAGAAGAGTACAATTTATCAAAATGATAAATTGTAATAATTAAAATTTTCAAAAAAGTCTATATAGGGCGGTAATAGGGAGGATTATTATCAAAATGATAACATTTATCGTTTTGATAATAGTCCTTTTCTTAGTTTAAGGATATTTCCAACATTATTATACATTTAATTCCAAAATAAATTTTTATTAAACAAAATGAAATGTTTTTTGTATACAGATTGAATTGAGATAATTTGTGTTAGGACTAGAGAGAGTAAGGATTTATTATAATTAAATTTTATATAAAACTATAGGAGGATGAAGGTTTTAAGAAATAATAGTACCATAGTGATCTCTATTGGCATGAATGTTGCTGATTAATAATTATAAAAGAACACAAAAGGAGGACTATAAATGATGAAAAAAAATATAAATTCAAAGGGAGCACCAGCTGCTATAGGACCATATTCACAGGGAATTAAATCTGATAGTCTGATATTTATATCAGGTCAGTTACCTGTAGATCAAAAAACTGGGAAAATGCCTGAAGATATAGAAAGCCAAACAGAACAAAGCATAAAAAATATAATTGAAATACTAAAGGAAGAAGGATTGGATTTAAATAATGTAATTAAGACTACCGTATTTTTAAATGATTTGAGTAATTTCACAAAAGTAAATGAAGTATATAGTAAGTATTTTAGCGAACCTTATCCAGCTAGAAGTTGTATAGAAGTTGCTAAACTTCCTAAGGGTGCTGGAATAGAAATAGAAGTAATAGCAACAGAGTAATTTAAGAGGGGAGAAGGCAGAAAATGATAAGTAAAGATAATATGATTAAATATATTATTAATAATGAAGCAAGGAATTCTGTAAAGGATAAAGCAAATACAGATTTTATTTCAGAAGAAGTTATAGATAAAGTAAGGAAGTTTCACAAAAGTTTTCCTGAGTATGAAGTTACACCTTTACATAGTTTGGATAATTTAGCTAAGTATTTAGGAGTAAAAAATATATTTTTAAAAGATGAGTCCTATAGATTTGGATTGAATGCATTTAAAGTGTTAGGCGGGTCTTATGCTATAGGAAAATATTTAGCAGAAAAATTAGAAATGGATATATCAGAAGTATCTTTTGAAAAATTAAAGTCAAAAGAAATAAAAGAAAGATTAGGAGATATAACATTTGTTACAGCTACAGATGGAAATCATGGAAGAGGTGTAGCATGGGCAGCTAACAGACTAGATCAAAAGTCTGTAGTTTATATGCCAAAAGGCTCATCAGAAGTAAGATTAAATAATATAAGAAAAGAAGGGGCAGAAGCTAGTATTACTGAATTTAATTATGATGATGCAGTTAGACTTGCTAATGAAAATGCAAATAAATATGGATGGGTAATGGTTCAAGATACAGCTTGGAAAGGATATGAAGATATTCCAACATGGATAATGCAGGGATATGGGACTTTAATTCATGAGGCTATAGAACAATTAGAAGAAAGAGGAATAGAAAAGCCAACTCATGTATTTTTGCAAGCAGGGGTAGGATCTTTTGCAGCAGCAGTTCAAGGCTACTTAGCTTCAAAGTTTGGAGAAGATAGGCCTATAACAGTTGTAGTTGAGCCTGATGAAGCAGCATGTATCTATAAATCTGCTAAAATTGGTGACGGAAAGCCTTATTCAGTTACTGGGGACATGCCAACTATTATGGCAGGG
>NZ_JHVC01000029.1 GCF_000619945.1 Clostridium lundense DSM 17049 | reverse complement strand
ATTACTCCTTTGGTTAAGTCTTTATGCAAAAACTTAACATTATGCGGTATTAATCCTCCTTTCGGAGGGCTATCCCCCACTTTGAGGCAGGTTGCCCACGTGTTACTCACCCGTCCGCCGCTAATCCATTCCCGAAGGAACTTCATCGCTCGACTTGCATGTGTTAGGCACGCCGCCAGCGTTCGTCCTGAGCCAGGATCAAACTCTCAATTTAAAAGTTTAATCAAAAATTGTTATAAACTTCGTATTGCTTCGTCATGTTGGCTTACTTCGGTACTCATTTAGATTACTAAATTCCGTTCCTCGCTGCGCCACATTCCTCGCACTACTTGTTCCTACCAATTTTTCTTCTTCTAGCTCATCGCTATTTTAAACAGTTTCCTGTTTGAATTGACTGGTTTCTCTTCTCTGTTTAATTTTCAAAGACCATGTCGCTGCACTAGACAGCTTGTATATATTATCATTTCTGTATTCCCTTGTCAACACATTTTTTTAAACTTATTTTTCATCAACTAATCTGCTGATGTATGTGTTTACTTGGGAACGAGATATATCATACCACGGTAGTTATACTCTATTTCTGATTAAAATCCTGTTAAAATGAATTCACATTAAAATTGCTCCTTATTTCTTGCTTTTTCTTACAATATCTTTTAATGATACACTAGGAAAAGTATTATACGAAAATGCCAATATTATTAACTAAATTGAAAAGCCTCATGGATCTTCATGAGGTTTTTCAACTATTAGTTTATTTAGCATATGCTATATAAAATTAAATCTCCATAATAACAGGAAGTATTAACGGTTTTCTTTTTGTTTTCTTATATAAAAATTCTCCTAAATCACTTCTAACTCTTGTCTTTATTACAGCCCATTCAAATGTATTGTTACTAAGACACTTATCCAATGTATCCTTAACAATGACTTTTGCTTCTCTTAATAACTCTTCTGATTCTTTCATATATACAAAACCTCTTGAGATAATATCTGGTCCTGCAATTACATCAACAGCCTGTTTATCAATTGTTACAACTATTGTTATAATCCCATCTTGGGATAGCTGCTTTCTATCTCTAAGTACTATATTTCCTACATCTCCAACACCTAATCCATCTACCATTATTCTTCCTGAAGGAACTCTCCCAACAATTTGTGCATTTTTAGATGTTATTTGGAATACTTGGCCTATATCTAGAATAAAAATATTAGATTCATTTAAACCTAACTTTTTAGCAATCATAGAATGTGTTCTCAAATGCCTATATTCTCCATGAACAGGAATAAAATACTTTGGATTTAAAAGCTTGTGTATTAATTTTAATTCCTCCTGACATGCATGACCAGAAACATGTACATCTTCTAATGAACTATAAATTACTTTTGCACCCTTTCTACATAATTCATTTATTACATTAGATATGGATTTTTCATTTCCTGGTATAGGAGAGGCTGAAATAATGAATAAATCCCCTTGCTCCACATTAATTTTTCTATGGGTACCTAATGCAATTCTATTAAGTGCAGACATAGGTTCTCCCTGGCTTCCAGTTGTAACAATAGTAACCTTATTTTTAGGATATTTATCAATATCATCTATTTCTATTAATACTTCACTAGGTATATCCAAATAGCCTAGTTCTAATGCAACTTGTGATATTCTCTCCATACTTCTGCCACTAAATGCTATTTTTCTCCCTTGCTTTACTGATGAATTTGCAATCTGCTGAATTCTATGAATATTTGATGCAAATGTAGCAATAATAATTCTACTTTTTGCTCCTGAAAATATATGGTCTAATTTTTCACCTACAGTCTTTTCTGACATAGTATAGCCTGGACGTTCAGCGTTTGTACTATCTGCCATAAGTAATAGTACTCTTTGTTTTCCTAATGCAGCATATCTTTGTAAGTTTATCATTTCTCCATCAATAGGTGTATAATCCACCTTAAAGTCTCCTGTATGAACAATTAATCCTAATGGAGTACGAATTGCTAATGAGCAACTATCTGCTATGCTGTGATTTGTTCTTATAAACTCAACAGATATATTTTCTAATTTTATGACATCTCCGGGTTTTACAACATTTAATTTACAATCTGATAGTATTTTATGTTCTTCTAGCTTACTCTCCACTAACCCCAATGTTAACTTTGTTCCATATACAGGAACATTTAGTTGTTTCAATATATAAGGCAATCCTCCAATGTGGTCTTCATGTCCATGAGTTAAGAAAAAACCTTTTACTTTATCAATATTATTCATTAAATATGTTATATCAGGTATTACAATATCTATACCATACATTTCCTCATCAGGAAACGCTAATCCGCAATCAATTACAATAATTTCATCTCCATATTCAATTGCTGTAATATTCTTGCCAATCTCTCCAAGTCCACCTAAAGGTATTATTTTTACACTTCTTTTAGTTCTCAATAAATCCACTCCTTCTATAACCTTTAAATTTATTTAATAATTGATATATTTTTGTCTATTACTATTTGTATGTATTCTGCCTTAAAGAATCTTGTAACCTTTCCACTGTTTTTAATTTTTCAATAAACTCAAATAAATCATATTAATTTTATTTACCTATATCCTATACACTTATAATTTTATATAAGTATCCTCATTATATATAACAATTTACAAACTAACAAGTTACTTTACATTCTACTATAATTAATTATAAATGGGTCTACTATACATGTACATATGCTATTGAATTTGTATATAAAAAATACATCTCTAAAATTAGAGAAAAGCTTTAAATAATTGAATTTGGAATATAATTACATTATACTATTATGTATTAGCATTACTAAAAAGGATGGTGGTATATTATGAACGAACATAAAGAAATTAAAACTTCATTAGAAATTGCTCTTCTATTTATAATAATTACAAGTATATTTTCACTTCCAAGCAAACTTAGTACATTAATACTTAATAATGTTGGATTTAAAAATGGTATAAACATTTTTATTAGACATAATATTTTATGGATTATTGTTGTATCGATAACCATTATTTTACTAAAAACATATATTAAAGAATCAAATAAAACAGGTTATTTAAACTTATTAGAAAATAAAAATGTTTCTTTAACAACAGGTATATTAGTAGCATTACAAGGATTAATCAATTTATCAAACCTACTACCAGCTTATATTATGAGTATACAATCATCACTTCAACTTCCAAATTCTTTTCAATCAAATATTAAATTAATGCGCGAAAAAATTATAATAATCGATGTAATTTCTATAGCCATGATTTTATGTCAAATATTTTTTGGTGTTTATTTAGCAAAATATCATAAAAGAAAATAAATTAATATTCATTTTTTTATTTCACAAATTATAAAGGTAGTCCATTTGGACTACCTTTATTAATTTTATATAAAGAACCTAATTTACCAAAACCTTAATTAAAATTTTCTAATAAAATTTTTAATTTTACTAATACTATTTATATGTGCTAAATATAAAAAATTAAGGAGGGACTTATGTGAAAAAAACACTTATTGCTTTAACTTTAATTGTATCATCTATTTGTGCTACTTCATGTGCACAACAACCCAAGCAACAAAAGCAACAGGCCATAGGAGGAGTAGAATCTTCAGTTACTAAAATGGGAGATGTTGAAAGAATAAAAATCACTGCTGATACAGCAAATATAAGATCAGGTTGTTCAAACAATACTCCCGTACTTCAAAAATCGAATAAAGATAATACTTATGATGTAGTAAACCAAGTTTCAGATTGGTTTGCAGTAAAACTTCCTGACAATAATATTGGATTTGTTCCTAAAGCACAATGTAAGCCAATAGTAGCTGAGGATAAAAAACCAGGTGCTACACCAGACACTTCAGGAACAACTCCACAGGGAACAACAGCCCCTAAAACACCAACTACTGAAACAACTTCTACTACATTAACTGATTCAGAACAAAAAATGGTGAATCTAGTAAATCAAGCTCGATCTCAGAACAATTTACCACCTTTAACAGTTGATATGCAATTAGCTAATGTGGCTAGAACCAAAGCTCAAGATATGATAGATAATAATTATTTCAGCCATAATTCTCCAAAATATGGCAGCCCATTTGATATGATGAAATCATTTGGTATCAAATTTGTTCAGGCAGGAGAAAATATTGCTGGTAATCAAAGTGTTGAAAATGCTGAAAACGCATTAATGAACTCCCCTGGTCATAGACAGAACATACTAAATCCAAACTATACTCATATAGGTATAGGAATTAAAGCTGGTGGGCCTTATGGAAATATGTTCTCACAAATGTTTATTAGTAAACCTCAATAAAAATATAAAAATTAAGCAGAGAGTATACATATGCTCTCTGCTTAATTTTTTAATATACCTATTCTATTAAATTTAATTCTTGTTTGGCATATAAATATAACTATCACATTTACTTTCATTATGAAGTCTATCTGCAGCAGTAATAGCATAAGTGTAATTTGTATTAATATCTGCTGATAAGTCAGTAAATTCCAAAGCTAGTTGTCCACTACCTCTTCTTACTGTAGATAAAATATTTGCTGGATTTTCAATATCCCCTATTTTATCTCCATTAAATCTATATATTACATAATAAGTAGAATCGTTTTGTTTCTTATCATTCCACTTTATATTTATACCATTTTTCATAGCATTTATATTGCTTATTTTAATAGGTTCAGGTGCCTTATTATCTAACCATGGCATTGTCGGCACAAGAGATTTATAGTTAAAATATTGATTTTTTATTATTGTTGTTTCTCCAAGCTTATTCCCTTTTAAACTATTTAAACTAAAGAAACAGCTACCCTTAACTTCTGGATACATTGAATTAAATCTTAATTGATTAGGTATTTCCTGTGGATTTTTCCAATCTGTCTCCCAGCTACTATTACTTATATGCTTATAATTAGCATGTCCAATATATAATTGACAATTAGTTCCTTTAACTACATTTGCCCACCAATCAGCAAGCTCTCCATATGGCGCTGCATTTTGCCCAAAGCTCCAATAAATTTGAGGAGTAATATAATCTATCCATCCATTTTTAACCCAACTTCTTGTATCTGCATATATATCGTCATAACTTGATGATGATGCCTTAGGTGTATGAGAACCTTCCCCTTTGATACTCTCAGCAGGATGATTATCTAAATGTCCCCATATTCCAAAAGGACTTACGCCAAATTTAACATAAGGTTTTTTAGCTTTAATAGCAACAGAAACTTGTTGAATCAATAAATCAATATTATTTCTTCTCCATGCCTTTATATCTGTAAATTTAGCTCCATATTTTTTGAAAGTAGCCAAATCTTCATTTGAATTGCCAAAAGTATATGTTACTCCGCCTCTACTTACTTTATAAGGATAGAAATAATCATCAAAGTGAACCGCATCTATATCATAATTTTGTACAACCTCCATTATACTATCTTTGATATAGTTTCTAACTGTTGGCTCACCTGGATTTAATAATAATTTACCATCAAATTTCAAAACATATTGAGGATTCTTTCTTGCCCAATTGTTTTTTGATAAAGTTGACAATAATTGTTCCTTTGTCTTTTTAGGCTCATATCCTACGGTTACCCTATATGGATTAAACCAAGCATGAAATTCCATATTTCTTTTATGGGTTTCATCTATCATCCATTTCATTGGATCCCAAAGAGGATCTTTTCCTTGAACTCCTGTTAACCACTCAGACCATGGATTTATATTAGACTTATAAAATGCATCAGCTTTTGGTCTTACCTGAAAGGTAACAGCATTTAAATTTAAAGCCTGAAAGTTATCTAAGACCTTTTTATATTCCGCTTTAAATTGTTCCTGGGTTAACCCTGGCTTTGAAGGAAAATCTAAATTACTTACTGTTGATATCCATGCACTTCTAAACTGTCTTTTCTCATGAACTACCTCTTTAGGAATATAAATTGGCTTTCCATGCAAAAGAATAGAAGTATTAGTTCCAAACTTTAATAAAGGAGCCACTGTATTATCATCTGCCTTTACTTTATTATTAATTGATGATGATGTTAGAAACATGAATAAACATGTCATTGTTATTATTTTTAGTAATTTGTTCTTTTTCAAAATTCATCCCCCTTTATATGTAACTTTATGAATGCTTTATTTACATTGTATTCACACTCTTAAAATAAAATACTAATACGGTAAGTTACGTCATTTTTATAAAAGACATAATGAGTATATAAAAATATTTTTATATACTCTTTATTTTCTATTTATTTAGTTTTCCTTTAATGGTATTCCAATAGTCTAAGTTTTCTAACCCTAGTCTCCATATAGAAACTCCACATAAATTATAATCATTTACAATATCTAATTTATAAGAAATACTTGTACTATTTTCAAACCAAAGAGTATGATATACACCCAAACTGTCTGTATAGTTAAAATAAGGACTTTGTGATGTGGTATCCCATTTGATCTGAGAATAATTTTGGGATACTATATTATAAACTTCATTTATACTATAGGCTTTTCCTTCTGCTTCATTTAATGTCCAATCATATCCGTAGGCTGCCAAACCTAAAACTATTTTATCTCTAGGAATAACACCAACAGCATAGTTAATTACTTTTTGAACCCAGCCTATAGATGCTATGGCCCCAGATGCACCGCCAGTCCAATGCTCATCATAAGTCATTAATATTGCCTTGTCTGTAAATCTTCCAATTTTATCATAGTCATAAGCTCCATTCCATGCATCATTAATATTATCCCATGTCTTTGCAGGAATAGCAACTGTTACTAAAAAACCTTGTGAATGTAATATACTATATAATTCACTCATAAAAGTTGTAAAATAATTTCTATCATAATAGTAAATCCCTTCAAGATCAATATTTACACCTTTATGATTGTTTACCTTTACAACTTCTAGTATATTATTAATAAATCTATGTCTATTATTACTATTCTCAAGTAAAGTTTTAGCAGTATCTCCATTAAAATTGTTAGATACCATAGCATAAGTTGTAATTTTATTGTCATTTGCATAATTTAATTGATTATATGGAACCGTACCTGTTATATTTCCTAAAGAATCTACATTATACGTATCTATAGCAATTTCATCAATTAAACTTGCATAATCCACTAATGATTTATAAGATGAGTTATCTCCAGGATAGTAATAAGTTGAATACCCTAATACAGTTTTCTTACCAAAAAGAATAGCTTGTACTAATTTGTCTGATATAACACTAGTTCCACCTAATATTTTAAATGAAGATACAGAATCCATATTAGATTTAATTAAAGATTGAGCCTTACAGTAAGTTCCACTAGTTAAAACAATTGGCGCAGAATTTTTTGCGGCTGCAGCAGAGCCACATAGTGTATCAGGAAATTTTTCTCCTGAGCCCAAATATACAGTATTAAAATTTAAGTCTTTGAAAAATTCTTTTATAACAGCTATATTTGTTTCATATCTATCAGCTCCGCTTAATCGCTTTACATTGGTAAGTCCTTTTATAACACTATCATATATAACGCTGGTTCCACCAACTACATAATATTTATTTATTCTATTGCTATTTATATATTCTTTTATACTATCTGGTAAATTTGTAGCTGTGGTAAGAAGTATAGGCATTTGTTTAATTCCAGCTATAGAAGCTATAGATAGTGCATCCGGAAAATTATTTCCAGACACTAATACTACTCCATTACTTACTCCAATAGTCTCTGCTACTTTAACGCTAGTTTTATACCTATCCTGCCCAGCTATACGAATAACTTCTAATTTAATATCTTTAAGCTGTTTTTCAATATCTAGTGATATGACACCACTACCACCAACTATAAAAAATTTTTTACTTCCTAGCCTTTGTATTTCTTCCATTACTGCGGGATCCAGTCTTTTACTTGTACTTATTAAAATAGGTGCATCGTATTTCTTTGCAAGCGGTGCTGCACAAATGGCATCTGGAAAATTTTCTCCTGAAACCAAAACCACATTATCTGATTGTATCCATCCGTCCTTAGAAATCTTTACTGAAGTTTCATACCTATTCCCTCCACCCAACCTAATATTAGTTTGAGAAGCATATACTATATGTATTTTTGTAACAAATATAAGTATGAAAAATAAAGGTATACTTATGTGTTTTTTAGTACCTTTCATAATTGCCTCCCTGTCCAATTAAATTTGTTCTATTATAATATACGTAATATATGTAATCCTTTTTAGTCTTTTTAATAGTATATTTATAAATAATTTTGAGAGATTTTTAACTTTCTTTCGTATATATGATTGAAGGTACAGAAAGGAGGACTATGTGTAAATGATTGATGAAACAAACTTTATACAAAAATTAAAAGAAAACGATAAAGATGCTCTTCAATACGTTATTGATAGCTTTGCCCCTTTAACATTTACAATATGCCAAAATATAATAGGAGAATTTGGATCTTTAGAAGATATAGAAGAATGTGTAAGTGATATTTTTATTTTTCTTTGGGAAAATAAGCATAAATATTCACAAGAAAAAAGTAGCTTTAAAACTTGGCTAAGTGTTATTGCAAAATATAAGAGCCTTGATTTCAGAAGAAAGTTAATAAAAAAATCAAATTTTGAAAGTAATGTTGAAGACACTAATTTCATAGCTTCCAATGATATTGAAAATGAACTACTATCCAAAGAATTAAATAGTAAAATTATGCTCCTATTAAACAATTTAAAAACCATAGATAAACAATTATTTATAAAAAGATATTTTTTTAATCAAACAATTGAAGATATGGCAAAAGAATTTAATCTTACAAGACAAGCAGTTGACAATAGATTATACAGAACAAGAAAAATATTAAAAGAAAATTTAATTTACGAAGATAAGGAGGTACTCTAATGAAAGATAAGATATTTCTCGATATTCTAGAAAATTTTAATGAAGATGATCTTAAATCTCTTATTAATGATTTAAATATAGATGAATCTTATGATATTTCTAATGAAAGTTTAAATAGAATAAAAGAAAAGACCTTTGATAAAATAGATAAATCCCCCATACCATCTGAAAAAATCACAGAAAATAAGCCTAAAAGAAGTTTTCTATCTTCAAAGAAAAAAGCTGCTATTGCAGCAACTATATCATTTTTACTTCTTATTCCTTTTTCCAATAAAGCAATTGCAAACATTAAAAAGGTTCTTCAATATATACCAGGAATCAATCAAGTATTAGAAAATGAACCTTCTTCTAATATATATGTTCTAGAAAGTAACATTAAGGTTCCTACTAAAAACGGTTATGTAGAACTTTTGTCAGTGTTAATTGATACTGATAAAAAAATTATACAGGTTTCTGCACGAGGAGAAGAAAAAAATGGTGCTGATGCTCCAAATATGGATGTAGCGTCTTTTACACCAGCTATAAAACTAAATAATGGCAAAACTATCAAACTTAACAATGGTTCTACAGGCTCTGGTGGTGGAGATGGTTCTATGCATTGGCAGTCTGATTTTTCTTCTGATAATAAAAATATTTCTTATACTGATGGTGAAAAAATTGAAGTTGAATTAACTCCTCCTTATAATGAAAAAATAACTATACCTGTAACTTTAAAAAAAGTAAAAGATTATAGTAATTATAAAGAAATGGGTCCAACTTGCAATAATAATGGAATAAGCATTACTGCCATACCAAAATGGGAAAACAACACCTTAAAGGTTAACCTATTAACTCCTAGTAATAATGAATGGTCTGTACAAGAATATGGTAAGGATCCAAACTATACAGATAAAAATTGTTCTTACAAAGGAGTTTTAAATAAAACAATAATGCTAACGGATGATGAGGGAAAATCTTATAAAATTTCTGCCCCTGGTAGCTACTCTCCTCCACTAAGCGAGTTTTACTTTGATGCATCTAAAAGTAATCACACATCCTATAAACTTAATATACCTTATGTTAGGATTAAACATAGTATTAATGTAAAGCATAGCTTTAATATTCCTAAACTTTTGGAAAAGGTTACTTTTCATAATGAGATAATTACTTTAAAAGATGACTATAAAATAAAAATATTATCCTTAGAGAGACCGGCCGAAGATCAACTAATAATTAAAATAGATACAGGATATCATGAAGATAAATCAGATTCTATTTTTAATGTAGAACTAGGAACAGATGATAAATTATTAACCACCTCTGACTATAATGGTTGGAGCAGTGACTACTCTGAAGATAATAAAAACAATGTTATGGGAAATTTAAAAGGTTGGTGTATAAGACTTAATCACCCTAAATCCTCTAAACTTGATCTTTATATAGGATCATTTTATACTATTAAAAAAGGTCCTTGGATTATTCCTATAGATAAAAATAAAATAACAGACAATAAATAACAAACTTTTTCATAACAAAAGCATTAAATTAAATTTTAAGTGCTGTCTCAAAATGAATTTTAAACACAATATATTGAAATTTTAATCTTAAAATCAATATATTGTGTTATTTTTCTGTTTTGAGTCAGCCTTTTTTATTTAATATTTCTCCTTATACAAAAATATATGCTTATCATAATATGCACACACCTACTATTTATGATTCATATTATAATAAAAAAACCATTACTCTACACTTATACTATTGTAAAAAACTTAAATAATTTTAAAATTAAATATATTTATTAAAATATATATGCTCTAAAAGATTGAACTATATTGGAGGAGTTTATATTGTTAAATTGGCTAAAAAAATTCAAACGAATTATTGATAATTATTTTTCTTGTAAAAATATATTGATTTTTACCACATTAGGTATATCGGTTTTTATTTTTATATTAATTTCCAACTTTCATTGGATTTCTAATGATTTTTCTGAAATAAATGTAAAACGTCAAATAGAAGAAATAATACTCACAATTTCACTACTATATTCATTTGTATTTTTATTCTTTTTAAAAAGTTTAACAGAACTTAATAAACTTGTAGCTAAACTAAAGGAAATGTCATTTATTGATGAGCTTACAAAATTGCCAAACAGATGGGGATTTTTTTCTATAGCTAAAAAAGAACTTCATGTATGTGAATTAAGTAATATGCCAACAGCGCTTTTATTTCTAGATGTAAACAAATTCAAACAAATAAATGATAATTTTGGTCATAATGTAGGTGACATTCTGCTTGGTCAGATTTCACAACGTTTTAGGCAGTACTTTCCCAATGATTCTATACTATGCAGACTAGGTGGGGATGAATTTATCATAATGCTACCTGACTATAATAAAAATGACACTGAAAATTTAATTATAGACATTTTACACCTACTGAGCACTCCCTATGATATTGAAAATCAAAGAATATCAGTAAGCTTTAGTATTGGCATAAGTATGTATCCTGAAGATGGCGACACTTTGGAAAAGCTTATAAAAAATGCTGATTCCTCTATGTATTATGTAAAGCAAAGCTCTCAACTAGTGTACAAGTTCTATGATGAAGATGTAAAAAAAACTATAACTGATAAAGAAACATTAGAAAATGATTTAAAAAATGCACTTCGTAATAATGAGTTTATATTAAATTACCAGCCCATTTTAAATATAAAATCAAATAAAGTTGAAGGTGTTGAATCCTTAATTCGTTGGATACATCCTAAAAAAGGTCTAATTTCTCCTTTAGAATTTATACCACTAGCAGAAGAAACTGGTTTAATTAATATAATTGGAGAATGGGTTATAAAAACTGCTTGCGAACAAAATAAAAAATGGCAGAAGAATGGCTATGAACATGTTTGTATATCTGTAAATGTATCTACTGTACAGTTAATGCAAACTAATTTTATTGACACAGTAATGAGGATTTTATCAGAAACTAAACTTGACCCTGAGTATTTAATACTTGAAATTACTGAAAGCACCTTATTAAACAATATAAACAAAATTGCTAAAACATTAAAATCTATACAGGATGAAAAAGTGCAAATAGCTATTGATGACTTTGGAACAGGATATTCCTGTTTGCAGTATTTAAAATTTCTGCCTGTTAATTATTTAAAACTTGACGGTTCTTTCATTAAAAATATTGCTATTAGCGATAAAGACAAGCTTATAATATCATCTGTAATTAATTTAGCTCACAACCTAAATCTATCTGTAGTAGCAGAAGGTGTTGAAAAAGAACATGACTTAGAATACCTTAAATCAGTAAACTGTGATAAAATTCAAGGATATATAATTGAAAAGCCTGTTGCTCCTGAAATAATACAAAGCAAACACCTAATCTCTACAAATAATATAATTTAAAATATTGCTTCATAAAAAATAGGGGCATCTTAGCCCCTATCTAAATTTATTTAATTCCTGTACTCAAATACTGCCTCATTCTCAAGTTCCATTCATTATAAAGTTCATTATTCTCAGTCTTAACCACTTCCAAAAATTCATCCAATACCCCTAAATTATTTAAACCTTTCATCAGATGCCTAGGATAAGTACATTCCCTAGAATAATTATTTTTAGGATCTATTACCATCAAGGATAAATCATTCTTAACATATAAGTCCTTACATCTTATATCAAGCTTACTGAAGTTAAGTTTTTTAAATTCTTTTATAAGTTTGATAATATTACATGATATTTCCCTATTCAATCCATTATTTTTAATATACTTATCTAGACGCTCACCCTCTACACAATCTCTCACAATATAATATGTTCCGTGACAATACACCTTAGGGAAGTATTTGCTCTTTGAGGTTCTCTTTAAAATATTATATTCCTTCTCACACACCTTCCTTTCCCTAAAAATCTTAATCACTTTTTTACCTGGAATTAAATATACTATTCCATTATGTCCACATCCCAAAAATTCTGCTGTTCTAAGCATTTTTTCTGCCCTATCATCCAATTCAATATAATAGCCATCACTTCTATGCATAAATATACCCTTCTTTATTATTGCTATGGAATTCTTTTTATTATCCTTCTATATTGTATGAATATGTTCTAGACTAATTTACTTATTCCACATTAATTTAGAAAAAATTTAAAAATTATTTAAAACCTTTACACTATTAATAATCTAAAAGTTAAATATGTTCTATAATTTAATTAAAAAGCTACGATAATTAAATGAGGTGATTTAATTATGAAAATATTCAACGAATTTATTAATAAATTAACATATAGAACTGAATTAGAAGATGATGTAGATACTCTAAACTCTGATTTTGAAAACAGATTAAAAGAAACCATAGAATTTAAAATGATGCTTGAAAATACAATTATAATGTAATTTATATAATAGAGGTGCTAATATGAATTTAAATCTTGACAAAAATCCATTTAAAACTGAAAAAAGTAAAAACCGATTAAATTTTTTATGGGAAATTGAAGAAGAATTCAATGAAGAATTTAAAAGATTTACAGACAATACAACATCTATTGAACTACATGATTTTTTAGAAAATTATAATTGGGATGATGGATTTGAAATCCCTTATTATATTATTAATCATAAAAATTGTGAGCTTGCTACTGCATTAAATGCATTTTATTTAGCAGAAGGATTAGACATATTTGATGATGATTTTGAAGATAGTTTTGATGAAAACTGGATTTATTTTATAAAATATTTATATAAAAAAATTGTATACGATAAATATTTAGTAAAAACAATTTCATATAAAATCCCATTAACTGATATTTACAAAAAAGAATTAGAAGACACATATTCCTTAGAAAAAGTATTTTTAGAAGATATTTTATTGTAAATGCTTTATAGACCATATGATAAAAAAACATATGGTCTATCTTCTGCCTATATAGCAGGCTTTAAAAAGCCCTTGCCGTTTATTTCTTCTGCTTCTGAAATAGATACTAACGCATTTGTATCTATTTCATCAATTAATTTTTTTACAGCATTTAATTCCTTTGTAGTTAACAAACAATATATTATTTTTTTCTTTTGTCCTGTATACCCTCCCTCTCCATAAAGGTAGGTAGTTCCTCTTCCTATTTTATGCATTATCATATTTGATATTTCATTTTCCTTTTCCGTTACTATCATAACAATTTTCTTATGATCAAAACCTTCTATAACTTTGTCAATTATGATAGCTTTAATATACATTAAAATTATAGTATATAGTGTTAGTTTTAAATTTGTAGCAAATACCCCTAAAAGTACTATAATCACATTTAATGAAAAATATAGTGTGGACATTTTAGCTCCATTTTTATTTCTTATTATAACTGCAATTATATCCAATCCTCCCTGTGAAGCTCTACTCCTAAATACCAATCCCATACCTATGCCACTTATTATACCTCCAAATATAGTTGATATGATTAAATCATCTACTACTAAAAACTCAGATATATTTTTTGTTAAAACCAAAAACAAAGACATAGTGACAGTTCCTACTAAGCTAAAAAATACAAAATCTTTGTCTACTTTTTTTATTCCTAGTATAAATATAGGTAGATTCAATATAAACACCCAATATCCTGATGGTATATTGCTTACATACTGAGCTAAAAGTGATATACCTGCAATCCCTCCGCTTAACAATTTATGTGGAGCAATGAATATATTTATAGCTAATGCATATATTAACCCTCCAAAGCTTACTAAAAAAATTCTTTTCCAAAAATTTTCTCTTTTTATTATAGTTTCAGTACTCATACTTCTCCCTCTTTCACAATTAATAATTCATTAAAAACTGTCCCCATACTTAAACTTTACAGTTCCATGTAAAATTAAAAAAGACTTCTAAACGGAAGTCTTTACAGTATCTAAATTATATACTAGCTGTAAAATATCTAAACTTATAAATACAAAAACATGTAAATATAAAAGTTAAAATAAAATACATCTACAGTTAATATTTTAAACCATTAATACCGCAAATACCCTCCCTCCGAAAGATTGCTTAAAAGTTGTAGGTAGGTCTCCTGACTCTAGCTTCATTCTCCTCTTCCCTTCCCAACATAATGTCAGTGGTCTATCCGATGACTACCCGCTCTAATACTCCCATCTTCTTTAAAGTGGGAGTAAAGAGCGGGTACGTCCCTGGATAACGATTTCTAAAGCTTCAGTGGGAGCAAAAACTCCTTCTGAAGCCAAGAACTCTGTTTATAAGATTTGTCTGCTATTACAGTAGCGGGGGCTGTTGTGGTCTTTCACCACATTCCCTTTTAATTTCTATAAACGAAAACCTATAACTTATTATTTAATTTTGCTTTCAACTTAATTTTATTTCATAGTACCTTATAAAGCAATGTCACTATTTTATGGTTACTGAGTCACATAACTTTTTAAATTCATTAATCTCTGAATATTGACCATTTTCTTTCATTTCATGGTATCTTTTTAATATCTGTAATTTTATAGGATATATATATATTACAGATATTATCAACATTTGAGTAATCCAAATTAGTTAATTCATTTATCTTTTGTAATCTAGCCCTCATAGTATTTCTGTGAATAAAAAGCTCTCCAGATGATTTTTGAATATTCTGATTGTTTTTTAAGTAGACAAATAGTGTCTTATATAATTCTGCATTATTTAACTTATCATATTCCTTTAACTTAATAAGAATTGGATTACAAAAATCTTTATACCCAATATCACCATATACTGATGAAAGTATATCATAAATTTGAATATGAGAATAAAATATAATTGGACTTTTCTCACTTACAACGTCTTTAAATTTCACTGCTTTTACAGCTTGAATATAATATTTTCTACATTCCATTATATCTGAAAACTCTCTACTTACTCCTAGGTATATATTATTTAAAATTAAAAACTTCTTAACCCTTTGTATAAATTCTTCACTAAAATTTGATATATCATTATCATTAATAATAACAATATTATCATTATAGTATACTGAACTTTTAGAAGGAAATAGAGAATTAAACGTGTCTCTAAGATATCCACAACATCTATCAGAAGAATCATATGTTGAAATATCAAATACAAATACTGATAGTTTTTTTCCTAATTTTATATTTGCACTTTTCATTCTTTCATTAACTATATCTCTTCCGCTTAAATTATCTTCAAGAAGATCATAAATAAAATCTTCATACACCACATTTTTTGTATTTCTATAAAACGCATTCTTTTTCATTTCTTCTGCCACTATTTCACTGGTAAGTGTTAGTATTTCCTTGTCCCTCTTTATAATAGGTCTTTTACATTCTAAAAGTATTACATTTCCAACATATTTATCATTTATTTTTATCTTTGAAACTAACTTTAAAATAGGAGACTTCTTACATATAACTTCATAAGGTTCATCAGATTTTCTTCCATCTTGTACACTTTTTATTTTTTTTACTTCTATAATAAAATCATAAGAACAATATCCGTTTTTTATATTGTCAATCCAAATATCATCAGTTATATCCTCAATGTTTGAATAAGCTAGTATCTTATAGCTTAAATCCATTACAATCACTGGATTATTAAGTATTTCTGAAGCTACTTTCACTATATTAGAAAGTCCCTTGCCTACTATATAAGATTTAAACAGAGCTGCTGTATAATGTTCAATTTCAATATCACTAATAAAAAAGTCTCTAGTTAAATTATATATTTCAAAAATATCCTCTGAATCCTTAAGTTCAATAACATTTAAATCCTTTAAAAAAAAGTCATTAATAGATAAGTTATTGTCATTAATAAGAACAAGATTTGTATCTTCAATATCTTTAAATTTTTCCTGAAGCATTGAAGTTTTGCCTATATAAATAATATTTTTTTCAAAAAAAGTCTGATTGTTTGTAAGCATTTTCACGTCTAATAAAAAAAACTCTTCTTTTTTATTTAAATATTGATTTTTAATTTTTTTGGAAAAATACCCACAAAGCCCATTAAAAGTAATACTCATACAAATCACCTACCATAATTGTAGTGCATAGCGCACAGCAAAGTCAATTATTTTTGTCTCTATTGAATGTATTAACTATACCTTTAATACAATATACTTAAGTTGGAGGTGGTAAATTAATGAAATATGAAAAACTTTTTTCAAAAGGCCACATAGGTAATCTTCAAATCAAAAATAGAATAGTTATGCCTGCTATGGGTACATCTCTTGCTGCCTCAACTGGAGAAGCATCTGATGAAATAATAAGATATTATGAAGAAAGAGCTAAAGGCGGATGTGGTCTTATTATTACAGAGATAACAAGAATTGATAATGAGACAGGAATTGGTACACCAAATCAGCTTTGCGCAACAGATCTTAAACATATACCAAGGCTTGAAAAACTAGCAAAAGCAGTGCATAGATATGATACAAAAATATTTCTCCAACTGCACCATCCAGGAAGACAAAATCACAGTAACTTAATTGGTGGAAAACAAATTACTGCGCCAAGCCCTGTTATGTCATCGGCTATTGGTGAAATGCCTAGAGAATTAACCACTGATGAAGTCCAATCTCTTGTTAAAAAATTTGTTTTTGGAGCTTACATTGCTAAAACAGCTGGAATTGATGGTGTTGAACTTCATGCTGCTCACGGGTATCTTATTGGTCAATTTATGAGTCCTCTCACCAATCTTAGAGAGGATAAATATGGTGGAAATTTTCAAAGCAGAATGAGATTTATCACTGAAATAATTATGGGAATAAAACATATATGCGGAAACAATTTTCCAATATCCGTTAGAATAGATGGAAATGAGTTTGTTCCAGGAGGATTTACTCTTGATGATGCAATTGAGGCATCAAAATATCTTGAAAAATTAGGTATAGCTGCACTAAATGTAAGTTCGGGTACTTATGAATCTGTAAATACAATAATAGAACCTATATCATACCCTCAAGGCTGGAAGAAGCATCTTGCACAGGGAATAAAAAATGCAGTACACATTCCTATAATTGCCTGTGATGTTATAAGAAAACCTGATTTTGCGGAAAGTCTTATAGAAGAAGAAAATGTAGATTTTGTTGCAACAGGAAGACAATTTCTTGCAGATCCAGAGTGGCCTAAAAAAGCTATGGAAGGAAGAGAAATGGAGATCAGACCTTGTATTTCCTGTCTCTACTGTATACAAGAACTGATGGAATGTAAAACCTCAAAGTGTGCAGTAAATGCACGAATGGGAAGAGAATTAGAATTTGATGATTTTAAAAAAGATGGTAATGGTAGAGTAGTATCTATTATAGGAGGCGGTCCTGCTGGAATGGAAGCTGCCAGAGTTCTAGCAATAAGAGGATTTAAACCTATATTATTTGAAAAGAAAAATGTATTAGGTGGAAGTGTCTATCTTGGAAGTAAACCACCTCTTAAAGAAAAACTAAATTGGTTTATAGATAATCTTGTTTATCAATTAAAAGAGCTTAATGTAGATATTAGACTTAATACTGAACCAACTATGAAAGATTTAATAAAACTAAATCCCTATGCAGTATTTGTTGCTACTGGTGCTTCTCCTATAATTCCAAAGATTAAAGGGGTAGAAGGTAAAAATGTATGTACAGTTATTGATATATTAGACGGTACTGTTGTTTTAAAAGATAAAGATGTTACTATTATAGGTTCTGGAATGACTGGGCTTGAAACTGCTGAATATATTGCTGTAGGTAAAAATAAAGTTTCTGTTATAGAAATGCAAAACAAAATAGGTCCTGATGCATATCTTCCAAATCTTATTGATGTAACTACTAGACTTAAAAAATATAATGTAGAAATGCTTCCATCTATGAAACTTATTGAAATATCTGACGGAGAAATAGTTCTTCAAAATACAAAGGATAATTCTACTTTAAGGAAGAAAACTGATGCTGTAGTTTTATCCATTGGAATTAAACAAGACACCTCATTTATTGAAGAAATAGAAAAGAATTTCTCTATAGTACATGTACTTGGGGATGCTAATAAATCAGGAAGAATTGGTCAAGCAATTCAAACCGGATTTGAAAAAGCTTATTTTTTAGAGTAAAAATATTAATTAAAAATGGAAGGAGTTTAATCTATGGGAAGTTTTCTAAAAAATATTAATGACATTATGAAATATGGCAGCAAACCTACAACATTTTACGATGCTGAAATGCTTACAATTTATTGGGAAACAAAACCTGAACTTATTAAGCGTATACTTCCACCACCTTTAAAGCCAGCTAAAAGACCTTTAGTTCATGCTTTTATAGCAAACTATCCTAAAACAAATTTCTGTCCACCATACAAAGAAGCCGGTTTATTTATACTGGCAGATTATAATGGAGAACTTGGAACTTACTGCTTATCCATGCCTATAACTGATGGCATAGGTATGGCACTTGGTAGAGAATTTTGTGGACTTCCAAAGAAGATGGCAGATATAGACTTTAAAAAAGATAAAACCTTTGTTGAAGGAACTGTAGGTCGCCATGGTATAGACTTCTTTAATGTAAAAGTAAATCTTAATGGTAAACTTAATGATGAAAATGCTGAAAAAATACTTGCTGAAAATTATGGTAAAGGCTTACCAATGTTTAATATAAAATATTCAAAAGCAATAGATGGCAGTGGTTTTGATTTAAAACCTACTCTTGTAAAACAAAGTATAAATATGGACACAACTGTACTTCAAGCTGGGGAAGTAGAGATAACTTTAAAGGACTCCCCTCATGATCCATGGGCAGAATTAGAAGTAGTAAAAATGTTAGGCGGAATTTATACGGTAAGTACAAATGTACTACTTAAAGGAACTATTTTGGAGGAAATAAATCCAATGTCATTTATACCTTATTCATATTTAAGATGGGATTGGTGGGAAGATACTTTAGATTAACAATAAGTCAAAATTTAAATAAAATTATATTAGGAGGATTCTTATATGAGTAATTTATTTAATTTAACTGGTAAGGTTGCAATTGTAACTGGAGCTTCTAGCGGAATAGGTATTCAAATTGCTAAAGCATTTGCTGAACAAGGAGCAGATGTAGCATTACTTGCAAGAAGAATTGATAGACTTGAAAATGTAGCTAAGGAAATCGAAGCTATGGGTAGAAAAGCTCTCCCTATAAAATGTGATGTTACAAAAGAAGATGATGCAAAATCAGCTGTAGATACTGTTATAGCGAAGTTTGGAAAGATAGATATTCTAATGAACAATGCAGGTGTAGCTTCAGTAGGTTCAGTTGAAAACATAGATATGGCTGAATGGGATAGAGTTATAGATACAAATTTAAAAGGTACCTTCTTAATGTCAAAGTATGTTGTAAAACATATGAAAGATAGAGGATACGGAAAAATTATTAATACTGCTTCCATTTGTGGATTCGTAGGAAGTAAGAATGTTCCACTTCATGCTTATAATGCTTCAAAAGGTGCAGTAGTAAACTTGACAAGAGGTATGGGTACATCCTTAATAAAATATGGTATAACAGTAAATGCAATTGGCCCAAGCCTTTTCGAAAGTGAAATGACTAAAAATTCATTGTTCCAAGAAGATAAATTAAAGCTTTACAACATGGTATGCCCAGCAGGAAGGCCAGGAAATCCCGGAGAATTAAATGGTGCAGCTATTTACTTTGCATCAGATGCTTCCAGCTATACTACAGGTCAAATATTATGTGTAGATGGTGGTTGGACAGCAGTATAAACTTTCAGTTATTTTCAAATTATGGATAACTCAATGAGCATATATATTTGCTTTATACAAATCTATATACGATCACTAACTTTTTCAATATTTAAAGAGCCAACCTTCATAGTTGGCTCCCTTTACAATTATTAATTTACTCATTAATCAAACTAGAGGCCACTGAAGATATTTCTTCTTCTTTTGCTGTAGTTTCCTCTACTATAGCAGACATGTTATCTATGGCTTCTCTTAATTTTTCACTTTTTCTTTTTAATATTTCTGACACTTTAGAAATACTCTTTATCATATTATTCATATCACTTTGTTCTTTAATAGTAGCAGAAGCAGTTCTACTACTCTCTTCAGCTAGCTTTCTAACTTCTGAAGCAACAACTGCAAATCCTTTTCCAGCCTCACCAGCACGAGCTGCCTCAATAGATGCATTTAAAGAAAGTAAATTTGTTTGAGATGCTATGCCTACTATCTTATTGGAAGATTCATTAAATATCTTTATCTTTTCTTCCATTTCTATAATATTCTCTTCTAAAATTTTTGCTGTATCATTTAATTCTTCTGTTTCAGAAGCAATCTTATTTATAGTAATAACATTTTCTGTATTTCCGTCAGCTATTTCTTGTATAGACTCTATTATTTGATTTACATTTTCTTTAAGATCCTCTGCCTCTCTTATCTTTTGTTCATTTAACTTATTAACTTCTTCTAAAGCTTTTCTCACTTCTTCATTTTTACTTTCTACATTTTTCTTTTCATTTTTTAAAATGCGTTTATTATAATCAATACAATTTTCTTTTACATTTAAGTCGTTATATATAGCCTTTGCCATATTATTGCAATTTACATAACCACAAGCAGCACAATCTATGCTTCTTGAGTTTTGTGTATATTTCAGCATATCTT
This sequence comes from Clostridium lundense DSM 17049, assembly GCF_000619945.1. GTDB lineage: Bacteria > Bacillota > Clostridia > Clostridiales > Clostridiaceae > Clostridium_AO > Clostridium_AO lundense. The sequence continues at coordinate 15,208 of NZ_JHVC01000029.1, read as the reverse complement.
TAAATATTTCCTCATATTTGGCATTAGAAGGTTCTTTCACTTTTTCTTTACTTTTAACTTTATAATCTCTTAAAAAGTCTTTTAAATTTAATTCTTTATCAAACTTTTTATGAATTTTTGATATTTCTTTTTTATTTTTTTCCTTTTTTATATTATTAAATTTCACATCAATATCATCTATAAATACTCTTTCCTTAATTGAGCCTGTACCAATATTACAACCAAACTCACAATTCAGAGCATCTATTACATTAGGCACTTGTAAATTTTTCTTTACTCTTTCCCCATATTCATCTAAATAATCATATACAACTTCTTGTCCTTCTATTTGCCTTACCCATAAATTTTCATCATAGGCTTGAATATTTTCTTTAAGACCCCCAGGTCTACTAAACAAAAATCCTAATCCATTATCACTGTTAAAATTTACTTCTTCATATTTGCTTAGATCTATATTATTATTGATTATATAGGCTAATAATTTTTTAAAAGTTACATTATAATTTACGAAACCATGGGAAGTTTCATTCATGATTTCATCTTTTTTGGCTATGCAAGGAGATAAAAATGCCAAACTGCTATCTTCTTTTAAATACTTTTTTATATATATTGCAGAACAAAGTAAAGGACTTTGAACTTTACATAAACTATTTAATAAATCTAAGTTGTTTTTTTCTATATAGTTTACAATAGCGGGGCACGGTTGAGCTATGATAGAATTTATATTATTTTCTTTTATGTATTTCAAATAAGCCCAAACAGTTATATCTGCTCCAAAAGATACATCATAAAAAAACTTTACTCCTAAGCTTTTTAAATATCCAAAAAGTTTTTTATAATTGGCAGAATTAACTCTTATAGCTGGTGCTGCCAAAACAGATATTTTTTTACCATTTTTTAAGTCATTAAAAAATTTTTCTGTATCGTCAATATAATCTCTACAATTATGTTCACAAACTTCTATACATTTACCACAATGAATGCATTTGTCTGGATTTATTTTTACTTTGTTTTCTCCATCCTTTATATAAGCAGTATTTGCATCAAAAATAGGACAGTATCTTATACATTGATTACACCCAACACAAGTTTTCTCATCTGTAATTATTAATGCTTTTTCTTCCATTGCAAGCCACCTCATAATTTATTAGTGTATCTCCATATTTTGCCTCATCATCTACATCTATGAAAATTTCACCCCATAGTTGACATCCAACTTAATATAAAAAGGCTATAACTAAATCATAGTTGTAAACGTATTCCCACCTATTAATTATATTCGTAAAATCAGTTTTTTTCAATCATTTTGTCGAATAAAGTGTTTCCTAGCTTCCAATAGTATTCATTAGATAAAATTTAAAATTTATATATATTGTATAAATTTATATACAAAAACACCCTTAGCGCTGTTTTGATATGCTTAGGGTGTTTTTTATCATTGTTTATATTTTTACACTTACTTAATTACTACTTCAATCTTAGCCCATTTTTTCTCTATAGGTATTATGTCACTGCCAAATTCTAGTTCAACTGCATGTTTAAAAATTGGTCCGTCATACACTATTGTGTGATATTCGCCATTTTCACCACATACATCTGCACCAACCTCTTCAATTTCTCTCATTAATGAATAACTTAAGTCCTTACCTAAAAAACTAACAGGAAGCATTGTTGTATTAACTACTACTATTTTTGCTTTAAATCCCAAATCTAAAAATTCTTTTACAATTTCCTTTCTATTTCTTTGCCACAATGGTAAAACGGCTTTCATGAGAACTTTTTCACATACCTTATCTTCCCACTCCTTATGTTCCTCTAAATCAATGTCGCCAAAAATACCATACTCCATACCTTCTTCCTTAAAGGATTTAAGGTTAGAAATAAATACTTTTTCATAATCATCAAACAATGCTTTTCCAAGTAAATTCTCAATTTCAATTGCATCCGCTTGAGCTTTTATAATATCTTCTCTTAATCTATGTGCTGAAGTTATATCATTTTCTATACTAAACATTGTAAACAACTTCTTGGGAGTATATCCCTGTTCTATAGCTTTATACAAAGCAAGACATGAATCTTTTCCTCCACTCCATGAAACAAAGCAATTCTTATTCATCTAAAAACACTCCTTAGCTGTTACATAAAACTTTAATATTATTATATCACTTTTTTAAGAAGCATCCATATTTTCAAACTGACTATTATATAGAGAAGCATAGAATCCATTAGCCTTTAATAATTCTTCATGGTTACCTTGCTCTACAATATCTCCATCCTTCATTACAAGAATTAAATCTGCATTACGGATTGTTGATAATCTATGGGCAATAATAAAGCTTGTTCTGTTTTCCATCAAATTTTCCATAGCCTTTTGAATAAAAACTTCCGTACGAGTATCAACTGAACTTGTTGCTTCATCAAGAATTAATATATTAGGATTAGATAAAATTGCACGTGCAATAGTTAACAGTTGCTTTTGTCCTTGAGATATATTACTTGCCTCTTCGTTAAGTTCCATATTATATCCATTTGGTAGAGCTTTTACAAAATGGTGAACATGAGCTGCTTTAGCTGCTTCAATAACCTCTTCATCTGTTGCATCTAATTTACCATAACGAATATTTTCCATTATAGAACCATTAAATAACCAAGTATCTTGAAGTACCATACCAAACATATTACGTAAATCTTCTCTTTTAAAATCCTTTATATCATGACCATCAATTAATATAGATCCGTTATTTAAATCATAAAAGCGCATTAAAAGCTTGATCATAGTAGTTTTACCTGCTCCTGTTGGTCCCACTATCGCTACCTTTTGGCCAGGCTTAATGTGAGCTGAGAAATCGTTTATTATAATCTTGTCTGGATTATACCCAAATTGAACATCTTTAAATGTAACTTCTCCCCTAACTTCTTCAAGTTTAACTGGATTTTTAGATTCTGGAACCTCTTCTTCCTCCTCTAAAAATTCAAAGACTCTTTCAGCAGCAGCTGCTGTTGATTGAAGAACATTAGCTATCTGAGCTACTTGTGCTATTGGTTGAGTAAAAGTTCTAATATATTGAATGAAAGATAATATATCTCCAACTTCAATAGTTTTCTTTATTGCAAGCCATCCACCTAAAATAGATACTGCTACATAACCTATATTTCCGATAAAAGTCATAATAGGCATCATCATTCCAGATAGAAATTGAGACTTCCATGCAGAGTTATAAAGGTTATTATTAAGTTCCTCAAATTTTATAACTGCTTCTTCTTCTCTGTTAAAAGCCTTTATTATATTATGGCCACCGTAAACTTCTTCTACCTGACCATTAACATGACCCAAAAACTCTTGTTGAGACTTAAAATATTTTTGTGATTTCTTTACCACTGCCATTATTAATGTCATTGATATTGGTAATATTAAAAGTGCTACTATAGTCATTTGCCAGCTTATTGATATCATCATTATTAGAACACCAATTATTGTAATAACTGATGTTATAATCTGGGACATACTCTGATTTAAAGTTTGACTCACAGTATCAACATCATTAGTAACTCTTGATAATACTTCTCCATGAGTCTTGGTATCAAAATATTTAAGTGGCATACGATTAATCTTTTGAGAAATTTCTTTTCTCATTTTATAAGATACTTTCTGTGCTATGCCTGACATTATATATCCTTGTACAAAGGAAAATACCGCACTAATTATATATAATCCAAGAAGCAAAATCACAATATTGCCTATATATTCAAAGTCAATTGCGGCTCCTGCTACTCCCATGACTTTATTTACTAAACCTTGAAAAAGTTTTGTAGTAGCCTTACCTAAAATCTTAGGCCCTACTATAGAAAAAGCCGCGCTACCTATAGCAAAAATAATTACAGTAATTATTGCTAAACTATATGGCTTTAAATACTGGTTTAATTTATTCATTGTTCCCTTAAAATCTTTTGCCTTCTCGACTTTTCCCATACCGCCCATATGTCTACCGCCATAGCCATCTGATCTTTTATTATTTGTTTCCTTATTACTCATTAGCAAGTTCCTCCCTTGAAAGTTGTGATAATGCAATTTGCCTATAAACCTCACAGTTTTCCATAAGTTCCTTATGAGTACCATTTCCTACTATTTTACCTTCATCAAGTACAATAATCCTATCTGCATTCATTATTGTACTTATCCTTTGTGCAACAATTAAAACAGTAGTACTTGAAGTTTCATCCTTCAAAGCCTTACGTAATGCCTTATCTGTCTTAAAATCAAGAGCTGAGAAACTATCATCAAAGATAAATATTTCTGGCTTCTTAGCAAGAGCACGAGCAATAGAAAGTCTTTGTTTTTGCCCTCCTGAAACATTTGTACCTCCCTGTGATATCTCAGTTTTAAATCTTTCAGGCTTAGCATTAATAAATTCCATAGCTTGAGCTATTTCCCCTGCCTTTATTATTTCTTCTTCTGTTGCGTCCTTTTTACCATATTTAATATTGCTTTCTATGGTACCTGAGAATAAAATCCCCTTTTGCGGTACGTAACCTATTTTTTCCCTCAACTCTTTTTGTGGTACATGCCTTATATCAGTACCATCTATTAATATTTCTCCATTTGTAACATCATAAAAACGTGGAATTAAATTTATTATGGTTGATTTACCACTACCTGTACTTCCAATAAAAGCAGTAGTTTCCCCAGGTTTAGCAGTAAATGTAATATTAGAAAGCAAATCTTCTTCAGCTCCTGGGTATCTGAAATAAACATTCTTAAATTCTATATATCCTTTCTTATCTGAAGAGAATTTTTTTGGTTCCTTTGGATCGTTAATTATAATTTCAGTATCTAAAACTTCAGCTATACGTTGTGATGATACAGAAGCACGAGGAAGCATAACTGATACCATAGAAATCATTAAAAACGCCATAATTATTTGCATTGTGTATTGCATAAATGCCATCATATTACCTACCTGCATATTTCCTGCATCAACTTGATGTGCACCAACCCATATAATTAGTACAGTTATAACATTCATTATAAGCATCATCATTGGCATCATTACTGTCATTAAACGACTTATCACCAAATTTGTTCTTGTTAAATCTTGATTGGCTTTTTCAAACTTCTTTTCTTCATACTTTTGAGTGTTAAAAGCACGAATAACTAGCATACCTATTAAAGATTCACGAGTTATTAAATTTATCCTATCCACTAGTTTTTGTACACTCTTAAACTTAGGTATGGCTATACTAAATAGAACAATAACTAAAGTTAGAATTGCCATAACTGCAACTGCTATAATCCATCCCATTGAGGTATCAGTGTTAAGTACCTTAATTACACCGCCTATACCCAAAATTGGAGCATAGAATACTATTCTAAGTAACATTACCATTAAAGTTTGTACTTGCTGAATATCATTTGTACTTCTTGTAATCAAAGAAGCTGTTGAAAATTTATCAAATTCTGTGTTAGAGAAACTTGTTACCTTTTTAAATACCTTCTGTCTAAGGTTTTTCCCAAGACTAGCTGCAACTCTTGCAGAAAGTAAGCCAACTATAACTGTTGCAACCATACTGAGTAGAGCTAAAAGTAACATTTTCCCTCCTGCAGTAAGAATAAAATTTGATTGAAGCTTATCTGTATCTATTCCTATAGTTTGGTACTCTTTATGGATAAATGTAACTGCAGACTGCGTAATCATGCTATCTGGCATATCCTTAAACTTATCATCTATTTTATCTTTTATTCCATTAATTTGTTCTTTAGTCATTTTTGAAATTATTAAAAATGGATCTGAGTTAGCCGGAATATTGGTAAAGCTTTTTCCTACATTAATTTTATTTTTTTCAGAAGCTGCTCCTGGCATAGCAGAAGACAAGGCTGATATACCACCTTTTTCTATTCCACCAACAGCTAATACTGGTTTACCTAGTATGCTGTTAAGTTCCTCAATTTTCTCTTTATCTTTTGTATTAAGTTTATAAAGTGGTTCACTATTAAGCAATGGATACTGTTTTACATAATCCTCTAACTCACTTTTAGAAAGATTTTTTTTATCTAATAGCACATAATTATCTTCTACTTTTTTCTTGTCATCCTCACTCAAAAAAATCTTAATTTTATCAAACTCGCTTTTACGGATTACTTTAGGAACTGCGTTTTCTACTCCTCCTTGTTGAATACCTATATTTACAATATTCGACATATAATCTGGCAACGACAGGTCACATACAGCCTGAACAAATAAAAGACCTATTACCAAAATTATTGATGCCATAAAAGGTTTTAGATGTTTAATTATCTTTAACATTTGGTGCATCTCTCCATTTCTATCTGTTTTACAAATAATTATTTCCCACGTTCTATATTGTTATAATTTTATAACTATTATATTTAAATAATTTTACTATGTCAATAACTTTTATATTTTTATAACTTTTATTATTGTATAATTATTGAAAATATACTATAATATATTTTGAAATCAAAAAAATTCACTAAGGAGGATAAGTATGAGTGATACTAAACTCAATAATCTCTCTAAAGACTTATATAATTTAATGTTAAATTTACACAGAAAAATATTTAATCATGATGAAATGATGAAAAACCTTCCCATACCACCATCCCATGTTAAAGTAATACTTTATCTAAAGCATAATGGGGATTCTTCTATTTCAGAGATTGCTAAAAATCTTCTAATTTCTAAACCTAACATGACCCCTATAATTGATAAATTAGTTTCTGAAAATATGGTCAATAGATATAATGACCCAAATGATAGAAGAATATTACGAATTGAATTAACAAGCAAAGCCCATGAATTTATAAAAAAACAAGAAGAAATGATAAAAAATACTTTATCCGAAAAAATATCCGTTCTCTCTTCTGAAGATTTAGAATATTTAGGCCATCATGTAACAGGGGTTATAGATATATTAGGAAAAATAAAATGATTATAAAAAATGGGCTATTGATAAAATGTCATCAATAGCCTAAATAATTGGATAATATTATATTGTCTAAAATAACTTACTGCTTACTACTCCTTCACCACCAAATATGATGCAATTTTTGTATCCTTTTGAGTAAACATATCTACTTTGTTCAGATAAATCCATTGTATTATTAACTAATAATATAGGAGCATTGTTATTACCTGCATATACACTTCCTACTAATGAATCTGGGAAGCTTACTCCTGAAGCTATTGCTACAGTATCTCCTTCTATATTAAAATAATTTAATACACTCATATTGGTTTTATATCTATCTGCTCCACTGATTCTTACTATATCACTATCACTTAATTTAGTAATATTACTTACAGCATCCTTAACATTTCCGCTTACTACTCCTTCACCACCTATAATGTAAACTTTAGATGGGCTTATATTCTTTATATATGTTTCTGCTGCTTTAGATAAATTATTTTTTTCAGTAAGCACTATTGGATATTTGTTAATTTGAGCTATAGTAGCCGCACTTAATGCATCAGCAAAACCTTCACCACTAGCTATTATTATTGGAGTTCCTTTTTCCACATTTAATCTGTCATTTATTTTAATATGAGTTTCATATATATCTTTGCCTTCTATTCTTTCTATATTGTTATTTCCTAAGGATTTTATAGAGCCTACTAAAGCATCCCCTATTGAATTCTTTCCTCCAACTAAAAATACCTTTCCACCCTTTTCCATACTCTGTTTTATATATGTTAATGCTTCTTTATCCTGTTGTGGATTATTCCCAATCAAAAGTACAGGAGCCTTTAATTTGTCTCCTAAGACACTTGCTGATATCTGATCTGCAAAGTTATATGCATTTGCAATAACTACATTGGAAACTTTATCTCCATATAGTTTTTTGGCTATAGATGTTGCAGTATTAAATCTGCTTGCACCAGCTATTCTTGTCTTATTTGCTATTTTAATCTTATTAATTTGAGATGGATCCCCTACTAATACGTCTATAGTAGTAGAAATATTTGTTCCTTTAATTTTAGCAGTTATTTTTCCTGCTACATCTCTATCTTTAGTATGTAAAACGCCATGTTCATCTATTGTTCCAACTTCTTCTGGTACTTCCCATAAAATATCATTGTTTTTTAATATAACATCTCTTTCTCTATACTTGCAATAAATATTTATATTTGCATTAGAATTTTTATTAACTTTAATATTTTTCACATTACTATATACCTCATCTGGTTTAGCAATTTCTATCCACGTTCTTCCAACCACTTTTTTATTATAACAAAGTAAAACCTCAGTTTGTCCTAACTTTCCATTGGATATGAACATTCCACTATTATACATATCTCCAAAAGATTTATCTGCAATAGACCATTCTAATCCTTCAGAAGGTAGTGCAGCTGGTGAACCAGATTCATCCATTCCTATTGCTTGAAAATTAATAGTGGATTCTGGAGTATAAGTTCTATCAAAAGGTTGAATATGAGCTTGTGCAAATACATTAGTTGGTTCAACTCTTGTAACTGCTAGCCATGAATTTGCAACATTTCTTTCTACCCCGTCTGAAGGTCTGTTCCATACAGTTAAATTATCAGTTCCAGGCTTTTTCCCTACAAAAGTTGTTGATCCGCCTCCATCTAAATTTAAAGCTTGTACAGCTCCCATATCAATCATTAAATTAGCTAAATCTTTAACAGATATTCCTGCAGAATAAGGTTCTTGTTTTCCGTCTATAGCAACAAAAAATACTGTTCCGTCTTCCTTTATACCTACTGCTGTTCTTGGTTCTCTGTAGGATCCTACAGGTGGAGTTTGATAAACGCTACCGTCTTTTACTAAAATAGCATTTCCTCCTAATGCCTCTTCTAAATCACCTTTTACTTCATCATATGTTTTGCTATCCCCAATTATTGGTGTTCCATCTCTTTTAATAGCAAAAAAATTCCACTTCGGATCATGTTTTGATCTTACTGCTCGTCCATCTTTATGAATTACTCCTATTGGTTCTCCAGTTACCATATAATAAAAATCACCATTTACAGCTGCTATTACATGTTCGATATCAGTTTGTTCTGCTTTAGCTTGTAATGATACCTTTTGCATACCAAACGCATCTTTATTATTTGGAGTTCCTGCTTCAATGCTTGCATTATTGTTTTTTGTATATACTTCTACTACAAACATTTCTTGTTTCTTGTTATCCTTGTCTCTAAAAGTATATAATTTTTGTGTTATGTTTGGTGCTATATTTAATCTTCTCTCATTAATTTCTTTAGATATAAAGCTAGATTTTATATCAAAATTTCCTAATGCTTGTACATTAATAGGAGCTATTATATTAACAAGTAATGCTGTTGCCACTACAGTACTCCTAATTCTCTTATTATATTTCTTGTAATTTACCATTGTGTTTTTCCTCCTAAATTATATATTGTAAATAAAATACATTGCTGCGCCATTATTTATTATATACCAAAATGGATTCATTTTGGTTACAATTTACTTAAATATATATTAAAAATAGCTTATATTCTATTTATCATGGAAAAACTCTTTATCATATGCACTTTTCTAAAGCAATAATTTACAAATCGCGTCACTTTTCTTGCAAGTTCTTAAAAACTTCTCTATAATAAATAAAATAAACGAAAATTTAAATGCTTGAAGGAGGAATTATGCAATCTTATTTTATTCCTATCAAATATGCTTTTATATCTTTCCCATTTATTGCATTTTTGTTTTTAATTCCATTTGCAATATATCAATATAGAAAACATGGCTATATAAATAAATTTAGAGTTTTTATTCTATATTCATTTTTATTATTTTTAATAACATCCTATTATTTGGTTATATTGCCTTTACCTGATACAAGAGACATTATTAGTATCCAAAAACCCGGTACAAAACATACTCAATTGACTCCTTTTAACTTTATATTTGACATTTTAAGAGAAACAAAAGTAGACTTTAAAAATCCTTTAACTTATTTAAATATTTTAAAAGAGCGTGCATTCTTACAAGCAGCTTTTAACGGTATTTTACTTTTACCTATGGGAGTTTATTTAAGATATTATTTTAAAAAGAATTTAAAACAAACATTGTTGATGACTTTTCTTTTTTCATTGTTTTTTGAATTAACTCAACTTACAGGTTTATATGGTATATATAATGCTCCTTATAGAATTTTTGATATTGATGATTTAATGTTAAATACTTTTGGAGGATATATTGGCTACCTAATAGCACCTATTTTTACATTTTTTCTTCCAGATACATCAAAACTTGATGACAATATAAATTTAAAAGAGTTTAAAGTAAGTTATTTTAGGAGAATTATTGCTTTTTCAATAGATTGGTTTATAATTACAACCTTCATAAATAAAAATAATATTTTATCTGAAGCAATATGGATATTTATTTATTTCATTTTAGTACCATATATCACAAATGGTAAAACCTTCGGTAAATGGTTATTAAGAATACAAATTAAAGGGACTTATGAAAAGCTGACTTTTAAAGAAATATTCACACGATATGCTATCTTATACTATGGGGTATTTGGAACAAATGAAATCATGTCTAAGGCAATACAATTAAATATTGGATATACTTATTACTACTATATATATTTTATTATAGTAATAGCTTCATTAGTATTAAATGTATTACTTTTTGTTCATCTTACTTTATCTATAATAAAAAAAGACAGATTATTTTATGAAAAAATAAGTAAAACAAGAATAAGTATTATAGAATAAAAATTAATGTATCTATAACAATAAATGTTACACAACATCCTATTCCTTAATATAATGCTATTATGTGAAATAATATTGAAGAAGGGATTAAATGAGTAAATTAGATCCTAAAAAACTTTCAGTGGACTTTAGAAGAGGAGTAACTCCTATATCACCTATCATTCCTAGACACTATACACTTACCCATTCTGACATAACAGCGGAACTTTTTCTCACCATTGGATTAAAATATGCCTATGATAAAATTAATGCTATGCGAGATGAAGTTCTTGGGCGCTGGGTAAAAACAAAAAAAGGATACTATTTCCTTGTACATTTATATGTAGATGGTAAATTTAATCCAATTACCACACCTATACGAAATTCAATATTTATACGTGAATTACCACTTGCCTTAGAAGCTATAAGATATGGAGACAATAAGTTTTTCACTACTCATAGTGAATTGAATAATGTTCCAATATTAGTTTATTTCAATTCAACAAGTCCACATTTTAATAGGGTAGAATATTGGGGAACCTTTTCAAACTATAATATTTTAAGAAATTTAGTACAATAAAAATTGCACCCTAGGAAAATACATACTTTGTATTTTCTTAAGGTGCAATTCTTTATATACTCTATCTCAATTCATCAACTGATTCTTAACCTTAGTCTAATAAAATAATAAATTCTCTATTTAGTAATTTCCCATGGACTAGTTCCCTTTAGTAAAAATGAATGTAAGCTTCTTAATCCACATTCCACCATGTCACTAACAGCCTGATCTGTGTAAAAAGCACAATGTGGAGTTAATATTACATTAGGTAAACTTTTTAATATAGCTAATCCATCATGATTTATAGTTTTTAATCGACAATCACTATGAAATATACCTAATTCATTTTCTATAACATCCAGTGCCGCCCCTCCAATTTTACTATTCTTTAATCCATCTATAAGAGCAAACGTATCTATTAATTCCCCACGAGCTGTGTTTATTATTTTTACTCCCTGCTTCATTTTTGAAATAGTTTCCTTATTTATTAGATGATAGTTGCTTTCAAACAATGGAGCATGTAATGTAATAATATCAGCTTTTTGTAATAACGTATCCAAGTCCACATATTCTACATATGTCTTCGGCTCTTCATTTGGATATAAATCATAAGCAAGTATTTTTGCTCCGAATCCACTGAAATTTTTGATAACAGTTTGCCCTATACGACCTGTTCCAATAACTCCAATTACCTGATTACGTAATTCATTCCCCATTAATCCACCTAATGTGTAATCTTGTCCTTGGCTTCTTTTTATTGATTCTATAACTCTACGATTTAACATTAAAGCAAGCATAGTTGCAAAATCCGCCACTGAGTTAGGAGAGTAGGTTGCATTACTTACTCTTATTCCAAGCTCCTTAGCTGCTTCTAGATCTATATTATTATATCCAGCACTTCTTGAAGCTAAATATTTAACCCCACCTTTGCTTAACTTTTCCAAAACTTCTTTCCCAGCATTACAGTTACCTAATATTGCAACAGCTTCTATCCCTTCTGCTAAATGTGCATTTTCAAGTGATAAGCTTTCTTTTACATAAGTAACATCTAGATTTAGTTCCTTTGAAAATCTTTCAAAAGCCACAGTTTCATCTGGTCTATATGCATATGCAATAACTTTCATTTTAAAATTCCTCCTGTATTATTTAAATTCTATTAAATAATCCTCATCTTTAACAATTTTTAATACATTTACAAATAAATATTTAAACACAAAACTCAATATAAGTGGTGCTACTACAAACATTATTATTGTTATTACAAAACTTCCTGTGCTATATCCAGCAATATTTAAATGATTTATTGGTCCTATAAGTCCACTAATACCAAATCCAGCACTCATTGGAGTACCCTGTATCTTTTGTAATCCACCTAAAGCTCCAACTACTGCTGCATTTGCAATTATAGGTAATATCATTGCAGGTTTTTTTGCAAAGTTTGCTAATTGCATCTTTGGTGAACCTAACACATGAGCTAGTGAAGTTCCAAGTCCATTTACTTTAAATCCAGCTACTGCTAGACCAAAACCAGCTGCACATATTCCAAGGTTCGCAGTTCCTGAACCAATTCCACTTAATGAAATTGCCATAGCAACACCAACAGTAGATACTGGTGAAACTATTAATATAGCAAAAGTAACTGATGTAAATATTCCCATTAGTACTGGTTGTAATGTTGTAAACATATCCACCATATTTCCTAAATATCTTGTTATTGAAGATACATATGGAAGTAATTGCAACCCAGCAAAACCTATAAGTGTAATAACTACTGTTGGAACACAAAGCATTGTATAAGCTTTTAGTTTATCTCCTATATATAATATTAATAATACCGCTAATGCTGCTGTTATTCCTGCGTTTATTACATCTCCCATTCCAGCAAATTGAATAACCTTACCATTCATCTTTAAAGCTCCAGAACCTATCATTGTAGTTATTGCTAGAGTTCCAGATTGAATAGGTGACATTTTAAATTGCATTGCTATACAAAGTCCCATTACAATAGTTAACAAACTACTAGCCATCTTTGTTATTTCTACTATTGGCTGTATATTAAGCGCTTTCCCTAACTCTCCTAATAAAGCAGAAGGTATCAATGCAACTACAATACCAATACTCATACCTGTTAAAACTTTGCTAATAAACTCCTTAGCATTAATTTTACTCTCTGACATTGTCTATTCACTCCTAACTTGAATTATTAATTTTTTCACAATCTCACTTTAAGCTGTACCCTAAGGTCATTGTCAATAATAAAAAAAGATGAGATATTATATTATCTCACCCTTACTTGAATTTCAGATATCATATCATCTACTGACTTTGTAAAAGTATAATCTATCAAACAATATTCATATATATCACTTAAAACTTCATAACCATTTTCTTGTATCCATTTTAAAAGATATTTAACTGCCTCCTCATTATAATAACCTCCATCTTTATACATACAAATATACTTTCCCTCTTCAAGAATAGTTTGCTCTTTAATATTATAATTATCAGGAATACTTATAAAAGATCCCACATTATGCTTAAAACCATACTCTATCCCTTCCTTTAAGTATATTGTGCCATACTCCTTATGAGAGAACAAATTCAACTCTTGAAGACGCTTTAATACTCTTCTATAAGTTAGCATTATTTCTTCCACATTACCTTCTTCTTCACATTTTAAATAAAAGATTTTTCTTTGAGTAAATATCTTAACTGATGGTTTATATAAATCTCTTTTATCTAGATATTTTGTTTTTCTATAAAAATTTAGTAAATGCTCAATACTCTTATGCATATCTTCAAGCTTATCAATTTCTTTCATTATTTCATTATTTCTAGAAGATAAAGCATTTATTATTAAATCATGTTCTCTATTATCTAAAAGATTTTTTATTTCCTTTAAAGAGAATCCAATCTTTTTTAAATATACAATCTGCTTCAATATTGGAAGCTCTTTCATATCATAATATCTATAATTATTTACTTCATCCACATACTGTGGTCTAAAAAGTCCAATTTTATCATAATATATTAAGGTTTTCTTAGATATATTATGCATTTTTGCAACTTCATTAATTTTATATTTTTTATGTTCCAAAGTTTCCCCTCCAAACTATGCCCTTAGTTCATTCTTTATAGTTAAAATTCTTCTTTTTCTACATGATATATTTTTTAAACTCTAAATCTTTTTTTAATAATACCATTGTAATGTATTATATTATTATCTGTAAATATTTTAAAAAATAACTCTTAAAATAAACTCTAATAATTTGTAGTTATAAAATAATCATCTTGTAAAAACAAAACATCTATAAATCTGAATAATTTACTAAGTATATATTTATTCAGAAGTACAAAACTAATACTAATATGGAGGTGTTATATAATGAGTAGACGACCTTTAGTTCCTGAAGCAAAGGAAAAGCTTGATAGAATGAAAACAGAATATGCAAATGAACTTGGTATGAAATTTAATGATAGCTATAAAGGAAATGAAACTTCAAAATTAAACGGCTCTGTAGGAGGACCTATTGGTGGGTTAATGACTAAAAAAATGGTAGAGGCATTTGAGAAAAAATTGCTATAAAAATCTATTACTCTTGAGCCTGTGAAAAAAAGTCTGTAAATTACAAAATATAGCAGCTTTCTATGATAAAATATAAATATCATAGGAGGCTGTTTTGTTATGGGTAAAAGAAAAGAAAGATTAACAGAGGGAAAAAAGAATATTATTGCTGATTTAATTAGGGAGTATGACATTCAATCTGCTGAGGACATTCAAGACGCATTAAAAGACCTTCTTGGAGGTACTATTGAAAGCATGCTTGCAGCTGAGATGGATAACCATTTAGGGTATTCTCCATATGAGCGTACTGATGTAGAAAATGCACGCAATGGAAAGAAACAAAAAACTATTCGTAGTAAATATGGAGAAATGGAAATA
>NZ_JHVC01000028.1 GCF_000619945.1 Clostridium lundense DSM 17049 | reverse complement strand
ATTGCGTGCATTTTCTACATCAGTACGCTCATATGGAGAATACCCTAAATGGTTATCCATCTCAGCTGCAAGCATGCTTTCAATAGTACCTCCAAGAAGGTCTTTTAATGCGTCTTGAATGTCCTCAGCAGATTGAATGTCATACTCCCTAATTAAATCAGCAATAATATTCTTTTTTCCCTCTGTTAATCTTTCTTTTCTCTTACCCATAACAAAACAGCCTCCTATGATATTTATATTTTATCATAGAAAGCTGCTATATTTTGTAATTTACAGACTTTTTTTCACAGACTCGTTATATTTGGTATTTTTCTTATTATAGCTGCAGTTAATAGTGGAGAAATTTTTGCATATGCTGGTATTGTACTAGCCATTGTATCAATTATTTTTATTATATATGTAAATATAAAATTTAGACGAAAATAATACTCTCCAAATAAGCAAAAATAAGCTTTCAATATATAGACAAATATATTCAAAGCTTATTTTTTATGCTATATTTAAATACAATACATATTAAACTATCTTTATTTTACTCAGCATGCTTATACAAAATTACACTTTCAATATAGTTTATATATCTTCTTAATTCATTAGATTGTTCTCTAGTAATTTCCCCTAACTCATACATTTTGCGAATCTCTGAACGTTCCATGTCCATTGCTTTTATTCTTAATTCTTCCTTTTGTTCTACGCTTTCTTCATTGTATTTTATCATTGTTCCTTTTAATCTATTAATCATGTTCTTGTAATCTAAAATCACCACCTTGGCAGCTTCTGATCTGTCATGACTCTTCACATATTCCTCTAAGGACTTAATTGCCTTTTGAAAGGCTTTTAGTTGAATATCTTTTACTAATCCTAAATTATTTATTTTAGTATCTTTTGGTTTATGATGATTTCCATAAAAACGCTTCCACCATCTTATTAATTTTCTTATAAGATACATGGTATCTTGGTGAGTATTATATAAAAAGACTTCTTCTCTGTAGTCAAAAGATTTATCCAAAGCCTTAAAGACCGCTTCGTTCACTTCTCCTTTATCCATTAATTCATAAACATATCCTCTTTCTGCTTCTAACCCTATTAGTCGTATTTCTGCTATTTCTTGTTGATAAAGATCTGTCTTTTGTATCATTGAATCTTGCTGCAATAGATGATTTTCAGATATCTTCTTATATTCATTAATTAATTCATAGGCTACAGCTTCATTTTTCTCATTTATTTCTGACTCAATAGTTTTAATACTAGCTAATAAAAGTTTTTTCTTTGCTTTACTTAGATTATTATCATCAAGACTTTCCTCTTCCACTAATTCTTGTTTACTTAAAATGGGCAAAGCCACTGTTGCAACTACTAATGTAAATAATATTACACCAGCAGTTAAAAAAAGTATCAGTGATCGTTCTGGAAAAACTTCTCCGTTGTCTAGGAAAAAAGGAATTGATAAGACTCCTGCCATTGTAACCGCACCTCGAACACCCGTTAAGCTAGTTAACAAAGCCATTTTCATATTGGGTTCTTCAATAATTTCAACTTTATTTAAACGATATTCATAATAAGCAAATAAATAAGACCAAACAAAACGAATTGCTAAAATAACAAGCCCAATAGCAATAACATATCCCACAGCCTTCCAATTCCCTATATTGGGACTAGCTATTGTTTCAGTCATTGATAGTGGGATATTTAATCCTAATAATAGAAACACAATTCCGTTTAACACAAATAAAATAATTGACCATAAGTTTTCTGTAAGAACTTGCTCTTCAGCTATCCTAGTTTCTGTTTTTTCCTTTATTAATGAATGAACAATCCCTGCCACTACTACTGCGATAACTCCTGATGCATGTAAGAGTTCTTCTGTTATAATAAAAATACCAAAGGGAGTTAGTATCTGAAACAAGGAGTGAAATATTACATCATTTATTCCCTCTTTACGCAAAATGAATCTCACTAGCACCACAAGCAAAGCCAAAACTAAACCTAAAATAGCACCTGCCAAAAATACATATGAAAAATTTAAGATTGCTTTTTTTAAGGAAAAATAATTGGTTACTACAGCAGCTATTGCATAATTAAAAGCTACTATACCAGATGCATCATTTATTAAAGATTCTCCCCTAACAAGATTTAATATTTTTTCAGGTATATGAATGCGCTTTGCAATTCCATTTACAGCCACAGGATCAGTTGGTGATAAAATAGCTGCTAATGCAAATGCTGCAGCAAGGGGAATCTCCGGTATCATCCAATGAATAAAATATCCTCCTCCAATAGTAGTTAAAAGAACTAATATAAGAGAATTTCCTAATATTGACCATCTCATTTTCCACAATTCATCTCTTGGAAAGTATTTTCCATCATTGTACAAAATGGGTGCTACAAATAAAAGAAAGAACCATTCTTCTTCTATCTCAAAGTAATTATGTTTAAAAATTAATGTAAGAATAATCCCCAAAGCAATTTGAGTTAAAGCTGTAGGAATAGATGGGATGTAGTGACTAATAATATTTGAAATTAGTAAACATACCATAAGCGATAATATTGTCATTAATAAATTCATGTAAACTCACCTTTCTTAGTACTGTCTATAAACTATATATTGTTC
Source organism: Clostridium lundense DSM 17049 (assembly GCF_000619945.1). Lineage (GTDB taxonomy): Bacteria > Bacillota > Clostridia > Clostridiales > Clostridiaceae > Clostridium_AO > Clostridium_AO lundense. Next base: position 39,478 of record NZ_JHVC01000028.1, on the reverse strand, counting down.
AATATCACATATATAATTCAATATAATATTCCTTAAATAAACAAAAATAAGCTTTCAATATATAAACAAATATATTCAAGCTTATTTTTCACACTATATTTAATTACAATACATATTTGGTGGAGCCCTCACCTAACAAAAACACCACCGCCTGTAAAGAGCTTTTTAAACTATTTGCAGGCGATGGATATGTATAGTGGAGGCGAATCACCACCTTTCAAATTCACCATTAATAAATATCTTATTTATTTTCTTTAAAATAATCATCTATTATCTTTTTAATATTCTCGTAACCAATACAATCATATTGATCATAGCTAACTAGAATATTTATAAATAAGTCCTCTACTTCTTTAACTCTATATTGAGATAAGAATTTAACACATATATCCCATATACTTTGGAATCCATTTGAAGAAAGAATCTTAAAACATAAATCCTTAGCTTTTGCTTTGTTGTTAACTTTTAAATTATAAAATATATACTCTAATTCTTCTAAAGGATACTCTCCTATATAATTTAGTAATTCTGCTATCTTTTCATCAGAAGTATCTTGAGCCAAATTTGATAAAGCTATATCTTCATAATTAGGAAAATCGTTCTTAGGTTTACCTATATTAATTGGCATAGTATGTTTTTCTTCTAAAATTATCTTCTTATATTCATTTCTACTACCTGTATTTTTCTTATTGTAATAATGCTTTATGTCTTTTGTATCACTCAACCTACTAAAAGGAATATCATTTCCTAAATAATTAATACCCTCCTCACCAGTATTATAATTTTTATAAGAACAAGGTTTTATTATTGTAATACAGCTAAGAGTTTTTCCTTCTAAATAAGAAGCTGTTGCTTTATGATGCCCGTCTATCAATAATGACATAAAAGCTCTTAATTCAATAGCAATACCAAACAACTTTTCACCATTTCTAATTTTTTCTCTATAGTATTCTACTCTCTCATTGTTATAACAATTAGTTCCCTGGGATGGAATCATAAACTTAGGTGCTCCACAAATTGTTCCATAATCATGCAAATAAAAATCCGCACTTGCATTATAATTTTTGTTCTTCCCATCTAAATTCCAAAAATAATTTCCTTCGCCATCTGTAGGAATTAATTCTATTTCTTTTAATACATAATAACCATCATTTAGTAAAACTAGTATGGGCTTAATTTTTTCAAATCCATCTTCTATACTTTGTATTGTATTAATATTATTTAAAACCTGAACTACTTTACTATCAACTTTCTCTCTACCTTCGGCTAACTGAATCATGGCAGAACAAGTTGGACAATATTCTGTATTGCCCATAATCAATGGTATATCCCCTAAAAAATAGGTCATTTTTATTTCATCATCTTTATTCTTAACAAAACTCATATTTAATTTTCCAAGTCCATTTTTTACTCTAAATAGAATTTCTGAATCATTTAGAATTTGGATTTGTTCTACTTTTGAGTTTCTTAACATGATTTTCCCCCTTAAAATTTTGAATTATCAGTATGTAACCTAGACCTTCTATATCTTCGAAATAAACTCAAAAATCCTTATTTTAAAGTGCACATTTTACTCTATTGCCGTCCAAATATCTAATGCAAGTGATTGAATATTAAGGTCAGGATGATTTCTATATAACTTCAACCTATTGGCACAATCTTCTCTCCACAATAAAGCATTTCCAGCAGCTTCAAGTAAAGAAAGTCCTATAAATTGAGATTCATAAAAGCCTTCACACCATAATATATCAACAATTTGTAGTATTATTTCTGGATTCCAGTATCCTTTGTCATCTTTTAAATTCTTCATAATGTCTCTATATGCATTGTTTATAAGGTATGGTTGATTTTTAATACAATTTGCAATACTTTTTATATACTGAGTAGATTCATCTACATTATTCCAATCAATTGAAGCTATATAAAATTTCACTACAACATATTTTAATGTGTCATTTGCTGCAATACTATTAATAATTTCCATATACAAAGATGTAAGGTTTAAACGTGTAAGATTTGGTAAGGATATAAGTTTATCTGTTAACTTCATTAAACGCTGCCTATGAGGTAAATCTCTTTGGTTATTAGCATTCCACTTCTGAGCTATTGTGGCGCTAGATAAATCTTTAAAAATCCTTATTACAAATTCATTGACCTTACCATCACGGCATGTTTCCACTAAAGTATTCATGGCAGCATTCCACCTAGTACTATCTTCAACATCAGTAATAGCCTTTGCTGTGGCTTTGGCAATTATTTCTTCATTTACATTTGTCCAACGCCTCATGCAGCTAAAAGCTTCTCGTCCAACTTCTGCATCTATATGGTTTGCAATCTTAATTATTAATTCTAAATATAAAGCTCTATATTCTTCTGGAAGTTCATCTGGAGCTTGATATAATAAACTTTTTACAACATCACTTTCGGATGAACAAGCCATAGTATTTAAAATATTCCACCCACGTTCATCATCTAAAAATTCTCTGGCCGCATGTCCTATTGCAATTAGTACATCTTTATGCAAATTTGCTTTTTCAAATTCATTTACCAGTAATAAAATGCTATCACTGGTTCTATAAGCACCAAGCAACCTAACAGCCTCTTTTCTAACAGTGATTTTAAGCTTGTCCCGTTTTAAAAGTTCCTTAAGCATTGAAGTTACAAGAGATGGACTCATTTTACGAACACATCTAGGTATAGAATACATTGCCACACGTGCCCTGTCCCCATCTAAATTCTCCAAGAGAATTGAAAGTGCCTTTTCAGGCTCTTGAGTAAGTGATAATGCATGAAGTGCAGCTTCCACTATAGCTACTTCTTTGCCCTTTAAAAGATCTTCCACTTTGCTTGAAGAGAAATCAGGCATCCCTGCAATTATTCTTATAGCTCTTGAACGTTCCCAAAGACTGCGTTTTGAATCAGATGCAATTTTTTCTAGTATAATCCCTAAAGAATTTTGCTGACGTGGCAGCCACCTATTAAATCCATTATCAGCTGGCACAACATAAATTGTTTTACCAGTTAGAAATCTACCTCTGATAACATTGCCAGAAATAAATGGATCTAACCATTCTTGACGTGTGTAGTGTAAATGTAAAAACACTTCATCTATTGTAATAAAGGATTTATCCAAAGCTAGTAATTCCTTAACTCTTTCATCACGTGTTTTTTTATCTGCAAGCCAATATCTTACTGCTTGTATTGCTATACTATCTGGTTTAGCAGTTATGGCCTGTCTTAATAAATTTTGAAGTTTTATTATGTTATAACCTCTTTTTCCTAATGAATCTGCTATATCAATTGTAAAGTTGTAATTTTCTCTTTTATTTGCCTCAACAATTAATGGGTAAAGCTCTTCAAACAATATCTTTTCCGCACCTCTTGGTAAATTTTTTTCAAGTGATGGTAATGCAAGTTCTCCTGTTTTCTTTGCTAGCTTTATAATTGTGCTTATAGAAAATTTAAAAATCTCGCTTTGAGGATTTGATATATTATATCTCATAATATTAAAAGCTAATCTTTGTGTTGCATACAGTGTGCCATATGAAGTATCTCTAGCCTCGTTGACACTATCAATAAGTAAAGTGAGTTCTTTTGTATTCTCATCTGTAAAAATAGATGGTGGACAATCTGAAAGCTTGTTAAGCACTGCATTTCGCACAGGATCTTGATCATTTTTGATACGGCCTAAAAACACTAATGTATCATGAACGCCATGTCTTGATAATGCAGTACTCACAATAAGCCCCGCAAGTGCCCTTCCACGCTCATCTGCACTTGAGGCTTGTGCTGCTTTTTGAAGCATTTCCCTTGAATTATCAATATGACGACATGCAGTAATCATAATATTCTTTTCTTTGTTATCATAAATTCCACGAAGGCCAAGCATTCTAGCAGCTTCCCTATCACGCAATTTATTTGGCAAGCTGCACAATAGCGCTTCTGAAAAAATTCTTTCCTTACGTTCATCTTCTTCATACACAGCTTCAAAAATCTCTTCCCTATTTGAAGGTGCTATATAATAAAGTAATTTTACTATATGAAAAGGACTATCCCCTAGCAATTTTGCTAATCCAATCCATTGATCTTTTGATAGATAATTTTTTCTTTTCAAAATGCCCTCTGGCACTCCATATGAAATAAGTTCCTTTCTTGATTCATTTCCTACAAGTAACATATAAACCTTGTTAGGATTTATACGGACTAAAGTACCAATTTGTTTTTTTAACGCTAAATATATTACATTCATTGGCCCTAAGTTTATTGCACAATCCAATATAAAATCTGCATTTGACATGCACAAAGTTTCCATTGCAGATGAAAATCTATACCAAACATAAATCCTTTTCCCAACGGTTGCTTTCTCTAAAGCTGTCTTAAAATACTCTAAAACTATATCAGAATGATGAGCTGCTAATCTACACCAATTTGTTATTGCATATCCAATCTTTATAATCCACTCCTCAACAGTTTCTTTAGAACATGCTGGTAATAAAATAGCTGCTTCTTTTGCTCCCCATTTAGAATATACAAAAGGTAATAATTTATCTGCTGCACTTTGGCGATTTATAATTGAAATATTATGTAGTAATTTTCGACGGCAATCATAAGATAAATTTATTATTTCACCTTCAATATCATTATCTGAAGCTACTTTTGCTAAAAGTCCTACTGCCTTATTTCTAACACTATATGCAGGATGTTTTAATGCTGCCAAAATAATACTTATATCTTTTGTTACACCTGCACCGATTAAAGCAAGACTTGCTTCATACGCACCATCATCTAATAATGAAGAAAGTAATTTTGAATACTTCTTGGATCCATTATTATCACGACCTAATAATGCCATTTTATTTGCTCTATCTGAATATGCTAATGAATCTAATTCTTTAAGTAGATTCTTTTTATCCATAATATCTTTACTAAAAATCATATTTTTCCTCCCCATTGTTTACATACTAACTTTCCATTATTATTCTATAATACCATAACATTCAATACATATTTTAATCTATTATATAATTTATTTAAAGACAAAAACTTTGCAATTTCCTTAAACATTTTTCATAAAAAAATGAGCCACTATAGTTATAAAAACTATACTGTGCTCATTATTCACTACTTACTATTTTCAGAATAAAATTTTAAAGCTTCTCCAATAAATTTAGATGCACCACTGCCATATTCCTTATCAATTAATTCTATAAAAGTAGAATTTGATAAATAAAGTTCTGCCATATAACTCCAATGATTCTCCCCCTCATCTACTTTGTAAAATTCCTGATTTTTTCTACTTTCATCTAATATTTCTTCAACGATTTGTTGAATCTCCTGTGAAGAAGGATCTTTACTTAAGTCAGATACTAGCTTTTCATATAATTTTTCTACTTTAGGCTTCTTAGTTTTCGAACAATTTTTTAAAGCTTCTCCGATAAATTTAGATGCACCATTGCCATATTTTTTATCAACTGCTTCTATCCATTCAGGATATACCAAATAAATTTGCACCATATAGTACCAATGATCATCTCCATTATCCATTTTGAAAGCTTCATAATCTTTTTTAGTTATATTGATTATTTCCTCGGCAATTTGTTGAATTTCCTTTGAAGAGGGATCCTTACTTAAGTCAGATGTAAGCTTTTTATATAATTCTTTTAATTTAGGATGCTTATCGTTAAGAAAATCTTTTTTAAACTTATCATATTGTTCTGATAAAGTTATCATATCGCTATTAAGATTTTTCTTTACGGCTTTAGCATATTTCTCAATACTTCCATATTGCTTTATAGCCATTTTAGCAATTTCATCTTCCTTAGATTTACATTTTTCAATAAATTCATTATATTTATCTACACTACCATAAATTCTAATTACCTCATCCCGGTGTTCTGTCTTAAATTCTTCCAATACATTATAATATTCACTCATATCAAATTCTTTAAAACTCATTGTATTTTCTCCTTTTAATGTTTTATTTATAAGCTCTATTAAATCATTCAATCTATTACGTTTCATAATAATCAGCTTTTTTTGATTTTCCAAAGCCTTCATTTTATCAAAGTATGGACTGGACATTATCTCTTTAACATCTTTTAAAGGTATATCAAGTTCCTTAAAAAATAAAATCTGTTGTAAGGTTTTAAGAGCTTCATCGTCATAAAGCCTGTAACCTGCCTCTGTAACCTCACTTGGTTTTAATAATCCTATTTCATCGTAATAATGTAGTGAGCGCACACTTATTCCTGTCAAATCCGAAACTTGTTTTACTGTTCTCATCTCTACACCTCAAAGTTTATTTTAGAGCTTCCAATATTATTTAATAATCTGCCGGCTAGAAATCTTGATAATATCTTTAAGCTCTATTTTTATACTACACTATAACGTGATGTTAGAGTCAACACTTCACAAAAAATTTTTAATAAAACTTAGATACATTATAGTCAATTCTGACAACATATTATATAAACTAAAAAATATATGCCTTATAAACGTAAAAAACCCACTACATTTCTGTGGTGGATTCCATAGCTGAAGAGATATACGACTTTTAAAGCCAACTTCACATCTATTCAATTTCTATATAAATGTCTTTGTTTTCATCTGTTCAGTAATTTTTAAAACCGTATTACATATTACTTCCTTTGATATAAATTTCCCCCTAATATTGAAGAATGGGCAATTCTTAAAATTTATCTACAAATATCTATAACATTTTTTGAATTTCCAAACATTTTTCTAACTTCAGCAGCTGATAAAAAAACTCTTTTATAGCTCTCATCAAATAAAGATTTAAATTTATTAATCTCATAATTAGTTGTATCAGTTAAAGCTTGATTTCTTCCAATATTTATAACACCAGCTGATTCTAGTACAGGCTTTATAAGATTTCTGTATATTTCTGTAGCTTTTTCAAAGCTTTCTATATTGGAATAATCTACATTTGCAAAAGTATCCATAATTTCTTTTGCATATTCTATATTAGTGGCAGCTTGTACATTTTTTATAGCATAAAACTTATTATTTTTATCTACAACTATGCCTTTTTTGTAGGTTTCATCTACTTTTTCTGGCACTGAATCTATAATCTTTTGTATTCTTGCAGACATAGTGGAATTAAGTAATTTTTGCTGATCTGTATTCAGATTTTTTTCTGCATAAGTATTTACCTTACCTTTAGCTATTCCCATTTCTGCATAATTTTCATAATTCAGGCCACTTCCTGTGGTACGTAGAATAGAATTTGCATAATCCATAACCTTTGAAGAATCCATTAATTCTTTTAAAGTAAAATCTACTCCATTTACATTAAACTTGGTATTTAAGTTTTCTATATTATTAGAAATACCTTTTGAAATATTTTTTTTCATCTCACCGACAAGATCATCTATTCCTTTTTTTAATGATTCTTCATCATTTTTTAAACTTCCACTATCACTAAAATTTTTAGTTATTTTTGCTAAAAAATTCTTTACATAATAATCATAGCATTTTACATCTTTCCCTTGAGCTTTAGAAGAAAATACATCAAGATAATCTTTATTTAAAGTTTCTCCTTTAACCTTATAATAACTAACTACTTCAAATTTCTTTCCATCTTTTCCTATGCATTTTTCATAGTCCATATCTTCCCATGGTATAAATGTTATTTCAGCTGCTGATTTTTTTTCTTCTTTAATATTAACATTTTTAATACCTAAAGCTTGACTTGTATCAAACTTAACTTCTGTTAAATTTGTTGTACTACTAATATTCATAATTCTATCCTCCCATATAATCAGAATATACAAAAGTAGTATATGTTAATGAGTGTTTAGCTACTATCTTTACAGTATCTATATCAAAATAATGAATAAAACTCTTTGCTTCACTAATAATACAACTTTCTGTACCTAGTGATTATTAAATAAAAATTCATTAATAATATCTTCGTAATACTTTTTTTAAAACTTTACCTAAAATACCATTTATTCAAGTATTATTTAATTACAGTTTATTTTTCAATATATATGTTAACACTTGTATATTTGGTTCTGTATGTCAAATCATTCATAGTTTTTAATTTGCCACTTACTATTTTCAAAATAAAATTTTAAAGTACTATTTCAGGCAGGATTATTCTTACTAGTATCAACTTTGGATGATGATCTTCTTTTCTTCTTATTTTTCCCCTCTTTTTTATCTCTTAAATAATTATATATAGGATAAGGTGCATCTATATACTTTTCTGCCTCTTCATATTTATTCTTTGGTATTGGAATTATTAATTTTTTTAAATCCTTATATTCTAAAGCCCTTATATTATCAATTCTTCTTGATGTCTTACTTGGAACTGCATAAGTTATTTCAATATTTTTATCCCTTATCTGTTTATTTTCTAGTTCACTTTCACGTTGTATATTAAAGCTATAAACTTGTTCATTAACTATAGCCATTGCTTTAGTAATTGTAATAGTGCAGTTTGTAAATATTAAATGATCTATTAAACTTATAATTTCTTTTAAGACATCTATTGAAAATACTACTGCTATTACTACCATACAAATCACTATATATGGAACTATTTTTTCAGTACCTCTTAAATTTATAATATTGTGTAGTTCTAATGCAATAATTACTGTTATTAAAACTATTGTCATAGCTTTTAAATAACCCTTTAAATCATTAAAAATATTAATTTTAAAGTTTTTGATAATAAGCTCTCTCCATTCACTTTTTTCATACTTCCATTCAATATAAACTTCCTCATTATAGTATATATTCTTATATTTAAAAGCCTTTATAATATGATAAATTGATATTATAAGGAGTGGGATTACTGAAAGCATCATAATAGTCGCACAAACAACAATCTCTATTTTTCCTTTATCAACCTTACTATTCCAATTTATCAAATTACATTTTGTCATTAAAAATACTCCTAAAATCATAATTAATGCATTAACAAAATATAATATTGAAATTCTTATTTCCCTTGAACTTATTTTCATTTTTATTTCCCCAATCTTATCACTAATAAAAGTCTATGTCATTTATGGATGTATGCAAAGAAAATCTAATATAAATGTGGCTATTAAAACTAATGGTTCTATATCTCATTTTATCATAAACATAATCATTTTTGCGAAAATGATTATGTTTTTTCTTAATATAATATGTTTAAATTTACCAATTATTATTTGGCTCTAAAGCTATAATACCTAATTTGCTAAATATAATTACAAATAAAACACATGAAATCACAAAGGCAGATATACTATATCCTGCAGCAGCAGATGGATTATTTGCACACATTCCAATTGAAAATAATGAATAAGGAAAGTAAAGTCCAACTCCTTTTGCTGTAGCCGCAACCCCTAAAAAACCTCCAAGTAAAGAAATCCCTATTGGCACTGAAAAACTCTTTATTACAAGGGAAATGGTGAGCTGAACAGATACAATTGCAGCACCTGCACAAAATCCTAATAGAAGCCATAAAAACATTTCACTAGGAATTTTAGTTGTAAATCCAGCAAATTTTCCTGAAATATAAAATAGTATTCCCTCAAAAATTTGCGTAAAAAGCAGCATTTTCATAACTGTAATAAATTTTGAAAAATAAATACTTTTAATACTAACAGGTGATGTTAAAATACTGTTCCAATTGTTGTTTATATTTTCTAATCTACATAAATATGCACAGTAAATTCCAATTAATACTGGAAGAAAAAAATAGCAGTAAAATATAGTGTGCTGGGTCCAAAGACTATACCACTCTTTTGTTAATATATCTTTATTAGCCAAATAATTGAATGTTCCCATAAAAGCTGAAATACATGGTATAGCAAAGAATGGAATCCATATAGGTGATTTGTGAAGTTTCATCTGTTCAGATTTTAGTGTTAGTAAAAACATCTTTAAATCTCCTTTCTTATGAAAAATTTTTTCCCAATAATATATAATAAAACAGTAACTAAAATTAATGTTGAAAATTCAACTAAAGGTATTCCTCCCCAATAAAAATCAACTGTTTTTGTAACTTCGTCCCAATTCATTTTTGATGGTGAAAGAACTAAGTAATAGCTCCATAGTACATATTTACCTGCATTTTTAAAGAATAATGAATATAATCCTAAAAATGAGCCTCCTGCAGCTACTGCAAATCCAATTACTTGATTTTTAAATTGTAATGACAGTATAAGCTGCAATAATACTAATGTTAAATTAACTATAAGCGTAAATAGTCCATAGTAACCAAAATATACAAATGGAAATGGTTCTGTAATACCTCTCAATTTTCCAATAAAAATCATTATTAAAACTTGAAACAATGTTTCTACAGCCATGTAAAATCCACAACACATAAATTTAGCTGCAAATAAATCTTTACTTTTCATTATTGACTTCAGTAGTTTAAAAGTATTTCCTTTATGCTCAACATCACTTAATCTTGAAGCTATAACAGAAGCTAACATTGGCATAAAAATACAGTTTAATGATGAAAATCTATAAATACACTCCATCCACCCTTGAGATAATTCATGTGCATCTCTATAATTCATACCCCACAGACCATACATAAGTTGTATTATAATAACTGCTAGTACATTAAGTCCTACCTTTCGACGGCGTATTTTATAAAACTCCATAGAAAGTGCTTCTATCATAAACTCACTGCCTTTCCTGTTAATTCTAAGAAAATATCCTCTAAACTCTTTTGACGTTCTTCTATGCGAACAGGTATAACTCCACTTTTATAAAATAATTTATTACATTTTATAATGAAATCATCAGAAGTTTGTGGTAATAATAAATATTCACTTTCAACTTTGCAATGGATTCCTTCACTATTTAATATAATTCTTGCTTTTGTATTATCTAAAGTTTTAATTGCAAGCTTATGGTTACTTCTCTGATGAAGTATTTCTAAATTATCTTGAAAAATTAATTCACCATGATTAATTATTCCAAGGGTATCAGCCATTTGATCTATCTCACTTAAAAGATGACTTGATACCACAACTGTCATATCATACTTTTTAGGAAGTGAACATATTAATTCTCTCATTTCTTGTATTCCTGCTGGATCAAGTCCATTAGTAGGTTCATCTAAAATAAGCAACTTAGGAAAATTAATGAGTGCAGCTGCCAATCCTAATCTTTGTTTCATCCCTAATGAATAATGACTTACCTTTTTATTTTTTTCATTATCTAATCTAACAATCTCTAATACCTTATTTATATTTTTTTCTGGTACATTTCTTAAGGTTTGAATAATTTTCAAATTTTCCTCTCCTGTCAAATGTGCATAATAGCTAGGTGATTCAATAAGACTTCCTACATTTTTTAAAATATCTAATCTATTTTTATCATTTGCTTCCTTACCAAATACAGTTATTTTACCTTCTGTTGGTTTAACCAATCCTAAAATCATTTTTAATGTAGTTGATTTTCCTGCACCATTTGGCCCTAAAAAACCATAAACAGTGTTTTTGGGTATTTTCAAATCAACATCTTTAACACTATATACATCTTTATATCTTTTACTCAAATTATTAGTTATAATTATATGTTCCATTTTAAAAACCCCTTCCAAAATTTGCGTTAGTACCATAAAAAACAATAACTGCCCTAATACATAAATTATTTTTAATATATCTTAACTTTACTTCTATTAAAATATAAAACATCTACATTACATCCTAATTAAATCCACCTTACATTTACCTTAAGAATATTAAAATTAATTTTTAATATTTATACATTAGTATATAATAATTATAGTTAGTACTTACAAATATACTAACTTCTAACTCTTAACAGAAAGGAAAGTACCTTAACATGGACAATATTAAGAATTGCAAAATATTAATTGTGGATGATGAACCTTCTTTACTTACTATGGTTCAAAACATTATGTTAAAGGAAGGATTTAAGAATATATCCACAGCTTCTAATTTTCATATGGCAATTAAAAAATTTAAAGAAATAAAACCCCATGTTGTTATTTTGGATGTAATTCTTCCTGATGGAGATGGTTTCTCTCTTATACAAAAACTCCATATGGTTTCCACAGTTCCTGTGCTATTTTTATCAGCTAGAGATGAGGATGAAAACAGACTCTTAGGGCTAGGACTTGGAGCAGATGACTATATGACCAAGCCTTTTCTACCTAGAGAATTAATTCTTAGGCTAAACATTATACTTAGAAGAACATATACTGTAGAAGCCATTAAACCTAAAGAAAAACCAACTTTTTATTTAGGAGATGTATTTATAGACATGAACAGCGGTATTGTAGAAAAGCACGATGAAGAGTTAACCTTAACAGCTAAGGAATACGCTTTATTAGACAAGCTATATGCTAATAAAGGAAACATTGTAACTATTGATGCTATGTGCCGAGCTGCTTGGGATGATAATTTATTTGGATATGAAAATACATTAATGGTACATATAAGAAGACTTAGAGAAAAAATAGAACAAGAGCCTTCTCACCCCAAATATCTATTAACAGTAAGAGGTCTTGGTTACAAGCTTGTATTGGGGGAATAATAATGAAGGGAATAATAAAAATAATATTACGTTACATTCTATCAGCTGCTGGCATTGCTGTTCTATTGTTAATAACTAATTTAACTTTTTTAACTTTATGGCAGTCATATTCTCAAAAAAACAAAAGTCCTAAATATAATGTATGTAATATTAGTCAAGGTCTAAAAAAAGAAGGTGAAAATTTTATACTATCTGATAAAGCTTCATCTTCTATAGAAGATAATTTTAAGTGGGCAATGCTTTTAAACGATTCTGGGAAAGTTATATGGAGTAAAAATCTACCGAAAGATGTTCCGTTAAGTTACACTTCTTCAGATATTGCATCTTTTTCTAGATGGTATTTAAACGATTATCCAGTTAAGACATGGCACCATAAAAACGGATTATTTGTCCTTGGTAATAGTAAACATAGCACTTGGAAATATAATTTTGAAGCTTCCGAAAAAGCTATGTTTAATTCTCCTAAGTGGTTATTAGCTGGACTTATAATAAATTTTTTAATTGCTATACTATTAGCATTTTTATTTGGAATTCGTTTTTTTAATTCCCTTAGTTCAATTGCAAAAGCTGTAGAAGATATGGCTAAAAAAAAGCCAGTTTCTCTTAATATTAAAGGTCCCTTTATAGATTTAGCAAACAACATAAATAACACTTCAAAAGAACTATTAAGGCAGCAGAAGTTAATAGAAAAAAGAGATATGGCAAGAAATAATTGGATAAATTCAGTATCTCATGATATACGTACACCTCTTTCTATAATTATGGGCTATTCTAGTTCCTTAGAAGATAATACTAGTTTTTCTAAAGAAGAAATAAAACAGTTTAGTATAATAAGATCACAAAGTGAAAAAATTAAACAACTAATAGAAGACTTAAATTTAACAGTAAAGCTAGAGTATGAAATGCAACCATTAAATATGCACCCTTTTTTTATTTCCGAACTTGTTAGAAAAATAGTTGTTGATTATCTGAATAACTTGTGTGAGAATAAATACAACCTTGAACTTTCAATTTCTGATGAAGCTCAACGCTGTATGCTGAATGGTGATATGAGATTATTTGAACGTGCTCTTAATAATATTATAGGAAATTCTATGAAATATAATGAAAATGGTTGTGATATTTTCATTGAAATTAAAGAAGAAGATAATTTTTGCATAATTGAAATTAAAGATAATGGAATTGGCTTTAATAATGAAGTTTTAGAAAATCTAAACACTTCCAATGAATTTCCTAGTGGTGTGTCCCATGGTCTTGGACTTTTTATTGTGAAACAAATTATTACAGTACATGGTGGAAAAACTTATTTTAAAAATTGGAATAATGGCAGCTATATAATATTGTGTATACCTGCAATCTGATATTAAAGCTTCAAAGTAATTTGTTTTTAAAAGCATTTGTTATTTTATACTGATTATGTATTAACGAATATTGTACTATTAAGTAAAAACCTCACTTATTTATGGTACGGTTCACTGTATCAGTTGCAAGTGAGGTTTTTACAATAGATTTCACAATATGTTTTCTGTTCCTATATTGTTTCTTCTTTCAATAATGCTGTAACTTCTAATTGCTTCAACTTCTCCTGCACATTAGCTCTATAAATATCATCATGTCTTACCGCCAAAAATAGTAACCTTCCCTCAGTTTGATAGACACGAAGATTCCCTATATAATAAGAAGCTCCTAGAAACAATAAAAGTTGTACATAAAAAAAGCTATGGAATCTATGGTGCGCCTCAGATAACTAAGAATCTACCCGAAGATCAGAAAGCTAGCAAGGGACGCGTAGCGCGTTTGATGAAAGCAGATGGCATACGCTCTAAGGTTGCAAAGAAGTACAAAGCAACTACTAATTCAAGACACACCCTACCGGTTGCTGACAATATTCTCAATAGAAACTTCAAAGCTGATAATCCTAATCAAAAGTGGGTATCAGACATAATTTATATATCAACAAAAGATGGCTGGATTACTTAATTTTGAATTAGCACATCACAAAACAAAGGGGCTATGCTGAAAGATGAACTCAAAATCATCTTACAACATAGCCCCTTTTATTTTTTTAACTTTACCAGATGAGGATCCTCAATGTAAGTAATATTTTCTATGGGTGGTGAATATGCTAATATATAGTGCTCCGGCATATAATTAGTATGTAATTGAGAGGTAATTGCAATGATGAAGCTTGCTTTGATAGGCTGTGGAAAATGGGGAAAAAATTATCTGAAAACTGTAAATGCAATAGAGGGCTGTGAATTGAAGTGGGCCTGCGACCTAGACTATGAAAAGCTAAATCAGGCAGCTGCTGTTTACCCTCAGACCAGGTTCACTGAAAATAAAGCAGATATATTGAATGACAGTGAGGTACAGGGGGTTATTATAGCCACAACACCTGAAAGTCATTACATGCTGGCGAAGGAAGCAATAAGCAAAGGCAAAGCTGTTCTCGTAGAAAAGCCCGTGACAATTAACAGGAAAGACAGTCATGATCTAATTGAATTGGCTGCTGCTCAAAATACCGTATTGATGGCCGGCCATACATTGATTTACCATCCTGCTGTGAAAAGGATAAAGGGGCTTCTGGAAGAAAAACATATTATTGATGATCTATGTTACTTCAACATGTCCAGAACCAGTTCCACCTCTCAGGCTCCCAAAGTAGATGTTCTTCATGATCTGGCAGTTCATGATATTTATCTTTCCCGCCACCTCATAGGGATGGACCCCATCTGGGTAATTGCCCATGGTGAAAGATATATTCAAAGTCCTTATAACAATGTTATCAATATACTGTTGGGTTTCCCCAATGGTAAAATAGCTTCTATATTTGCTAGCTTCATTCATACGGAAAAAACCAGGAAAATGACACTGGTTGCATCGAAAACAAAATTGGTATTTGACGATGCACAGGCTGCCGATAGAAAAATCCAAATCTTCCATAACGGAGAGCAGGAGCATTTTTTGGCAGTGGAAGACAATTCGGAACCTCTGACACAGGAGTGTATTCATTTTATGGAATGCATTAGAGAACACAAGGAGCCTCTTAGCGGCAGAAAAAATATAGAATTTGTGGCAAAAATAACTGATTGCATTTCAGAATCTCTCGCAAAAGGCGGAGAGAAAATCAACATCTTTTGATGGAGATGGTAAGCACTATAATCAGGAAAGTGTGGTGAAATTATATTGTTTGTAAAGAGCTATTCAAAAGAACTTGAGAATGAATGGGAGGGATTTGTGAGTTCCTCAGTTAACGGCACTTTTATGCAGGAGAGAAGATTCCTGGGTTATCATCCTTCAGACAGGTTTTCAGATCATTCCCTGATATTTATGGAGGATAAGAGAATCATTGCTGTTCTTCCTGCTGCCGTAGTACAACAAGAGGATAAACGCATACTAGTTTCCCACCCCGGCGCTTCCCATGGAGGGCTCATAATAAAGTCCAGTCTAAGCACTAAAAAATGCCTGGAGTTAGTAAGTGCCCTTGTGGAATATTGTGCCATGGCTGGTTTTGACTATATACGGCTAAAACCTGTTCCGAAGGCTTACCATAAGGAGCTTTCCGACCAACTTGACTTTGCTTTAAGGTTTTCTGGGTTTAGGCTTGAGTATACAGAGCTGGCCACAGTCCTTGAGCTAAAAAAAGGTGAGGAATCTTTTGTAAAGCGGGTAATGAGTGACACAGCTTTTCGAAACTATCAAAAAGCATTGAAAAGTGGGTTATCAGTGGTGGAGGATGCCGATATAAATGATTTTTGGCCTATTCTGGAAAATAAACTTAAATATAATCATAATGCAAAGCCTGCACATACATTAGATGAAATCAAACATCTAAAAACTCTTTATCCTCACAGGATAAAACTCTTTGCAGCATATGAAGGAGTAACTCCTGCAGCGGGTGTTTTGGCATTTTTACTGAACGACAGAGTTATAAACTGTTTTTATATTGCCCACCACGATGGTTTCCAGCATAAGCGGCCGTTAAACCTTATTTTTGGTCATATGATGGAATGGGGACTAAAAAACGGCTTTTCATATTTAGATTGGGGTATTTCCACTGAGGTAAAAGGAAGTAGAGTCAATACAGGGCTGTTTCGTTTCAAAGAAGGTTATGGAGGGCATGGGGTATTGCGGGAATGCTATTTGTATGAAGTAAACAATAGCAAATAATTTAAAGGAGTGAGTCAATGAAATTAGCAGGTCATCAACCGAATTATATTCCCTGGCCGGGATATTTTGTTAAGATGGCACAGTGTGATATTTTTTTTATTTTAGATACTGCTCAGTTTCAAACAGGCAGTTCATTGGATAATAGGAATCTTATCAAAACTTCCCAAGGGACTCAGATACTGACTGTGCCGGTGAAACGCAAAGGCATGGGCTTGCAGCAGTTTAATGAAGTTACTGTTATACCGGGTTGGAAAAGGCATCATCTTATGGCACTCAAAGTAAACTACGCAAAAGCACCTCATTTCAAAGAAGTTTTCCCCATGATGGAGCAGGTATTGCAAGATACCGGATATCTTATAGATACCAACATAGCTTTTATCAAGCTGGTATATGACCTGCTGGGACTTAAAACAAAGCTTGTGTTTTTATCAGATTTACCTCAATTTTCTGAGCTTCGAAAAAATGAACTACTAGCTGCAATCTGTCGCCACTTTTCTGCTGACAGTTACCTGTCCGGTATTGGAGGAAGGGCATATAATCAACCAGAGATTTTTGAAAAACAAGGTATTAAATTGGAGTATTTGGATTATCAGCCTATAGCATATCCGCAGCTTTGGGGCAATTTTATACCCAATTTGTCTATAGTTGATATGTTATTTAATTGTGGGGCAACGGGCACACGCAAGCTTTTGTTGAAAGAGGTGTAAGTATGAAAAGAATATTGTTTTTTTCACATAGTTCTAAATATACTCTTGGGCTGCCGCAGGGCTTTAGAGAATTGAACTGCCCTGTTTTTGTCCTGAGGGATTTAAGTAGAAGCTCTATAATAGACGCAATTGACAACTTTAGGCCTGAGATCATGATAACAACGGGATGGGCTTACCGCAGGTATAGCCGTGAGCATATAGACGAGTTAGTGAAAAGAGCTTCTAAATATAAGGTGAAACATATCTATTGGGCAACTGAAGATCCAAGATGGACCGAAAAGTGTTCCTTCAGGTGTATTGAAATCTATAAACCTAATGCAATTATGACCATACATCCTGGTAGTGTAAATAAATACAGGGAGCTTGGGCTTCCCGCCGGGCATCTGGATTTTGGCTGCAATCCGGAATTCAATAAGAATGAACCTCCAAGCAGTAAATATGATTATGATGTGGTCCTAATTGGGAATGGTGGACGAGAGTGGAAGTCATATCGGAAGGATAGCGTTCAGATATTACTTAAGCCTTTGGTGGAAAGAGGATATAACATTGCTATTTGGGGTAAGCGATGGGACCGTTTTAATGAGGAGCTAATGGGTTTTAAGATCCCAACGCATATGCTTAAAGGTGAACTACCTTATGAGGAAACAAATAAAGTATATAATTCAGCTAGAATTATATTAGGTTTGCAAAATGACCATGACATGTTAACATCTCGGACTTTTGAAGTACTGGGTTCGGGCGGTTTTTTGCTTACCGTACCAACACAATCTGTTACCAAGCTGTTTATAAATAATGTTCACCTGTCATGTGCCTCTTCCCCAGAAGATACAGTTAACCTGGTAAATTATTTTCTTAAAAATACCGCAGCACGGCAAGAAATAGCGCGCAATGGTCAGCTGGAGGTTTATTTAAAACATAGTTATAAGGAACGCGCCAGACAAATTCTTGATTTCTGCAGTTTAGTTGAAAGGAATTGAAATGAAAATGGATAATCAGACAACTATTAAACAAAGGGTTTCTTTAATGGGTACTAGCATTGCTGGCGAAACCGATGCAAAGGTAACTTTTTATCCAGCCCCGCCTAATACAGGTATAATATTTATCCGTAATGACCTGCCAGGCTGCCCTAAAGTAAAATGCTCATTTGAAAAAGCAAAGGTTGAATACAGATGGACTTCTCTTGTTGATGGAGAAGTTCGCATCGAACACACGGAGCATGCCTTGGCAGCCTTATCAGGATTAGGTTTGGACAACGTATTTATCGAGCTGGAACAGGCCAGCCTGCCCGTAACAGAGGATTACAGCAGTAAAGAGTTCAAAGGAGCGCTCACGGAAGCTGGGATAGTGGAACAAAATGACAAGAAGGAAATGATAAAAATACTTAAGCCCATTATTGTATATAAACGTGAAAGCTTAGGGGATATGGAATATGAAAAGTTCCTGATAGCTCTTCCCTACGATGGATTTAAACTAACCTATATGGTTGACTATCCCAATCTGCCTCAATTATCTCAAGTAGCTGAAATGGACATAACTCCTGAAACCTTTGCTAAAGAGCTGGCAGATGCCCGTTCTTATATAATTGAGTCAGAGATTGAAGATGTTGTAAACCTAACTGGGAAAGTCAGCTCAAATGTATTGGTAGTCAAATCCGGGGCTGAGTACAGGTCCTGGAAATGGCCCAATGAACCTGCCCGTCATAAAGTACTTGACCTTCTCGGAGACCTTGGCTTACTTGGGAAAAAGGTACTGGGACATGTAATAGGCTTCAGATCCGGTCACCGGTTAAATCTAGAGCTGTGTAAAAAAATTTATGAGGAGTGTAATGATGATCGCTTTAGCTAAACCTATGCTTGGTATAGAGGAAAAAATACTTGTGAGTGAAGTTCTTTCCAGTGGAAAGCTAGCCCATGGAGAATATGTGGAAATGTTTGAACGGGACTTTGCCCTATTCCAGGGCAGCAAGCATTGTGTCGCCACCTCTTCACGCACCTCAGCCCTTCATGTGGCACTGCTGTCTTTAGGTATTAAACCGGAGGACAAAGAGCTGGCTGATAAGGCCAGGAGTTTGATAAACCATGGCCAGATAGCCAAATACCAGCATGATGTACTTGGCTACAATTACAGGATGACCAATATCCATGCAGCAATCGGCATAGAACAGCTGCGAAAGGGTAGTTTCAATACCTGTTTACCCAGGATTAACAGAACAGGAGGTTGATTACATTGTCAGCAGTTTGCAAAAATATGAATGAAATCAATGGTACTCTCAGTGTATTGGTTACAGGTGCAGGTTCCGTATACGGGCTGGGTATTATCAGGTCACTGAAAGAATCGGTGCTTCCTGTTGAAACAATAGCAATTGACGCTAACCCATATTCCCTAGGTTTATTTTTTGCCGACAAAAGCTTTATCGCTCCACAGGTAGCAGATGAAGAGAGCTATTATATGTTTATTAAAAATCTTTGTATAAATCATCAGATTAAAGCGATATTTATCGGCTCTACAGCGGAGCTTCCCTTTTATTCGAGAAATAGAGAATCCCTTGAAAGATCTACAGGAGCAAAGGTGTTTGTAAATTCTCCTGCAGTGATAGAGCTTTGCACCGATAAGTGGCTGACCATGTGCCATTTATCATGCTCCGGTTTTCAAATTCCTGCAAGTATCAGGTATCCTGAAGATGCTGGTATGCTCTCCTCATTTATTGAAAGTACTGGGTTTCCCTTGATAGTCAAGCCGCGTTTTGGACGTGGCTCAGTAGGTGTTGTTCTAGTTAAGGATAAGCAACAGCTGCTTGAAAATATAAAGGGTAAGAAAAGCCTAATTATACAGGAATATCTTACAGATGAGGAGCAAGAGTTTACCGTAGGGATTTGCATAAATCAAAAGGGAAAGGTCATTTCCAAAATCGCTTTAAGGAGGTATTTGCTGGAAGGAGTTTCTATTGCTGCAGTTTCTGATGATTATCACCACATTGCAGATTATTGTGCCATGGTTGCAAGTACACTGGGAGCCTATGGGGCTATAAATATTCAATTGCGCCTTAAAGATTACATGCCAGTAATTTTCGAAATAAATCCCAGATTCAGCAGTTCTACATGCATGCGGTTACTATTTGGAATAAATGAGCCGGAAAGCTTAATACGCTCAGAAGTGCTTTGCCAGGAGGTAATACCCGGCAGCGCAGCAACTGGCCTTGTATTGAGACAATACATGGATTATTACTTCCCACTAGATAAGCTTAACTCGCTTTCTACAGCCAGGCTTCACTAGATATAAATATTTACGTGAAAATTATTGAAAACCACGACTAATTAATTAGTGGTGGTTTTTATGTTTTTTATTTATAGAATCGAGCAGCAGTATCCTTTGCAGTAAATGGCTCAAATATATATCTGCATAATGCTTCATACAACGGAAGCTTCAATTTACTTTCAAAGCTTTTATCCATGGATTATCTATGGAATGCAATACGTGTACAGGGAGGTGCATACGGTGCCGGTATTAATAACTTTAGGAACGGCAACCTATTCTTCTATACCTTCCGTGATCCTAATGCTGCACACTCATTAGACTGCTTCGACAAGGCTGTAGACTTTGTTAAAGAGTTCTTCATGAATGGGAATGGACTTGATAAACTTATAACAGGCTGCATTTCTGATTCAGAGCCTTTATCAGGGCCAAAGGGAAATATGAAAATGGCTGACACAAATTACTTCTGTGGAGTAACCTTTGAGGACCGCTGCAAAGCACGCAACGAAATGCTTGGAACAACAAAGGTAGACCTTCTTAAGTTGTGCTATCCCTTAATGGCAGTTCTACCTAGGTTAAAATGCGGGATCTCTTATGCATCAGCTGCTACTTATATCTCATATCATACACCTCTCAATGTCCTATCATCTCTCCAACTGAACCCAGCTTTGCTTATGGTATGTTATTTTACGCTAAAACCTCATTTACTTATGGTACGGTTCACCTTTCACAATTCTAAAGGTATTAGATTTCTTTAATAACTCATATATATTCCTCAATTTCATTGGTGGAGTTGAAGTGCGACCTTTGAAATTCGCTATAACTGCAAGCATCATAATCCATCCATAAAGAAATACAAGATAATTATTTATCACTTTCAAATCTGCAAAACTCTTTCTCCAAAATTTTTGAATCTCAATAACAAATAATACAATAGCAGCTATTAATAAAACAATATTATGCTTTTCTAATTCTTCCTGTACTTTATCATGAGAAAACACAAAATATCCTAATAAAAATAGAATCATAAATAAACCATTACGAAATGTATACATGAAATTTAAAATTTGTGCACATCCAAGACATGGTATATATAGAAAAAGTAAAACCCATATAATTGTTATAATCATTTTACATTTTATATAATATAAAAAATATAGATAGACTAAAATAGCCTATCTATATTCTAAATTCATCAACAGCTCCATCAATGCTTAAGCTATCCATGTCATTAATCCATTGTTCTGGAATAACTATATATCTACATGTACTTTCTTTACTTTTTAAATAATTATATATTATATGAACTTCGTCTATTTCATCCTTACCAATATTAACCGAGATTTTCAAATTATCACTAAAATAGGATATAATATTACTTTTAAATTTATGCTTTATTTCATTAATACTAAGATTGCTTAGTTTATACTTTTCACTAAAAAGCAATTTATTATATCTTATCAAAAAAAACTTAATTTCTTTATCATTTAGAAACTCTACCAAAGCAATATTTTTATTAGCTTCTGTAAATTTAATAATTTCTGCAGTACTTACCAAATGCTTTACTGCTTTTATATAATCTCTATATTTAGCTGCTTCTTCAAAATGGAGGTTTGCAGCAGCAATATTCATTTCCTGTTCCATTTCTTGCAAAATAGTCAAATCAGTGCCACTAAGTAATTTTATCACTTTTTCTACTAAAGCAAAATAATGGTCAGTAGAAGGATTAGCTGTGCACATACCCATACACAAGTTCATAGAATACTTTAAACAGCCTGAAGCCTTTCGAGAACTATTAGCACACAAAATTTTACAATGTTCTTTTATACCACAAAGACCTTTTTCTACGGTATTCTTACTAGTATAAGGTCCAAAATAAAGATTTCCATCAGAACTGTCAGGCTCGCTGTGGACTTCAATATTTGGATATTTCTCATCCATTTTTATTTTGATATAACAATAACCTTTTGGACTTTTCATTTGCCTATTATATATTGGCTTAATTTCTTTGATTAATTTACATTCAAGCAATAAAGCTTCAAATTCCGTATCTGTTAGAATATAATCAAAGTCCTTAAGGTTTTTCACTAATTTTATTACCTTTGGAGAATGAGATTTGGAATTTACAAAATAAGATCCAACTCTATTTCTTAAATTTTTAGATTTTCCTACATAAATAATAGTGTCCAAGGAATCTTTCATAAGATATACTCCTGGTGAAGAAGGTAGTTTTTTTATTTTTTCTTTTATATTCAAAGTTATGCTCCCTCCTAAAGGCAAATATTAATTACATTTTATCATAGCATTGTTTTCATTTACAAAATAATTTACCCCTTATTTATTAATGAAGATTTCATAATAAGTTCATTAAAAAAGCAAAGAATGTAGTTTCCTAGTATATAGAAATATTCTACAATACAAGGAAACTACATTCTTTATTAATCTATATTTCGTCCAATCAATTTGACCCTCAATTTTAATTTATTAACTTAGTTTAAAGTAATTTGTGGAAATTTTGTCATGTATCATAATCATACTAATTTACTTCTTAGGATTTGATGTATACTTTCGAACTATAAGTATATCTACACTTCGATTTTTTGCTCTTCCAGCCTCTGTGGAATTATCATATTTAGGTCTAAATTCCCCATATGCTTGAATTGAAAATTTATTCTGCGCAATTTTGCATTTATCAACCATAAAGTTCATAACATTTGAGGCACGCATATAACTCAGATCCCAATTAGAACGGAATTTTGCATTTTTTATTGGAACATTGTCTGTATGTCCACTAATTCTTATCTCATTGTCTAAATCCCTTATCATATTTGATATTTTAACAAGTACTGGAGTAAATTGATTTAATATATCCGAATCTCCAGACTTAAAAGCTACTGAATCTTGTATTTTTATAGTCAATCCTTCACCATTAAGTTCAACTTGCATCTTATCTGCATACCCATCATTTTTAATATCTTTTTCTAACTCATTTTTCACTTTAAGCATCTTATCTTGCTCAGCTACACTGCCTGCTTCCTCTAATTTAATAGCCTCGTCTATTTTTATAGTGCTTCCATTGGTACCACCACTTTGTAACACTGCAGTACCACCTGAAAGAATACTATTGAATTGTTCACTAAGCTGTTGTGCTCTTTGGTTATCTACTTTACTCATGGCAAACATAACGATAAAAAGTGCCAATAGCAGTGTCATCATATCAGAATAAGGGAGCAGCCATGTTTCATCTACATGTTCTTCATGATGTTGTTTTTTACCTTTCATTGCTTATTTTTAGTAACAGGGTGTATTGTGAACACTAAACTGTCACTAAATCCTCCTTTACTTTAACTAAAATTACTTGTGGCTTCAAATTTTTTTCTATCTTTAGAACTTAACATACTTAAAAGTTTTTTCTCAATTGCTTTTGGATTTTTTCCTTCTTGAATTGCTAAAACACCTTCTAGTATTAGTTGCTTATTGCTAACTTCTTCATGTGACTTCCTTTTTAATCTAGATGCTAAAGGATGCCAAATAACATATCCAAAGAAAATACCATAGATAGTAGCTACGAACGCAGCAGCTATGGATTCTCCAAGCTTTTCCGTATCATTTAAATTTCCAAGTGCACCAATCAGTCCTATAACTGCTCCTAAAACTCCAAGAGTTGGAGAAGCACCTCCTGCTGTTGTAAAAACTGACGCATTGCCTCGATGTCTCTCTTCCATTGCCTCAATTTCATCAGATAGGACTTGTCTAATATATTCTGGCTCAGTACCATCAACTACCATCTCTAATCCTTGTTTCATAAATTCATTACTCATATCTTGAAGCTTGCTTTCCAGAGACAATAGTCCATTTTTTCGAGTTTCATATGCCATTTCAAGCATTTGTTTAATTATTTCTACGGGGTCTTCCTTTGCCTTTTCTTTAAAAGCAGCCCCGAATAATTTAGGTACATTAAGAAATTCACTTTTTGTAAAAGAGTTCATTACAACTGCTGCTGTACCTATAAGAATTACTATAACGGCCTCACCATTAATCAGTATGGCTACACCTACACCTTTCAACAGCAATCCTGTACTAACAGCACCCAATCCAACAATAACACCTATTATTAAGAATATGTCCATTTTTTCACCTCTACTATTGATAATGTGTCATAATAATTTTGTCGATGTTTATATTAATTTGTAAATTTATCATATGATTATATTACCATAAAAATTATCATATGGAAACTATTTTTTGTGCTCCTTTTGCACTTTTTGTTCATTTTATATTTCCAAAATTGACATGCTCCTTTCATCAAATTCCTATTACAAATGCTTTTGCTTCTATAGGTTTAGACACATTAAAAAGAAGTTTCTTTTTGTAGTTTGGAACTTCCTAATTATGCTCTATTTTAATTATCGGCTTTTTTAATCAATTTTTTACTTGTCATATATTGTTATTTTATCTACAAGAATATCGAATCTAAACTACTACTTTTCATAATCCACTCTATGCCATTTTTTCTTGACTGTTCCACTTTTTACCTGTAATATAAACTTGTACAAATAATACATTTTAGGGGTATAAATACATGAAAAAACTATATATAATGCTTACTTTAATCATAATTTTAGTTAGTGGAAAATTTATTTATAGTAACATTGATAAAAACTCAAATAAATATAACAATTTAGTTGAAGAGGAAATTAATGATGTAGAAGAGAAAATTACTTATACTGACAATGATGTAGAAGAGAGAATAAAAGAATTTTTTGAAACTACCTTTATTACAAAAGATTTGAGTAAATATAATAATTTACTTATAGAGGAATATAGAGAAGACAGTATAGATAGCTTTGCTGAAAATACAGAAGAAGTGAAAGTATTAGAGGTAAAAAAGCTAGAGACAAATAAACATCCTATGCTTAAAGAAGACGTAAATCATAACTATAAAGCTATAAAAAATAAATATAAAAATATTAATTTTTATATGATAAAATTTGATATTAAATATAAAAAAAATATGCCATCTCCTGTGGATTCAGGCATTTATTATTCAGTTATACCAATAGTAGGAGTTAAAAATACTCCCTTAATAATCCCTAACATGCATAAAGCATCATTATATAAAGGCAAATTAACCGTAGATAGTTAAGAAACCAAAATAGTAATATTATAAAGTTGAAAAAATGAAAAACCACGTTGAATATTACCTCAACGTGATCTTTAAATATTTCTACTCTTTGAAAATAATATTATGGACAAACTTTTTTCATTGGTGGAGGCGAAGTGCAACCTTTGAAATCCACCAAAATATATAAACTTGAAAACTCTTAAAAATTAATTTTGTGAAGTATTAATTCTATTATTCTTAATTATAATTGAAGCTATTAGCAAAACAATTCCAACCGCAGAAAACATAATTGGAATATGTGTACTTACAGCTGTTTTAGTAAGACCAAGAAAATCTAAACTCGTTAAGCCATTCAAAATACCTACATACCATAAAATTGTATAAATTATTTCAAAAGCAGTAGAATTTTTAGCAACATTCCCGATAAACATTCCCAATGCATTTACAAAGAAAGTCCCCATTAAAATATAAATAGCTCCTAGAAAATCATTTAATATTACAAATTTTATTATTATACTTATGTTTATAAACATAGTAAATAAAATTCCAGCAAACACTGAATTTAAAAGTTGAGACTCTCTATAATTTTTATAAGTACTGAGATAGTCTTCCATGTTACAATTTATTTGAATAGTCCCTAATTTAGACCATATAAAAATAGGTAAAATCCATATTATCGGAATTAAAAATTTATATAAAATTTCACCTTTTGCAAAGAATACTCCTATTGAACATAAAATTATAGCTGCATACCACCATAAATTACAAGTGGCAAACATAAGTTTAAGCTCACTTTGTATTATGCTTAAATTATTAGAATAACTTTTGCTTTCAAAAACTTCACTTAACACCATTCTTTTTTCATAATTATATTCCTTTTCTTTAATATCTATAACATTATTGAACTTTGAAGGCACTTTTGTTCTAATAAGAGACGTTCTTCTAAAAAATATAGAAGCTAAAAATAGTATTAAAATTCCTATAAGAATCCAAAAAACTCTTCCTATAAATATATTAATATCAATATTAACTTTATCCATTACAAAAGTTTTAATGTTATCATGAAGCGGCCCATGTGTTCCAAGGCTAAAGTAGTCCATGTCTTTAAATTCATCAAAGTTATTTTTAAATTGTTCTAAAATCACTTTAGAAGTAGTATTCATTCCAAAAACATCAGATAAATAAGATTTTGATCCTCTAAGAGATGCTACACATATACCAGACCACACAAAGAAATATACTACATTGCCAAAAGAGTTTCTAAGTATAGGAATAACCTCAAAGATTATAGCTATAACTGATACAATAAAACAAGCTGGTACTGCTAATATTACAAATGGTGTTAAAAGTTTAATTAACTCAAGAGAATAGCTTTCTCCTCGCACAAACTGCATTAAGATTGTAATAAAAATAACTATAACCATTTGTAACAATAGAAATAAAAAATTACCAAAGGCTTTTCCAAATATGAAAACCCAAGGCTTTGTACCTATAGAAGCAGTTATTTCACCAATTAAAAGTTCCCTTTCTCTCTTTATAGAATTTCTAACAAAATAAAAACCAATCAAGGTTACAACACTAATAAATGCTATTGTAGAAACCCATCCAAGCCATACAGAATTATAAATACCTCTATAAAAAAATCCTTCAAAATTATAATTCAATGTATAATAAAAACTACTATTATTTTGTGGAAAGAATAAATAGGATATATACATCATTAAAAGAGCTATAATGATTATACTTTTACTTCTTATTCTATCTAAAAAGTCCGATCTTCCTATATAATAAATTTGGTATAACTTATCCAATATTCTCCCCTCTCTTTCCAGAAGTATAATAAATATAAGCATCTTCAAGAGTAGGCTTCAGCTTCACAGCATTTGATGCTGGTTTATTTTCTGATATTACTCTTACTACCATTCCCTCATTTCTCCTTATGATGTTTCCTGTTATATATTTATCTTTTATATCTTCAAGTTCACTTTCCCCAGCTATGCATTCCCACACATTTCCTTCCAATGAATTTAAAAGTTCTTCATTTTTGCAGAAGCATATAAGTTTGCCTTTATTCATAAGTACTATCTTTTCTGCTGAAGACTCTACATCAGATACTATATGAGTAGACAATATAATTATTTTATCTTTAGATAAGCTATTGATTAAATTTCTAAAATTCATTCTTTCATTTGGATCTAATCCAATAGTAGGCTCATCTACTATAAGAATTTTGGGATCATTTAAAAGAGCTTGAGCGATGCCTATTCTCTGCCTCATACCACCTGAATAATTTCCTATACTTCTATTAGCTGCATCACTAAGATTTAATAAATCAATAAGTTCGTTTATTCTATTTTTTGCCTTTTTCATATTAAGTCCTTTTAAAGCTGCCATATACTTTAGAAATTCAACCGCAGTTAAATTAGGAAATACTCCAAAACTTTGAGGCAGGTATCCTAAATCATGTCTAAGTTCATCCCCATTTTTATGAATATCTTGTCCATTCCAAGTAATAACGCCTTCACTTGGTTTTGAAACTGTTGCTATCATCTTCATTAATGTTGATTTTCCAGCACCATTTGCCCCTAAAAGACCTATTACTCCTCCTTCTAATTCCATATTAAAATTTGAAAGAGCTGTAAAATTGTTTGAATACTTTTTTGAAACATTTTTTATTGAAAGCATGATATTTCCTCCTAAAATTAACATAATAAATTTTCCAAAAACTATTTCCCGCTTATAGTTATATCTCCATCTGAAGCTGAAAGCTTAATATTCTTATCCTTTATAGAAGAATCTACATTTGAACCCAGATTATTCGTTACTTCACCTAACCTTGAACTAGCAGATAAATTGAATTTTTCATCTTTAGGTAATTTTAAATCTATATCTCCTAAGTGTGAATTCACATTAATATTACCGCATATTTTATCTAAAGAAATTTCAATATCGCTGTCATTAACATAACATTCTATATCTTTTGAATTTGAATTTAATATATTTATTTTACTTAACTTGGATTTTATAGATAATTTATTTTTATAACTTTTGGGAATGCTAATATTTACACTCAAAGTCTCACCACCAAAAACAAATCCCGACTCACTTTTATCATTTGTCTTAACATATGTCTTAACATATAATATATTATTTTCAATTTTGCTTTCTAACCCATACTCATTAGCTACATATCCCCTTTTTGTTCTAGAGAAACTGCATTTTATATCCTTTGAATCTGAATCTGTAATATTAACATTAAAATTTCCATTTAATGATATCTCCTTTAAATTTGATATTTCTTCTGAAGTGAAAATCCTTTGTTCATTGGTTGTTTTAGCTGGTAAAAAAAATATGATGCCTCCTCCTAGTGAAATCACTACCAAAATAACCAATAAAGCTTTTAATCCTTTTTTTCCCATAAACTTGCCTCCTACATTTTGAATATTGATCATAAACCTGATACGCTATGTCTCATGTTCTGTTAAATTTCTTTATAAACTAAAGTATATACCTGTAAAATTAATGCCTTATTAACATAAGCTTAATGAAACATAAATTTTGTACATTTCAAACATTGCTATGTTATAATAAGTTTGAATTAAATGTTAAAATATACAAATTTAATTTTTGATAATCTTATAATAAAATGTAAATATAAGAAATACGAGGTGAAAAAATTGAATTCAGTTTTAGTTGTAGATGATGAGAAAGAAATTGTAGAGCTAATAGATTTTTATCTAAAGAATAATGGATATAATACCTACAGGGCCTTCAATGGTAAAGAAGCATTGGAAATCTTTGAAAAAGTTCAAATAGACCTAATAATATTGGATATAATGATGCCTAAGCTTGATGGAAAAGAAGTTTTAAGAAAAATCAGAGATAAAAATAACACCCCTATAATATTTTTATCCGCCAAAGGTGAAGATATAGATAAAATTGATGGATTATTTCTTGGAGCAGATGATTATCTTGCCAAGCCCTTCAATCCTCTAGAACTCATTGCAAGGGTTAAGGCCTTATTAAGAAGAAGTAGTGTATTAAATACTCAAGCACCAGGAAGTACAAACATACTCATTACTGAACATTTAAAATTAGATGAAAATATTTGCAAAGTATATAAAGATAATGAGGAACTTCAACTAACCTCATTTGAATACAAGCTTATATGCTTTCTTATGAAAAATAAAAATAAAGTTTTTACTAAAGGACAATTGTACGAAAATGTATGGGATCAATCTTATCTTGGAGATGAAAAAATTATAATGGTTTATATAAGTAAGTTAAGAGAAAAAATAGAGGACAATCCAAAAGAGCCTAAATTTATTAAAACCATAAGAGGTCTTGGTTATTTGTTTGAGGGTAAGTAAATTATGAAGTTAAATTTTAAGATTGGTAATAAAAAATTAGATATAAAAAACTTTCTTACTATAAATTATTTAGTAACTTTCCTGATATTATACATAACTGTGCAGTTATCATATAAATCTTCAACTTTTATTTTGGAAAAATTTATTCTTAATAATGAACAAGTTAGCAATAGCTCAATGATTTCATACTATAATAAGGATTTTAATAAAATAAAACTTGGTTTTCTCTCAGAAATGGGTGGCTGGGAAGAAGTTCTAGATGAAAATAAAAAGGTAATCTATATAAAGGGTGAAAAGAAAGATGATATAATGCAATATACTGAAAAACAACTATTTGAATTAGTCTCTTTTACAGAGTATTCACCGGAAAAGCCTTATGTTGGAAGAGTATTTTCAGTAGAAGGCAAAAATGGAAAACCATATATTTTTCTTTGTAAAATAGATAGACGAAAAGTTGAATATTCATTTATATACAAACCTAATTTTTCTAGTAAATCAGATACCTTTCTTTCTTTAAAAGTTTTTGGTACATTATATTTAATTCAAATTCTTTTATTGTTAATAGGTATATATATTTATAGTATTATAAGTTCAAAATTTATAACAACTCCTCTTAAAACCTTTGTAAATAGTATAAAGAATTTTAAAAAGCTTGATTATAGTACTAGAACTAATATAAAAGGGTTAAAAGAACTTCAAGAAGTTCAAAATGAATTTAATGAAATGGTAATAAAACTTGAAAAAGTTGAAGAAGAAAATAAAAGAATTGATAACAATAAGAAAAGACTTTTAGTAGATATATCTCATGATTTAAAGACGCCTATAACCTCCATTCAAGGCTTCTCCAAGCTTTTATTAGAGGAAAATGTAACTTCTGAAGAAAGAGACAATTTTTTAAAAATAATACTTAATAAAGCAGTATATTCTACAGTGCTTATTGAAGATCTGTTTGCACTTTCAAAACTAGAGGATTCAGGATATAATCTTTCTTTAGCAGAACTTGATTTTAACGAATGGCTGAGACGTCTTATTGTAGAATATTATGAAGAATTTGAAAATAAACATTTTAACTTGGAAGTTAATATTAGTGAGCATTCTATTATATTTAAGTTTGATGAAAAATTAATGAAAAGAGCAATTTCTAATATTTTCAACAATGCTCTAAACCATAATGAAAATTATACAAGTTTAAAAATTGAATCTTATCTAAAAGAAAATAATGTAATCTTAAAAATTGGCAGTGATGGAGCTGGTATTGATAAATCAATAAGTGGGACAATATTTGAGCCCTTTGTAAAAACAGATAATAGTAATTCTAGTGGAAGTGGTCTTGGCTTAGCCATAACCAAAAAAATTATAGAAAAACATGGTGGAAGCATAAAACTAACCTCTAGTGAATTCGAAAAAATTTTATTTGTTATTTCTATACCTATTAAAGCTGACACCTAAAGTGCCGAATTAACCACTTCAGAAACTCAACAATATAATTATGACAAATGAAAATTTTAGGTGGTGTTGCTATGGCAATGTGGAATCCGTGGCGTGGCTGTCATAAATATAGCGAAAGTGATGGTTACCTTACCACCATTACTTCATCCAATTTTATAAAAAACCTCACTTGCTTATGATACGGTTCACCGTAACTACTGTAAGTGAGGTTTTTCCATAGCATTTTCAAATGACCAACTACAATGTTCTATTACCATAACTATTAAATAATGTTATTATCATATAGGAATCCAGTATCGCTCATTATTTCATCATAATTAGCATCCCTAATGATTGAATGGTCTTTTGAAAATACTATTGCTCTTTTAAATATTCCGTTTATGTATTCAAAGTCATGTGTAGAACATAAAATAGTTTTTCCAGCATTATTTATGTTAATCATGAATTCTTTTAAAAACCTTTTGGTTCTAGGGTCCAGTCCATTCATCGGCTCATCAAAGATATATACATCTGGATTTAGAACCACTACAGTGGCTATTGATACTTTCTTCTTTTCTCCACCACTCAAATGATATGGTTGTCTATTCCTTAATTCCTCAATTTTCAATAGTTTTAAAGTATCATTTACTCGTTTTTCAACTTCTTCTTCAGTCATTCCCATTTGTCTTGGTCCAAATGCTATTTCATCATAAACATTGGAACAGAAAAGCTGTACTTCTGAATTTTGAAAAACAAAGCCTATTTTTTTATGAAATGCTTTTGAAAATTTTTCTTTCTGCAATTTCTTATAAGTTATTTCTTCGCCTTCAAAAAAGTATCCCCCTTGCTGTGGAGATATTAAACCATTAATCAATTTCATTAACGTAGACTTTCCACTGCCATTTACCCCTATCAAAGCAATGGCTTCCCCCTCCTGAACATGTAAATCTATATTTTTTAATGCTTCAGCGTTCTGATCATATGAATAGGAAACATTTTTTATATCAATCATAAAATCACACCCTATCAAAATAAAAATATGTTATTATAAATAATGCATTAGCTAAGATACAGATATAATCAGCTAATCTAAATTTAAATTTGTTATATACTTTATATTCACCTGTATATCCTCTGCATTCCATTGCTCCATACATTTCTTCTGCTGCTTCCTTTGACTTTATGAACATCGTTCCCACTATTCCTGAAAGAGATGCATTCTTATTATCACTTCTACCAACAGATCTTAATTTAAGTGCATAAACCATACTTAAGGAAAACTCCCCTAATACCATTATATACTTTATTGTTATATCAAGTACAAAAATAAACATGTCAGGCACATGAAATACTTTTAAAGCTCTTATTAGGTCATTCCATTGGGTTGTGCAAGCTAATATATTAACTGACCCAACGGAAACTAAAACCTTTAAAGTAATCATTAAAGCATTATTACCGTATCCCCAAAAAACTGATGGTAATAGAATAATTAAAGTAAATATTGCTACTACGAAACTAACTTTCAATATATATTTTATTTCATTAATACTTAAAAAATTAATTAACACAAGCAAAAGTACATTACTAATTAAAACAAAAGTAAAACTCTTAGTCAAAGAAACAAAAATAACTAGCACAAATGTTGTAATAAGTTTAAGTACTGCATTAATTCCAAGTTTATTAGCTCTATATTCTGTTTGTAATCTAAATCTTGTAAGTACCTCAAACATAGATAGGATGCTCTTATTAATAAAAGCATCCTTATCCTTTTGAGGTATATAGTTATCTTTTTTTAAAAGCCATTCTGGCATTTATAACATCCTCTCTTTTTAGGTTATCTGTTCACACTGTTGATACCTTTTCTCATATTTGCTATCACTCTAAATACTATTAAAAGTATGGCAACTCCTGCAACTGCTGATAAAATATACCCAAAATAATCTGGTAGTCCTTCAACTGAATAATCTGGCATTAATGCACTAAGGCTAAATCCATTTTCCATACCTTTAGGTATAAATCCTAATGCTTTACCACCTGTAGTCACAGAACTTATCTCATCAGCTCCCCATTCTCCCCAAGCTGTACCTGAAGCTAATAAACCAATAGGCGATAAACATATTAATGCAATTATTAAAACATATATAGGTTTCCTTTTCGCAGTAGAGTCTTCGTATATAATACCAGGTGAAACTTTCTTTACAAAACCCAATACCCCAAGTGTAATAATTGCTTCTATAACACCTGCAACTGCAAGGTGTGGAACAAGCATTGAAGGGATTGAGATTGATAATGGATATGGACAATATAGTGGCATTCCTAATGCATCTTTAAATAGCAATGGCTGTATACCAAACTCTATTGAAGCACATAAAGCACCAACGTTTAAAGCTAAGTATGAAGCAATGAAAGTTGAAATATATTCCCCTTTTTCTCCCTTGATTCTTTCTTGTAAAAACTTATAAATATAATATCCTGCAAATGGAATAACGAATGCTATATTAAAACAATTTGCTCCAAAAGCTAAGACACCACCATCTCCAAATAATAGAGCTTGAAGTAGAAGTGCAATAGTTATAGAAATACAAGCTGATTCAGGTCCTAAAAGAATAGCTAATAATGTTCCACCAACAGCATGACCAGTTGTTCCTCCAGGTAATGGAACATTAAACATCATTGTTAAAAATGAAAGTGATGCCCCTATTCCCATAAGTGGCATTTTCTTTTTACTAACCTCACTTTTTACCTTTTTAATTGACTTTGTCCAAATTGGAATCATTACAGCTCCCATTACAGCACAGGTAGCTGGACTTAAATAATTTTCTGGAATATGCATTTTATCCCCTCCTCTAAAATTTAACAAAAAATAAAACCACAAAAATTGATAACTGCCTACAGCAATCAACCTTCGTGGTTATTAATCAAGAATAATGTGTTTATTAAAATGAAATGTATACTCTCGTAGCATACAAGCTTATAATACCATATGATTCCAAATTTGTAAATATTAACCTTTTTTACAACTCTTGTTTTTATCTTTTCTTCAATAAACTTTTTAAGCTTCCATTTCTAAGTATAGCCTATGAAGCTTGTTACTCATATAAAGATGGCAACTACAATGTAGTGCCATCTTTTGTATTAGAAATTTATTTTTTCTATATAGTGACAATTAACGTCAATATGGTTTAAGAACAACAATAATCTTTCATAAAGTGGATGAGTTTTATCACCATACTTTGCTTCTAGATTTTCTCCAATATCTTTTACAGTTTTCTTGCCATTTATTTGCAAAAATACATAACTTCCATACTCATCCATGGAAATTCTTTTATATTCTGGAATTCTAAATTTAAGTTTTCTAAAGAAGTTTTGGATCTTGTGATCTTGTTTTTCAAGTATTGTCACAATATTGTCCTTATCTACTTCATATTCTAAACTATCAGATACTTTAAATATTATGCTTAAGACCTCTTCGTTATTATTCATCATTTTTTACCTTACTGTTCATTATAGGTATTATAGTAGCTATTATAAGACCTACTAATATTAAAAATGCCATTCCATTAGAAGCAACGAATCCACTTGGTCCAGATCCTTTTATAACCTCTGTTACTTGGAATATTATACCTATAAGTCCTATTATAGAACCACCAGCAACAAGTCCAGATGATAAACTTATACCATTAGAAATTTTAACTTCTTTTTCTTTTTCAGATTTAGAAGTTCTTTCTACAAATAAACGAACTAATGCACCTATTAGTATTATAGAAGTTGTAGATATTGGTAAATAGAATCCTATAGCAACTGTCATTACAGGAAGGTTTAATAAGAATAAAACAACTCCCATAACAGCACCAGCAATTATCATAACCCAAGGTAATTTACCTGACATTATACCAGCAGTTAATGTTGACATTAAGTTAGCTTGAGGTAGTGCAAATGGAACGTTATCACCAGTCATTGCAAGTTGGTTAGAAAGTAATAATATAGTACCAACAACTACTGTAACACCAACTATACCAGCTATAGCAAAGTATTTTTGCATTTCATTTTTGTCGCCACCTATTATGAAAGTAACTTTTTGTGATTGAGAATAACCACCAGCCATAGCTATAGCAGTAACTATAAATGTACCAAATAAAAGTAATGATTTGTTGCTTTCAGGATTTTTCCATCCCATTGCAACGAATAATAATGTTACAACAACTATAGAAGCTATAGTCATACCAGATACAGGAAGGTTCGAAGTTCCTATAGTACCTGTTAAACGACCAGAAACTATAACAAATAGTAATGATAAGAATAATGATAAAATAGAAGCAGCTATTGCCATTAATATATTACCACCAGATATCAAGAAACCGCCTATGAAACATATTACTATACCACCAAGTAATATTATGTTTCCAGCAGATGAACCCTCACCACTATTTGAAGACTTAGCATTAATAGTTTCTTTTATGGAAGATACTATTGTAGGTATAAGCCTTACAGCACCTATTAAACCACCAGAAAGCATCACTCCAGCACCGATATATTTTACATAACTACCAGCTATGTGTTTAACCTGCATAGCGTTTATAGCAACACTCGGATTATTCCATACAGCTGCACCATCTTGTGCAAGAGCAGCGAAGTAACCTATTAAAGGCATAATACAGAAGTTAGATAATATAGAACCAGCAAACATAGTTAAAGAAACCTCTAAACCAACTATATATCCTATACCTAATAATAGTGGATTGACTTCAACTTCAAATTTCCACTTGTAGAAGGTTTCGTTTACATAACTTATAACGTTGTTAGCTACATTTAAAAATGAACTAGTTACAACAGTTATAATACCGCCTATTCCAAACCCGATTCCCATGTACTTCATTGATTCTCCAGCACCTTCTGAAGCAACAAGTGTTTCAGCTATAGCCATTGACTCAGGGTACATTAATTTACCGTGTTCTTCAACCATTAAGTAATTGTGAACAAGAGAAGCTATTCCTATACCGAATAAAACTCCACCTACACCAACAGCAAAACCTTCTAAGAAAGTAACTTTAGAACCTATTAATAGAATTGCTGGTAAAACAAATATTATACCACTAGCAACAGATTCTGCACCACTTGACATACCTTGAATTAAGTTTTTACCAAGAATACCTTTTTGTTTAGAAAATACAGCTATAAGAGCGGAACCTAGTATAGAACCAGGTATACCAGCTGCAACTGTAAGACCTGATTTCATACCCGAATAGGCAGTAGATGCTGCGAACAAAGCAGCCAAGATGATACCAATTATCAATACGACACCGTTTCCACCAGATTTAGAACCACTAGAAACGTAAGGTACGTAGTCTTTACCAGCTACCCCACCATATGCATATTTAGATAACTTTTTATTCACCATATATCCTCCTAATGTATTATATATACATATTATAACATAATTTCCAATAAAATATAGTGCTTTTAAAATATTTTAAAATATAAATTTTTTCACTTATTTGATTGCAATGAAATAAATTATAAGGACCAAAGATCAAAATCTTTGGTCCAAACATTTAATTAGGCATATTAAAATAAATAGCCTAGCATACTGACTTATTTAAATGTTCCTTATTTTAAATTCTTTAATACTTCCAATAAGTATTCCCAGGTCCTCTGAACTGAAGAAATACTCATATGTTCATTTGGAGTGTGAACATCATATAGATTTGGTCCAAAAGAAATAGCATCTATTTGGTCAAATTTTTCTGCAAACAGTCCGCACTCAAGCCCAGCATGAATTGCAGTTATATGAGGTTTCTTTTTGTACATTTTTTCATATATATCTTCAAAAATTGTTCTTATTTTTGAATCAGGATTATATGCCCATTCAGGGTAACCAGATTCAGCAACAACACTTCCGCCATTCAATTTAGCCGTTACAGCTAATCTATTATATAATTCGTTCTTTAAACTTCTAACGGAACTTCTGATTGAGGTTATGAATTCTACGGAATCTTTATGAGTAAAAATTATTCCGAGATTCAAGGAGCTTTGTACTAACCCCCTAATATCCATGCTCATGGAAGTTACCCCATTTATAACTAAGTATAAGTAGTTAACTACATTATTAGTTGATTCTTTTGAAAGCATTTCCGAATGCAAGGTAGGTAAAACTTCAAATTCTACTCTTACATCAGGATCTGGTGTTCTCAATTCAGTTTTAAATAATTCTTCACACTCAGATATTTTTTGCTCAACTAAAGCTTTGTCCTCGGCTCTTACTAAGATAACAGCATCTGTCTCACGTGGAATAGCATTGTGCTTAGATCCACCGTTTAATGAACTGAGTCTAAAATCTATTTCAGATAAAATAGACATAAGTATACGACCCATTAATTTATTAGAGTTCCCTCTTCCTTTATCTATTTCCATTCCAGAATGTCCACCTTTTAAGCCTCTTATTCTAATTATATATGGAACAAGGTTTTCATCTATTGCTTCCCATACTGCAGGAATTGTTGTTTTAACTGTAACTCCACCAGCACAGCTCACTAATAGCGTACCTTCTTCTTCGGAGTCTATGTTAATAATTGTTCTTCCTTCTATATTTTTAGGTTCTAATGCGATTGCTCCATCCATTCCTGTTTCTTCTGAAGTGGTAACAAGCAATTCTATTGCCGGATGTTGATATTCATTAGAAGCCAAAATTGCTAGTCCCATTGCAACCGCAATTCCATTATCTGCTCCCAAAGTTGTGCCAGTTGCATATATCATGTCATCAATTATTCTTAACTTTAGCGGATCCTTAGTAAAATCATGTTCTATATCTATATTTTTTTCACACACCATATCCATATGACCTTGCAAAACAATAGCAGGACTGTTTTCATATCCAGATGTTGCTTTCTTTTTTATAACAACATTTAATGCAGAGTCCTGAACATATTCTAGATTATGATCTTTAGCAAAGGATACTAAATAATCGCTAATCCCTTTTTCATTTCCAGACCCTCTTGGAATCTGTGATAGCTTTTCAAAGTATTTAAATACTTCAACTGGTTGTACATCTTTAAGTACTTCTTTCATTGTTATTACCACCCTTCTCATTTTATATTTTTTATAGGTATATTCCAAAAATTGTAAATACCCCTATAGCTATATTTACCACAAACTAAAATAAAAATCAACATATATAATTTTACGTATTTTTTATATTTCTATATAATTAAACATTAAAACCTTTAGTCTTGCATCTTGATAATATTACTTTATCAATAAATAAAAAAACCGTATCAGAATTTGATATACTTCCCTTATGATAGACAGTTTAAATAATAAAACTGTTTATCGCGAGGAGAAGCATATTTTATGGGTAGAAAAGCGAAAATATCATTTGAAGAAAAATGCAAAACCATTAAAGATTATTTATCTGGTAAAGGGTCACATGAAGCTTTTACTAGAGCTTTCAAAGGAACATATAGTGTAACTCCAAGTGAATACCGAAAAAAGCCTAAGCCTGTCGTTCTTCGTACAAAAACAAACCCTTTCGACCGCTACTTTTTAGGATTGGGGGAGATTGGTATGATGAAATCTACAGATGATGTTAAAATTTATGAGTGTGTGAAAGTTTTTCTGTAAATAGCTTTCTATGATAATTATTTTATAGGCATGGAGGTCATGGTAAAACTCCATGCCTTAATTACAATATAATTAACAATGAATTGCATGTCAAGAACACCCTAGGGAAGGGCGTGTTTTTTTGGCCGTAGGCTTAATTAAAAAAGTCTTCCTTCAAACATTATTGATAACTCACCATATACTTTTCCCCAATTACGAAGAGGCATAGTCCACTTTTTCGTAGCTTCAAATGTTGCTAAGTACAAAGCTTTCATTAATGCAGTATCACTTGG
>NZ_JHVC01000027.1 GCF_000619945.1 Clostridium lundense DSM 17049 | reverse complement strand
TAATGCACCGCGGGCCCATCTCAAAGCGGATTACTCCTTTGGTTAAGTCTTTATGCAAAAACTTAACATTATGCGGTATTAATCCTCCTTTCGGAGGGCTATCCCCCACTTTGAGGCAGGTTGCCCACGTGTTACTCACCCGTCCGCCGCTAATCCATTTCCGTAGGGATTTCATCGCTCGACTTGCATGTGTTAGGCACGCCGCCAGCGTTCGTCCTGAGCCAGGATCAAACTCTCAATTTAAAAGTTTAATCAAAAATTGTTATAAACTTCGTATTGCTTCGTCATGTTGGCTTACTTCGCTACTCATTTAGATTACTAAATTCCGTTCCTCGCCGCGCCACATTCCTCGCACTATTTGTTCCTACCAATTTTTATTCTTCTAGCTCATCGCTATTTTAAACAGTTTCCTGTTTGAATTGACTGGTTTCTCTTCTCTGTTTAATTTTCAAAGACCATCGCTGCACTAGACAGCTTATTTATAATATCATCTCTGTTTCCCTTTGTCAACACATTTTTAAAACTTATTTTTCATCAATCAATTTGTTGATGCATGTGTTTTTCGGGAACGAGATATATAATACCACGGTACTTATACTCTATTTTTATTTATAATTACAATAAAACAAACTTATATTATAAATGCTTCATTTTACTCATCCTTTCTCATAATATCTTTTAATGATACACTAGGACAAGTATTCTAATAAAATTCACAGCATTTTCAGTAGAAGACCTTTAAATTGAATAATAAATTAGCAATTTTAATTAATATATATCAAACACATAATATCCATCTTCTTAAAACTAGCTAAATCACAGTATGATATAATTAATTAAAAATAAAAATTTAAATTGTTAGGGGATTAAGATGAAAATATTTAATAGCTTTCAACTAAAAGTACTAATGGTAATTATAATGTTCATAGATCATGTTGGTGAATTTATTCCAGGATCACCCTTATGGCTACGTTATATTGGAAGACTTGCAGCACCAGTATTTTTTTATTTATTAGTAGAAGGATTTTTTTATACAAGCAGTAAGAAAAGATATATGAAGCGGTTATTTATTGGTGGAGCTATAATGCTTGTAGGTTCATCCATATTAATGTATATCTTTAAAAGGCCAGTAAAAATCTTTAATAATATATTTCTTTCAATGGGATTTAGTATAGCACTTCTTACTGCTATTGAGTGGAAGAAAAAGAGTGTAGAAAAAACCTTACCTTCTTTTGCTATTATGGCAACCTGTATTGCCATGCTATTTACTGAAGGCAGTATATTTATGACCTTAATGGTATTAATTTTTTATCATTATAGAAATAACAAATCTAAAATGTGTATTTTTTATATTTTATTATCATTGACTATATTATCTAATCCAGCAGAAAGTATTTACAATAGTTTATTTGTAGTAAATTATCAATGGATGATGGTTTTTTCTCTTCCATTTATACTTATGTATAACGGCGAAAGAGGAAAAAAGGCAAAATATTTCTTTTATATCTTCTATCCAGTTCATATATGGATCTTATATATAGTTGGTAATTATATAACATTTAAGTAAATTAGATAAAACTACTTTTTATAATCTTAATAATAAAACTCCTTAATTATGTTATCAATTCAATACACCAAAACATATAATAATATGGTAATTAAATTTCAAGGAGCCTAAAATGCTATCAAACAGAGACTTTGTAACACAATCTTTAGAATTAAATTTATTCTTTATGAGAATAGCTAAAGAACATTCTATATTTCTAGAGGCAGGTTTTACTTCAAGAGACTATATTTTTATGGAACAATCAGAAATGCTAAAAACTATGTTTAGTAACCTGTTGGTAGAAACCATTAGAATGTCTGATGGTCTAATTAGGCCAGAAGCCCTATGTTCGGGGGAATTTATAACTGACTTAACTTTAAATGCAGAAAGAGAAACTCAATTTTATACTAATATTGCAATCGATTCAAACATAACGAAAATGGAAGCATCATTAGTTATTAGAGATCCCAAGCCAATTACTATGAATACTGTACGAATGGTAGAAGACTTAAACAACAGAGCTATAAGAGCTGCGGAGCAAATAGCCGCTTTTAAGACTAATGTTCTTCAAAATGTATTACGCTGCAGAATGTTTACAACAAACTATCCTCTACTTATAGACCATATTTTAAGAGAAGCAAAATTTTATTTAAGAATGCTAAGAAAGCTTCAAAACAGAGAAGACTTTGACATAACTAAAGAAGCTGCTTACCAAGAAACCTTCTGGAACAGAATTATGGCAGAGCACTCAAAATTTATCCGAGGTCTACTGGACCCAACTGAAGTTAAACTATTTGATACTGCAAATGACTTTGGTAAAAAATTTGATGAGCTTACAGCAGAAGCTAGAGAGCTTTCCGAAAATATTGGACTATTACCTTCAGTAACAAATAAGAGTCTTAAAACTACTGTTGGTATTCGAGACTTTAAAAAACAAGGTACTGAAGGACTTATACAGTGTAATATTAAATCAATTGCTTTCCCACTGCTTGGAGATCATGTAGTTAGAGAATCAAATCATTATATAAGAATGTTAAAAAGCTTTAAACAATGTGAAATGAAATAATATATTTAATGACTGTTTTTACATCAGGGTAAAAACAGTCATTTTTATCCGATGCCTACCCACTCTAATAATCCTGCCTTCTTCAAAGTGGAAGTAAGGGCGGCTGCGTCCCTGGATAACGATTTCTATAAAAATTACCTATTCTGAATACTATAGTATTTTAATTAGTTATTTTCTATACACTATAGCTAATTGCAACTTATCTGCTGACAACATGTACATGTCCAAATTTATCTACCCATAGGCCAACTACTCTAACTGGAAGCCCCCATGATTTTATCCTACACGTGGATACTGCTATATCCCAAAAATGCTCACAATCACTAACGGGATTGGCAGCACAATCGTAATGTCCCACCACGGCAACTACATTAGGTTATGAGCTGTTATTGAAACCATGGCTTTCTCTCTTAATCTCTCCATTTCAATCCACTTACCTTGAGATAATACCTTATCCATTCCAGGCTCTGTAATTAAGTCCACATAATCTACATGAAAATTTTCTTTCATCCACTTTATTACAGGAATTTGAGTTCTTCCGTCAATACAATTTAGAGCAGTTCCAAATCTTTTTTTCATTGCACACCTTCAAT
This sequence comes from Clostridium lundense DSM 17049, assembly GCF_000619945.1. GTDB lineage: Bacteria > Bacillota > Clostridia > Clostridiales > Clostridiaceae > Clostridium_AO > Clostridium_AO lundense. The sequence continues at coordinate 39,280 of NZ_JHVC01000027.1, read as the reverse complement.
TATTATTTCACTAACAAAATATGAAAGTATTATAGAATTCGTGATTAGCCAATTCTTTTATCAACTACACATTACCCTATTGCAATTTCTATTGCCTAAAGTATAGTATCCATAGTCTCCTCTTCTTCTTTATCTAATCTAATTTCATTCCACAATTTTGCTAAAAATGTGTTATACTTACTTCTATAATATTAAAATATTATAGAAAAAGCAGGTTAATAATCTTAAAAAGATGTATTACGAAAAAGATTATACTTATTCAACATTGTCAATCAGAACACCATATAAATAATATACTAGGAGATGAAAACTATGAATATTATTATTAAAGAACTATCTGATGATTTATTTCTAGCTACTGCTAAAATGATTACAGAATTAATAAACTATCATAGAAAATTAAATAATGCTCCTAAAAAATATTGGCAGACAGATGAACAATCCAAAGAAACTCTACAGTCTTGGAGAGAAGGAGGAACTGTTTATAATATATTTTTAGATAATGAACCAGTTGGATTTTTCTATGTAAGATTTGGTGGTCAAAATGTAGCATGGTTAGAAGATATATTTATATTAGAACAATATAGGGGTAACGGTATTGGAAAATTTGCTATGCAAAAATTAGATGAATTAATGTTTAAAAAGAAAGTAGTTGCGATGGTTGTAGATGTTATACCAAGAAATACAAATGCTATAAAATTGTATAGAGAATGTGGATTTGATCACTTGAATTTAATTCAGTTAAGAAAAAATTATGATAAAAAATCAGATAAAAATGATGATATAGAGTTATTAGGATTTAACTTTAAAAAATATTAATAAAAGAAAGTCTATGTGAAAATGCTCCAATCACTTTCACATAGACTTCTTCTATATTACATACCAGCCATTCTTCTACATTCATCCGCACATGTATGGCATTCTTGTGCACATTTTTGACAATGTTCATCTTTAAACATTTCACATTCCTTTGCACAAGCATCGCAAACAGTAGCACACATTTTGCAATGGTCTTTTGCAAATCTTCCATTCATAGACATAATGCCCGCTGACATTTCACACATCTTTGCACATTCAACTAACATTTTTATACAACTTCTTCTAGCATTTAAATCAGGTTCATTAATACATGCCTCAAAACATTCGTGGCATGCTTGCGCACATCTATTACATTCATCAATACACTTTTGATATGCGTTTACAGTCATAGTTGCGACTCCCATTTAAAACACTCCTCTTTTACTTTAATTTTTAAAACAAATTTAGTATGTGAAAAACAAATTGTTTATATACAGATAGAGTTAAGTAATATAACAAATTGCTATTTTCCACAATTTTCCTAAAGGTATGTTATAATTAATTCATACTAAAAAGAGATTTAATAAGAGCCAGCCAAATAGCATATATAGAAGGAGTGGATAAATATGAAAATAAAATGGAGGGGTAAATTAAGTAAAACAAACACTTTCTCTCCAATAAAAATACCTCTAAATTCAGTACAATTGTTAGATCCCAAATATAAGTTACAATATTATATTCCTATTATTCCCATTCTTATATTTATAGTTTTATGTGTTTATTGCAAAACCGGATTTATGTGGAAATTTACACTAAATAGTGTGGGTTATATAATAGGTTTTCTACTTATAATCCCTTTTTCAATTATACATGAATTATTACATGCATCTTGTTTACCTTCCAAAGGTAAAGCAGAGATATTTTATTCTGTTTCGGGATTCTGTTTTGTTGCTACTACTCCTACTTCTAGAAAGCGTTATATCCTTATAACTTTATTTCCAGCACTAATGCTGGGAATTATACCTCTGCTTATATGGATCTTTATTCCATATAAATATGTGATGTTAAACTCTATATGGTTTACTCTTAGTTCTGGTAATTTAGCAAGTTCAGTAATTGATTTATATACCCTAGCACAAGTAATAAATCAAACACCTAAGGGTTCATCAATAATACAATCTGGCTTTGAATGTTATTATTATTAAGTGTATTTAAGTTAATAGTAAAAATCATATACTACATCTTTAAACACTAAAACTAAAAAACGAATAATTTATAGTTTTGATAAAATAACCAATGTTAGGAGAATTAATAATGAATATTTCAGCAATATTATGGGATTATGATGGAACGTTAGTGGATACAACTAGAAAAAATATGGCAGTAACAATAAAGGTTCTAAAAAACTTTATTCCAGATGTATATAATAATATGCCAGAAGCATTAATTTCTATTGAAAATTATCAAAAAGCAAACTATAGATATAGAAATTGGAAGGAATTATATAAAAATTGTTATGGATTAAATGATGAACAAATAAATGAAGCGGGGAAATTATGGAGTCCGTATCAATTAAAAGATACTACATTGCCAAATATGTTTGTAGGATTAAGTGATGTAATAGAGGAACTAGGGCATATTAAACATGGAATTTGCTCACAAAATTGTTCTAAAAATATTTATAATACTTTAAAGAACTTTGGTATTGCAAAATATTTCGGAGCAATTATAGGATATGAAGATATTCCATATGATGAACAAAAGCCTAATCCAAGTGGATTTTTAAAATGCTTAGAGAAACTTAATATATCACCAAATAAAAGTATAATAATCTATATTGGAGATCATCAAGAAGATACTATATTTGGCAAAAATGCTGCAAAGTATTATAAGTTAAATAAATACGATGTTGAAATAATATGTATTGCAGCAAGATATAGCGGTCATAGCACAGAAGATTGGAGTGTTCAGCCAGATTTTGTGGCTTATTGTACAAGTGATATTCTCAATATTATTAATAGTATACAAGGGATGTAATTATAAATTTATTTTTATATATTATATTAGGTTTATGTAAAATATTATTAAAAATAATGGGAGGAAATATGGAAAACGGCACTAACATTAAACAAATTTTAAAAGAACAATATAAAACGGCGAAAAACCTTAAAACAAGAAGTCTTCTTCATAGTTACAACACCAATAAGATAGACTGGAACAATTGGTGCTTTAGTCAAATGCAAATTCCAAATAAAGCAAAAATATTAGAACTTGGGTGCGGTACTGGAGACCTTTGGTATGAAAATAGACATTTTATAAAAAATGATTGGAATATTACTTTATCTGATTTCTCATCAGGTATGCTTGAAAATACAAGAAAAAATTTAGAACGAGTAAATTATAATTTTTCATATGAAGAAATTGATGCACAGGATATTCCGTATGAAAATGAATATTTCGATATAATCATTGCAAGACACATGCTTTATCTTGTTCCTGAAATTGAAAAAGCTTTATCAGAAATAAAAAGAGTTCTTGTTAACGGAGGCATATTTTATGTAACCACTAATTCACATGACTCTATGTCTGAGTTAAATACACTTGTAGAAAAATTTGATTCTAATATGGGTCTACATAATAATGGGATGTGTCATAGGTTTAATATGGAAGGTGGATATTTATTGCTAAAAAAATACTTTAGCCAAGTTAAAATGGATGTTCTCCAAGGAAATATAGTAGTAGATTATGCAGAACCTATTGTGACTTATAAAGCCTCTACAATAAAAGGAACTTCTGTACTTATAGGAAATAAACGACAACAATTTACAGAGTACTTAGAAGATTATATTAAAAAGAATGGTAGCATATCAATAACCACAAAAAGCTGCATATTCAAAGCTAAAAAATGACCCTTAGCTCCCCAATAATTGTCCAATGTGGAAGACAGCTTTCAAATTAGATTATGAATAAAACACTGCAAAATTCAATTAAATTTTGCGGTGTTTTTATATTCATATTAGATACTTAACTAAAGATTGTAGATCTTTCTTCACAATTTAATTGTAACATATTTATAGGTTAAAACTTTGAAAATTAAATAATACAGTGTAAATAGGAATTTTTATATAAACCATTGGTGAAACTATATATGAAATGTCATATAGTTTTTATCATAGCTCCATCACACAGGTAAATTATTATAATGCAAGGATGTTTTATATTTCAGGAGGGATACAAATGAAAGTATCATCACTTAAAAAGAAAGATTTATCAAAGGATATAATTGATAAAATGCTTTATGAAGGATTAGATGATATTGGTGAAAAAGGCGATTGTATAATGGTTCTTGGCAGTAGAAAAGCACATAAATACAGACTACCTAAAGCAGTATCAATTTACCAAGACAAACGTGCTTCTAAAATTCTGCTTTGCGGCGGTAGACTACTAGAAATTGAAAATGGTTTTCTTAGTGAAGCAGATATAATGAAAAGAACGGCTCTCCAAATGGGTATACCAGATGAAGATATTTTATTAGAAAGACTATCAATGACAACAAAAGAAAATATGATTTGTGCATTACTATTCTTAGAAAGAGCATTCAAATTAAGTAATATTAATAAGATTCTTTTAGTAACTACTAATTATCATATGAGAAGAAGCTTATTGATGGCACAAACGTATATACCAAGTTGGATAACATTTAGTCCTTGTCCAGCAGATGATATAACTACTCAAAGAGATAATTGGTATAAAAATGAACATGGATATCAAAGAGTAATAAATGAAGCATGGAAAATAATTTGCTATATAAATGAAAAAAGTATTCCAGATTTTGAAATATAATAATTTATATCTGCTGCATTTTTTCTTTAATCCACTCCTCTTTTATTTTATATAAAGTCTTTTCTAAGTTACTAAGCATACTATACTTCCATTAAGAATTAAAAAACTTAAAATAGAGTCAGTACACTGAGAATTATCCCCAGTGCACTGGCTCTTTATTTGCCACTATAAAATGCTTGCTTTTTTTATAGCTCTTATACTACTTAACATTGTAATTCATTTATACAATTCGGAGTTTGTTATTTCTATTAAACAATTGGGCATAAAGGAACTCTAACTAAAACAAGATCATCTGTTCTGTTGGTTTCAACGTCAAATACCAAAAATGCATTTTCGCCAAATACAAATGCACAAATAAGAGTTACCTCTCTTCCAGGTGCTGGAGTTGGAATTTCATCTGGACCTACTATTTGACAACGTCCAACTGATCTTATTAATTCTGCTGCTTGAGCAGGTGTTATTCTTATTACAAGCACTTCTTGTATATCTTCACCCAATACTTCTACTTCTACTTCAACAAGTAATACAAAAACGTTAGGAACTAATTCAGCGACACATGTTGCTCCAATTGTAACAGGATCCTGTTGACATCTTCTATCATTATCAGCTATATTTTTAGATTCTGGTGTAATCATTATATTCACCATCCAGTTTTATATTAGAAATAGGAAGCATGTCCCTATCTCTAATATAGAATATTCCACATTCAGAAAAATGTTACTACTTCTTATGCAAAAAATAAGATGTTTTTTATAAATTACTATGTTTAAAAGTTAATTGGACTGCATATCTAATGTACAGTATTTTATGTCCCACTTCATGTAAAAAATTATATTTTTACTATTTTGTTAAATGATCCACTAAATCCAATGTCAAAAATGACTGGTAATTATTATGGGGATGGCATAGCACCAGTTGGCATGCCTTATTGTGCAAAATATACCTGTGGATATCATCTAATCAAGCATTATCTTAAAAAGACTAGCAAAACACTTCATAAGAAAACAAAGTGCAACTTAAGTTGCACTTTGTTTTCTTCTAAGCTTTCTTTTTATTGTCTATCTTTTAGTATAAAATTCATACACTAGTGGTCAATGATATGCTTTTACTCTTTACATTATATCAAAAAAACACACTTGATCACTTTCTGGAAGACCTTTTAAGCAGCCAAATTTTTTAAGTAAATCTATAGCAGCATTACCAATCTTAGCTCGTTTCCTTAAATCCTCTATAGAACTTAATGGCTTTCCTTCATGTGTTGCATTAAATATACCTTCTGCAGCCACGTTTCCCATACCAGCTATACTGTTTAGAGGTGGTCTTAAGCCATCCTCCTCTACTAGAAATTTGGTAGCATGGGATTTATATAAATCAATGGACAGGAATTTAACACCCCTCTCGTACATTTCTAAAACTATTTCTAAGTCATCGTACATATCCTTATCCTTAGGAGCAGCTTGATTGCCCATGATTTCAATTTCCTTCATCTTTTCTTTAACCTTTTCTTTTCCAAATATCATAAATTCACTGTCGAAGGCTTTTGCTCTAATAGTAAAGTATGCTGCATAATAAGCTTTAGGTATGTGAACCTTAAACCAAGCTATTCTAAAAGCCATCATTACGTAAGCTGCAGCATGTGCTTTAGGGAACATGTATTTTATCTTTTTACAGGAATCTATATACCATTCTGGCACCTTATGCTTCCTCATTAAAGCCTCATATTCTGCCCATTTTTCAGGATCCTTTAGTGCCTTTCCTTTACGCACCAGCTCCATTATCTTAAAGGCAGTATTTGGTGGCAGCCCTTTTTTTATAAGATAGATCATGATATCATCTCTGGTACATACTGCTTCACCTAATGTAACTACTCCGGAATCAACTAAGTCCTTCGCATTTCCCACCCATACATCAGTACCGTGAGAAAGTCCAGAAATACATATTAAATCGAAAAATTTTTTTGGCATAGTATCTAAAAGCATTCCCCTTACGAACTTAGTACCAAATTCAGGGATACCAAAAGTCCCCACCTTGGAATTTATCTGTTCTGGTGATACACCTAAAGCTTCCGTAGATGAGAATATAGACATAGTCTCCTTATCATCCATAGGTATAGTTTGTGGATCTACTCCAGTTATATCCTGCAACATTCTTATGACTGTAGGATCATCGTGGCCTAGTATATCCAGCTTCAATAAATTCTGGTCAATAGAGTGATAATCAAAATGTGTTGTTATAATATCTGAATCCGGGTCATCTGCTGGATGTTGTACAGGACAAAATTCAAAGATTTCACGTCCCTTAGGCACTACTATTATTCCTCCAGGGTGCTGCCCTGTAGTTCTTTTTATACCTGTGCAACCTGCTGAAATTCTAGTAATTTCCGCTTTATTAACTGGAATATTTCTTTCATCATAATACTTTTTCACGTAACCAAATGCTGTTTTTTCTGCTATAGTACCTATAGTTCCAGCTTTAAAGGTTGTGCCCTTTCCGAAGATAACCTCTGTATATCTATGAGCCTTTGCCTGATATTCACCTGAGAAATTTAAATCTATATCCGGCTCTTTATCTCCATTGAAACCCAAGAAGGTTTCAAATGGTATGTCTATTCCATCCTTAGCTAGATTTTCTCCACAAACAGGACAAGCTTTATCTGGTAAATCAAAGCCATTTTTAATGCCATAATCCGTAAAATCGGAATATTTACAGCTAGGGCATCTGTAATGAGGCGGTAGTGCATTTACTTCCGTTATACCCGTCATATATGCTACAACCGAAGAACCAACAGAACCTCTAGACCCTACCAGATATCCATCTTCATTGGATTTCCATACCAACTTTTGAGCAATAATGTACATTACAGAGAAACCATTTTTTATAATGGAATCCAGCTCCTTATCCAATCTAGCCTGAACAATTTCCGGCAATGGGTCTCCATATAGTTCATGCGCCTTTCCATACGCTATATCCTTAATAGTTTGCTCACAACCATCTATGTGCGGTGTGGCTTTTTCTGGGGAAATAGGACTAATGGGCTCACACATATCTGCTATCTTATTGGTATTTGTGACTACTACCTCATAAGCTTTTTCTTCTCCTAAATAGGAAAATTCATTAAGCATCTCCTCTGTGGTTCTTAAATATAATGGAGCCTGGCTATCTGCATCCTTAAATCCCTGTCCTGCCTCCAATATACGCCTATATATCTCATCCTCAGGATCCATGAAATGAACATCTCCTGTAGCCACTACAAGTTTATTTAACTTTTCTCCTAAAGCTACAATTTTTCTATTGATTTCCTTTAGGTATTCTCTATTTGGTACCTGTTCTTGCCTTACTAAATAATCATTATTTCCCAAAGGCTGGATTTCCAAATAATCATATTCTGCTGCAATGGCTTCAATTTCTTCATCGGACTTTCCTAAAAGTATTGATTGATACAATTCTCCTTCACTACAGGCACTACCAAGAATTAAGCCCTCAGAATATTTTTTAAACATACTCTTTAATATACGAGGTTTTTTATAGAAATAGTCTAAATGAGAATAGGATACAAGTTTATATAAATTTTTTAAACCCACATAATCCTTTGCAAATATTATGGCATGATAGGTTTTAAGCTTTTTATATTGCTCCTTCTTAGACTGCTCATCAACACTGTATACATCTATATCCTGAAGAGTTTGTGCTCCTCTTTCCTTTAGTTTTTCAAGCATTACATTAAATACCTTAACAGTAGTATCAACATCATCTAAAGCTCTGTGAGCAACCTCCACCTTTATACCAAGATTTTTAGCAATTCTCCCTAATTTATAAGTTTTAAAATCAGGAAAAAGCCCTTGTGCTAAGGTCAATGTATCTATATATGTAAAATCAAAATCATAGCCTAATATCCTTGCATTATGCTTTAAGAATCCAACATCGAATGGGGCATTATGAGCAACCAAAACACTATCCTTAATAAACTCCAGCATTTTAGGAAATACCTGTTCTATAGTTTCTGCATCTCTTACCATATCATCAGTTATATTAGTAACCTCTACAACCCTTGATGGAATAGGTTTTTCAGGGTTTACAAAACAACTGAACTGATCTATTACTTTTCCATCTTTAAGTTTCATTATTCCTATTTCAGTAATTTTTTCTGTTACTGGTGAAAATCCTGTGGTTTCCAAATCAAGCACACAATAAGTAGTATCAATGCTCTGTCCCTTTGGATTTGTTATAGAAGGCTTTTTATCTGGTGCCAAATAAGCCTCTACTCCGTATATAACCTTCATGTCAGGATTATCTCTTCCTAAAAGCTTATGTGCCTCTGGAAAAGCCTGCACCACTCCATGATCCGTTAAGGCAATGGATTTCATTCCCCAACTCATGGCCCTTTTAATCAAATCAGTAGCACTGGTCATAGCATCCATCTGACTCATTTGTGTATGCATATGAAGCTCTACCCTCTTTACCTCTGCATTATCCTGTCTCTTAACTTTCTTTAATCCTTCCGTTTCTACTATAGTATTAGCAATAATCTCAATTTCATCGGTAAACTTGCTATAACCTGCATTTCCCACAAGCTTAACACCTGCAGCCTTTTTAAGTTTTGATACTACCTCAATTTCTTCGCCAGGCTTACAGAAAGCCTTACAAGTCATAGAACTTGAACCGTCGTATAAATCAAAAGAAACTAATGTTTTTCCGCTTCTTAATTCCTTTTCTTCTATATTAGATATTTCACCCTCTATAGCAACCCTTCCCTCATCTGGTGTAATGTCAGTGATTTTTATTATAGATTCTCTAATTTTAGTGCTTCTGCCTAATATCAAGAATGGATTGCCTTTCTTCCCGTCGCTTTCTCCCTTTATATCCTGTCCTTTTTCTCCAGCTTCCTTATTCAATTTAGGGGTATTATTGCTTAAGGCGCTCTTGACTTCCTTTGTAATAATCAGCATTTCACTTGCACGTTTATCCTCTTGCATCTTCTTTAATTCTTCGCTGCTTATTTTATCAACAAAATCTATTTTATAGTCTGTACCATAAAGATTTTTTATGATGTTATGGATTTTTTTATCATAGTCCATAGATTTTAAAAAACCTGATACTGGAACTTTAAAATTGAAATTTATAGTATTGTTAATTACTTCAAATTCGCTATTATTTAGCACTGCTTTTAAGGCAGGATATTTCCCTGCCACTAAGAGTATAATATTTTTCAGTTCCTCTTCTATCGGCTTCTTATCTGTCCCATCAGCATACTTTACAGCAATTTTAGAATCTTCTAATGCAAACCTTTTTCTAATAAACTTATTAAGGCGTTCAAGTTCTTTTATTTCAATATATTTATCTGAGCTGATTTTCATCTTTACAGTTTTAGTTTTTTTACTTAATACTACTGATTCCACAACAGCAGTGTTTATGTTTCCCCCTGCTTCATAATCACTAAAAATTTCATTTATTCTTTTCATCTGCTCTTTAACCTTCTCTCAAAAATTTTTAGTATGTTACTATTATATAAGATAGCCCTATGATTTACCATATAAAAAAAGTGGCATATACTTTTTTAAATACAAATTACAGCATACAGGGTACAGATACGGAGAAAATTTCTTATTAGCTTTCTAATGTCTACTCTCAATTCTCAACTAAATAAAAGCCTCTTATCTTCTAATTCTATATACTCTTTGCAATCTTTTAGTTTAACCAAAGATATTAGTATTAAAATAACACTATTGTCCTTGCTATCATCTATATACTACTTAACCAATTTTCTAAATAGATTAATGTTTAGCATAATAATAAAAATGCCATATTGCCATATTTTACCGAATGCTATGTTATAATTAATTCATAATAGTAAAATAATGAGTCTTAACTTGTAAGAGGGGGTGGAGTGTATATGTTTCAAGTAAGTCTTACTGGTTTTTATATAATTGCATCTATTATTTGCATAATGATATTTTCGGGTATAGTATTATCTTTCCTCAAGTTTAGACATAATATAAATGGAAAGAAGATAATGCTTTTGGGTCTTTGCTTAATAATATTAGGATTTGAATTTTTGAATTTACCTGGTTTTAAACTTGAATACTCATCGCTTAATTATTTAATATTATTTTTGGGTATCATCTTAATCTTTGTTGGATTCTGTTTTAAAGATTAATTCTTGACATTACCTTCTTATTTACGAACTATAGATTTACATAATCTAAATTAATGGAGATGTTAATATGTCGATAGTATTATCACTTCAAGGTTGTATGGCTGTTGGTAAAACCACTGCTGCAAATTACATAAGAAATAATGCACCCTATATAAATACTAGTTTTGAGATTAATGTAGATATTATTGAACAAATTAAATCAAGACATTTGATTTGCATGTTTATAATTTATTTGCCTTTTCTATTTACTAAAGAATATGGAAAAATAGAAGTGAAAGTTTCTAACTATATTTCTTAGCTATTTGCTTTTAGTTGCTTTGATAAAATAGAACTCTTGAACACTATCCTTGGTAAATTAGTAATAAAGATAATTCAGCATTTTAGAATAGTGTAAAGCAATTGCTAGCAAATATACAATGTTTAATTAAGGAGGGCTAAAATGGGGATATTAATGGATGATATTATAGTAAGAGGTACAGTATTTTTCATAATACTTTATTTTGTTACTCGAGTGGCAGTAGAGGATGGAACAATAAATGCATTAAAGAAATATGACAATATGAAGAACCATCAAAATAAAAACGAGAATGAAGATTCATAGGTCTGTTAAAAAGTATCACAATCTTCTTATTACATAACTATTATTTAAACTTCATTATATAATTGCCAATAAGTAATATGAAATGGTAAAATGTTAGAATATAACCTAATTAATAAAAAACATTTAAACAAACTTTATTTATTTGTATTGGAGGACTATTTATGGAAAAAAATATTCAATGTCCAATATGTGGAAGCGTGGAAATTGGACAAGGAAAATTATCTGGATATGCTAATATGATGCCTATTAATAAGATTATGTCTACTGGTTCACAAATTATTGCAGACATTTGTACAGACTGTGGTTATATTTTATCCATGAAAGTTAAAACTCCGGAAAAATTTAAATAAAATGAATTTAGGGTGAGTATATGAATATTATAATGATAATTACAATTATAATTTCTTTTTTATGTGGTTCAATTCCAACAGGATATTTGATCACCAAAAAATTCCGTGGAATTGATATAAGAACTAAAGGTAGTGGGAATATAGGTTCAACGAATGTAAAAAGAATTGTAGGAACTAAATTGTCTATCATTACTCAAATATTAGATGTTTTAAAGGGTATAGTTCCTGTAACCTTAGGAATATATTTGACTAACACTATGAACTTACCAGTATCAGCGGATATATATCTTTCTATTATTGCAATAGCAACAGTTTTGGGACATGATTATTCTCCCTTTCTTGCCTTTAAAGGTGGTAAAGGTGTAAATACAACGCTTGGTGCCTTTATTTTGATTGCACCAATTCCAACATTAACTGGAATTGCAGTGCATTTTATATTACGTTTGTTTACTAATATAGTATCTATTAGGTCAATTGCACTAGGCGTAACAATACCTGTTATGTGTATTGTTATGAAATCACCTACTTCAACAATAATTACTACTACAATAGCTTGTATCTTAATGACATTTAAGCATAAAGATAATTTAATAAGGATTGTACATAATGAGGAAAAATAATTTTTGAAAGAACCCAAATTCTAGGAATGAGTGGAAACTATTGTGATTTTAAATTTATAAATAATGTTTCCTATTTTCATTGCTGCTATTGTAATATTATATTTGTCATTTAAAAAAATTCCAAAATAAATACATTCCTTAATTAGCAGTCTTAAAGATTTTTAAGGAAGTGAATAAGTTATGAAAATATCAATAATCCATGGAAGTCAAAGAAATGGTAATACAGAAAAAACTATTGAAATAGTTAAAGAAAAATTAAATTCACTTGATGATAATGATTTTTTTGATTTCTATTTACCTAAGGATTTACCAATGTTTTGTTGTGGCTGTTTTAAATGTATGGATAAAGGAAATTATGGTGGTGAGCATTGTCCTCACTCTAAATATACTCATCCTATCTTAGAAGCAATGAAACTTTCTGATGGCATTATTGTAACTTCACCTGTTTATTCTATGGCTGAAAGCGGACAAGTTAAAGCCTTTCTTGATCATTTTGCATGTATTTTTATGTGTCACAAACCATTACAAGAAATGTTTTCTAAAACTGCTTTTATAATATCTACAACAGCTGGAGCAGGTATAAAATATACACTAAAACCAATAGAAAGAAGTTTAAGATAGTGGGGAATTCCAAAGGTATATAAGTATGGTTTAACCCTTCGGGCTCAAAATTGGAGCGACATGCCCCTAAAAAAGAAACTAAAATATGAGAAATGCTTGCAACAAAAAACACATGATTTTTATAATTCCATGAGAAATAAAAAAACATATATTCCACTAAAAACAAAAATAATGTTCAATATATTTAAAAGGTTTATACTAAGCTATCCAGACGGCAATGGAGACAAAGAATATTGGAGAAATAAAGGATGGCTAGAAGGAAAAAAACCTTGGTAAAATTTCAGTATAAAAACTAGCTTATCATAAATATAATAAGCTAGTTTTATCTCATTATTTCATATATATTTATTTTGATAATTTACTTAAAAGCTCTGCATAATCAATATACCAGTCTTTAACGTTACCAAATATACCTATTATATCCATATGATCCGTATTTATAATTCTAGGCATTACATTCCATTGTCCTATTTTAGCTCCACCATTATATTGCTCAATAATATCATTAGAACCTAATTTAGGTCCATTTTGACTAATACAATTTACAACACCATCATTTGGAAACCACTTCTTATCAATTACAGGAAGATCTTTTTCATTACGTGTATATCTGCCCATTTTGTTAGCTGTTACATAAAATAGAGGATTCATTGGCCCAATCTGAGCTAAGGAATGACCTGTAAGTATAGATTCTGTGGTTGCTTGTGTTGTCCAAGAAAAATAATACACATCTGGCTGAGCTTTTACCCATGTATTAAGTTCTTGTGCACCTTTTGTGGATAAATCATAAGTCGATATATCCTTTGTACTATTCCAAATATTACTTTCTAAAACTCTTCCAATATAATCACGTTGAGATTCACCTTGCTGCTTTTTCAATCCCCATTGATCTAATTTAAAGTCATATATTGAACTGAATAAATCGTTTTTACCAGTTATTGTTCCTAATATACCGAATGCAGAAGTTATTAAATCTTTTGCGGGCATTACATCTGATAAGGTTGTACCATCATTAGGTGTAGATATAGTAGTAACACTATGAATCCAATGCTTTCCTCCCTCAAATAATGGTGAAATATTTTCTTGTCCACAATTTATTTCCGCTTTACTTCCTTCACTTAGTAGCTGTGTAAGTGTACGTATAGTTTGTCCACCCATACTATGACCTATTAAATGTATTTTATTTTCATTGCTTATATTTTTATATAGACCCGGATATGTCCTTCCATATCTATTATGTCCAAATTTTTTTGCATGGGTTTCCCCATAATCTACTGTTCCACCTACTATGTAAGCGTAAAGTTCACAAGCCCTATCCCAATTACTAGATACTGGTCCTACTGTTGCTGTATAAGTCTCATGCCCTAAAGCATTTAACTTTTCTTGAACATCAACTATTCCACCCCAATATTTATATCCTAATAATTCATCTCTTCCAAACCCCATAAAACCATGAACTAAAATAATTGGATAGTTGTTTCCCTGTGTAATATTGTTAGTATTAATTTCTGGAAACTTTAATGGAGCCATTTTATCTATATCTTCTTCTTGCTTAACTTCTTCTTCTCCCAAGTCTATTGAATTGTTTATCTCTTCTAATGCAGGTAATTTTATTGTGCCTTTTGTATCCTTTACTTCTTCTGTAACAGTATTTCCTTCCACACCTTGTGCCTTTGGTTCAACTGCTCTTACATTCATTGAGAAATTTGTTAGTGTCATAGAAAATGCTAATAAAATAATACTTGCTATTTTTGTTAATCTTTTTTTCATTATACATCCCCCCCTAATTCGATTTTTAAATAAATATTATGAGTGAATAGATCAGTTTTTCTCTTAACCTCCTTCCATTTTATGTAATTGCCATTTATATACAATTGTATATTTATTTTTATTATTTTTCAATACTAATTTAATTTTTAATTTATTAATTGGAAAAATACATAGAAGTAAAAACTACTACAATGTATCTATTTTATTAATATACTCTTTATAATTCATGTATTTAGTTCCCATAGAATAAACTAATAATGAATAAATTTTATTATTAGAGGTTTTTTTCATGGGATATTATGTTAAGGTAGAATCAAATGTAAAAATTTACGTAGAAGATCTTAATCAAGAAGGTAAAAAAACAATCGTATTTTTACATGGCTGGCCTGGAAGCCATGAGCTGTTTGAATATCAATTTAATCAGCTTCCTAAAATGGGATATCGATGTATTGGTATAGATCAAAGAGGATTTGGCAAGTCAGATAGACCTTTCACAGGATATAACTATGATCGATTATCAGATGATGTTCGCTGTGTGGTTGAAGCACTCAAATTAAAAAATTTCACACTAGCAGGACACTCTACAGGAGGAGCAATTGCTATTAGATATATGGCAAGGCACAATGGATATGGTGTCTCTAAACTTGCCCTTTTTGCAGCAGCTGCCCCTAGCCTTATTAAGCGTTCATATTTTCCATATGGTTTAAAAAAAGAAGCTGTAATTCAAATTATTCATGACACATATAACGATCGTCCTAAAATGTTGCAAGGGTTTGGAGACATGTTTTTCTTCCAACATATATCAGAACCTTTTTCAGATTGGTTCTTCCAATTGGGATTACAGGCAGCCAATTGGGCTACAGCAGCAGTTGCAAACTCTTGGTTACATGAAGAACGTTTATTTTCTGATATGAAGAAGATAGACGTTCCAACTTTAATTCTTCATGGTATCCATGATAAAGTTTGTCTATTTCCATTAGCTGAAGCACAAAAACAAGGCATTAAAAATTCAAAACTTATACCATTTAAATATAGTGGTCATGGATTATTCTATGATGAACGTGAAAAATTTAATAAAGAATTGACACAATTTATTGAGGAATAAACATAGTTTCTGCTCTAATATAACTTTTGATTTTCGACTCATAAAAAATATGCTCCCCTTGAAATAGACAGTTTTATTATTTTAACTGTCTACCACAAGGGGAGCATATCAACCTAACACTCCTTTTCTTTATATTCATTACGTATTATCTTATCTCATTGAAATAAAAACATTAATAATTAAATTCTTTAGTTTTAAAAAGATTTTTTCCTATAAAGTATGTTACCAATAAATAAATACATGCTACTACATTTGCCATAATTAAAGGTTGAAAACTTATATTTTCTGCTCTAACCTTGTCCATAAGTCCTAATACCCCAATAGGTGAAAAATTGCTAGTAACTGTTAGCCTATCTGAAACAGTTAAAAATATAGAAATAACAATTCCTAAACTCATACTAATGGTTTTATTCTTTATATACATAGACATTATTCCTATAATTAATCCAAAAGAAGCAATAGGAATAACTGCAGATAAATAAATCATTATAACTCTTCCTAGCCCATTAAAACTAACTTTAAACACAAAAGAACTGATAATAAATCCTAAAACTATATTAATAAACACAATTAAAAATGAATATACAATAAGGCTTAGTACTTTAGCTTTAAAGATATTAACTTTACTTTTCTTTAGTCTTGCAAAATATTTCATATTTCCGCTAAAAAGATCTTCTCCAAAAATTTCTACTGAAAATGCTACCATAAAAAACGCAAAGTATGGAACCACTGTTCTAAAAACAAATTCTATACTAAACTGTTTTAAAAATATAACACTATCCATATTTAAAATATTCATCTTAATTTGATCAGGGTACTTTAAAGTGTGTGGTGCTTTGTTTATTATATTTCCTTTATCTAAATATATCATATAGCATATAGCTGCAACCATAAATGTGACAAATGCTAATAGTATATAAATCTTTTTTGAATGTATCATTTTTATAATTTCGTTTTTTAAAAATTTAATTGTCATTGTATCAACTCCTTTTTACTAAACACTTTTATATTAATAAACATAAGAACTGCTATATATACTAAAAACAAAACAATAGATAAATTATTAATTCTATTTTTTAATAAGCAACTCCATAAAAATCTTCTAGGAGTTATATCTCCAATAGTTTTTGGAATAAAATCTGACATTATTACTAAAAGAAATACTAATAGCGATACAATTGCACTATTTTTAGAAAGTATAGAAATTAAAACATATATAAGTATAACTGGTATTAGTGCAATCAAAAACATTATCATAATTTTCATTGCTGAAAATGCCTGATATTTTAATGTATTAATTTCCCCTGGATTTTCAATAATATAAACCATAGTTAAAATAACAAAAGTAAATATAATCAATATACTTGTTATGATAATAGATGAAAGTATTTTATAAAAAAGTATCTTTTCTCTTCTTTTATAAATAACAAAGAATTTCATACAACCACATTCATAGTCATAAGTAAAAATCTCCGAAACTATTGGGGCTAAAATTATTGGAATTACAAATACTAAACTCTTCACATTATCATATAAAAAATTATGAAAAGTTGCTATTTCACATGGTTTATCCACAAATATAACATCATTTATTAAAATAAATGTAAATATAATTCCTCCATATATCCATATTTTTAAAGAAGTAAAAAATTTAATCAACTCATTTTTTATCATATTAAAGTCCTATCTCTTTCATAAAATAGTCTTCTAGTGAATTACTTTTTTTAGACATATCCGTAATTTCAATATTGTTATCCGCTATCAATTTATTGATTAATTTAAAATCTCCCCTATTGATTTGAACAGAAACCCCCTGTTCTATATCCCTCATATTTAAAGTTACATTACTTAATATGTTCTTTAATTTATTTTTTTCCTCTGTTATTATCACATACTCTTCCTTATTGCTATTTAATAGATTATCCATTGAATCTTCAACAACTATTTTACCTTTATTTATCATAGCTACCCTATTACATAAATTCTGAACTTCATTTAAAATATGAGAACAGTATATAAAAGTTGTATTGTTGTCTTTAGCTAACTCCTTTATTAAATCTCTCATGTCCTTTACCCCTTCTGGGTCTAATCCATTAGTAGGTTCGTCCAATATAGCAATTTTAGGTTTTGTCAAAAATGCTCTTGCCACCGCTAATCTCTGTTTCATTCCCATAGAATAGTTGCTTACTTTTTTATCTTTATCAGTTGTCAATCTTACCAACTCTAATACTTCATTTACTCTTCTTTTACTTAAATCTAAAACATTTGCATATAGCATTAGGTTGTTATATCCAGATAAATTAGGATAAAAACTAGGATAGTCTATCATTGCACCAATGTTTGAAGGATTATTTTCTCTATCATTTAAAATATTTCTTCCTTCTATATATACTTCACCTTTTGATGGTTTTAATAATCCTAATATTGTTTTAATTGTAGTAGTTTTTCCTGCTCCATTAGGTCCTATAAATCCATATATATCACCTTTGAATACCTTCATATTAATATTATTTAAAATAACTTTATCTTTATATTTTTTACTTAAATTCTTTACTTCCAAAATTGCTTCCATTATTGGTTCCCCCTTCTTTCCATTTACTGATTACATATTAACAAAATTATTACCAAGTTCCCTCTAATGATTCCAAAGCTATACCTATATGGTCATAAGAAGTAACCTTATTTACGGTTATGATTAAAAACCCTACGTTGAAGAAACATTTTTTGCATAATTAAAAAGGCACCCTATTTTTAGGATGCCTCTTCATTATTTTTAATCCATAATTCCTGTATAAACAAATTATCTTCAATAGATGTATTTATAAACACATTATCATATTTTTTATCTATAATATTTTTTACAGTATATAGTCCTACTCCTCTTCCATCACCCTTTGTTGAAAATCCTTCTTTATATATCTTATGAATTATAGGTTTAGGTCCAAAAAAGTTATTATGTATTGCTATAACTACATAATCTCCTTTATTAAAAACACAAAGATGAAACTTGGGATACTCACATTCCTTAGAGGCTTCAATAGCATTATCCATAAGTATACCTATTATTCTGCATAAGTCCATTATATTAATATCCACTTTATAAATATCCTCAACTATATCTACTTTTATATCCACATTTATAGATAAGGCTTTTATAAGTTTTGTTGATAATATTGCTTTTAAGCTTGTAATCTTAATATATCTAAGCTTGTCTATATTACTGTTATTCCACTTTATATCTTCATCCATATCAATAACATTGTTATAAAAAAACTTTTTAAGATCCTTCATATTATCACCATCTATATACTCTTTAAGGGGAGTAAGCATATTTATATAATCATGTTTAAATCTTCTAGTTTCTTTGTACATGTCTTCTACCATATGGGCATATTCTTCAATTCTATATTTCTCTTCAATTTCTCTTTTTAAATGCACTTCATTTTCTACACTTTTGTCATAATTATAAATTATTATAAGAATAAGTATAATAGAAATTAAAGGAATACCTTCAGGTATATATCTATCTATTACAAAAAAAACTGCATCTCCATTCTTCATATCCAAAAAGGGATAAATTAATCTTATACTTATAGCTATTGGTATAGCAATACTTAAAATCATTCTATATCTTATTTGTGATGGAGATATTTCTTTAAAACTTTTTGCTTTATAAAAAAATATATTTATAATTTTACAAACCAAATATACTGTAATTAATTTTATTGCAAATTCTATAATATAATTTTGAGTTAGCATAGTATTCTTTTCATAAAAATTTGTACCCAAAAATGATACACCAAAAATATTTATAAAATATATCACAAAAATTGTCATAAGCATTTTTATAGTACTCTCTACTTTCTCACTATTCTTTAGCTGAAATATAATAATAATTGAGAGTAAAGGAAGTATAAGTATATAGGAGCCAGTTCTAAGCACTACTCCCACCATAAATGAAATAAAAAAGCATTTCTTAATTTCTTTAAAATCAACTTTATTTTTATACAAAACATATACTGCAACACAACAAAGAATACTTATAGACAAGGGTTGATAAAGCATTTCTTTTAAAAGTTTACTAAGTGTAAATTCCTTCATCATAATGCCCAAAGTCCTTTCTTATATCTAAAAGAAACATAACATTCTTCTTCATTTACCATAATAATTTTATTATTTTTAATATCTATTTCTCTAATTTTATCTTTATTTACAATATAAGATTTGTGACATCTATAAAAATTTGGAGTTAATTCCTTTTGTATATCCTTAAGGTTTCCATAAAACTCAATTTGTCTATTTTCCTCATGGACTCTTATTTTGTGAGCTGTGATACTAGTTTCAATAAATAAAATATCACAAAGCTTTATATTTATTATTCTAGAATCTTCATTTATTGAAATATATCCTTCTTTTGAAATCTCTTTGTAGTAAGTATTATAAGCTTTAATAAGACAGCTATTTACTCTTTGTTTAAAATCCTCTTCATCTTTAATTATATAATCCATTGCCTCTACCTTATATTTAAAGGCAAGATAACTCATTTCCATATGTGCAGTTGTAAATATTATAAACCCTTTAGAATCTAGCTCCCTTATCTTTTCTCCAAGTCGTATTCCATTTATATCACTTTTTAAATCTACATCTAAAAAATAAATTCCTGTAATATTATTCTTTTCAATATAATTTATTACCTCTTCAGGATTTTCTGTAGAAAGTGCCAACTGCAAGTCCAAATTTTCTCTTAAAATAGTGTTTTCAATAATTGTTTTGATCTTATCTCTAAATACTAAATTATCATCACAAATTATTACTTCCAACATGTTTTTCCCTCATCTCTTAAATAATAGCAATTACGTTATATATAAATAATAGTCTATTTACTTTGAACTAATCAAGTTTTACCATTATATTTCATAACAAATATACCTTAATTAATTAGATTAATATTTTAGTGGATTATTAATTATTGATACATAAAAAACACTACCTTAAATTTTTTTAAGTTTTCTTGGTATAAGGTTTATGGATTAACCATCGATTACATTATTGTAAAATTAATGTATTTATGGAGCAAACTTATGTATAAATTAATTAAAAATGTATGGTATTTTTATATCGTTATTTTTTAATTATGTTATTGTATTTATTATCTATTTTAAAAAATTTAACAATTGTATTGAAAAAAAATTTAATGTTTATTAGGGAGTGATATTTTGAACTTAAATAAAAGAGAACTACCTAGACCATTTGAAGGTAATATTTTATATTTATTTTAGCTATAAATCTTTTGGCTATTTGTTTTGAATTGTCAGTTACTAAATTTAAATCTGGTAAAATTTAATACAACTTACTTTTGGAGGACATTTATATATGGAACATTATAAAAACGTACTTAAGTACTATTTTGAACATTTCAGCATATTTATCATATTAACTGCTATTTGTAGTATAAAGTATATTAATATTACAAATACTGCTTTAGTTGTATCTTTATCATACATAGTTTTTTTCTCAATATGTGAATTTAAATTTAAAAGGAATGGAACAAGCTTAATTCACTTAGCCAAATTTAAAAAAATATCTATACAAGAACTTTTATTAATCATATTAAGTTTTATACTTTTTTCACTAGTATCAGGTTTTATCGTAAATTTGGTAGTCCATAATTTTAAAGATTATAATATAACATCTAACTTTATTAATGAATCCTTAAGTACATATTTATCTTTAATTTGTATCACAGTATTTATGCCAATTTCAGAAGAAATCTTAATGAGAGGATTAATATTTAATGAGCTAAAATCAAATTTAAATTTATCTAAAAGCTTAATTATTCAAGCAATGATATTTGCATTATCCCACGGAAGCATATTGCAAATTATTTATACATTTACTGGAGGCATTGTTTATGGATTAATTTATTTATGGACAGACTCTATTATTGCACCTATTATTGCTCATATAACATTTAACATAACTGGTACTATTATATTAAGCATGTTGTTCCTTTATATTAAAGAACATATATATGTATACATATTCTTAGGAACATTATTAATGTTGATTTCTATGTCATTTTTATATAAATTCAGCAAATGTAAAAAAACTACCTTTTGAAACTAGCCAAAAATGTACTGTATTAAGATAATAATGAATTATTTTAGTACAGTACATTTTCTCAGTTATTAGTACCTTTCTACACTGCTTATTAACACTATAACTACAAAATCAAGTGATTCTTAGACTCAGGTGGAGTTTGCTTATGAGGAATACCTCTCTCCATCTGAGTCTTAGAAGAACTTATCCAGGGGCGTGTCAGCCGTTATCTCCCACCTAAAGAAAAGCAGCGAACCAAAATTTTTGATTTTGTGTGAATCGCTTTCACAGAGTGTGATGGAGTGTTACGGATGGTAGCATCGGATAAATATTAATACTTCATTAATAAGCGGTTTCCTTTTTCAGTCTCCATATTGCCAATGCAAAACTACCACAGCATAAAACTGTAAATAGTATTATCACAGGCATGATATTTCCAAATATAATGTTTTCCCCCAATATTAAGCTTCGTAGAGAATTAATAATGTAGGTAAACGGATTGAGCTTAACCGCTACAGCCAAACCTCCAGATAAGTTTTCCCCAGGAAAAAGAGCTGTGCTCAAGAAAAAAATAGGCAATACAATAGCAGTCATAATTGTTTCATATATCACTTCATTTGGCAGGCAAAGGCTGATAAAATAGGCAAGCCCTGATAAAAAGAATGCTGTCATAAAGATAAGTAGTATCATCAGTGCTATGCCAGCAATACCTGATGACACCTTTACTGAGAAAAAAAGACCTACAACAAATAAAATTGCTACTTCTATAAAAGAAAGCAGTATCACCTCCAGCATTTGCCCAAGCACAATAGCGCTTCGATTCACAGGTGCAATCAAATTTCTATAAAAGCTACCGCTAGATTTCATAATAAAATTGAAGATACCTCCACTGCAACTAGACGAAAAGATTACGAGAAATATAACTCCAGGTAGAACAAAAGCAGTATAATTGCCAACCCCCATGTTTTGCATTGTTTGACCTGCCATATCACTATATAAAACAAGCCAAAGAAGAGGCTGCAATATGGTAATTACAATAGAAATGGGGTTTTTTAAACGCCATTTCATATTTCGCCACATAATATTTAGCATATCAACCCCTCCTTTGCATTTTCTTGCGATCCTGTTAATGCCAAAAATACATCTTCCAGACTTGGTTCTACAATTTCAATTGCATCAAACATCGCATTCTGATCCAAAAGCCACTTGTTCATAACTGTAAAAGCTGTTTTGCTATCATCTACCCCTACAACAACAGAATTCCCTTTTACAGTGGTAAACTTAGTAATCCCCATATTGTTGATAGCGTCTTTGTATTTCTTTGCTCCTTCAGGGCTAGGAAATCCGATACGAAGCATATTTTGCCTAATATAACTACGTAAACTGCTTAGGGTCCCTTGTGCTAATTCCTTCCCCTCTTTCATGATACAAATAGTATCACTGAGTTTATCAGCCTCCTCAAGATAATGGGTTGTAAGGAAAATTGTTGTCCCATATTCGTCTCGAATTTTTAAAAGCATTTCCCACATAGCTCTACGTGAATCAACATCCATACCAACTGTGGGCTCATCCAAGAACAAAATCTTAGGCATTGATACCATATTCATGGCTATATCAAGCCTACGCTTCACTCCTCCAGAATAAGATGCCGTAGGATACTTTAAATACCGCGAAAGCTGGAAGCTATCAATCAAAGAATTTATTCTTTCTTTCGCCACTTGTGAATCTACTTTATATAGTCTACTTTGAAATATCATATTTTCCATAAGTGATAGGTGTTCATCAATAGAAACACGTTGAGCAACACAAGCAATCTGTGTACGTACCCATGCAGGCTCTTTGCACAAATCTTTTCCAAGTATAGTTACATTTCCAGATGTGGGTTTATAAAAAGTTGTTAAAATGTTAATAAGAGAAGATTTTCCTGCACCATTTGGCCCTAGCAAGGAGAAGATTTCTCCACTTTTTACTTTAAGGGTTAACTCGTCCAGTGCCCTAACACCATTTCTGTATTCCTTAACCAATTTGTTAGTTTCAATTGCCAGCATTTTATTCCTCCTCTTTCAATGGGAACAATATTTCCGTAATATATTTATTTGGATTGCCTTTTATTATCATTCCTGGCCCCTTTATAAAAACTTCCCTAATTGGAAACTGTAAGGCTAAATTATTTTCCTGTGCATATCCTTGAATTGCTTCATATGCCTGCTGCATGGTTTCATAAGGCCCCACGTGAGTAACACAAACAGCTTTTATTCTTGGAATTTCTTTTATGGTAACACCATTGCCATTTGGTGTTTCAGCAGTTGGCACACATAGTTCCATTTCTCCTATTTTGGTTTCTTGATCCACTTTATAATAGCTGAAAAAAGGTGCACCATTTGCTTTTCCCCTTATGGCTTTAAATACATTAGGAAACACTTTAGATGCTTCCATAACATGCCCTTTATAACGCATTACAGCTACTCTAATAGGCTCAATATACTTAATTTCAACTTTATAATTCATTTTTTCTCCTCCTTAAATACTCTTAGATTATTTTCCTTTCTTAACTGCAATCCAAACTTCAGAATATCCCCCTTGTAATTTTGGATCGCTTATAGGGTAAACCTCTATATCTGGCAACTGAGCATACTCATATCCGGAAAAAGGAAGCCATTCTGTTAAAAATCTTTTAAAAATTGTCTGGATAGAATCTTTAAAACGTCCATCACTTTCAAATATAACCCATGTAGCCTCTGGTATTTGGAGTTCCTCCATTCCTTCTTGCACAGTTTTATCTGTAGCTGCAGCGATATAATAATAGATATCTTTTGGATTTTTATAAGTACTAACCCCTAAGATACCATGAGGACTTCCATTTGATAATTTACAGATTTCCTCAAATAAATTACTTCTTAATGTTGTATCCCAAAACTTAGGAACGATTTGAAAATTTTCTTCTATATCCTCTTTTAATGGAACTCTAACCCCAACAATTCTAATAGGACCTTTTTTTTCAATTCTATACCTCATACTTTCACCTCCAATAACACTAATAGAAAAGCTAATGCGTGGGTAAGAATTTAACTTAGTTCCCTCAATACGAGCAGCAGTTGGAGCAACACCATGAACATTTTGGAATGCTCTATTAAATGATGTTGGAGAAACATAGCCATACTTTGAGCCAATGTCCATAACCTTAGCTTCACTTGTCTGTAGTTGAAAAGCAGCTTTTGTCATTCTTCTACGTCGAATATATTCAGATAGTGGAATACCTGCTACATAGGAAAACATTCGTTGAAAATAATATGTTGAACAACAGGCAATTTTAGCAGCTTCATCATAAGAAATATCACCTGATAAATTGTTTTCTATATAATCAATTGCTTCACTTAGTTGCTTTAACCATTCCACGTCATCACCTCCTTGAGTTAAAGTTTAGCACAATATAAATTATATCTCTTCTCTTTTGATGTCCAGTTTTGTAAACATACTGATAATATATTTCATCACTAAATTAAGCATAATTAATTTATCCGATGACTACCCACTCTAGGAAGTAAAGAGCGGCTACGTCCCTGGATAACGATTTCTAAAGCTTCAGTTGGAGCAAAAACTCCTTCTGAAGCCAAGAACTCTGTTTATCTAAGCTTTAGTTAGAGTAAACATTTCTTTTAATCAAATTCTATCTGAAGATAAGAATCACTTGATAAATTACGTTTCCTAATCCATCCTTAATTTCCTTTATATATGTTATAATCATTTCACAATGGTAAAAATATGCGTAGTAAAGATTTCTTATATTTTAAAGAGGAGGTATGATTTATGAAATGTCCATATTGTGGTGAAGAAATGGAACAAGGTGTTATACAAAGCCCACATGAAATCTCATGGAAAAATAAAAAATCTTACATTGGGACAGTAAAATTTCATAAAGGGTCAATTATTTTATCAAAGTTATATATGTTCCAAGGTTCAGCAGTGATAGCCAATTGCTGCCGTAAATGTGAAAAAATTATTATAGATTATAAAGATGGTAGTTGTGATATGAACCAAACAAATCCATAGTATAAATCTTAAATATTTTAGGGGAGATGGTAATATGGAGCGAGTTGTATTTACTAATTCAGACAATCTAACATTAGTAGGAAATCTTTATCCATCATTTAGTGATTCCATAATTATTATGTGTCATGGATTTTTGTCTAACAAGTACTCACGTGGAAGATTTGAAAATTTAATT
The DNA here is from genome assembly GCF_000619945.1 of Clostridium lundense DSM 17049. Lineage (GTDB taxonomy): Bacteria > Bacillota > Clostridia > Clostridiales > Clostridiaceae > Clostridium_AO > Clostridium_AO lundense. Next base: position 13,094 of record NZ_JHVC01000027.1, on the reverse strand, counting down.
AAAGCATTTAATAAATCAGGCTTTAGTGCTTTGGCTTTCGACTTTAGGGGATGCGGAGAAAGTGACGATGACAGGTTAACAGTTAATAAAGAAGTAGATGATTTAAAGTCTGCAATCTCATTTGTAAAATCAAAAGGATACAAAAAAATAGCTTTATATGGGCATAGCCTTGGTACACTAATTTGTTTAAAATCCTGTACTTCCGAAATTATAACAATGGTTTTATCAGGTGCGTTAACTGATTCAATGAATTATAATTGGAATGAATTTTTTACAAAAGAGCAAATGCAAGAATTGAAAGAGAAAGGATATATAACAGAACCTACACCTGATGATGAAGTAAGAGAAAAAATTCTAATTGACTTTGAATTAATCAATCAAAAAGAACTTTTAAATAATATTATCTGCCCTGTATTAATAATTCATGGTAATAATGATGATGAAGAAAAACTTCTTTGTGAAAGGTCTAAAAAAGCACTGTCCTTGCTATCAACTGATTCTAAATTGGAAATTATCCCTGGTGCTAACCATAGTTTCCTTGAACACTATGATATTTTAATTAATTTGGCTAATAATTGGTTTGTTAAACATATTCTCTAGCTAGCTTAATCACTAAAAATTACTTTCATCACTCAGACAATCATATAACAAGTTCATCTAAAGGAGGACATTCATATATGAACGAATTTTATGGACAAAGAGTGCCAACTATAGAAACTGCCAAGGCGTTATTAAAAGAAGCAGAAAATTTATCCCCAGGGCCTTGGGTACAACACTCACTTTGGGTTGCTAAAGCAGCTAAACTAATAGCCCAAAATTATGAGGACTTACATTCAGATATGGCATATATATTAGGTTTGCTTCATGATATAGGAAGAAGAAATGTTTTAACAAATGGAAGAACAACTATAGGACATATGTTAGGTGGTTATAGCTACTGTAAAAAATTAAATTATGATTTATTAGCAAAGATCTGTATAACTCATACTTGCCCATCTAAAAGTATCAATGACATTGAAGAAATTGTAAATAAAAGTTGTTCTTATGAAGATTATAAGTTTGTTGAAGATTTTTTTAATAAAGTAGAATATGATGACTACGATAAATTAATACAGTTATGTGATGCTTTAGCATTGCCAGGCGTTATAGAAAATACTTTTGAATTATAAAAATATAATATAAAGGTGGTAATTATATATGTTCCTAATTAAGATTAATGAAGATGATGAATTGTATTGTGATGGTAGTATAGATTTAGGTTTTTTAGGTGTTTACCAACCTGATATGATTAGAGTAGAAGATGACTATGATCCTATAGAATTAAAGAGAACAGCAAAACAACAAAAAGAAGATCTAGAAAACTTAACTAAAAAATACAACTTATTTATTTCTAATATCCAAAAAAATATTTGTAAAGTAAGAAATCAATTCCTAGTATGGATTTTTGAGGATTTAACTAATTGTTATTTTGAATTTTGGAAATGTGATGATGCTGAGTTTCCCTCATTTATTATTAAAGAAAAAATGCCTTCAATAATAAATGAAGACTCTATTTATTCCAAAATCAGTGGTGAAAACTATGATGCTGTTTGCAATGAAGTCTTTAGCAAACCAGTAGATTCTGTATCAGGAGTTGACATATTTAATAAATATTTACCAATGATCAATGTAGAAAAACTTTTGAGTACAATTATTCCTTCATCCATTGGGTTAAATGAGTATGGTGTAGAATTTGAAATAAACAGCAACGAATGTAATGGCTTTTTATTATTAGCTACAGTTGGTAACATCAATACTGAATTCAATTTAGAAGTTTGGGACAACCGTGGCTAAACTTTAATTCATAATAACTTAAATGGGAGAAAATTAATTATGCAAAATATAAATTTACCAAAGGGATATAAAATTGATCATCTTTCCCTTCAAAACAATAATATGGTGAAAAAGCTATGTCGGAACTGTTCAGATTATTATCTATTACATGGAGGAGTATTACCTTCCGAAAAAGATATAGAGGAAATATTTACTGCTTTACCTCCAAATAAAAATTACGAAGATAAATTTGTTCTAGGAATATATAATTTTGATGAATTAGTTGGTGTAGTTGATATTATAAAAAACTTTCCCACTGATGGAGAATGGATGCTTGGATTAATGCTTATTGACCCTACTAAAAGAGGTAACGGACTAGGAAAAATAGTACATGCTTCATTAGTTGCATGGGCAATTAATGAATGTGCAAAATCCTTTAGAATAGGAGTAATAGATGATAACTATAAGGGAATTAAGTTTTGGTCTTCTTTAGGATATGCAAAAATTAAAGAAGTTAATATGGACTTCTCAACAAAGACGCATATAGTAAATGTTATGAGATTGCAGCTTTAAAACTAACTTTAAAACTTCATTAAAATACATAAGATTGGAGAAAACAAAATGTGGACTATTAACAAAAGTAAATTTAAACTTTTTTATAAAGATATATGTATTGGTGAAATATTATATACAGATAGTGACTTTCCTTGGTTTTCTGGTGCTTTTACAGACAATGATTATTTTAAGTCTTTTAAACCATTTTTTCATAGCTTAGTAGAAAGTCTAGATAAAAATATTGAATTTGATGAAAGTAAATGGGATCCGGAGTGGAGTGAATTTGAAAATTGGAGCTTAATTGATGAGTTTGGTGAAGTTACTCCTATATGCATGCCTATGATATATACTGATCAGTGGGATATTGGATGGAGGCTACGATTTTAAATTAAAGCATTACATAATTAAGATTCATATTAGCTTTATAGCAAAAATTGTTATAAAGCTTTTTTAATGTTGACATATACAGTTTAACTGTATATAATCAATCTATATAGTTCAACTGTATATCATAAACTTAATATTTGGAGGAATTTATGAATAGAGATAAAAATTTACCGCTGACAGAAACAACTTATTATATTCTTTTGGCATTATTAGAACCTGCACATGGTTATATTATTATGCAAAAGGTTGAAGAATTAAGTAATTATCAAGTTAAAATAGCAGCAGGAACTCTTTATGGTGCTATTGAAAATTTACTAAAACAAAAACTGATAGAATCAGTAAAAAGTGAAGATAAGAGACGAAAAGTTTATGTTATTACTGAAAAAGGAAAAGAAATTTTACTCTTAGACTTTGAAAGAATGAATCACATGATTACAATAACAAAAAATGCATTAAATTTATAATTTGGGGGAATTACCATGAAAAAATTTAAATTTTTTATCGACCAAGATAAAGAAGAAAAATGGTTGAATCATATGGCTAATCAGGGTTATGAATTAAAAAAAGTATCCTTTGGGTATGAATTTCATATAGCCAAACCAGAAGATGCAAAAATAAGAATTGACTATAGAACTTTTAAAAATGAAGAAGACTTTATTGATTACTGTACTCTTTTTGAAGATAGTGGTTGGAAGCATATAGCTGGCAATAAATATTCAGGATCACAATATTTTAAAAAAATTGATAAAAATAGTGATGATGATATTTTTTCAGATGCCATATCTAAGGCTGGAAAATATAAAAGATTATCTAATGGTTGGATGATTGCAGCAATATCTTATTTACCTATTTTATCAGTCCTTGTATGGAATAAATATATTGATATTAATGCATTTACTAATCTTAAATTATTGTATTACACACCTGGATTATGGCAAATGTCTGGTGAAGAATTTTGGAGACATTTTTTATTTGAAACACCATTTGCAACTCTTAGAGGTTTCTTATGGTTACTTTTCCCAATAGCTATAATTTTATATTCTTCTTTTTCAATTAAGGCACAGATGTTATATAACAAACAAAAAAAGACTAATGAACTATTATAATATTAATTTTATTCCGTAATGATACTAATTACTTAATGCGAAAAACAATTGATAATTAAGAAATTATTTCTTAGTTATCAATTGTTTTTTATTTGTCACTATATTTCTATTCACAAAATCATCATTTTTCTAGCTTTCACACAAATTTATTATTTTCACTAAAACTTTTTTTCACATTTCTTAATAATATAGCCAATAAAATAAAAGAAATTATTATTAAAACTGTGTTTATACATATCCAAGATGGATTACTATAGTCCATTGAATCTAGTCCTGAATGGTCAAGATCAAATATTTTATAAAATAAATATATATATATAAGCCATGTAAAAACATTTGACGCCACGCTATAACTAATCCCCTTTTTAAAGAAAAAACATAATGAAATATAGTAGGTTAAAAGCAAAGGTGCTAACCAAGAAATTATAATAAATAAAACTAGATTTTTATCATTTACAGTAAAGTTAGCTATTGCAATAACACTAGAAAATAAAACATTATAGCAAATTATTATTATGCTTCTCCCTAATGTAATTTCATACATAGAATATTTACAAGCTAATTCCATTTCATACACATTGTTATAAAATCCTCTATATATATAATATACAGAAAATAAGCTAATAAATGGAGAAATCATATTCACTAAATATACTTCATCATGCATTACAAAATTTATTCCCAAAAGCATAAATATTATAGATGTTATCCAAAAACTTTTATCTAATAAGGTTATTTGTGCCTTTATATAAATCAATAATTCACTAATTGGTGATACCACAGTATTATCATCTTTCTTTATAAAATTCATTTCTTCCTTTTCATATTGTACATTAAGTGTTTCCATTATATTTTGGAACAAATCTTTTGGTGGTTCTATATTAACTTCATTTTCAAATAGCCCTTCTATTCTTTCAATATCTTCAATCTTTACTTCTTCTTCAATATTAAAATCTGATATTTCATTTAATATATCCTCATTTAACCTTTGATTCATAAAAACCACCTCCTACTGAATTCTTTATTTTATTCTTTATGTTTTTAATCCCTTGATATAATCTACTTTTAGTAGTGTTTACACTAGAATCCGTAACCTTTGCAATTTCTTCAATGGATAGTTGGTGACAAAATCTTAACTTTACTACTTCCTTTTGATGCTCATTTAGGTTCTCCATATACTCATCAATATTGTTATCAAAAAAATTACACTCAATCACATTTTCTGTTTCTTTAATATTCTCATCTAAGACTTGTACATTATTTTTATTTTTAAAACTTGAACTTCTCATATAATCAATTATGGAGTTATGTGCTATTTTATAAATCCAAGGTTTTAAAGGATATTCAATTGAATATGTGTTCCTTTTCTGATAAATCTTACAAAAGACCTCTTGACACAAATCCTCTGATAAATGATAATCATTCATCTTTAAATAAATATATCTAAAAATATTTTTATAGTATCTCTGTACAATAAATTTCATTGCTGCTTTGTTACCTTTAATAACTTCATTAAATAATTCTTCATCACTTAAATCATTCATTATTGCATCCCCCCTTACAAATTAAACAGGTACAAAAATAGTTCCTATTATAATTTAGTTAATCCATATATTTATAATAATACATATATACATCTTCTAGTGTAGGTTCAACTGGTATAGCATTTTCACAAGGTTTTTCTCCAACAATTCTAGCTGTTAATCCCTCTTTTTTGTTTATACTTTTACTAACAATATAATTTTTCTTTAAATCCCTTATACCATTTAAATCTGTTACAACTTCATAAACTTTATTGCTAATAGATAAAAGAGCATCTTGAGGTGTAATATGTGTTATTAATTCTCCTTTTTTCATAAATATAATGTCAGATGCTATCTCATCTATATCCGAAACTATATGTGTAGATAATATAATGATTTTATTTTCACTTATTTCCACTAAAAAATCTCTAAACCTAATCCTTTCATCAGGATCAAGTCCTACTGTGGGTTCATCCAATATTAATATTTTAGGGTCATTTAACAAAGCTACAGCAATACCTACTCTTTGCTGCATACCTCCTGAAAAAGTTTTTAATTTTTCATCTTTAACATTAGTTAAATGAACCAAATTAAGCACATTATCTACTCTATGTTTCATTTCTTTTTTAGGAATGCCTTTTAAAATTCCAAAGTATTTTAAAAACTGCTCTGCAGTAAAGTTTGGATATACCCCAAAATTTTGAGGTATATATCCTATAATTTCTCTATAATTTTTTCCCAAAGTAAATATATCTTCTCCATTTAAATAAACACTGCCACTTGTTGGTTTCATAACTGTAGCTAAAATTTTTAATAGTGTGGTTTTACCAGAGCCATTTGGTGCCATAACTCCAACTATACCTTCCTTTAATACTATAGAAAAATTATTTAACCCTATACGTTTGTTATATAATTTTGTTAAATTGCTGATTTCTAACTTCAAAATATCACACCCTTAAAATCTTACTCTTTCACATTGCATTAACATTATTTTCATTCCATTACTTGATACTCCACAATTTTACTTCCTAAAGAAATTGCCCTTTCATAACTTGCAAACAATTTATTTATATATGTCTCAGCATAATACTTCATGCATATTTTTTTAATATCTTCATTGGACAATTCTTTAGAACTGTTTCCTATTTCTCTTAAAACTTTAATCATATTTTCGTGATCTGTTTTATCTAAATTATATAAAACCGCCTTACCCACTTCATACACATCTCGCTTTTTATATTCCGCTTTATCTATTAAACCTTCCCATGTTTTAATACATTCCTCTTTATCATGTATGTCATAATTATAAGGTTTCGTCCATATTTGCTGTTCGTATTTTGTTTTAAGCTCTGGAAGTGCATAGATTTGAAATAAGTAAGTCATCCACTGCTCTCTTAATTTATAATCTTTAATATTTTTAAAATTAGGCTCTAATATACTATAAGTTACCTCTAAGGGCCAATCTTTCCCCCCATTTCCTACTTTCTCAAAGTCATGTAAAAAATCAGTATTAATTTTATATACATTTTTACTGTTACTTTCTAATTCATCTTCTTTACCAAACCATAAATAAAACTTATCATAACAAACTTGATCTTTAAATAAATCATTATAAACATTAACTTGTTCTTTAGCTATGTTACTTATTTTATTCGCATTTTCTTTAGTAAAACCTTTATATTTTAATTCAATATTTCCATTAGATAGGTTTTTCCATTTTGTATCCTTCCAAAACTCATAATATTTTAACTTTGAATTATATGCAAATAAATTTAAAGAAATTATAATGATTGAAAATGCTGTACCAACTAAAATAATATTTTTTCTCCCATTCTCACCTTTACTTACTATGAATACACAAAACATAGCAAGTGGTACAATTAAAGCTCCTAAAAACAGTAAATTGGACCATACTGAAGTATCTAAAAATATATTTATAACTACAGAAATTAATGAATGTTCTTGTGACCATCGAGTACCTGCCAGCATTTGTGCTGTCCAGATACCAATAGGAATTCCATAACCAATAAGAGTTTTCTTACTAATTAACGCAGCAATAAGTCCTACTAAACTCAATATAGTAGAATATATAAAAATGGACAATAACTTTTTAAAGGAAGTTTCTAGCCCAAAAGCAAAGGCTATTATATATAAAAGAGATATTAAAGCTTCTATTGCTAACCAATTACATAAAAATTTTTTTATTAAAATAATATATTTAGGTGTTCTTGATGTAAAAATTAAAAAATCGGTTTTATTTTCTATTTCCCTGGAAAATATATTTGCTGTAAATACTACAGGTAAAATACAATATAACATTGTATAGTAACCCCAAGTTATGTCATCCTTCATAACAATAGTTAATACATTTAATAAAGCCAAAACTAATACAATAAGCACAAGTAATTTAGATTGTTGTTTGAAATAATATTTAATTAACAATTTTATCACCTCTTAAAATCTTTTTAGGAGAAAATATTAAAAGTGAAGAAACTAATAAAATTAAAGATAACCCTAAAACATATAATCTATTTATTGTAATAAATTTTATTAGTTCAGGAGTAAAATTTCTTTTTATTAAATTAGACAACTGAAATTCATTAATTCTAAATTGAAATATTGGATTTAATTTTTCAACTAAAAAGAAAATTGACGTAGGTAACATCAATGTCACCACTGTTTTATTAAAAATAACCTCTATAAAATAAGCAATTAGAGTCATTACCAAAGATGAAGGTACAGTGTATAATATAAATACCTTTAAAAATTCCAAAGGAGAATAAATCATTAATCTTCCTAATAATAATGGTTGAAATAATGCAACAAAGTTGCTACTCAAAGCTATTAATAACATATAAATATATACTCCTAAAAATTTTCCTAAACAATACATCTTAGGTGTAATAGGATTTGAAAAAATTATAATTGGCATATCACTTATTTTATCTTTATAATATACAGAAGCTACTACTACTGATATACTCATCATAGTAGTAACAACTACACCTTGATTACAAGCATAAGCTGCTGAATTATGAGTCCAAATCCTACCTGCTTCTAGAGGGCTTTCAAAAATTAAAGGAATTACTATTAACATAAAAGCAGTAAAAATAGTAACCCAGCTTCTTAAAAGCATTTTTGTTTCAGTTTTGGCTATTATCATAATTTGCTTAAGCATGTTTTATATTCTCCTCTCTACACTCATCATATTTTACATAATACATATAAGCATCTTCTAAATTAGGCTCTACTAAAGTTCCCCTTACTTCATTTAAGAGATTGTCACCAATAACCCTTATAAATGTTCCATTAGATGTTCTTCTCTCCGAAATAATCTCATAAGTATTTTTTAAATAAAGCATTTCCTTTCTATCTGAAATACAAAATTCTTTTACTTTTCCTCTAACCTTTTCAATAAAATCTACTGGAGATCCAAAATACATTAAAGTACCTTTATTTAAAAATCCTATAGTTTCACAAGAACTTGCTATATCTTCTACTATATGAGTTGATAAAATAACACATTTATTTTGGCTAAATTCTGTAAGAAGCATTCTAAAACGAATCCTCTCCTCTGGATCAAGTCCTGCTGTTGGTTCATCAACAATTAAAATCTTAGGATCTTTTAAAATTGCTTGGGCTATTCCAAGACGTCTTTTCATTCCTCCAGAAAAACCTCCAACCTTTTTATCTTTAACCTGCCATAAGTTAACCCCTTCTAGAACCTCTTCAATTTTATTTTTTCTAACCTTTGAATTATTTATTTTGTTTATTTGAGCTATATAATCTAAAAATTCGTAAGCAGTTAAGTTAGGATATATAGAAAAATCCTGTGGAAGATATCCAACTATATTTCTAACCTCTAACCCCTGCTTTTGAGTATCATATCCATCTACAATAATTCTGCCCTTTTCAGGATTATTCAAAGTCACAAGACTTTTCATTAAAGTTGTCTTCCCAGCTCCATTAGCACCTAAAAGTCCAAACATACCTTCTCCTATTTTAAAACTCACATCATTTAATGCTTTAAATTTTCTATTATAAATTTTTGTTACATGTTCAAAAGAAACTAATTCCTTCATTACAAATTCCTCCCTAAATTTAATACATCATATAATATTACGGCAGGAGGGTTTCAAAAAGTTTTTTGTAGTTTAAATTTTTTATGAAAATAAAAATAGAATTTTATCTATAAAAAAAGAAATCCCAATATGGGATTTACCAAGAGATAGGATTAATATTATTTAGAAATTTCATCTGCAATTATAGATATTCCTCTTTTAATTTCACTATTATTAACTCTACTTAAGCTTAATCTAAATAATTTGTCATTTATACAATTATTTAAATAAAATATATTTGGATCTTCAAGTAATACATTTCTTTCACTTAAATTTTTGATAAAACCTTTAATATCTATATTATTATTAATTTCAAAGCTTGCAAAAAAACCTGAGTTAGGAATATGCCACACTATATCTGAGTTATTAAAACTTTTTGCTATTTTATTAAGATAGCTCATCCTATTAGAATATACTTTTCTAAGTCTTTTCATATGTTCCTTAAATATGCCGCTCTTTATATAAATCTCTAAAGTTCCTTGTGAAAGTATAGATGTATTTAAATCACTCCATCTTTTATATTTCTCAAAAGTTTTTGTTAAAAACCTTGGAAGTACAGCTGCTGAAATTCTTAATCCCTGTAACAATATTTTAGAATAGCTTTTTAAATATATTACTCTTGAAAAAGAGTCTAAAGCATATATTGGATCTGATTTTTTATTAGTTTCTAAATCAGCAAGATAGTCATCCTCAACTATATACACATCATATTTTTGACAAAGCTTTAATATTTGCTTTTTTTCATCATTAGAATATGAAAAGCCTGTGGGATTATGAAATCTAGGAATAGTATAAAAAAATTTTATATTATCATATTTTAAAATTTTTTCGAGTTCATCAAAATTTATACCATTTTCCTTTCTACAAATACAAATAGCTTTTTTATTATTAAGCTTCAAAGATTCGATAATACCATAATATGTAGGCTGTTCTATAAGCACATTTTCTTTCCCATTTGGAAATTCCATCATTGTTAATATATTAATAGCTTGTTGTGAACCTGCTGTAATAAAAATACACTGTTTTTCAGTAAATACTTGATAATCTTGGAGTTGTTTAAGTATCACATAAATCAAATTTTCAAGTCCTTGGGGGTTAGAATTAAAAAGAAGACTTTCTTTATATAATTCCATTGCTTCATTTAAACAATGTTGAAATTCATCATAAGGTAAAACTCTCTTATCTGGAGCAGATATAGAAAAATCTATATTTTTATTACTGCTATTATTTAAATTTATATTGTTTTTAATAAGATAGTGTCCACTTTTAGGTATTGAGTACGCTATATGTTCTTTTTCTAATAAATCATATGCTTTAGAAACAGTTATTTTACTGCATTGAAATTTATCACAAAGATTTCTTATTGATGGTAACTTATCTCCTGATTTAATTTTTCCTTTAGATATTTCATCTTTTATGTAGTTTAAAATAATTTCATATTTCATAGAATATATTCTCCTTGTAAATCTGTACTAGTCCACATTAATTTTTTTGCTGTTGTTGAAAATACATATAGTTCATATACTTTAATTGTACTACTAAATATGGAAAATAGGTGCTATTAACAAAGTATACTTTACGTAAATATAGCTCATTTAGCATAAAGCTACGCAAAATATTAATGAAAGGAAGTATTAATGTGAAACATTTAACTTATAAAAATCAAAAGTCAGTAACTTTAAGTAACAATAAATTAGTTTTGATTTTAGGTCTGGCAGGTTTTATTTCTGCTGCTGATAATTGGTTTGTATCACCTGTACTTCCAGCAATAGCTGCAAACTTTGGCATCTCAATCCCTAAAGCTGGAATTATATTAACAGCTTATATGATCCCCTATGGAATTATGCAACCTGTTTATGGATTTTTTAGTGACGGATTTAGCAAAGTTAAAACATTAAAGTTTATTATGTGTGGATTTACTTTAGGCACTGCGGGATGTGCACTTTCTAATTCCTTGTGGACATTATGCTTTTGGCGAACATTCACAGGTTTTTTTGCTGCTGGAATTATTGCTGTATCTCTAGCCTTAATTGGTGATACTGTCCCAACCAAAAAACGTCAACTATATGTAGGAAAATTTATGGGACTTGTTTTTCTAGGACAAGGTTTAAGTGCTGGATTAGGTGGATTTTTAGCAAAGTTTATTAGTTGGCGTATGTCATTTGCTTTTTTTACTATAATAGCAGTGTGCAGTATATTTCTTTTATTAAAACTACAATCAAATACAGTTATTTCTGTAAAACGAAATTTTTTTACTGAAATTAAATATACACTAGTATTATCAAAGCAAAGAATGATTTTTCCATTAGCACTTATAGCTGGATTTTTATTGCTTGGTTTATACAGTTACTTAGGCGCTTTTTTAAATGATGTTATAGGATTAGATTATTTACAATGTGGATTAGTCATAATGTTTTATGGTCTTTCTTGTCTATTTGCAGGTTCTCAAATAGGTAAACTAGTTATAAGAATTGGACATAAAAAAACAATTATGCTAGGTGCTTTATTAGCATTAATATCAGCCTTGCTTTTAGCGCTCCTCCCCTATTGGCAAATAACTTTAATTGCTACCATTAGTTTAGGCTGTGGATACATTTTTATTCAATCTACACTAGCAACCATGGCTTTTGATGTGGTAACAGAAACTAAGGGACTGCCTTCAGGCTTAATTGGGTTAGGTCTTTTTAGTGGTGGAGGGTTAGGTAGTACATTCAGTAGTTATCTACTTTCCCAAGCAAGCTATAAATTTCTTTGGATAACTTTTTCCATAGGTATTTTCTTTTTTATTTTTATTATAAAGAAACTTAAATTTGATACTTAAATTTTTTATATGCTATAATTAATCTAAAATGGTAAATTATTGATGAAGATAAAGGAGAAACAGGTCATGAATATAGAACAGGAAATGTACACAAGAGCTATTGAATTTATAGAGCAGCGTTATCCAACAGGATGGGGAGGAGCTGCTGTAATTCATACTGATGACAACAGATATTTAATAAGTGTAGCTTTAGAATCCTTTAATGCTAGCGTAGTAGTTTGCATTGAAACCGGTGCAATGTGTGAAGCACAAAAGTATAATGCAAAAGTTACACATTGCCTTTGTGTGGTACGTGATGATGAAAACTCTCCATTCAAAGTACTTTCACCTTGTGGAGTATGTCAAGAACGATTACGTTATTGGGGAGAAGATGTAAAAGTAGGTGTTACAACAAAAGATAATACTTTAAAATTTGTAACTCTAAAAGAATTACAACCAGAGAGTGTGAAAGTTTTTCTGTAAATAGCTTTCTATGATAATTATTTTATAGGCATGGAGGTCATGGTAAAACTCCATGCCTTAATTACAATATAATTAACAATGAATTGCATGTCAAGAACACCCTAGAGAAGGGCGTGTTTTTTAGCCGTAGGCTTAATTAAAAAAGTCTTCCTTCAAACATTATTGATAACTCACCATATACTTTTCCCCAATTACGAAGAGGCATAGTCCACTTCTTCGTAGCTTCAAATGTTGCTAAGTACAAAGCTTTCATTAATGCAGTATCACTTGGAAATACACTTCTTTGGCGATTTAGCCTGCGGTAAGT
>NZ_JHVC01000026.1 GCF_000619945.1 Clostridium lundense DSM 17049 | reverse complement strand
AAAAGCCTAATCAAGAAATGCTCTACAATAATCTTAAGAGAGGGAAAAGCAAGTACCCAATCAGACTTGATACGGAGACTCAATCAAGTTATTAGAGGTTGGACAAATTATCACAAGCACGTCGTCGCAAGTAAGGTCTTTTCATACATTAATAACACTCTTTATCATTTATTACAGCAATGGGCAAAGCACAGGCATCCGAACAAAAACAAATGGTGGAGGCTAAATAAATACTGGCATGAAAAAAATGGGAAAAGATGGCTTTTCATGACAAATGATTACAGTCTCATAAATTTGAGACGGATAAAAATCGTCAGACACCCGAAACTACAGATTTCAAGAACACCTTTCTTAGACAAACATTACTTTGACTTAAGAAAGCTGAAACTGCATACACTTGTTGCCGCCTGAAAAGGTGAAGAAATGCTTGAGCCGTATGAGTTGGAAACTCTCACGTACGGTTCTTAGACGAGGGAAAGGGAGTAATCCCTTTTTCTTAGTCGATTATACATCTTATGGTTTTAAGCGTAAGCTAGATGAAGCTCAAATGACACAAAGCATGTCACGTGTGGGCAAATGTATTGACAATGGACCAATGGAGGCTTTTTGGGGTACTCTTAAATGTGAAAGGTACTATTTGCATAAATATCATACATATGAAGAACTGACTAATGCAATCAATGAATATATTATCTTCTATAATACTAAAAGACTTCAAAAAAGATTAAACGGCCTAAGCCCATTGGAATTTAGGGCTTTAGCCGCTTAAGTAGTTTTTATTATTTCCACTGTCTACTTGACAGGGTGCAGTTCACATTAATAATACGGTATTTTCATAATTTAATATTTATTTTATCTTTGTAGTATTTTAAAATTAGTTATTTAATCTACTCAATAAACTGGGATTTATCTTTTTCCAACTTTATCATCTCCGAGTGCAATAAAACCTGCTGTAACAGCAAGTGCAAACATTATATCATGTTCGCCAAGCGGATTTGTTACAATGGAATATACCAAAAATGCTGTACAAATTAACAATACAGCCAATATAATACCACGCAAAATTTTTCTGCTTTTAGACATCTTTATAACCTCCCCCAATTGTAATTTATCGTTTTGTTAAAAAGTACTAGCTCATATAATAATACAATTATGAGTTAATTGTAACATATTTTACAAATACCATACTATTCAATTTTCAAAGAACGAATTTTCTTAATTAGTTCGCAATAATTTCAGATTGTGAAATAAACAAGATATAAATGATTTTGATATGTGATATTTCATCCATGAAATATAAATAACCTCTACTACACTTTCTTGCTGTTCCATCAGAGTTTAAGAATAATAAAAATTGTCTATAAATACCTCTATAATCTAATTATTAATCCATTAATTTTTCGTATTCGATTAATTTCTTCATCATCATCTGTTAATATATAACTTCCATTTTCATGTGAGGTGTTAATTAACCAAGGTTTAGAATTTTTTATAAAAGACAAATCTTCTGGTAGATTTGGTTGAAGCCAATCATGTAATGAGTTTGATACTTGTTTTAATACCTCTTTCGCATGATTATCCGTATTGTAGTAATATACAAATACTGGTTGTTCACCTAAATATATTGTACCAGGCCATTCAGATTGTTGTTTTACTTCCTTTAAAGATGGTCTCAATGTTTCTAAAACATTATTAACATTATCTTTAGGGTTATTTTCTATAAACATAAAATTCCTCCAATAATTTCATAATATTTTACTATTGCGAATTAATTATAGCATATATTATAAAATTTGTTATAAATTATATTATTTACTATAAGATACAAATATAGATCTTGACCACAAGTAAAGATAGGAGTGATAAATTGATACTCCTATCTTTCACAATGTAAAAATAAAAGAAAAGATGCCCATACCTGAAATATTAGCATCTTTTCTTCTTTTTACTTCCACAATAGAAATTTATAGAATCACTTGAATAATAAGTAATTTTAAAAAATATTAGGTTTTTCTATATCCACTATTTTAAATGCTAAAGCTTCATTTTTGAGAAGATCCACCCATGGAAAAAACAAGTAGAATAGCAATGAAATTAATTAATGGTAATAAACTAAATATAAGTGCTTTTCTATACAATCTTGATTTAAGTAAAGATACTGAATTTATTACTGATGCTAAGATAACTACTGGAATTGAAAAAGCAGACAAGAAAAATATCCATGTATAAAGACTCTTATCTGAACCTGGCGAATCAAAAGCCATTGGAGAAACCATAGCTCCTATTACACTAAAAGGAAGTATCAAGCAAAATATAATATTAATAATCATTGTTATAATTTTAAAAACTTTATTCTCTTTTAAATCCATAATTAAATTCTTTACCACCTTGAATTATAATATATTTTTAACATCTTATCATTAGCAAACATATCCATTATATTAGCACCACATTATTCAATTGTCAAAAACAAAGGGTTTATCATATTTAAAATACATAGGTAAGTTAATTTGTAAAAAATTATATATAATAAATATTGCTATTAATACTCCATATATTATTAAAAGTTTGAATAAATTTTTATCAGTTTTTTTATCATAAATCTTGTTATTCATATTATCCTCCTATATCTTTAGAGTTTAAGAAGATTGTGAATTATCTTAAAATACTTTTCTCTTTATCAACTAAAGTTTATCGGTTACTTTTAATTTTTCTTCATTATTTCTGTTTGCAATAAATAAATAGCCTAAAACAACACCAGCAACGAGTAATCCTAGTATATTATATGAATAATCTAATAGTGCATGTATTAAAATTGGAACAAAAATACTGCCGCTTTTTTCTAAATATAAAATGAAGATAAAACCACTTACTAAACCTCCTCCTACTTGGTTAAACATATCCTTAATCATAATAAGTATATTAGATTCTGATATAATGCTCGGCTGTATTGAATGTATTATTCCAAATAATATTCCACTTATAAGTATTGCACTCATACGATTATGTTTTTTTAAATTATTATATATATATATCCTCTATATATAAGTTCTTCTGGTAATGCTACTATAAACAAATAAAAAAATGCTTGATAAATTCCTTTTACAGTATAATCGCTATGTAAAACAAAAAATACTACATATATTAAGAGCAACACTATGCTAAGTTTAGATTTATTAACTCCAATTTCATTTAATTTCTTACGATACATTCCAATTAAAAACAACGGGAATATTAGCATGACAGCACAATCATCAAATAACTTTATTCCTAGGTTTGAAATAGATACATTTTGCAATAAAATTAATCGACCATTTTTATATAGCAAAGTATTGAGAATATAAAAATATACCATATATACAATTGCAATTAATACTGGTACATAACGTTTGAATTCTTTCCTTATTCTCATAACATTCCCCCCTTTAGTTTTTATTCACTTATATTATATTGAAATATACTTAGTTTTAGATTATCTTGCTATTCTTTTAGAGTTTAAGAAGATTGGGAAATAAACATACTAATTACAAATAACTGTAGTTAGTTGTGGGAATGTTAATAACGAGGTGATTAATATGTTTAAAAAATTATTAATTATATTATTCCTTTTCTTTACATCCATAAATCCAATACATGTTAATGCTGAAGATTTTAAATATGTTCAAATTTTTGATCCAAAGCAAGATAAAGTTGTGAAAGTAGTCCAATCAAATCCACAAATTCAAAATATGATTACAAGCTGGATTACTAATATACAAGGAGGGTATAAAAACAACCCCATTACTGACGATGGATATGTAGTTAAAATTCCTTTAGATCCAGTTGTTAAAGTGAACTCTCCGCACTTGAATGCTCTTGTAAGTGAAGTCTATATATTAATTCCTGAAAACGAACCACCCTGTTATCTGATTTTTGAAAACGAAAATAGATTATTAAGCCTTGCATTCAATGGTGATATAGACATATTGTCAAAAGTTTTAGATTTTAAACTTAAGAAATAAATAAAATCACTATGTAATTAAATCAATATTTCATCACCTTTTGTTGATTTCTAATTAAAACTAACCCACTTTTAACATTTAAAATTGACCCACCAAAATTGATTTGTTTTAATTTACTATTACCAATTAACTATAGCATACATTAGGAAAATTATGTTAAATAGCCATATTTGCTATGAGATACAGATATAGAGCTTGATCACAAGTAAATATAAAAAAAGAGATGCCCATATCTAAAATATTAGCATCTTTTCTTCTTAACATATTTAGTTAAAAACCATAGCCTAAACAACTATTGTTTCTCTTTCTTTAAAATCTGTTATTCCTGTATAAGCATGGAAAGACTTTTCCTCTATAAAATATAAATAACTTCTACTGCACATTTTCTTAATGTTCCGTCACATTTTATTATGTTTTTTGCATCCTAATACAAATAAAATTACTCCAATAATAATAAAAGTTGGAACAAAAATATTAGTAAATAGACTTGGTAAATCAGGATATGTTGGAAAACTACCTGTATTTGCATTCATCTGACCAATCCATGCAAAATACGATATAAACCTTTCTAATGAATATAAAATTCCACTTGTAACAATAAATACTGTTCCTAAAATATAGTATAATTTTTTATCCATAATTATCCTCCCAAATGTAACTAATTTTAATTCGTTTTATTCTTACTGTTCCGTCAGAGTTTAAGAACATTGTGCATTAGTACCCACATTCTTCATTGACTATAAGCAATTTAATTCTGTTACTATCGGATTGACCTTCAATTATAGAAAGGCCATTACAACCCGTTTCATTTGATAAACAATCTACACATTTATTTAGTGCTACACATGGTGGATTAAATCCTGCTCGTCTTGCATTTAAAGGGCAAGATATATTTTTTACTCTTTTTATTGCTTCATCTACTGTATCTACAATCTTATTTCTTCCAACAACAATTATTACTCTATCTGTCTCAAAAGTAATTGCGGCTACTCTGTTACCACTATGGTCAACATTAACAATTCGACCATCAAGGGATATAGCATTTGATCCAGTAATGTATCAATCTGTAGTAAGTGCCTTTTTCTTTAATACTTTGCATTCCTCTTGATTTCTTGCGAGTTCTTTATCATATACTATATTGCCTCTTTCTAATAAAGAACTTGTAATATTTATCTTTTACAATGTAATTGAACGTCCAATTCCATTGCTACATTCAACTGGTATAATATTTAATATATAAGATTTAACATCTTCCAGGATCTCAAAATACTTTACTTCTATATTTCTTGATTTAAAGTTTTTCTTTAAGTCATTAATCCTTTTTATATCCACATCTATGCCTCCATTTCACTTATTTCACAATAATTTACTATCTTGAGTAATCATAGGCGTCACCGCCAATGTTCCTCTACAAAACCGTACGTGCCCTATTAAGGCATAAGGCTTTTCACATCATATTTTAATCATCTATAGACTAAGCTTACCCTTATTGTAGGCTCAAATAACGGAAAAGTTTTCAACAAACCATTATAAAATGTATCAACTGTATGACTTCTTTCTTAACCTTCTGTATTTTAATAGCTTACTAATGATAACAAAATTGCTTCCATTATCAAGAGGAAACATCACACATTTGCGTGCTGTTTCGCAGCTCACACTACCAATTAATTATAGCATGTATTAAGAAAATTATGGTAAACTATCATATTTACTATGAGATACAAATATATAGCTTGCCCACAAGTAAAGATAGGAGTAATAAATTGATACTCCTATCTTTTACAATATGAAAGTAAAAGAAAAAAGATGCCCATATCTAAAATATTAGCATCTTCTCTTCTTAATATATTTCGTTAAAAACCAATAGGCTAAACAGCTATTGTCTCCCTTTCTTTAAAATTTGTTATTCTTATATAAGTGTTTGCAGACTTTTTCCTTGGCAAATATAAATTCTTTGACTTCTTGTGCAACTTGACCTACTTGCAAACTTAAAGCATAGGAAACATCTCATGATTTCCTTGCTCTTAAAATAATTATCCTAAAAAGCAATTTACAGAAGAACTTTCACACTCCAAAATATCCCACTATACAAAACAGATTTTTTCTTTGCTTTTCATAATTTATCTTTAATGAGAGAGCCTATTGCAAGCACCAAACTCTTACTAAATCTAATCTCCTTTCTTTTTATACTATTTTATGCGTATAACATAATAGCTTTGTTGATAGTTGGTAAAATAAGATTATTTCGCACTACATAACCAACATTTATATTCATTTCCTCCCATAGGTAATTAATAAGCCCTGTACCTTTAAAAATGATTTTCTATTATCAGCACTACTAAAATAATCCTCTATTTTAGATTGCATTTTAATATATGCCCTTGCCATGGCTCTGTCAATTCCCCGATTCATGAACAATTCAATAGTATCTTCTTGATTTGAAAAGCTGGCGGGTTTGTCCCATCCATTAATCTCAATAAAATCTTGCACTTTTTCCCCGTAGTCAGGCATATCAGGATTTACATACATTACCTTATCATTCATACGAATATCAATATCATGCAATCCTAACTGCTGCATATAAAACGGTAGCCGCATTCCAACTGCATAATCTCTGCCTTCACATTCTAGTTCTTTTCTCCACATATTGTGAAAGTCAACAGTTGTGCAAAGATAATCATATCTAATGTCATCAATATATAACCCATCATTTTCAAATTCTCTATTAACATCTACACAAGCAACAAGACCACCTTTCTTTATAGATACCACCATTTTCTTCAGCACTTCCATTGGTTTGTTCATATGTCTTAGTCCAGCTTGACAAATAGCTATGTCATATTTTTTATCTGTTTCAAAAGAATAAATATCTGATATGATAAAATTGGCTTCAAGTTCAGTATTGCTAAAACTAACCTTAGCCTTATTAGTAAAATACTCATTATCAACACCTGTATATGTACTTCCCCTGGGTAAAAATTCAAGTAGCTTTCTTCCTAAATAACCTTCACCACATCTAAATTCAATAATGTCCACTGGTGAACTTATATTCCAAACATCTTTTACAAGAAATCTTAAATAGTCATCATTCCAAAAGTATTTTCTGTTTTTATAAAGCTTGTCAGTCTTTCCATTCCAGTTATTGCGATTATCTGTGTTCCTTGGTATGAATGCTTGCTTACGTAATGGTTTTAATCCCAATAATTCATCTACTGAAACATTGAAATATTCAGCAATGATTGGTAATAAAGTAATATCAGGCATTGTTGCTCCTGTCTCCCATTTACTAACCGATTGAAAAGATACATCTAATACATTGGCTAGTTCTTGTTGTCCTATCCCTTTATCTTTTCTCAACTCTGCTATTTTAAGTTTAACTGTTGTCATATGATAACCTCCTTTAATTTAATAATTTAATGCTAACACAGTTCCTCAGCCAAACCCATAACGCAACATTAGAGTTAATTCTCATATTAGTTGAAGAAGATTACCTATAGTTGATCTTAATTTACAATTACGGCTTAACTTAATAATTTTTAATTTATCTAATTGTTCTATTAGTCTTTTATTTTCATCTTTGATTTTTCCATTTAATACCTGTATCTCTATATACATGATTATTGTATATTATCCAAGCCACAATATAGAAAGATTCAGCAACATAAATTATAATCTTTTTTAATACTCATCTTTCAATATTGAATAATACTTACAGTCAACTAAAATACCACTACTATTTTTACTAATTTTTCTTAAAAGTCCTTCATATTTTAGTCCACACTTTTCCATAACTTTTCCTGATGCAGGATTACCTACATGATGACGTCCTGTAATACGTTGAAAACCCACTTGATTAAAAGCAAAATCAATGATACTAGAGAATGCTTCTGTTACAATTCCTTTATTCCAAAATGCTTTACCGATACAATATCCTATCTCACAGTTTTCAACATGATTATCAATGTTCATTAAACTAATGCTTCCAATCACTTGTCCATTTTCTTTTAATTCTATAGCCCATTGGTAACATTCCATATTTTTATAGTTATCTACCCACATGCCTATCACTTTGCTAGTTACTTCAACACTACTGTGAGTTGGCCAAGTTAGATATTTAGTTACTTCTGTATCAGATGCCCAATTATTATACATCTCTGTGGCATCTTTTTCTGAAAATTGTCTTAATATAAGTCTTCCAGTTTCTAAACTTGTAGTTCCTTTATGGTTCAACATACCTCTTTCCCCCTGTATACACTCATTTTTTCCTATTGGTTATTGTTGCACAATAAATCGCTATTACTTAATAATTCCTAGCTCCTTTTGCTTATAATTACATATTCAAGCTGATCACTAGCCTTCCCCTCAAAATATTCTCTATAGATAAAGCTTACTTTAATATTATTTTTCCTATCTACATAAATATATTGTTTTAATAATTGTTCACTATCATAAGTGACTTTAACATAATTATTTCCTAATCTAGATACTACATCATCTAAACTTTTTATAGCTTTATATCCATTAATACTTATATCAACCTGATCAGCATGTCCAAAAATTTTATTAATTTTATTATCCTTCTCAGATATCATAACTTCTTCATATATAAAGTTATAATTGTCATTACTATACCTATCTGTAAATGTATATTTTTTATTATTAAACTTTTCTAAGCTATCACCTACTTTTAAACCATCTATATAAACTTTACTTAAATCAGTAGATTTTACAGTATACTCCCCAACAGTTTTTATAAAGCCTGTATAATTAAATCCTAATGTTATTACTAATAACAAAGTTGAAACTATAGGATATATTCTAATATGCTTCTTAGATTTAACTAATTTTACACTTTCTATTACCATAATTATACATGATATAAACAAAACTACATATTTAAGATACATAGGTAAGTTAATTTCTAAAAAATCATATATAATAAATATTGCTATTAATACTCCATATATTATTAAAAGTTTCAATAAATTTTTATCAGTTTTTTTATCATAAATCTTATTATTCATATTATCCTCCTACATCTTTAGAGTTTTCTTAAAAAACCTTTAAAATCCTATCATCACTAAGAATAGCACAAATATTAACATCAGATTATGCTCATTTTATTTCATTCAATCGCTCATTCCTCCATGAAATATAAATAACCTTTACTGCACATTTTCTTGCTGTTCCGTCAGAGTTTAAGAAAATTACGAATTAGACAGCATCCTTTGATATGCTAAATATGTATTGTTCAGCTCCGAATCTTGAAACTATTTGTTCCAAACTCATGCCAACCTTTTTAAGAAGTTTGCATGAAGCCTTATTCGCAGATTGTGTTTCAGCAACAATCTTTTTTATAATTAGCTCATCAAAAGCATAGTCGATAATTCTTCTAACAACTTCTTCTGCATAACCATAACCCCAATACTGAGGCATAAATTGATAGGATACCTCCATGCTTAAACCATCGTGATGTTTATCAAGGGATGCTAATCCAATAACGTCGTTATTATCCTTGAGTCTTACAACCCAATAGAAAGAATTATCATCACAACTAAGCATATCATTAAAACTACTATTGAATTTTTCATTACTAACAATTCCACCAAGAAATTTTCTTACTTTTTCGTCAGTGTACAGTTCTTTTATTTTTTCATAATCACTATCTTGTACTTTCCACATCTTACATCTATCTGTTTTTATCACTATAATCCCCCCATTACACTTCGTATAAAGCTACTATTACCAATTAATTATAGCATACATTAGGAAAATTATGTTAAATAGTCATATTTGCTATGAGATACATATATAGAGCTTGACCACAAGTAAATATAAAAGTAAAAAAAGATGCCCATACCTGAAATATTAGCATCTTTTCGTCTTAATATATTTAGTTAAAAACCATAGCCTATAATTAACTGTACTTCTTGTTCTAAATCACTTTTTTCTAACTCTACTTCAGTGTCATTCAATTCTTTTAAAGTTGGGTATGTTATTTGGTGATTTAAATAATATTTGAGCTTTAGAAAACTACTTATAGGAAAGTCCTGCCTACACCAAGTATTTTTATATCCTACAAAACCATGTTTTTTTAATAAGTGTTCTAACGATCCAATAACTTCATCTAAAAAGTCTAAAAGATTACATGTTGCATTAAATCCTATTTTTCCCTTAATAGAGGATTCATCTTCAAATTCTTCAATAACAATCTTCAATTTTAAATCATCTATTAACTCCAAAGTCACCTTATCAACTGCTGGTTCTTGATACAATTTAAATGAGATCATAGATTTCAATTCATCTTCAGGAACACAACCTGGTATTATGCTCAATAAACCTTCAAGCAAACCTATTAATGGCTGTGATAAATAACTTGGAAAAGAAAAATATTTTCTTCCATCAACTTCGATCTCTATCTCTGCCCAACCTACTCCTGTCAATTTATAATCGAATTTCATGATTACCTCCTCATGTACATTAATTTACAATTACGTACAAAAAATATCGCAAATTCACTTTGAATAATGCGATATTCTAATTTGCTATAAATTATTTCTTTATATAATCAGATGCTTTTTTATGTTCGGATACATTGATATGCTTTGAGTTATATATTTCCACAGCTCTTTTTATACCATGAACCGACATATCTGGGATATATGCTTCAATATACCCCCAATTCCCTGTTTTTTGTATAATTTCTATAGCTTTTGAATCTATTTCATTTTTTGAAAAGTCAGGCTTTACATCTACGTTCTTGAGGCTATTCTGACCGTTCATAGTTAAATACACAGAGCTATCTTTGCTATTCAATTCAACTTTAAACTGCATATATTCTAGCAATTCGCTCATAGGCATATATAACTGAGCTTCAGAACTATCATTTTTTACAATTGTAACTAAAGGATTTTTTAACTTTATTTCATTTCCATTAAAATATACTTTACCGTTATTAATAGCTGCTGATTTTATTTCCCCTGCTGCAGGAGCAGCAATAACCTTTTTCTGACTAATAGTTGCTGGTTTTATTTCTGGTTTTGAAAAAATAGCAATATACACTCCTACTATACCAATCACTAGACCTACAACCATACTTTTAAGATCAATTTTTTTCATTTTTGTTCTCCCTTTATTTGTAGTAATTAATTATATCAATGGATACATTCAATGAAAAGCAAATTTTCCATCATATATGTATATACCATATATCGTACAAAAATCCATATTATCATGTAGTAATTTTACATTATTATCCAATAATGCAATTACACCTTATTATATCATATTTTCTAAATATGGTATTATTCAATTTTTTAAAGAACATTTTAGTTTAAAGTTTAAGAAAAGTATCAATTAACAATTTATAGTTATATACTTTTGGTAAAAATTATTTCTAAGGGTTCATCATCTAATAGTAAACTACCAGCATCTTTATATCCCAATTTTCTATAAAAATGCTGTGCTTGTTCATTAGATAATGTAGATGTCATAACCAATTCATAACCTTTACTTTTCATTTTGGTTTCCCAAAATTCAACTATTCTTTTTCCTATTCCCTTATTTCTATAGTTTTCATTTAGATAAAGCATATTCATGAATGGAGTGTTGTCCCAAAAATAACTATATCTTAACCAACCAATAATTTTGTTATCTTGGTCTTTTGCTATTATAATTTCTTTTTCTTTGAGCTTATTTTTTATTAATTGTTTTGATACATGTCTATCATTATCAAGTATAAATTGAAAGTCCAATTCACTTGCATATTCTATTTTCAATATTAATACTCTCACTTTCTATATTTAAGTTTATAAATTCAACAATACTTTGTTATACCTTTGAAATGCGACGGAAAAACACCGCAGAATTCAATTTATGAATAATGCGGTGTCCATGTAAATTATTCGTTTTTTCAGTTGTTGCGTTAAATAATAAGATTCTAAATCTATTGAAATCTTTTTATTATGTTTTTACTATATTTTGGATTTCATTCTTAACCATTCTTGAAACTGATATGGCGTCCGCACATTATCATATAGTACTGCTGTGTAGATGTCATAACTCCTCACCGTTTTGCCATATTCATCCTTCGTAACCCAGATACTTTTAATTGTTAGGATTGATTCTCGCAATTCTGGAGTGAGCTGTTCAGGTATAACCTTAATATGCATAAGGTCGGGTTGTTTTTCTGGTCTATCAACGAACCAGATGTCTAATTTCCAATCCGTTCCTTTTAGAGATTTATACTTAAGCCCAAGGTACAGTCCATCGGGGTAATCAGAGCTATTGTTGAAAATGCCAGAATCATTGATAAATTTAACCTCACGCATACCTTTGTAAGTAATTAATTTAGATGCTATTTGAGCTATAGCATTAATATTGAGCTTGGAACATACCACTGTGATGTCTATGTCCCTCCAAACCATTAATCCGAGAGCTGAGCTACCAACTTGAACTGGTTCCCCAACTGGCGATAGCAGGTCATTGAGTTTCAATTCGGTTAATATATCTTTAACCTCAACCTGAAGCTTTTGTTGCTGTTTTAATAGTTCGCTACAAATCATTTCTCATACTCCCTCATTTACTTAACTTTTGATATATTATCATTATTAACACTGGATAGTACATACTCAACCTGTATTTACTTATAAGACTATATAAAATATCTCATTTTAAATGAATCACTTATGTTCTCATACTAATAAATATTTAGTTCATATTTTTCTACTATTTTTACTTAATTAATGATAATTATATCATAGTTATATGATTTTAGCTGGTTATTTCTGCAATAAACATAAACCTCTTTTGATTTTTATACTGCATTATTCGATTTTCAAAGAACATTGTTTGTATTTTCATTTTCAAAAGTTACTTCGCCTTATTTTCAGATTGTGAAATAAACAAGATATAAATGAATAATTTACTATAAGATACAAATATATAGCTTAACCACAATATAAAAACAAAAGAAAATATGCCCATACCTGAAATATTAGCCTACTTTCTTTTTATACTATTTTATGGCTTCATCTCATAATTTTTAATTTACCTAATTCTTCTCTTAGTCCTTTATTTTCATCTTTGATTTTTCCATTTAATACCTACATCTCTAATATACATAACTATACTGTAACATCCAAGTAACAATAAATTATAATTAAAAATATTTATTTTAAAGGAATATTAAGTTCAATAATCGAATCTTCATTTTCATCAATGATTTCTACACTTATTTCATTAACAATAGTTTTAAAAGAATCAGTAATATTTCTTGTATCTTTAATTGCAATTTGAAACTTTTCTTCATTATCAAAATTTCCAATAGTCATATGTGGTAGAAACGTTTTACCCTTTAGCCAGTCTGGACAATAGTTTTCTAAAATACCTGTATATAATCTTTTATGTATTTCAATGATTTCTTCACTACCCTTTTGAATATTAAGAAATAAATATTTCCCAAAATTATTTGTTGGTGTTATTCCATTAAGAAAAATTTCAAATGGAGTTATATCAGATAATACAGTTGATATATGTTCCTTAAGTTCAGTAGTTTTTATATCACTATCAAAAGGAAATACAAGAGTTATATGTGGCCTTACATGATTGGCAAGAGGATCATATTGCTCTCTAATTTTATCAATTATATGTCCATTATTGAATTTAGGAAATATCATAATACATCTTTTTAACATTTTTAGCCCACCTTTTTATTTACATTCATTTGCTGTTCCGTCAGAGTTTAAGAAAATTTCGTAATAACATTAATTAAATTTTATCGTATTTTATAATTTCAAACGCCACAAAATTGCCAATATAATACATAAGCAATTATACTAAAAGCAAGCAACTGTATTCTCTTGCTTAAAATATTAGTTGATATATTCTTTGCAATTTATATGGTTCATTTAGTAGATGAAACACTGCTAATAAAATTCCTATAAGAAAAAATGAACCAACATATATTAAATTATTTCTTTTATTATGAGAAATATTATTGGGATTAAAGTACATTGAGAATATAAAGTATCCTATAATTCCTGTTAGAATTAATAGTATACACCAGTTAATATTTAATTTTCTGCACCTATAAACATTTATTATTGACCATATTATCCATAGTACCCAGCACACCGCAAACACTAAAACTGCTAATCCACTATATAAACTACTCATATCCGTATTTGCAGAAGTTTTTACTCCTGTTTCTAAAAAGTATTTAGTATTATTTACTACTACTTCATGACCAAACCTATTTCTATAGTATTCATTTTTTATTTTCTTAGGATAACTGTATTTTATTTCTCCTGGAAACACTTCATGTTCTTTTAAATTATCAAAATCATGGGGTAACTCTTTTATTGCAACATAAGTTAGTTGATTGTTTTCCTCATATTTAAAACTCTCTTTTAAATATGTATCAACACTTGTAATTCCCTCACTAACTAATATCTTCTCTACTATTCTAAGTTGAGAGTTCATAGTTTTTAACCTTTTAACGGAGCCTTGATGTACCATTATTGATGTTATAACTAATATTGCAGATATGGCTAATAAAATAAATGATGCTATCAATGTTTTTTTAGCAAACAGTTTTTCAAATCTTAATACTTGATTTAGTTCATTTCTTATTTGAAACTCTTCCCCAAATCTTTGTATGGCAATCCTAACACTTTCCTCTTCAGTAATTCCATTTTGCTGAAGTTCCTTCACAGTTTGTATTAAGTGGTATTTCATTTCTTGTTTTAAATCTTCAGTTCCTTCAGAAGAACTCTCAATATCCCTATATATAGAATTTAAGTATTTATCTATCCTATCCATTTTTTCTCCCCCCAAAAAACTTATCTAATATTCCTTTAAAAAACTGCCATTCTTTTTGTGAGTTCTCTAAATATTCTTTACCCTTATCAGTAATATGATGATATCTTCGTCTTCCACCGCCACTTATTGAATCATCCCAATATGATTCTACAAGTCCATTGTTTTCAAGCCTTTTTAATACCACATACATTGTCCCCTCTTTGATTTCAAAAGTATCTTGGCTGATATTCCTTATCTTTTTTGAGATATCGTATCCGTACAAGTCTTCATCCACTAGAAGACTCAATATGATACTTTCAATATATCCTTTTATCATCTCTTTATTTATTTCCAAATATTATCACCTCCAATAACATAATAGCATAAACTACTCTATAGTATAAAGTAGTTTATGCTATTATGCTAAAAATAAAAACATATTTACTTCGTCATATTTTTGAAATGCGACGCAAAAACACTGCAGAATTCAAAATTGAATAATGCAGTGTTCTAGCAAATTGTTCGTTTTTTAGTTATGACATTAAATTTCATTATTTATAAATTTGAAATCACAATACTTTCCACCCATGCCTAAAGTTTGAGTTCTTTTAAAAGTTATTTTTTTCATAGAACTATAGCATACATTATCGCCTTGGCAAAACATCTCACACATTTCTGGACAATTATTCTTCACACAAGTATCATGCCATAAACATTTTTTCATAGTAAATATCATAGCTTTATTGTCACATTGTATAATTGTACTTTCCCAATTATCACCTTTTAAGTCTTTACTAAATGCCATACAAAAATTTTTATAGAAGCATTGACTTTCCTCCATTTTGCGAAGATTCTTTACTACTTCTTGCAAATCCTGTAGAAAACCTTTCTTTACAATTTGTAAAGCTAGCTCCTTACTCAATGGGAGTTCCTGCAAAGCTTGGTAAAGTGCTATTCGAGGAAGAATACTATTTTTTAAAGTTTTTAGCTGACTCTCACTTTTTCCTGTACTCTGTTTAACAAGTGCATAAAACCTTTCTTGTTGTTGTTGATATATTTTTTCTCCTTGCTCTTTTCCAAATTCATTCATTAAAAAGTTCTTCGTACTTACCACCCCATTAAATCATGTAAATAATCTTGTTTTTATAATATCTTGCCATTTGTAATTATAACATTTTTATTTAGATATGACACACTTTTGTAAAATACAGGTAACATACTTGTTTTTATACACCGCATTATTCAACTTTCAAAGATCATCATTCGTATTTTCAATTTAAGTAGTTACATCACATTTATTTCAGATTATGAAGTAAACAAGATATAAATGAATAATTTACTATAAGATACAGATATAGATCTTGACCATAAGTAAAGATAAAAAGAAAAGATACCCATACCTGAAATATTAGCATCTTTTCTTATTAATATATTTCGTTAAAAATCAATATCCTAAAACAACTATTGTCTCTCTTTCTTTAAAATCTGTTATTCTTGTATAAGTGTGGACAGACTTTCACCTTAATTTTTATGTTGGAAAGTTAAGTAGTTTTTAAGAATTTGCTAAAAGTCCAATTGAACAAATAATGAGTAATAGAAAAATCCAGCTTAGCCAACTATATTTTGCATTTTTTGAAATATATAAAAAGACAGATCCTATTAGACACAAAGGAATACCTATGAAAACTACGTTACCAAAATTATGAATATAAATACTTTGAATTACTATTAAAATAAAACCTATAAGGCAAAGTATACTTAGTATAAGAAAAATTTTTTCTTTACTTTTCATAATTTATCTTTAATGACAAATACTATTTCAAGCACCAAACTGTCACTAAATATAGCCTCCTTTCTTTTTATACTATTTTATGTGTATGACATAATAACTTTTCTTATAATTAGCAAAATAGAAATTATTTTATTTTTTTAATAAATATTCAATTTACAATCTGTTCTCCTGTACCGTCAGTTTTAATCTTATATAAATTATCGTTATCTGAAGCATCAATGTAATATATCCAATCACCAATAATATATAATGAATAAGTATAATTTATTATATTATCACTTAGTTTAATATTATTAGAACCATCTATTTTCATTTTATAAAGTTTACCATCTACTTTGTTTCTATAATAAATCCATTCACCTATTATATTAATATTGCTTAATGGTTGATTACTTACTTTTGTTCTCTGCGTACCGTCAGTTTTAATCTTATATAAACTACCATTATCTGAAATATTACTGTAATATATCCATTCACCAACTACATTTATACTATTCGCATCATCATCACTTAATTTAGTTTTTTGAGTACCATCTATTTTTATCTTATAAAGCTCTCTTTTTCCACTAATATATTGTCTTTCATAATAAATCCAACCACCTACTACTATTTTATAAAGTGCATTATCCGAAGATATCATCGTTCTTTGTGTACCATCAGTTCTTATTTTATAAAGGTGACCAGTATCTCCCCCTTGACCATGAAAATAAATCCCATTATTAACTACAACAGGGCTACATTCATAACCATTTATACCATTTACCAGTGCTTTTCCTGTACCATCTGTTTTAACTTTATAAATATGTCCTTTAGCTACGTAATATATCCAATCTCCTAAAATATTAATATTATAGCAATCGGTATCATCACTTATTTTAGTTCTTCCTGTGCCATCTAACTTCATCTTATAAAGTTTTCGAACACCGTTATCCATACTATTATAATAAATCCATCCATCTTTTTGTGCCCAAAAACCATAAGCTGTATCTCCAATTTGACCATCTATTCCAGGTACAGCTACATTTAAAATCAGCTTAACTTTATTACTATACCCTTGAGCTGTTCCTTGAAAAGTAAAAGTACCTACTTTACTTGTATCTACTACATTGCTGTCCCAAACTACACTAACACTTTTACTACTTGTATCACTCATAATAGCTGTTACTGTAGTTGGTAATGTATAATTATCATTTTGATTTACATCAATAGATATATTATTTATTTTAGTTATAGTAGCTGAAGTATTTTTCAATATATAATTATAATTTAAATAAAGATTTTGCAAATTAGTTAATCCTTTTAGTGCACTTATATCACTCATTGAATTACCTTCCAGATTAAGTTCTTGCAAATTGGTTAAGTTCTTTAATTCACTTATATCATTAATCCTATTGTTACATAAATTAAGACGTTGTAAATTAGTTAATCCTTTTAGTGGACTTATATCACTGATTTTATTCTCACCTAAACCAAGACGTTGCAAATTAGTTAATTCTTTTAGTGGACTTATATCACTGATTTCATTAATATGTAAAGAAAGTATTTGTAAATTAATTAAATTTTCAATTCCACTAATATCTTGTATTCCTTTAGTTTCTACTATTAGTTCAGTTATTTTCTCAACATCACTTTTATAAATATCTCCTATAGGTTTGTTTATTGCATTTCTTACTGTTTGTTCTAATTCCTTATCCTTAAAAGTTACTATATCATTATTAATAGTATCATTTTTAATACTAAAGTGTACTTTATATTCATTTTCTAATGCTTTACCTTTGTTAGAATGTATTTTAGTCCCAACATTCAATATGTAACTTTCTCCTGCTATATATCCACCTTTTGGAGCTGTTACTGTAACTGTTTTGCTATCTTGTCCTAATTGTATACCTACATTTACTGGATTACACTTGCTATCTGTAACTACAATTCCTTGTTTAGTTAAATCATCAAATCCAACATTGTCAGTAAAAGTAACTGTCCAAGTCTTATTTGAATCTACTGTTTGATTATCAGTAAAATTTGCTGCTTGTACATTAGTTGAAAACAACAAAAACACACTGAAAAAAGTTGCTATTAGAAATTTATTTTTCAATTTATTTTCCCCCTTATTATATTTATTATGCTTATCCTATTATATCTATATCAATATAATAATTCCATATATTCTAATATGTATATCGAAATGTTTATTCGCATTAATTTACTATTACCAATTAATTATAGCATATATCAGGAAACTTATGGCAAATTATCATATTTACTATGAGATACAAATATATAGCTTGACCACAAGTAAAGATAGGAGTAATAAATTGGAATTTTATCTTTATGTTTAAAGAGTTTTAGTAAAATAATAGCGTTTTCCTGTGACAGGATAGTTTTGCCTGTTTAATCTTGTAAATAAACACCTAAATCCTTTAGGTGTTTATCTTCAATTCTTGCTAAATTATATTCTAATAAACCTTGAAAAATAATATCTTCATCTTGTTTTTTAATTTCATCAGTAATCTCAATTTTCATTTTAATTCTATACCTCCGTTGTTAACATCCAAACATAGATAAATTACTATTTATTGTTAATTAGTTAATACTAATATGTTTACATTCGCTTATCGAAATATTTTAATGCAAACAATTCTATCGCATTGCGCAAACCGATGAATAATACGCCATAAATTAAAACGCGATTCAAAGTAAGGGTTATTTGAATATTAAAAAATAGCAATACCACTTCTCCAACAGCTAAAAATACTATCAATATATAGTTTGAATAATTTGCCGTATTATTAGCTTTGTTCTGGATAAATTGCCAACGTTCATCCTTTTTATAATCAATCTCCTTTTTAGCTTTCCATAGATAAAGGAAAAGAGTAATGATAGTACCAACAATAAGGAAAAATAAAATAGTAGTTTGTTCATTCATTGTTTTCACCCTCCTTGTGTTCAAAAACTTCATTGATTGAAACATTAAAAGCTTCTGCAATTTTGAAAGCTAATTCTAATGAGGGAGTATATTTATACTTCTCAATTGATATAACTGCTTGGCGGGAAATACCTACCTTTTCAGCTAAATCAGCTTGTGTCCAATCACGTTCTGCTCTCAAAACCTTAATTCGATTCCGTATCAAGGTAATACCTCCTTAACAAAATGTAATCATTTGTTTACATTTCCATTGTAATCTACTAATTACATTTTGTCAACAGAAGAATACTTTTCTGGTATGATTTTCCCTGCCACCTTTTAGTTAAATGTGGGCTACTGATATTACTTATCCATTTTGAAGAGAGGTGGTGCATATGAGTAACGATACCTTAATGTTACTATTTATTAATTTCCTTTAAGCAATGGTGTTTCCTTGCCTGAATAGTATATGCATAAAACATGAAGCGCTCTGGTACAAGCAGTATAAAGCAGAAGCCTTTCTTCCTCGCAAATATAATTTTCATCTCCTGCATTATAGATAAGCACCACATCAAATTCCAATCCTTTAGCAAGGTAAGCTGGGATCACCAAGGTATCACTGACATATTCGTCATCATCCTTTATTATTACTTTAACTGGAACCCTATCTTCCAAGAAACTGTATACCTCCTGTGCTTCCTTTGCAGTCCTTGTTATGATTCCAATAGATTGGTAGCCTTTGTCCTTATATATTTTTACATCCTCAATAAGTCTTGCTTTTATAGCTTCTTCATCTGAAAAGCCAAGAAGTAAAGGCTCATCTCCACTTCTTTCTACACATTCATCAGTAATATTCTTATTAAGCAACCTTCTTGAAAACTTAGTGATTTCCATTGTGGATCTGTAGCTTTTGGTTAAATTCATTATGCAGGTGTTATCTTTGGGGAATATATGAGAGATATTATTATAATCTCCTACATTCATAAATGGATTGATAGATTGATTAAGATCACCCAGTATAGTTATATCGGCATGATTAAAAAGCTGATAAAAAATTTCATACTGCAGCGGTGTATAGTCCTGAGCCTCATCAATAATAACGTATTTAATTTCTGAGGTTTTGGGAAGATCCCCCAGTGCGCCTTTTAGATATAGAAGGGGTGGTTGATCCTCATAATTAAGCTTTCCAGCCTTTAGGTTTTCTAATGTATAGCTTTTTATTTCACCAATTTTCTTTCCATCATATTCGGTATTTGAACTACTTAAAAAAAGCTCCAAATTCTCAAATAACTTTTTATAAATATCCAATAAATCAAACTTTGTCATTCTATTGGCTTCATAATAAATATCTTTCAGCTCATCCTTTACCCTAGCTGTACTAAGTTCCTTAATTTCTTCTTCATCTATATAATGGCCTGAATCCCTAAGTTCATCAGCAGTTTCTTCTATATGATGTTTTTCATAAGGCTCTAAAAGGAACAAAATTCTTTCTCTTATCTTTTGAAGTCTTCTCTTCATTGGAAGCTGCGCATAATCTTTAAAAAATAATTCTTCTAACTCCTTTGAGGATATTATTAAATTATCCCTAAAAATTATATCTACAAAATTTCTATTCAATTTTTCAACATAAGCTACATATTTTTTTAATATATCCATAAACTCCATGGAAGACTTGAATTTTATATTTTTCATTCTCTTTTTATATGAAAATTTATTCCTTGAATCAAGGATATATTCCATCATGTCGCAGTAACTTTCCTTCTTAAGCTCACTTCCTAATGCCTTATGCATATATTCCTTAACCGTAGTCTGATACATATTGCCTTCTCCAAGCTGCGGTAATACATTAGAAATATAATCATTGAAAATATCGTTTGGAGAAAATATTATTATATTCTCAGGTGTTATCTTATCTCTATGCTTATATAAGAGATAAGCAATTCTATGAAGAGCAACAGAAGTTTTTCCGCTTCCAGCAGGCCCTTGAACAATTAAATTTTTGTACTCCTCATTACGAATTGCTTTATTCTGCTCTCTTTGAATAGTTGTTACTATTGCCTTCATCTTGCTATCAGCACTCTTACTTAAGATATCTTGTAGTACTTCATCATCTATCTTAAGATTACTGTCAAACATATACTCCATTTTGCCATTATTAATTTTGTATTGTCTTTTCAATGTAAGTTCCCCATTTATGGTTCCTTCAGGGCATTTATAATTTGCTTCTCCAATTTCATAATCATAAAACATGCTGGAAATTGGCGCTCTCCAGTCATATACGAGGAAATCAAAATTATCATCAATAAGATTGGAGATCCCTATATAATATTTTTCAGCCTTTTCATTCCCTTTTTCAACAAAATCCATTCTTGCAAAATAGGGGGACAAAAGCATTCTTTCATATTTTTCCTCAAGCTTTCTAGTAAACTCATGGCTTCTCTTTTGTATTTTCATGGTATTGATAAATTCCATAAAGTCCACAATCTGCTCCAATCCATTAGTTACGGAAACAGAACCTACATCCTGCCACAGCTGTCTTTGTGTCTTTATAGCATCCTTTTTGAACTTTTCCTTAAAATCATGTTTTTCATCAAACTGCTTTTTAACTTCTTTAAGCACCTCCAGCAGCCATTCATTTTCAATTTTCCATTCAAAATCCTTATTTTCCATAATAAACCCCCTTAATAATAAATAATTTGGTAAGATTATTTCTAAAACCTATTGACATTGCTTTTCTAAAGATGTATAATATAATTGAGAAGATATGATATGAATTACATAAAAAGATGATACTTGATTTATAGTATCATTTTTATTTTGTTATGTCAATATTAAAGCCATTTGTTATTAAACAAATGGCTTTTTGTAATGTTGTTTTCCCAAGTTAATTCTAGATAAAATTATGTCATACCTGAAATATTAACATCTTTTCTTATTTCTGTTTTAATTCTATTTTAATTTTTTTATCCATACCATCAACCTTATAAGTAAATCCTAAATATAATTTTTTTATTTTATTAAAATATGGGCTTTGAAAGTCTGCTGTTACATTTTGAACTTCTCCATCATCACCCCATCCGAATCCTCTACATTCATATATATTACCCTTATCATCTTCAAGATAAGGATTCTTTACTGTCCAGTCTTTTGGTACAAAAAAAGTACTATCTACACTCATAGGATATACATTTACATCAGTTATTTTTACTAAATGATTTTCATCTGTGTTATTTGCTTTAACATATTTAATTTCCTTAGCGTTTCTAAATTTATCATCAATCTCCACATTTATCTCCCAATTGCCCTTAATAACCTTAGGAGTCTTATGAAAAACTCTATAGAAATATCCTTTTTTATAATAATGATTTACATCCATAATACTAATATCTGAACATTCCGTGAACTTAATATTAATGTTTTTAGGAATTGCATTTAATTTTGATGTTCCACTAGATGAAAATCTAATTACTTGTTGCCTTATTCTAGAATCTTTAAAGCTTTCTTCATTTATATCCCTTTTGCTAAAACTATTGTAATAAACTATTTCCTGATACATTTTATTCTTATTCTTTTCATCTCTCATAATATCATCAAAATCTCTTCCATCATATAAAACCCTTCCAGTATCATCTGTGATCTCAAGTATTTCTTGATTAAAGTTATCCCATGTGCAACTACTATCAACTTTTGAAGTATATCCTATAATAAGTGAATTTTTATCTATAGAAAGTTGATCAATAGTTACTGTAACACCTTTATCAGAAACTGAATTACGTGATATATTTTTATCTTTAAAAGACCCTTGAACAAAGCCATTTTTTACAGCTGTATTTATTTGTTTGTCATTAAATTTACTAAATAAATTTTCCATTGCTATAGATGCATTGTTTATATATTTGGCAAAGGTAGGTGAAGTATTATTTAATACTACAATTACAGCTAAACTTGCAGCTAACATTCCAGTAGTTTTTAAAATTAATTTTTTATGTCTATTTTTAGCTCTCTTTATTGCTTTTTCTATAATTAGATCTGTTTCAGTTGGCACCTCTATTTCATCAAATTTATTTCCCATTAAAAATTTGTCATCATAATTCAATTTACTATACCCCCATTTCAATTTTCAATTTTTTTACCGCTTTATGAATATGTGTTTTAACTGTACCAATAGGACATTCAAGTATATTTGCTATTTGTAAAACGGTTAAATCGTTAAAATATCTAAGTATTATTACTATCTTTAGTTTTTCTTCTAATTTATCAATAGCCTTGTATAAATCTAATTTGTCTTCTAAATCAGTAGTATCCTTATCCTTTTTACCTAATGTATCAAGATTGATACCAAAGAAAGAAAGCCTTTTTTTATGATTTAAATAATTAATACAATTGTTTATGAGTATTCTCATAAGCCATGTATTAAAATACTTATCTTCTTTAATATTTTTAATTGATATATATGCTTTATAAACAGTTTGATCCAATATTTCTAATGAATCATGCTTATTTTTTGTATAAACATAAGCAGTTTTATACAAAGTATCTTTGTTTACTTTCATGAGTTCACAAAAAGCATTATCATCACCACTTTTTGCACTCTTGACTAATTCCTCAATGCTCATTTACAACCTCCAAATAATTTATAATGTTATAACCGGTAATAACTTTTCATCTATTAGACAGTGAAGTATATGATTTCGTTTTACTTTTTTAAAATTTTTTTAAAAAGCAAAAGATTTCCCGAGAAATATGTCAAAATAAAAGCTTCAGATGAACTAATATTACACCTGAAGCTTTTTCATTACTATTGATTTTTTCACATATTACTCTTTACTTAAATTCAAAGAAATTTTCACCTTTATTATAGATCCATTTTCCATGGTTATTTCCCCTTCATGTTCTTTAATTATCTCACTACATAAATATAACCCAAGTCCCCTGCTATCTTTGGTTACACCATTACTAGATTTTATAAAGGGTTCAAATATATTATTAAATATTTCCTTTGGAATTGGATCACTATTATTCATTACCTCAATATGATATTTATTATCCAACACATAAGAATTAACCTGTATTTCACTTTCTTCAGAGGAATACTTTATTGAATTATCAATTACATTAATCATTACTTGTTTAATTTTATCCTCTTGTACCAGAACTGTTCCTTCACTTATATTTTGTAGTATTTTTAAAGAATACTTATTAGCCTTTATACTCATATCATTACAAATTTGAGTAATAAGTTTTTTCATGTCTACTTCTTTAAATTCTTCCTTTACAACATACATACCCTTTGACACCTCTATAAGTTGCAATACTAACTTATGAAGTCTATCACTTTCTGAATATATTCTTTCAATAGCCCTTTTATCAAATTCTTTATCATTAATCATTCCGCTAATCAATAGTTCAGCATATCCTGATATAGCTGTTAACGGTGTTTTTAATTCATGGGTTACACTATTAAAAAATTCCCTTCTCCCTTTTTCTAGCTTATATACTTTTTCTTTTTCTGATTCAATGGTTTCTATTTGTTCTTTTATCTTATCCCTCATATTTATAAACTCTTTTGCTAATATTGCCACTTCATCTTTTCCATGTTCATCAATTGAAATACTATACTCACCATTTCCTAGCCTTTTTATGGCATCAGTTAATTTACTAATTGGATCAGTAATTTTGGTAGTTCTTAAAAACAAGAATATAAATATAACTATAAATATACCAACTTCTATAATATTTATAATGTTGATAGTTTTTTTGTACATACCATATTCTGAATCATAGCTTTTCACTATACTTATAATTCCTATATACTTATTATCAACATATATAGGATAAGTTAGCATGGCAGTTACTCCATTGTCTTTATACTTTAAATCTACTACTGCCTTACCCTGCATGGCCATTTTACTACTACTTTTTATTATACTTCTAAATTCCTCTTCAACATTTCCTTCTATTAATTTATAATTTATATCTGTTATGTCACATTTACATTGATAATTTAAAGATATATATTTTATTATATAATTTCCTTCTTCCACTAATGATTCTTTCTTATCTTTAGAACTATTAGCTGAAAGCTTGTATCTTATATACTCATGAGTACTGTTCATTACTTGTTTTAAAGAATTATTTATTCCTTTTTCCATATTTGAATTTAAAACATTTGTTATTGCCACATTCATAACTATCAACGAAACTATCAATATAAATGTCAATCCAATTATGAATTTATCCCTTATTTTCATAAAAGCTACCTCATTACGTATCCTATTCCAAACACAGTATCTATAATAGATGCTGCATTCTCCTTATCCAGCTTGCCTCTTAACCTTCTAACATGAACATCCACTGTTCTAAAATCCCCATCATAATCCATTCCCCAAACTTCATCTAAAATCTGTTCTCTTGAAAAAACCTTATTTCTGTTTGTAATAAAAAATTCAAGCAGTTCATATTCCTGAGGTTTAAGTTTAACTTCTTCATTATCCTTAAATACCATTCTTGCTTCTACATTGACTTTAACAAATTTATTTATCTCTATAAATGATTCCTCTGGCTTTTCTTTATACTTATTAACTCTTCTAATGGCCACCTTTACTCTAGTCAGTACCTCTTTTATATTAAATGGTTTAGTAATATAATCGTCAGCTCCTAGTTCTAGTCCTAAAACCTTATCTACAATGTCATTACGTGCTGTTAGCATAATTATTGGAATAGTAAATTTACTATTTATATACCTACATAATTCAAAACCACTTTCATCTGGTAGATTTATATCTAACAATACTAAATCCGGGTTAAAAGTATCTATTATATCCTTTGCATCCTTTGCTAAGAATACACCCTTAACTATATAGCCGTCCGCTCTTAAAGCAGAAACCAAAATATCATTTATAGATACTTCATCTTCAACTACTAAAACCTTAAATTCCATTAAAAATTCTCCTTATCACAACATTAGTCCTTAATTTATATTCTAATGATAATCACTAATTAGTGCAAATTACTCTAACTTAGTTAGTATTGTAGATAGATTTTTCAAGGAATAAATTGTTGCTCTATTTTAACCACCACATTATTTTCTAGATATATATAACACAAAACCCCTCTATATCTAGGTCTATCACCCATATCTACAGTTTTAAACTTTTCATAACTTATCTTCTGTTGGTTTATAGTATCTAAATTAATGATATACCCACAAACAGATATATCTGCATTTGGAGATATTTCATAGGTTTTTAAACTCTTATCTTTGTTTCTAATATAGTAACCATCATGTAATCGTCCATTTACATTCGCCTCATCAAAAAGAGCAGGGTCTGCCCCATCTTTTCTAGCTTCTTTTTCAGCAGTGTCATCATTAGGCCCTTTGTCCATGAAAAATTCTATCTCATCAAAGCTTAAATATCTTTTACCATTGTTCTCATATACTTTACTTATACCCCCTATTTTTTTTGCTTTTTCAACCTTTGTTACTTTTAAATTTAGTTCAGCAATTCTATCATACTGCTCTATTTTACCTTCATATTTTATATTCCCTACTTTGCTTGTATCCACAGTATTTTTATTCCAAACAACATTGACTTCTTTGTCTTCATTATTTATCTTTGCTTTGATTTTATTTGGCAGCTTATATTCATCATTTAAAGATACAGATGCAGATAATTTAGTAACTTCAAATTTTGATTTTATATCCTTTAATAGCTCTTCCATATTTTCAGTATCAACACTGTTACTTATAGCTAATTTTATAATATAATAAGCATCATCTATCCTTTGTTTCTCCATATATCTATTTTTTATTTCTATATATGCTCCCTTATTAGATTTATCCATAGAAATTGCTTTTTCAAAACTACTTTTAGCATCATCATATTTTCCTTTATTTAAGAAATCGATCCCATCCTCAATTAATTTTTTTGTTTCATTTTCTTGCATAGTTACTTCTTTCTTTACATCATCTGTTAATACACTCTTTTTCTCCTTATTCCCACAGGCTGAAGCACTTAACATAACTGTTAATGTTAATAATAAAAGTATTACTTTCTTTCTCATGTCTTACCACTCCTTATATTTAGTATACCTAAATATTACCACTATGATTTTGCCAAAATTAACGAACTTATTGCCATCTTGTTAACAAACACAAATTTTTTCAAAAACACACTTACTTATGATGTTGTTGGCTATACTATCTTCAAGTAAGGTTTTTCTCCATAACAAAATTTCTTAACATTTGTCCTTTTCTTTTGCATTAACTGAATGAACTGTATTATAAAACAATTCAATGATTTCCTCACAATCTTCTGATCTATACATTCTTATATTAATTTTAATCCCCTCCAACGTTTTGTAATTCATTAATATTTTTATTTTTTAACTTAAATTTTCCCATATAACTATTAAAATTATAACTTATTTATAACAAGGTTTGCCTATTCATAATTATAGTACAACATCCAAAAGAAAAAGATGCTACATCACTTAAAGATTAGCACCTTTTATACACTCCTTCTTATACCTACATGCTTTACTAACTGTATTATTAATTCTTCATTCTTAGTATTGTATACTAATTGACCTGGTTTACAATTTATAAATTCTTTTCTTGCTTCTTTTCCATCAGAAATTACTTTAATAACTGCAACATCATTTACATATTCTTTATTTCCTTTTATATGAGATTCTAATATTTGAAATTTTACAAATTGATTAGGATACAATTCTCTTACTTCTTTCCATTTCATACCTCTATCTCCAATATACATAATTATGATATAATATCCAAGTTACAATATAGAAATTCCGTAGTAGGATGGCTACGGGGGTTTTGAACGTTTTATCCTCCTGGGCTATTGGTGAATTACTTCACTTATAGTCAGGGAGTGGTATTGGATATGCTAGAATTGATTATAAAAAGTTTTACTACTATTTATATTATTAGATTAGTTTTAGAACATAATCTTTTTATTTCTAAGTTAATTATCAAGATTAAATTTCTTGGTATTCATATAGAACTTAATGGCAAAGAGAAAAAGCATCCATCCGACCAAGAATAGTGCTTTAATCTCTTAAATTCATATAATATACTTTAATAAAGTAGATATATATTATTTTATATTGATTTCATAGTATTTATACAATTCACTTATATCTGAACTAGACAATATATCTACGCATTTTTTAATATGTTTTTCTTCCCAATCCCACCATTTTATTTTAAGTAACATATCTATCTTTTCTTTATCAAATCTTTCTTTTATATGTTTTGCAGGACTTCCTCCTACAACAGTATACGGTTCTACATTTTTTGTAACTACTGACCTAGCTGCAATTATTGCCCCATCTCCAATTGTAATTCCTGGCATAATCATTGCTTCTGTACCAATCCATACGTCATTGCCTATAATTGTATCTCCTTTAGGCTTATATGAATCTAGCAACTTATCTTTAAATGGATATACAGTTATCCAGTTAGGATTATGATTGTGATTTCCTCCCATCATAAATACTACTCCGCTAGCAATACAACAATATTTACCTATTTTTATTCTATCTAAAGTCCATCCATAATCTTCTATGGGGTTATACATTTCTTTTGATTTTTCATCTCCCCATATATATCTCACACAAATATCTTCAAAATCTCCACCTGCATAATATCCTGAATAATATGTGTATTCTCCTACTTCAATTAAGGGATTTTTTATTGAGTCCTTTAAATATTTTATTTCTGTCCAATGATTAAATTTATTATTCATCTTGTCCTCCTAAGTTTTTGTTTTTAAATATCCCTTAACTTAGGTCACACTGCTACATTCTTAAACTTTTTAATTCTTTTTGCCACTCTAAGATACTTCCTTTATTTTTTTATATTTCTTTAAGATTATAAAACAAATCCTTTCCTAATTATAGCATACTTCTCAATATATAATATTATAAATTTCAATGATTGGAACAAAACATATTTTACTACTACATTTCAAAAATAGTAAAAACCTCATTTTCTTATGATACGATTCACATATACATAATTATAGTACAATATGCAAATAAAAATATGTTTCCCAAAAGAAAAAGATGCTCAACGTCCTTATTTGATTATATTTACAAATTAACTAAAACTTGACTTTTGCAAACAATCACTATACAATAAACTTACGAACGATCGTAAGGAGATGTTTGGATGACTATTACACAAATAAAAAAAGCTGCATTATTAAACTTCACCGAGAAAGGGTACGATGGCACTTCACTTTCTGATATTGCTGAAGAAGTTGGGATTAAAAAACAATCAATTTATTCTCATTTCAAAAATAAAGATGAATTGTTTCTTACAGTGATGGATGAAGTTATTAGTGAGGAAATGAATTTTTTACACAATTTTTTTGCTCATTACAAACCTGACTTAAAGAGCTATTTAGAAGATTTTATTTTAGAATTCAAAGAACGATATGTAAACAATGAGGAATATAATATGAAATTTGTGTTGCGTATGTCTTATATGCCTCCATTTCATTTGAAAGAAAAAGTTATTAAAAATTTTAAGTTGTATTTTTTAGAACTTGAAAACTTACTAAATGAATTATTTTTAAGCACAAAAGTTTCTTCAGATAAGGTGAGCAAAGCTACTCTTTCTTTTATGACCTTGTTAGATGGTCTATTAGTAGCATTAATATACGGTGGCATTGAAAGATTTAATGAAAAATTTCAAGCTTCTTGGGAAATATATTGGAATGGTTTATTAAATGACTAAATTATTAGAAATTTAATTTATTAAAATATAGGAGGGTATATGAGAGAAAATAAAATTTCTGAAAAATATACTTATATTATTTTAATATTTACACTTATTTCAATTATCACCTGTGTTATATTTGGAACATTTCTATTTTACAGTTTCCTTTCAAGTATAGTTGTTGCTTCATTCTTATTTATAAAAAGTGGATTTTCCATAACTGAAATTTTTAATATGATAAAGAAAGGTTTTTATGAATATAAATCACTGTTCATTTTAATGGCGTTAATTGGTGCTATGATTTCTATATGGATGGCTTCAGGAGTTGTACCAACTATGTTATACTATGGACTTAAATATATGCAGGGAACGAACTTTCTATTTGCAGCTTTTGTTCTCACCTCCATAGTTTCAGTATTTATGGGCACAGCATTTGGAACTATTAGCAGTATAGGAATCGCATTATTAGGATT
Source organism: Clostridium lundense DSM 17049 (assembly GCF_000619945.1). Classification (GTDB taxonomy): domain Bacteria; phylum Bacillota; class Clostridia; order Clostridiales; family Clostridiaceae; genus Clostridium_AO; species Clostridium_AO lundense. The sequence goes on along the minus strand of NZ_JHVC01000026.1, from coordinate 11,852 downwards.
GTCAAAAATATTTGGAATTCCCAACCATATTCTTTTAGGTGCTATAGTTTCAGGAGCCTTTATTGCAGATAAGATTTCCCCAATATCAAGTCTTTTTAATCTTACACTCCAAACTGTAAAAATAAGTTACAAAGAAGCTTTCATGTCCCTACTAAAAACTTTACTTCCAGCTTATTTTGTATCAGCATTACTATATTATTTTATAGGAAAAAAATATAGTATAGTTGTCGTAAATTCTAATATAGATAACCTTATCTCAGCTATTAATGGAAACTTTATTGTTTCACCATTATTATTACTTTTACCTTTAAGCATTATAATTATGTGCCTTTTAGGAATGAATATGGTGAAATCAGTATCTTTAGCATTAATTTTCGGAATAATTATTTCAATTGGTTTACAGAAAACAAATTTTAATGATATTATTATTGCCATATTTACTGGTTACAAAGTAAACACCAATTCTGTTGACTTAAACACAATACTAGTTAGTGGTGGTATGATATCTATGATATCCGTATTGCTTATAATAGCAGGTGCAATCAGCCTAAGTAGCATGTTTCAAGAAACAGGACTTATAATACCCATAATTGAAAAAATAACAGTAAAAATTAAGTCAAAGGAAGAACTTATTTTAAAAACTGGATTCATAAGTGGTGTATTAACAGCTATCAGTGATCAAAGTGTTGGTATAATACTGCCTGGAAAGCTTTTAAAGGACAAGTATAAAGAATTAGGAATTGAAAATACCACTTTGGCTAGAGCTATAACAGATACTGGAATAATTATTGCTCCTCTTATTCCATGGAATGTAAATTCATTATTTATTTTTATAACAACTGGTATTCCAACTTCAGCATATGCACCTTTTGCAGTGTTATGCTATCTGTTACCCATAATTACATTTATTTTGCCTTATCTGCATAAAAACTTATGAATTTAATCCTTTCTTTATCTTACTGATGTTGTTTCCTAGAAAATATATCAAAATAAAAGCTTCAGTGGGAGTAAAAACTTCCCTGAAGCCAAAAACTCTATTTATTTTTTACTTATTATTCTTACAACACTTTTCATGAATATAATTCTTATATCCTAGTGAATAAAATCCTTGGGATAACTCTTATGTTCCATTATTCCATATTCCAACATTAGCTCCTGCGCTAAATATTTAACTCCCCTACAATGCAAATCTCCTACACCCTCACTAATTAATTCATAGGTTTCAGAGGTATAAAATAAATCCATACTTTCTTCTAATCCCTTACCAGTTTCTTTTGAAAATTCAAGTATTATATTTTTATATAAAGACTGTAGTAATATTTTATTCGCTTTCATATCTACACTTCCTTACATTCTTCATATTTTAAATAATTATTAATTATCTCTTGATTAATAATGCAAATTTGATGGTTTGGCTTATAGTATTGTAATCTTTTAAGAGCTTCATCTTTCCCAATTAAATTATCTTTATACAACTCTATTGTATTATATACTCTATCATCAGCTATTCCACCTATAATCATATCATATTTCAAATAAATATTACTTCCTTCTCTGCACTGTAATATAAAATCTAACCATTCTATATCATAACTTAAAAATTCTTTCACTGTATAATCTTCTTTAACTTTATCTATTAATAAAATGTAACTATTTAAATAGCCTTTTTTCCCTCTTTTCTTAAACTTACTTGTCCAATTAATTGCCTGTTCCTCAATACCAGTTACATAAAAACCTTTACCAAAATCTAAAGCATCCCTTGAAAAAGACACATTAGGAGTATCAACTAAACAATAAGAACCATGGTATACTATCATTTTAATGCTCCTCTCTCTTTCAATACCTCTATCAAATCCTCTACTATATAATGCTTACTTTGTGAATGTAATGGTTCGTAACAAGGGATAATATAACTTTTCAAAATATCTGTATCTATATTAATTAATTTATATATTTCCTTTGCACTCATTCCCAATTGTTCTGCTAAACTTTCGATACAAAAGATAGTAAATTCTAATATCTTTTCATCCATAATAACCACCTCATCCAATATTCATATTAATATTATACCCTATGATTTAATTATGTTACATAATATAATACTAATATTCTAAAATATTGCCCATATATGGGTTATTTTCAATATGTTCACAAACCCTGGTAAAGCGTGGCTGAGCCTGCTAATAACTTGCAATTTAAATTTTAACATTATATTGTTTTAAGGTTAGTTTTTTATATGAATTCTTTAACTAAACTTGACAAATTTACTGGAATTATATTAAAATAAAGTGACAACTTACTTAATAGTTGTAAGTTGTCAGATGTACTTAAGATAATATTTTAGAAATAAAAAATTTTTATATGCGTTTTTAAGGCGTCTTTAAAGGGAGTGAAAATAGTAATGGAAAATTTGCAAACCATACAATTTAACAGAAGAGACTATTTAAAAAATGTAAAAAATATAGTTGTAAAGGTTGGTTCTTCTACATTAACTCATGAAAATGGACTTTTAAATATGTTTAATATTGAACGTTTGGTACGCCAGCTATCAGATCTACATAACAGAGGATATAATATAATTTTAGTGTCTTCCGGTGCTATAGGAGTAGGTATGGGTAAACTTGGGTTATCAGAAAAACCTGAGGATATCGCCAAAAGACATGCTGCCGCTGCTATAGGACAAGGTACACTTATGTATATATATAGAAAAATATTTGGTGAGCATGGGAAAACTGTTGGGCAAATACTTTTAACTAAAGAGGATATAGAAAATGAAGTTAGAAGGTATAATGCTGCAAACACTTTAAAGGAGCTTTTAAATAAAAGAGTTATACCTATAGTAAATGAACATGATGCTATAGTAATGGAAGAAACTAAAGTTGGTGATAATGATACTGTTTCAGCTTTTGTATCTGAATTAGTAAAAGCTGATTTGTTAATTTTAATGTCTGATATTGAAGGGCTATATAATTGTGATCCAAGAAATAATGATAACGCTAAATTAATAGATTTTGTTGAAGAAATAACAGAAGATATTGTATCTTGTGCTGGTGGAGCAGGGTCTAGTCTTGGAACTGGTGGCATGGCTACAAAAATAAAGGCAGCAAAAATGGTTACTTCAGCCGGAATACCAATGTTAATAGTAAATGGACAAGAAAATGAAGTTTTACAAAAGATAGTACAAGGCGAAACAGTGGGTACATGGTTTAATATAGCTCAATAATTTTAAGGGATACCATCCATTGTTAATAGATACAAAAAGCTTCAGATAAAACATTTTGTCATCCAAAGTTTTTATCTCTCACTTATCCTTTTTTCAACATTCTCCATTCATTGTTGCAAATAGTAACTAAACTTGCTAATATAAAAAATGAATTATAAAAGTTTAATTTTAGTAAACGGGAGAGAAACATGAAAAAGAAAGCAGTATTTTTCGATATTGATGGTACTTTATATAATAATAATATAGGCATTCCAGAAAGTACAATACAAGGAATTATAGAATTGAAAAAGAATGGTCATCTTGCTTTTATAGCAACCGGAAGAGCAAGGGCTATGATTCCACAAAAATTATTAGATTTAGGATTTGATGGAGTACTTGCTGCATGTGGCACCTATGTAGAATATAAGAATACCTTGATTTATAATATTAATTTATCAAAAGCTATCTCAAATAAGGCAATAAACACCTTAAAAAAATATGATATTTTCTGCATTTTAGAAGGGCCAGATTATCTATATATGGATGAAGGGGAAGATTTTAAAGGAGATAAATTTTCGGTACAAGCCTTTAAAAATCAATTTGGTAATAAAATAAAGCCTATTACAGGAATAGATCATTATTTTAATAAAATTACTTGTAAAATAAAAGAAACAAACAATTTTGAAGCTGCATATAAAATCATTGAAAAAGATTTTGATTGTATTTATCACAGTTCAAATTTTATTGAATTAGTGCCAAAGGGATTTTCTAAAGTAAAAGGAATAGAAGCCATAATGAAACATTTATCTATAGATATTAATGATACATATGCATTTGGTGATAGTTTAAATGATATTGATATGCTTAGCTATGTTAAATATGGAATCGCCATGGGAAATAGCAATTTAGAAGTCCTTAAAACAGCAAATTATAAGACAGATTCTATTGAAAATGATGGTATCTATAAAGGATTAAAACATTTTAACTTAATATAAAAATATTCTATATTCGCCTGATATTATATTTAAGCCCTTCAATTCATTATTTATAAATATCTGAAACTGTCTATACAATATAGATATCCATCTGACAAATTCTTAGTAAATATTAGTGCCATTGGCCCTCTAGGGGCGTTCCATAATATAATAAAATTGAGCACCTACATAAGTAAGTGCTCAATTTTATTTATTTAATATCTTATTTTTCTCATTAATAAATTCTTCTTGTGTTAATATTCCCTCATCTAATAAACCTTTTAGTTTTATTAATTCGTCTGCTACGGATATTTTATTGTTTTGGTTTTCATCTCTAGACTTTTGGGTAATTATAGATAACATTGAAAGTATCTCTTGAGCCAAAGAATAAGATTCTTTATACCTAAATGAATCAGACTTTGCTGCCGTATCCATTAAGTTTATATAAACAATTGGATTATCAGTTTGATTAACAGTTATTTTAATTCTTAAGCTATTAATTACTGATTTAGTTATAACTCTACCACTTACTCTGTCAATTCTTGTTACATTATTACCATCTTCTAAAAGTTGATATTCTACAATATCATCAAAACTATATATCTTAGGCTCAACTTTATTTAATATAGGTCCATCTGGTATAAGCCATAATCTTTTTTGCTCATCAAATTCTATATATTTTCCTATTTTCTTAGTAGTTGTAAAATTAGCAAGTAAATTTTTATAATTTTTATTGTTTTCTATTTCAATTAATATTTCTTCCCTTGTTGTATGTTTATTTATTTTCACTTGAAATCTAATGCTACATAAATGTAAACACTCCTTACAAACAAATCCATTAGCTATCTTTTTTTTTTCCACCCTCACTATCACATATACAACAAATTTCATTCCTAAAGAAAAGCCCCATATGCCCACCTCCATCAAGCTACTCCAATTATAGCAAACAATGTATTTTATTGCAATATTACCCCCTTATTTTACTTTTATCCATAGACTTCTTTTCACCTTCCATATGCAAATCTATAGAAGTATAAATAAATCTAATTGCACAAACATCTTTAGTCTTGCATAAAAGTTCACCCATCTTAATCAAAAAGTCCCTCAAATATAAAATCTGAGGGACATACAATACTCTTCAATATTTAATTAAAAATCTTCAAGACCTTTAAAATTAGACTATTTCTTTACTCAAACGGATATTTTTGAACTAACATCATAATTCATTTTCATAACACAACTGTCCGCAAGCAGCACTAATTTCAGAACCAAATTGTGTTCTAACAGTTACACTAATACCAGCTTTCTTTAATGTACTGCAAAATTGCTTAATAGTACTTGAAGATTGAAATTTAAAAGTTGTTTTGTCCGTAGAATTATACGGTATCAAATCAATGTGATATAAATGATCCCATGAACCACGATTTTTCAATAACCCTATAACTGCCTCTGCATGTTCTTTGGAATCATTAATTCCTTTAAGCATAATATAAGCAATAAATACTCGTCGTCCCGTATGAATGATATGTTCATCTAATGTCTTCATTACCTCATTCAATGGAAATCTTTTATTTATAGGCATTAAGTCACTTCGTTGACTTTCAAATGGTGAATGAAGTGAAAAAGCCAGATTCACTTGTGGAAATTCTTTGGTCAATCTTTGAATTCCTGGTATAATGCCAATTGTTGAAATAGTAATTTTTCGTTGACTTAGCCCAAATAAATTTTCATCAGTTAAAATTTTTACTGCATCAAATAACTCCGGATTTGCAAAAGCCTCACCCATTCCCATAAATGAAATGCTATTCAATCTATGGTCATTAAAATAGAAATAAAGTAATTGATCAGTTATCTCATCAGCAGTAAGATTACGTTTAAATCCAGCACTTCCCGTTGCACAAAAACGACATCCAAAACCACAACCACATTGGGAAGAAATACAAAACGATTCCCACCCCTGTTTATACTTTAGTCTAACAGCTTCTATTCTTTCTCCATCAGTCAATTCAAATAATAATTTTTGAGCTTGTTTAGAATCTTGTGAAAAAACAGGTATTACACTAAATACATTCTTTCCAAACTCATTTACTAAAGCTACCCTTAACGCTTTTGGTAGTATATGCATATCATCAAAATTATCTATTCTTTGATGAAAAATAGCTTTTGTAAGCTGCTCGTATCTATAATCAGGTAATTTTAGGTTTGATATTATCTGTTTTATTCTTCCATATTTCGTTTTAATTTGTTTCATGTCGGCTTCCTCCTCACTATTAATAGTTAGGAAGCAAAGCCAGTATAATTAGCGACTTATATTACTCCATGCAAGCGTCGCTCAAAACATCTGGCTTTGCATGGAGCCTATTGTGTGTTACTTTTATATTCTCATTAAACATATTAATTGCCATTTCTACCTTTATAATTTTATTATTTTTGTTGCAACATTTTCACAAAATGCACTATCATGCTCAACAAACAAAATTGTAAGCTCATGTTCAATTAACAATTTCTCAATCTGCATACGAGAAATGACATCAATAAAATTCAATGGTTCATCCCAAATATACAAATGTGCCCGTTCACACAAACTTTTGGCAAGCAATACCTTTTTCTTCTGTCCTCCACTAAAATCCTCGATATTCTTTTCAAACTGTTCCCTTGAAAAATCAAGTTTTCTAAGCATGGATTTAAATAAACTCTCGTCAATACAGTGTTTATCTGCATACTCAGATAAGTTACCATGTAAATCTGAAGTATCTTGTGAAACATAGGAAATTATTAACTTATTATTCTTTCTTACAATTCCACTATGGGGGATGTCTTCTCCATAAATTAATTTCAATATACTTGATTTTCCGCTGCCATTCTTTCCTTGAATAGCAATTCTTTCACCTTGCTCTATAATGAAGTTTACTCCTTTACAGATAGCTCTATCACCATACTCAATTGCAACATCTGTAAGTTCTACAAGCTTTTTATCATGGAAAGTAAGTGATACTATTTTTAAACTTTCATTAGATTCAATATTTTTAAGAAGCTTTGATTTTTCCTCAATCATGCTTTGCTGTCTAGCTTCTATATTTTTAGCACGCTTCATCATTTTTGCAGCTTTATGTCCAACATATCCTTTATCTAATTTGCTCCCAGAATTAGTAGTTCCATGCTTGCTGCTTTCAACACTATCTGACCATGTAGATGTACGTTTTGCCGAGCTGGAAAGTCTGCTAATATCCTTTTTCAATTTTTCGTTTTCTGCTAGCTCAAAACCATCTTGTAATTCTTTGTTTCTCCACCATGAAGAAAAATCACCTTTTTGTATTTCAATATTAGTTTTATTAATAGATAAGATATGGTCAACACAATTATCCAAAAAAGACCTATCATGTGAAATCAGAATAAATCCTTTCTTTTTTTTCAAGTAATTACTTAGTTTCTGCCTAGCTTCAGCATCCAAATGATTGGTAGGCTCATCAATAAGTAAGAAGGAGTTCTCCTTCAAAAACATAGCAGCCAACAATGCTTTGGTCTGCTCTCCTTTAGATAGTGTGTAAAACTGTCTATATAAAGCATCGTAGTCCATATCTAACAAAGATAATTCTTTTATTATTTCCCAATCCATTGAATTTGGACTAATCTCCCTTATGACATCTAGGGTAAAATTGCTTTGTTCCTGCACCTCATAAGGAAAATATTCAAAAGTCACATCAGCTGAAATGTTTCCATTATATTCGTATTTCCCAAGCAAAAGATTTAGAAAAGTAGTTTTTCCTCTTCCATTTCTTCCAGTAAAGCCTAATTTCCAATCCGTATCAATTTGAAAACTTACATTTTCAAAAATATTATCATAGCTACCTTCATAAGCAAAGGTTAAGTTCGTAACATTTATTAAAGACATATTTTTGTCCTCCTCTGTATTTAATAGTAAAAATAACAAAGTCGGAACAATAGGCGATCTTGTTATTACTCCATATAAGTGTCGCCTGCAGTATCCAACTCTATATGGAGATTATCATGTGTTAGCAAAGTATCTTTATTTATCATAATATTATTTATCCTCCTTATTCCAATTATTTATAAAAAAATAAGAGCCGCAAGAATTAATTATTCTTACAGCTCATAGATATACGTAGTTAAGCTAATCATTAGCATAATACAAGTGTATATATTAAGAGAAAAAAGAATAACTTTCTTGCATAAGTACAACAAAACAAACAGAACGCACCTGTTTATCTTTGTATTAAATGTACTTTAAAAATTAGCAAGAAAAATTAATCATTTTTTCACCTCAAATTTCAAATTTTTTTATCATTATACTATTATGCGTAGAAAAAGTCAATAAGGAGTAAATCAAGAAAGTCTATTTCTTCTCTATCTTCACAACACACTCTACATGTAATGTTGATTGAACCGCTGAACGTAGTTGTTAGTTTCACAAGACGCACAAATTGCGGTTGGAGTAGTGCCTAAAATTAAGGATTTCTATATAATTTTTCGTTTTAGCAATACGCAAATCTCCACATAGGTTTTGGTAAAAAGATAATACTTTGTTTACAAAGTTATGGTTACTTCATTGCCATCCGCTGATGTGACTTCCACCAATTTTAGACCTCTGTAACCCTTCAGATATTTTATGCTCTTAGCAAGCTCATTAAAATCTATGCAGTCAATTATGTCCCTTTGCTGCTGATTAAGATTCTTTCCAGATTTCTTTATAGCATAGGAAGCTATTCGACATCCTAAACTTGCAATACTTAAAGGTAGGGGAATAAAAAATTTCTTACCATTTTTTTCTCTTATATAAATTCTCATTGCAATGATTCCCTTCCACATTCCTTTTCTGCACAGAAGAATTATTACTACTTGTGCCTTCAATTCTGTTATTCAACAATAATCTCAACGTTGTCCCCTTTTTCACTTTTCACATCTACAATCTTACCGTCCAGTCCGTCACTTACAGCCTGAAGAATAGCCTGAATGTCTATATCCTCCATGCCCTCTATCCCTTCTACCTTAGGTATTCTCTTAATGGCACCCCCTATGGTTCTTATAAACTTAACGGGTATATTTATATTTACGTTGTCTCCATTTTGTGAATTAACTCTAATCTTTAGCATTTTATCTGAATTAGTTACTGTAGGAACATTATTTTTAGAAGCATTTAACACCTCTATAAGTTCTCCCGCTTTCTGCGCATCAATTTTTCCCTCTTCTAGCATGTTTAATACTTTCATAATCTCGTCATTCATTTAATACAACTCCTTTAAACCTATTTTTTTAATAAATTTAATGCTTGTTCTGCTGTAATTTCTCCTTTTTCAAGTTTATCAATTACTTCAGAACTATTATCTGCTTTCTCCCTAATAGGTGCATACCCCAATGAAACAACTAAATCTTCAATTTTGCTTCGAACCGTAGGATAAGATATTCCAAGTTCCTTTTCAACGTCTTTAATATTGCCTCTACATTTTATGAAAACTTCTGCAAAGTTTAGTTGCTCCATAGTGAGGTAAGAAAACTTAGAAAGTTCAAAGTCATTTTCAATAACAGTATTACATTTTTTGCATTTTAATTTTGTAACTGTAAGCTTGGAATTACATACAGGACATTGAGTTAATATTCTATAAGCCATACGAATCACTCTCCATAATTGTATTATACTACTAATATTTATATTTTCAATACTTTAATTAATTTATTTTATATCTTTTTATTTATTAATTAATTATTTTAATTTATATATTAATTATTTCAATCCACTTATTGATTTTTTTATTTATCTATTGTTGATTATAATTAAAAATAAAAATACCCTCAAATAGTTTGAGGGAACATAAAACACAAAAAAGGCTAGATTTCTCTAACCCTTTGATTTCAGCCTATTTCTTCTCTATTAATGCTACACACTCCACATGCCCCATGTTGGAAAATATATTGAATCACTCATCATTTATAAAGAACAAATTAAAGCACATGCATCTCCCCCTAACTTACAGGATCAGACACATGTGCTTTTTATTATTTCATTGACTGGATAATTCTATCATACAGGGAATCCATTGAATGTTAGAAATCTGTTTATCTCTTACTTATTCTTTTTAAAACATTTTTTATGAATATAGTTTTCATATCCTTCAGCTCTACAAATTTCCTCTCTCGCATATATTAACTCTTTGCAGAAGTCACAGATATTATTAAATACTACAGTTTTTAATGAATTTGGAGCAGCTTTAGGTTTTCTATTCTCCATATCCTAATATGCTATCTACTAACCTTCAATGTATTTTAAATTTATTTAAATACATCCTATGTTAAGGTTTAACGAATTAAAGACAAGAGTATTGATATGGTATTTTGATTTAAATACATCCTATGTTAAGGTTTAACCACTGTAAAATCAACATTCCTTAAAATTAACAATAGCACATAACCATTGGAAACTCAAGTTTTGTTTGAAAATTTACCAGGTGACTTTATAAAATACAATTTCTCATAGAAAACACTATACAAACCACTGGCATCATTAACTTTAAGCTACTTTTATTTTGCAATTGACTTGGTAAAATTAATAATCTGCCATTTATCCGATGACTACGCGCTCTAATACTCCCATCGCACTCTGTGAAAGCGATTCACACCAAATCAAAGATTTGGGTTCTCTGCTTTTCTTTAAAGTGGGAGTAAAGAGTGGCTACGTCCCTGGATAACGATTTCTCCTAAAGGATAACGACTTCTAAGGAGTAAAACTCCTAAGAATCCTGTTAATAAAGCTTCAGTGGGAATAAAAACTCCTTCTGAAGCCAAGAACTCTGTTTATAAAAAGTAGCAGACTTCTTAATAAAATCTTTATTCACTCTCAACTCTTCATTCTCAACTTTCAATTGCTTCAAAATACATCCCATGTTAAAGTTTCACATGGTTTCAAAACCACATCTAACTACTTTATAATATTTAAATACATCCTATGTTAAGGTTTAACTCACTTACACGTGGCATAAATTTAAACTTCATCTTTATTTAAATACATCTTATGTTAAGGTTTAACAATTAAGGCTGTTTTATTTAATACTAAAGCAGATCAATTTAAATACATCTTATGTTAAGGTTTAACTTTTTTAAAATTGTTTCCTATAGTTTCAAGCCTTATTTAAATACATCTTATGTTAAGGTTTAACTAATTAAAATTAAAAAGGGAAGATTTAAAGGTGCATTTAAATACATCTTATGTTAAGGTTTAACCACCGTAAAATCAACATTCCTCAAAATTAACAATATCATATAACATTGCAAACTCAAGGTTTGTCAAAATATTTACCAGATGATTTTATAAAATACAATTTTTCATAGAAAACCCTATGCAAACCACTGGTATCATTAACTGTAATCCACTTTCACTTTGCAATTCACTTGGAAAAATCAAAGTACAATACTTAACAAATAAGACATAACAAGTAAGCCTTTTCCTATGAAAAAGCTGAAATCTTCATTCACTCTCAATTCTCAATTTTCAACTCTCAATTGCTTAAAAATACATCTCATGTTATTGTTAAACAAACTTATTATCCAGAGTATAACACATTTATTTACAGATTTAAATACATCTCATGTTATTGTTAAACTAAGCTCCTGAAGTTAAATGAGTCCCTACCATATGTATTTAAATACATCTCATGTTATTGTTA
>NZ_JHVC01000025.1 GCF_000619945.1 Clostridium lundense DSM 17049 | reverse complement strand
TGAAGTAGGACAGACTTAAAGGGCAATTAATAAAAAGGTAGTTTAAAATGAGTAATATCAATCAATTACAGAGAATAAAACAGAGCTATACAATATTCAAACTCTCAAGAGGAAAATTTAATCTCTTGGGAGTTTTTATATAAAGAAATTTTCTGGAGGTGGAATTGTGGGAATAATGGAAAAAGAAAATATGAAAGAGGAAGTGCTAAAGCTAAATGTAATTGATGGCAAGACACTTCTGGAAATGGAGGTGAAACCACTTAAATATGTAATTTCTAAAATAATGCCAACAGGACTACATATTCTTGCAGGTAGCCCTAAAATCGGTAAGTCATGGCTTGCCCTATGGATTTGTAATCAAATATCTAAAGGCGAAAAAGTTTGGGACTTTGAAACAATAAAAAGCTCTACACTATATTTATCCTTGGAGGATACAATTGAAAGAATACATTTTAGACTATCGCATATTACAGAAGAAGGTTCAGAGCAATCATTTTATTCAACAGAAGCAAAAGAACTGTCAAAAGGTTTAGAAGTGCAGATTGAAAACTTTTTAAAGGAATATCCTGATACTTCATTGATTACTATTGATACTTTTCAAAGGATAAGAGATAACTCAAATGATAAGAATGCTTATGCCAGTGACTATGATGAAGTTAGAAAACTAAAGGTAATTGCAGACACTCATGATATAGCAATACTTTTAGTTCATCATCTTAGAAAAATGCAAGATAGTGACCCAGTAAATATGGTTTCAGGTTCAACAGGTATTATTGGTGCAGTTGATGGTATTTATATTCTTGAAAAAGAAAGCCGTACAGAAAACAAGGCAAAACTTCACATCACAGGGAGAGATATAGAAGATATGCTTTTATCCATTGAATTTGACAAGGAAGAAAGTGTATGGAAATTAATTTCTTATGGAGATAATTCTAATACTTCAAAGGAAGAGCCTATTCTAACTGCATTAAAAAAGCTTATTACTGAAAAGAAAATTTTTCAGGGAACTTCCAAGGAACTGCTCGCAGAGTTAAAGAAGATAGATACTTCTATTACTGTAAAACCTAATGTTTTGGCAAGAATACTTAATTCAAATAAGGAGTTATTGAAAAATAAAAAAGCTATAAATTATCAATCAAAGAAAATAAATGGAATTAAATTGGTATGTTTTACAAGTTTGGGTGTCGATAGTGTCGATGGTGCCGATAATTTTCTATGTATGGGTAATGAAGAAAAAATAGAAAATATCGACCCTTAACTCAAAATTTTATAGAGGATATATTAGGGTGTCGATATTTTAAAGTAGTGGTACATGTAAAAATATCGACTTTACCGACCCCATCGACACCCTAAAATAAAATTATTGGATATTGAGAATAAATATTTTCTTCAATATCTTTTTTTATTATCAAATAACAGGAGGAATTAATGATGAGATATTTTCAAAATGAAAAACATAAAAATAATGTAATTAATTTTTTAAAGAAGGAAAGACGTATTTATAAAGATGGAGAAATAGATTGCTATTATATGCCTGTGGCTTATTTATTATTATCTACTCAAAATAATCTATATAAAAAAACAAGTCAGTATATGAGTAGTGATGGAATTGATTTTGAAACTATGATGAAAGAACAGGATTTCTCAAGTGGTGAATCAAAACTTGTAAGACTTGCTGCTAATCTTTTTAATGGTTCAATGGAAGTATCACCATCAGAATTTATTTATTGTTTAGATGAAGATAATTTTGAATTGGCAATACAATCCATATATTTTAGACGTTATGGTTGCCACATAGAAAACTTGCTACAAGTTGAAAACAATATGGAAAATGATGATGAATTGGAACTATAAAATTGTTAAGTGATAGTAGTATCATTTAACAATTTTAGGGAGTACAGAGGGCAGCGCCCTTTGTTGCCGTCTGCAAAGACCACACACTTTGGAACAAAGTATAGTGTGTTATACTCGTCAATGACGAGAGCCTGATTTGCAAGATATTTTAGGTTTAAAAATAAAATTTGAAAGAGCAAATCAGGCAAAAAACACAAGGGAAATTCTTCAAAAAAGAATTTTCCTTGTGTTTTTTATAGTCAGTGATGAGTATATGAAGACTCCAGAGACATTCTAAAAAAAATATTGAGAAAGAAGATGATTTGTTATGTATGCAATATTAAGATTTGCTAAACATAAGGGAGGACCTGCAAAGCCACTACAAAAGCATCATGAAAGAGAAAAAGAAGCTTATAACAGTAATCCTGATATTGATATAAATAGAAGTTCTAATAATTATCACATTATTAAGTGTGAAAAATCATATTATTATGAAATTCAAAGCAGAATAGAAAATGCTAAGTGTAAGGTTAGAAGTGATAGCGTAAAGTTTGTGGATACCTTTGTTGGAGCTTCACCACAGTTTTTTAAAGATAAATCAGATGTTGAAATAAGAGAGTATTTTGAAAGGGCTGTAAACTTTCTAAAAGAACGTATAGGAGAAGAAAATATATTTTCAGCAGTAGTACATTTAGATGAAAAAACACCTCATATGCACCTATGTTTTGTACCATTAACTCAAGATAAAAGATTAAGTGCAAAAGATGTTTTAGGGAATAGGGTAAAAATGACTAAATGGCAAGATGATTTCTTTGAATGTATGCATTCAAGATGGAATGAATTTGAAAGGGGAGAACCTGCAATTGAAACTAAAAGAAAGCATATTCCAGTAAGACTATTCAAACAAGCTACAAGTCTTAATGCTCAAATGGAAGAAATAAGGAATATTATGAAAGATATTAATGTATTTAATGCAGGAAAAAAGAAAACAAAGGTTATACAGCTACTTGAAAAATGGTATCCTAAAGCTATTTCCTTTAATAAATCTATGGAGCAACTTGTTAAAGAAAAAGATGTTTTAATGGGAGAAGTTAAAGCTGCTAAAAAAGATTTGGAAAATATGAAAAAAGACTTTAATAAGGAAAGGTCAAAGCAATTAGAACTTATAAACAAATTAAGATACACCAATGAAGATTTAGCACAGGCTTATGAAGCTAATCAAGAATTTATTGAGTTTATTCCAGAGAATCTAAGGCGACAACTTTTTAATAAATTTAATGAAAATAAGCAGAAACAAGAATGGGAAAATGAAATATAGTTTGAGATATGTATGCTATTGACATACATATCTCGTTATGATACAATTTTTTAGAAGGGGGAGTGTGTATGCCCGAACGGTACTCTTTTCGTTTTCATAAAGATGATAATAGTTTAATTGAATTTGCTGAGAAACAAACGAATTTTACTGATACTATAAGATATCTTATACAAAAAGAAATATATGAAAACGGAATAAGAAATCTTCAAGAACATATACCTACTACAAGGGATGATGAATATTTTAAAAAGATAAAAAATGAGCATGGAGGTGATAGTCATGAGTGAAGAATTGTTTCAACGTAATTTAATTAATAGTCCTTATAAGATAGGAAATTGGAATTTCTATAACATTGGAGCAACTTCTATTAAGTCTTTGAAAGAAAGTGGCATTATTGAAAATATTGACTATGCCGACATTGAAAATAGAAAACCTGATGGATTAATTGTATCAAATAGTAAGAAAGTAATTGCAGTAATAGAAAATAAGAAACCATCTGAGTTTAATACTGATAAAAAACGAAATAAAGCAATTAAACAGGCTTTAGAAGTATCAAAGGTTTTAAATGCAAAAATTGCTATTGTTACGGATACGGTTCAAACAATTTGGCTTAATGGAATTAATGGTGAAGAAATATTAGATGAAGATGGAAATGTAATTTCAACCATATTTGACTATAGTAGTCCAGAGGTATTAAAATTATTGATTAAAATGGAAGAATGCATAAATATAAATAATTCTCAAATTATATCAGCCGAGCTTAGGAATCCCACACCTTTAGCTAAACAAATATGGCAGGATATTTGGGCAGTAAGTGGAGCTACTCCGGAAAACTGTTTGTATACTTTCGTAGAAATTTTTATTTTCAAATATCTTAGTGATTTGAATGTTTTAAAAGGATTACATAATTTTGATACACTTATTGAAATGTATAAAACAAATAAAGAAGATGAAGTTTTAGAATTTTATGCAAAGACTATTCGTATTAAAATTAAAGAATTATTTCCTAAAAATGACAAAGATAACACAACTATCATAAATGGTACAATTTTTGTTAGTAAAGATGATAAAGCTATTGAGGGGTATAGTGGCGTTTTCAAAAAAATCCTATTTAGATTTAAAAATTATGGTAAACTTGAGAAAATTGATTATGATTTTAAAAGCAAGCTGTTTGAAAGCTTTTTAAAAGAAAGTATTAGCAAAAAAAATTGGGGTCAATTTTTTACACCATTAAAGGTTGTTAAACCAATGGTTAAAATGGCAGATATTAAAGAAGGAATGTCAGTTTGTGACCCAGCTTGTGGTGTAGGTAAATTTTTGTTGGAAGCAATTTTACCACAAATTAAAAGATATTATTCGGTTGATAGAAATGGTAAGCTAACTTCTAAAATAACACTGCATGGTTTTGATAAAGGATTCGATAGAGAAGAACAAAAAACTATTATATTAGCAAAAGCAAATATGCTGATATATTTTTCAGATCTTATTAAGGAACATATTGAATCCACAAAGGATTTTGCTAAGCTTTTTAATGATACATTTACTCTCAAAACAAATTCTATATTAGGCACTTTACGTGACCCAGTAGAAAATGAATATGATTTAATATTAACTAATCCTCCTTATGTAACAAGTGGTAGCAGTAATTTAAAAGATGAAATTAAAAAAGACACCATTTTAGAGGCTTATTATAAAACAAATGGATTAGGGGTAGAAGGTCTATTTATGGAATGGATAGTAAAAGCTTTAAAACCTAATGGAAAAGCTTTTGTTGTAATCCCAGATGGTATTTTAAATAGGCAGAATGATACTAATTTAAGAAAATTCATACTTGAAAATTGTTATGTTGATGCACTTATTTCATTGCCTTTGAATACATTTTTTACTACAAATAAGAAGACGTATATTATTGCACTAACTAAGAAAAATGCTATTAGTGATATACAAACAGAACCAGTATTTTCTTATTTAGTAAGTGATATAGGAGAAACATTGGATATAAACAGATTTGAAACTGGAGAAAATCAGTTAGAGACAGCTGTAAATTTATTTAATCAATTTAAAGGAGCAAAAACGTTCTTTGAATCAAAAGATTTACGTTGTAAAATATTTAATATTGATGAATTTATCAATACTGTTGAAAAAGGATGGATTATTGATAGATGGTGGTCAGAAGAAGAAAAAATAAAATTAGGAATAATTGAAAAAATGCCATCAATGACGATGTCTGATTTTAGTAATTTTATTGGTGATATTGCAAATGAAATTACAGAGTATCAGTCTATCTTCAAAGAATTGGATGAAAAAAAAAACGATAACTTAGTAGATATAAAAACTTTTAAATTATATGAATTGTTTGACGTAGTAAAAGGATATTCAAAGTATACCAAAAGTTATGGTAATGCTCATAAGGGAAGTTTTCCTGTTTATTCAGCATCAAATTTAGCACCTTTAACATATATAGATACTTATGATTTTGATGGTAATTATTTAACATGGGCGACTAATGGTTTTGCAGGATATATGAAAGTTATCAATGGTAAATTTTCAGCCAATGGAGATAGGGGAGTCCTTATTCCTCGTTTTACAGATATTGATTTAGGTTATGTTAAACTTATTCTTGAACCAATTTTAAGAGAACTTGCAAAAGGAAGAAAGGGTGAAGATGGTAAAGATGAGTTTACTAAATTGTATCCTTCAATGATAAAAGATATAGAAATTGAAATGCCTATGATAATTGGAACTGATAGTTTTTGTGAAAAAACACAAAAACAATATGTAAAACGTAGTTCAGTAGAATTAGAATTTAAAGATAAAATTAGAAAATTTAAAGAAACAATTAATAATTTTAATTTTATCCATTCAGATATATCTAAATCAGTTACTATTAAAATTAAGGATTTGTTTTATATTTTTAAAGGAAAATCAATTTATACACACAAGTATTTTGTAAATAATATTGGTGAATATCCTGTGTATTCTTCTCAAACAAAAAATAATGGAGAAATCGCAAAAATAAGTACTTTTGATTTTGATACCGAATGCATAACTTGGACTACTGACGGAGTTTATGCAGGTACAGTTTTTTATAGAAAAGGAAAGTTTAGTATGACTACACATTGTGGAGCATTAATCTTAAAAGAGGAATATAAAGAAACTATTGATATATATTATGTTTATGCATATCTTTCTTCAATTTTGAGGAAACATGCAGATGGAGAGCAAAATAAGCGAGTAACAGTAAACATAATAAAAAATATAGAAATTATTATACCAATAAATGAAAGTGGGTTACCTAACATTGAAGAGCAAAGAAAATATGCAAAGCAATATCAGAGTTTAGAAAGTGTAAAAAACGAGCTTTTGAATAAAGTAGATGAAATACTAAATGTTAATATTATTTTTTAAATAATAAAAAAGAGTCTTAGGTTGAAATTAACCAAAGACTTTTTTTATGCATTTTTACGCTGAAAGGAGAAATTTTATGACACAAAATAAGAATATACAGCCACAGAAGGGTTCAAAGGTAGTTAAGACTAAGATAGTAGTTAAACCTTATTATAAAGGCAATAAAAGCCTTATAGATGCATTTACAGAGGTTATTATAAAAAACATAGAAAAGAAAATGGGATAGCAGCTTTAAGATTGAAAGTCTTTTAGCTGTTTTTTATTTGTCTTGAAATTCTAAAGAGAACGGCGCTATACTAAAAATAGAATATTGTATGGTCTGTTGTCTTTGAACGAAAAGGAGGATTTTTAATGGTAAGGCAACAGAAAGATTATAATACAGCAGTTTATTGCAGACTTTCAAAAGATGATGGAAAACTTACAGAGAGTTCAAGTATACAAACACAAAAAGAAATGTTGACACAATATGTAAGACAGCAAGGGTGGAAATTAGCAGGTATATATGTTGATGATGGCTTTTCAGGACTGGATTTTGATAGACCAGATTTTAAGAGAATGCTTGAGGATATTGACAATGGAAAGATTAATTGTGTAGTAACTAAAGACCTTTCAAGGCTTGGTAGGAATTATCTTGAAGCAGGGGCATATCTTGAAGTATATTTTCCAGAGCGTGGAGTAAGATATATAGCTTTAAATGATGGAGTGGATACTTTAGATGCTATTAATAATGATTTAGCACCATTTAAAAATATTCTAAATGAAATGTATGCTCGTGATGTTTCAAGAAAAGTAAAATCAGCTAAGAAAACAAGGTTTATGCAAGGAATGTTTTTAGGAACTTCTGCTCCCTATGGCTATAAGAAAAGTCCTAAAAATAAGCATTTACTAATAATTGATGAAGAAGTAGCTCCTGTTGTAAGACGTATATTTGCTCTTGCTAAACAAGGATTTGGAATCGCAAGAATAAGGCAAGTATTAACAGATGAAAAAATAATGCGTCCAGGCGCATACAGTGAAATAAGTTATGATAGATATTTTGCTGGCAATGAAGATAAACGTTATATTTGGAGTAATAACTCAGTTAGAGATATTCTTAGAAATCCAGTATATGCAGGACATCTTGCAGGATATAAAAGACCTGCCATATCAATGAAAAATCAGAAAAGACCCTGTAGGCAACCAGAAGAATGGGTTATTATTGAAAATACGCATGAACCTATTATTTCAAAAGAAGATTTTGAATTAGTACAAAGACTAATAAAAAGTAGAAGGGTCAATACTTCTACGGGTTATGATAATATATTTTCAGGACTTGTAAAATGTGCTGATTGTGGCTATGCTATGCGTACAAGCTCTGCTAATAGAAGGAAAAGACCTGAACCTATTGATAATGTAGGATACTTTTGTAATAACTATGGTATTTATGGTAAGAAAGCTTGTACACAACATTGGATTGAAGCAAGGGATTTACATTCGGTTGTATTAGAAGATATTAAAAAACACGCAAGACTTGCCATAAAAGATAACGGAAAACTTATAAAAAAAATATCTGAGAAAATTAGCACACAAAATAAATTAGAACTTTCTAATCTTTTGAAAGAACAAAAATTGTATAAAACAAGGCTTGCAGAAATTGATAAAATTTTTACACAACTTTATGAAGATAGAGCGACTAAAAAGATAAGTGATAGAAATTTTACAGTAATGACAGAAAAATATGAAACAGAACAAACTAATCTTGATGAAAAAATAAAACATATCGAAAACAAGTTATCTGAAAGTCAGAAATCCATTGAAGATACAAAATCATGGGTTAATCTTATAAAACAATATGCTGACACAATAGAGCTTGATGCATCAATGCTAAATGAGCTTATTGAAAAGATAACCATATCAGAACCTGAAATTATTGACGGTGAGAGACTTCAAACCGTTAGTATCTATTACAGATTCGTAGGTTGCATTGAATAACCTATGACTGTTCTTTAAATCTGTTCCACTGATTTAGAGCAGAGAGAAGGAAGAATTAATAGATATAAATGCCTTGCAATAAGACAAAATATAGCTAATAAATATGGGGATATTAACTTTGATACAGATATTTGGACAGAAATGTTTGAAGCAGCAAATAAACTTGAAAAAAATAATGATATGTGTGAGTTAGTGCCGTTTTGGTGTTTACCTGATAATCAGGAAGTAAAAATAGAAAGAATTGTACCAATATATCCATTAAGTAAAGATGGAGCTAAGTATGAACGACTTATAAAAATATTATCACTTTATAGATTAAGTTTAGGCCAAGCTAGGCAAGAGGAACTTTTAGAGTATTTATTTGAGAATGATATTAAAGAAGAAGAACTAAAGAAGTTATTTATGAATTTGAGTCCGTTTTACAAATAAAAAATATTTTTTAGTGAAGCATCAATGCTGATTTTTATAGCAGTGATGCTTTTTTTAATAACAAATAATGATTAGTGAAAGTTATGAAGAAAAAACGCTCAAATAATCAGCATAACAACCAGGATTATTGACTTTATATAATAGTAGTAGTAAAATTGACTAAAGTCAAAGTGAAATTGTGAAATAAAGTTCATATTTTAAGTAATGGAGGTTGAGATGATGGGGGAAAAAGAAATAAAAATATATCAAAGTGTAAATGAAAAAAAAGGAATAATAAGTGTTAATTTTTATAATCCAGTTACAGGTAGGAAAACTACAAAAAGTTTAGGAAAAGAAGTTGGAATAGATAACGAAAAAGCTCAAATAATTATAGATGAATTAAAAGATTTAATAAATAATGAAAAATATTATTGTGATTATACTGGGTATTTAGAAGCAAAAAGAAATTTTAAGAATGAAATGGTTCTTAAAATGGTGTTTTCTGGTGCTGAATTTTTGAAATTGAAAAATGAAGAAGAAAGAATAAAATATATTGATAACAGAATAAGTATTATTGATGGTAATGGGATATATAGAGGTAAGTCAATACAATTATTAGGTGATTCTGGTGCGGGTAAAACAAAAACAATTCAACAATTATTAGGATCGGTAAGGTATAACACCCCAGCATCAACAACTTCAAATACAACAGTAAGTGATTTTGAAGCTGTTATAAAAGGAAATACTGATAGATTAAAAATGGTTGTAAGCTTTTTAGATAAAGATGAACTTTCGGAATATATTAAAGATAATGTTATAAAATGCATAAAAATCATATTGAGTAGTGATGAAAACGAAGAATTGAGTAGCACAATTTCTACTAATATAATGATTTCAGATGATATGAAGCTCAGGTTAAATTTTTTATTAAGAAATATAGATAAAGATCACGAAAATATGCTTAAAGTTCATACTATTTTAAATGATAATGCTATTGAGCTTTGGAATACATTTACAAAAGAAAAAATGATTGATTTAAGTTATAGAGAAGCGAGTAAGGAGATTAAAAATAGTTTTTCTGAATATATAGAGGAAGAACGTGATAAGATATCAGAAGAGTGCATAAAAATTTTAATGCAGATTATTATAGAAGAAATGAATAAAGTGATTAAGAAAATGATTTCCTCTATTAATGAGACAGAAGGGAAAGGTATCATTTTCAATAAAGAAATTGTTAGCGATAGAGATAAGTATGAAAATATAGATAATATACATTTTAATGAAAAAGAATGGCCTAAATATTTTTATTTTGAAATATTAGGTGATGGTGAAAATAAAACACCAAGCGAAAAACATAGAGAAATATTCTGGAAAATATATAGAAATATCTCTTGTGCTGATGAAGATATGCCTAATTTATATCCTTTAGTTGCTTCGAGTCGAGTGGAAGGTAATTTTAAACCATTATGGGTAACTGAAAATGAAATTGAAAATGCTGTCATTATAGATTCGGAAGGGTTTGGACATGATGTAGATAAATTAATATTTACCTCAAAGACAATAAGATATATGCAGAAAGTTGATAGAATTTTATGGATAGCAGATTCAACAAGAGCCATGACTAATAATGACAAATTGATATTGGAAGAATTGTTAAGGAATGGGTGTATTAACAAAGTTAAAATGTGTTTTAATAGATTGGAGAAGATGGATAAAAAATCTGAGGCATCTGATGAGGCAAAACAACAAAGGATAGATTTATTGATTAATAATTTGTTTAAATACTTTGAAGAGAAAGCTTATGAAAACAGTATTGATGTTTATGCATATAAAGAAAATGTAATGCAAAGAGATAAAAGATATTATTTTGATTATTTAGATGAAGTTATAGAAGATGAAGATGGAATATTAACTGAAGAAACAAGATTGATAATAGAAAAATTAAATCTTAAAGATGATTCAATTAAAGGGTTAAAAACTCAATTAAAGTATACTATAAAGAGTTTTGGAGAATTAATAGAATGGATAAATAGTACGGAATTAGAAAAGTCAAAAAGTGGAATAATTGATTATTCTCCTATGTATTCGAGTTCAGTGCTATCGCGTTATTGTGATACTGAAATACTGAAATATAAAATTGATATAAGGAATAAGATTTGGAATGCTCATTGGAATACAGTAAGAGCATTTACTTCTAGAATGGTATATAATCTTTCAAGTTATAGAGGATGGGGAGGTATATATCCTGAAAATGAATTAAAAATGATAACTAAGAATATTGCATTGGACTATTTAATGAAACCACTAAACTATAATAATTGTAAAGAAAGTGATAAAAAGGCTTTTATGGATATTATTCAATCGGCTCAAAATTCATTGGCTATAAGAATAGATGAATTTATAGAAAAAAGAGTTAATGATGATATGAAAGAAAAATGGAAGGAAGCATTAGGTGATTCTGGACCAGGAAGTGGTCTACGTAGAAAATCTGCTGTTATTGAAATATTTGATGAAATTTTTTTGTTTGATAAAGAAAAAAGAGAAAAAAATATGATATATATAGAGTTGCATGAGGCTATAAAAGAAAATGAAGTTCTTGTAGAATTAGATTCTAAAATAGGAATATAGAAAAAAGAGATGCATAATTGCTTCTAATATAAGATAGCGATTATGCATCTCTTTTTTATTGTGTTATACTTTTTGATTTTGTATAACTTTGTGAAAAAAGTGAGTTGAATAAAATAATATGACATTTTTTCAACATAACAGTTGAAAAAATATAAAAGCGATGTTATTATAATAATGTGAAAAACGTTTGTTATGTTGCGTAAGTATAAAAAAAATTAGCATAACATGCGATACTGCGTTTAAAATATAAAAGTTATACTAAAATATTTGAATTTTATTTTGTGAAACTGAAAAATATTAAACAAATATTTAGTTAACTTATGAAGAAGGTGATAAATTTATAAGGTGTTGTAAACTAAGTCGATAAAATTATTAAAAGGTGGAGATTAATATGGAAGTTGAGAAAAAATCGTTAAGAAATATGATGATTATTAATTTTATAATTGGATTAATAATTTTAGTAATCATTAAGTTGTACAAGCCTGAATACTGTAGCTTAAGTGGGGTAATAATGGCTCTAATAAAAAGCAAAGAACTAACAGCATTATTTTATATTATGTTGATAGTGGTATTTGTTATTTTTACTTATGTATTAGCTCTAATAAGTGTTCATGTAATAGGTTCAATGACAATTGGTAAGGCTATAAGGTTTGTTAAAGAAATGTTTGGAATTGATGCAAGTGCTGGAGAAAGGAATATTATAGATCCTGCTGAAGAATATACTTACTTGGAAGTTGCACTTATTGCAATATATGCATTTTTGATTTTACCTATTATGTTATATATGTTGTGGCCAGCACTATCTGTTATTCTAATAATAATCTTAATAATAGTGGCTATAGGGAGCTGCTAATGTAATTTGTGTATAATTTTCAGCAAGTGATACACATTCATGCATAAATCACTTGCTGATTTAAATAATAGTATAGTTTCAAGGGGAGCAGAGATGGGAGAACTTAAGAGATTTTCAGGCTCAGATGATAAAAATAAAAAGTTATATCATAATACAAAATTACTTTTAAAGTTGTATCCTAAAGTGATTTGGAGAATTAATAATGAAGTTTTATGTATACAGGAAGAAGTTAGTGAATATGGGGTTAAGGCAATAAATGAATATATTGATCTATTTGATGAGCAAATAACACAATCTAAAATAGAAGAAAATCTTCAGGATTTAACTTATAGTAATTGCATTATAAGAATTTTAGATAAGTCAATTGATATTTTAAAGAAGTATCCAGAAGTTGGAGAGTTGTATTATAGCATATTAAGATATTCATATTTAGAAAAAGAGAAGTATAAAGAAAATTACATACTTGAACATTTAGCTATATCCAGATCTACTTATTTTAGAGTGAAGAAAGAGGCTATAAATTTATTAAGCACAATTATATGGGGATATGAAATACCAAAAGTAATTAATATGTTTGAGGATAATAAACAGATTTAATATATAAATAAGGTGAACCGGATAAAAGGGGTACAACTTTACTATGATGAAGCATAATGGTGAAATTTGGCGGAGATTTATTTATCTTTTCAAAAAATCTCCACCAGAAATACAAAATTGGACTATGTCAAATCCTTTAGATTTAAGTATCTGTCCTTTAAAATCCACCAGCTCAATTGGCATTTTTAATTCAGCAGCAACATTGGCATAGGTACAGTCTTCTTTAAATAAAGCCATAATTGTTTTATCAGGAATTAATAGTTCAGCAGCAAAAATGTTAGCTTCTCTTTCAGGTTTTGATTTCATATCAAATAATGAAAATTCTCTTATAGGATCATTCTTTGCAAAGCTTTGATGAAATCTATCGTGACCCAATTCATGAGCGCAGATTATTGGGAAAAGTTCTTCTTTTATATTTTTATTTATGACTATGTAGCGAAACTTAGATTGATAAAAGTAGTACCCTTTAAGAGTGCCAAGTTCATGATAGCAGACATTTATTTTCATCATTTCAGCAATTTCAAAAGGATCACGTGTCTTATATTTTTTCACAAGTCTGTTTACTTCTTTTAAGATAAATTTAGTCATAAGCAATTGCTCCTTTAAGGTGTTTTATGGCTGTC
The DNA here is from genome assembly GCF_000619945.1 of Clostridium lundense DSM 17049. Lineage (GTDB taxonomy): Bacteria > Bacillota > Clostridia > Clostridiales > Clostridiaceae > Clostridium_AO > Clostridium_AO lundense. Next base: position 30,336 of record NZ_JHVC01000025.1, on the reverse strand, counting down.
TTTATCCTCGGTAGTCTTCCTGCCATATTTTTTCCTTGCCTTATGTTTAGCATCAAAGTATATTTCTGTAATAGATTTAAAAAAGGCATCTTTATCATCTTCAGATAACTCTCCACCAGCAAAAATGGCAGAAGTTCTATCTAAAATTATTTCAGCTTCTTTTTTTCCTTTATAACCAAACTCAGTTTTTGCATTTGAAATAAAATCTTCATTCCTCGAGACATCATCATTATCAGAAATTAAATAATCTACAGATACATTAAATATCTCAGCAAGTCCAGTAATAATCTTTTGACCTTTAGGAAATCTAGTATTATTTTCGTAATTACATATTGATTTTTGAGTTATATTTAATTGCCTTGCCAAATCTTCTTGAGATAATCCTGCATCTTTACGAAGCTGCTTTAATTTGTCACCGAAATTCATTTCTATGACCTCCAATTTTATTATAATACAAGAACATTTGTTCTGAAAAGTTATTGACAAGATAAATTTGCCAATATATACTTAAAATTAGAACGAAAGTTCTTAAATATATTGTAGATTAGAACTAAGTTACTGTCAATGCTAAAGTGTAAAGGGGATGTGGAAATGGATAGCTATGGTGAAATTCAAAGCAATAATTTTAATTTGGGATTAATAAGAACAAGAGGGAATTTAAAAGTAAGCCCTAATATTTATCACAACACAAAACTACTTTTAAAACTTTATAACAAAGTATTATGGAGAATTAATAACTCCTTTGAAGAGATAGAAGCTGACTCTATTTCTTTTTCAGGAAAAAAACTAGACGAGCTTATTGAAAACTTAACAGATACAGAAGAATTTATATCTGAAGCAAAGCTTGAAAGTAGACTTCAATCTATTGCAGATAGTAAAAGTATTATTAATTTAATTGAAAAAGCATTGATGATGTTAAAATCATATCCAGAGAATGGAGAGAGGTATTATTCAATAATATATAAAATTTACATTTCAGCTTATCCTTATTGTGAAAATGAAATACTTGAGTATTTATGTTGCTCTCGTGCTACATATTATAGAGAAAAGCGGAATGCTATAAATTTATTAGGAACAATTTTATGGGGATATTTATTTCCTAATTTTATTAAAGAGCTTAAGAGTTTAGAGCTGATACAAGATTGATACTTAACTGATACTATGTTGGTACTGACATTATACTTTGATACTGATAACATATATACAATAGGAATATTATTGCATATTTTAAAAGCCTTGAAGCGTTTAGTTACGCCTCAGGGCTTTTTTTATGCCAAAAAATAAAAATCAATATAAATAACGCTCAAGAGGGAGTCGCACATTTTTGTGCGGCTCCTTTTTTGCGTTCTGAAAGGAGTTATTAAAAATGTCAAAGGAAGAAAAAGAAATAGCTTATGAAGAATTCAAGGTGGTTATTGAAGAAGAAATTAAAAAAGAGGAAAACAATGAGAGGAAATATTACAGACACAATATTTCACTAGAATATCTTCAAAGCTGCGATGTACCCTTGGAGTCAGCTGAAAACGAACAAGATTCTGAGGTAGAAAAAGAAGCAGAAAAACTTATGAATTTTATAGATTTAATTTCGGAGACAAGCTTACTGAGAGCATTAAAGAATTTTAAAGAAGAAGATCTAAAAGTAATTGAACTTAGATATAGGTTTGGTCTTTCTATAAATGAAATAGCGATAAAGCTACAAATAAAAGATGAAGCTGCTAAAAAGAAGCATCAAAGAGCAATTAAAAAATTAAAAGCAAGTTTAGAAAAAAATAAATAAATTTTATATATTTTGTCCCCTAAAGGCATTTCTCAAGGCTATATAGTGAAGGCATTTTTTATAGATGCTTTTACGCTCCTTGAAAACTTAATATACGGTATATCAAGAAAGCAACCTTTGCCGCTGGGGACACAGCAAGCAACTTAAGCAGAGCGCCATGACCATTTATTGAGAGCGAATCAATCTGGCTTTAAATAATCCGTGGAGGGATTACTTGCGATGAAAGGCAAAGGGATAAATAATGATACTTCTGCCTTGAACGCTTATCGGTATTGGGCAGCCTGCAATGAATGACAGGATAACGCTCATTTGGCTTGAGAACTTATAGCCATGTCAGCTTATATGATGTTCTTCCAAAACAACTTGATATATCCCCTTAGGTTGTATCAGGGAGGTTGAGAACAAATATGATACAGAAAAATAACTGTTTAGTAATAAGCTTGACAGTGGAAACTATGCGGTGGATTTAGGATTTATGCCACCGTATCCTTCTGCTGTCAAGCTATACACCGATTGGATAAGGAGAGATGCATGTGCATGATATAGACTTGGCAGATGAAGAGAAATTAAAGAAATATATTGAAGATAATAAGTTCAAAGGTGAATATAAATATCTATTTACTTTTGAAAATTATATATTTGCGGTTAAAGAAAACAAATGTATAAATACTTATTATGTTATAAATATAAAGAAGAATAAAAGTGAAATTATACTTAGAAGTAAGAAAATCTATTCGGAAGAGCTTAAAGATATTCTAATAGAAAGACTTTTGAATTCTTCTAATTATGAAGTAAAACTAAAAGATGATCCAGAGGATATGATTGAATTTATTTTTATTAAGCTTATGGCTGAAAATGGCTTTAAGATTAGAGAAAATCAAGTTGAACTTTCAAAAGCAATGTATAGAGGAATAATAGAAAATAAAATTGCAATATGTGAGGCTGCTGTAGGTACAGGAAAAACTTATGCTTATATAGTAGCTTGTGTAGTTCACTCACTTTACGAAAGACAAAGGAAAACTAAATATATATTTACTAATGAAGGAACTGATACAGCTGCCAGTGTTATTTCAACATCGAGTATAGAGCTGCAAAATGCAATTATAAATGATTATGTACCAACATTATCAAGAATCTTGCAAGAAAATAAAATTATAAATAAGCCAATAAAAGCTGTGTTAAGAAAAGGGAAAGAGCATTATTTTTGTATAAAAAGATATGAAAGGTTTATGAATTACTTAAAAAGCAGTAATAAAGCTATTGATAAGGAATTGTTACAAAAATTAAATGAACTTCAAATACCTGATAAGGGAATAGACTTAGATGAGTATAAGGGCTTGAAAAATCATATATTGCAAAAGATTAATGTTCCCAAAGCTTGTGATAGATCTTGTTCTTATTTTGATAGATGTAATTATTTAAAGCATTTGGAGTACATGAAATCTTCAGAACATGATTTTCAAGTATGCAACCATAATTATTATCTAGCTGATGCTGTAAAAAGAGCATCAGGAAAAAGAACCTTAATTCCAGAACACTTTGCAGTAGTTGTTGATGAAGCTCATAAGTTAAATGATGCTGCTGCACAAATATTTGGAAAGAAGTTATCCAGTGAAGACATTACCATGGCTATTAACATTATGAATAGTAGTCTTAAAGGTAATAAAGCATATTTAAAAATAGCAAAATCTAAATTGCAGGAATTGAATAAAATAGAAAGTTCTTTATTCAATAGTTTAATATCTAAAGGCAATTTATCTGATATTGAAGAAAATTCTCAAATTCAAATAAAATTAAGCAGATATGAGAAAAAGCTGCTATATAATATGAAGCAAAAAATTTTAGATATTAAAACTTATTGTAATCGAGATATCATTAAAAACAGAAATATACAATTTATTTTAGATGAGCTAGAAGAAAATATAAGGTTTTTTCAAACTGATAGAATAATTTATTGGCTTGAAAATCCGATAAATAAAGATTCAATATGTTTGTCCTGTGTACCAAAAGATTTAGAAAGGCTGCTAAATAAAGTATTATGGGAAAGTGGTTCTCCCAAAATACTAACGTCTGCTACTTTGTCTGATGATAAGGGCTTTGACTATTTTAAGAGTAATACAGGAATCAATATTTTAAGTAAAAATAATATTAAAGAAATAAGTGTAGTTTCTCCATTTAATTTTAAAGAAAATACACTACTATATATAAGCGAAAAAATACCTTATCCCAATAAGCAGAGTGAAGAGTATATTACAGCTTTGTCAGAGGAAATATCAAAAATCATAGAAGTTAGCTTTGGACATGCTGTAATACTTTTTACTTCATATTCGTTAATGTCAAAGATCTATGAAAATATTCAGAATATAATAAAATATCCAACAATGAAGATGAATAAAAGTGAAAAGAATATAATTGAAAGATTTAAAAACAGTAGAAATGGAGTACTGTTTGCTACAGGTTCTTTTTGGGAAGGGGTAGATTGTCCTGGAGATATTCTTTCATCACTTATAGTTGTAAATCTACCATTTATAGTTCCCACACCTATAATTGATGAAAAGAAAAAGGCTTACGAGAACTTAAAAGAATTTATAGATGAAGTAATATTTCCAGAAATGCTTATAAAACTAAAGCAGGGAATAGGTAGATTAGTAAGATGTGAAACTGATACAGGTGTTATATCTATATTAGATGCACGAATAAATAAAGATGGCAAATATCGAAGAAGGGTGCTTGAAGCTCTTAAAGATTACAAGGTTACAGACTCCATAGATGAAGTAAGAAGATTTTTTAGGAAAGTAAAAAGTGAAGATTATTTTTTATAAAACATTGCAGTTACAAAGGTAGCTGCTTTTTCTATTTTTAATGAGTGTTTGGGGGAGATTTTTATATGGATAATAATATGAAGTATAGTATTCAAATTGCAATGCTTAGTCAATTATTGAAGCTCAATATGATATCGGACAAAGAGTTCATGGCTATAAAAAATGAACTTATGAAAAAATATAAGATTATAATGCCTTGAAAAAATACCTTAAACAGTATAAAATTATAACTAATAAGTAATAGGAATACAGTTTGAGGAGAGATTGATATGGCAGATGTACAAGTAATAAAAGCCAGTACAAATAGAGTTAATAGAAATAATGCAAAGGTTATTGAGAGATTAAGAGTAGCTGCTTATTGCAGAGTAAGCACTGATTCAGAAGAGCAATTAAGCAGTTATAATTCACAAGTAGAACATTATAGAAATATGGTGGAAAATAAACCAGAATGGGCACTTGTTGATATATATGCAGATGAAGCAATAAGTGGGACTCAAATAGATAAAAGATTAGATTTTCAAAGAATGATAAATGATGCAGTAGATGGAAAGATTGATTTAATTATAACTAAATCAATATCTAGATTTGCAAGAAACACATTGGACACATTAAAATATGTAAGACTTCTTAAAGAACATAATGTTGCAATCTTATTTGAAAAGGAAAATATAAATACACTGACAATGAATGGTGAAATGCTGCTTGTTATTTTAAGTTCATTAGCTCAACAAGAAAGTGAATCTATTTCAGCTAATGTAAAAATGGGATTAAAGATGAAAATGAAAAGAGGAGAAATGGTTGGGTTTAATGGCTGTTTAGGGTATGACTATGATCCAATAAACAAAGTAATTACAATAAATGAAGAAGAAGCTAAGACCGTTAGATACATTTTTCAAAGATATGTGGAAGGTGCAGGGTGTTTTGTAATAGCAAAAGAGCTGAGCAAATTAAAATATAAAACAAAAAAAGGAAGTACAAGTTGGAATGATGGTTCTGTAAGAGGCATTATTAAAAATGAAAAATATAAAGGAGATTTGCTTCTAGGAAAGACTTTTACAGTAGATCCAATATCTCATAGAAGGCTTGATAATATGGGAGAAGAAGAAAAATATTATATTAACTCACATCACGAAGCAATTATTTCAGAAGAAATGTTTAATGAGGCTCAGAAGATATTAAATAAGAGAAACTCAGGAAGCAGCAACATGGGAAGAAAAGAAAAATATAGCAGACAGTTTGCATTTAGCAGCAAAATAGAATGTGGTTTTTGTGGAGGAACTGCTACAAGAAGAAGATGGCATAGCAGTACTTCTCATGAAAAGACTATTTGGCATTGCGTAGTATCAACTAAAAAAGGTAAAAAATACTGTCCAGATAGTAAAGGCATAGATGAAAAGATTATAGAAAATGCATTTCTTGAAGCATTTAATATGTTTTGTCTTAAAAATAAAGAAATAGTAGAAGAATTTATGGAAACAGTAGAAAATACTATTAATGCTACTAATTCTATAAAAGAATTAAAAAAGCTGCAAAGAGAAGTTTCTTCTATAGAAAATAAGATTAAAAAATTAGTTGATATGAGAATAGATGAAATGATAGACAAAGATACTTATGAACTTAAATATACAGAACTATCAACTGAGTTAGAAAAACTTAAAGCTAAAAGAGATGAAGCGGAACTTGTTAATGAAGATAATATTGATGTGAAAAAACGAATCGAAAGTTTTAGAAAAGTTTTTGATAGCAATAAACCTATAAAAGAATTTGACAGAGTAGTTTTTGAAAGTGCAGTTAATAAAATAATATTAGGTGGAACTGATGAAGAAGGAAATAAAGATCCGTATATGCTAACATTCATATTTAATTCTGGCATGAGTCATTCATTAAAAGGTAAAGATGTGGTAAAATCTAATGGTGATTCAAAAGACGAAAAAGTGTGTTCCTATACAGAACACGACACACGTGGAGACTGTTGTGTTGCTACAACGAGCAGATACGTAGAAATCCTTTGTTTTAGGCACTTTTTCAAACATATTGTCTTCACAGGTGGTGGTTGATATAGAGTGTGGGGATACAAAAAATAAAGGTGGAGAATCAAAGGGGTACTGTGTAAAATGGTACTCCTTTTCTTTTGTTTAGGTGTTCAGAAATTAGCGTGCCTATCATGCATTACGTGACCTGCTTTACTATGACAATCCAAAGCGCACCGCTTTTAAGAGTTTGCTTTTCTTGCTGCTTTTATACCTCAGATTGTATATTCCCATCAAAGGAAATATAATAAAATTATGGAGGTGTTATGCGTGGATTATATAACGACAAAAGAAGCGGCGAAAAATTGGGAAATCACAGATAGAATGGTAGTGTACCATTGCTCTGCTGGACGGATTAAGTGAGCTAAAAAATGGGAAATACATGGCTTGTTCCGGTTGACGCTGAAAAACCGGCTGACGGACGATACAGGAGTAGTAAAGTAAAGGATGGTGAAAATAAATGAAACGTATATTTTTAGTTGAGGACGATAAGGCAATCGCCAGAAACCTTGGGCTTCTGCTCCGCTCGGAGGGATTTATAGTCACTCACGCCCTTACCCGGAGTGAAGCCATTGACGCGCTTGCCGGGAATAAATTTGATTTGGCGTTGATTGATATTTCTTTGCCTGATGGAAATGGCTTTACGGTTTGCACGGAAATCAAAGAAACGCAAGATATTCCCGTCATCTTTTTGACAGCTTCTGGCGATGAAGCAAGTGTTGTTACCGGGCTGAACATGGGCGCGGACGACTATGTCACCAAGCCTTTTCGTCCGCGTGAACTGATCGCACGAATCAGAACCGCTCTGCGAAAAAGCGGACGATCTCCATCGGCTTTTGAAATCTGCGGGCTTCATGTGGATATGGCAAGCGGTGTCGTGAAAAAGGACGGCAGCGAGGTTTTTCTTTCAGCCTTAGAATACCGCTTGTTATTGGTGTTTATTAACAATCCCAAAAATATTATCACAAGGAGCAGGCTGCTTGACGAATTGTGGGACGCAGCGGGCGAGTTTGTTAATGACAATACATTGACCGTGTACATCAAACGCCTGAGGGAGAAGATAGAGAACAACCCCGCAAGCCCGCAAATCATTCTGACCGTTCGCGGTACGGGATATAGATTGGGGGAAGGGTATGCTTCGGAATAGAGAGTTTCGACAGCTTGTAATTTTGTTTTCCTTAATAGCTGCCACCACTGTGACGCTGGGATTTGCAATCAATAGGTTGGCTGGAATCCTTGCCATTGCTTCTGCCGTTGCCTTTGGAATAGCGTTTTTTGCGTTTACCAAAGCCCGATATAAAAGCATTGCGCAGATTTCAGATCAAATTGATCTTGTGCTTCATAACGCAGACCATCTGTATATTGGTGAATCGGACGAGGGCGAACTTTCTATTTTGCAAAGCGAAATAACAAAAATGACGCTGTGTATTCGGGAGCAAAATGACGCACTGAAAAAAGAAAAAGAACATCTTGCTGATTCGCTGGCTGACATAGCCCATCAACTCCGTACCCCTCTCACATCCGTGAACCTTATTCTGTCATTGTTAGAGAATAACCCTGACGAAAATGAACGGAAAGCATTGATACGGGAAACAAAGGAATTGTTTGTACAGATGGATTGGTTGCTTACTTCCCTGTTGAAATTATCCCGCCTGGACGCGGGCATTGTGGTGTTCCAAAGCGAGCAGATAGATGTGAATACTTTGATATGCGCCGCGTTTCGCCCGTTCCTAATCCCAATGGAGCTACACGATATTGATTTGCAAATAGACGTGCCGAAAGGGATAATCATTCACGGCGATTCTGGTTGGCTTTCAGAAGCAATTCAAAACATCCTCAAAAATTGCATAGAAAGCGCAGGCGAGAAGGGGAAAATTGAGATTGTTTGCGCGGACAACCCATTGTTTACCGATATTGCCATCCACGACAGCGGCGCGGGCTTTGAAAAAGAAGATTTACCATACCTGTTTGACAGGTTCCATCGTGGGAAAAACGCAAACGCTACAGGATATGGGATCGGATTGGCTCTCTGCAAGATGATTATAACACGGCAGGGCGGGACGATTACCGCCAAAAATCACCCGCAGGGTGGTGCGATATTTTCCATTCGTTTCCCAAAGTGACGAATCTCTCACCGGAAAGTCACAGAGATGTAAGTTGAAGGTTCTATTATATAGGTAAAACATGAGAAAGGAAATTCACATAATGGAGTTTTTAAGAATTGAAAATTTATGCAAGGTCTACGGCAAGGGGGAAAACCAAGTTACCGCCCTTGACCATGTTTCGCTTACAATCGAAAAAGGGGAGTTTACCGCAATCATCGGCTCCTCCGGTTCCGGCAAATCTACATTGCTTCACATCATGGGTGGAGTGGACGTTCCCACAAGCGGAAAGGTGTATTTGGACGGTCAGGATGTATATGCCCAAAGCAATGAAAAACTCGCCATTTTCCGCAGGAGGCAGGTTGGGTTAATTTACCAGTTTCACAACCTCATTCCCACGCTGAATGTGGTGGAAAACATCACCTTGCCTATACTTATGGACAAGCGTAAAGTCAACAAGGAGAGGTTGAATGAATTGCTGGAACTGCTTGGGTTACAACACCGAAAAACCCATTTACCAAATCAGCTTTCGGGCGGTCAGCAACAGCGTGTTTCCATAGGACGTGCTTTGATGAATGCCCCAGCAGTAATGCTTGCCGACGAACCTACGGGCAGTTTGGATAGCCGAAATGGACATGAAATTATCAATTTGCTGAAATTAAGCAATCAAAAATATCGACAGACCCTTATCGTCGTCACCCATGACGAAAATATCGCCCTACAAGCGGACCGTATTATCGGTATATCAGACGGTAAAGTAGTGCGAGATGAAAGGGTGAGACCATGAACATTTTCAACAAAGTTACACTACAAGGCATGAAAAAAAGCCGTACACGAACACTTGTAACGATTATCGGAGTTATCCTGTCTGCTGCCATGATTACGGCAGTGGCTACCTTTGGTACTTCCCTGTTAAATTTTCTGGTAAAGGGTTCTATTGTGAAACACGGCGATTGGCACGTTGAGTTTTTGGATGTTAATTCCCCTTTCGCACAGAAACGAACCCAGGACAAGGACGTTAAAAACACAGCAACATTTGAAAATATCGGCTACGCAAAACTTGAAGGTGGGAAAAGCCCCGAAAAACCTTATCTTTTTATAGCTGGATTTAGCAAGGAAGCCTTTGATACCTTACCCTTAACCCTGGTTTCAGGCAGATTGCCGAAAAACAGTGGGGAGGTTCTTATCCCAGCGCACGTGGCGATAAAGGGCGGCGTTAGATTCAAGGTGGGAGACACGCTTTCGCTTGATGTTGGAAACCGCATGAACGACAACAAGAATCTGGGTCAACACACCCCTTACATTTCCGGGAAAGAAACTCTTGTGCCAAAAGCAGAGAGAACCTACACAGTTGTGGGTATCTGTGAAAGACCTGATTTTGAGGAACGTTCCGCACCGGGATACACCTTGATAACGAAAGCAGATACTCAAGACAAAGCGGACAGCTTCAGCATATTTGTCACACTTAAAAACCCGCGCAAAGTTAAGGCTTACGCAAGCAGCACAGCGGTCAGCCAAGCTTACGTCTTTAACGATAGTGTGCTGCAATTCATGGGCCTTTCCGACAATAAACTGTTCAACGCGCTTCTGTACACGGTTGGCGGCATTTTGCTTGTCATAATAATGATAGGCTCGATTTTTCTGATTTATAATTCATTCAACATATCGCTGAATGAGCGCACACATCAGTTCGGAATTCTCTCGTCAGTGGGTGCCACGGCAAAGCAACTGCGAAATTCGGTGCTGTTTGAGGGACTTTGCATTGGTGCAATGGGCATACCCATTGGCATTATAGTCGGCATAGGCAGTATTGGACTTATAATTCCTATTGTTGCCAGGAAGTTCGGGAACATTATCCCAAGCACCGTACCTTTAACTTTGTCGGTGTCTGTCTCTGCAATTGTTGCAGCAGCAGCGGTGAGTTTGATTACCATTTTGATTTCAGCTTATATCCCGGCCAGGAAAGCCGCAAATACTCCCGTAATGGAGAGTATTCGCCAAACGGGCGAGGTCAAAACCGAATCGAAAGCCGTGAAAACATCAAAACTGGCACAACGTATTTACGGTTTGGAAGGAACTCTTGCGCTAAAGAATTTTAAGAGAAACAAAAAACGCTATCGCAGCATTGTTCTATCTCTTGTTTTAAGTGTGGTGCTGTTTGTATCAGGAAATGCTTTTGGAACAACTCTGAAACGTCTTGCAGAACGATCCATAATGGACTTTGACTATGACATCGTTTTTACCACTCAGGGCATGAACGACAGCGAAATGTTCCCGCTTTACAACAAACTAAAAACCGCAGAGGGAGTTTACAAAAGCTCCTACCAAGCAATTTTCGCATATTCATGTACTGCCAAAGCAAGCGATTTTTCAGACCGTTATCGAAAATCCGCAGGTTATGCTGCACCGGACCAAACGGTTCATCTTCCAATGGACATCCAGTTTATTGAAGACAGCGAATATCTGAGTTTTATCAAAAAATTGGGCTTGTCCCGAGAAGAATATACTGGTAATGATGGTAAAATGATTGCCGTTGCCAAAAAACTGGTTGCGAAGAAAAACGGGCCAAGCGAACTGTTTGATATGTTTGCCAGTCGTTCAATGACTTTCAGTGTGGCTCCTGAAATAAATGACAAGCCTAAGATGGAACAGAGTCAAAGCATAAACATTACCTTTGTGGATACATACCCGGTGGACCCTCTTAAGACAATAAAGCAATCTTCCGATAAGAATGCATACGTTTTTATGGTGGTGGCTCCCTATTCTCTCAAAGAGAAGTTTGAAACACCGGATATCCATACAGATATAGGACTGAGCTTTCTGTCAAAAAAGCCTTCGCAATCGGTGGCTAAAATAGAAACCATGATTCATGACGCAGGAATTACCTCTGCGTATAACCTGCAAAATATGTACACCGTGGTTGAACAATACCGCAGTCTAACATTTGTTATTGATGTTTTTACCTATGTTTTTGTCATCATGATTTCGCTGATTGCGGTTGCCAATGTGTTCAACACCATTTCCACGAATATCATGCTGCGCAAGCGAGAACTTGCCATGCTCCGCTCGGTGGGAATGTCTGAACGTGATTTCCAAAAGATGATGAATTTCGAGTGTGTCTTTTATGGCATGAGGACGTTACTATTCGGGATTCCAATATCTGCAATATGTTCTTGGCTGATTTACAAAGGGTTTGTGTCAGTAGAAAGGATGGATAACTTCCATTTTGTATTCCCTTGGGGCAGTATGGCAATCAGCGTATTCAGCGTACTCTTTATCGTATTCATTACAATGCTGTATGCTACTCGTAAGATAAAAAAAGAAAATATCATTGACGCGCTTAGGGATGACATGACTTAATTCAAAACTAATATTAACTTAATAGAAAAAATCAAAAAACATCTGTATGATTGAGTTTAAGTGATTCCCAATTGTCTTAAGGACGATTGGGACGCAGATGATATTGAGAAGAGGTGGTCTGAATGTCTTTAATGATGCCTGGTTGCATTTTAATGCTCATTTTTGTTATCAGCATGCTATATGAACCAAGAAGTTTCTGGAATGCACTGCTGCTGATGATGGCAATTGGCATTTTTCTTCTTGGATTTGGCTCTGCACCGGGAATCCGAGGAATGATTTTTGGGATTTTAACGATGCTGCTGATACCATTGATTTTTGTTGTTACTACCATCTTCCTCATTGTGAATGGTTTGGAGATGATGAAAAAAGAGGGACGGCGTTTGCAGAATGTTCTATCTTTATTGACGGGAATAGCCATGATACTGGGAAGTATATTAACCATTGCTGGAATGTATTTTTTTCAGGATGCTTCGGTGATGAGGACGTTATTCTCACTGGTGTTGATTTTGGAGTTTTATATTACCTTTACGTTTTCTGCACTGTTGATCTATTCGTTGATTTATACCTGCTTACCGAAAAGACTGAATTGTGCTTATATTATCGTCCATGGATGTGGTCTGATAGGCGGAGAAAGGGTATCTCCGCTGCTGAAAGGCAGAGTTGACAAAGCCGTCCATATTTACCATAAATGCAGTCAACATCCGAAGATTGTGGTATCAGGTGGTAAGGGCGATGATGAGAAGATATCGGAAGCAGCAGCAATGAAAAATTATCTTGTAAAAACCGGATTCCCAGAAGAGGATATCATTCTTGAGGAACAGTCTAAGACTACCTTTGAAAATCTCAAAAATGTCAGAGATATGCTGGATGTGAATGGTGTGAAACACCGCTATATATTTGTGACGAATAATTATCATGTTTTCCGAACAAGTCTCTATGCAAAAAAGCTGAAGATAAAGGCAAGCGGTGTTGGATGTGGAACAGCAGCTTATTACTGGCCAAGCGCCTTTATCCGTGAATATATAGCCATTATGTTCAGATATAAATGGATATTTGTGGCGATTATACTGTTGTGGGGGATAACAGTTGCCAAAATTTATTCTTGATGATAATTGAACAATAGACGTAACTATTCAGTCACCCCTGTAAAACCTTCAAAATACAGAATCCATTCTACACAAGTAATATAAATTACAAATGAATGCTACCCTGCGGTAATAAAAAACCTCAGTTGTGGCAGATGATGTTTTGCAGTCACAATGTGGCTATGCGGCGGTTTTGAAATAACAATCAAAACCGCTGTTGTTCTTTCCTTTCCTAAAGTGACGAATCTCTCACCGTAAAGTCACAGAAATGTAAGTTGAAGGCTTTATTATATAGGTAAACCATGAAAAAGGAGTGTAACAATATTTATGAAAATTAGTATCAAAAACGTGAGTATGACATACAAAACAGGAAAAAAGGCACTAGATAGCATTAATTTAGAAGTTAACAGCCCAAATTTTATAGGACTTTTGGGTCCAAACGGTGCTGGAAAAAGTACCTTTATGAAACTATTGGTATCGAAGATAATACCAACAGCTGGGGAAATAATTGTTGATGGTAAACCAATCCAAAAACATGAAAAAGAACTGAGAAAGCAGTTAGGTTATTTACCCCAAAGCTTTGGTTTATATGATGAATTAACAGTTTATGAGTTTTTGGATTACATGTGTGCATTAAAAGAAATTAAAAAAGATGTGAAAGGTATGATAAGACAAGCTATTGAACAGACTAATTTACAAGAAAAAAGAAACTTCAAAATTAAAACTCTTTCAGGCGGTCAAAGACAGCGTGTTGGTATAGCACAAGTATTACTTGGAAATCCCGAGCTTATCATTTTAGATGAACCTACCGTTGGACTTGACCCAGAAGAAAGAATTAAATTTAGAAATATATTTTCACAGACTGCAAAGGACAAAATAGTATTACTTTCCACTCACATCATCGATGATATACAAGCAATTTGCAATAGAATTATAATCATTAATACCGGTAGGATTCTATTTGACGGAACTTCGCCGGATTTAATAAAAGCTGTACACGGACATGTTGGTTTTATTGAGGAAAAAGATAACGAGTCTTTAGAAAAAAGAATTGGAGATAAGTATATAATAACATCCAAATTGTTTACAGGTAATGGCATCTCTTGCCGTGTTATTGGTAAAGAAATAGAAAGCTCTATTTCACTGATAGAGCCTACCCTCGAAGATGCGTACACATATGTCATACACAATGGGGGTGTTCATTAAATGAGGAATGCATTTTTTGCCTATGAAACAAAGCGGATTTTAAAGTCCAGATTTACTCAAATAATAATCTTGCTTACGTCAGTTTTTCCTTTGATTGCTGCATTACTCTCTCCTTACATTACCGAAAGTATTAGCAAGTTGCTACTTGGAATAAATAGCTCTACTCTTTTATCTCAAACCATACTTTTTCCAGCAAAGGCAGGGGCAGTAGTTTCAACTCTTGCTTTTACTGTACTAACAGTTTTTGAGTTTGACAAAATACTTAGGTTTAGAGTGGATTATATAATTGAACCAATATCAAGTTCTATAAAGATAAATTTAACTAAAATTACAGGCTTAATCTGTGCGGGTTTTATTTCAACAGCGGGTTCAATGATAATTATGATTCCTCACTATATATTTAACATGGGGAGTTTAAGCAATTTTAGTTATTTCTTGCTCAGTTATTCCATAATAATTTTTAGTTCCATTGTGCTAACAATTCTTATGACTGCAGGATTTTATCTTATATTTAGGAACGTTAATATAACCTGTATTATTATGCTTTTAGCAGTGCTTTTTAGTTTTTTAACAGGAAATATTAATTATCAATATATGTGGGTTCAGACAGGTGCTAGTGGATTTTCTGAAAATTTCGGAAGTGGGAATATCCTTTTGGGAATGCTCTGGAATAGATTGTTTGGATTATCGGTAGCTATGTCCATATTTTTATTCGGAATGTTGTGCCATAGATGTTATGAAAAAGGATTAATTAAATCTATCTTTAAAAACTGTAGAAAATATAAGATGCTGCCAATTTGCTTTTTGGTTTCTCTTTTTGGAGCATTTTTTATTTTTCAAAATGAACCAATTTTTAAATCAATTTCCCTTATGGATGTTGTGTCAACGTTGATTAGTGGTAAAAAAGAAACGCCTGTAAACACCAATGTCATAGGAACTTCAAATATACTTGTAGATCTTAAGATAGAAAAAAACAAAAATTGTGCTAGTGGAGCTTATTTTGAGGAACTGCAAAACGGCACTGACAAGCCTCAAAACATATATTTTGAATTAGCAGAGGGTTACCACATTAATGAAATCAAGTTAGACAATGTAGACATAAACTACACGCAGGTTTTGTCCAAGATTTTGAATAACGCAAAACGTGGAAATGTTTTTCAAACAAGCATTCCCAAAAATACTAAAGCTAAACTAAGTATAAGGTATTCAGGTACACCGAAAGCCATAAGTTTAAATAAAGATTTTTCCGAAGGAATTAGCAAAAATTATGTAAGTCTAGGGCACGCCATTGACATTGCTCCAGTTCTTTGTGTTGAACAAAATGATAGGATTATTGAAGGAAAAATAAAAATAGACTCAAAGTTTACAGTCATAACGGAGGGAGATAAAAATCGCAAAATTTCTGAGAAGGATGGTTTTACTACTTGGAGTTTTTCTTGTAATAAACTAAATGATTTATCTTTGAAAGCCGGACCATATGGAATATTTGAAAGAAATGTAAGGGGCACAAATGTGGAGTTTTTCTATCCATTATCTGCGAGAAAAGAATTTGAATCTAGGGGAAGTGACACTTTAGATATATTCTCGTTCTTTTCGGAAAAATTTGGGCCCCTAGGCAGGGATAGTCTTAAAGTAGTTGTAACATCAGGAGTACATGGTGGAGTTGGAATTCAAGCAGGAAATATTTCTTGTATTTCCGAAGATTGTTTAAAGAAAAAATCCAATGTAGATTCATCCCAAGCCTCTTCTTCTGACACTTTTGCTTTGCTGACCCATGAAATTGCCCATCAATGGTGGGGCGGTGGAGTAGATGTATCTAACGAAAAAAGCCCTAATCAAATAGATAAAAATCATGATGAATGGTCAACTGACGCTTTTGCGGATTTTAGCACTTATTTATTCTTGAAAAACAAATTTGGAAAAGATTATGCAGAAAATTTATTGCTGAAAAAATGGAAAGAAGGAGCAAATGAATTAAATCGAAACTTTTATCAAAGAAATCCTGAATACATGAACAAATTATCAATGCTTCCAAAGTATTACGTCTCATTATTTTTACATGCTAATAAAATTTATGCTTTGGCACCACTTGAAGTTTACAATGTTTATAATAACATTGGTGAAGACAATTATTTCAATTCCATGAAAGTCATTTACAAGGAATACTATGGTAAAAAAGATAAAAAACTATCTTTTTCTGAGTTTTTAAATATTACTGGTGCTAAAAGGAGGTAGTCGTCAATGGATATAAAAATTCTTAAATACGAACTGAAAAGAATAATTTTTTCAAAAATATTTGTGATAACTTTCATAATTGCACTCTTTTTCTCAATGATTGACCTCTATACAAAAATAATACAAGGTGTTTCTGGTACATCACCTTTTTCAAAATGGAGTTATTGCAAGTTTTTGTGTGATATAAATACGATTATGTTATTAATTCTTATGCTTACTTGCACAGGTCTTTTTTCTAGAAACGAAGAAAGAGTAAGAGAAATTACTTCATGTACATCTTTACCACAGAAAAAGTATTTGGCTACAAAAAGTTTAGCTCTGTTTATTTCTTACTTAATTATTGCGGTATGTTGTATTTTGATAAGTTTGGCGTTTTACAAGACAACTTTTAGTTTTATAAATTTTCAAAGCTTTTTATTACCAATCTTAATAATATTACTTCCCACTTTTGTGTTTGTTTTTGGAACAAGTATGTTTTTAGGCAGCAAAAGCCAAATTTTGCTTTATGTTTGGATTCCAATTGTTTTGATTTTGTCACTTATAAGTTTTAGTAGCACACCTTTTATTGATATTTTCGCCAAAGGGTATGTGACTTATATGCCTACAGTTCTATCCGTTGATAGTTTCGGTGAACCTGTTTTTAGTTTGTCTTTAGATTTTATAATAAGTAGGCTTATATTTACTCTAGTAGGAATGGTCTTATATGTGGCTTCATTTAAGAAGCTTTCTGAAAAACCTTAAAAAGTTAGTATAAATCTATTAAAGCAAAAGTTAATTTTTGTGCGGTATTAAAATTTGTAAATAGTACTTAGCTCTGCCGCACAGTAGTAACAGTAGTAATTGTAGAATATTGGATACATAACAAAATATGGCAGATCTACTTGGGCAACTTCTACTATTCTTGGCATTATAAAAAACGAGAAATACATAAGTAGATTTCCAAATTAGATAATAAGAAAGCCTTGTATCAAATTGAACAAGGCTTTTTACTAAAGCAGGTTTATAATGAATTAATATGCAATAACAACTTTCTAATAAGTGGACTATTTTGATGATTTTAAATATGATGTTAATTTAAACCAGATAATTAATCTTGACGCTTTATGATATGGGGTTTGTATATTATCGGCAGATTTTCATTTTTAAAAATTAAACCACTGAAGCAACTATGATTGCCAAATTGATCAACTGAATGCCAGCGTTTCATAAGCTCGGTGTTGGTAATATAGGTGTAGTTGCCCAGTGTGAAAGGATCCATAAATATAATCCTGTCATCATCATAACCACAAGCGATTACATAATGATTATCTTTCCAGTCAAAATTATAGTCAATATTGTCATCTTTCCAAGCCTGAATTGTAAGAATAGGTGTAATCATGTTGTCAATATAAGATTTAACAATATTAATGTTCATATCTATATTAAAAGAGGCTTGAAAGCCAAGCTTTTGCATAAAGTTAATGATATTATGATAATCAGTACCAAATATTGGCTTTTGCTGTAATAGCTCTATCAGTATATCCTGTCGGTATACGATGCCGTAACTTGCAAGTATTGATTGTACACAAGCTACGCCGCAAGTGTATACGGTTTCCTGATAACATAGTGGTACAGGAATAAGATGATTGCAGGAATTAATATGAGTTTCGGAATTGTCAATGTTCTCAATTTTAGCTAGCATTATTTATCACTCCTTACCAGAAGTTAGAGAAAACTCTCTATAATGATAATATATGATATAATGTCGAATAATGTGCGTTAATATTTGTTTAGTATTATATACATGTTAATAACCATAATGAACATGGGGATGATAATAATTATTACATTATTAGCCCATACAGGCTTTATTCTTAAAGATGTGGTAGAGCCGATAACCTTGAATGAAAATTCTTGGTTATCAGCTCTTTTCAGCAATGGCATTATTTCTTTTTCTATCTGCTTACCTTACATCAATTGTAAGTGTTTTTAGATTTCTACATTTGATATAATTTAAATAAATCAATGATCAATTCTGGGATTTTTCAGCAAAACTGTAAAAGGAGAGTTATATTGTGATTAGTCAAAGGAAATTATTAGAAGTCCAAGGCTTACAAAAAAACTATGGAAAGAATAATAACATAACAAAAGCTATACAAGGGATTAGTTTTGATGTTTTTCCAGGAGAATTCTTAGGAATAATGGGGCCAAGTGGATCTGGAAAAACTACATTATTAAACTGTATTGCAACAATAATAAAACCAACATCTGGGCGTATACTTTTAAATGGTAAAAACATAAGTGCTTTTGGTAGTAAAGATTTAGCTGAATATCGTGGTAGTCGAATTGGATATTTGTTTCAAGACTTTGAATTACTGGACAACTTAACTGGACAAGAAAATATATTATTACCATTATCTATTCATGGAGTAGATTTTGCAAAAGCACAAGTTAAATTAGATGAGTTAGCAAGTTTCTTAGAAATTACAGATATTCTAAATAAATTCCCATCTCAGATGTCTGGAGGACAGAAGCAAAGGGTAGCTGCTGCACGCAGTTTGATTTCTGATCCAGATATTGTTCTTGCGGATGAACCTACAGGAGCATTGGATACACGCTCTGCAAGGATTTTAATGAATAAGTTGGAAGGTATTAACAGAAGTAGCGAAAGAACTATATTGATGGTTACCCATGACCCTAATGCAGCAAGCTTTTGCTCAAGAATCCTTTTTATTCAAGATGGTGTGATATTTCATGAACTGCGCTGCAAACAAGATGAGTCTCGCCAGGAGTTTTATGAAAGAATTTTAAAGTTATTATCTCAGTTTGGGGGAGGAAACGCAAATGTTCTATAGGCTGATTTATCGTAATGCTAATCGAAGTCGTAAGGAGAATTTAATTTACTTTGCAACACTTGTAGCAGCAGTGGCTTCGTTTTATATAATTCTCTCCCTTGGAAGACAGGATGTTATTTTATTTTTAAAGGAGTTTGAAAGTGATGCAATCGATAAATTTTTAGCTAGGATGCCAGTTGTTTATATATTTGCATTATTTTTATTATTTTTCTTAATTTTATTTGCTAATAGGTACCAATTAAATCGGAGAAGCAAAGAGTTTGGACTTTATCTTATGTTAGGAATGCGCAAAGAACGTCTTGTTTTTCAACTTTTAGCAGAGGCATTAATTACTTCTATTTTAGCACTTATTGGAGGCATTTTAATAGGAGGATTTTTAGCAGAAATAATTAGCTTAACAGTTTCTAAATTGGTTGGGCAGGGAATTGTGGGTCATCAACTAACCTTGTCGGTAGATGCGATTTTTTTTACAATAATCGGTTTTTTATTCATTCAGTTTATAGCATTAATTATTCTTGGTGGAGGATTATTTAATCAGGACTTATATCAATTACTTTATGAGCAAATGGATAAAAAACAAGATATGGGGCAGTTAAAAGGCAATACACTTAATATTTTAATAGGTTCTATATTACTAGGTATTGCCTATTGGATTGTTTTATATCATTTTATGGACTTTGCAGGAATTGTTCCGTTTGTAGCAATAGCTCTGGGAAGTTTAGGAACTATATTTTTTATGAATGGATTTGGAAAATTACTAAGTTTATTAGCAGGATTGTCTCAGCGTAAATCTACTAAAAGGTTGCACACATTTACATTAAGGCAGTTTCAAGAGAACATAGCTAATAGATCTACCTCTGTTGCGGTAACATCTATTTTAATCACATTATCTATTATTTTGATAGCAAATGGTGCCTCAACTATTTTGAACTCAGGAAGTAGGTTATATAATAGAAAAAATTCCTCGTTATATGATTTTACTGTTAATGGAGATAATCCAAAAGTTAAGGATTATCTTACTTCAAAAAAAATTGCACCATATGTAGAGGATTTAAATCTATTGAAGCTTGGAAAAATGAAACATCAAGGTGTTCATAGAGAAGATGGGATGGTGTTGTCATTAGTTGATTGGTCCAAATTAAGAGAGCAAATTATTATGGCTCTGCCAGCTGATTATAAAGAACAAGTTTTATCTGGAGAAATTCAGTGTTATGATATTGGTGAAGGAAATCCTGAAGCAGTTAATCTGTTTGGCATCCTAGAGACAGGTACAAGAACACCTTATCTCATTCCTGAATCATCTTATAATGGAATTTTAGAAGCTATAGGAGAAAATCCCTTGAACCTACATTCAGATGAAATTGTCTTATACTTTAATCCAGACTTTATGCCTATGGATAATTTAGACAAACTACCTGTACTAGATAACATTTTTGAAAAGGCTGCAAAAGAAGGGCAAAGTTTGATGAGTATTAATAATAAGGAAGTATTTATACGTCCATCAGTTCCCATGAGGGGATTAGTAGCAGACCGTTTAGCAGAAATTTTTTCAGCATTTATAGTTCCTGATCATATGTTTGAACAGTTAATAAATACAGAAACCTATGTGTCATATTGGAATTTTCGAATCCCACAAAAGATGCAAGAACAGAAAGGTTTACTGAAACCAATGATGGAGGCTAGAGATTTATTAAAATTTTCAGGATTTAGGTTTGAAAGTTATTTACAAAACTTTGGACGCCAACTCTTTGGTGTTGTTACTGCAAGTTATACAATTTTATATATGGGATTTTTATTTTTGATTATTGCTTGTACGGTATTATCTTTACAATTTTTGACACAGATGAAACAGACTGGACAACGCTATTTAACACTTTCAATCTTAGGTGCAAAACGTAATCAAATGAAGAAATCTATGTATAAACAAGTGTTGTGGACATTTTTGTTACCTATGTCTCTTGCATTCGTCAGTGGAACTGTTGGAATAAAGGCTATGGCTTCATTTGTTGATATTTACATTGAAAATCAAGCATCGCTTTATCCTATTGCATTTACCTTTGCGTTTATCGTAATAGTAACAGTAGCGATTTATGGAGTAGCAGTTGCCCGTTCAGCAGATCATGAGATTGATAAGTTACGTTGGAAGCCCAATATAGATTAGGCACATTAAAATAGATAACAAGTCAAAGATGCAAAATATCCTAGTATACTGACTTATTTATTTTTTAAATGTGCCTTAAGGGACTATTAAATTTTACATGGAGGGAGGTGCTGAAGTGGCTAGGATTACAATTGTTGAAGATGATTTATTAATGAGAGAAGAATTAATGGATGTATTGCAAAGAGCTGGTTATGAAGTAATAGCAATTGCAGACTTCCATGATATGGTTGATCAAATAGCTACTTTGACACCAGATTTAATATTGTTAGACATTAATTTACCAGAGCAATCAGGATTTGAAGTATGCAAAAATCTAAAATTAAAAGGGATTGGTCCAATATTAATTCTTACATCTAGAGATAAGTTACAAGATGAATTACATGGTCTTAATTTAGGTGCAGACGATTATCTTACGAAACCATGTAATCGAGATAGATTATTAGGGCGTATTCAGAACCTGTTAAGAAGATTTGAAGGACAACCAGAATTGATAGATGTTGGCAGTTTTTTCATAGATCCCAATACTTTTACTTTGTATAAGGGATCTCAATCCTTATTATTATCAACTAATGAAGGAAAAATTTTATTGGCTTTAGTACAGAATAGACCTGAGATTGTATCCAAATCAACACTGAGCGAACTTTTATGGGGAATGGACCAATATATAGACGAAAATGCACTTCAAGTGAATATCACTCGCTTACGAAAAACATTGCGTCAATTAGACTTAGATCATCAAATTGAAACAGTAAGGGGTAAAGGGTATAGGCTTAGGGGGTATATGAAGCCATGAAATGGATAAAGCAAATATATGATTGTCTTTATGCTTATAAACAATGGTTTCTTATGTTGATGGCTACCACTATTCTATTTAGTTTTTTAGCTTGGCTGGCTTATCCAGAAACCTTTAAGGTGTTAGTAGGATTAATGATTGTTTTTACTTTAGCCATGATATCGGTGGCTGTATTTATTATAATTAGAAAGCAAAAAATAATAGAAGAAGCTTTTCAAGATTTCTTATTAGAAGCAAGCGAGACCAATGAAGAAATATTATGCCATGTATCTCCTAAGAATTATTGGTGGTTTATTTATAGGATGGGGAGCCTTATAAGATCATATCAATCTGAACTTAATGATCAAGTCATTGAATTGGGGGATTATGAAAATTATATAGAGGGATGGGTTCATGAAATTAAAAAGCCTCTATCATTAATGACATTAGTATTGGATAATCGTACTGACGAAATGTCTCCCCTTGTTAGAAAGCGTATGCTTCATATTAAAGAGCAAATGATTGGAGACGTAGAGCAAATTTTGTATTTTGCAAGACTTGGGGCTATTCATAAAGATTATATTTTTCATTCTATAAATTTACTAGCATTTTGTAGACAAACAATTGAAGATCATCAAACATTACTAGATGAATCTAGTTTTCAAATACAATTCATAGGTGAAGAAATGGAAGTCTTTTCTGACCGCAAGGGATTAGCTTTTATATTAGGACAAATAATCACTAATAGTACGAAACATATTTCACAGAATCAGGATATTCCAATTTTGAAGTTTGAAACGTTTTATGACAAAGTGAGAGATAAGGCTATCTTAAATATTAGTGATAATGGACCTGGTGTATCTGAAGAAGATTTACCATTTATTTTTGATAAGGGCTTTACTGGAATGAGAGGTACTTATACCAGACAAGCAACAGGTATGGGACTTTTCTTAGTAAGCAAGATGGCTTATGATTTAGCAATTCAGTTAGATGCAAAATCAGAGTTGGGCTCGGGGTTGACTATATCGCTAATATTTCCAAACGTGAAACAATAATCTATCAACTACACATTAATGAGTTAATGCCTAGATAATGATAAAGTAGAAAAGCAGTATCAATGGAAAAAAATGGGGGGCGTAAAAGTGGAAAAACCATATAAAAATTTCTACAAATTATGTTTAGGATGGTTTATTATACTATCCATTTATTTACTGATAGTTTTCATAGTTATCTCAGGTGGCTTCTTGAGAGCAAAGAATGTTTTAGGAATTTTACTACTAGTTTTTCCTTATACAGTTGGTGCACTGTATTATTTATTCTTCTGTAGAGGGAAAAGTAAAACTTTTTATGCATTAGGCTTTTTTGTACCTAGTATTACAGAGAAAATAATAATATATTTACTAAGTGCATATATTTTTGATATTAATCCTCTTTATATTACAAGTGTTATGCAAATAACTACTGATGAAGGATCGCATATGAGGCAAGGTATCAATGGTATTGGAACCTATTACCCTTATGTTTTTTCATTTTTTAGTTGGAGTTATGTGGTTGTAGGAGTGTTGATTCCTATAATTATGACAATATTTATAGTTAGATTACAAAAGAATGTGGATTTATAAATTTCATTTGTTAACTTAAATTTAAATAAAGTAGAAAAAGGAAGCAGCCTATAAGAAAGACTGCTTATTATTATAAAATTTTTATAAATCAATATGTTCTTCAACCAGATTTACATCAAGAATAGGTTCATGAATTTCACATAGCTCTTTCAATTTTGACTGGACTTTAAAACCTTTATACATCCTTGTATCATGAAATTGCAAGAGCTTTTCTTCACCTGATGAAGATGTATAGGTGATCAGAAAAAGTAACTTCTTTGTATGAGAATTATATGTAACATTTGTGATTTGCGAGTACTTCAATGAGACGCTGCCTTTAATACATATTGTTGTCATTTCAATGTGATCATCATATAGTGCGACTTCGATCATTGTTCCTTTAGGGAACATTCCAATATCTTCAAGAGCCTTGAAGTAGTCACTGATTATACTTCCTGGCTTACTTTAAAAAAATCCCACGATATATCCTCCTTTGAAAATCATTCATCCCTTTTTTATATATTTAACAAGAGCTTCTGTTGTTTTTAGTAGCTCATCAATTTCTAAGTACTCTTCAACAGTATGTACATTGTTCATTCCTACTCCAATAATAATTGAGTTAAATCCCTGTTTTGCAAATATATTGCTATCTGATCCTCCTCCAATAACCTTAAGTTCAGAAGGAATATTCAACTCTTCATATACTTCAGCAAACTGTTTTGCAAAAATTAGATTATCATTTGGTTTCAACACTGGATAATCACATTGATAATTTAATTTATAACTACCGCCAAGCTTTGTAACAGATTCATCGCATGCTTTTTTATATAATTCAATAATCTCTAAAATTCTATCTTCAGAATGGCTTCTTATTTCTCCATTAATTGTACATACATCAGGAACTACATTTGATGGAAATTCAGAGTTTATTTTTGAAATATTTGATGTTGTTAAATCATCAATTCTGCCTATGTTCATATGAGATAAAGCATAAGATGCCACAGCTATAGCATTGATGCCCTTTTCAGGCTCTATGCCAGCATGAGCTTTTTTACCTTGGAAACAAATTTCAATATCATATTTACTTGGGGCAGAATGTGCAATAAGCCCAGATTTCCCGGCATTATCAACAACAATCATATTTTTTGCAGGAAACATATCTTTGGGTATTTCTTCCCAATTAAAATGTTTGGCTCCAAGCATACCGATCTCTTCACAAGGTGTTAAAACAACATAAATGTCTTTATGAGGGATGTTTTCTTCTTTTATAGTCCTTATAGTTTCTATAATAGCTGCTATTCCACCTTTGTCATCTCCACCTAAGGTGGTTGTTCCATCTGTTTTGATTATATTACCATCTATTATTGCCTTTGCATTTGAATTAGGTTCTACCACATCCATGTGAGCAGCAAGGGTTACTCCATCACCTTCTATATTACCAGGAAACTTAGCTATTATTGAAGGAGAATCCCCACCATATTCTAGGTACCCTTTATCCAAGTATATTAGTGCACCCATTTCTTTAAATAAATTTACAAGATATTTTGCATATTCTCCTTCTTTTTTTGAAGGTGAGTGAATTTCTAACATTTCTACTAGATTATTTAATAACCTTTGTTTATTCAATATTATACCTCCTAATACTAAATTGTTAGTAACTAATTTGAAGTTATTCATTATCTATTTGTTTACTTAGTTGCCTCTTAGCGAATGAAATTGTAGCAAATACTGAAACTAGAGTAACAATGAATGATGGTTTACCTGGAATAAAGGTAACAATCTTTGTCATTATAAAAGCAATAGCAAGAGCAAATATACCTGATTTTGGAGACTTTAATGCAAATTGGGCAAAAACTCCGCCAAATAATGCAGGAATAATAAGGGATAACACCTTTGTAACAGATGGAGGTAATGTAGCTAGCACAGTTTGTCCAGCAAACACAGATAATAATAAAAATACAATACCAACCCATATAGAAACTCCTATTCCTATAGTTCCCATGATTGCACCTTCATCAGTACCAGATTTATAACCTGATCCTTCTAAAGCAGATACTGCTGCTGGTATTCTCATATTTACTAAATTTCCTGATAGGAACCCCATATATAATCCAGCTCTACCAACGATAGGAAAATAACTAATAGGTTCACTAAAATAAAAAGCTCCGGAAACTGACATCTGAGAAACTGCCCCAGCTAAGATTGCACCAAGTCCAGGGTTAAATCCAAATACTAGAGTCATAATTAGTGGAGGAAGCAAACTTACAACCACTCCAAGAATCATAGTAAATCTACCGATTTTTGTAATATCTTTAATATATTTATCATAAACATTCATTTATAGTAGTCCTCCTTTATTTTAAAATGCTACAGTTCCAATAATTGCTCCTCCAAACATTGCAATTGTTAGAGCCCAATCCTTTAACCAGGTAAATTTTTTATCTCCTAACTTCAAACATATTATCATAATAATCAGACCTGAAATTGCAGAAAGTGTTACATCAGGATTTGTTTTAACTTTTAGATAATTACCAACGTTAAAGTATGCAAAAGATCCAAGCATAGCACCTATACTAACTGCTGGTAATAATGCTTTTCTTCCACTTGTTAATAAGTTATTTACTTTGTCCATTTTATGTGCAAATAAAAATACGAATATTATCCATCCAAGGGAACCTAATGCCATTGTCCATAGGGCATTTGTAAATACTACAGGAGTCATATTAGTAGAAAGTTCTGACCCTAAAGCTTGAGCTCCAAAGTTGGCAGCCATAGCTTCAAAGTTAGAACCGCCAATTACGCTTAATCTGAATGCAGACACAGGGGAACCCATAGTCACTAATAAAGCTAACAGACTTCCAACAACACCTAATGCTGGACCAATGCTACCAATAGCACTTGTTTTAATACCTTTCTTCATTCTAGAATAATCCATTCCCATATCTAAACCTGCTTTAATTGATTTTTTAAGTATTAATGCAGATTGAATTAATACAACAGATATACCTAGTATACATACAATCCACATAATAGGATGATTTGCATAATATAAATGATTTGTTTCGTTCATTGTTTACCTCCATCTTTCTATTTTAAATTTCTTAATTTAGTAAGTTAAGTTGTTTGTTTGGAAAACGCAAATGTTTTTCTGTAGCAACAAATATTTCGAATTGTACTATATTTTTTAAAAAATGTCAACATTTATGAAAAAATATGTAGAATAAAGGGATAAGTTAACATAAATTACAATTTATATTTAACTGTTTAATTAATATATTGATACTATACATGTATTGTTAATGTAGGAAACTTTTGTATGAATTAATAAAACTAACCTTCATCTAACCATTACTCCTGTATACTTTAGTTACGGTGAACAACACCAAATAAAATTTATGGGAGGTTTTCATAATGAAAATTAAAAAAATTGCAATGGGGCTTTTGGCAGCAGGTATGTTAGCATCAGTACCTACAACAACTTTTGCAGCAACTAAGGAGAAGGGAAATTGTCTTGATAATTTATCTGCAAATGTTAAAACATATGATGTAGGAGAAATACTACAAAAACCAGCTAATGCGATTGAGATGAACAAGAAAGTTGTAAAAATTGAAAAAGTATCTGGAGGCATTAAAATACATGTTGATGATCAAATACCTCAAAAGATAGAAAATGCAGTTGCTATTAATAAGAAGGCTATAAGGATTGAAAAGTCATCAGAAGGCATTAAGATATATACTGATGTACAAAAATAATTGATTAGAAGGTTTTAAAATAAAGCAATTAATAATATAATGAACATATTAAGCTGCGCCTAACAGGTGTGGCTTATGTGTTTTCGGAGGTGAGTATTTGAAAATTTTATTGGTAGAAGACGAAGAGAAGCTTTCGTCAATTTTACAAAAAGGATTAAAGAAGCAAGGGTTTGTAGTTGATGCAGCTTTTGATGGGGAAGAAGCATTGTACAACCTAGAGGTAAATAGATATGATATTATTGTACTTGATCTTAATCTTCCTAAGATCAGTGGATTTGAAGTACTTAAAGCTATAAGAAAAGATGATAAGCTAATAAAGGTACTTATATTATCTGCTAAAAACAATGTTGAGGATAAGGTTATGGGACTTGATTTGGGTGCAAATGATTACTTAGAAAAGCCATTTGAATTTTTAGAGTTATCTGCAAGAATAAGAAATCTTCTAAGATGGGATTTTACAATATCAGATGAAATTATAATTTATAAAGATTTAACAATAAATATAGTAGATAAAACAGTTGAAAAAGATGATATGTACATTTCATTAACTAATAAAGAGTTTGGGATACTTGAATATCTTGCGCTAAATAAGAATAGATATGTTTCAGCTGAAGAAATTATAGAGCATGTTTGGGATAGTGAGGCTGATCTGTTTTCAAATTCATGTAAGTATCATATTTCTATGATTAAAAGAAAGCTTGAAACAAAAGATGTGATAGTAAATACAAGGGGAAAAGGATATAAATTTGGTGGTAGATTATGAAATCTTTGAAAGTTAAAATAACCCTTTTAATTTCTTCTATACTTATAGTTACTATGGGATTATTGACGGGATATAGTATTTTAAATAGTAACAATCAATTTGTTAACCCTTTGATTATAGAGCTTTCAAAAGAGCCTAAGGAACCGTTAAAACGAGAAATTATCAGTAATGATAATAAGAACACTGTATTTAAAAACAATGGAGATTGCGATAAAATTTTCATAACTTATAATGTTAGAGCTGCTCAAAGGTCTTTTGGTTATAAGCAGATTTTTGTAATGGTGCTAATGGTCTTGGGTGGTATAGTTTTCACGTATATTATAATTTCAAAAACATTGAAACCACTATCTGTACTTGATAAAACTGCTGTAGAAATAGATGTCAATAGCCTTGAGACACAAATTGAACTGCCCAAATATCAAGATGAGGTGTATTCTCTGACAAATTCATTTAATACAATGCTTTCAAGGCTTAAAATTGCATTTCAAATACAGAAAAATTTTGCGCAAAATGCGGCACATGAGCTTAAAACGCCTCTTGCAGTTATTAAATCATCTATACAGGTTTTAGAATTGGATGATAATCCAACAGTAGAAGATTATAAGGAAAACTTGACAACTGTTAAGCAAAGCACAGATGATCTTATTCAAATAGTAGGTCAATTGTTAGAGGTTACTAACAATGTTGCACCACAAAAACAGGAGATTGATATTGGTGAAGTCATTTTCCAATGTCTAAGTGACTATGAATCCGAGATAGAAAAAAAATCAATTTCTATACTTATGGATGTTAAGAATATAAAAATTTACTCAAATTTTTCCCTATTTAAAAGTATTATTTCAAATATATTATCAAATGCCATAAAGTATAATAGAATAAACGGCTCTATAAGTGTTTGTGTTTATAAAGAAGGAAGAAATGTAGTAATTGTTATCACAGATACAGGAATAGGAATTCCATCTGATAGTTTAATCCATATTTTTGAGACTTTCTACAGGGTAG
The DNA here is from genome assembly GCF_000619945.1 of Clostridium lundense DSM 17049. GTDB lineage: Bacteria > Bacillota > Clostridia > Clostridiales > Clostridiaceae > Clostridium_AO > Clostridium_AO lundense. Next base: position 833 of record NZ_JHVC01000025.1, on the reverse strand, counting down.
ACCATTCACGCTCTAAAAATACAGTAGGAAATGGATTAGGATTGTCTATTGTAAAGACAGCATGTGAAAAACTTCAAGGGGATATACATATAAATAGTGAAGTTAATAAAGGAACAGTGGTAACAATAGGATTTCCAATGAATAGGGAATTAATAGTGTAGTAATGAAGAGTGCTTATATTAAAAGAGCACTTTTTTAATTATATAGAGATATTTAATTGTTTTTATTTACCGTTTACTCTGAAAAATGTGATTTTAATGAAATACTTGTCCTAGTGTATCATTAGAAGATATTATGAGAAAAAATGAGCAAAATAGATTATATCTAATATAAATTTGTTAAAATAGAGATATAAATCAAAATTCGTTATAAGTACCGTGGTATCATATATCTCGTTCCCGAAAAACACATGCATCAACAAATTGATTGATGAAAAATAAATTTTTAAAATGTGTTGACAAAGGGAAACAGAGATGATATTATGAATAAGCTGTCTAGTACGGCAATGGTCTTTGAAAATTAAACAGAGAAGAGAAACCAGTCAATTCAAACAGGAAACTGTTTAAAATAGCGATGAGCTAAAAAGATTAAACTTTTAAATTGAGAGTTTGATCCTGGCTCAGGACGAACGCTGGCGGCGTGCCTAACACATGCAAGTCGAGCGATGAAGTTTCTTGGGGGATGGATTAGCGGCGGACGGGTGAGTAACACGTGGGCAACCTGCCTCAAAGTGGGGGATAGCCCTCCGAAAGGAGGATTAATACCGCATAATGTTAAGTTTTTGCATAAAGACTTAACCAAAGGAGTAATCCGCTTTGAGATGGGCCCGCGGT
>NZ_JHVC01000024.1 GCF_000619945.1 Clostridium lundense DSM 17049 | reverse complement strand
TTTCTCCATATTTACTACGAATAGTTTTTTGTTTCTTTCCATTGCGTGCATTTTCTACATCAGTACGCTCATATGGAGAATACCCTAAATGGTTATCCATCTCAGCTGCAAGCATGCTTTCAATAGTACCTCCAAGAAGGTCTTTTAATGCGTCTTGAATGTCCTCAGCAGATTGAATGTCATACTCCCTAATTAAATCAGCAATAATATTCTTTTTTCCCTCTGTTAATCTTTCTTTTCTTTTACCCATAACAAAACAGCCTCCTATGATATTTATATTTTATCATAGAAAGCTGCTATATTTTGTAATTTACAGACTTTTTTTCACAGGCTCATATATTAAGCTTATTCTTCACTATTCATTTTTTATTATTTATTTAAAAAATTTAGTTTAAGCTATGTTAGTTGAGAATTAGAATTTAAAATTAAGTTTTTATGTAGTATTAACAAAATAAAAGCATTATTAATTGTGAATTTTTATATCTAAATATCTATATTTTCTACACTATTGTTTATATCTAAATTAGGATTTTTAAAATCTCCCCCCATATTAGTAATAATTCCTTTTGCTTTATTCAATTCATTTGAGTCTATATCCAAAATTACTTTATAATTAATATCTGTAATCTCCTCAAAACTTCCCATACCACTTGCCATAGGACTAGCAGCAAGTAATGGCATTTTTGTTATATCATCTGAAATATTTCCAGAGTTCATAACTACAGATGATAAGCTGCTAGCAGTAATGCCTTTTGCTGTATCTTCATTGTTATTGTAATTTATAGTATGATCATTTAAATCTACTATGGCATTATTGAAGCCTTGAAACTTTAACTTTTCTACTGCTTCATTAGCATTCTTTATTCCACTAAAATAAGCTTCAATTTTCATTATAACACTCCTTTATTTATTAGAATGATTTAAAGATAATTATTCCACTATGATAAAACAATTATTCGTTACTAATTGTTGACAATTTTATTCTACAGGTGTAGAATAAAGCTGTATTCTACAGTTGTAGAAGGAGGTGGAAAATATGAGTCAATTACCAAAAATATCTGATGCAGAGTGGCAAGTTATGAAGGTGCTTTGGGAAAAAGGACCTATAACATCAAAGGAAGTAGTGGAAATATTAAAGTCTACCACTAAATGGAGTTCTACTACTATCTATACTCTTATCAATAGATTAGTAAATAAAAAAGCAGTAGGTATAAAAGAAGGATCATCACCATATATATGTTATGCTCTTATACCTCAAGAAGAAATTACAATGGAAGAAAGCCAATCTTTTTTAAAAAGAGTTTTTGATGGTTCATTAAATTTAATGCTAGTAAATTTTTTAAAAAATGATAAATTGTCACAAAATGAAATTGAAGAACTGAAAAATATTCTTGACAATAATAAGGATTAAAGGAGAGGAGGGTATGGAAGGAATTACTAGTCTGTTTCAGTGGGTAATCATGTCATCAATAATGGCCAGTGTATTGACATGTTTAATTCTTTTTACAAAATTAATTTTTAAGAATAGGTTAGGTGCTAATTGGCATTATTGTATTTGGTTTTTACTTATAATCAGATTAATGATACCTTATGCACCTAAAAGTTCTATGAGTATTTTTAATGTAGTTACAAAAGCTCCAGTAAGTAATGTTAGTTATCATAGCAATTATTTTATCAATGAAAGTATTCGTTATAATAGAGCAGAAAAAGATAAAGTAGAAATAACTAATAAATCATTATCTAAGCAAAATGAAAATAAGAATATATATTCAAATATAAATGAATGTACCAGTATACAATATGAAAAAATTAAATCTAAAATTATGTTTTTATGGATTACTGGAGCTTTAATATTAGGAACATATACAATTATTCAGAATGTAAAACTTTTATTGGATATAAAAGGTGAAACAGAATGTAGAAATGGATCAATTTGTAATATTTTTAATGAATGTAAAGATGTTATTAATATTGATAAAGATATTTCTATCATATTTACTACAAAAGTTGCAACACCTTCATTATTTGGAATTGTAAAGCCAAGACTATTATTTCCTGAAAATTTATTAGAAGAATTAAGTAATAAAGAATTAAAGCATATATTTTTACATGAGTTAGTTCATTTTAAGAGAAAAGACATATTAGTAAATTGGGTTACCGTGTTATTACAAATATTGCATTGGTTTAATCCAATTGTATGGTTAGGTTTTTATAAAATGCATAATGATTGTGAAATAGCCTGCGATTCTATGGTGCTATCATTTATAAAAGAAGAAGAAAGAAAAGAATATGGATATACAATTATTCATTTATTGAATATTATATCTGAGCCTGGGTTGGTTCCAGGAAGTACAGGGATACTGTCTAATAAACATCATATTAAAAGGAGGATCACTATGATTTCATTATTTAAAAAAGGTTCATTTTGGGGTAAAGCTATAGCTGTTGTATTTTTTATAAGCATAGGTTTTTTAGGTTTAACAAATGCAAAGGGTATAGAAAATATAAAGGCATCACAGCAGATTAATATAAATGAAAATAAAAATAATAAAAAAGTAGAAGGACAAATTGAAGGAAAGGGAGTTATAGTAACACTTTCAGATAAAAGCAATATAGAAGAAGAAATAACAAAGGATAATCCTTATGAATCACTTGTTTTTATAACTGATATTGCTAACGTTATTAATGAGCTTAATAGTGCAGGAGCAAAGGCCATTTCATTAAATGATGAAAGGGTCACTGATGTTAATAAAATGGAAGTATCAGGTATGTTTATTAAGGTAAATGATAAGAAAGTAGGTAATCCTTTTGTTATAAAGGCAATAGGAGATGCTACAGCTTTGGAAAATAGTTTAAAGTCAGATAAAAGTATTTTAAATGACATAAAGATAAGAGAAGTAAGAGTAAAGTGGGATAAAGGAGAAAAAATATTAATACCTGAAAAAAATAAGTATTAAAGAGAATATATATAATGCATTTTGCCCAATAATAATGTATACTAATATAAGAGTATAGTATGAAAATTTTGGAGGCGATGTATTATTAATAACGAAATTATGATAAACGAAGGAATTAGGGAAAAGGAAATTAGACTAGTAGGAGAGGAGGAACCTAGAATAATAAATACCAAGGATGCTTTGGAGATGGCAATAGAAAAAAATTTAGATTTAGTAATGATTTCTCCTGGGGCAAATCCTCCTGTGTGTAAGATTATGGATTATAATAAGTTCCTCTATGAAAAAGCTAAGAAACAAAAGGAAAATAAAAAGAACCAAAAAGTTGTTGATGTAAAAGAAGTAAGATTGAGTGCTACCATAGAGGAGCATGATATAGAGGTTAAAGCTAATAATGCTAGAAAATTTTTATCCAATGAGAACAAGGTTAAAGTTTCTATAAGATTTAGGGGAAGACAAAATAATTACACTAGTGTAGGAAATAAAGTTTTTGATTTATTCCTTTCTAAAGTGGCTGATTTGGCAGTAGTTGAAAAGCCAGCAAGATTAGAAGGTAATAATATGATTATGATTTTAGGGCCTAAAAAGAAATAATTCAAGTAATAAAGAGAGGTAGATTGATTTGGTATAGTCTACCTTTTTTTCTATTATTCACTTTTCATAAACAAAGTGTTCATCACTTTGTTTATATATCTTTACAAATGGAATAAAAACAGGTAAAATATACTTGTAGGCCAAAATTGTACTACAATATTGACCAACAAAAATGGTGAAAAGGAGAGGGAATATATGAAGAAAAAGATTAAAGAATATATATTAATAAACTTAGGGCTTTTTTTAGTTGCTCTTTCAATATATCTTATATTAGCACCTAATAGTCTTGCACCAGGAGGAATAAGTGGTTTGGCTATTGTAGTAAATCATTTTTTGCCTAAAATACCTGTTGGAGCTTTAATGATGTGTTCAGATATAATTTTATTTATTATTGGATTCATATTTATAGGAGCTGAATTTGGAGCAAAAACTATTTATTCTAGTTTCACATTGTCCGGAATGGTATATTTACTACAGAAATATCATCCTATGAAGGAGCCATTTTCTCATGATATTTTAGCTCAACTTATATTTGCTACTTGTATATCAGCAGTAGGTATGGCTATAGTATTTCAGCAAAATGCTTGTACAGGAGGAACTGATATTATTGCAAAAATATTAAATAAATATTTTAATATTAATCTTGGTAAAGGTGTGTTGATGTGTGATATAATTATTGCTGTATCTTCGGGATTTGTATTTGGAATAGAAAGTGGAATGTATGGAGTTTTAGGTGTATTTTTAAATGGAATAGTAATTGATAAAGTAATACAAAACTTAACTTTAAATAAAGAAGTTGTTATAGTTAGTAATAATAGTGATGATATAAAAGAATATATTGTCAATGAATTAGAAAGAGGTGCTACTATTTATTCTGCTAAGGGTGCCTTTACTAATGAAGAAAAGGAAGTTATTAGAACAATTTTGGGAAGAAAAGAATTTATTAAACTAAAAAAATATATAAAAAGTATAGATGAAAATGCTTTTATTACAGTAAATCATGTGCATGAAACTTTTGGAGAAGGTTTTTTAAACATTGTATAGTGTACTTGAAATAAAGGAGAGAGTAATTAATGGAATGTAAAACCAAAAAGTCCATGGAGCAGATAGTTTATGAAACATTAAAAAACGCTATTTTAAATAGAACATTAGCTCCAGGAACTCAACTTGTTGAAAGCACTATTTCTGAAAAAATGAAAATAAGTAGAACACCTATAAGAAACGCTATTAAAAATCTTAGCTTAGAGGGATTTGTTACTATAATACCTAATAGAGGAGCGTTTATTATACAGCCATCAATAGAAGAGATTGTTCAGGCTTTTAGAATGAGAGAAGAATTAGAGTGTACTGCTATAAAATTTGGGTTAGATAAAGTTGAGAAGGAAGATATTGAAAAACTAAATAGTATTACTGAAAAAGAATTTCAGGCGTTAATAAACAGAGATATATTTGATTATTTAGGTATAAATAAAGACTTTCATATGCTTTTGGCAATAAAGAGTGGAAATAAATATTTAATTCAGTTTACGGAGAAAATAATTAATCAAATAAGCATTTATTTAATATTATATGATAGTTTTTATAATAACAGTATGCAATTTGATACTATTGAAGAACACAAAAAAATGGTGAAGGCTATTGAAAATAAAGATGCTAAGCAACTTGAAATTTTGATAAGGCTGCATACAGAAAATGGATTGAATGATTTGCAAATTGATAAAATTAAATATAGGTCTTTAGATGATATTTTTTGATTTTAAAATATTATTTAAAAAATAGTTGACTTAATGGGAATTATCTGATAAACTGTAAACCATAATATAGGTGATGAAAATTAAATAATCGTATAAACAATATGATATAGAGGCCGCGATTGTCATTAGTACTGTGATTTTACAGGAAAGGGTATATCGCCGAAGCACATAATATGTGTTGGGACTTATACTGAATAAGTATAGTACTGTCTTTAAAAGATTGCCCGATCTTTTAAAGGAGTGCTTATCATATTGGGGCAAAAGGTGTCGTTGTATATAACAGTCATAAGTCCTTTTGCTTATGACTGTTTTTGTTTTTCCACTATATAGAAAATTTAATAAATTATTATAACAATGTGGTAAAGAGGCCGCGGTTGAAATTAGTATTGCAAATATGTAAGAAAGGATCTGCCGCCGAAACACAAAATATGTGTTGGGACTATGCTAAATAAGTATAGTACTGTCTTTAGAAGATTGCCCAATCTTTTAAGGGAGTGCTTATCATATTGGGGCAAAAGGCTTGTATTGTATACAGTTATAAGTCCCTTTTGCTTATAACTGTTTTTTTAATATTAAAAATAAAGTGAATTTTTAAAAAAGAGGAGGCTATTCATTTGTCAACTATAGTGCAAAAATATGGAGGAAGTTCAGTAGGAACTATCGATAAGATAAAAAATGTTGCAAGAAAGGTTATAGAAAGAAAGAAAAAAGGTGATGATGTAGTAGTTGTAGTTTCAGCTATGGGTAAAACTACAGATAATTTAATATCTATGGCAAAGGAAATTTCACAAAATCCAAGCAAAAGAGAGATGGACATGCTTATGTCTACCGGTGAACAAATATCAATTTCTTTATTGGCCATGGCCTTTCAAGAATTTGGTTATGAATCAATATCACTAACAGGATTTCAAGCAGGAATAAAAACTTCAGGTATTCATACTAAAAATAGAATAGCTGACATTGATATTGAAAATGTGAAAAAACACTTAGATGAAGGAAGAATAGTAGTTGTAGCTGGTTTTCAAGGAATAAATGAAGATGGAGATATAACAACGTTAGGAAGAGGAGGATCAGATACTACTGCAGTTGCATTAGCTGCAAAACTTAATTGTACCTGTGAAATATATACAGATGTAGAGGGAATTTATAATATAGATCCTAGACTTTACTCCAATGCTAAAAAGTTAGATACCATAAGTTATCAGGAAATGATGGAAATGGCAAGTTTGGGAGCTGGAGTTATGGAAACTAGAGCTGTTGAATTAGGATATAAGTATAATATCCCTATTTATGTAGCTTCAAGTCATGAAGAAAAATTAGGAACTTATATAAAGGAGTATGATGAAACTATGGAAGAAAAAGTAATAACAGGTCTTACGGTTAGTGATGATGTATTAATGGTTACGATAAATAATGTGGCATGTGGAGGGAAAAATATATCTAAAATATTTGAAAGATTAGCACAACATCATGTGAATATTGATATGATAAGTCAAACAGCGCCTTTAAATGGATATGTAAATGTTTCTTTTACTACGTCTAATGAAGATACTTGTACTATTGATGAAATAGCTAATGAATTAAAAGAAGAAATACTAGGGATTGAAATATCAAAGGTTTCCAATATAACAAAAGTATCTGTTGTTGGTATTGGTATGATGAAACAATCAGGAGTAGCAGCTAAAGTATTTAGCATATTTTCAGATAATGAAATAGAATTTAATCAAGTAACTACTTCTGAAATAAGTATATCTTATACAATAGATTCAAAAGATAAGGAAAAGGCAGTAGCTGTATTGGCTAAAGAATTAAATTTATCCGATGACTACCCGCTCTAATACTCACATTTTCTTCAAAGTGTGAGTAAAGATCGGCTATGTCTCTGGATAACGAGTTCTAAGCTTCATATGGAGAAAAACTTCATATGAAGCCAAGAACTCTGTTTATAAAATAAATTTTGGGAGGAATTAATTATGAATTATAATGTTGCGGTAGTAGGTTGTACAGGAATGGTAGGAAGAAAATTTATAGAAATATTACAAGAAAGAGACTTTCCAATAAATGAGTTGTATTTATTTGCTTCAGCAAAATCAGCAGGTAAGGAAGTGGAATTCAAAGGGAAAAATTATGTTGTGGAAGAATTAAAAGAAGAAAACATAAAGGATAAAAAAGTAGATTTTGCATTATTTTCAGCAGGAGGCAGTGTTAGTTTAGAATATGCTCCTATATTTGCAAGATATGGAGCCGTGGTAATTGATAATAGCAGTGCTTGGAGAATGGATCCTGAAGTGCCTTTAGTAGTACCAGAAGTTAATCCAGAGGATATAAAATTACATAAGGGAATAATTGCAAATCCAAACTGTTCTACTATACAGGCGGTAGTTGCTTTAAAACCATTATATGATAAATATGGAATAGAAAGAATTATATATTCAACATATCAAGCTGTATCGGGAGCTGGAATGGAAGGTTATAACGATCTTTTAGAAGGAAATAAAGGTATGCCACCTAGAAAGTTTCCTTATCCAATAGCAGGAAACTTAATTCCTCAAATAGATTCCTTCTTAGAAAATGGATATACAAAAGAAGAAATGAAAATGGTTAATGAAACAAGAAAAATACTTCATGATAATAATTTAAAAATAACTGCAACTACAGTTAGAGTTCCAGTATATAATAGCCATAGTGAAAGCATAAATGTAGAGTTGAAAAATAATTTTGAAATACATGATGTATTTAGTTTATATGAAAACTTCAATGGAATAATATTAAAAGATGATATAGAAAATTTAGTTTATCCAATGCCTGTTCAAACAGCAGAACATGATGAGGTATATGTAGGAAGAATAAGAAGAGACTTTAGTGTGGATAACGGACTTAACTTATGGGTAGTTGCTGATAATATAAGAAAAGGTGCTGCTTTAAATGCAATACAAATAGCAGAATGCATGATAGAAAAGTAATATTAAGTAAAGAAAAGAGGCGGGGATGTGAGAATGTTTGAAGGATCAGGAGTAGCTTTGATAACTCCATTTAAAAATAATGAAGTTGATTACCAAAGATTAGGTGAAATAATAGATTGGCAAATAGAAAAGGGCACAGATTCCATAATAATATGTGGTACTACTGGTGAATCAGCTACAATGTCACATGAAGAAAGAAAAAATGTAATAGAATTTGCAGTAAAGAGAACTAATAAAAGGATTCCAGTAATAGCAGGAACAGGCAGTAATAATACTGCCTACTCTATAGAACTAAGTAAATTCGCTGAAGAAGTAGGAGTGGATGGTTTACTTATAGTAACTCCTTATTATAATAAAACAACACAAAAGGGAGTAATAGAGCATTATAAAGCTATAGCTAACAGTGTAAATTCACCAATTATTCTTTACAATGTACCAGGCAGAACTGGAATGAGCTTACTTTCTAAAACCGTTTATGAATTATCAAAAATCCCAAATATAGTAGGAATCAAAGAGGCTAGTGGAGACATAAGTTTAGTTGCTCAGATTGCTAGTTTATGTGGTGATGATTTTTATATATACAGCGGTAATGATGATATGACAGTTCCAATATTATCTCTTGGAGGTAAGGGTGTAATATCGGTTGTAGCAAATATATTACCTAGTGATACCCACCAGATGGTAATGGAATATTTAAATGGCAATATAGAAAAATCAAGAAAGCTACAGCTTAAAATGAATGGATTAATTAATGCATTATTTATAGAAACAAATCCTATTCCTGTAAAAACAGCAATGAACCTTATGGACATGGGTGCTGGTGAACTTAGATTGCCTTTAACTGATATGGAAGAGGGAAATTTAAAAGTTTTAGTAAATATGATGAAAGAATATGGAATTTCTATAAAGGAGTAATGAGGATGATTAAAGCAATAATAAATGGATGCAACGGTGCTATGGGGCAGGTATTAACTAAAATAATTGATGAAATGGAAGACATAGAAATAGTTGCAGGCATAGACAAGAATATAGACGCACATAAAAATAATTATCCAGTATATGAGCATATATGTAGTTATGAAGGGAAAGCAGATGTGGTTATTGATTTTTCTAATCCTGGTTGTTTTGAAGAAGTATTACAATATGGAGTTAATAAAACTACACCGTTAGTAATAGCAACCACTGGATTAACTCCTGAAAATTTAGTGAGTTTAGATGAAGCTTCAAAAAGTATTCCAATATTCCATTCCTATAACACATCTTTAGGTGTAAATGTATTGGTGAGTTTAGTTAAGAAGGCAGCAGCAATTTTAAGTGAAAGCTTTGATATTGAAATTATAGAAAAGCACCATAATAAAAAAGTTGACGCACCTAGTGGTACTGCGTATATGATTGCAAATGCTATAAATGAGGAACTTAATAATTCAATGAAATTTGTTTATGGTAGGGAAGGCAAAGATGCTAAAAGAGCTAAAAATGACATAGGTATACATGCAGTGCGTGGGGGAACTATCCCAGGAGAGCATACAGTTATATTTGCAGGAATGGATGAAATAGTGGAAGTTAAACATACTGCTTTATCAAAAAATATATTTGCACAAGGAGCTATAAAGGCAGCAAAATATATTGTTAATAAAGATAATGGACTATATAATATGAATGATATAATTAAAGAGGCTTAAACCATAGCCTCTTTTCTTATTTATTAGCTAATGGAAAAATATTTAGTGAAAATGAAAAAAATTACTTGACTTTAATAAATGAAGATGATAAACTAAGAACAATAAATTTTAGGAGGAATTAATTATGAAAAACTTATTACATATAACAGTACAAGTTGTCTTTAATAGCCAATTTAGATAGGGTTTGTATCTAGTAATTTAACATAGGTACAAACCCAGCAATTCTTTGCATTTGAAGGTTTGTATCTATGTTGGCTATAAAGTATAAGTTTTTCGTTAATTATTTTATAGAAAGCCACATAGATGATCTATGTGGCTTTTACGTTTTTCTTTTATGTATTTTTAAAAGCCACATGGAGTACCATGTGGCTTTTTTTATACCCAAAATAAGGAGAGGAGAATTTTCATGGAAGTAGTAACAGGTGTAGTAGTACAAAGTTTAATTTTATCAATTATGGTGTTAGGGGTATATATAAGTTATAAGATATTAGATTTCCCTGATATGTCAGCAGATGGAAGTTTTGCTTTGGGGGCAGCAATAGTAGCTATTATGCTAAAGAAAGGAGTATCACCTATTTCAGCCAGTATGTTAGCATTATTAGCTGGAGTAATAGCGGGGCTATTAACAGGCATACTCCATGTAAAGCTTAAAATATCAAATTTGCTTTCTGGAATTTTAGTAATGGGAATTTTATATTCATTAAATTTAAGAATAATGGGAAAGGCTAATATACCTATATTTAGTGAAAAAAATATATTCTATAATTTTAATCCTTTAATAATTACATTTGCTTTTGTTATAATAATTAAAATTTTCATTGATTTATTTTTAAAAACAGGACTTGGATATACATTAAAGGGCGTGGGAGATAATCCACAGATGATTAAATCCTTAGGAATAGAAGTAGGAAGAATTAAGATTTTAGGACTTATGCTTTCTAATGGACTTATAGCACTTTCAGGAAGTATGATGGCACAGTATCAGGGATTCTCAGATATTTCTATGGGTATTGGTACATTAGTTTTAGGGATAGCTTCAATAATCATTGGAACATCTATAATTAAAAAGAAAAAATTTATTAAGGATACAACTCTTGTAATAATAGGTACATTAATTTATCAAATTACCATATATTTTGCTATGAATATAGGACTTACCCCAGTTGACTTAAAGATGATAACATCCTTGGTAATTATTGTATTCTTAGCTGTCAGCGGAGTTAAAAATAATGAAAAAAGAAAACATGGGAGGTGGATTGTAAATGCTAAAAATTCAAAACTTATCAAAAAGCTTTCATAATTCTTATCTAGGTGAAAATGTATTGTTTTCAAACCTTAATTTAAATATTAATAAAGGTGATTTTGTAAGCATAATTGGTAGCAATGGTACAGGTAAGTCAACATTATTAAATATAATTTCAGGAGTAGTTGAAGAAACATCTGGAAGTATGTTACTTCAAGGCAAGGATATAACTCAAATGCCTGAACATAAAAGAACTAAAATTATAAGTAGGGTTTTTCAGAATCCAGCTTTGGGTACATGTCCTTCTATGACAGTAAGAGAAAATTTATCTTTAGCATTAAACAAAGGAAGGTTAATTAATCTTAAATATTGTCTTAGACATAAAACAGAGTACCTAGAAGAATTATTAGATGGTATATCCTTAGATTTAAAAAAGCTTTTAGATGTAGAGGCTAAATATCTTTCAGGAGGACAAAGGCAAGCATTATCATTAATAATGGCTAGTGTATCTAATCCTAAGGTGTTGTTGCTAGATGAGCATACAGCAGCATTAGATCCTAAAACATCTAGTGAAGTAATGAAACTTACCCAAAAAATTGTTAAAGAAAAAAACATTACTACATTGATGGTAACTCACAATTTGAGGGATGCAATACAGTATGGTAACAGAATTATTATGTTACATAAGGGTGAAGTCATCTTAGATTTAGATGAAGAAGAAAAGAAAAAATTAACTGTGGAAGACATATTAAAAAAATTTGAATATGCAGTGTAAAGGAGAGGAATAATTATGAAAAAAGTAATTGTTGGAATATTAATATTAGCTGGTGTATTAACTGGATGTGGAAAAGTAGCAGATAAAAAGAAAGTGGTAAATATAGGTGTAAGCCAAATTGTAGAATATGTTGCTCTAGACCAAAATAGAGAAGGATTTATAAAGGCGCTGGAGGAAAATGGATATAAGGATGGAGAAAATATAAAAATAGATTATCAAAATGCTCAAGGAGATATAGCTGTATCTCAAACTATAGCTAAGAAATTTACTTCAGAAAAGAAAGATTTGATTTTTGCTATAGGTACTCCTGCAGCTCAAGGGGCATTTAATGCAACAAAGGAAATACCAATAATGATTAGCTCTGTTACTGATCCAGTAAAGGCTGGACTAGTTAAATCTATAGAAAAGCCTGAAACTAATGTGTCAGGAACTTCAGATTATTTGCCAGTTGAAAAGCAGTTAGATTTAATAAAGAAGCTTGTACCAAAGGCAAAGAAAATAGGGTTTATATATAATACAAGTGAAGTAAATTCAGAAGTTCAATTAAATGAGCTAAAAAAGGTTGCTAAGGATTATGAAATTATTTCTACAGGAGTAACAAGTACAAATGAAGTAAATAGTGCTATAGTTAGTTTGGTAAAGAAAATAGATGTATTATATGTGCCAACAGATCAATTAGTAGTATCATCAATGCCTATAATAGCTAAGAATACATTAGAGGCAAAAGTACCTATAATTGCAGCAGAAAAAGGAAGTGTAGAAGGAGGGGCACTAGCTACTGTAGGAATTAATTATTATAAATTAGGTTATGAAACAGGTAAGATGGCAGTTGCAGTATTAAAAGGAGAAGATATTTCTAAAATGCCAATAAAAATATCCGATGCAACTGATGTGTATATAAATGAAGATAGCTTAAAGAAATTGAATATTGAAAAACCAGCAATGGACAATGTTAAATATATCAAATAATTATTAGACTTAGGTAAGTTAGTTTTAAATAAATATGTATTTTATGAAAGAAAAGAGGCTTAAGTTAAAGCCTCTTTTTTTAGATAATATTGCAATAATAAAAATTGAAAAAACTATTGAAAAAATAATTTTAAAGTAGTATAATGCATATAACACTTTAATAGTTTATCATAGTAAATTATTAAAGTAAAAGCAATTAAGTACATAATTCATTTTTGGAAGGAGAATTTAGTATGTCCAATATTGTATTAGTAAGATTAAATGTTAATGTTAGATTTCATCATCATAGATAAAAGGGTTTGTAACTTGAACTAATAACAGTTCATAGATGCAATCCCTGATTTAGCTGTCTAAGTTTCAGGGATTGTATCTATGATGGTTTTATATATTGAGAAAGCCATATAGGTATACCTATATGGCTTTTTCCATTTTTAAAATATAAAAAGTAGGTGAATATTATGGAGTTTTTAAAAATTAAAGATGAAATAAACTATTCTGCTAAAAGATATAAAATGATAAAGATGTTAGAGGATATGTTTTTGAAAGAGGGATTTATTCAAATTCAGCCTTCTACTTTTGAAAGCTTAGATAAACTCGCAGGAATTAATAAAAAAATAAAAAATGAGTCTACAGTAAAGGTATTAAGCAGTAGTTCTAAGATTTTTGTATTAAGACCTGATATAACTTTAAATATAATTAAAAATCTAATTCCAAGATGGGAAGAGGATTTAAAACTTAAATTGTTTTATACTTCTACAATTTACAAAAATAAAGATGAAGCAAATATTAAAGAAATTATGCAGATGGGAATTGAATACTTGGGAGAAGACTCATTTAAAGGAGATATAGAGGCAGTAGCATTAGCTTTAAAAGTTTTAAGAAAGTTTAATGATAATTTTATTTTAGATATTGGAAGTAGTAAATATGTAGATGGAATTTTAAATAAATTGAATTTAAATGAAAACATTCAAAATCAATTGAAAAGCTTAATTTATAGAAAAAACAAGTTTGAATTAATTAATTTCATCCAAACTTTAAATTTATCAAATGAAGTGCAGGAGCTTATATCTAACATTTTGGATTTTCAAGGGAATTTAACAGAGATTATATCCAAGGCTAAAAATTTTTATATGAACGAAGAAATGAAAAAAGCAATAGAAGAACTTGTAAATTTAAACCGTTTTATACAAGAGAATGGATATATGAAATATGCACATTTTGATTTATCCATGGTTACAGAATTAGATTATTATGATGGATTAATTTTTAAAGGATATTACCCAAAGTGTTATAGAGAGATTATAAGTGGAGGAAGATATGACTCCTTAACAAAGGAATTTGGTAGAAAAGTTTCAGCTATAGGTTTTTCTGTAAATTTAGATAGTTTAATGAAAAATTATTATAAGGAAGGTGATAAAAGGTGAATTATATTACTATAGCCCTTTCAAAGGGAAGACTTGGAGAGGAAGCATATAAAGTATTAAAAAAAGTAGGGCTAGGAGAATCTATAGATCTAGATTCCAGAAAACTTATTTTTAAAGATGAAGAAAATAAAATAAATTTTATATATGTTAAGCCTACAGATGTACTAACCTATGTGGAAAAGGGGGTAGCAGACCTAGGAGTAGTTGGAAAAGATGTGATTTTAGAAAGTGATAATGATGTATATGAGATATTGGATTTAGGTTTTGGAAAATGTAAGTTTTCTATAGCAGGGATAAAAGGTGAAAGTGTATATAAAAAGGATGAAATATTAAGGGTAGGAACTAAGTACCCAAAAGTTTCTCAAAAGTACTTTTATGAAAGAGGGCAAAAAATTGAAATAATAAAACTCAATGGTTCTGTAGAATTAGCACCTTTAGTAGGTCTTTCCGATGTAATAGTGGACTTAGTGGAAACAGGAAATACATTAAAGGCTAATGGCCTAGAAGTAATTGAAGATATACTCAATATAAGCGCTAAGCTTATATGCAATAGAGTAAGCTATAGATTTAAATTTAATAGAATACAAAACATTAGTAAATTATTAAATAGTATGGAGGGATAACTATGATTAATATAATCCAATTTGAAAAGGATAGAGAATTTTTAAAAAAGCTTTTAGAAAGAAGCCAATTTGAGTTTTATGAAGTGAATAAGGCTGTTAATGAAATTTTAACAGAAGTTAAGAGAAGAAAAGATGAAGCTATAAGAGAGTATACATTAAAATTTGATAAAGTCTCCATAGAAGATTTTTTAGTATCCGATGAAGAAATAGATAATGCATTTAATAACATAGATAAAAACTTAAAGGAAGATTTAGTAAAGGCAAAGCTAAATATAGAAAAGTACCACAATAAGCAAATAAGAAATTCTTATACTTTTTATGAAGGAGAAGATATTGTTTTAGGACAAATAGTAAATCCTATAGAAAAAGTAGGAATATATGTTCCAGGTGGAAGTGCAGCTTATCCATCTACAGTTTTAATGAATGCAGTACCTGCAAAGATAGCTGGAGTTAAAGAAATTATTATGATAACTCCACCCAATAAACAAGGAAATATTAAAGAGTCAATACTTGTAGCGGCATCCATAGCTGGGGTAGATAAAATATATAAGGTTGGAGGAGCACAAGGTATAGGTGCATTAACCTTTGGAACAGAAACAATACCAAAGGTGGATAAAATAGTAGGTCCTGGTAATATTTATGTAACTATGGCAAAAAGAAAGGTTTCAGGCTTTGTAGGAATAGATATGATAGCAGGCCCTAGTGAGATTTTAATAATTGGAGATAGATATACTAATGCAAAATATGTAGCTGCGGATTTAATTTCTCAAGCAGAACATGATGAAATGGCAGCCCCTATCTTGGTTACAAGTTCACAAATTCTTGCTAGAAATGTAATAAAGGAGCTAGAAATACAAGTAAATAATCTTCAGAGAAAGGACATAATAAAAAAATCTTTACAAAATTATGGAGCAATTATTATAACTAATTGTCTAAGTGAATCTATAGATATAGCTAACGAAATAGCACCTGAACACTTAGAAATACTAACAAAAAATCCTTTTGAGATATATAGAAGAATAAAAAATGCAGGAGCTATATTTCTAGGAGAATATTCACCAGAACCAGTGGGAGATTATTTTGCAGGGACAAATCACACTTTACCTACTAGTTCTACTGCTAGATTTTCTTCACCTCTTTCAATAGATGATTTTATAAAGAAAACTTCATTAGTTTATTATAGCAAAGAAGCACTTAGAAAATCTAAAGACTCAATTATTAGAATTGCAGAAGATGAGGGATTAACAGCTCACGCTAATTCAATAAAAGTTAGATTTCAGGGGGAGTAATTTATGGAATTAGTAAAAGAAAGTATAAGAAATTTAAAAGAATATGTTCCTAATAATTTGGACTATAAAATAAAGCTAGATGCTAATGAGGGAAAAAACATTTTATTTAAGGATATATACAAAGAAGGAATTAAATTTGGGGAAGATTTTAATATAAATTTTTATCCTGATAATGAAACTACTCTATTAAGGGAGGAAATAGGCAAATATATAAATGTAAATTCAGCAAACATAATAGCTGGTAATGGTTCTAGTGAAATGATAGAGCTCATAATAAAAACTTTTGTAGATAAGGATGAAGTTATTTTAAGTTTTACTCCTACTTTTAGTATGTATTCAATATTTAGCAAAATATATTCAACTAAATTTATTGGACTTAAAAGCAATAAGGATTTTTCTGTGAATATAGAACTTTTAATAAACAAGGCTAAGGAAGTTAATCCTAAAGTTATTATTTTATGTAATCCTAATAATCCAACAGGATATTTGATAGATAAAGATCATATAAAAACGCTATTAGAAAATACAGATTCAATAGTAGTAGTAGATGAAGCCTACATAGAATTTGCAGGAGATTCTATGGTAAATGAAATAGGAAACTATAAAAATTTAATAGTTTTAAGAACTTTATCAAAAGCACTAGGACTTGCAGCTGTGAGACTTGGATATATGGTATCTAATGAAAAAATAATTAACATAATAAATAAAGTAAGATCTCCATACAATCTAAATGCTCTTACTCAATATGTGGGTATAACAGCACTTAAAAATAAAGATAAAATCATGTGTTATGTGGAAGAGGTAAAAAAAGAGAGAGAATCTTTATATAGCAAGCTGAAAGAAATAGGAATAGAGGTTTTTAAATCTTATGGGAATTTTGTATTTTTTAAGTGTGAAATTATTAATTTAAAGTATAGGCTTGCAGAATATGGAATACTCATAAGAGATTTTTCAGAGGATTTAAAAGGGTACTTTAGGGTTACTGTGGGAAGTGAATATGAAAATAGAGAATTTATTAAATGTTTAAAGGAGATAAAAGAAAATGCGAAAAGCTAAGGTTGAAAGAAAAACCCTTGAAACTAATGTATATGTTGAAATGAATTTAGATGGTAGTGGCAAAAGTGAAATTAATACAGGGATTGGGTTTATGGATCATATGCTTACTTTAATGGCTTTTCATGGTTCTTTCGATTTAATAGTAAATTGCAGTGGAGATTTATATGTGGATGACCACCATACTATGGAGGATATAGGAATAGCACTAGGTCAGGCTTTTAATAAATGTTTAGGGGAAAGAATAGGCATAAAGAGATATTCTAGTGTTTATATACCTATGGATGAAGCTTTAAGTCTTGCAGCTTTAGATATAAGTAATCGTCCTTATTTGTTTTTTAATGTAAATTTTGAAAGAGAGACCATAGGAAGCATGGATACACAAAATTTTAAGGAATTTTTTAGAGCCTTTGTAAATGAGGCTAGAATAACTCTCCATATTAATGTTTTGTATGGTGAAAATGATCACCACAAAATAGAATCTGTATTCAAATCTTTTTCTAGGACTTTAAAGGAAGCAGTGCAGGTTATTTCAGATAATATATCATCATCAAAGGGGGTTTTGTAATTGAACATAATAATAGATTATGGACTTGGAAATATAGATTCTGTAAAGAGAGCTTTTAAAAAGGTAGGAATAGAAACTAAGGTTTCAAAAGATATAGATGAAATTAAAAACTGTAATTCAATTATTTTGCCAGGAGTAGGAGCATTTAGAGATGCTATAGATTCATTAAATAATATGAACTTAATACCAATAATAAAAGAACAGGTGCAAAAAGGAAAGTTTATAATTGGGATATGTTTAGGAATGCAGCTGCTTTATGATAAAAGTTATGAGAATGGGGAGTATGAAGGATTAGGTTTAATAGGGGGAACTGTAGAAAAAATAGATGTGGATTTAAAAATTCCCCACATGGGTTGGAACAATATAAAATTTTATAAGGATGATCCAATATTAAAATATATAAATGAAGATGAATATGTATACTTTGTACATTCTTATTATGCAAAATCTACAAATAAGGAATTAGTAGCTTATGCAGATTATGGTATTAACATTCCTGCTATTGTAAGAAAGGACAATATTTATGGTATACAATTTCATCCGGAAAAGAGTTCTCAAGTGGGACTTAACATACTAAAAGCTTATGGGGAGATGATAAAATGATAATTTTTCCTGCTATTGATATAAAGAGTAATAAATGTGTAAGACTTTCTCAAGGAGATTTTAATAAATTAAAAGTATATTCTGATGAACCATTTAAAATAGCACTGAAGTGGAAAGAAGAAGGAGCTTCATTTTTACATTTAGTAGATTTGGATGGAGCTAGAAGTGAAGAGTTTATTAATAAAGAATCTATAGAAAAAATAGTGAAAAATATAGGAATACCTGTTCAAGTAGGAGGAGGTATAAGAAGTGTAGAAAAAGCAGAAAGTCTTATATCTATGGGAGTAGAGAGAGTAATTGTGGGAACCATAGCTGTTGAAAATAAGAGGCTTTTGAAAGAATTAATTTCTAAATATAATGAAAAAATAATAGTTTCTATAGATGCTAAAGAAGGAAAGGTAGCAACAAGGGGCTGGGAGGTAATAAGTAAGATTTCTTCTATAGATTTGTGTAAAGAACTTGAAGATATTGGGGTAAAAACAATAGTTTATACGGATATTTCTAAGGATGGTATGCTAAAAGGACCTAATTTTGATATTTATAAAATATTATCAGAAAAAACAAAGTTAAATATTATTGCGTCAGGAGGAATAACAAGAATTAAAGATATATTAAGACTTAAAGAAATGAATATATATGGAGGAATAATAGGAAAGGCTTTTTATGATAATTTATTAGAGTATAAGGAGGTGGAAAAATGCTTGCAAAAAGAATAATCCCCTGTTTGGATGTGAGAAATGGTAGGGTGGTAAAAGGACAAAAGTTTGAAAATATAGTAGATGTAGATAGCCCAGAAATGCTAGGCAAGTATTATAGTAATGTGGGAGCAGATGAGCTTGTATTTTATGATATAACTGCTTCTAATGAGGAAAGGAAGATCTCTTTAGAATTTGTTGAAAAGGTAGCTCAAAATATTAATATACCATTTTGCGTAGGTGGAGGAATTTCTTCAATTAAGGATATTACAAATATTTTAAGAAAGGGAGCAGATAAGATTTCTATAAATTCTGCTGCTATAAAGAATCCAGAATTAATAAGGCAAGCTTCTTTAACATTTGGTACTCAGTGTATAGTATTATCTATAGATGCTAAAAAAAATAATGAAGGTTCTTGGAGCGTTTATGTAAAAGGTGGAAGGGAAAAAACTGATTTAGATGCAGTAAAATGGGCAATAAAAGGGGTTGAACTTGGAGCTGGTGAAATAGTAATAAATAGTATAGATGAAGATGGGATGAAAAATGGCTATGACATTGAGCTTTTAAAAAAAATAACCAACTCTGTAAATGTGCCTGTAATTGCATCTGGTGGTGCAGGAAAAATGGAGGATTTTTATAAGGCAATAGACTATGCAAAGGTGGATGGAGTGCTGGCAGCTTCTGTATTTCATTTTGGACAAATAAATATCACTGATTTAAAAATGTATTTAAAAGATAAAAATATTCAGGTGAGAATATAGGAGGCTTATTATGGAAGTTGAAAAAATACTAGAAGAAATAAAGTTTGATAACATGGGATTAGTACCTGCTGTAGTACAGGATATAAATACTAATAAAGTATTAATGCTTGCTTATATGAATAAAGAAGCTATTAAAAAGACTTTAGAAGAGAAAATAGCTCATTATTATAGCAGAAGTAGAAAGAAGTTATGGAAGAAAGGGGAAACTTCAGGAAATATACAAAAGATAAAAGGATTTTATTATGATTGTGATAAGGATACTATTCTTATTTTAGTAGAGCAGATAGGAGTAGCTTGCCACACCGGAAATTATTCCTGTTTTTTTAATGAGATAATTAAGGAGAACAGTGAAAAAGAAGATATATTACATCTATTATATTCAACTATACAGGATAGAAAAAACAATCCCAAAGAAGGATCATATACAAATTATTTATTCCAAAAGGGATTGGATAAAATATTAAAAAAGGTTGGAGAAGAAACAAGTGAAGTAATAATAGGAGCTAAAAATAAAGATAAAAATGAATTGATTTATGAAATAAGTGATTTGGTATATCATCTTTTAGTTCTTATGATTAATGAAGAAGTTACTATTAAAGATATAGAAAATGAGTTAAAAAATAGAAGAAAGTGAGTATAATATTAAGTTTAATATTATACTTATAAAACAGGCAATATATGTTGGAAATCAGTCGAAAAGTGATGAATATGGAGAAAGATTAAAATAAACTTGTATAGTTTTAAAAAATACTAGTATTTAATGAAAATAGCTAAAATTTAAAGAAATATCCCGATAATTGTAGAAAATATTTAGCAGATTGACCTAGATAATCTTTGTATAATTATTAAATACAAATTATACTTATCAAGTGATTTTATATTATACAAGTATTGGAGGAGTGATCTGTGAACATATTTAGAAAAAAAACAGTTGAGGACTTTAGAGAAGCTGCATCAAATAGCAAGCTTAAAAAGAAACTAAATGCCTTTGATTTAGCGGCAATTGGTATAGGTTCCGTAGTTGGAACGGGTATTTTTGTCGCCACGGGTCAAGGGTCTCAATTAGCGGGACCAGCTGTTACAATTTCTTTTATTATTGCGGCAATAACTAGCGCTTTATGTGCTTTAACATATTCAGAACTTTCTTCTATGTTTCCGGTATCTGGAAGCACTTATTCATATTCCTATGTAGCTTTTGGAGAAATTATTGCATGGATTATAGGTTGGGATTTAATACTTGAATATCTTGTATCAGCATCAGCAGTTGCTTCAGGATGGTCAGGAACTTTAGTAGGTATACTTAAAAATTATGGGATTAATATTCCAGAGGTGTTAATAAAGGCGCCTGTATCTGGTGGTATAGTTGATTTGCCAGCGGTGCTAATAACCCTTTTTATAACTTGGATATTATATATTGGAGTATCCGAAAGTGCTAAAGTAAATAATATAATAGTTGGAATAAAGATTTTTGTTATAATAGTATTTATTGTTTTGGGTGCAACACATATAAATATGACAAATTATCATCCTTTTGCACCTTTTGGAACAAAGGGAATTATGGCAGGAGCATCTATTATTTTCTTTGCATTTATAGGCTTTGATACTGTATCCACTGCAACAGAAGAGACTGAAGATCCTAAAAAAAATGTGCCAATTGGATTAACTATATGTCTTGCGGCAGTTATAATAATG
The DNA here is from genome assembly GCF_000619945.1 of Clostridium lundense DSM 17049. Classification (GTDB taxonomy): domain Bacteria; phylum Bacillota; class Clostridia; order Clostridiales; family Clostridiaceae; genus Clostridium_AO; species Clostridium_AO lundense. The sequence continues at coordinate 24,961 of NZ_JHVC01000024.1, read as the reverse complement.
TATATAGGAGTTTCTTTAGTATTAATAGGAATTATACCTTTTAAGTTAATAAATGTACAAGATGCTCTTCCAGGAGCACTTTCATACATTGGAATAACTTGGGGTTCTGCACTTGTAGGCGTGGGAGCAGTTCTTGGTATGATTTCCACATTACTTGTAACACTTTATGGACAAGTAAGAGTATTTATGGTTATGGCTAGAGATGGCTTACTTCCAAAAAGATTTGCTAATGTAAATAAAAAATATAGTACACCTGGTTTATGCACTATAATAACAGGAATTATCACAGCAATAATTGCAGGTTTTTTACCTTTAAATGTAATAATGGAATTATGTAATATAGGAACCTTATTTGCATTTGCTCTTGTATCTATTGGAGTAATTGTACTAAGAAAGACAATGCCTGATGTGGAAAGAAAATTTAAATGCCCTGGAGTGCCATATACACCAGCATTAACAATAGTTTTCTGTGTTTACTTAATGGCAAGCTTACCAATAATGACTTGGGTAAGATTTGGAATATGGCTTGTATTAGGATTGATTATTTATTTTATTTATGGATATAAAAATAGTACGTTAAATAATATGAAACATACTTTAGATGAAGTAGGATAGATAGAAAACCAATGAATTATTATGGAATAATTCATTGGTTTTTTTTATATATTAGTTCTTTTTTTTATTAAATATTAATAATCTATTTATGAAATGAAGTTTATGGACATTGGAGGAAAATTTTAATGAATGTTAAAAATGAAATATATTATCATATTCATAGAATAGATCAATGGCAAGGAGAGTGGAAAGCTAATTCAGTTATTTATTGGGGTCAAAAAGAGTTAAATAATTTTAATAAGTTTTATAATAATCATGGGTTCACTACTAACTTAACAAATGGAATGGGATATTTATATGGAAGAAAAGCATTAAGAAATTTTTTAAAACAACCTGAAAGTTTTCAAATACAAAATTATAGAGAAATAATTCAACAAGCTTTAATTATTATCAAAGAACAATGTATATTTACTAGAGAAACGATTTTTGAAGAAGTTAGGGGGAATTATTTTCCTAGTTTACCATCACGTAAAACCTGTTTATGGGTTTGTACCAAAGATTCATTACCTTATTGGTGGTCTGCTTTGAATGGTACTAAAAAGATTTTTAAGTTAGAACTTACAGGAATTATGCATAAAGCTGATGAGAAGTATCTTATATGTGATACTCTATCACATGATGAAATAAGAGCTAATGCTTTTAATTACTGGACAGGTTCTGATGGATTAAATCCCAAAAAGGAAGAATTATTATTTGAAGGAGTAATAAAGGTATTACAAGAATACTATAATTTAAGTGACTTTTATACAATATAAGAAGAAAAAAATATATAAGTATTTTCATAAAGCAATATTGCTCAAAACTTAAAAAAATTTCATAAATATGCAGGAAAATAAAAATTAACGTAGAATTATATTGTTATGAGAATAAATAATAATATAACAATATATCAAAATATATTGTTATATACTTTTAGAAAAGGTTTGCTATAAAAATAAGTAAAGTATGTAATAAAGTTCTTAAAATTGTACAATTCCACGGAATTAACAGTTTATGGTTAAATGGATTAGTTCATTGATTTACTCATCACTTTAAAAAATAACATATTAAGTAAAGGTATACAGTAGGTGAGTGTAGTCAATGTTCAAATAAGTTTAAATAATTTTTATTACAGGGGGGACCAATATGAAAAAAATTATTACTCTAATTGCAACAGCAGCTATTACTGCAAGTATGATGGTGGGTTGTGGAAAATCAGCTAGTCCAACTGATGCAAATAGTACAGACAAAGCTGCCTCAAAAAAAGAAATAAAGGTAGGTGTAGCACTTTATAAATTCGATGATACTTTTATTTCTACAGTTCGTCAGGCTCTTGAAAAGAGAGCAGAAGAAAAAGGAAAAGAATCAGGAGACAAGATTACTATTAATGCTGTTGATGGACAAGGACAGCAGGCTACACAAAATGACCAAGTTGATACATTTATTACCCAAAAATATGATGTTATTGCAGTGAATATGGTTGACCGTACTGCTGCATCTGTTATTATTGACAAAGCTAAAAAAGCTAATATACCTGTGGTATTCTTTAATCGTGAGCCAGTAAAGGAAGATATGGCTAAATGGGATAAGATGTTTTACGTTGGAGCAAAAGCTGAAGAATCAGGTACAATGCAGGGACAAATTATAGCTGATTATTGGAAGAAACATCCAGAAGCTGATAAGAATAAAGATGGAAAGATTCAATATGTAATGTTAGAAGGAGAACCAGGACACCAGGATGCTATACTTCGTACAAAACATTCAATAAAAGCTTTAGAGGATGCTGGAATAAAGGTGGAAAAGTTAGCTAGCGATACAGCAAACTGGCAGAGAGCACAAGGACAAGAAAAGATGGCTGCTTGGTTATCATCTTTTAATAATAAAATAGAAGTTGTATTTGCAAATAATGATGATATGGCATTAGGTGCTATTGAAGCTTTAAAGGCTGCTGGATATTTTAAAGATGGTAAATTCCTTCCTGTAGTAGGTGTTGATGCTACTGCACCAGCTCTTGATTCACTTAAAGCTGGACAAATGCTTGGAACAGTTTTAAATGATGCTAAGAACCAAGGTAATGCTATTTTAGATACAGCTTATTCACTTGCAAAAGGTGAAGATACAGCTAAAACTATAAAGGGAATAACAGATGGAAAATACTTATGGGTACCATATCAACCTGTTACAAAGGAAACTATGGACAAAATTAAATAATTATAGAAACTTCAGGGAGTGTTTTGCACTCCCTGAAGTTAAATTAGTTTTGTATAAACATTGAAATATACTACAATGCTCTTGAAAGAGGTGTAAACTATGTCACAGGAAAATATTTTGGAGATGCATAATATTTCCAAAAGCTTCCCCGGTGTAAAAGCACTAGATGATATAACTCTTAAGATTCAACCAGGAACGGTACATGCGTTAATGGGGGAAAATGGTGCAGGTAAGTCTACACTTATGAAATGCCTTTTTGGCATATATATTCCTGACGCAGGGGAAATAATTCTGGAAGGTAAAAAGGTTCAATTTAAAAGCTCAAAAGAGGCATTAGAACATGGAATTTCTATGATACATCAGGAATTGCAGCCAGTTCCTTATAGAAGTGTTATGGAAAATGTATGGTTAGGTAGATATCCAGAAAAAAATGTAGTGAGTATAAAAGTAGTAGATCATAAAAAGATGTATAATGACACCAAAGCCCTAATGGAAGAACTTCAGATGGATATTAAGCCAGATACCCTAATGGCGAAATTGTCAGTTTCAAAAATGCAGGGAGTTGAAATTGCTAAGGCTGTTTCATATAGATCCAAAGTAATTGTTATGGATGAACCTACATCTTCACTTACAGAAAATGAAGTAGCCCACTTGTTTAAGATAATACGTAAGCTAAGAGAGCAAGGAGTAGCTATTATATATATATCGCATAAAATGGAAGAAATTTTGGAAATTTCTGATGAGGTAACTATTATGAGGGATGGGAAATATATTGGTACATGGCATTCAAAAGATCTAACCACAGATATGATTATTTCAAAAATGGTTGGTAGAAATTTAACTAATAGATTTCCACAACGTGAAAATTTACCTGGTGATGTAATTATGAGGGTAGAGGATTTTACATCAATTAATCCTAAATCATTTAAAAATGTAACTTTTGAATTGAGACGTGGAGAAATATTAGGAGTTGGAGGACTAGTAGGAGCACAACGTACAGAATTAGTTGAAGCTATTTTTGGACTTAGAAACATATGCAAAGGTAAAATAATAATTAATGACAAAGAAGCTAAAATAAAAAATCCTATAGACGCAAAAAATCATGGAATTGCTCTTCTTACAGAGGAAAGGCGTGTTACAGGGATTTTGCCTGTACTTTCTATAGAAGATAATACATTAATTGCTAGCCTAGATCGTTATATTAAATTTAAATTTGTTATTGATAAAAAGAAGGGCGCTAGTGATGTAGAAAAAAGTATAAATGCTATTCGTATAAAGACACCTTCAGCTAAAACCTTAATACGAGATCTTTCTGGTGGAAATCAACAAAAAGTAATATTTTCAAGATGGTTACTTACTGAGCCAGATATTTTGATTCTTGACGAACCTACTCGTGGAATTGATGTAGGGGCAAAATATGAAATTTATACAATAATTGCCGATCTTGCAAAACGTGGCAAAAGTATTATTATGATTTCTTCAGAAATGCCAGAGCTTATAGGTATGTCTGATAGAATTATGGTGATGTGTAATGGAAACCTTACCGGAATATTGAATGGCAAGGATGCAAATCAGGAACTTATCATGAGTTATGCAACTAAGTTTGCATAATCAGATAAACAAGGAGGGCTTTTGGATATGTCAGATGAAAATGTAAAACCTGAAAGTAAAATTAATAATAAATCCATAAAAGAATTTGCTAGTAAGAATGCTATATATTTAGTGCTTGCAGCTCTTCTAATTGGAATTGGAGTATTAGATAGTAGTTTCCTTTCAGTTGCTAATATTCGTAATGTATTTATCATAGCTTCCGTCCGTGCTATAATTGCCCTAGGTGTTAGTGGAGCATTGATTACTCGAGGTACTGACCTTTCTGCTGGACGTGTTGTTGGATTTACTGCTTGTATTGCTGCAAGTTTATTACAAAGACCAGATTATGAATATAAAATATTTAAAAATATACCAACGATGCCGCTATTTGTTCCAATACTTTTAGCTATATGTGTTGGATTACTTATTGGAGTAATTAATGGTGTTGTAGTAGCTTACTTGAAAGTACCACCATTTATAGCTACTTTAGGTATGATGGTAATTGTATATGGACTAGCTTGTATTTATACTAATGCTCAGCCTATTGGTGGATTAAGAAATGATTTTACAAGCATTGCTTCGGGGAGTTTTTTAAATATACCAAATTTAGTTATTATAGCAGCTATAGTAATATTTTTAATTTGGTTTATTTATAATAAAACTCGTTTTGGTAAATATATTTACGCTATAGGTGGTAATCCAAATGCTGCAGAAGTATCTGGAGTTAATGTTGATGCTACATTAATAAAGGTATATGCCCTTGCAGGTGCTCTATATGGTTTAGCAGGAGCTTTACTTGCAGCTAGAACTGGAGGAGCAACAAATAACTATGGGCTTATGTATGAACTTGATGCCATAGCTGCGGCAACAATTGGTGGAGTATCTACCTCTGGTGGTATAGGAAAAGTATCTGGTATTATTACAGGTGTACTTATATTTGAAGTTTTAAATAATGGACTTGTTATACTTGGAGTATCAGCTTACTGGCAGCAAGTTGTTAAAGGTTTAATCATTATCGGCGCTGTAGCTTTTGATATACGTAAATATCTTGCAAAGAGATAATGAATATAAAGATATATTAAGAAAAGAGAAAAGGCTTTCTATCTATTTAAATGTAGGTGGAAAGCCTTTTAAGTGTTTATAGTTGAAAGTGGAAAATTGAGAATTGAGAGTGAAGGAAGCTTTTTATTATAATATTAATGGAAAAACCGAAAGATATGCAGCAATAATAATCATTATTCTTCTTTGTTTATTTGGTTCTATAGTTATCCAATTATAAAATTTATCAGATATCAAAAAAAGAGTGCCAAAAATAAGATTACATATACTTGCTATTATTGATAATACATCTATATTAAATAATTTATAGCATATAAAAATCATAAGTAAATAAATTTCTATAAGAATAATCCTTCTTTTATATACAACATCCATAATATCACTTCCTTTATTTATATATATTATACTATAAATAATACTATATATTGCTTTTTTAAAAATATTAAATTGTTCATCATTGTAGTTATAACATAAACTAATTATACTAGGAGGATTATCAATGAAGTTAGAAATACTAAAAGATAAAACAATACTAATTTTAGGTGGAATTACTATGATTTTTACCTTGCTAACTTTAAATAATATATACTTTATTTCTAAAACAGCTCAAAATATTTATTATTTAATCTATATTATTTTATCAAGTCTATTAATAATAACACTTAGTAAAAGATATAATACACAGATTAATCAGAGCTTTTTAATTCCTATTTATAAGTACAGTATTTGTAAGATATTATTTTATAGCAGACAAGTTAGTATATGAAAATACTTCTCCAAACGGGAAATATAGTGTACGAGTTATATTAGTTGACCAAGGAGCTTTAGGAGGAGATATAAAAGTTAATTTAGATAAAAAATACTTTAATATTTTTAAAAAAGAAAGAACTATTTATAATGACCGATATTGGGAAGAAGGAAGTTATATTAGATGGATAGATGATAATTATATTGATATAAATGGAACAATAATTGATATTCAGTCAAAATGTAAAGTGGATAAAAGATTATGATTAAAAGAATTTTTCAAAGGGAAAGTATTAAATTCTGTATTTGAAGGCAAAATAGTAGAAAGGAGATTTAGTGAGGAGGGAATAACTTGGAAACTGATAATAGTGTAAAAATCATCCCTTTAGGAGGACTTGGAGAGATTGGCAAGAACATAACAGCTATTGAATATAAAGATGACATTATTGTTATAGATTGTGGAGTTTCTTTTCCAGAAGAGGAGATGTATGGTGTAGATTTAGTAATTCCTGACGTAACTTATTTATTAAATCATGCAGATAAGGTAAAGGGTATTTTTCTAACTCATGGACATGAAGATCATATAGGATCATTGCCCTATATTTTAAAGCAATTAAATGTACCTGTTTATGGTACAAGACTCACATTAGGAATAGTTGAAAATAAATTAAAAGAGCATGATATACTATCAGATTGTAAGCTTAATGGTATAGAAGCAGGAGATATAATAGAAGTTGGAGAGTTGAAAATAGAATTTATAAGAGTTACACACAGCATAGCTGATTCTTGTGCTATTGCTATTCATACACCAATTGGAGTGATTTTCCACACTGGTGATTTTAAAATAGATTATACTCCTATTGATGGGCGAGTTATGGATTTAGCACGTATTTCAGACTTAGGTAAAAAAGGAGTATTATTACTTATGGCTGATAGTACTAATGTGGAACGTCAAGGTCATTCAATTTCAGAAAAAACTATAGGTGAAACCTTTAATAGGATATTTTCTAATGCCGAAGGAAGAGTTATTGTAGCGACTTTTGCATCCAATATTCATAGAATGCAGCAGATAATAAATGCTTCCATGGAATATGGAAGAAGAGTAGCCTTTAGTGGAAGAAGTATGGAAAATATATCACAGGTGGCTATGGAACTAGGATATCTCCATATACCTGAGGGTAAAATGATAAGTGTAGATGAAATACGAAATTATCCTAATGAGCAGGTAACAATAATAACTACAGGAAGTCAAGGAGAAGCTATGGCAGCTCTTGCTAGAATAGCCTTTTCCAATCATAGAAAAATTACTATTGAACCAAAGGATTTGTTTATTATTTCTGCTTCTCCAATTCCAGGTAATGGTAAGATGATATCAAGAGTAATTAATCAGTTATTTAAAAAGGGTGCAAATGTAATTTATGAAGATCTAGAAGAAGTGCATGTATCAGGTCATGCCTATCAAGAGGAATTAAAGCTGATTCATACATTAGTGCATCCTAAGTATTTTATGCCTGTACATGGTGAATATAGACATTTAAAGCATCATGCAGAATTAGCTCAAAGATTAGGTATGGATAATTCAAATATATTTATTTTACAAACAGGGCAAGTTTTAAATTTATCTTCAAAAGAAACAAAGATAGTAGGAAGAGTTCCTACTGGTTCAGTATTTGTAGATGGACTTGGAGTAGGTGATGTAGGAAATATAGTATTAAGGGATAGAAGACATTTAGCTCAAGATGGAATAATAACTATAGTTACTACTATAGAGAAGGAATCTTATAGTATTATTGCAGGACCAGATATAATTACTAGAGGATTCGTATATGCAAAAGAATCAGAAGCTTTAATAAATGAATCAAAGGAAATTGTTAGAAAAGAGTTACAGGATTGTTTAGATAATAAAATTATTGAGTGGTATGTTTTAAAAGCTAGTATGAAAAATTCTTTAGAAAAGTTTTTGTATGAAAAAACAAAAAGAAGACCAATTGTTTTACCTATCATCATGGAAGTCTAATTACAAAATTTGTATAAATAATTAAAAAAATTATGTAATTACCATAAATTGCACTTTACTAAGAATAAAATTAATTGTATAATAAAAAAATCATAAGTGAATAACTGAGGTAGAGGCGCAGAATTTAAGAGTAACATTGTGGAGAAAAGCACTATGAAGCAGTGTAAAAGGAAATTTTGCCGAAGTATACAGTAGATGCTTTTAATACTGTATTGCTGGGATTGTATAGAATATATACAAAACTGTCACAAATTAAGTTTGTGGAGAGCTATCATTCGATGTGGAATTTTAATATGTATTTTGTGTGTAAATACATATTTCAATACCCTGAGTGTACTCTCAGGGTATTTTTTATTATGTTTATCTTAGTTATTTCACTTATCGGAAAAAATACCGATAAGGGGGAAAAAAATGAGTAATATTACAAAGGAAGAAAATAATAATGAATTAAAAAGAAGTTTAACTGCAAGGCATCTTAATATGATTGCTATGGGAGGAGCTATTGGGACAGGTATATTTTTAGCTCTAGGAGCTACTATTAAACAAGCTGGTCCAGGAGGTGCTCTAGTAGCATATGCTTGTATAGGAGTTATGGTTTATTTTTTAATAACTAGCTTAGGAGAAATGGCAACTTTTATGCCTGTGGCAGGTTCATTTGGAACTTATGCATCAAAATTTGTTGATCCGGCAATGGGCTTTGCACTTGGATGGAACTACTGGTATAATTGGGCTATTACTGTAGCGGCTGAAATGGTAGCAGGAGCACTTATTATGAAATTTTGGTTTCCTAATGTGCCGGCCATTGTATGGAGTGTTTTATTTCTTACATTAATAGTTGGACTTAATCTTTTTTCAGCTAAAGCATATGGAGAATCAGAGTTTTGGTTTGCAAGTATTAAAGTAGTTACTGTTATTGTATTTTTAATTATAGGTATTGCTACTATTTTAGGAATATTAGGTGGAGAATCTGTAGGCTTTAAAAACTTTACAGTTGGCGAAGCACCATTTGTTGGTGGAGTTAAATCAATTTTTATGGTATTTCTAATCGCAGGATTTTCATTTCAAGGAACAGAACTTGTAGGTATTGCAGCAGGTGAAAGTGAAGATCCAGAGAAGAATATACCTAAAGCAATAAATACAATATTTTGGAGAATTTTATTATTTTATTTAGGAACTATATTTGTTGTAGGTGCATTAATTCCTTATACAAATGCAGGAGTTGACACTAGTGTATTTACATTGATATTTGAAAAAGTTGGTATTGCAGCAGCGGCCTCTATAATGAATGCAGTAATTTTAACATCAGTATTATCCTGTGGTAATTCAGGAATGTATGCATCAAGTAGAATACTATATGCTATGGCTAAAGAAGGAAAAGCTCCAGCATGGCTTGGAAAGCTTAATTCAAGAGGAGTACCTGTAAATTCAGTACTATTAACTACATTAGTAGCATCAGCTTGCTGTTTAACAGGACTTTATGCAGAAAGTACAGTGTATGTATGGCTTGTAGCTGCATCAGGACTTGCTGGTTTTGTAGCATGGTTAGGTATAGCACTATGTCATTATCGTTTTCGTAGAGCTTATGTTGCCCAAGGACGTGATTTAAGCAAATTAAAATACAAAGCTAAATTATTTCCAATAGGACCAATTATAGCGCTAGCATTATGTAGTGTTGTTGTTCTAGGTCAAGGCATTACTTATTTCCAAGCCGATAAAATAGATTGGAGTGGAGTAATTTCATCATATATAGGATTGCCATTATTTTTAGCATTATGGATAGGTTATAAGAAAAAACACAATACAAAAGTTATTGATTTAATGGATGTAGATTTTGATAATATTGATGAAAATAATGAGGAGTTAGAAGCTACTTCATAATTTATTCTAAAGTTTATAAGAGATAATTAAAGGAAAATTTTCTTCATTATTAATTTAGTATATTATAGAGCATATGTGTATTTGTATAAAGCAAATTTACATATGTTCTTTTTATTTTTTATAATTTATAATTTAAATGGTATATAATAGACATAAGCTTTAAAAGCAAAGTAATTACAGGAGGTGTATATATTAAATGAAAATAATTCACACTGGAGATTGGCATATAGGAAAAATTGTAAATGAATTTAGTATGATAGATGATCAAGAATTTATTTTAAGCAAGTTAATAAAAATCATTGAAGAAGAAAAGCCTGATGCTTTGATAATAGCGGGAGATTTATATGATAGAAGTATACCGCCTGTAGAAGCGGTACAGCTTTTAGACAATGTATTTACTAAAATCTTATTAGACTTAAAAACACCTATATTAGCTATAGGAGGAAATCATGATAGTGGGGAAAGATTATCTTTTGGAAGTAACATTTTAATAAAAAATGGATTGTACATAGCAGGAATGTTTAATAAAAAAATAAAAAAAGTAACTCTTCATGATGAATTTGGTGTTGTGAATTTTTATTTAGTGCCTTATGCAGATCCAAGAGAAGTAAGAAGTATATTTAAGGATGATGAAATAATAACACATGATAAAGCTATGAAGAAAATTATTCAAGAAATAAAGGAACATACAAAGGAAAATGAGAAGAATATAATGATAGCTCATGGATATGTGACTTTTATGAAAGATAAAAATTTAGAAAAGATAGAAGAAGAAAATATCAGGGCAGGTCTTAAAATTTCTGATTCTGAAAGACCTTTAAGTATTGGTGGTACAGATTTAATAAGTGGAGAATATTTTAGCTTATTTAATTACACAGCTTTAGGACATCTTCATGGTGCACAAAAGGTTGGAAGTGATAAAATAAGATATTCAGGATCCTTATTAAAATATTCATTTTCAGAAACAAATCATAAAAAAGGGGTAACTATAGTTAATATAAATGAAGCTGGTGAAGTTTCTGTAGAGTTAAAGGAACTTGTTCCTAAAAGAGATATGAGAATTATTAAAGGCCCATTAAATGAGCTAATTAATCCCAAGGTCTATGGAGAAGAAAATGTTGAAGATTATATATATGCTATACTCACAGATGAAGGAGAATTAGTAGATCCTATATCAAAATTAAGAGCAGTATATCCTAATATTATGGGGTTAAATAGAGAAATAATAGAAAAAACAAGTGAAAGTAAAACAGCAGCTTCACTAGGATATGAAAATAAGTCAAAATTACAACTTTTTGAAGAATTTTATGCAGCTATATCTGATAAAAAGTTAACAGAAGAAAAGATTGATATAGTGAAAGATGTAATAGAAGAAGTAGAAAGAGAGGTGAAATAGTATATGAAACCGCTAAAGCTCATAATGAGTGCATTTGGCCCTTATGCTGGAGTTGAAGAAGTAGATTTTAGAAAGTTACAGGACAAAAATATATTTTTAATTACTGGACCTACAGGAGCTGGAAAAACTACTATATTTGATGCTATAAGTTATGCTCTTTTTGGAGAAGCTTCAGGAACTAATAGAGATAAGGATGGTCTAAGAAGTGATTTTGCATTATCTGAAACTCCTACATATGTAGAATTGGAATTTGAGCTTAAAGGGAAAGAATACAAAATAATAAGATATCCTCAACAAGAGAGAAAAAGATCAAGAGGAGAGGGATTTACCTTTAAAAGTGCGGAGGCTTATTTATATCTTCCTGATGAAAAGGTGATATCAAAGGTTAATAATGTAGATGAAAATATAAATAATATTTTGGGTATTAATAAAAGTCAATTTAGACAAATAGTAATGCTTCCACAAGGAGAATTTAGAAAATTATTAGAAGCAGATAGTACAGAGAGGGAAGTTATATTTAGAAAAATTTTTGGTACTCAAGATTTTGAAACTATCCAAAGGAAGCTTGACGATAAAAAGAAGTGTATATATAAAAAAATTAGTAATACTAAAACTCAAAGGGACACTCATGTAAAACATATAGAAGCTCATGGAGATGAAATTTTATTAAAACTTATAAATGCGGAAGATTTAAATATAAATGAAATAATAGAGAAGACAAAGGAACTTATAAAAAATGATGAGGAATATAGAAAAAAATTAACTAGCCAGATTAAGAATATTAAAAATGATGCAGAAAAACTTCAGAAAAGTATTATTGAAGGAGAAGAAATAAATAAGAAGATTAAAGAAAAAGAAGATCTCCAAAATCTCTATAAATCCTATTTATCAAAAGGAAAGGAATATGAAGAAAAACAGATTCTGCTACAAAAAGGAAGGAAGGCCTTACAGGTAAAAGTAGTAGAGGATTCTTTTATAGATAGGAAGAATAATCTAAAGTTAAGGCAAATTCAATATAATCATGGAGAAGAAGAACTTAAAAAGTGCGAGAATAATTTAATTATAAGCAAGGAGAATTTAGAAAAGGAACAGGTTAAGGAGAGCAAAAGAAAGAAGCTTTCAGATAGTATAGCAACCCTTAAGACTTGGGAAGAAAAAGTTAAAAATTATGAAGAGAAAAGCCTAAAAATAGTTAAGTTAAGAGAAAGTCTTAATAATAAAGATAATTTATTAAAAGAAATTAGATTATCTCAAAATGAAGAAAAAGTTAAATTAGAAAATGCTAATAACAATTTAATTCAGGCAGAAAAGGCAGAAACTTATAAGGAGAAATTAGATAGAGCTGTATATGAGAAAAACTTACTTTGTGATGAAATGAGAAGCTTTTACAAAAATACTAAGGAGTACTTAAATAGACTTCAAGTATATAATAATGACAAGGAAAGTTTTGAAGAATTTGATAAGGATTATAATAAAATTAAATCCCAATATGAATTAATGGAAGATAACTTTAGAAGAGGGCAAGCAGGTCTTTTAGCAAGGGACTTAAAAGAAGGTATGCAATGTCCAGTATGTGGTTCTACACATCATCCTAATGTTGCTCAGTTAATTCATGGAGTCCCTACAGAAGAAGAGCTTAAAGAAGCAAAAGATAAATTTGATATATTAAAAGAAGATAGGGATAGAAGGCTGCAAAAACTTTCAGATTTAAATGGAGTTATAAAGAATAGTTATCAGATGTTATTAGAACAAAAAGATAAGTTGAACCATGTTCTAGAAGAAGATATAAATATAATTGAAATAAAGGATATGCTTTTTTATTTAGGAACCAAAGGAAAAGAAATAGCTCAAGATTTAAATGTTTTAAAAGAAGAACAAATTAAACTTACAAAAATTGCAGAAAAGAAAATAGAATTAGAAAATAACATAGTAAAATTAATTGAAGATATAAAAAATAAAGAAGTATTAATCCAAAAAAGAGAAAAAGAATATACAGAGCTTTATGGAGTTGTAAAAAGTGAAGAAGAACTTCTTATAAGCATAGAAAAGGAAATTCCTGAGGAAATACGATCTTTTGCCAAGCTTTCATCAAGAATTAATGAATTACAAGAAAGACTTATAGAGCTGGAAAAGGCATATAAATTAGCAGAAGAATGCTATAATAAAGCAAATACAGCTTATGTTTCTGGTAAAGCAGATATAAAGATAAAAAGTAAAAATGTAGAAGATGCAATAAAGGAAGTTAAGTTCTGGGAAGAACAGCTAAATAATAATATTAAGGAAGCAGGTTTTAAAGAGTTTAGTGAATATACACTATTGAAAATGTCAGAAGAGAAAATTAAGCTTTTAGAAAAAGATATATTAGAGTATGGTCAAAATCTAAAGTCATTAAAGGATAGATTAGAAAAGGCTATAAAGGATACAGGAGGATTAGAAGAGGTTTCAATTGATGATTTAAGAAAAAAATTAGAAGAAATTAAATTAGAAGAACAAAATTTAGAAGAAAGAGAAAAGAAGTTATTTTCAAGACAAAGTAACAACAATAAAGCTTTGATGGAAATTAATAAAATAAATAAGATTATAGCAAAGGATGAAGAAAATTATAGTGTTATTGGTGAATTAGCTAGAATTGCTAATGGTGATAATTCAGAAAGAATAACCTTTGAAAGATATGTTTTAGCTGCATATTTTGATGAAATAATAAATACTGCTAATGTAAGACTAAGCAAAATGGCAGGAGGACGATTTATACTTAAAAGAAAAGAAGAAAAGGGTAAAGGAATAAAGCAGCAAGGTCTTGAATTGGAGGTGTTTGATAATTATACTGGAAAAGCACGTCATGTAAAGACCTTATCTGGTGGAGAAAGTTTTAAAGCATCCCTAGCTTTAGCATTAGGATTAGCAGATGTAGTTCAATGTCATGCTGGAGGAATAAGTTTGGATACTATATTTATAGATGAAGGGTTTGGTACCTTAGATCCAGAATCCTTAGATAATGCCATTCAGTGTTTAATTGATCTACAAAAGGGTGGAAGATTAGTAGGAATAATATCGCATGTTCCTGAGCTTAAGGAACGAGTGGATGCAAGGTTAGAAATAACGCCTGCAAAGGAAGGAAGTAAAACAAAGTTTCATATTTAGTGAAAAGTAAAATTGATCTTTACTTCCTATTATTAATTCTTTATTATTTACTATATAGAAGGGGATAAGGGTAATGTGCTATGTTTATATATTAGAATGTGCAGATAGAACTCTGTATACTGGTTGGACTAATAATTTAAATAAGAGAATAGAAACCCATTCTAAGGGTAAGGGAGCAAAATATACAAGAGCAAGACTTCCAGTTAAGTTAGTTTATTTTGAAAAATATGAAGATAAAATTTCAGCACAAAAGAGAGAATATGCTATTAAAAGGCTAGCTAAAAAAGATAAAATAAAACTCATTTCTCATGAAAATTTTAATATTACTGAACTTTAGACCGTTTAATAATATCAAGTGATTCTTAGGTTCAGACGGAGTTTTATTAAGAGAACTACGCTTTCTTCATCTGAATCTTATTAAGAGAGTTCTAATACCTCCCAACTTTAGAAAAGCAGAGAATCAAAATCTTTGATTCTCTGTGAATCGCTTTCACAGAGTGTGTAGGGAATATTTCGAAGGGTAGTTATCGGATAAATTAAAATAGGCAGAATAAAATCTGCCTATTTAATTTTACTGCATAGAATTTCCTCTATTAGCTCTTGACTGAGCGTTTAATCTTTTAGCTTCTTCTAAATCATAGTTATTAGTGCTACTAGTCATACCAGCACCTGTACTACTAGTCATGCCACCATTAGCTCTTGATTCAGCATTTAATCTTTTGGCTTCTTCTAAATCATAATTATTAGTGCTACTAGTCATACCAGCACCTGCACTACTAGTCATGCCACTATTAGCTCTTGATTGAGCGTTTAACTGTCTAGTTTCCTCTAAGTTAGAACTACTAGCACTATTAGTCATACTGCTACCTGCAGCACCAGACATGCCTTTATTAGCTCTTGATTGAGCATTTAATCTTTTTGTTTCTTCTAAACTTCTATTATCCATGAATATTACTCCCTTCAAAATTTATAATTTATTTGAGTCTACATGTAGTTTAACCATCTTATAGCGAAATATATATTTATATTGATACCACATGTGGTATCAAATAACTCGTACGTAAGTTATTGGAATGTTGGTCCATTTTTGCTTATTTGCAAGAATTTGATGAATTTTTTTGTGACATTTGATTATTATTACTTTGTTGATTTTGTTGGCCTTGCTGTCCTTGTTGACCCTGCTGTCCCTGAGATCCCATTTGATTTAATTGATTCTGAGCCTGATCTATTATTTGGTTCATTTGAGAAAGAACCTGATGAGATATAATTTGTTGGCTAGCTTGATTTAATGCACACATTGCCTGTTGTACAGCTTGTTGCAATTGTTGTTCAGACTGCTGCTGTTGTTGCTGCGCTTCTTGTCTAAAGTTTTGTATTTGTTTTGAAAGCTTGACTGCAGTCTGTTGACTTTGTTGATTTTGCATTTGACCTCCCTGCTCTTGACTTGGATTTGACATTGCAGTTGTTTTTAGTTGATTTAATGTACTTTCCATAGCATTAAGTTGATCTTTAAGATTACCTAATTCTGCTCCAACTTCTGCATCAGCTTTTTTTTCATAAAAGCTTTCTAATACTTTTTTATTTTTCTCATCCATTGTAATTCACTCCTTTTGATTTAAGTACAATCTTATATTTAGCAATTAATAATCTATTTATACTATTTAGTTTTTTGATTTATATTAAATTAAAGGAAGAAAAACATTATATTCATAGACATACTGTATTATTTAAAGGGAATAATATATTTAATAAATACAAGTATAAAAGGAGAGATAACTATGGATTTACACAGGGCTATGGAAATAAAACAATCTTTAGGTGTAATAAATGTAAGTTATAATGGAAATTTAGTTTGGTTGGAGACGATAAACAAGGATAATAATGAAGTGTTAGTAAAAGATTTAAATAACGATAATAAATTTGTGGTAAACGTTTCAGAGTTAAAAGAAGTATAAATTTATATTAAATGCTTTTTGAAAACAAAAAGTTTCCTTAACTTTCAATTAGATTTTTCAAATATGAATAGAGAAAAAATCTTCTTTATTGTTGAAAATAGAAAAGTGCGATGCACTTTTCTATTTTCAAGTAAAGGATAAGATTTTCGTCATACCATCAGTACCAATTTTAGTATTTTTAAAGATATTTCTGGTTTGTTCAATATAATTTTCAGGATCAGTTAAACTAGGACTAAAGTGAGTTAGCCAAAGTTCTTTTACATTTGATTTAAAAGCTAAAGTTGCTGCTTCTGAAAATAGCATATGTTTATTTATTAAGGCTTTATCTAAATTGCTATCATCTCCATACATACCTTCGCATATGAATAAGTTGCTATTTTCAGCAAAAGAAATAATTTCATCAATAGGCCTTGTATCTGTTATGTAAGTAATCTTTAAACCTTGTCTATTATCACCTAATACCATCTGAGGATAATAGGTTTTTCCTTCATAATCTATATAGTTACCTTTTTGAAGTTTACTCCATAAAGATTTTGGAACTTTGTTTTCTAAGGCTTTTGCTACATCAAATTTAGCCCTTCTTTTAAGTGAAAAATTATATCCATTACAAGGAAGAGTGTGATCTAAATTTAAGGTGCTTAGGATTAAATCATCTGTGGAAAAAATATTTTCACAAGACTCAGTGTTCTCTATAATATTTATTTCATAAGGAAGTTCAGGACACAATACTCTAAGACCATGTATTACTTCGTTACAGCCTTTAGGACCAATAATAGTTAAAGGTTCTGTTCTACCACTATTGGCTATGGTAAGTAAAAGTCCAGGAAGTCCTAATGCGTGGTCAGCGTGAAAATGAGTAAAACAAATAATCCCAATATCCTTAAAACCAGTTTTATTTATTTTCATTGACACTTGGGTACCCTCACCACAATCAACTAGTATTTTATTTCCATCATAATTAATTAAAAGAGAAGTTAAGAATCTATTTGCTGTAGGTAAACTGCCTCCAGAACCAAGTAATGTTATATTTAGCATATTGTCACCGCCTAATTTGTTATAAAATTTTTGCAATAGCTCTTACAGGAGAACCATCTCCAGAGCTTATTTTTAATGGAAATATAAATAAATCAACCTTTTTATTTAAAATATAGTGTAGATTATTTAAATTTTCAATAACTAATTTTTCTTTTTCTAAAAGGATATGATGGTTTGGTAAGTGATGATTATTCTCGTCATCTATAGATATAGTATCTACTCCTATCCCTTTTATATGAGATTTACATAGATATTCACATAACTTACTAGATGGATATTTGTAATTTTTTAGGAACTCAATACTATTCCAAACCTTATCATAACCAGTATAGAACAATATAAAATCTATATTATCTAAACTATATGAATTTAGAATATCTAAATCTATACAGCTATCTACTTTAGTACAATCTATGGTTAAAGCTTTTCCTGAAAAGGTATCCAAAGAAATTTGGTCTATACTTTTACCGTGTTCAAATATGTGTTTAGGAGCATCTACATGAGTAGAAGTGTGAGTGGTTATAATAAGCTTTTTTACATCATAGCCATCTTTTTTTATAGAAGATAGCCCATATATGTGAGGAATTTCCTCCTCGCAAAATGATATCATATTATTTTCTATACAATGAGATAAATCAATATATTTCATAATACCTCCTTATAAGAATTCATAAAGCAACGTAGCAGTTGTTGTTATGTTACAAATGCTAGCTATGGAATAAATAATAAAAGAAATACAAAGACTAAAATTAAGTATTACGTGAAACCGAAGGTGAAATTTTATGCAAACAATATCTTTTTATAGAAAAAGAATAGTAAAAGTATTTTTGTTTAGTATTATAATAATTACTATACCTATTAATACATATAGATTCAATAGTGTTAGTGCAATAAATTTGTCTAATGAAAAAGAAAAAGACAGATTAATCATGGAAAACTATAATTTCAAAAATGTTCTAGAAAATATGTTGCCTGTAGAGAAAAAGACATTATTTGAAGAAGAAAATAGAGGTTATGATAAAGATAAGAATGAGATTAAAACTTATCCGTTAAAAAAAGTTATTAGTAAGGGAGTAGATGTAGAATTTAAAAAGATATATGATAATCCACAGTATAGTAGGCCAATATATACATCAGATTGGAAAGATTTTTGGTTTAGGGATTGGGTATATTTTCCTAAAAAGGTTTCAGAAGCATCCCATAATATATTCATTTATCCATTAGGAGCTAGTTCAGCTTTCGACTTTGAAGGTAGCTTAGGATTTAATGAAGGAATTTTTTATGATGCACATAAATATATTAATATTCTTATTTATAATTTTAAAGTAGAGTATATAAAACAATATAAAAATCAAATTATTTTAATAGGAAAGCCTACAAGAAAAGGTGCAGAAATTATTTCAATACTTCAAGATAATCTACTTTTGGAGGGTGAAAAAGAAAAAGAATGTATATTTCAACTTTCTACTAAGGGCGGTTATGTACTAGATCATATTTATGGTGGCGTAATAAATTATAAGTATTTAAAAGAGTTAATAGAAAAAAATTCTGTAAGCTCTAGATTGCCAGAGGAAGAGGATTATATGGACATAGAGGAAAAAAAGAAAAGCTTAGAAGAGTTAAGGATGGAAAACCTACAACTTAAAAAGAAACTATCATATTATATTCCATTAGGAGAAAACTTAATAATTACAAACAAAAATTGCAAAATTGGATACAATAACATAGAATATGATAAAGAAAATATAAAAACTGCTGTAGATAAAGGAGATAATATTAGTTTTGCAATAAAATATAGTGATAGTAGATATAAAAGACCTATCTATGATCCATCATGGAAAGAGAATTATAAATTGGGATGGGCATATATGCCCACAAAACTTTGCCAATATATGCATAAACTTTTTGTAATACCTAAAGATAAAGAAAAAGAAAAAAATCTAATGGGTAGTTTAGCATTCGATGAAAAATACAGAGGATTAAGCAAAGATGAAGTAGGATTACTAGTATATAATTTTCAAATAAAAAGGGTAGTTAGGTTTAAAGATAGAATAATTTTATTAGGAGAACCTAAAAAAATAGGATGTAGCATTATTTCAATTAAAGAAAAGAATTTAACTAAAGGAATAAACTATATATTTCAAATGATTACCCTAGATAATGAAGAAATTGATGCTAAATATCTCTATTGTCTTAATTAACAGAAACAACTCCAGATTAACTAAGAAGTCTGGAGTTATTGTTAAATTGTAACCTATTATTAAAAAATAATAGGTTACAATAAAGATTTAAGTATTATTTTTCTCTGTCATTCCAATATTTTCCTGCTTCTTTTTCCATTTTGGTTAATCTCTTATAGTAATCAGGATATTCGTTAAGATGGGCAAGGGTAATTTTTCCCGTCATTATACAGTCATCATTTGTTATATTAGTAAGAGGATTTTGTGTTCCATGTTCTAATTCTACACAAAGACCTATTCTGAATTGTTCTACATCAAACTTATCAAATTTTACTCCTAGAGCTCTACCAATATTTTTAGCCTCACAAGTGGTAAAACTTTTTCTCCTTCTGCATGGATATGAATTTAATCCATAATAATTATTTGCGTTTTCTGGAAAATTATAAAAATAAGGTGTGTAGAAATAATTCATAGGTATAAATTTTCCTCTGCAAAAAAAGCAGCACATTGAATACATAGAAAACCTCCAAATAGATTCCTTATATATAATTAGTTTATGTAAATAAGAATAAAAATTGCATAGAGTTTTAAATAAGATAAGAGCAACTACTTTTGTAGTTGCTCTTATCTTATTTGGAAGACTGATTTTCGCTTTTAGCTCGACTTAATAAAAAACCTAATGAAACAAATAATAAATTTCTTAATTCTATTAAGGCTACATTAGTAGGGGATATTGTTCTTATCCAATGAGATATCATGGAAACAGTTAAACAAACTAAAGCAATCATAAAAGCTAAGCATGTCTGGGAGTTCTTATTTTTCATATTAGAATTTTCCACAGTTTGTTCACCAAAAATAAAGCCAAATATATTGGACATAACAGAACGTATGGCTACATCTGATGGACTTCCTTGTGAAAAGTCAAAGAACACTGTAATAATAGTGTGGATTAAAGAAAGTATTCCCAAAAATATTAATGCCTTGGTAGCTGAGTTAGTGCAATTAAAATACTTTTTAATTGATAACATTGATTTTTTCATATTAATCCACTCCTACTTTAATTTATGTTAAAAGTGGATAAAGTGACTATTATTTTTTATTAAGGCTTTTAAATTGTTATTTGCAAAAAATGTACCTTATTAGGTCGCCAAGTTTTTTCATAGGGAATATTTAAAGCTTCAAAACTATGTTGGGATATTAAAGGATAGCCATTGGGCATAGCAGTAATAATGGCAGAATGAAATATTTTCCCTGCAGCATCTTCATAAAATATTAAGTCACCAATTTGAAGCTTATTAATATCATTAACTTCCAAACCTTTAGGTCCTGATAATTTTTTTTCATAATTTACTTTTATGGTCCAGTAAAGTGAGTGAGCTACAGCCCAAGGTATAGACCAAGTATCATTTTTAGTACTTGAATTCCCATTATGATTATACCACCAAGGATGAGATGCGTTATATACCATACTAGCTCCACCAGCTCTTAAACATTGTGAAATAAAATTAGTACAATCACCACCGTTATCACCTATTAATGGAAAATATTTATAATTGGGATTAGGAGTTAATGCATAGGTAATAGCATAATTAACTGCATTTACTCTTGAATATGGATTGTTATACATAACTATTCCTTCTTAAAAATTAATCTACATTATAATTTATGAAATTTTACTAATAATGATAATAAACAAAAGTGTTATTTATAGACAATATTCAAGTTAATTGCATACTATGTATTATTATATATGATTGAGGTGAGAAGGAGATGAAAATTGCAATAGATTTTGGACATGGCACAGGGGAAGATAGGGGAGCAGAAGGATACTTAAATGAAGAAAAGGCTATAAGAGAATATGGTGAGTTAGTAATAGATGGATTAAAGTTATTAGGACATACAGTTATAAATGTTACTCCTGCAACTGCCAATTTGAGTTTAGGACAATCTTTAGCTTACAGAGTTAATGCTGCTAATAACTATAAAACAGATTTATTTATTTCTCTTCATGTAAATGCATTTAGGAAGGATAAGGCTAGAGGGTGCGAAGTAGAATATATTTCTGACGCAGGTAAGGGTTATGCAGACAAAATATGTACTGAAATTAGTAAATTAGGCTTTGTAAATAGAGGGAGTCAAAAGAGAACAAATTTATATGTATTAAAATATACATCAATGATAGCTATTTTAGTTGAGCCATTTTTTTGTGACAATAGAGAAGATTGCAATTTGTATAGCCCTAAAAAGCTTGCTAATGCAATTATAAAAGGTATAACTGGAGTAGATGTGTATACTGAAGAAGAAAATGTCACCAGAAATGAAAAAGTAGAAGAAGGTAAAAGAAGCAATGTTCTGGCAATTGATCATAGTATACCTAATTCACCAGGAGTACATGCCTTCCCAGGAGGATTTGGTTATTTTCAAATCATACCTAATAGTGGGAGAATAGACATACATCTTGACCGTTATAATTATTTAACCATCCAAGATGATGAAAAAGAAGGGAATAGAGTAATTATCACTACTAGAACTAAAGGAAGTAAGAGCCTATTTTAGAGGGGGAATATTATGGAGACGCTGCAAAATGGAGTTATGCAGATATTAGTACAGGCTGTATTGAGCGTTTTAGGTATAGTTTGTACTTATTTAATTACTATGTTAGTTTCTTATTTAACTAAAAAGAAGGAGGCTTTGATAAAGCAAATTGGATCAGATCAATATAATATTATTTATAATACAGCAAAAAGTATTTTTTATGCTGTGGAGCAACAGTATAAACTTATTCCAGCGGCAGGAGATGATAAGAAAAAATTATTTAATGAAATGTTATTAAAAAGAATACCTGGATTAAAAGAAGAAGATTTAGATCATTTTAGAGAAGCGGTTGTAGGAGAGATAAATATGCAGTTGAAACAATCTGATTTGTTAACTCCAGCTCCAACGTTTGATCCAAATATAGATGAAGCAGATGTAAAGATAAAAGAATTATAAAAAATATGAGCAATTTTTTAGGCAACAGAGTATAAAGTACAGAGTACAGATAAGGATAAATTCTTTCTGTTCACATTACGAAAAATTTTAAATAGTTGTTTTTGAAAAATAATCTCAATTATCTTTAGAGCTAAGTGCATAAATGTTAAATTTAAGTTTTTGTATTATTAACAGAAGGAAAGCCTATTTCATCTGTACTCTGTGATCTGTTATCTTTACTCTGAAAAAAATGTACTATTTTTTAAATTTGATTATCTATATTTTGAAAAAGTTCATACATGAATTTTTGTTCATGAGTTATATGATTTAGTAATGTTTGCCAAACTTTATCTTCCTTTCCGTAGGACTTTATTTCACTTAATAATCCTAAGAAGAACTCGTCGTATTTAAAGAATTCCTTTATAAATTTATTTAATTCCGTTATAACATTAGGTAGAGGAATTGAATTAGCAGTAACTTTTTTCCTTAAAGACACTACCTTTTTGTTAAGATTAGAGAACATTTTATTAACTTCCATAAGTCTATTTTCAATTTCTTTAGGTAAGTTCTTTTTAGTTAATGTTGCTACGGTTTTAATAAAAATAGGATGCTCACTTGAAATATCTGTCCAAAGCATTAACTCATTAAATACACAGTTTAAATTATTTACTGAAGTATAACAATATAAGGTTTTTCTTCCATTTTTATTTTCGGATCTGTAAAAAGTATTTTCTTCATCGGCATATTGTAAGAAATCGTTACTTAATACAGTATCATAGGCTTCATTAGATTCTATATTGTCAGTACTTGGATTTATGGCTTCACTAGAATCATTAATCTGGGATTCTTCAGTAGAAGGGTACTCTTCATCAATTTCATCTAAATTTTCTTTATCCTCCATGTCATCAATAAGCTCTCTCATAAGCCTCATGTTAGGTAAGAGTATTTCTTCCTCCATGTTAGCTCCATACATTGGAAACATTGGTATACTTTCAGGGCACATAGGGTACATTGGCATCATGTTCATAGGAGCATGTAACATAGGACAACACATTTTATACATGCACATGTTGCACATTTCCATCATAGGATAGTTATACATATTCATCATATTTGCTTCCATATTATACCTCCAAAATATTTCAACTATAATAATATATTATTTAATAAAATGTTTTATGCAGGAACAATAAGGAATTATTCACATATAATATAAATGTGAATAAGATATTGGATTTTGGAGGAAATATAATGAATTATACTAGACCATATGAGGGATGGAACATGTGTTGTTCTAATTATGGTACGGATTTTACACAGGAAGGATTAAACAAAGCACTTTGTTTAATAAAAGATGCAGTACAAGGAGAAAAAAATGATGAATTAGAATACGATTATTTAATTTGTTTAGCTCCAACTAAAGAAGAAAAAGAAATAATTAAATCTATTAGAAATGATGAAAGAAATCATAACAAATGGTATAAAGAAATATATAAGTGTTATACTGGTGAAATTATAAAGGATAGCGATAAAGAAAAGTTTGATAGGCCAAGAAATTATATAGAAGGAATTAAAAAGGCGTTTTTTGGAGAATTAAGCGCTATGGAAAGATATAGAATAATAAGAGCTGGTTTGCCCAATAGATGCCAAAGAGACATAGTTTTTCAAATTTTATCAGATGAAATAAAGCATGCTATTAAATATAACTATATACTTACCATGAACTTATGCAAAAATAATTGGAAGTGTAGAACAATAGAAGAAGAGGTGTCAAAAGACGAAGCTAATGAGCTATTAAACAGTATTAACCCACTAGTAAATAGGGCATTACAAGAAGAAAGTATGGGAATGAATTCAGAATTTTTGTTTTCTAAATTTATATTATCTGGAGCACTTGTTGGATCAGGTAAGAGTGCTGAAGAGGCTATGAGACAAGTAGAACAGTGGCAAGAAGATGAAAGTATAGGATTATTATCTCAGAAATAGTTTTAAATAAAAGATCCCTTAGAAATTTTCTAGGGGATTTTTTTATAATAAATAAAAAAATAATAGAGAATAAGAGAGTGTGAAAGTTTTTCTGTAAATAGCTTTCTATGATAATTATTTTATAGGCATGGAGGTCATGGTAAAACTCCATGCCTTAATTACAATATAATTAACAATGAATTGCATGTCAAGAACACCCTAG
>NZ_JHVC01000023.1 GCF_000619945.1 Clostridium lundense DSM 17049 | reverse complement strand
TATTGTATAGCTCTGTTTTATTCTCTGTAATTGATTGATATTACTCATTTTAAACTACCTTTTTATTAATTGCCCTTTAAGTCTGTCCTACTTCAATAGGATTTGATGGCAAATTCCAGTGCACTATTTTTCTACAATAATAGTGAAAATCTAAACCTTCCTGACCTATTGAAGTTGTTGCCAAAACAAATGGTCTAAATGGAGAATTAAAACTAAGTCTTATATTATCCTTACGTTGGACACTTTTTCCCTCATTTTTAGTGTCATAAAATCCAACTGCATAATTTGACCTAATTTTTATATACTTGTCTATATTTTTATTTTCTTTTTTATTTGCATTAAAAACTCTAGCTTTAAAAGTATCAAATGTATCTACATTATAGCTTGCAGTATGTGTTTTTAAAGTCTTAACCATAATATTTACTAATTGCTCATTTCTATATTCTAAATTACTATTGTTAAGATCATGTCCCTCTAAAAGCAAATGTGCATATTCATCTAACATCGCCTGAATATTTCCATCAATACAATACTTAAGTACATTTTGCCAATAAGCATCTTTATTATACATTCCATATTCAAGTTCAATTATAGAAGTGGCTTCCTGCCCATTAAAACGGTCAAGTATTGTCTTCGCAAGTTTTACAGAATAAGTGGTTGCCCCTTTAACATCTGGATTAAACATTCTGAGAGCACAAATAGATGGAGATCCAAGTACCATATTTACAAGTACATCAGTTAAATCCTTGGTTTTTCTACCAAGAACAAGTTTATCTTGACTGAAATATATACGCTTAAGTTCTTGAAAATGCTTAGTATATGCACCCTTATCATCTTCCTCATTTTCTATACCATCGTCTTGTTCTACCTGTTGTGATAAATCTGGATTTTCAAACCAACTTCTAATGTTTTCTTCCTCAATATCAAACATTAATGGAGTAATATAATACCAACTATCATCCTGTCTTGAACCATCATCTTTTGAAATATAATCTATCTCACTAATCAATCCTTCAATTTTTAGCTTTAATTCTTTTCTTAAATCCTTTAAAGATAATTTTCTATTAACAGCATCTATAGGATCAAACAATTTTGCTAAAGTAACCGAAGGATATAAAAGGCATAAAAATGCCATATTAGCAGGTGTATTGTCACGCATACTAAATTTAAGCCTTGGTGATGGAAAACGATTTTTAGCAAAGTAACTACGATTTTCTTTCTCATTATTTGGAGTACTTCTAACTAAATTTCCTACTGTAAGTCTCTCTGCTTCATAAGAAAGCATTGCTGCAATTGCACGTGGAACCATTTCCCAAGCAGAAAATACTAATACCTTTGAGAAATTTTTATGTCCTGCAAAACTACCCCCAAATTCATAATAAGGCTTTGATGGTGGTATCCACATTAGCTTTTCAGCATTTTTAGGTAACGCTACTTCCTTAAGTTTAGCAAGCCTTGCATTAGTAATTGCTATTTCATCATATTTAGCTATAACTTCTCTATTTAACCAAAGCCTCTGCTTATTAGCTAATTTTATTTTATCTGGATTGTTCTTAAAAAAATCAAATATTTTCTGTTTAAATTTGTAATGCTCCATAAAAGACATTATAAATGGTGCTGATTTAATATACTCAACAGGAACTCTATCCTTAAGTCCAATGTCATTTAACATTAAATCTGTTTCTACATAAGCTAATACATCATCTTCCGTTATATGCAATTGTCCTTTTTTAAGTTCAGTGTCTATTAATTCACTTGCTCCATCAACTAACATTCTCTCTGTTCTACATATTCCTTTATATAAATAATCTTCTGCTAGTTGTTTTTTAGCAACAATCATTGCAAAATTATTGCTGCAAACTTCACTCAATGCAATAGAAAAATCATTCCATACATTTCTAAATTCTGATTTTCTTATAGGTTCATCTTCAAAAATAAAATCTGTTACCTGCATAAACTCTTTATAATGTTCATCATTTTGTGTTTCATTTATCTCTTCAAGAGTTGAATATAATTTATATGGAGTTGCTGATAAAAGTAAAATCTTCACTTTTTCATCATTATTACTGCAATTAAAAAACTTTTTAGCAAGCATAGCCGTTTCATTATATGCATATGTATCTATAAGTTCAGGGAATCTTTGAAATTCATCCATTATTACAAGATCTGCATCCATTAAATCTACACTTATCTCTGCCATCATTTTTCTTAATCTATGTATGACGCCATTTACTCCGTTAATGCGCTTATATCCTGCACTTTTAATTTTTTTACAGACTTCAATGACTTCGAAAAATAATTCTTCATTTTCATTAAAATATTCTTCAACTTTTCCTAACATTAAATTAATATACTTACCATTGCTATTCTTATTACACTTAACAACTCTCTGCTCATACCAATCTTTTGCCCAACACTCCCAAGCTTTTGGTGCTGTATCAATTAACAATATTTGAAGTCCTTTCAAATATGTCTTTAAACCACTATATCTTCTTAAAATGGCATAAATCAAAGCTCGCTCTTGAACGCTACCACATCCAACAGTCATATTAAAGGAGGTTGAAGGAGTTAACGGTATTAGCTGTATATAATTTTCTTTTATTCTAGGGTCATTATCATTTTCAAATATTTTAAGATGCTGCATTGATAAACGTGTATCTGATAAACCATCTATCGTTACATTTTCATCTATTTTTAATTTAGCAAGATTTTGACCTGCAATACTTTGATTTGAACATATATAAACTACTTTAAAGAGTTCTTTGCTTAAAACTTCTTTATTATATCTTGCTGTTTTAGCTATAGTCCCCCTAGCAATCAACGTTTTTCCAAGACCTACTTCATCTGCAACAAGTATTCTTGAGAAACCTGTAGTAAATAGATGATAAATTCTTTCTACAGTGGCAAGCTGAAAATCTTTTAATCCTGATAATATACCTCTTTCTTTTTTTATAAGATCAATCATCGCTTCACCTTCTTTACTGCGGATACAAAAGTCTTATAAAGACTATTAAATTCTTCTGGAATTATATCCTTATCTTTTATAATATCAATTATATTTTCAATATCCTTCAGTTTCTCTGGAGAACTTGAGGCTGCTTTAAGCATATTTTCATATAAAATTGGTAGTTCTAAAGCCTTCAACTCCCACTTACCTGATTTATTTTTTTTCTTCTCCATTTCTTCAATAACTGATAAAAGAAAATCATCAGATAATAAAAATGCTACATATTTCAAAAATGTTTGTTTATCACTTATTATTGACTTGAAAACCTCACTATCCCTATCCTCTGGTATACCTTCTGTTCTTATTTTTATTATTCTCTGAAGCTCTACCCCATCTTTTTCAGCACATATTTTATAAAATTCTCCTAATTCAATTAATCTTAAATTTTCTATAACAGTTAGGTTTCTAAGCTCTTCAAAGTTATTACTTAATAACGGTGCTATTGTAAAATTAATATCTTCTGGAATAATGCCAAATTCAATATTTATAGAATAAGTACCATGTTTATCAATTACAGTTGATTTTGATTTTGCTCTACATAGCTGTTTTATAGCCTTTTGAAGTTGCTCTCTTATATCTACCTCTGCCTCTTCAAACTCAGGTATAGTTTCTATTTTTTCAAAAGGATTTTCCTTTTCATCTTCCCCAAATAAATCTACTAATAAATCTGTAATTCTAAATCCCCACTTTTGATACTTCAATTTAAGCATAAACTCAACATTTCCATAAAATGCACTATTTGAACAATTAGCTGACCCTAAATAAATATGATGTTCATTGTATTTTGTTTTAGCATACATTTTGGCATGAATATCCTGTCTTCTATAAATATCATTCTTTTCATTATCACCACTAATGGTTTCTTCTCCATCCACAATCAAATCCTTTAATGCATAAACATCAAAGTCTTTTAGTAATCCTCTGTCCAATTTAACAATCTCTGTTTTACGTGTAATTAAAGTTTTAGAAGCATTAGCTAAAGATAAATCATTAAGTTCTTCTACTGTTTCCTTACTTAAAAATGGTGATATAATTATCATATTATGATATGTATTAAACAAATCTGTTTCAGCCTTACCATGGCCATTAATTCCTATAGGACAAAAATCAAAGTCAGTAAAATTTTTATCTAGTGATTTGAAATGTACATAGTCAAGCTCTGAAATTATTTCCTTCATATCTTTTTTCTTTTTATCATTTTTTGCATAGGTTAATAGAAATGTAATGAACTCAGAAAGCGGTCTGTTTTTTAGTGTTTTTTTATTATTTCTATTGCCTTCTAAGGCTACTGCCATATCCCAACTTCTATCAAAGGTAAGATTACGACTTAATACCAATAAGCGATATAATTTTTCATCTTTATCATTTACATATTTTATAATCCAAATCTTTGGATGGAAGGACTTATTATTCTTAAGAGCTACTTCATGCACACTGTCTTCAAGGAGTGAAAAAATAAAATTCGCATTTTGTGGTACTTTAATTTGCCCTGCTTCTGAAAACAATATAAATTTATCAGCACTTCTACGCAATCCTTCAAGTATAAAAATAGGATTTTCTATGAAAGTACTATCCATCTCTTCCGAAAGACTTAATGCCATTGGTACTCCAACTAAAGCTTCTAAATCAAGGGAATATGTTGTTCCAATAGCAAATTCCACCTCATAACCTAAAGGTGGATTTAAAAGGCTACTATAATTTAATCTATCTTCTGCTGGTCTAATCATTTTCCCCCTCCAATCCTGAATAAATATCAACCATTAATCTTTGTGCATTTTTTAAACGATATTGAAGACTTCCCCCACCGAGCCAATCGCCTTGTTTATATACATATGCTTTACTGTTTTTTAACTTTGCACGCTCTTTTCCTTTTAGTTCAATTTCACGTTCAATAATAAGATTATCTATCTCATCAATATTTCCAGTAACAACTTTCTCTTTCCATCTACTCAAGAATCTTATTAATTTACCGTTTCCTATTTTAAGTCTTTTAATTACTTGATAAAAGTCATAACCTGCAAACTCATTTTTTACAAAAGCACTGTTAATCCACATTTTCCATGCTTCCATAGCTTCTTGATTTTTATTATTTGAAAGTATAACATTGTATCTTATGTTAGCTCCATAAATGAATTTTCCAAAATTCTTTGCCATATCATAATCAACCTTAATATTATCAGATAATGGCAATAAATCACCTATAGCATCAAACTCAGTATTATCTAATACTTCTTTATAATTATTCTTTAAAATAAAAGCAAATAATGAATCTTTTGAAGCTTCAGCTTTAATAATTCGTTCCCTTAAATACTTGGCTTCCTCATATTTTAAATTAATAGAAATATCTTCTTTCCAATTTGGCTTTGGTAATATGCATCTCCAAAATCCACCTAAAGTATCTCCTTGCATTACATCTGCATCATCACTTTTTGCCCCTTTTTCTTCATGCCCATAGCTGCTCAACTGATTTTTATGTTCCTTAATACCGCATACTGCTCTAGCATATCCATCAAGTGAAAGATTATTATACTTAAAAATACCAAAAGTTCTAAGACCATTCCAATAAATGCTTGACGGCTTTCTTTTAAGCTTAGAACCCGCACGTCTACCAATTACACCATCAACATCATCTTTATTCAATGTTTTTATAAGCTCTATTTCAGTTTTACCAAGCTTATCAATAAGACTTCTTGTTGTAATATTTTTTTCTCTTTCAAGCTCCATTAAAATATAAGGGACTATAAAAAAGTATTTTGCTCTTGTCTGTACTGTTGATGTTCCTGGAAAAAGAATATCAGCAAAACCATCACGTATTACTCCTATTCCTATTTCATCAACTGCATCTGGTGCAGAAAGAGCATGAAGCACTGCCATAACCTTATTTCTATGTTCATTTGAATAATCTATCCAGCCCAACTGAATCTTTTCTGCCAACCCTAACCCCTCACTTCAAAATCTTATATATTTAAATTTCAACATATATTTCCTTATAACCACTTAAAAGGGAGTGTCGCAAAATGATTAAATTTTAATCAGGAGCGATGCTCCTTTTCGGTTTAGAACAAAATATTCTAAATATTACAAATGCCACATCTATTATTTTAAATACTTTTGAATTTTAAACGCACTTAAATAAGCCTAATCAATTTATTCCATAATTAGGCAGTAGATTTTAATTCATGAAGATGATTCTGAGTTCTTTCGTTTTGTATTTTAGAATGTAATTTGTTAATGTTGTAGCCAAAACAAAGCAAAATAAATTCAGTTTTAACACTATTTTTTCCACGTGTTAAAAATCTATTGAATTCATAATCACTTTTTAGAACTCCAAATGCTCCTTCGACCTGAATAGATCTGTTCATTCTTAATTTAGTTCCAAATTCAGTTGTAATATTTTTATAGGATATTTCACGCTTTTCCACAAAAGTTTTTGAAACTTGCATTTTTCTATTTCCTTTTGCTTTTGTGCACTTTACTTTGTGAGCACAGTTATCACAGTTTTCACATTCATACACCGTTACTTCTGATTTGTATCCACTTGCGGATTTTCTATGAATAATAGAAGTCGATATTAATTTTTTATCATTATGGCAAATATAAAAATCTGATTCAGCATCATATTTCATATTTTCACGCTTACTTATATCATTTTTAAAACTTCTTTTTTTCCACTTCTCATAAGTTTGTGGTTTTATATAAGGAGTTTGTTTATTTGATTCTAAAAACAAATAATTTTCTTCACTTTCATAACCTGAATCTGCAATTACATTAAGATATTTCCGGCCAATTTTTTCTTTCATATTCTTGAGCATAGGTATTAACGTTGCTATGTCATTTCTATCATCAAATATTCCGACACCGGTTACGTATTCACTTTGTAAGCGTAAAAAATTAAGTATCTAGATAACCTGGCCTCTCATTGATAAAGTTAAATTAAAAGATTATTAATGGGAGGACTAATATGTCTAGAAAATTAGATAATGCCAGTTGGGAAGAATACATCAATAAATTTAATTCCTATAAAGGCACAATAACTTTAAAAGATTTTTGTATAGAAAACAAACTTTCCAAAAGCCAATTTTATTATCATAAAAAAAGAATAGCTACAACAAATCCTACAACATCTATTTTTCATGCTGTTTCATTAAATACCAAGCAAGATAATATAGAAAAAAATATCTTAACTTCAAAGGAAGTTAAAATTACTATTGGAACTGCTAATATAACTATTCCGGTTAGTGAAACTACTTTAATATATTCAATAATCAAAGAGTTAGCTGCAAAATGTTAAATATTGATAAAGTAGAAAAAGTTTATCTTGCCTGCGGCTGCACGGATTTAAGAAAAAGCATTGATGGATTAGTTATGATAGTTCAAAATCAATTTAAGCTTGATCCTTTTGAGAAAGCATTATTTGTTTTTTGTAATAAACAAATGGATAAGTTAAAGATTCTTCACTTTGATGAGGGATTTTGGCTATATTATCATCGTTTAGAAGCGAATCGCTTCAAGTGGCCTATAACTACAGAAGATGCTATGAAAGTAAATGTTGAAGAATTACGTTGGCTTTTAAAAGGTTATGAGGTAAGAACAAATTCTAAATTTAAATCTATAAAACCTAGTAATTATTATTAAAAATTCGCACAGCAAAAAGCCGTTGAAACCCTTTATTTTCAATGGCTTTTGTGGTATAATGAATATATTAAACAAACGTTAAAGAGGTAATCATGAATCACGAAATTTTGACAAATGAACTTGATGAGGTAACAAAATCATTAATTGAAAAAGTTGAAAAAATGTCAACTGAAATTGATAAAAAGGATAAAGAATTAAGTTCAAAAGATGAAGAAATACAAAAACTTAAAAATGAGTTAGAATACTTAAAAGGTATTATTTCAAATAAAAATAGAAAGATATTTGGAGTGTCTAGTGAGCAAGTAGATATAAACCAATTATCTCTTTTTAACGAAGCTGAAAAATTTAGTGATTCAAATGCAGAAGAACCTACTTTAGAAGAAATTACATATAAAAGAGCTAAGAAAAATCATTACATAGGGAAAAAAGATAATTTAGCAAACTTAGAAAGAGTTGTTATTGAGCATAAATTAGAAGGTGATGATCTTATCTGTAAAGATTGTGGTGAATTACTCACAGAAATTGGAGTGAAATCTACAAAAGAAATCATCAAATTAATTCCAGCTAAACTTGTAGTTGAAGAACATATAATTTATAGTTATGGTTGTAAATCATGTGAAAAAGAAATTGGTGAAAGTAATATAATTTCAGCACCAGCTCCTAAAACTATTTTTTATAATAGTATGGCTTCTAATGAGTTAATTGCTCATACTGTTATACTTAAATATCAACATGCTATGCCACTTTATAGACAGGAACTTTACTTTGATATGATGGGAGCTACTCTTTCAAGACAAACTCTATGTAACTGGACTATGTCCGCAGCGGAAGCTTTAGGTCCAATATATAACTACATGAAAAAAGAATTACTTAGTAGAAATTATATTCATGCCGATGAAACTACTTTAAAAGTAATTAATGATAATGGAAAGGATTCTAAATCTAAAAAGTATATGTGGTTGTACATGAGCGAAACTGAATCTGCTCCAGTGATTTTGTATGAGTACATGAGCGAAACTGAATCTGCTCCAGTGATTTTGTATGAGTACCAAAGCACTAGATCAAGCTCTTGTCCTAAAAGTTTCTTAGGAGATTTCAAAGGTTTTCTACAAACCGATGGCTATAATGGTTATAATTCCGTTAGCAACGCCATAAGAGTATATTGCTTAGCTCATATAAGAAGATATTTTCATAACATAATAGTTGATTTAGATGAACAAGCCCTAAAAAATTCTAGAGCGATAATAGGGTTTAATTATTGCGAGCAAATTTATAAACTCGAAAAAGAGCTTAGAGAATCTTATTCAAGTGATGAAAATTACTATGACGTTAGATTTGAAGTAAGATCTAAAGAATTAACATCAATAATAGATAAATTTATTGAATATACTGAAATAGAAATCAAAAATGCTCTTCCAAAAAGTCCATTAGGTAAAGCACTTGAGTATGCTAAAAAGCATTTACCAGGTGTAAAAAATGTATTATTAGATGGTTCTATAGAAGTTGACAATAATGCTGCTGAGAGAGCAATAAAACCTTTTGTTATAGGCAGAAAAAATTTCTTGTTTGCCAATACTGCAAAAGGTGCAACTTCAAGTGCTACTATTTATAGCATTGTTGAAACTGCCAAGGCTAATAAACTAGTAGTAGAACGGTACTTAGTTTATTTATTCGATAATCTATCAAAGATAGATTTATCCGATAGCGAAAGCCTAGAGAATCTTATGCCTTGGTCGAATAAAATTCCTGAAAATATGAAAATTAAAGATAAGAAATAAAATTAATCCTAGTAAAGCTTATTATTGCCTTACTAGGATATTTTAATACGTTCAATATTATAAAAATAGGTACCAAAATTTTGACGCTTACTTCACTTTCGACTGCAATTTGTACATTATATGCTGGCTTTAATTGACCATTTCTCATATGATCATCTTTCATGTGCATGAAAGTCGCGTCAGGATCAGTTTTAGAATAACTATTTCTTTTTGAAAACAGATTTTTACTAAAATTATATCTTTCTTGTCTTTCTTTATATTCCGTTAGTTGCTCTGTCCATTTTTGAATCTTAGTTTTTCTCTTACCTATTCCATGAACAAATTCAATGCTTCTTTTCTTTTTTTCAGATTCAAGCCATTGAAGAATTTTAATAATGTCATCAATCATTGTTTCTTTCTCAATAGTAAATTGCCTCAATTCTTCAAGATTAATAGTTTCTAAGAGAACAAGAATTTTATCAAACATTTTACCCTCATTTTTTAAAATAGCTTTTTTCCAAACAAAAGTATAACGATTGGCATTCGCTTCGATTTTAGTACCATCAATAAATGCATTTTCAAATAGTATTTCATTTTGATTAGCTAAATAATTAACTTGTTGATAAAATAAATCTTCAATTACCTCATTTGAAATGTAGTCTTTACGAAATCTACTGATTGTAGCATGATCGGGTACCTTATAACATTGAAGTAACCACTTGAAATTTATATCTCTTTTGCATGCTTTTTCGATTTTTCTGCTTGAATAAATATTTTGAGAATAAGCATACGATATTATTTTGAACATGATTTTAGGTTCCACTGCCGGTTTTCTTCCAACGGAAGAGTACGCCTTATACAACTTACTGTAATCTAATCCCTCCAATACATGGCTTAGCAAGCGGACAGAATCATCTTCTGGTATTAAATTTTCTAAATTTAATGGTAATATAAGTTGAAAATTATCATTAAACTCATTATAATCTTTAATGTATGATTTATTTATTAGCATAATTTAATTATACAATTAATGTGAGTTCTTCGGAATTCACATTTTTTATTTCAATAAGTCAGGACCACCAGTAAAACTGGTGGCTTGCTCTGCGCCTATAAGGCTCTGTTACTGGCTGTGCTACTCGCACGTTGAAACATCTAACTCATGCAAAGCTCCCCTAGTGCCATTAAAATGGCTCTTTTTTGTGGATTTTCCTTGTTTTTTGCTTTATAATAATGCTTTTTTTCTATACTCAAACTAAACATTTTTAACTTACAAGTTTGTTCATTTTAATACTGTAAGCATCTCAAATGAATTTATTCTATTTACAAAGTTAGTTTTGCAACAGCCCCACTTATTTACATTATACTTGTTTTTTATGCTAAAGACTATAACTTAAACTTAGAAACTTCCATTTTTAATTTTTCTGCACTTTCTTTTGCTTTTAAAGCTTCTCCTAAAACTTCATTAGATTTAGTATTTACTTCTTGCACCCTATTTGCTATATCTGTAGTTGCTCCAGCTCCTTCACTTGCTGCTCCTGCAACTCCATCAATAGTTTTTAGAATATCTTGTACTGATGCTAATAGTTCTTCTGAAGTTGCACTTAAATCTGTAGAAAAATCTTTATAATATAGTGCATCATCATTGTATTCTTTACTTGTTTCTACTAAAGTTTCGTAATCTTTTAAAACTCTATTTTCAATAAAGTTTAACATATTACTAGAATTTGATGTTAAATCGTTAACGGAAGATAATATAATTCCTGTAGTGCTTTGGATTTTATTTATAGTTTCACTAGACTGTTCTGCAAGTTTTCTTATTTCTTCTGCTACTACACTAAATCCTCTGCCTGCTTCCCCTGCTCTTGCTGCTTCTATAGCTGCATTTAAAGCAAGTAAATTAGTTTGGGAGGTTATTTGAAGTATTGAATCTGCTAAAACATTTATTTGTTCTACTGCTTTTGCTTTTTCTATAGATTGCTTTAGTGCTTTTTCTGTTTCTTTAAACATTCTTTCTGTTTCTCTTTGATTATTTTCTGATGTAAGCATAATATTTTTAGCTTTTTCACTTATTCCTGTAGCTTTCCCCGCACCTTCCTCAGACTTTTGTGCTACAGAACTAACCGCTCTCTCCATTTCCCCAGAGGTTGCTGCCATTTCTTCTGCTGAAGCTGCTGTTTCTTCCGTGCTTGCTGAAAGCTCTTCTGTAGTTGCTGATACTTCTTCTACATCATTATCTAAATTATTAATACTATTTTTAACATTTCCAACTATATTTTCAATATTATCAGCTTCAAAAGTTATATTTAAAACTAACTCTTTAAGTGAATTTTGAGTCCTGCTTATAGCTTGTGCAATCTCACCCATTTCATCTTTTCTTTTTGTGAATTTTTCTGGTGCCTCCGTTGAAAAATCACCTGTAGCCATAACATTTAAATGATTTACAGCAAGTGTTAAGGGGTTTACTATATTTCGTGATATAACATAAACTGCTATAGTTGCAAAAAGGATTGCAAAGAAAATAATAATATTTAATACTAACATCGTTTTGTTATATTCCAATTGTTTATTTTTGATTGTATTTTCTCCATCTTTAACGTTATAATCAGATAGGTCTCTTAAATTATTTTCAACTTCCAATAATACATTTTCTACTTTATCAAATTCTTTAATAGCTTCTTGTTGTTTACCTTCAAGAGCAAGTTTTATAGCACTTTCTCTCCCATCTCTATATTTTTGCATATTACTTTCAAGAGTTGGCAAGAGATCAGTTTCATATTTATCAAGTTCTGTTTTTTTATAAGTTTCAATTGATTTGTTGAATTTTTCCTTTCTTTCTTCAATATCCTTTAATTTTTTATTTTGCGCTTCTTTGTCATTAGTATGAAGCATAATATAATAAATATCTGCTTCTACAGCTTCTTGTTGCGCTCTAGCATCGTTTAAACTTTGTATCGATACTAAATTATTGTTATACATTGAATCTAGTTTTGACTTCAAACTTCTAATATTTACATACATCATAGAACCTATTATAAAAAATAAAACACCTATAAATAATACCATAGTAACTATTTTTGTTCTTACTTTAAGATTATTTAACATTTTCTATCCCCCATCCAATACAAAATTTTATACTATTTTTAACTTTACTGAAATGTAAATTTTGTACCCCTTCCTTTATAACTCTTTACTTTTATTTCTCCACCCATAATTTCTACAAGTTCCTTACAAATTGCAAGTCCAAGTCCAGTACCACCAAAATTACGTGTTATAGATTTATCTGCTTGTGTAAAAGGTTTAAATATTTTATTTATTGCTTCCTCCGTCATTCCTATCCCTGTATCTTCTACAACAAAGATTATTTTATTATTAATGATATAATTATTGTCAATACTAATTTTTAGCAAAATTTTCCCTTCATTAGTAAATTTAATAGCATTACTCATTAAGTTCATTATCACTTGGGTGAGCCTAGTTGGGTCGCCTATAACAAAGAAAGGCACATCTGAATCAATAATTACTTCTAATTTTAATTTCTTTTCATTTATCTTCACGCTAAAAGGTTTTATAGATCTTTCTATTATATCATATAAATTAAATGTAATTTCTTCTAACTCAATTTTATTTGATTCCAATTTAGCTAAATCTAACAGATTATTTGTAATAGTTAAAATTAGATCAGCACATTCTTTTATATAATTAACATATTCTAATTGTTGATTATTTAAAGTAGTATCTTCAAGAAGTTGTAAAAAACCCATTATCCCATTTATAGGATTTTTAATATCGTGAATGATTTTAGACACTATCATTGATTTTTCACTATTATATATCAATAGACTCACCTTCTACTATAATATTAACTTGTCTTAGTCAATCAACCCTGTTTTCTATATTTGTATTAGTTATAATTGTATCAAATTTAACATATTAGTTCAATGTTAACTTATTGGCTTCTGTATTCATTAACAGCTTATTGATATATTATTTTTGGGTGATGAAAATGAATTTAGATTATACATTAATTGGCTTAAGAATTAAAAATTATCGTAACCAACAAAATATTACTCAAAATCAACTATCAGAGATGCTTGATGTATCAAATGTTTATATAAGCAAAATTGAACGTGGTACAACTAAAATAAATTTAGAAATGCTTTATAAAATATCGACCATTCTTAATATCCCTATATCCTTTTTACTTACAGGTATTGATGAGGAATCAAATAATTATTTAGATTCAGAAATTGCTGAGTTAATTAGCAAGTGTAGCATCAAGAAGAAAAAATTAATTTATGAACTTATAAAAGCTGTTGTCAAATCTTAAGAATTATTTGATAACAGCTATTTTCAACTTAACAATTATCCAATATTTTACTGATTTCATTTTACGGTACTCTGGATTTTTTATAACTTACAGTTTATATATTTTCATTTATTCTATC
The DNA here is from genome assembly GCF_000619945.1 of Clostridium lundense DSM 17049. GTDB lineage: Bacteria > Bacillota > Clostridia > Clostridiales > Clostridiaceae > Clostridium_AO > Clostridium_AO lundense. The sequence continues at coordinate 47,577 of NZ_JHVC01000023.1, read as the reverse complement.
TAATTATTTATAATAAATGTTATTTTTTGACTTTTAAAATAAATAATTATATTATTTATTGGAACAGAATAAATATTTTGTACAATTTTATTATAATACAAATTCCATACTATGCAAGTATTGTTTTTATTATAGCTAATATTTGGTATAAATAAAAGATATTGTGGGTTATCTTGTAATATAATTACAAAAATAGCGTAATTTTTACTGGTTTTTCTTTTATAATAATTACTATAATTGTACAAAATATTTATATTGTATCATTATTTCACTAAGGAGAATGTAACATAATGAGAAACACAGAAACTAAAATTAAATATTTAACTCAAAATGAAGCAATTGCACTTTTTAATTCTATTGAAAGTTTAAATTCATCTCATTCTTTACGTGATTTGGCAATATTTAGATTAGCATATAGATGCGGATTACGAGCTTCTGAAATTTCACTTTTAAAACTTGAAGATTATAATATAAATAAAGGTGAAATCTACTGTAAACGCTTAAAAGGAAGTAATAATAATACTATAAGATTAGATGAAAAAACAAAACATATTTTAAACAAATATATTCAGAAAAATGGGATTTCATCAACATCTGAAATACTTTTTAAAAGTCAAAAAAATAAACCTATATCAAGACAAACTTTAAATTATTTAATGAAAAAATATTGCTCATTAGCAAATATAGAAGATAAATCGAAACATCATTTTCACGCACTTAAACATACTACTGCTGTTCATCTAGCTGAATGCGATATGGATATAAAAGAATTGCAGTGGTGGTTAGGTCATAAATCTGTTTCAAATACTGAAATATATTTTCAATTTACAACTAAGCAGCAAGAAAAAATGTATGCCAAATTAGAAGGTAAAACCGAAATAGTATAATGCCTAATGTCAAATAAGCTATATGCATATATATTTTGTATACATATAGCTTATTTTTATATTCTTTTTACTCTTGTAAAGTAATTACAGGAGGAGATTTAAATGAAATATGAACCTGATTATAAAATTATCGGTGAAAGAATTCGTTTTGAACGTGAATTATTAGGAATATCAAGAGAAAAATTTGCAGAGCTTATCGGTCTTTCTCCTGTTTATGTTGGTGAAATTGAAAGAATAGAAAGAAAAATGAGCATGGATAGTTTAGTTAACATATCTAAAAATCTTCATAGCTCTATTGACTATTTAGTTTTTTGAGATAATAATTCTCAGTTAGTTAAAGAGACTACTAAAATTGCTTCTCTTCTATATAAGTGTTCAAATCACGAATCGGAAATAATCGGAAATAATTGGAAATATTATTAAAGTTATACTTCCACATATAAAATAATAATCCTTTAAGCAACATCTCTTGATTTTAATGATTCTTAGATGTTGCTTTTTATATTTTATAGTTTAAATTTAGTATTTAATTGAATCATTGACTTTAGTATCTCTCTATAAAAAACTTCACATAAATAAGAATAATCATTATTTAGATCTGCTTCTTTTAAAGCTTCATAGTAATAATCTTTATTTTCATATTTTAAGTAAACAGGAGGTAATCCTTTAATCTTAAATAGCCAATTTAACATAACTCTAGAGCATCTACCATTTCCGTCAATAAATGGATGAATTACCGTTATTCTATGATGGATTTTTACAGCTTCTTCTACATATTCTGCGGTAGACATACTATTCATTTTATTTATTAATTCCTTTAACTTTTCTTCTAGTTTTAACAGCTCATTAATTATATTATTATAGTCAACTGTTTCAAATTTTGCTTCTGTAACAAAATTATTTGAGTTTCTTATTTTCCCTGCTGCTTCTGGGTATGGTGCAAATTGAAAAAGCATAGTATGTAGCTTTAAAAGTTTAAAGATGCTAATTGTTTCTTCTGTTTCTAGTAAAAAATCATAGATAGATGCATGTCCAACAACTTCAATTATATCTTTGTATTCAGATTTGCAATATTCACTGTTTTGCTTATAAATTCTAATATCTGTTAGAATTTCAGCAACATCCTCTCTATCAATATTTACCCCTTCAAGTCTATTTTCATTATAAATAAAATCATTCTTGAATTTATACCAAACAGCCTTACTTTCATTGTTGTAAAAATAATCGTAGGAATTTATTATATTTCTTAATAATGATGAATCATATTTCTTAAGCCCTAGCTCAATTCTCTTTTTATCAGGTTTAAATTTATTTATTCGCTTTTTTAGCTTTGAGGGTTCTATGTCCCCCTCAACTTTATTAAGTTTATAAGCTATATTAAACACACATGCTTCAAAACTTACGCCAAAGTAATCAGCAATATAAATAATATTTTCAAAACTTACATACCCACTATTTTCAAATCTATACACCTGTTTTTTTAATTCTTCTGTTGGCATTAATAATTCACTGGCAAATTTATCAGCATACTTTTCAATAGGATTTTTTTCTCTTCCATCAATTGGACATATGGAACTTTCATTTTTATCTTTTAAATGATGGCATAGCTCATGTGCGGCTGTAAATCTTTGCCTTGTTACTGGTCTATTGTTATTTATACCTACAATAGCTATATCATCCTCATCTTCAGGAACAATGTAAATACCTTCTAAATCCTTAAAATCCCTGAATTGATAAACTACATTCATCTGCTTTAAAATATCAAAAGGATCTATTGGATAAGAAGGTATTCTTTGAGAAAAATATATTTCTAAAACTTTCTTTGCAAGAATTTCTGGCTTATAGAAATAATCTGATAAATCTATACTACTAAACATTTGCTACAAGTCTCTCTTTTATTTTTTTCTTGAATTCAATTAAATTCATTATTTCTTCTTTATCTATATCTGAAAGACTAGAAAATGCTCTTGCAAACATTTTAGTTTCTTTGGTATTGTCCTGATCATAAACTAACTCATCTAAGGTTACTCCATAAATTTCAGCGAATTGCTTTAATTCATCTGCCGTTACTTTTCTACTTCCAGTTTCAATCGCAGTTATTGTTGTCCTATGAACCTTCATTACATCGGCAACATATTCTTGTGAAAGTCCTAAGTTTTTTCTAGCTTGTTTAAGCCTTTCATTTAACTTATTTGACATACCTCTCACTTCCTTTCACTATTATTATATGCAATTTAGATTGTTTTCGCAACAAAAAATGTTAGATATTCTAACATTTTTATTGTTACCATCTCATTTTAAATTTATACAATGTTCCTATAATTCTATATAATGCACTTTTTACAAGTTCTTATTTCTCTATCATTAAGTGTATTTGCAAATTTTTCTGCTTCAACAAAACTTGAAAATTCCCCATGCCATTTTCCATTCCTATTTCCATGAATATTCTTATTATTACCTTTTCCATGGTTACAAAATACACAGCTATCTTTGTGAATTACTGCTTTCTTTTCTGCTACCCAATTTTCATAAACCCAATATTTATTAGTAACACTTGTTATATCTTTGCTATTTTCTACTTCAACAATAAGAATTTTAAATTTACCCCATTTTTCATCACTAATACTACTATAATCCTGCCAGTTTAATTTATAGTTTCCCTGCAGCAATAAAGATTCTTCTCTGCCCCTTTTAGTTCCTATTCCTGCTGCTTCTCCCCATTTAAGTTCCCCTGATTTTATTTCATCTTGATTTATTCTAAAATCCCTATCACAGGTTTCCTTAGCGGAGGACTTTGTCCAATAACTACAGTCATTAGTTAGAAAAATAGCATACCCCTTCTTATATTCATTATGGTTATAAATGAGTTTTTCAATTCTCATAATATCTTTTAAGAAGTCATATCTTCTTATATCTTGTGCTCCATGATTTTTTAATAAATATCTTTCTCCATCTACAATAGTATCACAAGCAGCAGTTACATATTTTAACTCTATAGGATAAAACTCATCCTCTTCTTTAAGAAGAATATCAATATGCATAGATGGATCAATATGTGCAGGAGAGTATTCTAATCTAACATCACTTTTGGGCATATGCCTTTGTAGCTCCCAAGAAAGTGCAAACTGAAAGTCTGCCTCCGAAAAAAAGATTTTTCTTTTATTACTCAAGGAATTTATTGTGGTGATTATATTTTGTTTTGAAATCATTTATATTACCTCTCTTAAATTTTATCAGCATAAACCATTTGCATAAATAGTCCTTTGCTATCCTTCATTGGATTTTGGGGTATTGTTTTAAATCCATTTTTATATCCAAGCATTCCAGTAATAGAAAGACATAGTGCATCTATGATATCATCTTTAATACCTTTCAACTTGTCATCAGAATATAGTACTTCTCTAATTTCATCAGTCTTCTCATAATAGCGGCTTAATACCTCTAATCTTCTTTCCATTCCTTCATCTGTTTTCTTGTTTTCAAAAATAGGCATTGCCATTCTTCCATCAAAATTAAACATTGCGAAACAGATTTCTGGATGGCTTTCTAAAATCCTATTTTTAAACTCTGATGCATTATTTAAAAATTCATCTATCTCTTTTATTTTGCTGCAAATGGAAAAAGATTGTTTGCTTAAACCTTTTCCTAATATATCTCTATTTATTTCATTAGCCATAAAATAATCATCTTCATACACAGCTTGTCTGCATGGGACTGTAAATATACAGGATGATCTTGAAGATAATATTTTTCTTCCTTCTGTTTCCGGCCTTATATCATATGTATTTTCAGGAAGTCCAATAGGCATATCTATTAAAATTGTATTACTATCACTATATTTTGCACATATTTCTTCTATATTCTTAAAAACATTAATTTCAAAATCATTATCTGTTATATTTACTGCTACATAACCATGTTTACAGCCATCAACACCAACATAACTATTCTTAGTATCAGATTTGTTTATATTTTCAAAGGCATATATAAATTCACTTTCAACAGTTTTAAAATCTCTTTGTGAAAAGTTATGCTTCATAGCTATAAAAGTCTCTTCATCAAATATTTTTTCATCCATAAGCTCTATAAATTCATAATAAAGCATTACGTAATCAATTTCTCTTATTTTATATATTTCATCTTCTGTTAAATTGATAAGTCCAAATTTTTCGTATATTACCTTTTGAAGCTTATCTTCAATAACAAAATATTGTGATAAATTCTTTTTAACTGGTCTTGTTAAATCTGAAATATAGCTTTCACTGGCATCATGTAAAAGACAGCCAAGCTGAACTCGCTTTGAATATCCTCTAATTTTTGCTTCCTTATAACAATTAATAGAATGCTGAGCTACAGAATAAAAGTGTTTAAAATGCCCGTTTGCCCTTGTGATCAGAGAAAGAGCATGGGATATATCTTCAATTTTTATATCTTCCATTAATGGTTCTAAAGGATAAAATTTAGTTTTTGTATAGGTTAAAATGTAATCGGACATATTTATTCTCCTATTCCAATTCAAATATCTTCCTCATTAAATCCTCTGGGCTTACATAAAATATCAATGATATTTTACTCCATACATCTGGAGATAAAGTAATTACATCTGGCTGATTTGAAATAGGAAGATATACAAATTTTGCTCCTTGCTCAATAATATAACTTATTTTTTCATTTAAATTACTTACCTTAATAAGGTTTCCATTAACAGTTAAGCTACCTAATACTACTGTTTTTGCCTTTATTACCTTAGATATAAAATTTGATATCATACTCAAATAAAAAGCAGCCCCTATTTCTTGATTCCCACCTGAAGCATTTTCATCAATAAGTTGAGTAATATAATTAAATTCTTCTAACTTTGTTTTAACACCCATATTATTTGAATTTGCTTTTATATAGTTAAATACATTTCTAATTGTATCTTTTGCTTCTGAAGAAGGTCTCCCTGTTATTTGATATCCACCATTCCCAGTAACTTGATTTGTTTCTATCTTTATTGGAAACATCCTGTCTTCCTTAGTTATAACTGTATAAACTTCCCCTATATCTAAAGGTTCTATCATGTTTCCTATACCATTTTTCATTTCTTTCAAAAATATTTGCTTAGTAGTCTTATCTTCTTTGTCATAATATCTAAAATTAGTACCAAAAAATTCCAAGCCACCACATCTTTTAAGCTGTTCCTTTACACGCATTCTTCCTTCTATAGCAAAATCTAAGTATTCCTTTAATTCCTCTTTACTTACATTCATATCAGGGTGTAATAATTTTAATAGGCCCGATACTGTTTTTCTTATAGATTTTGTATCTCTTGAACCCAAACTTAAATCAAGTGTAAAATACTTATCTATTATATCCGAATAAGATTTTTTTCTAAAATCATGAAGTACTCTTGAGAAATAATCCGAGATAAATCCAATGTCTTTAGAATAATACTCTGTTTTCATTTTAGGCATTTCCCAACCAGGTAAATAATAATGAAATCTGTCTATTAAAGCTGGTGTTTGTAATTCATCTGCTAAGGTTGAAAAAAGATCTCCACCTTGCTCCCATATCTGAAGTGGGTTGTCTATATTCCCTACAAAAACCATAGAAGACTTTCCCTCAATTCTAATTTTATCTCTGGCAAAATTTCCACATTCCATGTATGTCTGCAACATTGCAGGTCCTTGTGGATCATCAAATCTTACATTAGCAACTTCGTCAAAAGCTACAACATCCCATATTCCTACAAGACCAACTTCTTTTCTTCCAAGATTATAAAATAAAACCGCAACTGAAGCCTTACCTCCTGCAATTAAAATGCTGTACGGGGATAATTCATTGTATGTATAAGATTTTCCAGTTTCTCTTGGGCCAAGCTCTATTAAATTATAATTAGTTTCGCAATGAGGAATCAACCTAAGCAAAATTAATAATTTTTGTCTAAAATCAAAATATTTAGGATCTAAACCTATGCTATGAATCAATAAATCCAACCACTCATCTCTTGTAAAAGCACTTCTTTTTAAAATAAACGATTCTAATTCTTCTGATGATACCTGCATAGGGCTAAATTTACCAACCATTACAGGATATTTACTGCTTTCTTCATTTTTTTCTAACCTAATAAGCCCCCATAAACCACCTTCAATAAGCCCTTGGTATTTTCTTATCCATTCATCATCAACTAATATATCTTTAAGCCCTGCAGTATTTACTGTACCTATATACATATCCTTGTTAAGATCAACTTCTACAGATAATTTATCTATGATAACAATACTACCACTTGTTTTTATAGAATCCTTAATTTTATTCTTATCCTCTGGTAAAATGTAATGATCATCAAGAATACCCTTAACTTTAGTTATAATTTCTTCATTACTTAAGCTTTCATCATAAAATTGAGAAATTAAATATTCAAGAACATACACCGGCAACTTTATACTTGTTTTCAAACTATTAACGATACCTTTTTTCACTACTTTGAATTTAAAATTTTCAAGAATTTTATCTTGTAAATCCATTTATCATCTGCCTCCAAATATATCTAAATCCTTATCAATCACAGTTCTGCCTTGCTTTTTAATTACTTCTCTATATACTTCCATATTATTCTTCAATATTACTATTAGGAATTCATCACCATTTACTGCATCTCTTATAGGATAATTAATATTGTAATTATCAGATTGAATTTCTATTTTATAAACTTGAATTCCTTTATGATATATTTCTAACATGTAGCCTGAAGCTCCAACTAAATTAGCTTTTATCTCATTAACACAACTAATATTTTGTATAGGATTAAATTTATTTATTTCCTCTAAATCTCTTCTACACTTAATTAAAAAAACTGGAATAATATTTTCCTGTAATGATATTCCGCCATGGGTATATTTACCTACTTTTTTTAAAGTATTTATACTGTTTATAAAGCATATTTTATATCCATTAGTATCAATAAAATCTGCACATTTATAACTATCTAAATAGAATGACGTGTCACATTTGCTTTTCTCATTCAAAATTAAATATCTTCCTTTTTTCTTTTCTAAAGCTATACTATTATCCTGCTCCCTTATTTTTTCTTCTGCTTCTATAAACCCATGGTCTGAAAGTAACAGAACATCAAATTTTCTGTTTATTGAATATTCAATTATTAACTTAATATCTTCTATTCCACTGCTAACTTTAGATGCATTTTTAAACTTATGAATATAATTATCGATAGTATCATTAAAACATAATACAATCCCGTTAAAATCTTTAGTATTTTTGAACATCTCAAAATCTATTACTTCTTTTTTTAAGATTTGTTTGGCCTTATTTATTCTCCAATCTTTTAACTGTGTAATTATTTTATTGTCTTTAGTTAGTTCAAAAGCACATTTATCATTTATTCTAACATTTTCATCTGTTATAAAATAAGAATTCATGCACACTTCTGTTTCACTTGGTATTTCAGAAAACACATCATATTCACTAACTTCTTCAAAGTTTAATCCTGCTACAAGTTCTTTTGCCATTTCATATCTTAAACCATCAGCTAGCAAAACAACAGTTCTATCTTTTATTCTTATATTTTTAAAAACATCCTTTTGTCTAAATGCACCATCGGTATTTTTTATTAACAAGCTATAATTATTTATATATTTACTATTGATATTTAATATAACATTATAATATTTATCGGATATGTTATTAAACATGCTCATATCAAAAATGGCATTATATAATCTTAAACTTATAGTTGATAGACTTTCAAAATATAATGATAATTTCCTGTACAAATTATCAATTAAATATAAATCCTCTTTATAAGCTTTTATGTATGATTTCATCGTTGTATCAAGGAAAAAGTAATTTATATTTTGATTTAGTAATGCTTCTAAAGTTTCATAAGTTTTAAAATATTCTCCTATTATCTGCATATCCTCTGTCCATAATTTGGACAATTTAATTTTTACTAAAGAATTTTTCTTCAACTTATTTTCTATGGTCATTTCAAAAAAAACAGGAATTGAAAATGAAATTTTTTCTGTGTCAATGCCATCAATATTATTAAGTATATATTCATTTAGAGCATAAATTTCATTTTTAAAACTATATTTATTTTCCTTAATAAACTCGAATACTTTTGACAACGATATTGAATGCATATTAATTACCATATCTTCAAAGATACTTGGAAAATCATCTTTTAATTCATTTTTTGCTAAAGATAGTAATACCTTTTGTATAAGGTTATTGGTTTCAATAAAATTATTATCAACAGAAACGCCTAAATAATTTTTAAAAGCATTTATAAGGTTGTCCATTAAATTTGCATCTCTGAGCATCTCTACTTGAAAATCATTTTTAAGAACTTTTATAATCAAATCCTTATGGTTTTCTGCTTTACCAAAGGAAACTTTTAACAAAATATTTTTTATTATATTCTCGTCAACATAATCTTCTTTTAACATCATATTATACACATTTTCAAAATTATGAATAACCAATTTAAATTGTTCATTAGATAAATAGAGCTTATTTCTAACTTTATTATAAAGCTCATCATTATTAGTTAGAAAATCATTAATATCAATCTCTATTATATTTGCTTTCCCTGAAGCAATATAAGAATCTAAATCTAAATCATTTATTGAATAAAAAACAGTTTTTTTATCAGATTTTGATTTTCTTATGGCTTTTTGTATTTCAATTTTTGAAGTAGTATTTATAATGTTAAAGTCTATGTTAGAATCAAAATTAATCTCGCTTAAAATATCATAAAAAGTACCTTCCTTATCAATCCAAAATACCGGAAGAAAAGATATTTTATTTTTAATAATTCTATTGATACTATCTTCAAGCTTAATCCCCATATTTCACCTCTATACAACTTTCCAGTTATCTAACACTTTAATACCTTCTACTAAAAGTTTCTCTTCTTTCTCAAGTTCTTTTTTATCTTTAGCCTTAATATTTTCTGCCAATAGTTTTTCTTTACAATTTCTTAATCTTGACTCTAATAGTTCTTTAATCCTTCGTATTTCATTTTGCATTACATATTTTTTATCTTCTTCAAATTCCAATAAAAATTGCTGCAGGTGCCAAATTACAATTGTTTTACTTGCTCCAGTTCCAGATATAACCTTCTGTTGAAGCAATGGTTCATCTAAATCTTTAGCTCCTTTACCTGCAATTGTTACATTGGATGAACCTATTTTCACTCCGGATCTAATAACACCAATTAAGCTTTTTTCTAAAATTGCTTCTGCTTCATTAATAAGCTCATATCCATTTTTAAAGTTCTTTTCAATTTGAATACGGATTATTTTTTCAATATCTTCATCTAAATATAACTTAGGCTCCTGCTCTTTTATATAGTCTTTAACAATAGCTCTTAGCCAGTTTAAAACAGCTTGTTTAAGATCCTTTTCTCGATAAATTCCATATTCTTTTCTAAGTTCAAGAACATCATCTGGGTTCATCCCTTTATATTCAGCGATTTCTATGATACTCATAGGTCTTTGGCTTCTGCTTTCTTTCTTTGGATCTCCTATACAATATAACTGTTGTAATTCATCTCTGCTAAGTTTATCAGAAGGATTAGTTAATTTTTCATAATTATAAGCAGATTTTCCAAATTCTTCTTCAATTACTTCTATATCTAAATTTGATAAATCATAAATTTTATAAATACATTTATCAATATCATTTTGTATTTCATATAACTCATTTTCAATTTTCTCAGCGTAGTTTAAATATTGTATATAGGCATCTGCTATATTTTTATTGCAATAATTAAATCCAAATTCTAATTCTGTTGAATGATAAAAGTCAGATATATAATTAAAGCCTAATAAAAATTCTTTTATTTCTTTTGCTTTTATGGTTTTTTCTTTAACTTTTTCTTCAACTTCCTTTTTAGGTTTTTTATATGGTACTCTTTCTAAATCACCTACTTGAAATCCTGGTGATGGGTTTAATTTGTATAAAATAAAGCTAGTTAATTTTGAATTTAAAAAACCAAGAATATAATCTAGATTGTCATTATCACTAAAAATACACGAACCTTTCATATCAAATATACAGTTGGAAGGTAAATTCCTAACGCTGAAATATTTACCTCCAATGTTACTGTATGTTAGTCCAGGTTTAAAGAAAAATTCTTGGTTTTTAATTGTTCTTGTTTCACTTCCATATTTTTCTTTAGCTTCTTTTTTTATTTCATAGCCATCATTATACCAATTAATGTAATCATAAAGATCATTTGAATATTTTGAATATCCCCCACCTTTCGCATACGCAAAAAAATGCTTATTAATATATGAATCAGGAATCTCCCACTTGTATCGTAGATATTTCCCGTTATCTCCAGTCATTATTCCCTGTTTTATTTTAACCTCTTCTACTAACTTTTTGCATTCAATAAATATTTTCCAAATATTAGTTGGTATATCAAATATAAATGGACTTCCACTAATATTATTGAAAAGTTTTTGCTGTACTTTAACCCATTCTACACTGTCTATATCTTGAATTCCAGTATTTTGAGTCAAATCACAGCATTCTACAAGTTGCTTAGAATTTTTATTTGATTTAAATGCTAAGAAAAGTGCTGCACTTACTGCTGGTCCATCAAAAACTCCTACACCTAATTTAATAAGCCTTCGTATGGCAAAATTAGAAAGCATTAGTTCCCTTATTTTGTCATGACTGTCAAGAGTCATAAATGAGTCAGATCCCACAAAACTTAAGCAACCATTTTTAATAAGTAATTCTTCTGCTCTTGCAATAAATGCTTCAAATAAATTATTATAATATTTGGGATATTGTTTCTTTAAAAAGTCTGATGTTTCTTTTCTCATCTTTCTTATACCTAAATAAGGCGGATTCATAACAATAACTTCAAACTTTTGAGAAAAGAAATCTTTCGCTTTTCTTTGAAATATTTTTTCTTGATTGCTAATATATTTACCTATATCTTCTGCTGTATATGTATTTTCATTAAAGTCTATATCTTGATCAAATAGTGAAATCTGATAAGTCACTATATCATTTTCATATCTATACAAAGAATTGGCTTTTAATATATTCATATTAAATAATTTCATTTCAGTTATTTTAGCATCTGCAGCTTTACCCTTAGCTTTTAACCATAAGTTTAAAGCTGATATTTGAAGTGGCTCTCTTTGTATGTCAACCCCGAATATATTATTCTCTAATATTTTTTTAACTATAGTCTCTTCTGAATATTCTGGTCTCTCAGCTTTATATAACTCATAAAAAACATCAAATGAATATACCAAAAAGTTACCTGCTCCACAGGCAGGATCTAATAATTTAATGTTATCAATGTTTTTATTTTCTTCCCAATAAGGTTTAAGAGTATTATCAACTATATATTTTACAACCCATCTTGGTGTGTAAAATTCTCCAAATTGAGTTTGCTCCTCTTCAAGTTCATTAATAATTAGCGAATATATTTTATCCTTATAGCTTATATCTTCATTATTTTTTGCTATCTTTATTTCATCAGCTTTTACATCTACCCAATATTGATAAATCCAACCTAAAAAATCATCTTCATAAAACTCTTCATCTTTTATACTTGAAAGTATATTAATAATAGCTTTTATACTTTCAAAATCAGGATATAAAATAGTATGTTCAAAATCTTTGAACAAAAGAGGAACTTCTTTTGCCATTTCTTTTGAGAGAACTTGTAAAACTAAAATAAATTTATAGTATTCAGTATCTTCTTTATAGTTATCTTTTCTCTCTAAATCATCTATTTCATCTTCATATTTATCTACAATATCCATAAAAGCATACGGATCTACATTTTTAAAATCAGGTAGTACTTCATTGTAAATATTATTAGCAATTATTTCTTTCAATAGCTTACCCATAAGTTGTCTTTTTTCCATAGTTTTAAAACATATCAAGATGTGCAAGAAGGTTCTTGCACAATCTTGAATATATTTTATAAATTCTTTTTGATTTCCAGATATGTTTTTACTCTCAAAAAGACTCACAAGATTATTTTTCATAAGCATATCTTGGTTACTCATAGGTATATCTATTGATATATTTCCTTTATTATCAAATCCTAGTTTTTCAAATTTGCTTGCGAAATCCTTTATCAATATTTCTCTTATTTTTGATACATTTGCCTTTAAACTAATCTTGTCAGCCATATTGATATTCCCCCTATAGTTCTAATGTTATTTTCTTTCCTTCATTAAGTTCTTTTTCTATCTGCTTTTTTATTTTGGAATATACTGCATCAAGTTCATTAAGCTTCTCTATGCTATCTATATTTATTACAATTTCTTTAGTATAGTTTTTAAATTTTCTTTTTACTCTTTGTGGTTTTTCATATAACTTATCATTTCCAAAATCTGATGCAGGATAAATAGTTTCAGGTTCTTTTTTAATTACAATTTTATTTTTATCATTATATTCATGAATTTTTTCTATTAAGGTTATTAATATATTATCCAATTGTTTTGTTAATCTTTTTATATCCTCTAATGTTCCAAGTTCTTGCATTTTAAGTTTACCATTAAGTATAATTGCATCAATCTTTTTAAATTGGATACTATTTAAAATATCAATTCTTTGTTCATCTTTTAAGCTGCTCCATTCAGGAATCTCCTTCAATATTTTAATAGTTTCATTATATTTTTTTGAATATTCCTTATATGCTTCTTGATACTTAATAGTATAGTCTTTCATTATTTCATCATATAATTTTATATCTCCATTGATAAACTTGACACCTTTATCTTTTATTTCTATTTTAGAATTACTATTTTCATCACTTAAATACATGTCATATACTTTTTTAATGTATTCTAATTTTCCAATATTTTCTATTATGCTAACTACCTTTTTAGTATTATCTAAAATTGAATCATCGTTAAATTTTGAGTTAAATAAGCTTACTATTTCTTCCGCATCGTCTCTGGATGAAAACTCATTTATTGTATTTTTAATGTATAATATTGTATTTTTTAATTCTTCATTAATAAATGCATCGTAATTATTTATTAATTGATTTAATGCAAATTTTCTATTTTCACTAAAATACTTTTTTATCTTATCAGCAATATCTTTTAGCTTAATTTCAATAACTAAATTTGGATCAAGTCGTTTTAGGTTAATTATTGCCTTTCTTATATCTTCATCTGAAATATTAACCCGTGAAAATGTATATAAATCATATTTAACTCTTTCCCTTGAAGTAAAAGGTCCACTGCTGCCAACTAATATATCTATATCTTCAGGAATATTAAAGTATTTTCCCTGCTGTGATATTTTAATATCACCATTTTTATAAGCTAAAGCTGTTAGGATTTTTATAGTATCATGATGCCATCCATATTTACCTTTTGTAAATTCATCCATAATACTATTTCCATCTTTACCAAATCCGCTTTGTGGAAATGATTTTAAAAATTCATTATAATATCTGTTACTTGTATTAATATTTCCATTTGTATCCACTAAATCTAAATCTTTTAAATATTGTGTTGTTAGCTTTAATGTAGGGGCTAAAATTTCTTTTTTTATAAATGTATCAACAGATTCTCTAAGTATCTTGCCAAAAAACTGCGAATATTTTCTTTTTAACATTTTTTCTACTTCTTTATTAAGTCTATCTATTACCAGAGCATTATAATCTCTGTTTTCATTCCCTAAGTAAATTATTATTGAATTTTTAAAACAATCCTCTATCATTTTCTCAATATCATTACCTACAGTAGTATCTCGCTTATTCTCAATTTGAATTCTTAACTTTTGATCAATACCAAAATCTAACTCTTTACCTAATGCTTCCTCCATTTGCAAATAAAATTTCATTGCATTAAATAAAGCTTCCCCATCATATTTCTTTTGTGGAACTATATAAATGCTCTCTTTATTATTTGTATTATTTCTTGCATTTTCTTTTAATTTTTCAATTTCATAATCAAAAGGAATGCAAGAAAATATATTGGGATATTCTATGCTCTCATCTGATTTTTTTAATACAAATCCTACTTCTTTTGAAAAATCATTGATTTTACCCCAAATAATATTTTTACTTGATTTAACTTGAGTATTAAATAACTCATATATTCTTTTATTTAATGCCTCTCTAATTTCCGAATCAGTAATAATTTTTATACCTTTAATCTTACTCCAGACATCTGATTCTTTTTTTGTTATTGGCTTATAAAATCCGCCTTCATTATTCACATAATTTTCTTTGACTAAGATATCAATATAATCTTTTAATATATTTTCATCTTTAATTGAAATTTCTTCATAAACAAGAGGCAAAATCATACTTGCTTTGGATCCTTCTGGTCTAACTTGTGCCAAAAGTACAATAGCTTTTAATATTTTTACTAATATTTGAATATTTACATAATTATTTTTTTCATCTATAATTACATTTCCTTCTAAGCTTTTAATCAAATCACCATATTCATCATCAATACCACGTTTATTTTTCAATTCATCAAAAATCAAATTGATATCTACAAAATAACCTATATCTTTATTGCATACCTCAGGATTTTTTATAATAGCCTTAACAGTTTGCATAAGATTTCTTACTGAACCTTTAGTTTCATTTTTTAATAATTCTTTTAAATAAGCTAATTGGAATGGATAAAATGGATATGAAATAACTAAATTGGGCGTTTCTATTTTTCCATCATCAGTATTAGCTAAATATGCTTGAGAAAATAAATATTTGAATTTATCCAATTTTATTTTTTCCTCTATATAACTTGTAGCTTCATCTTTTTTGTCTAAATATCTATGTTTAACTATTTTAAGCATCTCTTCAGGATAAAGAATCTGTTCCTGCCCAAACCTATGAATCATTCGTTCTGCTGTCTGTGTATTTAACAATTTTGTTTTTGCTTCCAAAGAAGTAACTACAAACCATATTCTATCATCCAATAATTCTATAAGGCCTTCAAATTTTCTTACCTTATCCGCTTCATCTAATACATCCAATATTTCGTCTATAAAAATTATCATTCTTTTCTTTCCAGATTGTTTTAATATATTTTGTAGGAATTCAGATACTTCTATTGCTGAATATTTATCCTTCAATTCAAAACCGTCTAATTTTCCATTCTGTCTTAAAATAGCTTCTGGTAAACAATCAAGTATAGTATCTCCTGGTCTTGTAATATGGTTTGCTGAAAAAATAAATGTGATATAATCATTAGTATTAATATTCCCTATTAACTCTGAAAGCTTTGGATCTCTTATTTGCTGTTGAAATGTTTTAATTACGTTTAATTTTTGTTTGTTTTTATTTTCATCTTCATATTCTAAATATTCTGTAGTAAACATTGTATTTAGTATTTTAATAAAATGAGATTTACCGGATCCAAAAAATCCTCTAACCCATACACCAGGCCCGATTTTATCTCTATATTTTTCCTGTAAAAGCTGTGTTTGCATTTTCAAATTAGGATAAAGCTTGTCATCATCAAAAAAATAAGCAAAAAAATTTCCCATAATGTTTTCCACATTTTCGGTCAATACATATTCATAAATTTCTAAAGCTGTAATTTTTCTATCTACAGTAGTAACGTCATTAAATTCTCTTTTTATGTCTCTGCCAAAAGTTTCATATATCTTCTTCATCTTAGCACCTCTATCAATATTCTATTTTGTAATCATATATACAATCTACAAAATTAGAATTTGTTATTTTTATTCTTCTACCTTCTGTCTGTTCTGTTTTATAATAATGATAAATATTTTCTTCATAAGGATCTTTTTTACCTATAGTAACCCATACTATAGGTAAATTAGCTTGTACAGCAAAACTATCATCTGAAGCTAAATATCTGCTTATATAATCCAATGGATTAAATTCATAATTATATAACTCTTCATCTTCCATTATTAAAAGTTTTTTTATTTTATTACTATAACAAAATTTTTCTAAAAATAGAGTAAAAATTTCTGATAGCTTAGTTTGAAACCTTCCACTACTTATTCCATATTTATTTTCAATTTTTGTTAGCTCATCAATATTTTCATCGTATACTTCGCTTTCAAAAAAACTATTTACATTTAATATTTCATTTGCCACAAAGTATTTTTCTCTAATGCTATTTATCACTATTCCATATAGTGATTTATTCTCAAAAAACATCAATCTTATTGGTCTGGATGGTGGTTTGCTTACTACTCTATTTATCTCCTTTGATACATTATTAATAATTTCTTGCATACTCCAATATACCTCCATTTTTCTTGGATATTATGTTAATATCACCAAGCCTTTGAACATCAATCAGTCCTTTTATGTTTGCTTGTGAAATAAAATATTCTATATCATATTTATTAAGTAAAAATTTATTAAATACATTGGATCTGTGTACATCCAGTATATCTATAGTTTCTGTTGAAAAATAATAGAACAATACATAAACAAACCATTCCGCTGAAAGATTAGGTCTCTTTATATACAATTTTTCATCCTTTTTTTCTCCCCATTTAAAATCCTCTAAAAATTTCATTAATTGGTTTCTTACCTTATTAATGCTTTGTTCTGATATTTCTTGCTGTAAATTTTTGGATAGCATATACTTTTTTTCTTCAAATAACTTTTCAAAAAATCTATCTAAATCTTTTTGAGTAAATGTTTTCTGTGAATATTCATTATAATTATTAAAAATATATCCTTCTAAAAAAGCCTTTGCAAGAGTTTCATATTCTAAGTAATATAAAAACATATGATTATACTTTTCTTGTTTAGATAGATTTGATTTAATTACCTTTGATAGTGCCAATACTTTCTCCTCATCTTTATTCAAGTATCTTGCTTTTATCGCACTAAATACTCTCTTTGAAGAAGATAATTTTCTATCACCAAGAATTTCGCCATTATTTACTTTTTCCGCAAGCTCATTAATATTAATTTTATCACTTATGTTACTTAATACTTCTATGCTATCATCAATCCATGTACTTGTTGTAGTCCAATTTAAAGTTGACATAAAGCGATACTCCTTTTTATTCTATCTTTTATCTATTCTTCTGTCTTTAGGTTTCTCAGCATTTTCAGGAATTATCCATATAGATGCATATTTAGTTGCTCCAGGAATTCTACCTTCTGAACATAAAACCTGTACCCTTCTTGTTGTTAATTTCCACTTCTCAGCTGCTTCTTGAACTGTCATATATCCGTTCATATGGCACCTCTTATACTAAAATAGTTTATATTATTCCAATTATTAGTTTATTCTTTTTAGCGAAGAATTACAATAATATTTGACAAATTTATTGGTAATATATATAAATATTCGCATACTATGTCAAAATTTATTTATATTTAAAATATATAATTATCTTTCAATATCTCTATAAACCTTATATTGTATAGTTCATGGGGGGTACAAATTGTCACCCACCCCATGACATAGTGAGTTTAATGTTGACATGATTCTAATTAGCTTACTTTTTTTACCTGTCTTATATAAAGTCATAGGGTGACATATATATTCACTTTCAAAATTTACCTTATTTAAAAGTGTATCCATTGAAACATCTACTATATTCTTTTTTTCTTTTTCATAATCCTCAAAATTAACAACTTCAATATTTTCTATGTTGCTTGTCTCCTCTTTCACTTCAATATCTTTTAACTTTTCTTCATCAAATCTATTTTCATTAGCATTAGGTTTAATATCGTTATTTTCAGGATCTATTTGAAGCTTATAAAGATTTGAACTTTGTCCTCCATTATCCCTATATCTTTCTTCTTTAATAACAAACCCTTCTTCTACAAGAATATTCATGGTTCTTTGAATAGTTCTTTCTGACACTCCGCAATCACTAGCTATAGTTTTTACAGAAGGAAAGCACGTTCCTTCTGCATTAGCTCTATTTATAAGATAAAACATTATTTGCTTTGCTCTGCTTGGTAGCTTTGATTTATATACTTTATCAAGCATTTCTCCTTTTTTCACATTAGTTCCTCCTCTCTTCTAGTCTAGGTAATAAAGTCATTAATTATTTCTCTGTATATATCTTCATTAATCTTTCCATCAAATAGACTTGGTGAATATTTAAGAAAATGTATATTATCATTACTGTTTTCAAAGCTTTTTCTTATTTTTAAATTTTCTTCATCGGATATTGAAGAGAATAAAATATTATAATCAACATCTTTTATAGAATTAATTGCTTCATAAGTTTCTATAAGTTCATAAGGTTTGCTTCCACTACATAGAATTTTAATGTCACAGCTTTTAAATATTGCTATATTTCCTTTGTTTAAGCTTCCTAAATCAAAGATTTGACAGTTTACATCATTAGGAAATTGCTTATTAGGATAGTATTCAACTCCTTTGTATCTATAATAATTTTCTACCTTTAAAAATTCATAATAAGCAGCTATTTCTTTTAAATGCCCACAGTCATTAGCTTCCGTATAACTTACCTTAGCTCCACTATTAAATAAAAATCTTGCCATATTAAAAGCAGTTGTAGTTGTACCCACTCTTGATAATACTCCCGCAACTGCTATTTTTATATTTTTATGATTAAATGTATACTGATTTTCATTATTTTCTTTTAGATTCCAATCTTCCTCTGTTTTCCCTATATGACTTAAACATTTTAGTATTTCATCTTTAATCTCTTGTATTTCTTTAGAAATTATAACGTTGTAGATTTTCTCTTCTATAAGCCTTGATATTAATTCATCTTCTCTTTTTAATCCTTCAGCAAAAATTATAATTCTTGAATCATACATCGCTTTAAACGCTGTTATTGCTTCAATTATTTCATTTTCAGTATCTTTAAGCGCTTTTAAATCTATAGCAAAATAAGAGTAGTGATTTAAATTTCTCATATCATGAATTACAAACTTTTTTAGATAGAACTCACCTGAGAGCTTTTTAATTACCATACCTTTTTCTTTAGATAAAAAATCAAATAATCCTATGTTTTCATTGTTTGATAGATACAAAAACACTGTTCTCACTCCTTGCCACTTTATAGTCTGCTGGTATATCTATAGGTTTGTGTTTAGGTTTATAAGTAAATATTAAAATAAACCCTATAACTACAATTACAATATATATAAATAGCTCTATTAATAACTTCTTTTTCAAATCACTCTGCCCCTTTCTATTTTATAGTTTACTGATTATCCAAAATGGACCTCCTGCATCTGCTCCTTTATTTGCTTCATTTAATATAATTGATATATCCCACTTTTCTTCACTTCTTGTCCTACTTACCGGATCAGCAACTAAAATCTTTTTATCTGCTGTTACTCCTCTAAGTACAATAAAATGACCATTCCTTGTAAAATGTCCTTCTGCCATAATAGCAATTATAAGTTTACCCGCTGCAAGAGCATCTACTATTTTTTGTGGCTCACTTGAAGTGCAACCTTCTACTTTAAGTCCAAAGTGTTTTGCTCCATCAGGTATTAACGTATGGTAAGAACCCACACCTTCGCAGTAATAGCCATTTTCATAAGACCATTGACTCATTTGAACTGGATCAACCTTTTTATCTGTAAGGCTTGACACAACTATAGCAAGAGACGTCGGACCACAACCACTTCTTCCTATAGTTCCTGTTTTTCCATACGGCTTGTCCTTCCACCTTTCATCTGCTTGATTATAATAAACCACTTCTGTAGCTCCATCTTTAAAAGATACTCCTGAAAAATCTAACCCACTACTTTCTAAATAACTATTGTCATTAGCATTTATCAGCTGCTCATATCCATACTGGCTTCTTATATTTTTAATCTGTGTTAACTCATTTCCAAAGAAAATGCTACTCAGTATTTCAAGTGGATTTGTAAGAATATATACAATAAAAGCCAAAATTAAAAGCACCGAAATAATCGGTGCTAGTGATATAAAAATTATTTTGTTTCTGATTTCATCATCTTTTGCAGCTTGAATCGCTATTTTTGCAACGATTGCTGCTCTTTTTGGATCTAATAGCATAGAACCAACCTCCATTATTTTTTCAAACTAAAAAAGAAGGATTAAATTATTACATATCCTTCTTCAAACTAATATACAAATTATTGATTTATTAAGATTTTATGCCGTTATACCTATCTCAAAATCTTCAATAATAATATGATCATTATTTATGTTCTGTTTTGCTTTTGTTGATGCTAAACTTGCTACATTTACTAAATTTCTTATTGTTTCTATCCTATCTTCAATTATGCTGTCACTAAAATTACAACATGCTATGCCAACAGATGCTGAAACTGGAATATTATGAGGATAATTATAATCTTTTATTGCCGTTACTATTTTTTTAGAAAGAATTTTACACTTATTCGCATTATATGTAGTTAAAATTGCAAATTCATCCCCTGCATATCTACATAAAAAATTATCTGGTTGTATATTTTCTTTAAGTAAGTTTGCTACAATTTTTAAAACTGCATCTCCATTTATATGTCCAAATTTCTTATCGATATATCCAAAATTATTTAAATCTATAAATATTAATGAGGCTTCTTTTCTTTGCTCTATTAAACTGTATATATTATAAAATAAATAATCGCTTTTATATAAACCCGTTAGTAAATCAATATGTCTTCCCAATTCTATTTTTAATTGATTTTTCGTAATAACCCCTACAACTTTACTGTTATCTTCTACAAATATTACATCTATGTTCTGATTAAAATCAAATAAATTTTTAATTTCCCATGTAGATGTTTGTGAATCTACGCAAATATATCTATTAGTCATAACATCCGCAACTATTCTGTTAGGATTTGCAATTCCTAATTCTCTTAAAGTTAAGACTCCAACTAATTTTTTCTTATCATAAACGGCAGAACACTCTATGTTATTTTGATAAAAAATCTCCTGAACTTTTTTTACTCCATCTAATACATCTACTTTATAAAAATTTTTATCTATTATATCTAAAACCCTTTGTATCATAAATCTATAGATTTGCTAACATTGATAGTTATATTAACTTGCGCCTTTATAATCATATCTTCATTAGCAATCCTTTCAACCTCCTCCATTATTATAGGAATTAGTTTATCTTGCGGAAGCATATTTAAGATAGTCCTTCTAACAACTATTGCTTCCACACACTGATGTTCTATTTTAACTATTTCATATTGATCAGGAGATAATATATCTACCATTCTTCTAGCAGCCTCTGGACCTATTGGCGCTTTCTTACCAACAATTAATATGTCTTGCATAGGAGGCATTTCGAACTCTGAAAATCTCATACTTATTTCAGCTTTTTTGGTCCCTTCTGATTTATATCCCATAAATATGTCACCTTCCTTAATTTCATAAACTATAATATCATAAATTGTCTAATTATTCTATTATTTTACTTGAAATTTATTTTATTGTCGATAAATTCCATAGTTTAATAATATTACTCTTATATTATTTATCTTCCCCCAGCCTTACCCATATACTCAAATTTATATTCAGGTATCTCAAACACCACATGAAGCCTCTTAGAACCTATCATAAGTAGTGCATTTCCTCTTTTCTTACTAGCAAGCAGCTCCTCCTCTGCATCTGTTAGGTTGTAAAGTTCCTTTGTTTCCTGTAGATTCCTGCCATCTGTTCCCATTATGATTTTAAAGCATGGTATATCAAGAAGTGCCTGTCCATACATTTTTATTTGTGGATCAAGAAAATCTACAACTGAATGGCTTATTATAGCAACTCCTGCTTCGTATTTTCTTGCCCTTTTTTCAACATTTCTTAAAAATACTAGACTTTGAGGTACATTGGTATCAATCATAAGGTAAGCTTCATCGCAGATTAACAGTACTCTTTCATTTCTATCTTTGCTCATTTCCTGCCAGCACCAAGTAAGAATATTAAAATATTGAGTCCTTTTAATATTGTCATTAGTATTTTGTAAATCATGGGTATCAAGACATATACACCTTGTATTAGTCTTAATAGAGCTATATCCATTCCAAAGAAAAGAATCACTTCCCATGGCTATATCTTTTAAAAGTAATACAAGATCATCATAAATATTGGCTTCACTTTCTTTTCTTGTTTTTTCTTTTGCTTTTTTATCTATTAAATTGTATAAGTCTAAAAATATAGGAAAATCTTCATTACTAAGTTTTGTTATATCTGTATCCCAAGTTATACCAAAGTTATTATATAGCTCAATTAAGCAATCTTTAAGAATAGCTCTTTCTCTATCTGTTAAGGATGGAATGTACAAGCTAAAGAATATTTCTAAATTCTTAATATAAAGAGCCATATCACCCATACCTTGACCTTCATCTTTATAAACTTCATCGTTATCATCTACTGGTGTTGGTCTTATTTGAAGTGGATTTATTCTCCCATTACTGCCTCCACCTGCGTTAATCCAATCTCCATTTAAAGCTTCGCATAGTTCTTTGTATTCTCTTTCTGGATCTACAAATATAATTTTAGTACCTTTCATATATTCAGATAAGGCTATATGTTTAACTGCTGTAGATTTTCCAACTCCTGCTACCCCCATTATAACCATGTTAGTGTTGGTTCTATCATTTCCTCTCTTCCAAGTATCTAGTATAATTAATCCACCACTGGAATCTCTTCCGAAATAATAACCTCTTCCATCATTATAACTGCTTGATGAAAAAGGAAATCCACCTACAAAGGTGGATAAAGGAACTATTCTGCTTACTATCTGCTCTATATTTTCATCTGAAGTATAAAATGGTGAGCAGTTTTTAAATGCCTGCTCCTGCAAGTTTGACAGGTTTCTTGGTTTACATTTACTCATGGCACATGTACTTTCAGTTTTTCTGCAAACCTTATCAAAGCTTTCATCTTCTCTTGATATTGGCATAATAGTAATTCCCATAAGTCCAACAGTTTCACCGTTTTGGTCTATTTGCACCATTATCTTTTCTCCATCTAAAGCTGAACGTTCTGCCCTTTTCTGAGCTAGTGGATCTTTAGCACTTTCAGCAATACTACGGCTTTGAATAACATTTCTTGATAGACTCTCAATAAAAGAACCATTGTCAATAGGTGTAAAGGACACACTAACAATGGTACTTGGAATGTTTGTAATTTTAGAAAGCCATCCATAATCAACCTTTTGAGGATATTTTACTATTCCATATATTCTCCCTGTATTTTCTCCTATAACTAAACTATTTCTTTTAATTTCAAGTCCCATAGGAGTAATTATATTTAAAAGAGCATTGTTTAACATTATTTCCGTTTCTAGATTCTTTTTATTTCTAACCATTATTCTCTCTCCCATCTTCATTTTCTTAAAAAATAGGGATAGTGGCTTCAAACTCACTATCCTCAATATTTGTATAAGCTGGATTATTTATAAGATTACAAAGTCTCACTATATCCTGCTGTTTTAATATTTCACAATGGATATTCCCACTTTCAAATTTTGATTTAAATTCATAGCATCTTTTAGATATTTCTCTTTCAATATCTTCTTCATACTTTTCCCAAAGCATTATATAAAACTGCCTTTCAACAACTTCTCCAGATAAAGCGTAATTACTCATTACTAGCATTTCATTTCTTAACAAATCCTTTTGCTTTTGATCTGAGCTATTTGAAATAATACTTGTATACTCATTTATAAGTGGCGAAATATCTACTGGTCTTGATACTGCTAAAAACTTATAAGGCTTTTGCTCACTTGAAAGCTCTGCTGTAAGAGTTTTACATAAAAGCTTTTTTTCTCTTTCTGATAACAAATCAATACTTATAGGATTAATTTTTATATACATGATAATGTAGCCATCTCGTGTATATAAATAGCGTTCTTTAATATCTTTTACATTTACAAACTCATTAGCAGTTTTCTGCTCTTTATTTTCTGTATCCTTTGTTCTTTTACTATTCTTCTTTAAAAATAGCAGTGTTAAACCTCCACAAATTAAACAAAGCAATAACATAACAATTGCTATAATAGGTTTCATGGTGCACCTCCTACAGCTCCATATCATCTTCATAATCTGGTACATAAACATCCATAAAAGCTGAGTCTTCTACTTCTTCCTGAGAATAATACTCTGGTTCTCTAAACCTTTCATAGTATTTTGAAATCTGCTCATCTGTTAGTGAAATAGATGCTCCATCTTCATTAAAGCCGCAAAGAAAAAACGTACCAGCAATTATGTCTCTGCCGATACGTCTGTTTCCTTCAAGACATCTTATTTTACCTTCTTCATTACAAACAAGGCTTGTATTATCATCTAAGTCTAGCATTTCAATTGAGCCTCCAACTATCTCCTGCATAGGTTTTAAACCTTCTTCTATTTCTGCAACATAAGGCCTTATTTGAGGTTGAACTATTAATACTCTCATAAGTTTTTACATCTCCTTTACTTTTTTAATACTTTCTCTAATATCTAAGCCATCAATTTCATTACCAAGACAAACCCATCCTTCATGAGTTTCTCGTGCAAAGAGTTCAACTCTGGGTAAATATCCGCAAAGCTCAATTATTCTTTTCCTTACTTCCTCAGGTTTTTTACTATGCTTTTCAATAGGTAAATCTATAACTGAATGAACTGCTTTTGATATTCTTTTAGGGTGACCTTTAGTTCCAATTAGGCATATTTCCGGATTAGCTCTTGTCCAAAATCCCAGTCCCCAAAACCAATTTGGACTTTTCTTATTTCTCTTTACCCAGCAAAACCCTAAGGTTTTATAAGTAAATCCCCATCTTTTCATAGTTTCAAGCCCTACAAGTAAGTTAGGAAAAGTAACCCATAAAAATAAAATACAATCTTCCATAGCTAAACTTGCTACGTCAAGATTGTATATATCTTCATGACTCATAGTATTATAATGATTTTCAGCAGATCTTCCTCTACCTTTTTTAGAATATACTTTATAGCTCCAAGGTGGATCAGCATAAATTATATTAAATCGCATAAGTTTCACCCTAAAACTGTGGGCCTATATGCCAATCGTCATACAAGCTGCCTTTTATGTTTACATAATCATTTAAATTAACAGAAAGCATACCATCTGGTGTCCATACATCTATTACTTCTGCATATACAGAATAGATTCCATCTGGATACCATATTGGAGTAAAATGTACTCTTTGATTATAGGTAGAATATTTATTTTTTCTAAGCTGAAAACTTGAGGAATAACCTGCTGTTATCATTTCTAATACTCTATTATAAGTTTTATAATTAAATTCAGGATAATAAGAAATAATATTTTGAGCACCTGTTATGGATGAGCTTGTAGCATTAGAACTAAGATTAGAAGTTACATTTAAGTTTATTCCATATCCTGATTTCATAGTTTTTGAATAGGCTGTAGGGACTTTAGCATCTGGCTGAAGGTTCATATTGGCTGAAAGATAAGCATAGTAACTTATCCATTTATATTTCCAATCTCCTCTATCAACCCAATGACCATTATCAACCCAGTATCCAGTGTTTTTACCTGTACTAACCCAGTTCCAGTTTGCCTGCCATTCCCATTTAGGTTCCCAATAACAATCCCATTTTCCCCATGTAGCAGAAGTTTTTGGAGCTTTACTTGGAATACTAGAAGCTTTAAAACTTGGGTTCTTATCATTAGCAGTAGGATTTGGTGGAGTATTTTCTTTAAGGTCTACTATTTTGGCTGTAATATTTGCTTTATTTGCAGATGCTCCACTTATACTTACATCTATATTTAATGTTTGTGGTGTTTTGGGAGTGTGCCATTTAAACCAAACCTTTTGAGATTCTCCTTCTGGAATATAAATATTACTTACAGTGTAGTTTTGTCCATTTACTCTAAAGCTTACAGATACAGGATTGTCAGGTGTTCTTCTTCTATCTGTATTTACAGTTATTGAAGTAATAACATCTGTGTCACATCTATATTCATAGGAATTACTATCAATATCTACTCCCTTATCCGCCTCACTAAACCTTATGACACCAAGTCCTAAATAGGCTTTTATTTGAGTATTTGATACCTTTTGATTACTCGATCCTGACCAAGCAGCAAAACCTAAATCAGAAGTTTGTAAAAACAAAGCAAGGGGCAAATTCTTATGAGATAAACTTACCATCTTTGCTCTTAAACCTCCTCCAAGTTTTTCATCATATAATGCTGCTTCATGTGCAGTCATTGCCATATACACTCCTTGAAAAGTCATGTAAGCTATAGGTTCAATAAGTATTTTATAATCTCCGCTTATAAGATTTTCATAATTCATACCAGTAAGACTTGCAATTAACCTTAGAGCATATTCAGAACAAAAGTATTTTTTAGTAGCTTCAATATTTATAGTATAGCTACTTGAACCAATTATCCTTGGCATAGGTTGAGATGGAATATAATAGTTATACACACTTGTGTATGCTTGCAAGGAACTTCCGTTTCTATATTGAATTTTTGATTTCTTTCCAAAATGTATTTTTATATTATTTTGATTTTTATTTGAGAAATCAATAGGTGTAGTTACTGGCATTTGATCTCTACACCTGATAACAGTAATCCTTACCCCATCATTCCCTGGATTCCAAAAGTTTTGAGATGATCCATTTCCCATTCCACCTCCTCCGCCGTCAAAGTTTCCATCTCCTTCAGCAAATACACTTATAGGTACAGAAAAAATTATTAACATTAAACAAAGTAAAAATGCTGTTACTCTTTTCATAAGCTTACACCTCCAAAAAAATAGAGAGTACAGATTTTAACCATACTCTCTAAAAATACTTTTTTATTAAACTAATCCATTGTACCCACTTGCTTATTAATATCACCATCAGATGTTACATTTGTTCCTTGACCACCACCACCTTCATCGTTAACCCAACCAAACCCTGGAACATATACTTGTCCTTTGTTATTTTTTTCTCCTCCCTTAGGACTTGATTCTTTCTGTGGTTTTACTGCTTTTTCAGGATAAGTAGGTACTTTATTTTTATTTGTTATATCATCTGTAGTCTTAGGTTTTTCCTTTGGTGGTTCTGGTTTTTTAGGTACTGTTTCAGTATTACTACTTACAACATTATTTTGAGAGGATTTTTCTGTACTATCAGCAGCATTAATAACTGGTACTTTAGCTTTTTCTTCATTTTCTGTTTTTATTTCCTCTACCTTAACTTCATCTACCTTATTAATATCTGATAAGACTTTATCCTCTTTATTTTTAGGTGTTTTATTTACATAACTTATTAAGCCTGCTCCAAGAGCTATAGCTAAAACAACAAGAAGTGTTACAGTTAAATTTTTCTTTACATTAAAATTAAGTTTTTTCATCCACATTCACTCCCTTAATTTTTTTCAACATAACGGGTTTTTCTGCCCTTGTTAAAAAATAAACACACTTTTTGTATTTTGTCCAGATGTTTTTTTATTTTTTTATTTTTACTTATTCACACGTTGTCCACATCCTCTCTTGTGGATATGTGATTAACTTTAGAACTTAGAAGTATACCCTGCATTGACCTTTAAATTTATTTGTAGTGGTGGCAGCTTATCCCATCCAAAAGATAAAGGTACTTCAATATGGATAGTAGCTTGAGCTTGAAATTTATTTGAAGTATTAGGATTTAACGGTGCTAATGGTGTATTTATAATATTTATTTTAAGATCTGAAAGCTTATATTCTGTCTCTTTTCCCGTAAATTTAATGTGATATACACCATTTTTCTCTAAACCTAAAAGATTATCAAGATAAGTAAATATATCTCCTGTATCTACTTTACTCTCCCATAAATTAGCTTGGTTTAGATTATAGCCTCCACTATATCCTTCACGTAGCCCATTATATACATCATCATAATTTTGAGCCGCCACAGCTATTACAGAAGTTTGAAGTGCATCCCTTACTCCCTTTGCTATAATTTGAAGCCTCATGTATTCTGATACTGCACTAAATATTATTATCAGTGATAAAACTATTGCACAAGCAAGAGGAAGAGCATTTCCTTTTTTCTCCTTCAATATCCTTCTTATGTTTTTTACTTCCAATACACTTCACTCCTCCCCGTAGCTTTAGATTTAAGTTCAATAGGAAAAGAGCCAAAACTAAAGAAACCTATATCCACCGTTTTAGTAACTGCTACAGTAATTTCATCATTTAGCTGTACTTTATTTGTTCCACTAATGTAATTTGCCTGCCATGATATAGCAGGACTTATTCCTGTTTGATCTTTTAAACTTTCTACCTTCGCACTTACTTCCGTACCTACTCTTCCTGAAATTTCTGCGGTTCTCATAATTTCATTGGCATAAGTATTTAATTGATTTTTTGCCACAAATACAGGAAATATTTTTACTACAAAAGCAATAACCATCATAGCTGCAATTATAATAACTACAGTATCAATATATCCTTCGCCTTTCTTTTCTTTTAAAAGTTTAATCACTGTACCACCTCCTAGAACAATTGCCCCATGGTTTTCATTATTTGAATCCCCATTACAACAAGATACATTAGTACAAAGCACATAAGCATTGCAAAGGAATATTTTCTTATTTTTGATGGCTGTTTTGCTGCTAGTGTTTTAAGTCTTTGAAGTTCTAATTGCTTTAAATCATGGGATAACATCTGAAAATATACCACTCCATCATCACCACGAAGTACGCTTATAAGCCCTCTTACGACCTCTGAAAGTGTTGAACTTCCAAGTCTTGTTTCAAACCTTGTAAGTGCTCCCTCAAAGCTTCCTGATTTCATATCTGCAACAGTTATTTCAAGTTCTCTTTTCATGGCTTTTCCTGCATTTTGCTTATAATTTTCAAGAATAGACAGTATATCTCTGCTTGCTTTAAGCTCTTGAGTTAGAGTAGCAGTAAATCTTGGAAGTTCATATTCTATTTCCTCTCTTTGATTTTTAACCTTATCCTCAGCCACCTTAATTTCTTTAAAATATATTGCTATAGCTAAAAATAAGATTACTGGAGTTATTATTGGTAAAATAAATAAAGCAGGAATAATACTAAATAGTACTAAACCTGCTTTAACATAAGCTTTTGCAATGTAGGTTTCTGGAGTTAAATTTATTTCTGCGGATTTTAAAATTGCTGTAAGTTTTCTTTTTTTATACTCATTAAGCTTTATAATTTTTGATAGCTTAGTTGATAGCTGTAATATATATAGTTCCGAATTGTGTGTCTTTTTCTTTTCTCTCCTGCTTATGCTTATTACTGCCTTTGAAGCTTTTAAACTAGGGAGTTTTAATAAATCTGCCATTAGCATGTATACTCCAAAGGAAAATAGACAGGAAAATATAAATAGTATTGTTAACATATATTAATTTCACCTCACACAAAAACACGCAAAGCTTTTGCCTTGCGTGTTCCAATTATTTTACATTACCTTAATTCAATATGAATTTCTTTTCCTAATCCTTTTGCAAGCTTGCTAAGAAAGTCTAAAGAGGGATTGTAGTTTCCACTTTCAAGCCTGCTAATATTTGATTTTTGAGTTCCTATACGGTAAGCTAATTCTTCCTGAGTTAGGTTTAGCTCTCTTCTTGCTTTTATTACTTCTGAAATAAGCTCATAGCGTGGTTTTAGTTTTTCATACTCATCTTTGAACTCATTATCCTTCATAAGTTCTTCTTTAATTACTGAAAAATCAACACTTGCTTTACTCATCTTCACACCTCTTTTCAAAATCTTCTTTATACCTTTTTGCTTTTTCAAGCTCTAGCTTTGGCGTTTTATCTGTTTTTTTAAGAAATCCATTTAACAATACAAAAGTATCTCTATGATAAGTAAAATAAAATATTCTTGATGCATCTGATCCTAATTTTATTCTTAACTCATATATTCCTTTATATTGTTCCCCTTTAATGGGTTTTACATAAGGTTCTTTTAAATAAATGCCATGCTCCTTTAAAAGTTCTATTTCACTATATGCTTTTGCTCTCATTTTAGGTGAGAGTGATGATAAAAATTCCATTACAGGGATGTTACCATTTTCTCTTTGGTAGAATTCAACCTTCCAATCCACGTTTATATCTCCCTCTTTATAATATATGCATTTATTAATTATATGTTATCATATACGATAACTTTAGTCAATGTCTTATCTCTTATATTCCACTTGTTTAGTTAATTTAATTACTGCTGCTAATGATATAAATATGACAGTTATGCAAACTGCAAGTATTGCTTTCCCTATGCCAGTAAATAGTAGCGTTTCGTACCATTCCTTATTTAGAAAATACATTAGTGGAATATTTCCTATTAAAAGTATAGTCATAGTTATAAACTCTTTCATAGGTTCATAAAGAAGATAATCAAGTTCAGCTCCTACTATTCTCATATCTGAAAGCTTTGACACTATTGGTGTTAAGGTGGTTTTTAAGTTTTTATCCTCTTGGCAGGCTATTACTGCATCCACCCATTCTCTGAATACATCATTATCTAT
This sequence comes from Clostridium lundense DSM 17049, assembly GCF_000619945.1. Classification (GTDB taxonomy): domain Bacteria; phylum Bacillota; class Clostridia; order Clostridiales; family Clostridiaceae; genus Clostridium_AO; species Clostridium_AO lundense. The sequence continues at coordinate 16,315 of NZ_JHVC01000023.1, read as the reverse complement.
TTTGCTCCTAAGGTTTTCTAATGCTATTTTCATATTAGAATTTATAAGCTTGGTTTGAGTTAAAAAACCTTTAAATACATCTGATACTGGTGGATTTAAATAGGTTATATTTTCATCTACTGCGGTTATTATACTTTCACTTCGCATATAGGATGTGGTAATTACTGAAAGAGCTGTTTCAAGTTCAGCATTTAACTGCTTTTTAAAAAAGTTTGCTGTAAATTTTATATACCAAAAAGGTACAAGCGAAAAGCCTATAGAGAGCACTGGAACTAAAAAGAAGTTATTCATAGATACAGCTACAATAACTCCCATTACAAATAAGAAAAATGAAGCTACACATAGAGTATAAAACTTTTCTGTTTTTCCTGTAATCTTTAGTATTTCTTTAGTTTCTTCAAGAAGAAGCTTTATTCCTCTTGGCTTTTTCTTATTTGTAGCTTCTTTAACCTTTGTTTTAATAGTTTTTTTCTTGCCTTTAAATTTATTTGCTATAGCTTCAAAGAATTCAAAGGGTGACAAGGAAAGTAATATAAAACTCCCTGAAATTATTCCTAAGAAAGCTATTAATTTTAATAAGGTCATTTTTCTTCACCTTCTTCTACTACATTTTTAGAAAGCAAGCTTTCTAGTACACTTAATGGCATTCCATTTTCAAGAAGCCTTTTTTGAAGACTCTTTGATATATCCTTTACTTTTTCATAGTTACCTATTATTTTAACTTTTCCATTTTTTACTGTATTCTCTTTAATATGATAACGAAAAAGAGTGTGAATTTGCCTTTTACCATTAGGCAGTATTTCACACTCTGTAATTTCCATTACTTTTCTTGAATTATCTTCAAGCTTTTTAGTAAACAAAACTATTGGAAAAGCTTCTGTAACTAAAGAATATAAGGTGTCATCATTTATATCATATTTCATTTTACAAAGGGTCATCATACGAAAATAAGTAGCTTCACAGGAATTTGCATGGGTTGTAGTTATTACTGCATGTCCTGTTCTTGCTGCCTCTTGAGCTGCAAAGGATTCTTCTCCCTTCATTTCAGCTACACATATATAGTCAGGGTTAAAGGTTAAAGCACTTTCAAGGAGTTTTTCTTGATCTATATTTTGCTTTTTATCTTCACTATATCTTGTTACTGTATGAACTATATTGTTTATTACCTTTCCTTCTTCATCTGTTTTCACAAGGTCAAACTCTCTTGTTCCATTTTCTATGGTAAATATTCTTTTATCATCTGGAATTGTAGATAAAAGCCAGCTCATTAAGGTAGTTTTACCTGAAGACGTTGCTCCTGTTACACACATACTTATGCCATATCTTAAGCATATACTTAAAAAATCCAGCATTTCTTCTGTAGCTGTGCCATTTTTAATAAAGTTCTCTTTAGCTAATTTTTGAGGATTTACAATACGGATAGAAGCTGAAATTCCTTTATCATCATCTATAACACCAGTACCAAATACAGTTATTCTTATTTTATTTGATAAATGTCCTCTTACTATGGGCTGAGAGTTATCTAAAATCATTCCCGACTTATGAAGCAGTCTTCTTATTACATCTATAGCATGTTCAGGTGAATTGAATTTCTCCTTTGTAGGCAGAATTTCTCCGTTAGTATAAGTTATTTTAATATCTTTCCACTGATTTATATTGATTTCTTCTACATCTTTTCTAAATAAATACCTTGTTAAGAATGAAAACTCTGCCATTTCTGAATAAAGTTTTTCTACAAGTTCATCAAAACTTAATCCTTCTACCCCTAAGGAATAGTCCATAATATATTTTGAAATATAGGATTTTATTTGCTCCTTCTGCTCATTTGGATTATCTGAAATAAGATTTGAATATTTATTTGAAATATGTTCCTGTACATCCTGTAGTATGTCTGGGAATTCTTTTAAGTTTTTCCCTGTATTGAAAAACAAAGCTGCATTATTCACTACTTAGTTCCTCCCTTCCCAAAGACAAAAGCTTTTTTAAATAAGGAAATCTCTTTTATTTTTGATTTAATTTCTACAGCATTCTTTTTTGAAATTGAGTTTTTAGTATTCTCTTTTTCATCTATAAGATAATTACTTAAAGCTCTTATAGTATTTTCATATTCTAAGCTATTCTTATCCTTTAGATGGTTAAAAAGTGATGCTGATAAAAATTGATTTTCTATTTCTTCTGTATAGGGCAGCTCATATTTTATTCCTCTATACATTTCTATTATCTGATCCTTTGGTTCCTTCTCCTTTACCTTTGATAAAACCTTAATATGCTTATTTACATTAAATCTTCTATCTACAAGCAGTGGCAAATAAGAAGCGAAGTAGGATATTGCCTTTAAATTACTGCTGCAAAGCCTTACTACATTATCTGCCATTTCAAGTGCTACTGCTGATAAGGTATCATAGGCAAAAACACTTGAACAATCTATAATAACATAATCTGCAATATGCCTTAGAAGTATTAAAAAATCTACTGCTCTTTCCTTTGAATAAGAAGCATAAGTAAATATATTTTCTCCTTGAGAATATCCTAGGAGACTTATATAAGGATTTTTTTCTAAGGTAATGCATTTTGATAAAATATCTTCCTGAGTTATTTCTGGAGCTGATAATATGATACCTAAAGATTTATTTTCTTCTTTTGCATAGGGTAATATTGTCATAATGCTTGGTGAAAGCACATCACAAAACACCACTATAACATTTTTCTTTTTTGTAGAAAGTTCTCTAGCAAGTTTAATGCTTACAGTAGTTTTTCCTGCATCAGGATTTCCCCAAAGAGCAATTATTTTATTATTGTTCATTTGTACTTGCCCCCTGACTTACTGAGTTATCTGTATTACTCATATTTCCTGTGCTACTATCTTTATTATCATTTATAAGCTTCTTTTGCTCATCTAAGAATTTTTGAGAATTTTCCTCTGAACCTCTATATATTAAGGACACATGGATTTTACTTTTTTGCTCAAGATCTGCAAGTAGTTTTGCTTGAGTTCTATTTACTAAAAGAGTTATAGTAGATGGCAATTCCTGTTCCTTATCTTTTTCATTTGTTTGCTTTTCATTATAAACCCTATCTGCTCCTTCGCTAGTAGTTACTGCAAGGACTCTTACATATTGAAGCTCTTTCGGTATAACAGTTTCTCTAAACTCACCATAATCTGATGCAATTATAGAAATAATATCTCCTGTTTGAAGTTTTCCTGAAAGCCCTGCAGCAAAGCTTTTTATACTTATTGATATCGCCTGATTATTACCATCAAGGCTATATAGATATTTATTTTCTGCTAAGGGACTATTTGAAATCTTGCTACTTAAAATATAATCTCCTTTACTTAAATCTGCTGTAGCATATTTACCTACAACACTATCTTTATCTATTAATACATTCTTTGGCAGATTATATCCACCTATTTCAACGGTTTCAATCTTATCAGAGCTTATAATTTCTCCCTTAGAAATATCTTTACTTATCCTCACTATTTTAACCTTTGACTGTAGTGCATTATTGTATAATGGTGTTATACCAAAGCATATAATAAGAGATAAAACTATAGCTGAAAGTCCTATTACCGTTCTGTTTTTTAATAAATTTTTCATTCAAAAATTCCTCCTCAAAATAATAAATATGTTAAAAAGCACCCTACCGAAAGATAAGGTGCTAATGGAAAGGATATGTTATTATCCTTCTTTTTAATTTTGTAATAAACTTTATTTACTGTTATAGCAATGATAAGCCCTAAAAAGCTTCCAAAAAGCCCTCCTTTCACTCCAAGAAAAAATCCATTAGCTCCCATAAACTTAGCATCACCGCCACCTATACCTCCACCTTTTATTAAAGCTGTAATAAAAAATGGCATTGGGACAAATAATAAGCCTATTATTGAATTTAAACTGTCTAAATTGATTAATGCTACAATAATTATTAATATATGGACTTTGTCTGGAATAGTTTTAGTCTTTATATCACAAAAACTTGCATAGGCTAAAATTAAGACATACAAGATACCCTTAATAACAAATATATCCATCCCTAACTTTTCACCTTTCTTTCAGTCAAAATTAAAGCACCCTTCATTTAATTAAGTAAATGTTAGGTGCCTATATTCCATTCTTCCAAATATTTGTATCTATAAACCTTTTGAGATTTATGAAATCTTACCATAAATTTTATCTGATCCACTACTGAAATATTAGTCTTATCTTTTGTAAGCATCATGACTGAGCCTGCAATTGAAGATAGAAGAAACACCACACAAAATGCGGTGTTCCTTGTTATTAAATATATTACTGCATCAATTATTGATGCAATGAACGTAGCTCCTATAGATTTTAAAAGTTCTTCCTTGCCAAAACCTTCAAAAATTTCTGTTCTTGTTTTAAGTCCCAGTGGTATATATAAAGTTTCTTTTTCAAATTGCTCCATTGTTATCCTCCATTCTTATTTAGTTTTTACCATTTTTCTTTTTTCCTCTATATAATCAATTATAAGTTTGTCCATTTGTCTGCTTATATCTAAAATTTCCTCCGTAAGACTTTCATCATCTATAGAGGCACATATTTCATTTAAAACAATTCTTAGATTTTCTATTTCATTATTTATATGTTCTATGCTTTTTTTCATAATCCCCACCCACATTTTCCATAATAATATTATATTGAGATATTATACCATATGTTTTATCATTTGTAGACTATAGTCCGTGGACTTCTTGTCGCTTTTTTTTGACAATTATATAGAAGGGGATGATTTTAATGCTTTTAGAAGAAGCTTTAGCCATTGTTTTAAAGGAATATAGAACTGAAAAAAATCTTTCTCAAGAAGAATTAGCAGATAAATGTGATTTAGACAGAACCTATATTAGCCTTTTAGAAAGAGGAAAAAGAAAGCCTACTCTTAGTGTTATTTTTAATATTTGTAACAGTTTAAAGGTTAAACCTAGTGTGTTTATTGCTAAAATTGAAATACTCCTTAAAGATAAAATTTAGCTATAATAGTTCATTATTAATTCTTTAATTTGCCATATACACTCAGCTATTATATAAAAAATCGCTGTGTTTTTTGCTCTCTTCTTATACATAGAGCTTTCTTCCTCAGATGCTCCCATACGAATAATACAATAAATTACCCTAAGTACTGCCCCTGCTCTTATTAATACCATAAAAGCATCTGCCATTTCTTTTACTAAATCCATTACTTAAAAGCTCCTTTCGCTATCTGTACAAGTCTTACAGATTGATATATATTTCCCATTAATCCAGAGCCTTGACCACCAGATACGATAATAAATTCTTGAAGGAATCTTGGTGTTTTTATGGCAAGCATTAGGGCTGCTATTCCCCAAAACACATGAGTATTAAGCATTAGTGCTACTCCTACCTTTGCAAGCACTATCTGAACCATTACAGCTAAAGTTGATTGAAAAAACTTTTGTATATAGGTTCTAAATACTCCTTTATCTGCATCTAAAATACCTACACAAGCTAAGGGAAGTCCTATCCTTAGTATTAATATTTCCATACCTCTCATTAAAAACTGTAAGTATAAAAGAAAGAAACATATGAAAAATATCAAGGATATTATAGCTGTAAATAGTCCTGCACTTGATATTCCTGTTATTACTGCTGAAAAATCTGTTGTCATTCCCCTACTTATTAAATTTATTACCTTATCTGTTAAATCTTCAACTATTGTTGCAAGCCAAAGATATAGTGTAGGAAAACTTACTGCTATTGCCAACGCTTTAAAAAATCCAGTAAGAAATACTAAGGGATCTGCGTCTGCATCACCTTCTGTCCAAAGCACATACTGCTCAAAGCCTTTCTTTAGAAATTTAAGCACTATAAGAGATATACCAAAAGCCAAAAATATATTAAACACTTCCGTAAATCCATTTGTACCAATTAGAGTATCCATATATTTTTCTGCATGAAGAGCTATCGAGACAAGATCATTTAAAAGAGAATTTACATATGCAAGGCAGCCACTTAATATCCCTGCAATTAGCATTACAAGTAATGCCTCCAACATCATCACCTCCAAGTTTAAAGGGCTTGAAGTTTAAACTTGCAAGCCCTTTAAACGATTTTATTAGCCTTTAAAATTAAACATATCCTTTATTCTTTGAGTTAATGTTGGTAAAACTGTATCTTTAAATAATAGATATAATCCACCAAGTACAAGTGCTCCTATTACTACTGACATTAGAATCTTTACTGCGGTATCAACAAAGCCCTCACCGCTTTTACTTGTGAGAGCTTCTTTTACTGAATTCACCTTATTCATTGTTTTTAATTGCATCATTAATGCTAAATTTCTCATTAATAAATCCCTCCACTTTTTATATTTTCTTTTACTTTTTTATAACTTTTTAACCTTTGAAATTGAACATATCCTTTATTCTTTGAGTTAATGTAGGGAGAACTGTGTCCTTAAATAATAGATATAGTCCTCCAAGAACTAATGCTCCTATTACTACTGACATAAGTATTTTTACTGCCGTATCAACAAAGCCCTCACCGCTTTTAATCTTTAAAGCTTCTTTTACTAAATTCATCTTACTCATTGCTTTTAATTGCATCATTAATACTAAATTTTTCATTAATAAATACCTCCAATTTTTTTAAAATTATTTGTAATATCCAATTATTAAATTTAATGTGGCTGAAGCTATAACTGCACCTATGCAAGAAACTATAGCAACTACAATTCTGTTGTTCCACTTCTTCTGATCCATATCATCGGCAGCACTACGTCTTATAAAAAAGTATATTATAAGCACTCCTGCTACTACTGGAGCAAATATCATAAGCCAAGTTGTTATGTCATTTATAAGTTTTTCTGTACCTTTTACAAGTTTGCTATTTTGTACATTATCATCAGCATAGACTGTATAGCTACTCATAAATAAGGCGTATAAAGTTAAAATTACTACCCAAGCCTTTTCTTTTACTTTCTTTAATAAATTCTTAATCTTCATCGCTGTATAGTTCTCCTTTCTTTTCGCTTTCTTCATAAAAATATCCTGATTGGATTTTAGAAACCTGCATACGCATATCTCTTACTGATTGCTTTATTAATCCCATTTCCTCCTTTGCAGCATAGTAAAGCCATATTCCCCATAAGTCCATATCAGACATAGTTATGTTTCTTGATTTTCTTCTGTTTTGCCTTAGCTCCCTTACTTTTCTGTTATGTTCTTTATCTCCAAGTCCAAACATTTTATTAAACTCCCAAGCTGATAAATCTGGTGAATACATAATTGCAGGGTTATTTCTTGAAGTAATTAAGCTGTAAGGTCTTGATATTAGCCTTATTTCATCTGCTGCAAGTAGTGCTCTATGGGTTAGATTAATACTTTGAGAGCTGGATGGAGTAGAAAATTTTGCTTGAGATGCACTTAAAGAATAAGTAGATACTGTATAATTCCCAAGCTTTTTTGATATTTCCTCAAGAGTGTCAATATCGTCTGCCTGAAGATAAATCCAGTTTTCACAATTGCCTTTTATGGTCTTTGCCACCTCCTTTCCATACTTGTCATCAAGCTGTGCAAAACTCTGTAGAAATAAATTAAACCTGATTCCTCTGCCACCACCAACGGTTAGCTTATTAGAGAAATCAGGTATTGTAGCAAAATTTCCAAATTCATCAAGTAGAAAATTTACTCTGTTTTTTAGTCTTCCACCTCTTTCATCTGCACTTTTTACAAGTTCAATATAATGCTGTGATACAAATAAACTTGCCAAGGTATAGTAAGTTGTTTTTTCATCTGGAAGTATTATAAATATAGCTCTCTTTTTACTGCCTGTTTCCTTAGGATTATAGTCACTTACATTAGTCATGGAATTGATTAAAGGATTAGTAAATAATCTTAGAGTTGTAAGAGCTGCAGTATAGAAACTTCCTCTAGTTTTACTTGGTGCTACTTCTGAAATGGCAAGTAAAGCTTTAGCAGGATGGGAAGGATTTAGCTTTTTAACATATTCTATTATTGGCATAGTATTACCAGTAGACTTGCACATCTCACTAATAAAGTAGTAAACATTAGTCATATTCTGATATTTTCTATTATTTCCATCTTTGTTGTCATAAACCACACTCATAATAGCACTTGCAATTATAGAAGCTTCACCATCTGTCCATATTCTCTCACCCTTTGGTTCTCCTACAAGCTGTGAGGTTAAATCCCAAGTTGCATCAATAGCTTTAGCAACATCATTGTTATCTACTGCATCGATTATAGGCTGCAGGAAATTATACCTACTACTCTTTTCAGGATTTTTAAAATCTATAGCTATAACTTCATAGCCTAACCTTTCTAAAAAAGGATAGGTATATGCATACAATTCTCCCTTAGGATCACTTAATATCATACTTTCCCCTGCAAGTGCTATTGTACCTATGCTTTCAAGTACCACCGTTCTCGTTTTACCTGAACGTGTAGCGCCAATACAAAGGCTATGAACATCTTCTCCTATAAAATAAATCTTTTCACTTCCCTTATGCTTTTTACAACCTAAAACTATCCCTCCCTGCGGTAAAAGAGCTTTGGTAAATTCACCTGAACATTTTGAGGTTTCATCTTTGGATTCTCCTTGAATATTTCCTTTTTCTCCTTCCATGGTAAATTGCTCTTTCCTCTCTGAGCATTTCTCTTGCTTCTTTTCCTCTTCATCTTCTCTTTCATTCCATCCTTTCTTCATTTCTTTTAGATCATCATATCCTTGTTCTATTAATGCCTTTACCCTGTTGTCATTTGGATTTAGAATAAAGTTATTAAAAGCTGAATCCTTCTCTTTTTCTGTAAGCCACTCAGCAGAACCAAATTGCTTTTGACCTGCTGGCACTGGTGTTGAAATTTTAGGAGTTATCTCCCTTAACTCACTCTGATACGGCTTATCATTGGCAAAATAATAAAATATTGAAAATAGAATATTAAATCCATTAAGGCATAAAAAAAGCATCAAGTGCTGTTTACTTGACGCTATACTCTGGATACAAGTTATTAAGTTTGGAATTTTTAGTATTGTCATTTGCTTTGAAAGCAGCTGATGAACTATAGTTGAAAAATAAATGTTTAGAAAAAGCCCACTCAATAGGATGAGCAGACTTATAATAAGCTTTTTGGTTTTATATTTCATTGGGCAATTCTCCTTTGTTAATTGAATTTTGTGGATAAAAATAAGACCTACAATTAGATAGATCTTGTTCTTATGTATAATTATTTTAATTCTTTAATACTATTATCTATTAAATAAACTAATTTAGGATCTATTACTATATATTCTTTGGGAACACTAACAATTTGTTCATTATCGCATATTAGTCCATAATCCTTCATAATCTTAATATATGAATTTGCAGACTGTGTACTAAATTTAAATTCTGATACTAAATCACTGCTTTTAAATGTCGTTTTTCCAACTTTAAGTATTTTCTTAACGATGCTTACAATGTCTTCTTTAGTTCCAATTTTGGAAGGGAATACTGAGTAATAATCATATTGTCTACAATATTTAATTTCTGCTTTATGAATATTATCCATCTGAAACACTTTACTTTGAGGATTACTTATTGATTGTTCATCATAAATAGCTGAAAATAAACGTATTAAATCTCTTGGTGACTTATTTACTAAATATATTAGATCTTCTAAGCACTCTTCCTTTTCTAACAAGTTTTTATAATCATAAGGCTTATTAATAGCAAAGTGTGCCAATCTTTTTTGCAATATATTAATTGTATCCTCGTTATTCCAAGATACATCAATAGGTTTAAATTTATCAAACCGTATCCCATCTTCATTTAGCTTTCTTTTTATGTCATTCCATATACTAAATACTAATGATAATTCTTTCGTATATAATAAGTCCGTATCCTTTAACATTTGCACAGTGAAATCTACAATATTATTTATTTTTCCACCTAGCGCTTTAAATTCATCAATTCTATCAAAAAATATTACTGTATTTTTAAACCCAAGTTTTTTTATAATAAAAATTAACTCTAGTAACATATCTTTTAGTAACTTATAATTTGATAAAAAATACTCTTCCTTTTGTTTTTTATTAATTTCTTCTAACTTTAAGTCAGGTATGTATTTCTTATAAAAATCCAAATTCCCAGTTTTAGGCAGATTGAAGCTTTTACACACGAGATCAGAAGTTATTTCTATTCCTGATGATATCGCAATATTTATTGGTTTATTTAAAATAGTGTTAAATATATTTTTTATTGTATTTTTAGCCTTTACCTTTGATATCTTATTAAATGAATCTTCATATTCTCGTCTACTCATGCTATTATAGAAATCTCTAATAAATATAGCTAATTTTTCTTTGTCATACTTGTCCAATTTCTTAATTAGAAATGAATTTTTTGAAAGTACAACAACTAGTTTTTTTAACAATTCCTGTATCATCAAATATATCATGTGTTTATCATTATTTTTTAGTGGAATATCATCATAATTTTGAATTATTATTGCAAATATATTATTTTTTTCTAGTTCTTTTTTTAGTTCTATTATTAATGCTGATTTTCCGCTTCCTCTGTCGCCAAATATAAACCTACTAGCTCCATTACTTAAGTCATTTATTAAAGTGTCGAAATACCTAGGTTTAATATATATATCAGATAAATAATCAATTTCTTCTTCTGCTGAAAATCTCGAAAAAGGATTCTCACTAAATCCTAAACTTTGATATAACTCCCCCATATATCTTACTCCTTTTGGATATAACCAAAATATCATTAATTTACATATTACAATTATAGTATTTTTTTGCTTTAGTTACAAGAACAACCCTTTTTCGATCTCAAATTTCTTTTTCCCAATCTAATCCTCTTCCTTTGCTTTCCTCAATTGCTCTTTCCTTCTTTGCTTGACCCTCAAGTGTAGTTAAAGGTAAAAGATAATTATAATTATTAGTATTATCTTTACAAATCATTTCAATTGCTGTCAATAGCAATTCCCTCCTTGCTTCAAGCTGCTTTTTATCCGCCTTCTGTTTATTTAATTCAAAAGCTTTAAGAAGTGCATCTTTTGTAAATTGTTCTGGTGGATATAATTTGCTATTCCTGAACTTCTTTCCATCAGGAATCGTAAAAGTTATATATTTTCTTTCATCTATCCAATCAACTTTATAGCCAAGCTTATTTATATTTTCTATAAACTCATCCTTACTTCTGCTACACCATTTACAATACTTTACAGCAAGATACAACTCATATTTCCAACTTTGCTTTTTATCAGTTGACCTATATTCCCCCCTATTTTTGTGCTTTCCTTTTTCTCCATCAACAACAATAAGCTCATATTCTTTGCATAACTCATCTGAATATTCCTTAAGACTTTCTAATTGTTCCTTAGATAGCTGCCACTTACATCCTTTTGAAAAACCAACTGAATTTACAATAAAATGAGTATGAAGATGTTCTTTATCTGTATGAGTTGCATATATTACCTGAAAATCATTAAATACTTCATGTTCCAAAAGCTTTTTACCTATTTCATTTATAATTTCCGGTGTAGCTTTATCATTGGGAGAAAAGGATTGAATAAAATGTATAAACTGTCTCCCCTTTTCTTTATTAAAATTCTGCTTAATCATAACAAACTCTTCATAAGCTGTATCTGATGAACAATCTTTTCCTCCAGTTAAATGTTCTGATGTCTTTAGAGGATTCTTTATATAATTTATAGCTCTTTTCATACCTTTATAGGTATTATTTGATGCATTTATAAACTCTATTACCGCCATAAATTCACCACACTTTATATAAATTGAAGTAAAATAAAAACACATATTATTTTAAAATAACAAATGTTCTTATAATTTTAATACCTTATAGAATGCACAATTTAATTTCGATGAATTGAAATTTGTAATCTAAATACTATGACCATTCTATTTCTTTCATTTGCATTCAGATAATAACTTAAATAGGTAATCTTTGCGTACTTGAGATATGTTAATTTTTTCAAGGTCGTTCTTCAAACTTTTTACAACTTCTTTTTTTGTGATGGAATCATTATCAGAAAGAAATAGATTATAATCTTTAAGGTGCTTATTTTTTCTCTCGTAATCAATATCCTTTTTTGATAGTATATCAGGAACTAAATTTTTACATATTACCACATATTCTCTTGCAGAACGTGCTAAACTTAAAGCTCCCCATCTACTTGGAACTAAGGTATTTATTAACGGAAATTCTTTTCGTGCGTAATTGACGTTATTTATAGTAATTGGGAGACAATAATTTTTATTTTCACTTACATTGTAAATGGCTAAATCTATCCAATCCGACAATCTAAAAATCGGTTTAATAAATAGAACATTTTCATTATTTATTAATAATGCAGAAGTTTCATCTGAAATTTCTAAATCTATATATCCGATTTTATTATATGTCATAGAATATTCTTCTATAAATCTACAAGCTACATCTATATCATCTGTGAATGAAAAAATAATTCTATTCTTATTTGCTTTATTCAACTTATGTGTAGGGATTATCTGACTGTATATTTCATTTAAAACACAAATATTACTGATAACATTTTGCCCCTTGGAAAAGACTCTTTTATGGCTATTTAGTATTTTTTCATTCATGGGCATGGCTCTATATAACCGCATCCAACAATCCTCCAATTATAAAAAATTTTAATGATAAATTCTGATTTATACATTTCATTGTCTACAAATATTCTACATAATTTATAAACAACTAGATAAATGTCTATTATTTTCAAATATCTTATTAGTTATACAAAATTATATTCCACTTCTATTAATTTCTCAATAATTCCAAGAACTTTATCTTATTTCCTAATTCCTATAAGTTTCTCCCATATCTCTTTCAACATCTTACTTACAGAATTTATATCAGGACAAGTTATCTTTCCTTGGTGGCAAAGCATAGTTAATTGATTAATATTTGTACCTACTTTAGAAAGTTGATGAGTAAAGTCTTTTATTCCATCAATAACCACAATATCTTTATTAAGTGCAGAAGCTATAACATAATTGCTAAATGTCATATTAGCTTTCTTAGCTTTCTTTTTTATTTGCTCTATTTCATCTTCTGTCATTCTAATATTAGTTTGAACATTTCTTTTTCTCATACCATCCCTTCTTTCTAAGTGACTTTTAAAGGGGCTTGGGGATTTCCCCATTCTTAACAAGCTATTGGCTATACCAATAGGAAGCTTGCCTTCACCTCAAACCCATGGTTTTCGCTCAGTCTTCTTGGATATTGAAAAAAGAACTCTTTACCTTTCTAAATACTCATATCCTCAAACTCATTTGAGTAATCGCTACTTCCATACATAGCTTCATTTTCACTTATTTTTGTTGCCTTTGACTCCTTAATTAATTCTATTAAATCTTCATTAAAATCCTTTCCTTTAGGTTTATGCCTTACAATTTCATAGCTATATTTATATTTATTAAAAATTTGATTACATGCAAAATGCCCTGCCTCATCATTATCAAGGCAGAGCATTATTTTATTTATATCAGGATTTTCTTTTAAGTAGTATTCAAGAGCCTTATCCCCAACTCCTCCAAGAGAAATACAGTGATTATCAAAGCTTCGTATATTATGTTTTTTTATCAATGTAAGATAGCTCATTAAATCTATAGGAGCTTCAAATATACATACTGCACTATTCTTTCCTTCCTTACAAAATGGATAGGTTTTATCTGAGTTTTTTACATCACATCTAAAAGAATTACCTGTAGTATTAGTACTTCTTATACTTGCATATTTAGGATTGTTTTCCTTATCAAAGCCTACAAATACGCAGCTACCATGTGCATTTTCATATAGCTTATGTTCTTTAACAAAATCTCTTACAATTTCACTATCAATGCCCCTTGAATTAATAAGATAGGCAAAGATATGTTTAAATGTAGTATTTTTTTCTGGAAGAATAAATTCTCCTTTTGTTTCTTCTTCAATAACTTCTGGAGGTTTATATCGTACAATTTCATCTGTTTTTCCTATTAGAGTTTTTACTGCATCTACCCAGGACTTATTCTCCATTTCCATTACAAACTGAATAGCTCCACCACCTTTATTCTGAGAAAACCAATTCCATTTATGGCCATCACTATGAATATATAAACCTCCATAGCCATCTATTTTAAAGGAACGAGAAGTAACTTGCTTTACTGGATATCCTGCACTTAAGGCATAGCTTATTATATTTACACTATCAGCTTTAGATATTTCTTCATCAGTAAATCTTAGTTTTTCCATTGCCATGGACTATTCCCTCCTATAAATAAAGTTAAAGCTCCAATTCCTCGTCTAACTGAGAATTGAAGCTTTGATTTTCTTCTAATATATTTTTATTTTCTATTTTTATTGGTTCATAGCTAGCTAATTCATTTATAGCTTGTGGCATATAACCTTTTTCAGCCATAGAACAAAAATTCACTCCTGCAACTATTATATGATCATGTATTTTTATATCTAAGGGATAAAATATATTTACAAGCTTTTGTGTTAATGCTTTATCCGCATTGGATGGAGAATTAGAACCTCCTGGATGATTATGTGCTAATATCATTGCTTTGCAGTCACAAGCTAGAGCTTCTTTTAAAATGTCTCTTGGATAAATTACTGCTTGAGCTATATTCCCTTCTGACATTATTTTTGTCTGAATTATGTTGTTTCCATTATCTAAAAATGCCACCATAAATTTCTCTTTATCCTTTATACCGCTTAATAATGGAACAAAGTAATCAGCTGCTTCTTTGGGAGATGAAAACTTAATTTTATTTTCACTTTCATGTACTTTAAGTAGGTTGTAAGAAGCTATAAATTCATTAAGCAGTCCTATTTTTTGAAGTTGCCTTTCATTTGGTTCTATAACTTTTGGATGCTCTAATATATTAAAAGGATTATTTTCTTTTGCATATTCTTGAATTTTCTTTATAGGAATACCTGTCAAACTGGTTAAGCCTTTTAAAAAGTTATTAGTATAGGGCATATTCTTATCCATTTACACCGCACCTCCCATATTTTCTATAATCATCTCTAAGCTTTCTAATTTTTCATAAGTCTCATAAGGAAGCTCCATTTTGTCATAGTCTTTTAGGAAGTTATCTACTCCATAGTTTTCAATATAACCTGTTATTTTTTCTTCGGTGTCTATATCAAGTTCTAAAAGTTGTGCTATTAAAGAACTTATATATTTATAGTTATCTCTATTTATTCCTTTATTTTTATTCACTTACCTCACCCCATCTTTTTCAAAATCTTTTTTACATTTCCATTTCATCATATTCCTGTTCTTTTAACCCTTCATTTTCCTCACATTCCTTACTTAATGCATCTTCATCTACTATAACTTCATTGTCTTTTTTATTAAGATCCAGTAATGAGTTTAGCTCAAATTGTCTTGATAGCTTTTCTTTTAATGCTTCTTCATAAGGAAATGGTTTTTCATATTCTAGCTTTGACTGTTCTAAGTTTCTTTTATATTCCTCAATCTTTGTTTCTATATTCTCCATTTTGCTTTCAAGATTATTTAGTACATTTTCAATTCTAAGCATATTTCCATGAGCACTATCTCCAAGGTCTACCGTGTATTTTAAATTACCATGAATTAAGAGTTCATGCTTTTCATAGAAGAGATTTTTTCTAAGTTTTAATTCAAAACCTTTATAACTTCCTACATGAAGCTCCTCACCTTTAGGTATCTTCTCATAAAGACTCTGAAGCATTGTTCCTGCTTTTTCTCTTTCATCAAATAATTTACCATTTATAATTATTGAAAACTCCTTACCATCCTCCATATTTCTTTTATCAATATCCTTAATAACACATTCAAACTGGCTGTTAGCTTCACTAATAAGTTTTGGATATTTAAAAGTGAAATTATCTTGAAGGGTATATTTTTGACTATCATAGGCAGCTTTTAAAACTCTTAGTCTTGATACTTCATTATCAATATCCATCTTTTCCTTTATTAAGGGATTCCCAGTAGCTAAAGCTTTAACTTCTGCATAGGACAGTACTGTTTCATCTACATCTTCACAGTTTCTTGCAACAGATTTGGAAGTCATTATCTGCGATATGAACTTTTGTTTTTGCTCTACAATCTGCCAAAGGTATGAATCAAAAGTATCTTTGGTAACATACCTATAGATATTCACCTCAGGATTTATATTTCCTTGTCTTAAAATTCTCCCTTCACGCTGCTCTATATCAGTGGAACAGATTTAAAGAACAGTCATAGGTTATTCAATGCAACCTACGAATCTGTAATAGATACTAACGGTTTGAAGTCTCTCACCGTCAA
>NZ_JHVC01000022.1 GCF_000619945.1 Clostridium lundense DSM 17049 | reverse complement strand
CACCGCGGGCCCATCTCAAAGCGGATTACTCCTTTGGTTAAGTCTTTATGCAAAAACTTAACATTATGCGGTATTAATCCTCCTTTCGGAGGGCTATCCCCCACTTTGAGGCAGGTTGCCCACGTGTTACTCACCCGTCCGCCGCTAATCCATTTCCGTAGGGATTTCATCGCTCGACTTGCATGTGTTAGGCACGCCGCCAGCGTTCGTCCTGAGCCAGGATCAAACTCTCAATTTAAAAGTTTAATCTTTTTAGCTCATCGCTATTTTAAACAGTTTCCTGTTTGAATTGACTGGTTTCTCTTCTCTGTTTAATTTTCAAAGACCAACTTGCTGTGTCATACAGCTTTTATATATTAACACATTTAAAATGCTTTTGTCAACACTTTTTTGTATTAATAATTTTTTATATTTCTTTGTCGTCTTATTGGCTTATCGCCTGACGACATGTGTTAGTATATCATATAGTATAGCCTGTACATTTTGATTATTAGTTATTATTTAAAATTATATCCCATATACTTCTACATAATTTATTTTTCTTATTTTTTCACATAATGATACGCTAGAGTCAGTTTTCAGCCAAAATAACTCTTTTACAAGGTAAACAGTTGTTTATAGTAAAAAACAGATAATGAAAAGTAAGAAATATTGATAAATAATAATTACAAACAAATATATATTTTATATTTGTACAAAATCTAGGTAATTATCTATTGCTTCTTATATATTAGATAAACTTCAAACTATATAATACTTAAAAGCTTCTTAACTTATTATGGACTTATTTAAAAATACATTCCTTTTTAGTCTAAGAAAGTTAAGTAAATAATTGATGAAAAAAATCATCCATTCTCTATTTATCTTTATTCTATTCAGTTTTAAATTTTTTAAAAAAATTATTTTTCTTGTTGACTTATTAGAATCATCATATTATAATAATACTTGTCCTTAAGACACAAAACATTATAAGTCATGCCGAAGTGGCGGAACTGGCAGACGCACAGGACTTAAAATCCTGCGGTGCTAAAACACCGTACCGGTTCGATTCCGGTCTTCGGCACCAAAAGAGAAGCTTTAAAGCTTCTCTTTTTTTAATTTTATTCAATGAAAAACTCATATTTTTTAATAAAATCTAAAGAAATTTATTTTAATCCATACTCTTTACATATCTCTTCAGAAGCTTTTCTATCTATATTGGTCTCCATAAATTGCTCTATATTATCATGAAGTTCTGCAAAAAATCCTTTTTCTTTTTCCAATAAGCCTAATTCATCTAAATCCTTTGTTACATCTCCATGAAATAATACGTTCCATTCTTCTTTACTTACATTCTCTTTAAAGCTTTCATATTCTTCTTCCTTTAGAGTTATACAATATTCTCCATCATAAAAAACAGTTATTTGTTCATTTATAACCATAATATTTTCAACTTTTGCATACAATGGTTCAGGTATATTATTTGATATTATAAGCAACATAAGTTTTTCTTTTACTAATATGAGCTTTAAAAACTGAACTTTTGCTACCCCCATATCATTTCTTACCCACTTTTTATTTTCCACTAAATTTTTTATAACTGTACAATAATCCAGACCTATATAGTTCACTTCTATTCCTCCTCTTTCCAAATTCATTTACACGTCATACTACTTTCGTATTTATTCTTCCATTACCTTTTATAAAATATTCTTAAACTTCTAATATAAACATCATTATTTTTCAGACTTTTCAATAAATATCCTCCGATTCAATTTACATATATTTATAAAAAAGGTATAATTATATTGAAACATTTTTGACCTTTCGGAAATACATTTCTTAAATTTAATAATTAAAGAAGGTGGGGTATTTTATGAAAAAAATAGTTATTTTTGAAAAAGAATCTTTAGATGACTTACCTGGTAACTATAATACTTATTTAGATTCCTTTATATGCAACTGCATAAAAGCTGGAGACTGTAGACTTTCTCCTATTATAAGCAGCTATACAAAAGACTATGATATTTCAAACCGTCCCTTCCAATTTTCTGAATTCTACACAGACTGCTTCGATAATTCCTATGAAGATCTTTCTTCTTTATCTATAGTTAAATTGACCTTTTCATCTTCCGACGAAAAAATTATTGATGCCTTTTGTAAAGGAATACAAGGAAAAACCTTTGAAGTAAAGAATATTAAATTAAAAGTGCTAGACATACTAGATCCTAGAAATGAATACTTAGAAGAGTTATACAGTTTAGTATAGCATTTAAATTAAAAATAAAGATTAACTAGTATAGAATTATTGAAGCTATTTATAGCATATTTAAATAATAAAAGCCTTGCATTCTGCAAGGCTTTATTTATATTCAGCTATAATTTAATTACATTAAAAAATACCATAATAAGTAGTATCGCTCCTATAAATATTCTATATACTGCAAATATTCTCATAGGCTTTCTTTGTAGGAATTTTATAAATCTCTCAATAACAATTAAAGAAACAATAAATGCTACTACAAAGCCAACTACCATTGCTACAATTTCAATGTTACTCATAACAAGTCCACTTTTTAAAAGTTTAAATCCAGTAGCTCCAACCATCATTGGTATTGCTAAAAAGAAAGAGAACTCTGCTGCCACTACAGTAGAAAGTCCTGCTATCCAACCACCCATTATTGTAGATGCGGATCTAGACATTCCTGGCCACACTATTGCCAAACATTGAAATATTCCTACTATGAGAGCTTGTCTCATGTTCATGTTATCTATATCTTTAGTTTTATTTCCTCTTCTATACTTATTTTCAATAACTATCATTAAAATACCACCTACTAACAGTGCTGATGATACAGTAGTAGGATTAAATAATTTAGCATCAATAAAATCGTCTAATAAAACTCCCAGTATAACACCTGGAATAGCTGCTACCACAATATTTATCCAAAATCTTAATCCTTTTCTATTTGGTGTAAAAATATCCTTTACACTTTGCCATAATTTATCCCAGTATAACACAACTACCGCTAATATAGCTCCTAATTGGATAACTATTTCGAAAAGATTAGCAAAGGCTCCTTTAAATCCAATTAAATTTCCTACAAGTATCATATGTCCTGTAGAAGATACTGGTACAAATTCCGTTAGTCCTTCTACTATAGCTATTATAATAGATTTAAGTATAAGTAACATGGAATCACTCTCGCTCTCTAATTTTTTTAGCTGTCTTTCTGCAATTAAAGGGCTTCAATATGTACTTGTTCCCTTATTTATATGACAAACTACTATTCCATTATACTATTTTTTTCTTTTTATACAATATAGAAATTTATTTTCTATATTCTATGGTAACTTCTCTTATAATGTCTTTTTTATCTTTAGATAACCTAATGTTATTATTTCCCTCATTTAAAGTAAAAGTGAAAAATCTACTTACTTCAATCCAAGGCTTTCCATCAATACTTATATAATATCCTAAAATCATACCACTATCCTTAAAAACTGCACCATTTAAAACTATATCTTCACTCTTTTCATTACTATCTAATTTCTTCTTAGAAAAAATTAAGGTTGCCATTTGATCACTATTGTCATTCTCATAGCTTACTCTAGGACATTTTTTAAAAAGATTATCATTTTTTACAAATATAGTTGGCCTTATTAGATTTCCTTCTATTCTAATTTCAGGTAAATCCTTGTCATTACTATATGTAATAAAAGAATTGCTTTTAGGTGTCCCATATATATTGTTATCTATTTCTATAGTATATGAATAAAAATATTGCTTTATCTTTTTAATATACTTTTTTACATCCTTTACTCCCATTGTATTTATACTTTCTAAACCTAAGTTTAAAATTTCCACTGCACTTAAAGGTTTGCCCCCTGACTCCATATAACAATTATTCACTACATCTAGCATAATCCATTTATTGTATTTATCACTCCAGATTTCACATACTTTATAATATGAATCTTTTCCATCCCTTTGACTATTTTTTACTCTAAATTCTCCTCTTCTAGCATATATACCTATAGACGCTGCACATTGACTATATACAATAGCAAAATCTTTATCTGACAGAGTGCTATTTTTAGCTTCCTTTAATATACTTAAAGCATCTTCCTTAGTACTTATACTTCCTTTACTATATTTCATTTTACTATGAACCCATTTCATAAGGTTTAAGGCTTTCTCAAAGTCGTCCTTACTATCTTTAACTACATCATTCAATTTGTAATCATTTTTTAACTGCTGCAAATTGGTATCTTTATCAATTTCATAATAAAATTGTATGTTTTTACCTTCATAATAATTATCCCACTTCGTTACAAAAACTCCTTTTTGCATAGTTTCCTTTTTACATCCACCCAAAACTGTGCATATTGTTATTAATATAATAAACAAACATACTATCCTTTTAAGTTTTTCTTTAACCATAAATTCTCCCCCCAAATTTCCATAATATACTTATTATATCGAAACTATAATGAATAAATAAACATAATTTGAACATTCAATATAAAACCCCAAAAAATAATAAAGAATAAATGGAGGACTATTTTCTCATTCTTCTTTACAAAAACTTTTAATTGTATAGATTTAACAATCAAATTTTTTTGTAATATTAATTAAGAAAAATCACTCACATTTATTCTTTATTGCTTTGAAATAACTCCTCTTACTAAACCAAACAATGGTAATTTTTTATCATTTTCTATAAGACCTTTGGTCCTGCTAGCTTAATTTCTTCAGGTGCACTTTTAAATTTTTCAAAATTTTCTGTAAAATTTTCAGCAAGTTCTATTGCTTTTTTCCTATAAGCTTCTTTATCTTCCCATGTATTTTCAGGATTTAAAATCTCCTTTGGTACTCCTTCACATTCTTTAGGAATAAGCACCTTAAATATTGGATATTCTTCAAATTCTACATCATTTAATTTTCCATCTAATGCTGCACTAATCATTGTTCTTGTATAAGATAATTTTATTCTGTCTCCCTTTCCATAACCTCCATACAACCATCCTGTGTTTACTAAGAATACATTAGTACCATATCTTTCAATTCTTTCACCTAATAGCTCTGCATACACAGCAGGATTCATTGGCATAAAAGGCTCTCCAAAACAAGCTGAAAAAGTTGCCTTAGGTTCTGTTATACCTCTTTCCGTACCAGCTACTTTACTAGTATATCCTGACATAAAATGATACATAGCTTGTTCCTTTGTAAGCTTTGATATTGGAGGCATTACACCAAATGCATCTGCTGTTAAAAATATTACTGTTTTAGGAATATGGCCTATTCCTGTTAATTCTGCATTGTCTATATAGTTTATTGGATATGCTGCTCTAGTATTCTCTGTTATACTTGCATCATCATAATCTGGTTTCTTATCTTCATCTAATATTACATTTTCAAGTACTGTACCAAATCTTACAGCATCATAAATTTCTTTTTCTCTATCCCTAGAAAGCTTTATAGTTTTTGCATAACAACCACCTTCAAAATTAAACACTCCTTTGTCACACCATCCATGCTCATCATCACCAATAAGATTTCTATTAGGGTCAGCTGATAAAGTAGTTTTTCCTGTACCAGATAGTCCAAAGAATATAGCAGTATCCCCGCCTTTCCCTATATTTGCTGAAGCATGCATTGGAAATACTCCTTTTTCAGGAAGCAAGAAATTCATTACAGTAAATACTGATTTCTTTATTTCTCCAGCATATTGAGTTCCACCTATTAATATTATTTTTTTATCAAAATTAATAATTACAAAAGCTTCAGAATTCACCCCATCTTCCTTACCTTTAGCTTTACATCCTGGGGCAGCAATAACTGTAAATTCAGGACTAAAATTTTTAAGTTCTTCACTACTAGGTCTTATGAATAATTGATGAACAAATAAGCATTCATAAGCATATTCACATATTATTCTTGTGTGCATAGTATGTTCTCTCATTGCTCCTACAAGTCCATCAAAAATAAATAGCTCCTTATTTTCTAAATATTCCAACACCTTATTGTAAAGCGAATCAAAAACTTGCTCATTAACTGGTTTATTAACCTTTCCCCAGTTTATTTTGCCCTCTGTACTCTTCTGCTTTACTATAAATCTATCTTCTGGCGACCTTCCCGTATACTTACCAGTATTAACTACGATAGCTCCATTTTCGCAAAGTACTCCTTCTTTTCTTTCTAATGACTTTTCTACTAGGGTAGATACAGGAAGATTCCTATATATATCCTTATATTTTTTCATACCCAAGTACTCTAAGTTTACACACATAATAAATCCCCCCACTTTTTTATTCAAAACAATTACTTAACTTCTATTTTATACCATGGCATATTAAAATTAAAGTTCTAAACTATTAACATTTTTTAACTTTTATATTAACATTAGTAAGCTAATTAAATAAAAAAATATACATATAAATTAATCCAACCACTATCTTCTGTTCGTGATATTATGGTGTCTTCTGTAGGTTTTATTATGAGACAGTCAAAAGAATAATTTTATTATATAAAATATATTTTACTTTAACATCTATATTCCTTAAATAATATTTACGAAAGTCAAAAATAGACTTATCCCTAAAGACAAGTCTATTTAACATTTATACATAATATTTAATTCATCATAGTTTTAATAAAATAATATTAATTCAGGAATTTTTAGTTTTTCATTTCCTTTTGACTTTCTATAAACTTCATAAAGTTTCTTAGTTTTTTCGTAGTTTTCTTTTATAGTCTTTTTAGTATACTCATCCATATTACTATCTATAGCCTGATAAGCTGCTTGAAGATTATAAACTCCCCTTTGTAAATCTACGGGAACCATTATATAATAGCACCCTGCATTGTTTAATGTTAAAGGATCATTTTTATCCGCATCATAAGCAAATCTTATTTCTTTTATAGCTTCTTTTGTTTTGCCTTGAAGAAAATATATTGTTCCTAAAGTTCTATGATATTTAGGCACATCATTTCTTAATTTTATACATTCACCTAAAACTTTTATAGCCTCAGTGTCTTTTTTATTTGAAAGATAAATTAAAGCAATATTATATTTTATTTCTGCATCATCAGGTTTTACTATTTGAGCAAATTTATAATATTCTAACGCCTTATTTATATTATCTGTAGTATTACTATAATAACTAGCTATATTTAGCATAATATTGTAATTATAAGGTTCTTTTAACATAGCAGTTCTAAAATAAGGCTCTCCCTCTATACCTTTTCCCTTTTGTCTAAGTATTTCTGGCATTAAAAATGCATAATTATCCGGATATTCCTGGTTTTTATATAGAGACTTTTTACAATATTCCTGAGCTTTATCTAAATCTTTTTTATTCAAATAAAACCAAGCCACTGTATGCAATATTCTATAATCATTCTTATTTTCCTTAAGGATTTTATTTATAGTTTCCTGAGCCTTATCCCCTTGTTTAGTATTATCATAAATTGATGCTTCAATTACATATCTTTCTATTTCACCTAAATCCTTATCCTTTATGGACTCCATAATTTTTGAAGCCTCTGATGCTGTATCCTTTGACATAGAATATATTTTAGCTTGCCACATTTTATAGGCTACATCTTGAGGATTTTTAGAAGAAAGTTTATTAATATCTTGAAGAATTTGATTCTTATCGTACATAGCAATCTGCACTAATGCATCATATATTTTATATTCATCTTTATCTATATCCCAAGCTTTTCTAAGATTTTTAAATCCCTTGTCCTTCTCACCTATTACCATCAACATTCTTCCATATTCTGCTACATCGTAAGACGATTTTTCATCCACAGGATAGAAAGTTAATAATTTTTTAGCTTCTTCATATTTATTATTTGCCATATATACAGCAAACATAGTCTTTATCAAACTTTTTTCTTGAGGATTATCTTTTAATGCCTCTTGTCCATCTTTTAAAGCTTCTTTAAAATCTTTATTCATATATTCTGTAAAAACTATATAATTTAATACTTCTGGCGTTTTTTTGTCTAAACCTTTGCATTCATTAATATATTTTCTCGAATTCTCAATATCACCCTTTACCGAATACACTTGAGCAATCTTTGCCTTCCATAGTGGAGACTTATCTTTATTATAAAGAATAGTATATTCTTCTATAGATTTATTAAAATCTGCAGCATAAAAATACTGTTCGCCTTTGTTTGTTGCTATGCTATATTTATTTTTTGATGTTATTTTATATCCTATCAGTCCTCCACCTATAACCAAAGCTACTAAGACACCTAATATTACATTTTTATTTTTGCTCACAAAAGATTTATATGGAAACTTTTTCATACTATCTATTAATTTATTAGAAGCCTGTCTTAAATTCATTTATAAGTCCTCCTAATCTATTTTAGAACTTTAATTATATATTAATCGTATATATAATTGGCTATAAAAAATAATGAAACCCATTTTTTCTGATTTTTCACTATTTTTTTATCAAATATGATTTTATCAGATATAATAGAAAAAAGCCACAGGTTTTAATTGTATTAAAAAGATAAAATATATTTGAAAATATAACATAATCAAGTATAATTTAAAGTTAAGAGTATAGAATTAGTAATTATAATTGCTAACTTTGGGGGAGGTTTATTATGAGTAAAAAGTTAAAATCAAAAAACATAGCACTTTTATTTATATTGGTAGGGTTACTTATTATGACTGCTACTATTTCTTATGTAATATATTACTCTAAAAACAATTTAAAGAATTCTACAAAAGAAAAAGAAGTAACTGTATCTAAAACTGAGAAAAAAGAAGTCAAGGAGATTCCTAAAAAAGAAGAGCCTAAAAAAGACTTATATTCAGAAGTACTTTTAAGCTTTGCAGGTGACTCCACTATTGGACATGATACTAAATTTGCTTTTGCTAATAGCCTTCCTGATGTTTTAGGGAAAAATAACAATGACTTTTCATACTTTTATAAGAATGTATCGTCAATCTTCAAAAATGATGACATAACCGTCGTAAATTTAGAAACTACCTTTACTAATTCAAACGATAGAGCAGAAAAACAATTTAACTTTAAAGCAGATCCTTCTTATGCTCAAGCCCTACCTTTAGGTAACATACAAGCGGTAAATATATCAAATAATCATATTTATGATTATAAACAAAAAGGTTTTAACGATACAATAGAAGCCCTCAAAAATAATAATATAGGTTATTTTGGAGAAGGTAATGTATGGGTTAAAGAAGTAAAAGGAACAAAATTTGGATTTTTAGGCTATAATGCTTTTAATGATTATGATGAGTTTAGGCAAAAATTAGAAAATGATATAAAAAAATTAAAAGATACTGGATGTATTGTTATAATCAATTTTCATTGGGGAATAGAAAGCAATTATTATCCTATAGAAACTCAAGTAAATCTAGCTCATTTTGCTATAGATAAAGGAGCTGATTTAATCATAGGGCACCATCCTCATGTGATACAAGGTATAGAACAATATAAAGGAAAAGTAATTTGCTACAGTTTAGGTAATTTCTGCTTTGGTGGCAACTTTAATCCAAAAGATAAAGATAGTTTTATATTTCAAGCTAAATATAAGATAAAAAATGGCAAACCTGAATCATATGCAGTAAAGATTATTCCTTGCAGTATATCTTCTGTAAATTATATAAATGACTACTGCCCAACACCATTAGCAGACAAAAATAAAGAGCGTGTCCTAAAAAAATTAAATGACTTATCAAAAGATGCAGGTTTTAAAATATCTGATGAATTTTATAATATAGATGTAAAAAATTAATCTTTTGTATTATAATTATTAAATGTAATGACATTACTCTATACGAAGGATGTGTTTAAAATTAATATAAAATCTTATATTAGTATTATTAGTTCAAAATTAGTAATGAGACTTTCAAGGACTTTATTTAAAGGGGGTACAAATTTCCCAGGAAAAGTAGCATTAAAAATAGATAGGGATATTTTAAAAGTTATAGCTAAAGACTATAAAGTTATATTAGTAACAGGAACCAATGGAAAAACAACAACAACTAGTATGATATATAACATGTTAAAGGACAGTGGAAAAAAAGTCATTACAAATAATACAGGTGCTAACATGTTACCAGGGATCGTATCCTGCTTTATTGAGAATTACAAATTTAATGAAGCTAATACTGGAGAAAAATATGCTGTAATTGAAACTGATGAAGCAAATGTAAAACTAGTAACTGAATATATATCTCCAGAAATTATAACCGTTACAAATTTGTTTAGGGATCAATTGGATAGATATGGTGAAGTATATACTACTTTAAATAAAATACTCGAAGGAATAGAAAAGGTACCCTTCTCTAATTTAGTTTTAAATGGTGATGAATCTCTACTTGGAGATTTACCATTGCCAAATAGGGTAGTATATTACGGCTTCAATTATGCTGTAGAGGAAAATGGTAAAATAGATGTAAATGCAGATGCTAAATTCTGCAAAAAGTGTAAAAACCCTTACAAGTATAATTTTTTAACCTATAACCATTTAGGAGATTTTTACTGTGAGAACTGTGGGTATAAAAGACCTAAACTTAATTATACCTTAGATGAAATAACAGAGCTTACTCCTGAAGGTTCACATGTAATAATTGATTCTCAAGAGTGTTATATAAACCAACCAGGAATATATAATATATACAATGCACTATGTGCTTATTCTATAGGAAGACAACTTAAAATTAATAAATCTGTAATATTCGAATCATTAAAACGCCAAAAAAGTAGTTTTGGAAGGCAGGAAGAGTTAACTATAGACGGTAAGCAAATTAAAATAATATTAGTAAAAAACCCTGCTGGCTATGACCAAGCTATAAATACTATAACATTAGATAAGAGAAATATAAATATTGCTACATTATTAAATGATAACTATGCAGATGGACGAGATGTTTCATGGATATGGGATGTTAAATTCGAAAAGTTATCCTTATTGCAAATAGACAAAATAATGATTTCAGGTATTAGACTTTATGATATGGCAGTTAGACTTAAAATAGCAGGACTACCTTATGAAAAATTCTCTTTATGTGAAACTTATGACGGGCTTTTAAAAGAAATTAAGAACTGTGAAAGCAATACTATATATATTCTTGCTACTTATACTGCTATGATTGATTTTAGAAAATACTTACACAGTAAAAATTATATTAAAGAATTATGGTAAAGGTGGTGAAATAATGGAACTTAATATATGTCACTTATATCCAGATTTATTAAATGTGTATGGAGATATGGGTAATGTATTAATATTAAAATATAGATGTGAACAAAGAGGCATAAAAGTAAATATATTAAATGTCTCCATTAATGAAGATTTTAATTATGAAAACTATGATATTGTGTTTTTTGGTGGTGGTCAGGATTACGAACAATCTATAGTTTCTACAGATTTAATGGAAAATAAAAAAGAAAATATAAAAAAATATATAGAAGATGAAAAAGTTTTTCTTGCTATATGTGGAGGATATCAGCTTCTTGGAAAATATTACACTACACCTAATGGTGAAAAGTTAGAGGGCTTAGGTATTTTAGATTTATATACAGAAGCCGGAAACACAAGATTTATAGGAAATACAGTTATTAAAAATGAAGATTTTAATGAAACTTATGTAGGCTTTGAAAATCACTCTGGTAGAACTTATATTGGTGATTTGAAGCCACTGGGTAAAATTATACATGGTTATGGCAACAATGGTGAAGATGGTAATGAAGGCTGCGTGTATAAAAACACCTATGGAACATACTTTCACGGTTCCTTATTATCAAAAAATCCTGAATTAGCAGATAGACTTATAAAAGTTGCTCTAGAAAAAAAATATGGAGAAGAAATAACTCTATCTCCTCTTGTTGATTCTTTAGAATTTAAAGCTAAAGAATTTATAGTAAATAGAAATAATAATTAAAAACATCAAATTTTTTAATACAGTATTTTTAATTAATTATATTACTATTTTACCTTATGATAAAAAAATTAGAAAGGAAATTTCTTAATGCAGGAAATTAGAAGAACCAATACAAACAATACAATTTTAGGTAACATTACTGCTGGAATTGTTAAATTTCTTAAATATAATTGGCTATTTATGCTAACTGTTCTTTCTCTTTATTTAAAATCTTTAGCTTTTGTAGGATACATTGCTTCTTCCTCTGGAAACTTTATTGCAATAAGTAAAATTCCAATGTATTTAATAAGTTTTATTCTTTATATAAGCATTATAATAGCTTTTGTTTCTTTGGGATATATGTTTAAAGGAAGGAGTCAGTACATTGCCTTTTGGTGTATTAATTTAATATTATCATTATTCATGTTTTTTGACATAATATACTATAGGGGGTTTCAAGGACTTATATCTCCTTATAATTTATCCCAAAAAGGTAATTTAGGTAATTTAGGTGATACAATCATATCAATGATAAGATCATGTGATATTGTATTTTTCATAGATATAATTCTTTTAGCTTTTGTATTTTTTATAGGTAAAGATATCTATAAAACGACTAAAAGAAAAATTATACCTTTCATCTTGATCATGCTAATTGGTAGTGGAACAGCTTTTTATTATCATTATCGTTATGATATTTTAGAAGATGGTAAAAACAAAAGATATTTCTTTATATATTGGGCTCCTATTTATAATGTATCTAATATGTCTCCTTTAGGATTTCATATTTATGATAGTTATTTATATGTTCAGAATTCAAAAAGACTTGTTCTTAATGAAAAAGATAAGAATGAAATAAAAGAATGGTATAACAACAAAAAGGAAAATATACCGGATAACCAATATAAAGCTCTCTTAAAAGGCAAGAATTTAATAGTTATTCAAGTAGAATCTTTAGAAAACTTCTTAATTGGCCAAAAGATTCAAGGACAAGAGATTACACCAAATTTAAATAAACTATTAAAAAACAGTTTATACTTTTCACAAATATATGAACAAGTAGCTGGTGGTAATAGTTCTGATTCAGATTTAATGATTAATACTTCCACTTATCCTGTAAGAAGTGGATCTACATTTTTCCGTTTTCCAGACAACCAATATAATTCTATGCCACAACTTATGAAAGGATTAGGCTATTATACTTCTGCTTTTCATCCTGATGGAGGTGGGTATTGGAATTGGATGCCAGCATTAAATTCCATGGGCTTTGATAAATGTACTGATGTTACTGGATTTAAAGTTGATGAAACCGTAGGTTTAGGACTAAGTGATGGAAGTTATTTAAGACAGTTAGGAGATAAAATCGGTAATCAAAAGCAACCATTTTATTCATTCTTTGTAACATTAACTAGTCATATGCCTTTTAACCTTGAGAAAAAATATAGAGATATGAAACTCACAGAAAGTATTGATAAAAGTGTAGTAGGAGATTATTTTCAAAGCATCCACTATACGGACAAGCATCTAGGAAACTTTATAGATACCTTAGATAAAAAAGGCATACTTGATAATTCTGTAGTTGTAATATATGGAGACCACTGCGGTGTTCATAAATATTATAAAGACAAATTAGGTAATATTCAACCTAGAGAAAATTGGTGGTATGAAGATAATTTACGAATTCCACTTATTATTTATTCAAAAAATATTACTGGTAAAGAACTAAAAACCATAGGTGGACATGTTGATATTATGCCAACAGTTGCTTATCTTATGGGAATAGATGAAAAAAACTATATAAATACTGCTATGGGTAGAAACCTACTTAAAACAAATAAAAGCTTTGTAGTTTTAAGCAACGGAGTGTATATCGGAAAATCCACTAGTGAAGAAGATAAAAAAAGAGCTATTGATGGACTTAATATTTCCGACAAATTGCTTCGAAGCAACTATTTTAAAGATAACAACTAGGTACAGTTCATGAATTTTTGCTAAAAACAGTTCTTCAATTTTAAAAATTGAAGAACTGTTTTTAATATAATTTTAAAATAGATTTATCCATAATAAAATTATCTTCTATTCATTATTCCTGTTTTAATCATAGTACCTCGTTCAAAAGCATTTAAGTCTTCAAATGTTTTAAATTGAAACCCTTTATCCTTTAAATATCTTATTGTATAATTTAATGATTCCACTGTGGTTTTCTTATAGTAGCTATCATGCATAAGCATTACCACAAAATTCTTTTCTTTGCATTGATCAAATATATTATTTTCTATAGTACTAGCAGGTACAGTATCTGCTGTTGCATCTCCAGAACTAACATTCCAATCTACATAGTCTATTCCTTTGGCATTTAATCTGTTTCTTATTGTTCGTAAACTTTCTGGCTTAGAAACTAAATTATCTGATCCACCAGGCATTCTAACATAGGATTGTGGAGTTTTCTTTGTGATTCTTTTTATAACACCTATACACTTATTTAGATCATTAAAGTAACTATCTGGAGTGTTATAAATTGTTTCATAACTATGGGAATAGCAATGTGGCAAAATGCACATTCCACTTCTACTCATTTCTTTTAATATTTCAGAATTAGCTTCAGCCTTTTCACCTACAATAAAGAAAGTAGCTTTCACATTGTTTTCTTTAAGTATCTTTAATATCTGCCTAGTATTATTTGGAGATGGTCCATCATCAAAAGTTAAAAATGCTACTTTGGGTTTGTTAGTGGAATTAATAGCTACCCCATCTCCAGAATCACCTGTTAATGAATTACTATCTAATTTATTACTTTCACTAAACACATTTTGACTAATAATGTTAGTATCTATAAAAGGAGTAGAAAATATAAAAATACAAAAAAAGAGATAAAGGAAATTAACTATTATTTTGTGTAAAGACAACTTTTTCATAAAAAGCACCTTCTTTTATAATTTAAAATATATATCCTTACACTATATAGATTAACCTTTATCTTTTCATTAATTCTTAAAATTATGAGGAAATTTCATGAACTGTCCCCATATTTTCTTTAATTTCCTACATCATACAAACATTTTTCATGAACTGTCCCCTATTTATTTACTCTTTCAATGACTATATTATCACCTTTCATATCTACTCCAACAGTACATCCCTCATAGATATCGCCTTTTATAATTTTCTTAGCTATTTCTGTTTCTAAGGCATTTTCAATATATCTCTTTAGAGGTCTAGCCCCATATACAGGATCATAACCTTCCTTTGCCATAAGTTCCTTTGCAGCTTCTGTTACTATTAAAGAAATATTTCTATCCTTTAGTCTATTAGTTATATCTCTTAAGAATATATCTATTATCTTGGTTATTTCTTTATTTGTCAGTGGCTTAAACATTATGACATCATCTAGTCTATTTAAAAATTCTGGCTTAAATCTACCCTTTAATTCATTCATTACTCTATTTCTTATATTATCATCTACACCTGATTCACTAGTATTTTCTAAAAGATAACTACTTCCTATATTAGATGTCATTATAATTATACAGTTTTTAAAGTCTACAGTTTTACCTTTATTATCTGTAAGCCTTCCATCATCTAATATTTGAAGAAATACGTTAAATACATCCTCATGAGCCTTTTCTATTTCGTCAAAAAGTACTACTGAATAAGGTTTTCTTCTAACAGCTTCTGTTAATTGTCCTCCTTCTTCATATCCTACATATCCTGGAGGAGCTCCTATAAGTCTTGATACTGAATACTTTTCCATATACTCTGACATATCAATTCTTATAATATTTTCTTCACTATCAAAAAGATCTCTTGCCAAAGTTTTTGCAAGCTCTGTTTTACCTACTCCTGTTGGACCTAAAAATATGAATGAACCAATTGGCCTTCTTGGATCCTTCATACCTGCCCTTGCCCTTATTACTGCATTAGATACAGCTCTGACTGCTTCTTCTTGACCTATTACTCTTTGTGATAGTTCTTCTTCTAATCTTAGCAGTTTTTCTTTTTCACCTTCCACAAGTTTTGCTACAGGTATTCCAGTCCATTTTGAAATAATTTCTGATATTTCATTTTCTGTCACTTCTTCTTTAAGCATATTGCCTTCTTGATTTTCATTTATTAAAACTTCTTTTTCTTTTATTTCACTTTCTATGCCTGGAATTACACCATACTTTAACTCAGCTACCTTGTTTAAATCATATTCTCTTTCTGCCTTTTCTAGCTGTCCTCTTACCTCATCTAATCTTTCTTTTAGATTTCTTACTCCTACTATTTGACCCTTTTCCTTTTCATACTTAGCTGTCATTTCTTTATCTTTTTCTTTTAAGTTACTTAATTCCTTTTCCAAACCCTTTAATCTTTCTTGAGACTGAATATCTTTTTCCTTGGATAATGCTTCTTTTTCAATTTCTAACTGAAATATCTTTCTCCTAATCGTATCCATCTCTGTAGGAAGACTGTCTATTTCTGATCTTATCATAGCACCTGCCTCATCAATAAGATCTATAGCCTTGTCAGGTAAATATCTGTCTGTTATATATCTGTGTGAAAGCTTTGCTGCTGCTACTATTGCTGAATCATGTATTCTTACTCCATGATGAATTTCAAATCTTTCCTTAAGTCCTCTAAGTATAGATATACTATCTTCTACTGTAGGTTCTTCTACTATTACAGGTTGGAATCTTCTCTCTAACGCTTTATCTTTTTCTATATACTTTCTATATTCATCAAAAGTAGTAGCACCTATACAATGTAATTCTCCTCTAGCAAGCATAGGCTTTATAAGATTTCCTGCATCCATAGCTCCTTCAGTTTTTCCTGCTCCTACTATAGTGTGAATTTCATCTATAAATAATATTATTCTTCCATCACTATTTTGTACTTCTTTTAAAACCGCCTTAAGTCTTTCTTCAAATTCTCCTCTAAATTTAGCACCTGCAATTAATGCCCCCATATCTAATGAAAAGATTATTTTATTTTTTAGTCCTTCAGGTACATCTCCTCTTACTATTCTTTCTGCTAATCCTTCCACTATTGCAGTTTTACCTACTCCAGGTTCTCCTATAAGCACCGGATTGTTTTTAGTTCTTCTAGAAAGTATTCTTACTACTCTTCTTATTTCTTCATCTCTTCCTATGACAGGATCAAGTTTATGTTTTTTTGCATCTTCAACTAAGTTTCTTCCATACTTAACTAAAGCTTCATAAGTTCCTTCAGGATCTTGAGTATCTACTCTTTGATTTCCTCTAATCTGAGCCAAAACATTTAAAAAAACTTCCTTTGATATACTAAATTTTTTAAGTATATCTCCTACTAATCCTCTTTTATCTACATCCATTACGGCTAACATAACATGTTCTACACTTATATACGAATCTTTGAAATCCTTAGCTATATTCTCTGCCTTTAAAAATACTTCCTCAAATCTTCTAGTTGCATAAACTCCTCCGCTTTGTGCACCTTCCCCTAATACCTTTGGCATCTTATCTAATTCCCTGTTTGTTTCTTCATTCAATAATCTTACACTAATATTCATTTTTCCAAAGATGTTTGGAATTAATCCGTCATCCTGTGATATTAAAGCTGAAAAAAGGTGAATTATATCTATCTGCTGATGATTATATCTTACTGCCACTAGTTGAGCGTCATTTATACATTGCTGAACCTTTAATGTTAATTTTTCTACATCCATTTATATGCACCTCCAATTAATATCTTATATCTTTTTGCATTTTCTTTTGCATATGTAGATATCTAACTTATGTAAGGCATATCTAAGTTAGATGATGCTTTATAGAATATATATTAATACATTGGTCAAAGAAAGTCAAAGTCTATAAAACTTAAATTATTGGAGAAATT
Source organism: Clostridium lundense DSM 17049 (assembly GCF_000619945.1). Lineage (GTDB taxonomy): Bacteria > Bacillota > Clostridia > Clostridiales > Clostridiaceae > Clostridium_AO > Clostridium_AO lundense. The sequence goes on along the minus strand of NZ_JHVC01000022.1, from coordinate 45,603 downwards.
TTATCCTTTAAAGAGCAATTTAACAATAAATTATTTTACCGTCCTACAATCCATTTTTTTGTACAATTTTAACCTTGATAAATATATTATTGGCCATATTGATTAATTCATTTATATTTTTATATAATAAATTTAAAACTATTTTCATTTAGGTATTTATTTTGCACAATATAATCATAAATAAAAAATCCTACACTTCTTAAGTATAGGATTTCTTTATTTATATTTTATTATAAAAATTTATTAGTTCGATTAAATTTTCTTTGATAAATTTATAGCTAGATTAAAATATTTTATTGCTTCTCCCGTATTATTCATTTTATAATACATATTGCCCATTTCTAAATATCTTTCATATATTAATTTTTTACTTCCAAATTTCATTAAGGCATCTAAAGATAAGTTCATGTACATTTCTTCTGACTGAAATTCATTCTTTTTTCCTAAAATTAAAGCTTTGCAATGATATGCCTTTTCTATATATTTTATATCATCTAAATCAATAGAATAATTTATAGCTTCATCACTTATTTTTTCTGCTTCATCTATAATATTATTTTTTATTAACTCCTTGATACACGTAATCATAAAACTCGCTAAACTTTCCTCTTTTTCTTTCGGATGACATTTTAAAGCTTTCTTTATATACTCTACACCTTGTTCTTTAAGTCCTACATTAAACATTGCCTCAGCATAAGTATATATTGCATTTGCTTTGCAAATTTTATTTTTGCCATATAAACTATAAGATTTTTCTTCATAATCTTCAAAATAATCTTTTTTCATTTTCAAGGATAATACAGCCATCATACGGTATGAGTCTGCCTTCTTTATATCATCTTTAAAATAATCTACTAATCCTATAAGATATTGAGCTATTTCATAAGCTTTTACATATTCCTCCATCATAATATAGCATGCACACTCATTAAAAGTAGCTTTAGCAAGCACCTCATTTTTCTCTATCTTCTGGGATTCAACTATTACAGTATTATAATAACCAGCAGCTTGACTATATTCATTAGAATTATATAAGTATGTTCCTATATCCATATAATATGTTAGCTGATTTTCTGACACTTTAGATTTTAAACAAATATCATAATACTTAGGAATTAATATTTGAAGTTTCTCAAACTTCCCTTTATCTATATTATGTTTAAAAATCATATGCATTATCTTAAAAGCTTCATCATAGTAACAATATTCCTCTGCAAAAGCTAAATTGTATTCTAAGTCCTCTTCATAAGTTGACTTCTTATTACTTTTCTTTAGAATTTCTATGTTATTTCTGATTTGACTTTTTACATCATTTCTTAAATAATCTATATCTAAATCCAGCTTTTCTGCTATAAATTCTAATATCCAATCTTCTGGTATTACCTTACTATTCTCTATACAACTCATTTTAGAAACTGATATTTTATCTTCACATATACATTTCAATGTATATCCTTTATATATTCTCGCTCTTCTAATTTTCTCGCCTGTAGAAAGTATCTCCATAATTCTTCACCTATCCTAAGACTCCTTTAATATGCCTAATTTCTTAAATGCCTCAACACCATTATTTAAATACTGTGCTGCTTCATTCTCTCTTCCATTATCCATATAGAACTTACCTATCATAATGGATATTTCTGCCGCTTCCTTCAAGTAGTCCATGTTTCTCACAAAATTTAACGCTAATAATAAAGTACCTTCAGCCTCCTTTAAATCTCCTTCAAGCATATGCACCCTATATTTTAAAAGATAATATTGAATTAAAGCTTCATGATCTCCATCTTCAATACTATCTATAATTTCTTCAAGAATAGCTTTTGATTTTTCTACATCTTTTAGCTTTATATAATTTTCACAAATATTTACTAAAGTTTCTATTAACTTTGAATCCTTTATGCTTTTTCTTAATTCCTTAGCTTTATTTAAATGAATAAAAGACTCTTCTATATTCTCAAATTCATAGAAAAGCTTGCCCAAATTATTTTCAATTTGAGCTACATATACCTGATCATCCATCTCTTTAAACAAATTTAATGTCTTTTTAGAATATTTTATAGCATTATCTATATCACCTTTTTTACTATACTGTTCAGCAATCATAAGAAGGGTATTGGCATACTCTTTTTTATTATTAATTTGTTTAAACTTTTCTTTTGCAAGGAATGAATAATTTATAGCCTTATCTAAATTTTCTAATTTAAAATTGGTATAAGCCATATAATAATATATTTCACCTATTAAAAAATCATTTCCTATATCATTATCATTATATACCTTTTCTGCCTGCTGAAAATAACTAGACGAAGAATGATAAGCTTTAAGTTCTAAAGTTATTTTACCAAGATTAACAAAAGTATTTATGGTTTCTTCGTGCTTATTATCCTTTATAAATATTACATTGGCAGATAAGAAAAATTGTTGAGCTAGTGGCATTTCACCTTTTATCATATAGGTTGTGCCCCTTAAATATAAGTTCCTTGCCTTTCTATATTCCAAATTATATTTTTCAGCATAATATAACGCCTTTTCTATATATTGTTCTCCTAAGGAAAGGTCCTTATTCAATGTATATGATTCTGCTATAGTCTCAAAATAGGTGCATATTTTTTCTGCCTGACTTTCCTCAGACTCCATCAAATACTCTACTGATGTATTCAATGCCCCTGCTAAATATTCTAATAAGTCCATACTTGGATTTGATTTTCCTGATTCTACAAGGCTTATCTGCCCAGGAGTAATTCTTTCTCCTGCTAAATCCTTTAAAGTCATATTTAATTCTTTTCTTCTTCTTTTTATCTTTTCACCTAGAGACAATATTTCCATAGTCACTCTTCCTTTACTCTTTAATTCAAACAGTAAACTAAATATATATACTAAATTTAATTGCATTATAATTATTTCATAAATTCTTAATATATTATAACATATTTTTTACTATGTATATTAAAATTTTCAAAATTAATATAAATAATACGTAAATAAATTGAATATATACCAAAAATGGACAGATTATGCTCATCTGCCCATTTTCTATTATTTTATTTATATATTCATTTTTACTTCATCCATCTTAATATATTGTCATAAGTATCTCCTGCCATATTTCTCATTTGCTTATTTGCCCTTTTTATTCTCCTTTGAGTACTTCTATCCATTTCAGGAAGAACTAACATGGTAGCTGCTGCTCCTAAAATCATCCCTGTTAAAAACCTCTTTTGCATAAAATATTCACCTCTCCTAATTTATTCTTATAAATAGATTATGCAATTTAATATTTTTTACTCAAGGAACTTTCCCCAACAAATTCATATAAATTCCTTAATAGAATTTATTATGTAATGAAGTTATTTTCCCAAAATTTCGTCCATAGCTTCATTGGCAAGTGCATCACATCTATTATTATATTCATTATCAGAATGTCCTTTAACCTTTATAAATTTTACTTTATGAACTTTTAGCACTTCTATTAAACTTTCCCAAAGTTCCTTATTTTTGACGGGTTCTTTTGAAGAAGTTCTCCATCCATTTTTTAACCAAGAATCTATCCATTTATTGTTAATAGCGTTTACTACATATGCAGAATCACTATAAAGCTCTACTTCACATGGTTCTTTAAGAACAGATAGAGCTTCTATTACTGCTGTTAATTCCATTATATTATTAGTGGTATTTAAAACAGCTTTTTTTATTTCTTTTTTTACTCCATTATACATAAGTACTATACCATAAGCTCCAATGGTATTTTCTTTTCCATTTCCTCTACAAGCTCCATCGGTATATACAATGACCTTTTTCATCAACCCTTAATCCTCCCTTTTATCCCATTATATTAACATTATCCACATTTACATTATTTATACATTCTTATCTTTACAAGTACCTTCATTCTTATCAGTGCTTGTACACTCTTTATCTTTATCCGTATCTGTATTTAATTCATTACTCTCTTTAACTATTTTCTTTTCTTCTTTATTATTTGGTTTGGACAAGCTTTTAATAGTACTAAGCAACTTAGCCACATTTTCACTTCCAACTATTTGTGATATATATTTTACTCCTTCTCTTACAGTAAGTATAATATTTTTATCTCCTTGCCAGTTTTCTAGTATTATCTCTTCAGGTATATCATTTATTATGGAATTCAAGCCATAAAAAGCTATTGCCACATCATCAATTTTACCTATAAAAGGAATAAAATCCGGTATTATATCAAAAGGCATTGCTAAATAACCTATTACCCCTACAGCCTTTCCCTTGGCAACAACACTTACCCTATTATCTTTAAATATTCTCCATAATAAAGCAATAATATCGGGTATAATCATAGCATACTCTACAAGCATTTCATATTTGTCTGGCACCTTTTCTTCTATATTTTCTCTAAGCTTAGTATAGCAATCTTCTGGAACCTTATATTCCTTATCTTTTTGTTTTATATCAACAGTCTCTTTATCCTCTGCATATACTATATTCTCTATTTCTGCTTCTAATGTTCCTTTATTTATAGTTATTTTATTTAAATTAAAGTAGAAGAATGGTACAAATCTTGAAACCCCATTGAGATCTAAAGATACAGTTTCCTTTTCTACCTTTACACCATACTCTTCAAATTCCTTTAACAATTTTTTCAAAGCAAAATTTTTAATTCCTTTTAAAATACCTAATTTAGCTATACTAACGCTAAATATTTTTACATTTAATATATTATCTTTTATATTTCCAAGTCCTAACTTTACTTTAAATGGTATGTTAATTGCCTTTTTATATGTTCCTTCCAAAATTATAAAATCATCAATAATTAAATTCTCAAAAGACAATCCTTCTACTTTTATATATTCTTGCATTATTCCTAATATATCTTCTTGGGTCAAAACAGTTTTTACTGCAGATATTCTCATAAAATTCCCTCCATTTCTTATATTTAAAGTATACAGTAAAAAATAATTTCTGCAATATAGTTTTTATATCCTTGTTCTGTCATTGGATACCTTTAAATATTCTATCTAATTTTTAATTACCACTTATAATACACTTTCTCAGAAATTACTATAGCAAAATTTATGATTTTTATTGGACTAAGATAAAAGATTATTATAATATTATTGTACACAATAATTACTATTAACTAATCAGCATTTAAGAGTTCGAAAAAATATAAAATTTTGTTTATAATCTTCGCTTTTATTTTTTTAATATTAAATAAACTAAATTTATGGGGGTTAGTTATATGAATAAAATAAAGAAAAAACAAATTTATATTCCTATCATTACAGCAGTAATTTCTTTAGTTTTTCTATTAGGAATAAATTACAATTTCATGGGAACAAAAGATAAAAGTTATGTAGAATTTTTGAATGATATGTCTAAGAAAAAAGTATCTACAGTTTATTTTACAGATACTCCAAAAATAAAAGTTAAATTGTCCGATGGAAAAATATACGAGACAGATAATCCAAGAATAGATAACTTTAAGGAAACTCTTTTAAAACAAGGTGTAGAGGTTTCAGAAACCAGTCCTTCAGATGCTCCATCAATAATATTTATGGCTTCATTTATGATATCAATTATTTCTTTAATGATTGCTCTAATTAGATCTTCTAATATAACTTCTAAAGGCATGCTATCCGTCGACTCCTTAGATGCCTCTGCTATAGAAAATGCTCCATTTACATTTAATGATGTAGCTGGTAATGAAGAAGCTAAAGAAAGTGTAATGGATATAGTAGATTTTCTAAAAAATCCTGAGAAATATAGTTCTTATGGTGCAAGAATGCCTAGAGGAATTATACTTTATGGAGATCCTGGAACAGGAAAAACTCTTTTAGCTAAGGCTGTTGCTGGAGAAGCTAATGTTCCTTTCTACGCTATGTCTGGTTCCGACTTTGTTCAAGTTTATGTAGGGGTTGGTGCTAGTAGAATACGACAATTATTTAAAAAAGCAAAAGGTCATGGAAAAGCAGTTATATTTATAGATGAAATAGATGCTATTGGTAAAAAAAGAGATAATTCCAAAACTGGTGGTTCTGATGAAAGGGATCAAACCTTGAATGCTTTACTTACTGAAATGTCAGGCTTTAATGAAAAAGAAGGCATTATAATTATGGCTGCTACAAATAGATTAGATATGCTTGATGAAGCTCTTCTAAGACCTGGTAGATTTGACAGACATATAGAAGTATCATTACCTGATTTAACTGCAAGAGAAAAAATTCTTAATCTTCATCTAAAAAATAAACCTATAAAAGATATGAATATAAAAGAATGGGCTCAAAAAACTGCTTACTTCTCTGGTGCCAAATTAGAGAACTTAGTAAATGAAGCAGCTATACTTGCCTGTAAAGAAGAAAGTAAGTTTATAGAAAACTATCATATGGATAAGGCTTTTTCAATTGTTGTAGCTGGTTACGAAAAGCAAAATAGGGATTATATAAAAGAGAAAGATAGAAAAATAACGGCTTTCCACGAAGTTGGACATGCTCTGGTATCTTTAAAGATGCTCCCTAATGAAAAAGTATCTAAGGTTACTATAATTCCAAGTACCAAGGGTGCTGGTGGATATACCTTAAGTATACCTGAAGATAGTCTATATCAAAATAAAGACTATCTAAAAAAGAGAATAATGGTACTTTTAGGAGGAAGAGCTGCTGAAGAATTAATATTTGGTGCAGATTACATCACTACTGGAGCACATAATGACTTAAAACAATGCACTAACATTGCTTTTCATATGATAACTCAATATGGTATGGGCGAAACAATAGGTCTTCTAAATATGCAAGAATTAATGAATCTTAATATAAATAAAGATAACATTATAAATGAATGTAAAGAATTAGTAGACAATCTATACGAAGAAACAAAGCAACTTCTAAAAAGTGAAGAAGAATCTCTTAATGCCTTAACAGAAAAACTACTTCAAAAAGAAACTCTCCACTATGAGGATCTAGAAATGTTGGGGACAGTTCATGAAACTTTGGCTTAATTAATTATCCAGCATGAAAAAACTATGGACGGTTCATGAAAAAATTGCATGAACCGTCCCCTTTATTTCCATACTAATGCTGATACAATTACTCCCCCAATTAATCCACCTATATGTCCAAAGTTATCCACATTAGCTACAGAAAAACCTATTATAAGGTTAACAAATATAACGGATATAATATTACTAACAAAATTTTTTCCTACCTGATCTTTTAATTTAAAAGCAATTATTAGATACGCTCCTAAAAGACCAAATATAGCTCCTGAAGCACCTATAGAAATACTATCAGATAAAAAATAACTTAATATAGAAGAAGTTATACCTGAAATAATGTAAATCAAAATATATTTCCATCTTCCATAAATGCTTTCTATTGACGGCCCTAAAGCATACAAGGCATACATATTAAGTCCTAAATGAATAATTCCTCCATGCAAGAAGGTACATGTTAACAGTCTGTAATATTCCCCACTTTGTATTAATGGATTTACCTTCGCTCCTAAAAATACAAGTACATTTATATTACTATCTATTATATTTCCAGATAACAGAGCAGTAATTATATACATAAATATGTTAATACCTATTAATATATATGTTAAAATAGGCCTATTATTTTTTGTACTAATATTCTTTTCCTTCATGTTATATTCATTTAAATAATATCCTATTATGCTTACTAACTCTTCATTTCCGCTAGTATAATAAAGAACTTTACCTACGTTCATATCTAAAAATATGTACCCTTGCATCTGCAAATTATTCATGGACTGTCCTTGAATTATGTTATGAATTTTAATATTTGCTCTTTCTTCATTTTGGGTAAAAACAATCTTTAAAACATTTAAATAATCAGTATTACTATAATCTTTCAAATTAAGTTTTATCCAATAATCATCTATATTTTCATATTCCTCATTACAGAATATTATACATCTACTAATTCCCATGTCCTCTTGTTTAATCAATACCCAAGGACTAATAATGCCCATACAACTATCATTAAACTCTATCAAATTATACCCTAAGCCTCTTGTAGCATTTTCTACAACAAACTTTATAATATTATCTTGATTCATGTGCGTTTCTCCTTTAAATTAATACTAAAAATAATAGAAACCATAAACAGCTTATTATTTTTACTAAAATTATATCATTAATATTTAAAGTTTATATTAATATTCACTAATATTTAATAAATATAATTTATTTTTATAGCGAACTTATTTATTCTATTATAGAAAAGAGCTTTACCTAATAAAAGGCAAGCTCTTTTACTCTAAACAATAGCATTTATGACAAGACTCGGATTTTTTAATAAATCAATCTCATAAAACGGAATTGGCAATCTTGTTTTGCTATCATAAAATATTCTTATAACTGGTCTATCTGGAAAACCTTTATTTTGATTTATAACATATCCCTCTTCACCATTTGAAAGTCTAACACAGCATCCTAAAGGATATATAGCAAAAGTATTTTTGAAATTTCTCACTAAATTTTCATCAAAGCTTGTCCCAGACCCTGCAAGTATAAGCTCATAAGCATCATTAGGATTAAATTTTTTTCTATAGCATCTGTCATTACTTACTGCATCATATACATCACATATACAAACTACCTTTGCAAATTTTGATATATTATTTCCTTCTAGACCATAAGGATACCCTCTACCATCTACCCTTTCGTGATGTTGTTCCACTATATCTATTATTGAATATGGCATTGATACAGTTTTTCTTACTATTTCTCCACCATATATTGTATGCTTTTTAATTTCATTAAATTCCTCTTCTGTTAGCTTACCATTTTTATTTAAAATTTTATTTGGCACCTTAGTTTTCCCAACATCATGAAGTACTGCTCCTACACCTAATTCCTTTAATTCATATTCCTTGAAATTAGATGAAAGCCCCAAAAATGATGTCATTATACAAGTATCCAAGGAATGCATATATGTATAATTATCATAAGTTTTTATATCATAAAGGCTTCTATTTACATCTCCAAGGTCAATTATATATTCAACTAGATCCTCAACACTTTCTAAGGATTGTCTTAATTCTTTTCCATTACAACTATGAATATTTTTAACTATTTTAGACATACTTTTCATTGTAACTTGTTTTAATTCAGTTAACTGTTGATCTTCAACCTGAACATCTTCTAGTCTTTCATCTTCTACATATACATAAAATACTCCTATTTCCTGAAGCTTTGTTATATAGTTGTGTGTAAGTTTTATTCCTGCTTTTAAAAGAATTTTACCATCACTAGTTAAAATACTCTTACCTAGTACGTCGTTCTCCCTTACTCTATTTATAAATTCAAGCCTCATAACAATTTCTCCTTAAACCTAATTTAACATATAATTAACAACCAGATGGTTAAAATATCTAATTATGATAATATCACACTAATAAATAAAATAAAATACCAAAACAACGTACTTAACAGAAATTTGTTATTATTTCAGTAAATATATCATAAAAAGTTAATTTTTATAGAAATCTATATATTTTTCACGAATCATATAATTATTTTATTTATATTCCTCTTGCTTTCCTTGTATTTCTTTAAACACTTTCTCCATCTGTTCCTTAATTAACGTACATATTCGTTGCAATTTTTCTTCCATAACATTTACTTCTTCAATATAATCAAAAGTTATATGCCATGTGGGATTATATTCATTATCTTCATTTTCAATATCATATCCACTCTCAATAAAAGCACTATCATTAAACAAATCAAATATTGCTGTATACTCCCAGTCCTCTACATCTTTTCTTGTATCAAAAAACAAATGTACTTTTTCCCCATCATAGTACATCTTTGTTATATATTCAGCTCCATCATTTACTTGATAACTTCCAAGCTCTTTAACAAATTGATTATTTTCCTTATCTCTTTCCATTAAAACTAATGAAGAAAAATTCATATTCATCCTCCTCTTTATTTCCATATATTTACTATTACATGTTTTTAGTCTATAATTATATTATACTATATTTCATCTTTACATTATTATCGTGAACTTATTACTATTTATTAGAACTTTATCATTATTATAGGGGGAAAAAGATGAAAAGATTGCCTAAATCTAAATTTATATTTATAATATTGCCAGCTATCATAATATTATCCATCGTAATAAGGTATAGAATTATATATTATAAATCACGAGAAATAACCTATGTTGTTGAAAGATATATGACTACAGGTTTATTGAATTCTCATAAATTATTTGATATTAATGACTTTCACTTATCTTTCTCCGATGGAAGATTAGCTATAATGAGAGTTAATGGTTTGCAAAAAAAATCTCCTCATAAAAAAGTTCAATATGATGTTTTCCTAGAAAAAAGTCCAAAAGGAATCTGGAAAGTAAAAAAACTATACCAGGTTCCTTAATCCCAATTATTTATGAACTTTTTTTACAGCACAATCTCTACAAATGCCCTTTAACTTTAAATCCAATTCGTTTTCTGAAATTGTAAAACCAGTTTTATTCTTTATAAGTTCCTCTACTTGGCGAATAGGACAATCAATTTCAACTTCTTTATGACAAACAGTACATTCAAGAATATGTTTATGCTTATCAGGATTTATTATATAATTATATTTTCCATGACCTAAATCAAATTTGTCTACAATATCCTTATTATTAAATAATTCTAAACTTCTATATACTGTTGATAAGTCTAAATTTACATTTCTATTTTTGCATTGTTCATAAATATATTCTACAGTAACCGCTGAATTACATTCCTGCAATATTTCAATTATATTAATTCTACCTTTGGTTACTTTTATACCGTTGTTTCTTAAAAATTCTTCTATATTCATATGATCACCTTACAATATTATTACAATTATTATATCATAAAAGTAGTTAATTAGTTAATTCTAAAAAAATACCATCTTTAACCCAAAAATAATTAATATAATTCCTCCTATATAATCTGCATACTTACATATAATTTCAATTTTCTTTAGATATCTTGCAATAATAAAAGCAAATATACAATTAATAATAGTAATAAAACCTATAAATAATGTATCTTTTAAGATCATATATCCACTTACTATATTGTTTAAAGCTGTAAATCCTACAACCATAGCATCGATACTAACAGAAATGCCTAATATAATCCACATACCTGGTTTTATAAGTGCACATTCTTCTTTATCTTCCAATCCTTCCTTAATCATTAATATTCCAACTAGCATTATTACTATTCCTCCTATTACCTTAGGAACAGAGACAATATATGTATTAAATAAAAAACCAGCATAAGCCCCCAATATAGAAAATAGAAATTGAAAAAATCCGAATGATAAAATACATAATGCCTTATATTTTCTTGTAGCTAGCCTATTCAATCCTATAGAAAGCGATACCCCAAATGCATCTAATGAAAGAGCTAGAGCAACTAAAAATAACGAGTAAAATTTCATATTTAACCTCCAAAATTTCTTTAAAATAATTTTTCAAATCTATTTTTTCATTTTATAAGATAATTTAAATATAATCAACTAATAAATCATTTCTTTTGTTAAGGGACAGTTGATGATTAATAGATAATAATAGATAATAAAATAATAGATAATCACCTAAGTTAAATAATATTGTTTATATTTATAAAATATGTCAATAAATAATAATAACGATAATAATAGTTCATAAGAAAGGATGTTTTAATTGCCTAGAACTGCAAGAGTAAAATGTTTTAATGGAATATATCACATTACCATGAGGAGTTTTAAAGAATTTAACCTATTTAAAAACTCAAGTGATAAAGATAAATTTTTGAATATATTGAAAAAATATAAGGATATTTTTTTATTCAAAGTATTTGCCTATTGTTTAATGGATACACACGTCCATTTGTTAATTCATTCAAATGGCGCTGATATAAGTAAATTTATGCATTCTATTAATCAAAGCTATGCTCAATACTATAATAAGAAACATAATCGCTATGGACATGTTTTTTCTGATAGATTTAAAAGTATTATTGCAGAAAAAGATACAGATATTATATTAATGTCTGCTTATATTCATAATAATCCTAAAGACATAAAAGGTTATAAAAACTGTGTAGAAAATTATAATTACTCTAGTTATTCTACATACCTTGGAAATAAGGATAACATATTTAATTTGATAGATTTCCATCCTATACTTAATTACTTTAATGAAGATTTAATTTTATCACGAAAACGATACTATAACTTTGTAAAAAATAGATTATCTAAGGCTACAAAATTAATAGATATTAAATGGGATGTTAAATCAGATGAACACCTAAAAAACTCTATAGACTATATTAATGAAAAAACTCCTTTAATAAGATCTTTAGAACCTGAAGATGTAATGAACTTTATTTATAAATCTTGTAATATAGATAGTACTATAATTAATATAAAATATAATAAAAAAATTTCTGCTTATAGATCTATTTGTGTCTTAATTATGAGATGTTTTTGCAATTTTACTTTTAATCAGATATCTCAAGTAATTAGTAATTATACTCAATCTTATCTATCTAAACTATGTAGTAAAGGTTACGAACTTATTTCTAATGATCCGGATTATAAAATCATATTAGACAGCTTTTTATATGAATACTCATTTACTTACTAATATATACTATATTGATAAATAAACATATTTCTACTATTATTTTTATAATATCAAGCTTATTTTAAACTTCATCAATTGTATAAGCATATTTCCATATAATAATATTTGGTTTAAATTAAATTTATAAAAGCAAAAATAGCTTATCAACTATAATTATAGCTAATAAACTATTTCTTAATTTTTATCATAAATTTTGGGAATTATTAATTATTCTCTATTAAAAGTTACACTACATGTAGTTAAATCAATTTCTTCTTCTAATAATAATTCTTTCTCAAATACTAAACTTAATATTCTAGCCTTATGAGAACCTATTTCAAAATCCTCTAAATCAAAAATTCCTGAAAGTACTGTCTTTCCATCTGCTGTCTTTATTGTAACTGGAATCTTCTCTAATCTAATAGATTCATTTGTTGCATTCCTTACCAATAAAGTCATAAGCAAATTATTGTTTTTGTACTGAGTTACTGTAAATAAAGACACACTAACTTGTCCGTATTCTAGTTTTGGCAATGAACCCATAAATTCATTAAAGGTAGATATTTCTTCTTCATCCATTCCATCAGGTATTTTTTCTAATTCTATTTTAGAATATCTAACAGCTTTTGCATTATTATTAACAACAACTGTCCAATCATCTTGAGGTATTTCTTTGACAAATAAATTTTCCTTGTCAAAATATACTTTCCAAGGTCTCGCTGAACGTGGAGGAATATCTCCTATTTTACTAAAATCAAAAACTTGATAAGCTAATTGTTCACCTTTAGAATTTATAATATAAAGAGGAACTTCTTCAAAATTTATTGGTTTTTCAAGTCCATTTACAATATATATTTTAACCTCTAATTTGTCATCATCACTAAATGCATAAACTCCAAATACACCTATTTCTCCTTCTTTAATTTCAGGAATAGTTTCACTCATTTCTTCTTCCAAATAGCTTTTTTGTACATCTGATATTCTATCTACTACATCGTTATTTATTGAAAGTTCAATATTTAATGCATCTTTTTTTGCTGCTTCAATTGAACTGTCCCTATTTTTTTCCATACTTTACTCCTCCAATTTTTTATTCTATTACTATAATTTCAAGATCTTCTTCTGATGCTTCTTCAGCTATTTTGTTTAGGGTATTCTCTACACTTTCAGATAAAACTCCCTTACTACCAATTAGAGTAATACCACTATTTTTATTTATATTATCTTTAATGAAGTTTCCAGCTGATGATAGATCTTGTGAACTTGCCATATTTCCACTTAACACTACAGGTGAACCTGATTTTGCTGCTGCTGCTGAAGCTACTAATGCATCTGCAAAATTCTTAACACTATCATTACCACCAGAAGCTACATATACTTTGTCAAAGGAATAATCAGCTTTAAAATAATTTAAAACCGCCATATTTGTCTTAAATCTATCTTTTCCTTGAGCTACCCTTGTCCCCTTAACTGAGCTTACAATGGAATCATTAAGTACACCAGATCCACCAACTGCCATTACTTCAAGTTTAAAATCATCTATAACCTTTTTAACTGCTACATCTAATTTAACTGAATTTGTTATTAATACTGGAATCTCTAGCTTGGCAGCAATAGAAGCTACACTTAAAGCATCAGAATATCCATTTTGGCCATTAACTAATATAGCCTTCTTAGCTCCTGTTTTTGAAATTAATTCTCTAGCTACAACTGCATTAGTATCAAATCTGTTTCCACCATCTTTTGCATAACGTGTTACTTTAAGACCGTTAGCTTTTAACTTATCCGAAATTGCTGTACTTACTACTCCTTCTCCTCCTACTATGTACACATTACTTGCCCCTATTTTCTTTATAGTATCAAGCACACCATTAGGTAATGAATCCTTTTTAGTTAGAAGAATAGGAGCTCCTAATTTCTTAGCTAGTGGAGTAGCGCTTACTGCATCAGCATATCCTTCACCATTTACTAAAACTACATTTTGACTCTTGCCAAATATATCTTCAGCAACACTTCTAGCTGTAGTGAATCTATCCTGACCTCCAACTCTATTAACTGAGGCTGCCATTACATTAATGCTACTAAATGTTGTTGTTAAAAATACAGAAACTACTGCTGTACAAATTATTTTACTAAGTTTCTTATTATTCATGAACTGTCCCCTCCAAAATTTAAAATAATTATAATTTAAATAAATATTTTGTTACTAAATGTTATTAAATACATTGCTCTTTTCTTGTTTTAAATTATTATGGGAATAAAATTATTTTTATAGTAATTAATAAATATGCGTAACAATTATCTATATTATCTACAAAATACATCAAATAAACTATTATTCCATATAATTTAATAGTACCATCAATAGAATGCACTAGTAAAGTATTATAAAAAATAACCTTGATGTAAATTATTCCACAAAATTAAGTCATTAAAACTATTTAATATAATTTTTATACATCATCATATTAAATACTCCTTATATTTTAACATATTATACTAACAGTTAAAACAATTAATCCTAAACTATACATTAAATTTCTAATAAAACCCTACTTAAATAAATAGGGTTTTATATAATATATAATAATATTATTATTTTTGCTATTCTATTGAATCTTAATGTCTAAATTATCCGCTGTTCTACTAACATCTAAAGTTCCTTTACCAATTAGATTATTTCCATCCTCACCATAAAAGTATATTGTAACTTTATCATCATTTACTATACTGAGAGCAGCTTTACCTATATCAAATAAATTATTATTTCCTTCAATTTTAAATTTTTTAATATTAGAATTATTACTGCTTTTTATATTAATCACTTTAAAATTCTTCATAACAGGTGATACCTCTACCTTTGCTATAGCATTAATACTACTTGTACTACTGCCTCCATTACTGCTTCCACTACTACTTCCGCTACTGCTAGTATTATCTTTTACAAAAAAATTTACTATTGCCCCTGACTTTAGTTTGCGACTATTAACAGATTTTATATTATCTTCAACATATAAGATATATTCTTTGTTAATATCATAATTATTAACTGGCGGGTATACCAATATTGTTTTTCCATCATCTGAAAGCTTTAATTTTATATTTATTTTATTTCCTGATAAGTCCTTTACAATAACTGAATTATTAATAGTATTAGAATCTAATTTAATGTTAAATCTTATCATCCAAATCTTATCTTTACTTACCTCTTTACTAGATAATTTACTATTGTCTATAGCAAACACCTTTATTGGAGCAATTAATATCGCTCCAAATAGTAATGTTATCACAATTAGCTTATTTTTTATTTCCTTAAACATAGTTTCCTCCTAAATATAACTTTTTAATAGTTATAATTTATTTAATTTTATTACTTTATATTTCGTTATATTTGATTTCTTCTTAAATTAAATAATCTTGTAATTTATGGCATATCAATAAGCTGTCCCCAAATTTATAAACCTCCTAGATTATAATGTTTAGAAATTACACTAACTCAAGGAGGTTTCTTTTTGGTCATTTATTTTATACCACTTTTATATTCTTAAATATCTTCATCACTTACTTTATCTTGTTCATTTTCTATCTCATCCATGTCTTTGTAAATTTTGGCATAGGAATTTATAGTATTATGTACAATAAACTTAAATAGTTCTTTATTATTAACAACAATTTTTGTATTAGCTTCTCCTTCAAATAATTTCTTTGTTAAATCTACAAAATTATTATATATAGTCATTTCAAGACACTCTATTTCATTAAAATCAAAAATGATTTCTAATGGTTTAATAAATAGTAGTCCCTCCATCACTGTATTTAGCTGTTTTAATGCATCACTATCTATAGATTTATTAATTCTTACTACAAAGACACCACTGTTATTTGTTATAATAAAAGGTTCTTCTTTTACTGTATCCTCTTCCTCAATTTCTTCTGTTTTTTCTTCTATATTTTCTTCCTCAGTATCTTCTGTAATATTTTCTTCTATAATCCCTAACACACTATTTATTCTCTGCAATAATCTTTCTGGAGTAATTGGTTTTAATACATAGTGCTTAGCCCCTGCCTCCAGTGCATCTACTACTTGATTTTTTTGTTCCAATGAACTTACTATTATTATTTTTGCATCTGGATGAGAACTTAATATTTTTTTTGTCGCTTCTATTCCAGTTGTACCTGGCATATTTATATCCATTGTAACTAAATCTGGACGAAACTTTTGATACTCATAAAAAGCTTGAATAGCATTTTCTGCTTCTGAAACAACATTATGTCCAGCTTCAGCTAGAATAGATCTTATATTTATTCTCATAATAGCTGAATCATCAACAACCAATATATTAGCCATAAAATCACCACCTTTGTAACTTTTGGCAAAAAACATCAACTGTTCCTCATTATTTGTTTTGCCATAAATCATGAACTGTCCCTAGTTTTTTGCTAAAAAATCATGAACTGTCCCCTATTTTAAAGAAATAACAGCCTTATTAGATTTACTTACATCTACAGTACTTTCTCCTAAAAGATTTCTATTATCATCATAGAAAGATATCTTAGCGGTATCTCCACCAAATAGTGTGACAGCTTCCTTTTCTATAGAAAATAAATTATTGTTACCTTCAATTTTAAACATTTTTACATTAGCAACCTTACAATCTACAGTTATCTGCTTTAACATAGATAAATAAGGAGATACAAGTACATTTACATCCAACTTAATTTCTTGTGTTACTTTAAAATCTAATAACACATCTCTTTTTATATTTTGATTGTTTTTAGATTTTGCTCCCTTACCAACAGTTATTCTATAAGATTTACCTAATTCATATCCACCAGCTGGAGGCATTATTTTAAATGTTTCGTCATTGTCACTTGGTTTAACTTCCACTTTAACCAATTTTCCTAAACTGTCCCCATTCAATTCTCTTACACCTATGCTATTTTTTATGGAATCAAGATCTCCAGATGAATTAAAATCTACTGACCATACATAATTTGGATCAGTTATATTTTTTAAGCCTAGATTTTTTGAATCATCTACAGCTAAAGCATTACTAGACATTGTACTAAAAATAATCATAAAAGCTAATAGAAAAACTGAAAATGTCATTATTAAGCCATTGTTCCTCTTGCTATTATACTTGTTTCTCAATAATCTCAAAGCAAACACCCTCCATTTATAATCATATTATTTTAGATTTTAAGAACACTAAACAATTGCTACAATATTACAATTTATGTTCTCAATATTATTTATCGTAATTCCCGTCTATTTTTTTACTACAATACTACAAACATTATTAATATCTCAATACTGCAATACTTAACTATTGAACTATAAACTTCATTATAACAGGCTTTGGTATCTTTTCTTTATATATAGATAATACATTCTGAGTAATTATTATATAATAACTCTTTCCTGATTCATAATTATTTGTTGGTGTAATAGTTAAAAGCTTTTTATCTGCATTGTATCCTACAGTTCTTGAAAGTTTGTTAACATTATTCACATAGCTTTCATTATTTATATTTTCTATATTAGTAAACTTATTTTTAAACTCACTTTCTTCAACTATAAACACATTGTTTTCATTTACGCTACTTAAGTCTACTCCCTTTGTAAAATCTATGTTCCACATCTTATTTAACACTACATCTTTTTTCTCATCTATTTGCTTAAATCCACTTAAATCCAACTGATTTTCCTCATTAGGATTGTTTATACTACCCATATCATAAATCGTATAAGCTTCTGGATAATCAGCTTTATTCCAGAAATGATTCTGCCCTATTTGAGCATCTGTTAAATTATAATAATCATACAGAACACGTCCTTTTACATCCGGTATTGGATCATCCCAAGTGCAATCCATTTGATACCATTTCCCATTAAGGTTAACTAAATTCCATGCATGATTTTCAGTACTACTGCCATTATTAGCTTGTCCAACAACTATTCTTGTTTCTACTCCAACTTTATTTAGCATTTTATAAGCAAGCATAGCATAACCTTGGCATACAGTTTCTCCTGAATAAAGCGCCTCATAAGCAGTAAACTTAGTTAAAGATCTATCATAAACTACATGTGACACTATATAATCATGTATTGCTTTCTCTTTCTTATCCTGAGTCATAGATGGAGTTATTATACTACTTAGTATGGAATCTACTTTTGAATCTACAAAATTCTCTTGATCTTTAGTAGTTCTATATTCCATATTAAGTTGCAAACTTATATTACCATCATATCCCTGCCATCTTCCTGAATATGACTTAATAGAATTAGCTAAATAGTCATCACTTTTCTGTATATAATCTCGTATTTCAGGAATTATGTTACGTAAATCTTCAAAATTTCCTGTATAATTTATAGTAAAGCTTTCTTCTCTATTTAGACAATAATCTTTAACTATTGGGAAAATCTGATTTTTAGAAAAACAGCTATACTCAGCATAACTTTTATATACTGGTGTAGTTATAGTCTGATTTTCTTCTGAATAAAGTATATTCTTGTTTAATATCTGAGTACTTTCTTGTCTAAACTTTTTATTGTTATTTCTACTTATGTCCGAACTTGCTGTAACTCCAAAAGGCACTAAAGTTAAGCATATTAGTAATATGATACTGGTTGCTATTTTTTTCATTTTTCCCATAAAACCCCTCCGCATATAGTCAGTAACATTATATTATTATCGTAATATAATTTAAATTATTTATAAATATATTTAGTTATATATTTATTATATACTAAAACACAGGTATACTAAAATCCAGCAATTTTATTTTAAACTGCTGGATTAATTTAACGTATACTTTATTCTATAGTAAATTCCATATTTATATTTCTTTTTAAATTCTTTTCTTCCTTAGATTTTAAACTATTAGATACTTTTAAATAATAAGTTTTCCCTGATTCATATGGTTTTTCTGGAATAATGACTATACACTTTTCTACTTCATTATAAGTTATCTTTACTGGAAATTTATTTCCTTGTTCATCTTGGATTCTAATAAAATTATCTATATTATTCATTTTAGGCTCTTTTGTAAATTCTATATGCCATATTTTATCCTTTTCCACACCTATACGTTTATCAAAACCTTCTGTAGTAAATGCAAAATTATAATCTTCTTTTAATGTGTTTCCTTTATCATCTGTAACAGCATTATTAGGTATACTAACTGAATAAGTAGTTCCATAATTCAAAGCTTTGTTCAATGTAATTTTTAAAGTTTCACCATCTATATTAGCCTTAGTATCAACCTTATTCCCTTTATCATCCTTTAATTCTATACCTGCAAAATTTGCTCCACTTACTATAGATTTATTAAAAGTTATATTTATTGGCTTTGTAATCCCTTGCATATTACTACTATGATTATTTCCTATAATACTTATATAATCTTTTTCATGAATGTCCTGAGATTCTCCTGTAAATACTACTGCATTAGTCATTCCATCAACTATAGACCAAGGAATCTCTATTGCTGCAAAATTGTTATCATCTACCACAGATATTCCCATCTTATATGTATCTTCTGCAAAATATTTGTTTAAATTTTTCTTTAAAACCAGTTCTGAATTTTCTAATTTATACATTTTACTACCAGAGATAACCCATACGTAACCATTAGCATCTTTAGTTAAATTTTTTAGACTACCTACATTATAAGAAGCTACTCTTTCCCCATTTTCATTTAAAGAAATTAAATACTCATTTCCTTGTTCATAATACTGAAATAATACTTTATCATCATCTGTAGGCATTATGAAATCAATCCTTTTATATGCTTCTGCTTCATATATTATTTTATATTTTAAATTTTTATCAACTTTTACTATTAAATCTTTAACGTTCTTTACGCCCGCTCCTCTAAAAACTTGAACTGCAAGATATACATTTCCTTTATTATCACTTTTTATATTCTTAATGCAGTAATCATATATTGAATTTAAATTTTCCATATCTGAAGTTTCCACATCACCATTTTGTGATACTCTAAATAATTTATATTGTGAATTCCCAAAATCAGCAACTTTGAACCACATATTACCTAAAACATCTATATACTTACAATTTACATTAAAATCTTTAGAAAAATTTGTTTTAACATCAATAGTTTCCTGACTTTTTTCTAAAGTATCTATATCAATAACTGTAAAAGCAGGTAATTTAGCATGTTGTTCAACATTTTCATCAAAATAAAGTTTATTCCCAATTTTTCCTATGTAACTATATCCTAAACTTGTATTTTCTAAAATAAGTGTGCTTTTCCCTTGTTTTATTAAGTATGTTCTATAAATACTTTTTCCTTCATTTTCATCCTCAGTAAAAATAAGCCTAAAATCCTTAAACATTTTTATATCATCTATTCTAGAATCAATACCATAAGAATTTTTTTCACCATAGATGTACTCCTCAATGTTTGCATTTTCTACACTATAAGCTTTTACCACATCAGCTGCAAAGCCTAATGGGAACACCATTATGGTAAAAAAATAAATTAACGCAATACTTAAAGTTTTTTTAAACTTCATATTCTTCTTCCTTTCATGTATAAAATTATTTCATTTAAATATCATTACCTTTAAAAATATTGACTACCACTAATATAATTTTCACCGTATAATAAATCCCTCCATAATACTAAACTTCATCAATTATAACAAAGTATAACATTCCATACAATCTTATTCTACATTATTATCCAGTTTATTCTACATTATTATCCAGTTTATTCTACATTATTATCCAAAACCCCTTCTAAAACAAATATATTTTTTATAAATTGTAAGCAAAAACCACGTTAAGTTTTTTGCTTAACGTGATTTTTCATATTACTCTTCTTTTTTATTTTGCCAATATCCTCAAGCATCGTTGACAAGCCTTGGCTGAGCTTTCTAATTTTTCTCTATCTGCACATTAGAATCATTATTTTTATCTACATTTATTGTTGATTCTCCAATTACTTTGTCTCCATCATTATAAAAATAAACCTTTAATGTATCTTTAGCAGTATTAACAATTACATGTGTTCCTATATTGGCTATTTGCTCCCCGTCTTCTACTTTAAATTTTTTCACTTCATTTAAATTTACATTTCCCACAGTAATCTTTTTAAACATAGTAAAAGGTGCTTCACCAACTATCACATTTATCTTTGCATTATATCCACTTACACTTCCATTTCCACTCCCGCTTCCACTACCACTACCACTTTCACCTTCATTTTTAACATTAAACTTCATTAAAACGTCTTTTTTTAGATTGATATTTTTTTTAGATTTAACATTTTTATTTATATATATTTCATAACTATGTCCTTTAACATATCCATCCTTAGGTGGTAATATTATAATGGAATTATCTGTATTTCCTTGTTGTACTCTAACTTCCATATATAAACCGCCAGTTAAATCCTTCACATGAACGTTACCTGAAACAGATTTTGTATCTATAGAATCCTTAAATACTACTGTCCAAATTTTATTTACATCTGTTATATTCTTTTCATCAAACTGCTTAATGTTATTGTCTTCTGCTGCTATTGCCATAGAACAACTAAATACACATAAAAAACATATTACTAAAAATAAAACCATTTTAGAATTACATCTTTTCAACATGATTCCTCCTTATTGTAAATGTGACTCCTCCTTATTTTCTAAGGAGGAGTTATATCTAGCTTTTACTTATTTTTTTAACATAAATTTTGCCGGAGTTACTATACCTTCCTTGTACACTTCAACTTCTGTAGTACCGCCTGGAAGTTTTTCTAAGAATTCTTTTTTAATAGTTATAATATCACCTGTAATTTCATAATCTGATGGAGCTATACTTAATTCTTTTCCTTCATTATTAAGTCTTAAAGTAATATTAGTTAAGTCTGTATCTATATCTTTTCCATCACAATTTTCTTCTAATATTTTTGCGGTTAAATCAGCTGTTAAAGAAGATATATTAAAATCTTTTTCACTAACTCCAGTATCAAATTTAAATCTTGCAATAGATAAAACTTCAAATGTTACCTCTGCTGTTCTATTTGCATCAGATATTACTACAGTATAAGGAGAAGTTGCAGCACTTAATGAGTTCAAATAGCTTTGATTAATTTTAACTTTATCACTTCCAACTATAGTATAATGTGTATTCTTATCTATATAAGTAATAGTGCCTTCCTTTGTTCTTATTCCTACTCTTACTACATTGTTTGCTGCTATACCTGTTAATGCTATGTTCATATCTGACTCAGCTAAACCGTATTTGTATTTAAGTAACTTATCTTCTTGAATTGTTGCAGATATGTGCACTTCACCCTCTTGAACATTTACTATTATATCCCTACTTAAATCTCCAAGACTTGCAGCAATAGCTGTTTCCCCTGCAATTAATCCATTTAGATAATCTTTCTTTAATGTAATTACTTTATTTATATTATCTATATAGTAATCAACACCTTTTGTTAATGTATAGCCACCTTTTTCAAGCTTAACGTTTGAAATATCTATCTTGCTTCTATCTACATTTTTATTATTTTCATCTGTTTGTACAACATCATAAGTTAAATCTCCAGATGAACCTACTATAAATTTGTCTTTACCAGTTTCCCTTAACATAAACTTTAATTCAGCGCCTGACAATACCTTTACATTTAATTTTCCCTCAATTATCTTAGCAGTATCCTTTATTTTACTTCTTATTATAATTTCCTTATCACCACAGGATAATAGGTTTAAAAGTTTTGTAGATAATACAAGCTTACCATTCTCAAATTTATACATAGTACTTGGCATTTTAGTTCCTTCATAGTAGATTCCTTCTATATTATCAAATTCACAATCTTTTCCGTTATCATCTTTAGCATTTAATTTTACTACTATGTCATTTAAAGCATTTCCTGTTTTAAATGAACTATCTCCACTTTCAATTATAGGAGTAAGCTCTGCCTGTGTATCCACTATTTTAAAACCAGTTAATTCATTTAAATCTATATCTTTATTCAGAACATTTATCTCATATTCTCCTGGATCTAATGTATCTAAATAATCCTTATTTAATTTTATAGATGTACCTTCTACCTTATAATTAGTTATTGGTTTTTTATTTACAAATATTACAGAATCCTTTAACTCAGATTCAGTAAATGCTTGTCCATTGATATCTTTTCCAGTTATATTTATTTCCACAAACTCTGGTGAATATCCTTTTGTAAATATGGATGTATTTATAGTTGTTTTAAATTCAGCACCAGAATTTATAACTACTTTAAATATAGATTTAATCTCTTTTGAAGTAGCTTTATCTTTTAATACTACTTCAAAATTATAAGTTCCACATTTTAAAGTATTTAAGAACTCTTTCTTTAAAACTACTGAATTATTATTTTCTATTTCATAATTAAGATTATTCTTATTTAAATTCTCGCCATTAAACATTACATTAACATCATAATTTGTTGTAATATCATTAATTATAGAGCCATTTAAAGCTTTTACATTAAGCTTTGCTTTTACATCTGCTATAGCGTTTGCAGCTTTAAATCCATCCCCTGTTACTTCTGGTGACATAACCGCTGCCTGTGACTCTAATTTAAGCACAACACTCTTTGCATCACTACAATACTTATCTCCAGTAGTAGAATTGCTTCCAACTAAATATATGTCATATTGTCCATTATTTAAAGGAGTTCCCATGCTATCTGTTGTAATTTTATTTGTACCAGTATATGTACCATCATTTTTAGCTATATCCTTAACCCATAAATCATTTTGAGATAAATCATAACTCTTTAATCCTCTAGAATTTGTAAGGTCAGCAACTCTTCCCTTAGGAAAAATATAAACTTCCTTAGAATTAAATCCATTTAAGGAACTCTCATCTATTTGTATAGTTATGTCTCTTCCATCTACACCATTGAATACATCTTCAAAATCATTCACAGATTTTATTTCAGGTACTTTCTGCATTGCACCTATTATTTCTACCTTGTTTTTACTCTCTACTTTTCCATTTTCTTTTCTTGTTGCAGATACTATTGAATTAGATGTAAGTATTAAATTTCTAAATATAACTTTTCCATCTCTATCTGCTGTTTGTTGAGCTATAGGATCATTATTAGTATATATTCTTACTAAATCTCCTGGCTTAATGTTACCTCCACTTAAAGCTAATGTATATGTTCTGTTAAAGTTTCTTATTATATTTATACTAACACCATTTACATCAGCAGTACTTTCACTATATCTATACTGAACCCTAGTTCCGCCTAAAAGTGTTCCTGTATATATAGTCTCATCCCCTGATGGTTGAGGTCTATTAGTATCCCAATAAGCTGGAAGTTTTCCCTGAGTATGGTCATTAAATTCAACCTCTACTTCTTTTGGAAGAACCTCTTCTAAAGGTTTTAAATTATCTGTTGTATTCTTAAGCTGTGTAATTATTCTTATTACAGCTTTAGTATTTTCTTTTGATGTTGGAGTAACTAAAAAATTCATTCTTCCTGAAGGATCCATTGTAATATTTAATTTATTCATTCTAGTTCCCTGAGTAACATAGAAATTTTCACTATCTACGACATATATGCTATCTACAGGGCTAGAAACAACCAGCTCTGAGTTTCCTCCATTTTTGTTTACTCTATAAAGTTTCCCTTCATCATTTATACTCTTGTAATAAATATAATTTCCTATTACATTTATATTAAAAGCTCTATCCTCTTTAGTTGTACTAGAATAATTAGGTACATTTAAAGTTATTTTTTCAAGCTTTCCTCCCTCATATCTATAAACATAACCATCTGTAGTACATAAAATCATATCGGATATATCTTTTCCTATAAAGTTCTTTACAGGTAAATTTACCACCTTTGAAGAAGAAGTTCCTGTACTAATTTTATGAAGCTTATTTGAGTCATTTTTATTTGTATAATAAATACCTGTTCCAATAGCAGATAAACTATCTGCTGGATCATCACTAACCTTAGTTATATTATCCCCTTTGCTTGTCTCTATCTTATATATTTTATTTCTATCACTTATATTTATGAAATACAGATCTTCTTCTGACTTATCAATGTAACTTATTGAGCTATCATACAATTTTTTTCTATCATTACCGTCATCTTTTATTTTATAAAGCTTTCCATCATCAGACATATTACTATAATATATGTAATGATCTATAACACACATATACTTTACTTTATCTTCACTTAAAACCTTATTTTCACTACCATCTTTTTTCATTTTATACAACTTTCCATTATCTGTGCCGTTACTGTAATAAATGTAGTCTCCTTCTATCATAGTTTCTCCAGAGTTCTGTACATTTCCAATTGAAGTTTCTAATTCAGTTTTTACTTCCTTCTTATAAATCTCACAAATCTTATCTGCACTTTCCCCTACATTCATTTTAGATAAATCTATTTGTCCTATTCCTATTTCTCTATCCTTTTCATCTAGAATACTAAAAGGTATTTTTCTATCAGATGTAAAAATAATAAAACTCCTATTACCTGCTAAATCTATTTTATCTAAATCTTGAAATTTAAGATATTTACCAATTATATCATTGCTTCCATTATCTGCTTTATTAAAACCATTGTCGTATGTAATACTTACAATATATTTATTTTTTTCTATACTGCCTAAAGATACTTTAAATTTAGCTTGGGCCCTATCAAAAAAAGAGTATTCTTCTCCTCTCAAAGTGTACTTTATTCCCTGTGGATGTTTATAGGACCTATATTCAATTTCTCCATGCTTTAAATCCTTTTCTTCTACTACAGTTGTAGGTGAAAATATATCCTTTATCTTTCCAGAAGAATCAATGTAATATATATTGTTTATAGCTTTTTCATTTATAGTTTTATTGATTTCTCCCACATGTTCCTTATCAAATACGTAATTAATATCAAAAGCATTCTTATCAATTATTAAGCTACTATTAGGAAGCTTAGCATAAGCTATGGATTGTGATGTTAATAATATAGAAGTAATAGTAGCTACTAAAAATTTAGTTTTCTTCATGCCCGTCCCTCCAAATTTATCAATATAATTCCATTTTACTCGAATAGCGGTAAATTTTCAACTTATGTCATTACATTCCATAATACGACACAAAATCATCTCATTTTAATGTACATTCCCAAAATATGAAAGTAGTTTTTAAAATTAATTAATTATAAGATTAAAAGAAGGATAATCTTCAGATTATCCTTCTTTTAATCTTTATTTGTTAAATTTATTAACATGCTCCCTTGACTCTTTACAAAATCAATGGATTAATAAACTTCATATTAATTATTAAAGTTTACATATAAATTTTTTATATACTCTTCTATTTTATCTGCTGGTTCACTTTCAAATGCCCCATTATTAAATTTAATTGTTAATGAAGTACTATCAAAACTTGTATGTGGTGACGCCTTGCCTTGTAATGTAAATGTCAATGTATTATCTGCTGTTCTAACTACTTTTGCAGTTAATCCACTTGGAACACCAGAAACAGTCACATATCCTTTAGAAACAAACTCGTCACTATTATTTCCTGCAAATTTTCCTCCATCAAGAGTAATTGTTATTGTACTACCTATAGAGCCATCATTTGCAGAAGATTCTACAAAGCCATCATTTGAATAATGTAATTTTGATGGATCTCTAAAATCTATTGTTATTTCATCTGTAGTTAAAGCAAGAGTTTCTCCTACAATCTTACCACTATTTATAGTGAATTTTACCTTTGCATCATCCAAATTAGTATGAGAATTTGCTTTTCCTGAAATAGATATTTTTAAATGAGTATTATCTACTTTTTCTATCTTATAATGTAATCCACTTGGTAAATTGCTTGCCATAACATATCCAGTACTATCGATATCAGTGTCAGTTACAGTTGGATCAACTAATGTTCCATTTTTAACTTCTACTGTTATATCTCCTGTTACAGTTCCATCATTACTATCTGCTTCTTTTAAAACTGTTGGTGTAGTTTTTATTTCTACTGGATCATTGAAGTCTATAGTTATATGTCCTGTATTTAACTTCTGATCTACAGTACCTCCAACTTGGTCTCCAGAAATTTCAAAGCTTAAATCAGTCACATCATCAGCATTAGCATGTCTATTTGCTTTTCCTGAAATAACTATTCCTATATGTTTATCATCTAATTTAACTGCTGAGTAGCTTAATCCTTCAGGTAACTTATTATTTTGTGTTACAACTACTGGATCATTTGGATTTCCTTTTACAGTTCCATTTTCTATTTCTACTACTATAGTTGGATTTCCAGCTCCTCCTACAGTGCTTTGTAAAGTTCCATCATTAGCATCTGCTTCTTTTAATGTTGTTGGAGAAACAGATTTTATGCTTGGTACTAAATCTACACTTACTTGCTTTTTGTTACTTTCTTCTTTTCCTGCATCTGTTCTTGTTACATAAACAAACTTGTCACTAGCTGGTATTCCTCCAGTTATAGTTACAGTTATAGCTCCTGATGGTCCATTATTAGTTTGTGAACCTATTAATCTTCCTGAAGCACTGTATACTTTAATTGTTGATCCAAATGGTACTGTATCATTTATCTTTACAAAATCATCACCTGAAGAGTTATTCTCTACAGATACATTTTGTACATCTGGAGATACATTACCATTATCCTCTATAGTAAATGCAATCTTCTTTTCTACAAAATGTCCATTTATTATATTAGTAGTTTTAAGCTCTAACACATAGTGACCATTAACAGTTAATTCTCCTCCTACTTGTGTTTTACCAGCTTCTGTTGGATTAGTATATTCAGTAATATATCCATCACGCATAATAGTTGCTGTAGTTTTACAATTTGGCTTATCAGTTATAGTTATTCCTGATCTAACATCATGATATACTCCACCCTCATTTACACCTACTACATTTGGTATAATAGCCATATTAATACCATCAACTCTAAATGTCTTTATTACTTCACTTCTTGCTCCATTTTCTCTGCTTGTTGTAACAACTTTAAGTTCATATTCTCCATTTTGAGTTATAGTATTTCCTTTAATAAAGGATACTTCTGCTGGATTAGTTATAGGAGTATAAACTACACTTCCTGGATTTCCTGATGCAGTTTTGGTCATCTTAATAGTAGCTTGACTGTAAGTACCTGCTAAATCCATCCACATTGGAGTAGCTTGGAAATACGTTTCCTCTTCATTTGATGCAAATGTTCCTTTCTTTTCAGCCATAGTAACATCAGCCTTACCTGGAGTAGCTGAATTAACTGTAAATCTAATAACTTTACTATTAGTTGCATCCTTAGGATCCATATTATCATCATGTTTTGTCGCAGTTACAGTAAATACATACTCTCCATTTTCTTTAACTTTTGTCTTTAAGTCTTCTCCATCTGTTACTGCATTAGCTGGACCTCCATCTTTAGATAATGTAGCTGAATAAGTTATACCACTTTCTGTATTATTTGTGTTCCAAGTTACATTTGGGAAAGTATCTGCTGCATAAATCTTACTATCCTCAATTCCTTTTATCTCTGGCATTGGGAATAATCCAAATTTCTTAACATCACTTTCCATAACAGGTCCCACTGCCTTAACCTTAACTTGTACCTGTAATGACATTGTCATAGAAATTGGAGTTGTACTTGGGTTACAATCCTTCCATGGCTCTGTATCCTTATATCTATACTGCATTTGAGCTGAAGTTCCTACAATTCTTCCAAGATTCAAATCAATTGCTACATAATCTGGTACTTTCGCCTTGCTTATCTCTATCATACTTGACGGCATACTATCCTTATTACCAACTGCTACTAATCTAAGCATTTGCTTATTATCTTTATTCTTTTCTATCTTAGTCTTCATATCAACTGTTATTACACCATTATCATCAGCAGTTACTGGTACAAAATCTGCAGGTAACGGTGGTATACTTCCATCAGTAGTTAAGTCATTTATATAAACCTTATATTGTCTTCCTGGTTTTAATCCTGTTACTTTTCCACCTTGTGCGTCTACTGTGAAATCACTTGGTGCTTCTGCTGGAACTGATACTGCTATTTTGCTTCCTTCTGCCTTATCTTTCCTAGTTATAGATACATAAATAACTCCACCATCTGGATTTAAGTTTAATCCAGATACAATAGCATTTCCATTTTTATCTATAGTAGCTGTTTTAATTGGTTTTAAATCACCTGCTTCAGTATAAACACTTACTGTATCTCCTTGATTTAATTTTGCTGCAGTTCCTGTTACTTTTATAGTATCTTTATTTCCTATTTCATTTGTAACTAAAATATCCCTTTCAGGATTTAATGTTCCAGAATCAAGTGCTACAGATAAAGTTACTTTAGTTCCATAACCTAATATATTTCCAGTAAAATTATATATTCCTTTGTTTGGCTTAGGAATAGTCTTATTCCAGCTCACAACCAACTGACGAATTGTTCCATCACTCATAATTGCAGGTACTCTTTCTGGAAAATTAAATTTATTTATATCATCAGTAGTAAGTATTGGAAGAGTCTCTATTTTTACTACTTTTTCATTTAATTTAGGCTTTGTTACTGCTGTTCCCTTTATAGAACCATCTGCATCTTTAGGAACAACATAGGCCTTTCCTAATCTAGTATAATACAGTGAATCTCCTACTATATTAATATAGTCTGCTGGTGAATCTACTACCTTATAACCATTTCCTGTATTGTCCAACTTATATATTTTTCCGCCATCCACATAACTTATGTAATAAATATTATTATCGTTTACTGCACATATATTAGTAGCCTTATCCATTACTCCTTTCATATCTCCAGGATTACTTCCTGACTTTTGAGGGATATTGGTAATTAGTGGAAGAGGCACTGGGTTAGCCATTACAGAATTAGTGGATCTGTAAAGTTTTCCATCCTTACCTGTATAAAAAATCAAGTAGTCTCCTGCTGCACTTATAAAAGCAGTATTTATATCACTTAGTTTTGCTTTTCTATTACTTAGTAAATCATAACTATACAATTTATTTTCATCTGAAGCATTTGCATAGAATAAGAAATTATCTCCCACACTTAAGAATTTAGCTGAATCTGATATAAGTTGTCTTCTTCCTTGTGAATCAATAATATATATTCTTCCTCTATCAGAATTATTTATATAGTATATTTTATCTCCTACTACATTTACACATGATGCCATATCATCACTTACTTTTTGTTTTTGGGTTCCATCTGTTCTTACCTTATATATCTTTCCGTCATCACCATAGTTAGTATAATAAGCCCAATCCCCAACTATATTTATAAATCCAACACTATCATCACTTATAACATAATCTTCTACACCAGTTACACTTTTTCTATAAAGCTTATTCTTATCTGCTGTATTTTGATAGTATATCCATCTATTATTTTTATCTATAGTGGCAAAACCATTATTTGTTATATTTATAGCAGTATTTCCATGAGTTGTTTTATCTGTTGGATCCTGTGACGCTGTTGGAGTTAAAATAACAGAAATGTTTTGGCTTCCTCCAACGTTACTATCCTGTTTTATATTTACATAACCATTTGCAAGCTCAGTTAATCCATCACTAGCATATATAGAAAGTAGACAACCTCCTGCTGTAGCCCCTGCAAAATATGTTACCATATCTGTAATTGGAGTAATAGAACCATCCCCCATTTTAAAATAAGATGCATTAGATATACCAGAAATCTGAGTAACTCTAGCATTATATATATTTAATCCTGGTGTAAGAGGTTTATAATTTACATTTACTATAGCAAACATATCTGTATTAACATTTGTAGGCTTTGTGTATTCATTATTTGCATCTGCAACTATTTTTTGAATTGTTCCTGTAGGAGTGTAATAAGTTAATGTACTTCCTATCTTACCGACTAATTGACTATCCTGAATTGTAGATCCCGTAAAAACATCTTTTGCTTTTCCTGAATCATCAACAAAATATATTAAACCTAAACTATTCATTAATTGATCATTTACAGTTGCCAAATTACCCGGATCCATAAGATATCCTTGACTATACACATTACTTCCAACAATTATTGAACTCTCAGGTAACTTAGCTTGTACTGATGATCCAAGTCCCAATACAATGGCAGCTGTTACTACCAGCATTCTGGTCTTTTTCATTTATCCTTACCTCCGTTTATATATTAAATTATCACTTTATGATCTAAATATATGCCTATATTAGTGAAAAATTTTTTCCTTCTATACTATATTCGTATAATAATGTCAAAATTTTATTAAAAGAGAACATAAAATTATGTTCTCTTTTAATTTTATTTATTCATTTTATCTTTGCACCTTTAAAGTTACTATAATTGGGGTATTATAATGACTTATAGTTGCTCTTACATAATAGTTTTGGGAATCTCCTACATCAATATATGGTGGATCCCAAAGAAGGACTTTAACTTTTTTAGGCACTTTAGTACGTCCATCTTTACCTATTATCACTGCTCTTAATTTATCTGACGCCTTATTCATATCGTATACTCCATTACTACTTATAGGTATAACTATTGGTACTATATTTGGGAAGTTATTTTCAGTGGTTATTCCTATAATCTTAGGAATTATTCCAATAGTTGCTTTAACCTTCTTGCCATTGGTTCCTCCTATAGTTCCTTCTAAAGTTACTTTTGAAGCTCTACAATCATCTATATATTCTGCATCTATAAAATCAGTATTGATATTAATAGCCTTTGTCCAAGTAACTTGAACAGGTTTATTGGTAACTGGATCTATTACAGTAGATGGATATGATTCTCCCTGCATTATAGCTCCTAATTCTCCTAAATCTCTAATAGCATCTCCTGGCTCACTTGGATTATTAGGATCTACTGGGTCACCTGGATAATTTGGATCACTAGGATCTACTCCATTTTCATCTGTAACAATTAACATAAGTTTAACCTTACTGCTATATCCATTTACTATTCCTTCATAAGTATAAACACCTTCATGGTTAGGATATTTCTTTTCAGATCCCCAAGTTACTCTTACATCTTTCTTGGAATTATCCTCCATAGTAGCTATAACAGTACTTGGTAGATTATAATCAGATTTTTTCTTAACTATTACTTTTATATTGTTTATAGTCTTTATAATCTCACTGCTTGACTTATTAGTAACATTTAATGTTAGTTTAACCTTTTTACTATAATGGTCTACTGTTCCATAAAACACATAAGTTCCTGGCTTACTCTTTTGTTGAGTTCCATAATCCCAAGTAACTGAAACATTACTTATACTGCCATCAGTCATTTTAGCTGATACAGTTTTAGGAAGAATGTAGCTATATCTACTTTCTGCCTCTGCAACAATATCATCAATTTTATCTGGAATAGGTTTTACTATAAGAGTTAAATTAACATTTTTATCATAACCATCTATAGAACCAACAAAGTTATAAACTCCCGGCTTTGTAGTGTCTACTCTTGTTAAATTCCAATTTACTTTACTTTCCTTTTTAGTTCCATCACTAGCAGTTACCACTATAGTTGATGGTGGAGTAAACTTTTCATTTTGATAAATGTCTTTTTTAATATTCTCAGTATCCGCTACTTCTAAAGGTAAATACTTTAAAGTTACCTCTGTACTGTAACTTATAGAACCATTTCCACCAAGTACCCCTAAGTTATTTATTATTTTTCCTTGAATGAAACTTTTAGTATAGCCATTTAAAGTTTTGTCTACAAAAATTATTGGTGATGCAGTTTTAGGAGCAATAGAAGATGCAGAAAGTGCATCTGCAAAATCTCTACCAGAAGCTACATAAACCGTACTAAAATTCAGTTCATTTTGGAAAGCATTTACTACATCTATATTTCTTTTATAGTAATCTCCACTTCCAATTCTTATTGAATTAGGGATACTTTTCAAAACCTTGCTGCTTATTTGATCTTCTCCACCAATTACATAAATTTGGTCAGATTTCTTATTAGCATTCAAATATTTAGCTACTGCTGGTGGAACATAATTCTTGTCCACTAAAACTATTGGCATTCCCTTTAAAGCAGCTATTGGTGCTATAGATGTAGCATCGTGAAACTCATGTCCATTTACTACAGCAATTTGACTATTCTTTCCAACCTTTGCTGCTACCTGTAACGCTGTATCATATCTGTCCTTGCCACCTAGTCTTGTAACCTTAATACCTCTAGCTTTTATTCCATCTTCTACATTTTGAGAAATAACTCCCTTTCCGCCTATTAAATATACATTTTTAACTTTAAGTCTATTAAGCTCAGCAGAAGTATAAATATTAAGTACGTTACTATTTGTTAAAAGTATTGGTGCATTATTTTTCTTTGCAAGAGGAGCTGCACTTATGGCATCAGCAAAATTTTCTCCATTAACAACTACTGCCCAATCACTGGTTTCCGTCCATCCTTGTTGGCACACTTTAGCTGCAGTTTCGTATCTATTTGCCCCTTCAAATCTTTTAGTTGTAATCTCAGCTGCACTTACTATTGGAGCATTTAAGGTTGTTGTAGTAATTACAATAGATAACATAACCTGCAATTTTTTCTTAAAATTCATTACCTAAAAGCCTCCTTATTCTGAAAGTAAGGAATCAACTACTGCAAAGAAGTTCCTATAATTAGAATATTTTTCATAATTATTCTTTATTATATCATATTCTATCCTTTTGTTCCTTAATTCTCCTTCAAGTTCTCTTATTCTCTCATTATTAGCATAACTTCCATCAAGTTTTAATCCTTCTATTGTTCCTTGAATTTCTTGCATTTTTCTTTCACAAACATAATTTGCATTTTTATAAAAATCAAATCTATAATCCGCATAAGTATAGTTTATATTATTTCTTACTTTTCTCTTTTCTTTTTCACTAAGACTTGTCTTTAAGTTCATCTCTAAAATTTTAACTTTTTCATTCATCTGATGATTTTTTTCTAGCATTGAATATTTAAGTACTATATCTTTAAAGTCTTTTTTAATCATAGCCTTGGTTTCAACGGAGTAACTATTATCCTTCATATAATTATCTAATTCTAATTCCCTTTGAATAAAGTCATCTATGTTTTCTGTATATCTATCATCCAAATAGGAAGTATATATTATCTCTTGAGGATTATATGTGTGACCATACATTCTTTCAAAACTGATAAGTTGTTGTTTTAAATCATTAGACTCTTCATCTTCTAGTTCTCTTTCTCTAGAATCATTTTCATTAGACTCTACATTATCATAATAATTATTTGGATCAGCATAATCTCCTAGATAAGTATCTTTATAATACTTATACTTTACTGATAAAATTGTTAAGTCATCTTTATTACTACTATTTAACAATTCATTATCTATAGTTAGCTTTTCAAGACTGGTCAAATTTTTTAAGTCCTTCACATCATCTATTTTGTTTTTCCAAAGATTTAATTCCTTTAAATTTTTTAAGTCTTTTAAATCTTCAATGTTGTTTATAGTATTATCATTTAAATACAATGTTTTTAATTTTTTTAGTTTAGCCAAATCACTTACACTACCTATATTGTTCTTAGATAAATCTAATTCTGTTAAATTTACTAAATCCTTAAGAAAACTTAAACTAGATATTCTAGTATGACTAAGCTTAAGTGAAGTTAAATTGGTTAATTTAGAAATATTACTTAATCCATTTAAAGATGTATTATTGCTTAAATCTAAAAACTCTAGTCTAGTTAACTTTTCTAATTTTGAAACGCTACTTACATCATTTACTGATAAATTTAAATATTTCAATCTAGTGTTTTTCTCTAAATAATCAATATCCCTTACATTATTTTTTGATAAATTTAATGATTCTAAATCATACAATCCTTCTAATTTTTTTATATCTCTTATTTTATTCTTTGACAAATTCAAATTTTGAAGGCTTGTCATGTCTTTTAATGGAGAAATATCTTCTATTTGATTATTACTTAAATTTAGCTCTTTTAGGCTAGTAAGATCGCCAATACCCGTTAAATCTTTTATACGATATCCTGTTAAATCAAGAGAAGTTATACCTTTAACATCAGATTTATAAATCTTCTTATTTTTATTCTCTATCCCTAACTTTTCTCTTACTGCATTATTTAAGTTTTCATCAGTAAATGCTATTTCTTTGTCTTTAAAGTATCCATTTACTTCACTAAGGTATCCATCAGGCATTACACCTTGTCCACCAATTATGTTCATATTTTGAATATCATTATATTTTTTAGATATAAAACTTTTTAAAAGATTATTATCCTTTGGATTAGCTATTATAATAGGACTTTCTTTTTTAGCTGCTAATGCACTTACAGAAAGAGCATCTGGGAAATCCTTTCCAGAAGTTACATAGATATTTTTATACAAATTCAGCTCATCTTCAAATTTAGCTATTAAATTCAAATTTCTTTCATAAACATCATTAGATTTTTCATTTTGGCTACTACCAGGTATTCTTTCTATATTGCTTTCGTAATCCTGAACTACATCTTCAAACTCTCTCAATACATTATCACTTATTATGTTAGAACTTCCTACTACATAGATCTTATTAAATTTTTTTCTCTTAACATATTCTTTAATGGAGTTTGGAGTATAATTCTTAGGTACTAATAATATAGGAAATCCTTTTTTTGCTGCTATAGGTCCAACTGATAATGCATCTGTATAATAATCTGAAGTAACTAAAAATATTGAACTAGGATTGCCTAATTTATTAGCAATTTTTACACAGGTTTCATATCTATCTTTTCCGCCTAATCTTTCTATGGAGATTCCCATAGCTTTTATTGAGTTTTCTACAGTATAACTTACTGAACCTAATCCACCTATAATAAAAACCTTTTTAACATTCATTCTTTTAAGTTCTTTTTCAACATTAAAATTAAGGTAATTTTGATTAGTCAATAAAATTGGTGCATCATACTTTTTTGCTAAAGTAACTGCACTTAAAGAATCGGGAAAATTTTGTCCTGAAGCTATAATAGCATATTGTGATGTGTTCCATCCTTCTTCTGCAACCTTAGCAGAAGTTTCGTATCTATCTAAACCATAAATTCTATTTTTTTCTGGAGACGCATAAACCTTGGAACTTGAAAGTGTACTTATCATTGCTGCACACATAAGTCCCATAAGCCATTTATTATTTTTTATCATAAAATCACCCTTTTTTAGATAAAATTATTATCCTTTTTATATGGTTTTCGTAGTTTTTTTTCAATTCTTTAATTTAATATCATTTGTTTTTGGGATAATTAAAATTTTAATTACAAAAATTAACCTAAAAGAATATTATAACAGATTGATAAAGTTTTTACATACAGTTAAAGGCATATTTTAAATATCTTCATATATTTTGTTTCCTCATACATATTTTGATATAATCAAATAGAATATCAAACAATATTTTACTTTTACTGACTAATTTTTATACTTAATAGGAGGTGGTTTCTTTTGAGAAACAAATATATTGTAAAAATAATGTCTTTATTAATTTTTTCTATTTTATTTATAGTTTCTACAGACAAAGCTTATGCAACAAGCTTTACTAAGAAAGGTACATTTACAAACCTTGGCCCAACAGAACAAGTCTTCCAAATTAACAAAGGTTTTATGTATCATAACAAAAATAATGAACAAGTATTATATGGGGGAACTATTGTAATGGGTGGAAGTGGTTGTACTTTCTTTTCTTTTAATACTTCTACCAAAAAAATCGAAAAAATGATTCCTATTCCTAACTCTGAAGGTATAATATCCATGACAGCAGATGAAAACTTTATATACTTTGGAACATATAATAACGCTAGTTTATATAGATATGATATAAACACCGAAAAATTAGACAAGCTTGCAGATATAAAAAATGATAATTATGCTTGGGATGTTAAAGCATATGGTAATAGAGTCTATATCGCAACTTCTCCTAGAAGTCGTATTTATAAATACTATTTAAAAGAAAAAGTATTAGAAGATCTAGGGTCATTTTCTAATGATCAATATGCAAGAGCAGTTGAATATCATAATGGTAAAATATATGCAGGTATTGGTTCAAAAGCAGCATTAATTGAATATGATGAAAAAACAAAAACAAAGAGAAATTTATTGCCAGCTAAATATAAGGATCAGTTTGTGCATTACTTAAAAATTGTAGACTCTAAATTATTTGCTGTAGTATATCCTTCCTATGCAGTAATTTCATATGATTTTAATACTAAAAAAGTTACTGAAAGAATGGATAAAATAAGTAATAGATTCTACGATTATTATCCTCAATTTAATAATAATTTTGTAACCTTCCAAGGGGTGGACGGATATATATTTCACTATGATAAGGCTAATGATACTCTAAAATGTTTACAATATAACGGTAATAACTTAACATGTTCTGGAGTAGTAAATAATAATCGTATAGCAGGTATAAATCAAGATGGATATTATTATGAAAATGACCTAAATGGCCATAATCCAAATAAAATTGATTTAGTAGCTATGGGTTTAAAAGGTGGCGTAGCAAAACCAATATATATGTATCCATATAATGACAAAATATATTTTGGTGGAAAAAGATTATCAATTTATGATGTTAATAGCAAGACATCAATGTTTAGAAATGTGCAAGGTGAAGTAAAATCTATAAGCATTTTAAATAACTCATTATATACAGGAAACTATCCAGAAGCAAAACTATGGAAATATGATAAAACTGCTATAGATGATCCAAGCTCAGTTGATTTTACAAACAATACATATTTTCTAAAGCAAATACCAATAGAACAGCATCAAAATAGACCATCAAAAATGATATCAAATCCAAAGTCAAGTACAGTAACAGTTCTATCTGAACCTTTGCCCGGGCAATATGGAGGAACAGTAACTACTTATAATGAAAAAACAGGTAGCTTTTATATTAGAAAAGATGTTGTCCCTAATCAATATATACACAGTATAGCTTATGATACTGAAAAATCTCAGATTGCATATTTGGGAAGTTCTTCTATCTATGGTTATGGCTCAAAATCATTAAACGATAATGCTCATTTAGTTAAATATGATGTAATAACACAAAGCAAATTATTTGATATGATTCCTGAGGCTGGTAATAGAAGAATTATGTCTGTAGCTCATTCTGGAAACAAAGTTTATTGTGTAACTCATAATGGTACTTTAGTATGTGTAGACAGCAACAACGGAAAGATAGTTAAAAAGGTAAATAATTTCTGGTACAGGGAAATCTTATCTTCCGTAGATGGTAATTTATATGGAATAACCAATAAAGGTTTTTGGAGAATTGATAAAAACACATTAAATGCTACTTGTATTAAAAACAATTTATCAGATCCAACAAGATTATGTGAAGATCCTGTAACTGGCAAAATATATTTTTATCATAATTTAAATCTTTGTTGTTACCAATAAAATTTACTAACAATTATAAAATATAAAAAGGAAAGAAATTTACTTTTGTAAAGCTTCTTTCCTTTTATCTTTATTTATAAATTTTATTTGTAGATTTTATATCTATAATTCTTCCCTCTTTTTAACTTCATCTTCCTGAATTTATAATATAAAACCATTCCAAACACTCCTCCAGTGAAATCAATGAGAACATCTTGTATCGAGGAAGTTCGGCCTTTAACAAATAATTGGTGATATTCATCAGTAACAGCATAAAAAAGGCATATAAATAAAATATATATAATAGCATCCTCTGGCTTTATGCGAAAAGAATAAAAGGCATTACCTAAAAGCATTGCTAATATAAGATATTCAAAAGCATGGGCATTTTTCCTTAAAAACAAGTTAAACTTTTCATTTCTACTATATTTGTTATCTTCATTTTTACTTTTAGTTATCTTTTTTTCTACTACATTATTTACTTTTTTCTTTTCTTCATTTATATTATTTTCATAGACTTTTGTGGAATTGTTCTTTACTTTATCCTCTACTTTGTGATATATAATCTTTATATCGTTTAATATCTGATAACTTTTTTTATTTGATTCTAATCCTGTATTAGATGAATTATAAAATATAAGTCCCATCCAAAATAAACATAAAATTATAGAAATAATCTTCCTCAAATTATCACCCCTTCGGTTATATAGGTATATTTTAAACTATATTTGTCCCTAAGTAAAAAGTATTCGTATTAAAATACGATAATATATATAGTTAAATATATTTTCAAATCACATTATCATTATTGAAACAACTTTAAAAGTGTTGTATAATTATAACTGTATTTAAAATTTAATAATATCTATAATTAAATTTATAATAAAGTTATAAAAATGTTGAATTTTGTTAAAATTAGGCATAATATTGTATTTATATATTATTTACTCTATAATTA
The DNA here is from genome assembly GCF_000619945.1 of Clostridium lundense DSM 17049. GTDB lineage: Bacteria > Bacillota > Clostridia > Clostridiales > Clostridiaceae > Clostridium_AO > Clostridium_AO lundense. Next base: position 5,631 of record NZ_JHVC01000022.1, on the reverse strand, counting down.
TTTTATATTTAAGAGGTGAGTTTCAGTGCAGCAATTAAGTCCTATTGAAGCAAGAAAAAAGCATTTAAAAAAAGTTACTTGGTTTATTTCTATATTATCTATAATAATAGTAACAGGTATTATTACTATTATATCCTACCTATAAAAAGAATCACTTTTGATTCTTTTTTTATTTTATATGTAACATCTATACATAAAAACATTTAAATTCAAATACTTAAAAGGAATTTACGATATTTATATAGAATAGTACAAGTAGGTTAAAAAATGTAAATTATACAAGAAAGGACTTGAAAAAATGAGAGTAAAAAAAGCTGTAATTCCTGCTGCAGGCTTAGGAACAAGATTTTTACCTGCTACCAAAGCTCAACCTAAAGAAATGCTTCCTATAGTAGATAAACCTACTATACAATATATAATAGAAGAAGCTGTTGCTTCTGGTATAGAAGAAATACTTATAATAACAGGAAGAAATAAAAGAGCTATAGAAGATCATTTTGATAAATCTGTAGAATTAGAAAAAGAATTAGAAGAACATAATAAAGTAGAATTACTATCTATGGTACAAGACATATCTAAAATAGCTAATATATATTATATAAGACAAAAGGAACCTAAGGGTTTAGGACATGCTATAAGTTGTGCAAAGACCTTTGTTGGAAATGAACCTTTTGCGGTTATGCTAGGCGATGACATAGTTGATAGTTCCACTCCTTGTTTAAAACAGCTTATAGACTGTTATGATGAATATAAAACTTCAATTTTAGGAGTTCAAGAAGTTCCAACAGAAGATGTATCAAAATATGGTATTGTTAAAGGTCTTCATATAGAAGATAGAGTTTATAAAGTAAAAGATTTAGTAGAAAAACCATCTACTGAAGAAGCTCCATCAAATATTGCAATACTTGGTAGATACATAATCACTCCAAAAATATTTAATATACTAGAAGAAACTACTCCAGGGAAAAATGGTGAAATTCAATTAACAGATGCTCTTAAAGCCTTAGTAAAAGATGAAGCTATGTATGCTTATAATTTTGAGGGCAAAAGATATGATGTAGGGGACAAGCTTGGTTTTCTTCAAGCTACTGTTGAATTTGCTTTAAAAAGACATGATATAAGAGAACCTTTTTTAAAATATCTGTCTACTTTAAATGAAAATCAATTTTATAAAGAAGCTTGTGCATGTTTGAATTTGGAACAGAATACTGAGGAATAGAGGACAGAGGACAGAGGACAGAGGACAGAGGACAGAGATAATTTTACTATATAAGATTATTTCTGTCCTTATTTATTCTTTTCTATTTTTTATTTTCTCTATGCACTTTAGTATGAGAACTACTAATAGACCTCCTGAGGTGTCTATTAGTACATCTTTGAATCTACCACTTCTTCCTGGAACAAAAAGTTGGTGAAATTCATCACTACATGCATATAAAAAAGTTATTAATATTGCAAACTTCAAAGTTTTATTTAAATTATAATTTTCTTTTAAAGCATTGATAAGTAATAAAGAAAGTATAAAATACTCAGTAAAATGTGCTACTTTTCTTACTATGAAATTAGTTAAATTTCCAAGAATACCATTAACATCTACTCCCAAGGAAGTTAATAGCTGAATAACTAATCCACTCTTTCCATCTGAAACATCTGCTGGATCAGCTGAAAACTTAAAAATTGCACTCATCCACAATAGAACTAACAAATATTTAAATAAAATTTTATAGTTTAATTTTTTCATAATGTATTATCATCCTGATACTTTTCCATCTTCTATTTGTATAATTCTATCACATTTTTTAGCTATTCTATCGTCATGAGTTATTATTATGAAAGTAGTTTTAAATTTTTCATTTATGTCTCTAAATAATTCATATACTTCCTGTGATGAATGGGAATCTAAATTTCCCGTTGGCTCATCTGCAAGAATAATTTTGGGGCTATTCATAAGAGCTCTTGCTATAGCAACTCTTTGTTGCTGCCCTCCTGATAAATCATATATAGATCTCTTTTTAAGAGAAGCTAATCCTACTAAATCTAGTAATTCCTCTGCTCTATTTTTTGCCTTTCTCCCACTAAAAAGTCTTTTTATAGTATTAGGCATCAAAACATTTTCCATAACATTAAACTCTGGAAGTAAATAATGAAATTGAAATACAAAACCAATATTTTTATTTCTAAGAGAAGCTAAAGTCCATCTTCCCATTTTATCAGTTCTTTTTTCATTAATATAAACTTGTCCATTTGTTGGTTTATCTAAAGTACCAATTATATTTAAAAGAGTGGTCTTTCCACTACCAGAAGCTCCTATAATAGAATTAAAAGATCCTTCCTCAATACTTAAATTAACATCGTGTAGTACTTGAGTTTTTACTCTTCTTCCATATATTTTATTTATATTTTTAAGTTCTATGACATTATCCATTTTTTATTACCTCCACTGGACTTAGCTTAAAAGATTTTATAGCCGGAAAAAATGCTGCAAAAGTTGAAGCTATAATATCTATACCTGCAGAGATTAATATAAATCTTTTATTTATTATAATACCTACCAATGGCTTTCCTTCTGGGGTAAGTATATATTTATTAAACTCTTTTATGTATACAAAATTAAGCCCTACACCAATTAAAGTTCCTAAGACTCCTAACATAAATGCTTGAAATAAAAATATCGAAGAGGCAGACCCATCTTTTATTCCCATAGCCTTTAGGATGCCTATCTGTTTGTATTTTTGAACTACGCTTATACCCAATATACTTATTATGCTCAAGACTGTAGCTAAGAGTATAAAAAATTGAATTATAATAGTACAAATCTTTTGACCAGACATAGCACTAACCAACATCTTATTTTGTTCTTTCCAATTTTCAAATTTTAGATTTTTGTCTGCTAATATTTTTTCTAATTTTTTTGCCGTTATATCCGCACTATACGGATCCTTTAATCCTATTTCTATTGCATTAATTTTATTTTCTGCCCCTGTTAATTTTTGAACTGTAGCTAAATTTGATATAACCCAACTACTATTAACTTTTACAGCTCCTATATCATAAAATCCAGTTACTACTACCTCCAAATTATTACCATCCGAAGTAAGTAAAGTCACCTTATCCCCAATATCTACTTTTAACTTTTCGTTTAAATCTTTTCCAATAATAACTTCATTATCTTTATATGCCATCTTACCCTTATAAATTTTACTTTCCATGTCATACAGTTTATTAATTCTGTCCCTCATAAACCCTCTAAGATATATTCCTTCACTTTTATACTTATTTGCTTCATTCTTATCTTGAACATTATATTTGGCTTTATCATCATTATTTTCCACTTTTATAACAGCACTTTTATTTAATTCAGGACAAATAGTAGAAACTCCATCAACACTTCTTATTTTATCCTCAATTATCTTGTAATTAGATATATCGCTATTCTTAGCATATATACCTATATGTGTAGCACTTCCAGCTACTTTACTTAACAAGCTCCCCTCTAATCCCTTACTAAGCAATCCTATAAATATCTGAACAGATACCCCTATAGCAATACCTAATATTATAATAAAACTTTGAAGCTTATCTTTTGTTAAAAATCTAAAAGCTATTTTTATTGAAGTAAACATTTTAAACACCCGCTTTATAAATATCACACTATTAAATAATTATTTTCCTAATCTATGTTTTATCTCCTTTGCTTTAACTACATCTACATAGTTAAAGACTTGATTTTTAAACTTTGCCTTATCTTGTGGAGATAATGTATCATATATGGACATTACTCTTTCTACATCTGGCCAATAATTATAAGAAATATTTGAGTCTAGCTTTGATATAGTGCTATTCATTATGGATATCATTTCACTTTGTTTTCCACCTAAAGAATCACCTTGATTACCAGATGAAGATTTATTCTCTGCTTTATTAGTAGTTGAATTAGAATTTGGTATATTAGAATTTAACTTTTCTTCTATTTTGTTTCCAACTTCTTTGCCTTCAACTTTCTTTATAGCTTTGTCTACTCTATCTGCTATTTTTTTAGCATTATCTTTAATCTTACCAACAAATTTGCCATCTTCTATACTAAGGATATCAATTTTTTGAGTAAACAAATTTGAGCTAATTATAAATTTACCATTTTCAATTTTTAACTTATCATTGGACATTCTCTTTATATACCCTAAAACTTTTTCTTTAGGAAGTGATATTTTTCCTACCTTAAAATATTCCGGTGTATATACTAAATTATTATTTTCCAATTGTAATTTACCCTGACTTGATACCATCAAAGGTAAAGATTTATATTTTACAGGAACTAAAACCTTAATTTTATCCTTAGAAATATCAGCATTAAATCCATTTATAGTTATATTTCCTTTTTTTATTCCTGCCTTTAAATAATTTGATGCTATAGAATTTATAGTTTCTTCGTTTATATCTATTTTATCTTTTCCATTAGCAGTTTCTAAAAGAAGATCTATTAAATTTGCAAAGGATTCTCCACTGTTATATTCTTTGTATCCATTTTTAGAAAACAACATGTAAGAAAATATTCCTACTACAAATATTAGTGTTGAAATTATTATAATTGGCTTTTTGTGTGTCATATTTATACTCTCCTTCTTTTTTTTCCTTGTACACTCTAAAATCAACTTTCTCATTAATTATAACATTTTTCTCTTATTACTGTTATACATAACTCTATATCTAATATATTAATTCTTTATTAACACATTTAAAAAATAAAACCACATTAAATTTTTACCAAACTAAACCGCTCCCTGTCAAGTAGACAGAAGAAAAAATAAAAAAGATTTGTTTCTCCAACCATGTTTGAGTGGTTGGAGATATTTTTACGCTACTTTGTTCTTTAAGTAATCTCTATATTCTAACGGGGTCATGCAATTAAGACGTTTTTGATAATGGCAATTATTGTAGTAATATATATAATCGATGACAGATTGTCTCAATTCATCGTATAAATTGAATTTTTTCAAGTAGTACATTTCTGACTTTAGCATTCCCCAAAAAGCTTCCATTGGTCCATTATCTATACATCTAGATACTCGCGACATGCTTTGGGTCATTCCTGCCTTATCAAGCTTCTTCTTGAAGGTCTTGGTGGTGTAATCGACTAAGAAAAAGGGATTACTCCCTTTCCCTCGTCTAAGAACCGTACGTGAGAGTTTCCAACTCATACGGCTCAAGCATTTCTTCACCTTTTCAGGCGGCAACAAGTGTATGCAGTTTCAGCTTTCTTAAGTCAAAGTAATGTTTGTCTAAGAAAGGTGTTCTTGAAATCTGTAGTTTCGGGTGTCTGACGATTTTTATCCGTCTCAAATTTATGAGACTGTAATCATTTGTCATGAAAAGCCATCTTTTCCCGTTTTTTTCATGCCAGTATTTATTTAGCCTCCACCATTTGTTTTTGTTCGGATGCCTGTGCTTTGCCCATTGCTGTAATAAATGATAAAGAGTGTTATTAATGTATGAAAAGACCTTACTTGCGACGACGTGCTTGTGATAATTTGTCCAACCTCTAATAACTTGATTGAGTCTCCGTATCAAGTCTGATTGGGTACTTGCTTTTCCCTCTCTTAAGATTATTGTAGAGCATTTCTTGATTAGGCTTTT
>NZ_JHVC01000021.1 GCF_000619945.1 Clostridium lundense DSM 17049 | reverse complement strand
TGGTATGTGCTAAACTATTATTGTCCATTTTGGGCAATACCTCCTTTGATTTTAGATTGGCTGACGAAACCATATCTATTCTATCAAGGCGAGGTATTTTTTTTCAACGCTTAAGCTTTTCTGAACACACCTGCATAGCAGGTGGTTTTATTTATAGACAACAAAAACAGCTCTTGAAATTTGCTTCAAGAGCTGTCAATCACATTCTCTAATTAATTCTGAAAGTCTCTTTAACCCTTTTTCTAAGTCAACCAAAGAGGCATATGAGTACGAAATTCTTATACTTAAATTATTTGAAAAGTCATATATATTTCCTATATTAATTAGCAATCCTTGCCTACAGCATTCTTCAAATAATTTATTCATAGAAATTTGTTTTCTTAATGTTAACCATACATAAAATCCACCTCTTGGTTTACTCCATGTAGCAATATCTAAAAAATATTTTTCTAAAGTGTTTAATGCGACTTGCCTACGAATTGATAATTGTTTCCTTATTTCTAAAATATATTTCTCATATAATCCACTTGAAATCCATTCAGCTAATACCCATTGGGAAAGCGAACTGGCACCATAATCTGTCTGCATTTTAATATCTCCTAAACGTTCGATAACAGGTTCCGGCCCTACTAACCAGCCTATTCTAAATCCTGCAGCTAGAGTTTTTGAAATACTCCCTAAATATAATACACTATCATTTTTATCTTTGGATTTTAATGTTTTTGGAGGTTCTTCATCTATCCACAATTCCTTATAGACATCATCTTCAATAATAGGTAGCCTTTCCTTTTTACATACATCTAAAATTTCATTTCGTCTGTGCTCAGGCATTACAATTCCTGTTGGATTATGAAATGTAGGAATTGTATATAACAATGATGTACTTTTATTATTAATATTTTTTATAATCTCATTTGGTATAGTTCCGTAGCTATCCATTTTAATTCCTTTTAATCTCATTCCTGATGATTCAAATACAGAAAGTGATTTTAAGTATGAAGGTCTTTCAACCAGAACTGTTGAACCTGGATGTAATATACCCATTGATATTAGTTGTAATGCTTGCAATGAACCTGAAACTATTAGTATTGAATTAGAGGACACATTTATTCCATATCTTCTAAGGTATTGGCTTAGTACTTGCCTTAGATATAATAATCCCTTTGGTTCTTCATAACCTAAAGAGTTTATCTTACTAGAAACATTGTTTAGAACTGTTTTCATCATTTCATGAGGATACATTTCTGGTGATAGTTCTCCTGTTCCTAAACGAATTATTCCACTTTTATATTCTAATTGATTTACCACTTGAATTGTTTGCAAATTTGGTTTATGTATACCACCCTTTACATAACTCTGCCAATTTGGTGGTGGAGTTGAGGCTAATAGTGACCATGCATTATTAACTATTATTGTTCCTCCCCTGCTCTTGCCTTCGATTAATCCCTCAGCCTTTAATTCAGATAAAGCTTCAACAATAGTACTCCTATTCACCTCAAAACTTTCTGCTAATTCTCTTTGAGTAGGAAGCCTACTTCCAAGCGTCCACTCTCCATTTGATATCTTTTTCTTAATATAATCTACTATCTGCTTATATAAAGGTGTAGATGCAGATTTGTCAGGTTTCCAATCAATTATTAACATAAAACACCTCATCTAATATATGTTCTATAGAGCAAAGAATACTATAGATATTTTTCTAAGTCAACCAAATAGTCTTATAATACTTTTATAAAATCCATTAATTATGAATTTGTGATATTTAGACATGTAAAGAAAAAATATAAAGTTGATTTAAATTTTGTATTATGCTAGAATTCATTTATAAGTTACAATTTATAAATAATAAAAAGTTTATATAGTTTAGTTTTCTAGGGTTCCGCAGTTTATAACTGGCAGGTCCGAGAGAAAACGCACAGTTTATTGTGTACACGGAAGGATAAAAGCCTGGGAGATATTTTAATGATATTTCTTGGCTTTTTTTATTTTTGCTTATTTTAAAATTACGCCAAGAGATATTATCATTATATTAATTTAATATCAACATACTAATAGTTTTATATTATGAAAATTAATATGATAAATCTTAAATTAGTACAATATTAGCACAAAAAGGAATAAGTATATTTGCTGTTTCTACTTATGATACAGATTATATTCTTGTTAAAAATAAGGATATAGATAATGCTATAGAATCACTTATTAAAGAAAGATATGAGGTTATAGATTAAGTTTAAAATTATTTCACAATTTTTATATTACAAAAAGGAGAGTAGTGTGGACACTTATTCTCCTTCTTTTACCTATTTATTAACCTATCTCAACCCCTCTCCCCTACAATCCCATCAATCATAAGCTCCTTTTTTTGTATAAAGTTACTATAATATTTATGAACAACAATACGCCTTTGTTTATATTATAAGTATAGAGGACTTTTAAAAGGAGTGAAATCATATGAGTCAATTTGGACCTCCGAATTACCCACCACCAACAACTATTCCGCCAAAACCATCAACTTCTTATATTATTGACTGCGTGAACACATACACCTACGTATGACCCAAATATGGAATGCCTTTCTGGTTTTACCCTACAAGAGTAGAATATGGCGAAATTTCAGGTTATATATGGACTGGCCGATATTGGACGTTCTATGGGTTTGATCCAGAGTTTATTGATCAAGTTGCATGCTATCCAGTTCCTACCCTTTATTAAAGGAGTATTAAAATAATATGTCTAAAAGGCCCTTAGTGTAATTAACTACATTGAGGACCTTTTAAATTCAAAAAACTTTTCAACACCTATACACTGCTAACAACACAAATAATGTTGTTAAGAAAGGTCAAAAATTATGCTTTAACAAAGGTAAAGAATTTTTGATTTTTTAGGCAAGTGTATTGCTAAGCAAAAACTCCGAACTTAGAACATTAAAATATTTTCTTTACTATTCACTTCACTAAAAATAGGAGTGTTCCCACAGACAGCACCCCTATTTTTCCTAAATTAACTCAATACTATTTTTTATATTTAAAATAGAGTAGTTTTTACTCCCACTAAAGCTTAAAAATCTGTTTATTATTCGTAAGTTTTTAGTTCATTTTTATATCCTAAAATTGTGTTTGTATACATGATAGTAGGAACTGAAAATGTCACTCCTACAATAGCCATAACTATTCGAAATGCACTTACATTATTAGTTCTAAAATACGGAAGAAAACTGCCCATCACAAAAGCTATTACTAATATCACATTTGTTAAATACATATTGCGAATGGACTTATAGTAGCTTATCAAATCTTTAAAATCTGTATGCAGCTTAAAAGGCTTACCATCTCTCTCTTTCTCAAGAATTAATATTTCTTTATTATAGCCTCCTGCACTTGTAGCAATCTGCCCCATTCCTTTTGCCCAAGGACGCCACTTTACTTTCCCATAGCAATACCTTAAATTTAAATTTTTATTAAAACTTCTAAATCCCAATGAATCTAAAAATTTTTGATACTCTACTATCTCCTTATAAGATTTGTCAGCTACAAATTCAACACAATACTCATATTTTCCTGGAGTACACTGTTCAAATTCATATAATAATTTTCCTGTTTTTACTAAGCGGTAACCCTTAACAGACATACTATTTAGAAATCTCCCCTGTTTTTCTAAAAAACCTCCGAAATAACGATATATCTTTTTATTCATGGCTTCCCTCCCCAATAATCTTTAAAGCAGTATCATGAATCTCCTTTAACCTATCTACCTCTTGCTCAACAATTCTTTTCCCCTCTTCTGTTATAACATACTCTTTTTTTCTACTATCTTCATCATGAAGAACAATCCATTTTTTCTTCACCAAAGTATTGATGGCTCCATAAAGTGTACCAGCTCCTAAAGATAAGCGACCTCCTGTTTTATCTTCAATAAACTGCATTATCCCATATCCATGATTAGGTTGATACACTGCTAACAACACAAATAATGTTGTTTCTGTTAAAGCACCACCTTTTACATTGTCCCTCATATCTTCACCTCTTCTTTATTACGTTTACCGTAATATAAATATATCACTAAACGTAATAACTGTCAATTTAAACTCATACATTATATTGAAATTAATGTTATAATTAACATATACATAAACTATAGCTTAATGCATACTTGTAAGATGGGACGAATAAAAAAGGGGGATAATTATGAGATTAATTGGATTATCTATACTTTTGGGGATAGTTGGAGTTATACTGGCTTTCTTAACAAGCAGTGCTGGCAGTGACGTTAATGGAAATTTTGTTTTTGCAATGTGGATAATGGGTTTCTTCAGCCCCTCTATTTATGTGTTAGACAAATTGTATAAAAAAATTAAAAACAAGGAGTTTTAATTATTATGCAATGTTCTTAAATTATAATCATTTGGTTATTGTAATTTAATTTATAATACCAACTATTTTTTTGTATAAAGTTATTATAATATTTATGAACAACAATACGCCTTTGTTTATATTATAAGTATAGAGGACTTTTAAAAGGAGTGAAGTCATATGAGTCAATTCGGACCTCCGAATTACCCACCACCAACAACTATTCCGCCAAAACCATCAACTTCTTATATTATTGACTGCGTGAACACATACACCTATGTATGGCCCAAATATGGAATGCCTTTCTGGTTTTATCCTACAAGAGTAGAATATGGCGAAATTTCAGGTTATATATGGACTGGCCGATATTGGACGTTCTATGGGTTTGATCCGGAGTTTATTGATCAAGTTGCATGCTATCCAGTTCCTACCCTTTATTAAAGGAGTATTAAAATAATATGTCTAAAAGATCCTTAGTGTAATTAACTACATTGAGGACCTTTTAAATTCAAAAAACTTTTCAACACCTATATACTGCTAACAACACAAATAATGTTGTTTCTGTTAAAGCGCCTCCCCTTACATTGTCCCTCATATTTTCACCTCTTCTTTATTATTTTATAATTTTATGTTTCAATAATATAAATCCACTGATAGGAGAAACTATTTATAGAACACTCTCGGAGGTGGTATTTTTGAAAAAAATTGTACTTATAATAAGTCTTTTAACAGTAATAACATCTTTTGAGATTCCATGCTCTGCCTATGAATTAACCATAAAACAACCGCCTAAAATTGAGCAGTCTCATTTGGCAGAGAACTCAAAGGAAATTATTTATAGAGATATGCTTATTTCATTACTTGTTCCATATATGCAGAAAGAAATAAATAACTATTACAAAGAATATCTAACTGAATTGCCGATAATCTTTCCATATAGTGTTGATATAGTAAATGTTGAGAGGCAAGGAGGAAGTGGATATTTAATTAGATTAGAGGTAATAGCACACCCTTTTGTTGGCTCAATTAATACTGTTGGTGATGATAGAATGATAATTGAGACTGGAGCATTTGGTTCAGTTCAGATTAAGAAATTTGAACACATTAAAAGTTATCCACTGCCTTGGAACTGGCAACACATAATAAAGAAACCTTATTAAGTATATTTGATAACATATTTAACACGCATTATTCTTTTATCATGTAAGATAGGCGTATCAACTTACTACTCCTATCTCTACTAATTCTTTTATATATTCATTAATAAGTTTCAAGTCCCCTACTCCCCTGCCCTCTTTTAACTGTTTTCAAAATACCATCCACTCTTCAATTTATTTCTTTTCTTATTCTTTCCAAATGAAAATTTATTCTTGGAAAATCTCTAGCTTTCTAGTTCAATAATAAGCATTCCTATTTCCCATAATTTTCTTAATATATGCTATAATTAATTCATAATAGTAAAATATTATTAAATTATGAAATAATGGAGTGAGATAATGAAAATAAATAAAAAATTAATAGTTAACTTAGTATTTTTAGTTATTTTAATCTCTGTTTACTTATATATGTCAGATTACAGATTAAATGAGATTAAAGCATCAAAAGCACATTTTGGTGTGGGAGAAGATGCTCAACTTTTTGAAAAAGTAAATTATAAATGGGGAGCTGTACATTTATTTAAGACACCTAAAGGATCATGTACTGCTATATCAAAAAGACTTGGTTTTTTATGGAGAACAAAAACTGTATTTCATATGGAAGACAACCAAGATTTAGTTAGTACAGTTGGTTGGGCAAATAATGAAAAATGTACAGTTTATGCTGTAGAAAGTTCAGATAATAGTTTAGCGTATATTGAAATGGGTACTGGTATAGATAGAATTAGAATATACTCAGAAAAGAATAAACCTATGATTTTTCAATGGGATAAACCTATAAGGTGGAATGATTTTAATGGGGTTGCTTATTCTAAAACTGGAGATGCAATTTACGAGTTTAGATACCCCAAAGGCAATACAATAAAAATGGATGAAATACGATGGTTTCCTATTAAATAAACTTAATATAATTTTCTTACATTGTTCCTTGTCACTACAAAAATAATACATAAAGGAATAAGAACATTGAAAAAGAACAGAAACCTGTTCTTTTTTAAGTCTTAATCAATAATTATCTCTTTTTTATCTTTATATACTTTTGCAGCTTCTACAAATTCTTGAACTGCTTTTAGATAGTAACGTTTTTTAATAAAGCCAAAGCTAATCATATATTTTGCACGTTTATCTAATTGAAATAAATGTAATGCAGAAATTTGTTTATTATCAAGTGTCTTGTGAACTAATATTTTAGGGCAAAAGCATACCCCGATTCCTTTACAGCACATTTCCAATAATGTTTCAATATTTTTTGATTCTACAGCTACTTTTAAATCAAAATTAACCTCTGATAAAAATATACTACTGATTCTTCCTGCAATATCATCCTTGCTACTCATTAGAAAGGGACACTCTTTCAACAGAGATAAGTCTGGGTTTTGGTGTAGCATATTTACAATTTCATTCTTTCTTTTTCCATATACATTTTGAAGCAATTTATCCGAAATAAGAAGAATAACTTCTTCTTCATAATAATTGTCAAATTTAATATCCGGATGATTTTGTGAATAATTTGCAATCATTAAATCTATTGTTCCATCAAGAAGAAGAGATGGTAACTCATCATTTTCACCTTCAATAATCTGTATCATAATATCGGAATGTTCTTTTTTATATTCTGCAATAATATCTGGCATCAACACACGTCCTCTTGTATGCGCAATACCTATCCGTAACAAACCTTTTTTTTCATCACAAATGTCTGAAAATTCCTCTTCTATGGAACTATATAGAGTATTAAATTCATTGGCATAACGTAGGAATATATCCCCTGCAAAAGTTGGTTTCAATGGAGTACTGCGAATAAAAAGTTTACAACCCAGTTCTTTTTCAAGTGAAGCAATATGGGCACTAAGCGTTTGCTGAGTAATATATAGATGTTGAGCCGCTTTTGTAAAGTTAAGTTCTTTATAAACAGCCAAAAAATACTTCATACTTAAGAGATTCAAATCTACACCTCTTTTCCTGTTATAATATATATAAATAACAGTATTTTTACTGTATTATAAACTGAAAACAATAGTTAGACAAGCTTTTCCTCATATTGTATCATTGTGATTATAAGAAAATTATTCTAATAATTGGAGGGAAGCTACGTGTTAGAGACAATGATTCTTGGCATGTTTATTATGGGACTCTTAGTTTGTATATGGTGTAATTTATCCATTCTGTATGCTCTATTATTTGGGTTTACTCTCTTCTTCTTATATGGTTTAATGAAAAATAATTCAGTAAAACATATGATACAAATGTCTTTTAAAGGTATAAAAACAGTTAAAAATATATTAATTATATTTTTCATGATTGGCATGCTTACAGCAGTATGGCGTGCATCAGGGACAATATCCTTTATTGTTTACTATTCTACAAAATTAATTATTCCAAAAGCATTTATTCTAATAACATTTTTATTTTGCTGTATATTATCTATACTTACAGGAACCGCATTTGGCACGGCTGCTACCATTGGGGTAATTTGCATGACCATATCAAATGCCATAGGTTCAAACGAAATATTGGTGGGAGGGGCTATATTATCTGGTATCTATTTTGGTGATAGATGTTCTCCCATGTCAACAAGTGCATTGCTAATAAGCGAACTAACAGGCACAGATATTTATAAAAACATTCAGCTTATGATTAAAACTTCAATTATACCATTTATATTTACATGTGCAGTTTATCTAATTTCTGGTTTTTTATTAGAGAGTAAAAGTGTCTCTCTTGAAATTAGAACCTTGTTTGCAGATAATTTCAACTTGCATTGGCTCACTATTTTACCTGCTATTCTAATTATTGTAACGTCTATATTTAAGTTAAATGTAAAAATCACAATGATTTTAAGTATCATAACTAGTAGTATTATTTGTATTTGGATTCAAAAAATTGAGTTTACCTCACTGCTTAAAATGTTTATTACAGGATATCACTCATCTAATGCAGAACTTGCCCTCATGCTAAATGGTGGCGGTATTCAATCTATGTTAAAAGTTTCTGCCATTGTATGTTTATCATCTTCTTATGCCAGTATTTTTGAAGGAACAGGTTTATTAGATGGCATAAAAAAACATATTAATAATCTTTCAAACACAATTACTCCATTTGGTAGTATTGCTATAACTTCATTTTTAGCAAGCATGATAAGCTGTAATCAGACTTTGACTATCATATTAACTCATCAGTTATGTAATAAGGTTACATCTGACAATTACCAAATGGCAAATTCATTAGAAAATACAGCGGTTGTTGTTGCCCCACTTATACCATGGTCTATTGCATCAGCTGTACCATTAGCTACAGTATCAGCACCAACAATTTGTATTTTAGCCGCTTGTTATTTATATATATTGCCAGTGTATAATTTCTTTCGCTCAAAAACAAGAGGTGCTATATATATGGAAGCATAATGCTAATACAAAAAAATTCATTGAAATAAAAAATAACAGAATCTGTTTTCAGAATCTGTTATTTTTAAGTCCTAATCAATAGTTATCTGATAACTACCCACTTTAATAGCAAATGTATTAATTTTACATATTTCTCCTTAAAATATGTTATAATTGTCTCATGCTTTATATAGGAATAGATTATTTATACTATGGAGGAAAAATAAAATGTTTATTGAATTAATGAAGGGAATAGGAATATTTTATTATTGGACATGGTTTTTGTGGCCCTTTATATTTGTATTTGCATTAGTACATGCTATTTCTTCTATGATAAAAGATGAAAAAGCATCATCAAAAAATAGTAGTATAGTTGCTTCTATTTCACTTTTGATTATTTTAGCAGGAATCGTCTCCCCCGCTTTTAACTAAAAAATAGATTATAAGTTACGCGTCACATTGGATTGTAAGGAGGTTTTATGGTGAAAAAAATTATAGGCATTGCGTCCATTTGTATGATATGTATTTATATGATTGGATGTAATAATGCAAATCAACAATCAGTTGAACATAAAAATGATAATACATCCTCAGTTGTTACAGAAAATAAGAATACATTATTAAAGGAAACCCTTGTAGAGAACACTTCCTCATCAAAAAAAGCTGTTGACTATACTGAACTTTTTAATGGTATTGATGGCTGTGCTGTTTTTTATAATAGTGATACCAAAGAATATCAATTTTATAATGAACAATTATGCGAAAAACAGGCATCTCCTTGCTCAACATTTAAAATAATATCAACATTAGTTGCACTTCAAAAAGGAGTACTTACTTCTACTGAATCAAAAATGAATTATAATGGAACTGATTATCCTATAAAATCTTGGAACAAAGATTTAACTTTAAAAGAAGCTTTTCAAACATCCTGTGTCTGGTACTTTAAAAAAGTTATAGATAAAATAGGGAAAGATGACATGGGAAAATCACTAAAAAAACTTTCATATGGTAACTGTGATGTAAGCCAATGGAACGGCGAAAATATCAATCCATTACCTGAACTAAATGGTTTTTGGTTAGAATCTTCTTTGAAAATTTCACCTAAAGAGCAAGTAGAAGTTTTAGCAAATATTTTTAATGGCAAAACAGATTTTTCAAAACAAAATATTGAAATTCTTAAAGATATAATGTTAGTAAACAAAAATGAACATATTTCCATTTATGGTAAAACAGGTACAGGGTATAAAGATAATGCTTGGTTTGTAGGAATGCTTGAGCATAATACACAGAAATATTTCTTTGCAATTCATTTAAATGATAAAAATAATAAAAATATATCTGGCCCAACGGCCAGGGAAATTGCACTTAAAATTATTGACCGATACTATAATAATTAGATACTTGGGGAACACATATAGATTTGTGTAAATCAAATCTATATGTACTCCCAATGGCCATGAATTCCAAGAATTCCCTTGTTATTTAAGTTTTGATAAATCTATAGTAAATTTATCCCCTACCTTTTTATATTCACCATCCATCCTACCACTTTTCTCTGGATATTTAGCTGCATATGGAGTTAGTGTTAACGTCTTAGCACCTACATTAATTTTTCCAGTTTTAAATAATGCTTCATTTTTTATATCATAGTTCATATAAAACGAAACTTTATTACCTAAATCATCATTTCCTCTTAACTCTATGTCATATGCAGATTTTGTTTTTAAATTAGCTGTTGATGAGGAAGCATAAATTTTTTGACCAAGTGCACTATCTGTATACTTAGTTAAAGTATATTCTTTACCATTTTCAAGTATAAATTTATTATTAAGCGCTATTTCTCTAGTATCAATTTTTAACTGATCCCCATTAGTTTTAAACTCAAAACTCCATGTTCCCTTTTTTTCTTTATTATCTAATATCATGGACTTACATAAAATTTTTATATTTAAATCTCCACTTAAATTAACTTTATCTAAATCATAAGTCATTACTCCTTCTGTAGTGTAATCATCAACAATTGTATCGCTTCCACCAGCTCCATTACTTGCTTTCTTACCATTTATATAGACAGTGAAGAAAGGCATCCAAGATCTACCACCTTCTAATTTTTCATTAGAACTTATATTATAAGAAACATTTAACTGATTTCCATCTAGTATAACTTCATTTAGCTTAACTGTTATCCCTTTATTAGTTACAGATTTATTTACAACAGTTTTATACTCATCTAAATTTTTTTGTATTCCTAAAAGACTACCTATATCTCTACCAATAATGTTACTTACCCTTGTAGCATATACGTAAGCATTATTACCTAGTATTCCTACAGTTAATACTAAAGCTACTGCAGCTGCCACTGCTATATTTCTTTTATAAGGTTTCTTACTATTAATTGATTTTCTAAACTTAACCTTTAGATTCTTCTTTTCAATATCATTAAAATCATCTTTTTTGTACTGCTCCAAATTTATATCTGCATCATTTAGCATGGTATATATATCATTTTTCATATTATTACCCCCTACTTTCCATAATTTTAAACATACTTTTTATTTTTTTCTTTCCTCTAGATAACCTATTATAAATAGTTTCTCTCTTTAATCCTGTCTCTTTACTTACAGCCTCTATTTCTTTTTCTTCCACATATAACTTGTAAAATAACTCTCTATCCCTTTCCTTTAAGCAATTTAACATATCATTCACATCATCATCTAATTCATTTTTAACAACTTCTTCATGAGTTGTATCTGGGACCCCTATTTCTAAATCATCTATATTTTCATACCCCAGACTTTTTAAATACTTCCTTTTATAATCTATAGACTTAAACTTAGCTATGCCAGCTACCCAGTTTTTAAATTCATTTTTACTTTCGTCAAAACTGTCAATGTTATTCCAAATACCAAGAAGTATATCATTGATGCATTCTTCATGAACACTTTGCAAATTATAAAGTTGCTTCTTTACAATAGACTTTATAATCCATCCATAGTTGTCTATAACATAATCTAATGCTTTTTCATTCTTATTCACTAACTGAGATATAAAATTCCCCTCATCAATTTTCATTTTTAACCTTCTTTCTAAAGCAAGCTTGCATTTATTTGTTCCCTACACTTAATACTTCGAGTGTTAGATTGGTATATCTATCAATAGTTTAAATTTAATCCATATTTTTTTATAAGCCATATACTAATTTGCCATATTTTTCTTTAGCAATATGTTATAATTAATTCATGATTGTAGAGTTATTTAATAAATTTATGAGTTATATTTTATAGGGAAGAATTTATGATAGAATCAGGAAAATCACAGAAGATAATTTTCTCATAATCTAAGTGGTATTGGTAAATTTATGTGACTATGAAAGGATGATTTAAATTTTGATTGGCAAGGTTTTTTATTTAGTGAAAGAAAAAAGAGAAAAACTATTTTTCAACCATGCTATACATGAATCTGTCCCATTTGGTATACTTCTTGCAATTGTTGGTGGATTTTTAGATGCTTATACATTCATAGGAAGAGGTGGTGTTTTTGCCAATGCCCAAACTGGAAATATTGTACTTTTAGGCATATATGCTTCAAAAAAAGAATGGAGGCAAGCACTAATCCATGTTCCACCTATACTTGCTTTCATAGTTGGAGTAATTGTTGCTGAATGGATAAGAAATAAACAATCATGTTTATTTTTACAGGATTGGCCACAAACCATCTTAACTCTTGAAATTATAGTGCTTATTATTATAGGATTTATACCTGATACTATTCCTAATATTGTTGTAACTGTTACAGTTTCCTTTGTTGCCTCTATTCAGTCCACTTCCTTCCGTAAATTAGTTGATTCTCCATATGCTACAACAATGTCCACAGGAAACTTGCGTACAGCTTCACAGGCAGCTTATATTGCCTTCTCAAAAAAGGATCATGAATCAGCCATACGTGCTGTACGTTTTTTTACAGTAATTCTATCCTTTATACTGGGAGCATTTTTAGGTGGATTGTCTACATTAGCT
This sequence comes from Clostridium lundense DSM 17049, assembly GCF_000619945.1. GTDB lineage: Bacteria > Bacillota > Clostridia > Clostridiales > Clostridiaceae > Clostridium_AO > Clostridium_AO lundense. The sequence continues at coordinate 52,287 of NZ_JHVC01000021.1, read as the reverse complement.
ATGGGAGTTAAGGCAATATGGGTTGCATCCATTATATTGGTCTGTTCAGCTATATTATTTAGCATTGGCAAACAAAAGAACAAATGTGAATCAGACAAATAAGTCTATATGGAGGAATTAGTTAATGAATAATAAAAAGTTTATTCGTAATTGGGAAAAATATAGACGCAAAGGTAAGAAAATATATGTATTGACTAATAGTATCATCATGGGTATAGCAATGTTTGTAGGCTCTATAATTGGTACATTAGCTAGAGGAAATAATTATAACTTTGATACGCATTTATCATTTTTTTTCGGAGGTCTTTTAGGAGGATTAATTGCGGGACTTATAAACTGGCCTAGAAATGAAAAAAAGTATAAGGAATTAATAAATAATAATTTAGACAACTAGACCAAGTTTTATATATTTATTTAGGAACAATTAGAAATATAAAAATGTACAAGTTATATTTTAAGGGGGCCAATTATGATAGAATTACAAAAAATCACAGAGGATAATTTTAATGATTGCATTAAATTAGAACCAAAAGAAGAACAAAGAAGTTATGTTGCCAGTAATCTATTAAGTCTTGCAGAAGCCTATGTTGCTTTAAGCAATAATGAGGGTATTCCTATGCCCTATGCCATTTATAACAATGACGTTATGGTAGGCTTTATAATGTTAGTATATATTGAAGCAGCTGAAGATACTGATGAAAATACTTATTGGGTTTGTAGATTAATGATCGACAAAGAGTATCAAGGCAAAGGTTATGGTAAGGATGCTATGACAAAAGTAATTGAATTAGTTAGAACTTTCCCATATGGAAAAGCTTTGGCACTTTCCCTTTCCTATGAGCCAGAAAATATAGTAGCAAAAACACTTTACGCATCTTTAGGTTTTGTGGAAACAGGTGATATTGAAGATGGTGAATTAGTAGCAAAGCTTACTTTGTAGAAACATAATATCTTAAAAAACTGTAATTTATTATTTATTGATAATTGTATAATATTTTTATAAATATACTGTTTATAGTGAGGTGATAAATATGTATGAGTATAAATATGTTCAAACAACTTTAGGAGGTATATTCGCTCAAGCCAATCATCATGAAATAATAGATAAATATGCCAAGGAAGGCTGGAGATTAGTACAAGTATTACCTATGTATTATAATTCTCATGGGAAACCTACTGACTATGAGGTTATATTTGAACGAGAAATCACTAAATAAAATTATTCTTCCTCAAATATGGGAGTATTATATAAATACTCCCATATTTTCCTTTATTAATATGTTATAATTGATTCATAATTATTAAATACGTAAATGATACCTAACAATAAAAAAGGGGTGAATAATATGTTCATCAATATAATAAGAACTGAAGATAACATAAATTTTATTGAACCAAAAAGTTATTCAATATTTACTGACAATGATGATGGAACTGTATCAGTTCAACAGAATGTATGTGCAATTTCAGATAGGATTTGGATAGATGAAGAATTTCCTTTCAATACAGGTCAGGAATATATATATAAGATAAAATTACCTAATAATATTTCCTTGGAAGGTTATATTTTTGAAAAAGGTAACGATGACTATGGACACTATATTCTTTTTCTTAATTTTAATGCTTCTATATACCTTCATGACAATGAGAAACGTCCAAATATTCCTTGCGGTAAAGTAGAGATAAATTTAATTTTATCTCCTGATATGATAGAAGGTTCGGATAAATTAATTAAAAATTTCCATGGAACTTGGCCAAGTTTTCATGAGGCAAACATTAGAATTATTGAAAAATCAACAGAATCTATGACTTTAGAATTTCATGATGGATTTCTATTTGATAAAGTAGTAAGACTAATAATAACTGGTATTATTTCTGAAAGCTATGATAAAGATTCTATTGAAAGCTTTAATGATAGATGTTTAACCAATGTTCAATTCAGAAAAGTTGAATCTAATATGAAAATATTACTATTTGATGATTATATCATAGAAAGTCTACCTGAAGATTTTGATACTTCAGTATTTGATGATCCAGAATTTGATACTGATACAATTAGACACCTATATATTACTGAAGAACATAAGAATCATGGTGTTATAGTGTGTAAAAGTTTAAAAATAGTTGTAACCATAAATGAAGATAAAAAGAAGCAGTTGGAAGAAGACTATAAGGAATTTTTAGATGAATGTCAACATAGTGTACAATAGTAATATAGGACTAAACCTAAAACATATTTTAACTCTAAAAAGTGTATTTCTAGGAGGATAAAATGAAAGTCGGTGTTAGCTCTCCATATAAAAAACTTCATTTAATTTCAGAAACATTTAAAGAATATAATATTGAACATATACAAATCTCATTACCTGCTGATCTAAAAATAATTGAAAATGATCTATATAATGAAATTATTAAATATAAAACTAAAAATCCAAGTATTGAAATAAGTATTCATGCATATCCATTCAATTTAGCTGAAAAAGTTCAAGCTGTTCGTAATATATGGATTGAATTAGCTGAAAAAACAATTTCTTTTGCAAATAAAATCGAAGCATCATTTGTCAACTTTCACATTGGATATAGTTGTAATTCTGGAAAGCGAACTGAACACCATAAAATAATAAAAAAACTAATACCAGTATTATACAAAATCACCGAAGTAGGTATACACAACAATGTGGAAATTCATATTGAAAATTCATACCCAGAACAAAGAAACAGTGATTTTAGTAAAATGGGTGATAGATTAAGTGACTTTGAAAAAATATTTGAAGTCATTGATTCTTCTGCATTAAAATTATGCTATGATTATGGCCATGGAAATTTAGATGAACATGGAATTGACATACTTCGTAAATTTCACTTTAGATTAGGTAGTATTCATGCTCATGATAACGATCAATTAGCTGATATACATTGGCCAATTGGAAACAAGAAGTTAGGTACAATTAATTGGAATAAAGAAATTAAGTTTTTAATGGATATCAACTTTCAAGGTGCTTTTATATTGGAAAGTTACATAAAAGATCAATTAGAATCCTTAAATTATCTAAAAAAATTAAAATAGTATGAAAATCATAAAAATGTGAATTAATTTTATTAGTAAAAAGAAACTATGGGGGGGATTTTTATGCTAGTGTTAATTTTAGTAGGCATGGGTATTTATGCTTTCATATTATTTGTGAAACTTGCAAATAGAGGAATTACAGCACTTGATATTTACATAGAGGAAAAGAGAAATAATAAATTGTAGATACATAACTTTCTTAAAACAAATAACTTATTTACCACATTTTATAATTTGTTCTAAACTTTTCTGTTAAATTACCGATGTAATCTTTAAGGAGATGATATAGATGAACACAATAAACAATTTTCAGGGTATAAGTAATTACACAACAAATAAATCTGTTATTGATAGAGTAAAATCTGAAAACCTTCAAACAGAAAAAACATATACACCAAATATATCTAAAGAACAGCTGCTACCAAACCAAGCTATCACAAATCCAGACGATATTGAGCAAGCCATGCTTACAGATTTTACAGAGTTAAGTCGCTTTAGCTGGAGTAGTTTTTCCCCATTATATTTTAAAGATAATACTCAAAAAATTGATAATCTTGTGAATGCTACAAAAAAATACACTCAGTATATAAATGATAATTTTGATGGTGATAAGAAACAAAAGTATTTAGATTCTCTAAATAAATATGTAAATCTTGCTAAGAGCTCAATATCGGATGAAATATCATGCAATATTAGCAAATTTTTTAAGCTAGATGTGGATGATACTAATGATATAAAAAATAATATTAGTAGTATTATAGATAATAAGCTTAATAATACTGCGAAGACAGATAAATCAACTTCACTTAAAGATATGAATTATGAAGATTTAAAAATCTTAAGTGCTGGTATTGAAAGTATCGGTAAAAACTTGATGGAAGATTTTTATTATTCTGATGGTTATAACGTAGCCGCCTTGGGAATGGCTAAGATGAAAACTAACTTTATAGTACAAAAAACCAATTTATCAGATGACATTAAGAAAAAACTTTCAGATTGCGTAGATAATAAGGTAAATAAAGAATTAGATTCTATTTTTAAACTTCAAGGATTTGCTCAAAGACTAAGAGAGGTATTTGCCAGAGAAAAAGGCTTCTCATTGGAAGAGATAACAGGTGTAGATTCTTCTAGTAGGCTTGAACAATTAAAAAAGCGTACCTCAAATACATATAAAAAATTTACAAATATTGAATTTAACATGAATTTTATGAATAGCTTTTTAAATATAATGAACGATATTAATAAGCAATGTTCCGATGATATAGATTATTATAAAAAGATTGATGCTAAACTAGGTACCGGAATAAGCAAGTCTATTTCAGAATTACAAAAGACTATTACTGATAAACTTACTTGTGATTGGAATGATTTCATTGATAAAATGCCTATAGAAGATGATAAATCACAATATTATCTTCCTTCAAGTAACCATAATATCATCTGTACTTTTGCTTGATAGATTATACAGATGTCTTTGAAAATTAAACAAAAATTATATTAAAGAGCCTAGCAAAACACCGTACTATTCAATTCTGAATTTTACGGCATTTTTGCATGGCAATACAAATATATGACGCAAAATATAACTCTTCATATAGCGCTCCCATACATTACACGTCTCCTATTTCTTCTAAGCCTTTTAACCACATTTAAAATATTTATACACCCTTAAACCCATTCTCGTCCATTATATAATAACAAATGTATTACTTCCTCATATATCCATTTAGTAATATGTTATAATTGATTGGTAATTGTTAAACATGGAACTTAAAACCAATAATCAAAAGAGGCTGTTGTATGGGTATATTTTTATAGTAATCCTTATTGAGGAAAAAACAAATAATAAATTGTAATTATGCGCCTTTCTTAAAACAGAACTGAAGAGTATATGGATGACTTAAAAGATTTCAAATGGCAGGAGGATAAAATGATAAATTATAAGTATAGATTATTAATAAAATTAATTGTTATTTGGCTACTCATAAATATTTATCCAATTACAAATCAATTAAATCCTTTAACAGCATACAAGATTAATGAAATAAAATTCTCTATTCCTAATGTTATTTTCTATTCAACTATAGCATATTTGATAACCTTATTTATATTTTGGTTAATTAACAAAATTAGTTTTAATAACTTTGGCAGAAAGGTATTATTAATTACAGGAGTTATTCCAATAATATTACCAGTTATATGTTACATAATAAAAGATGGTTTAGGTACATTTATTTATATGCTATTAGCTATAGTAGCTATAATAAGTGGAGTGATAATATATTTTTTTCAAAAAACAAAAACTCATTTCATAAAAGGTTTGTTAATTTACTTATCTCAATTCCTTGGACTTTACTTAATAATTATCATTTGGGAAAGTATTACAAATATAAACTTTGAAATTATACTTTCTGTTGGACTAGCTACTTTGTTTTTATCAAATTTAATTTTGTTAAATGAATTAAAGATTGATAAAAAAAACTTTTTCTAGAATATTATCTAAAATTATTTATATAACATAAAAGGAATGATGTACTTTGAGTAGTAGACCTATATTTAATGAAAAAATCACAGTTGAAGAATTTAATAAATATTATTGGTATAAAACAGAGCTAGTAAGCTTTTCAAAGATAAAATGAAAGTTGCTTCTATTTATTTGTGAAACTTGCCAATAGAGGAATTAAAGCACTTGATATTTACATAAATGAAAAGACAAATAATAAATTATAAATTTTAAGGAAGTCTATTTCAGACTTTCCTTAATTCACATTTTATAAAAACATTCTAAAACAAAGTTGCTTGAAAACATAATATACCATTACTAAAACCCTTAATAAGATTTCCTTCATATTTTATATAAACTGGATTACATCCATAAACAGGATGAATATATTTTACTTCTATCTTATTAGTTTGAGTTGTATCACAAAGTTCTTTTAGAATAAACAATCCTTGTACAACAGGATTTTCTGTAAGGTGAATAGAATTTGTATCTCCTGTTAGATGGCTGAAATCTGCAATTTCTTCTTTTGAAAAGTTACGCCATAAAGCCCCATTATCTGTAGAAGTTTCTGTTTGAATATATTCTTTAACTTTTACATTCATCATTAAATAAACTGTTAATGTTTGTGCGATTTCATTATTAACATATCCATTACAGTTGATTACACAAAGTCGTCTATTATTTTTTACAATTTCATTTTTATAAGTTTCTTTATCTAATTTTGGTTGGAATCGTTGATATTTTACTTTAGCAATAAATGCACCATCATAAAAAAAATCTTCTTTTGTAGTAAATGCTCTAAATAAATCTATCATTATTATTCTCCTTATATTAATATTATAAGTATGTCCATATAAATTATAATTTTGTCTTTTCTTAATTATACTGAATATTAATAGAAATTCAAATAATGAACATTACTATATAAATAAACTATACTTTAGTATATATATTGTACATTATTGTAAAGTAATTTTCTTAAAACAGAGTTATTGAAGATTATTTTGTACGCTTTTTTTAATTAAATACTTGTTAAAAAACAAATAAAACATTGGCATAAATACTATTCGCCCAATCAAGTGATTCTTAGCTTCAGATGGAATTTTCTTAAAAGGAATACTTACTCCAGCTGAAGCTTAGAAGAACTTATCTAGGGACGTAGCTGCCTTTATCTGCCACTTATAGAGGATGGCAGTATTAGGGCAGGTAGTCATCAGATAAACCAACCAATTTCACCATTTCTCAAATCTACAAAATAACCCCAAATGACTGCAATCATAAATGTAGCTATAATTCCACTATATTTTTTCATATTTAGTCCCCTTCTTCAATGAACAGAATATTGTTTTTTAATCATAATTTTATCTTGTGATTAAGATTTTTAAAAATTATTTTACATATTTAATATATACTTTTTAATTAGTTAAAAAGTGTCATCGTGGTATAATTATAACATATTATTAAATATTATTTAACAATGAATTTAACTAATAGTTCTGTTTTAAGTTTTTATAATATTGTTTTAAATAAGGTGGAATAGGAAAACTTTCAACATGCTCATATTTCTCAAGGATAATCTTATTATTCAATACCTTGAATGTAAAATTATCAGTACCGATAGGATTATGTGCTCCCACAAAAGGTTGAACTTGAAGTTTAAAGATAAATATTAGCCCCTCTTGTCCATATATCATTTTCGCATCAATAATCTTTCCATCCTCTAATTGCCATGGCAAATTCATTCCATAATGGTCCTTTATTTCTTTTGTAGTATATCCAGATAACATATTTACTATATAAATTCTATTAACATCTTCTGTTAAAAATGGTGCTACCGAATCATTATTTTTAATCTCTTTAGGTACACCAAAAGCAAATATATAATTCGGATATTGAATCAGTAGTATTACTACTAATAAAATATTTAATATTCTTTTCAAACATATCACCTTCCAAACAGCATAAGCCTTCGATAATAGTTTTCCCTTTAGTAAAATACTTATTTATAGTATATAAAAAGATAACATGTTTTAATTTATAAAATTAATCAAGCTTTTGTAATTTCATTTGATAATTTTAATTATGTTCTTGACACTATTATTACAATATGAATAAAGAAGAAAAAAATGCAAATGATAATTGAATAAGCAAATAAAAGGAGAATTATATTATGGATTTTAATAAAATCAACTTATATATTGATAACCTATACGAACAAAATGCAGAATTAACCAAGAAGGAGTTTATTAATAATATAAAACTAAAAGATTTTATACCTATTGTTGATGATGATGTTATAAGATTTCTAAAATTAGTAGTTCAAGCTACAAAGCCAAGAAGAATTTTAGAAATTGGAACAAGTATAGGATACTCAACTATATACATGGCTAAAATAGTAAAAGAATATGGTGATAAAATAATTACTATTGAATGCGATGAAAAAATTGCAGCTCAAGCCAAACAAAATTTTATTAATGCTGGTGTAGCCGATTTTATTGAATTGAAAATTGGAGATGCAAAAGAAATACTTCCAAATATCAAAGATGAATTTGATTTAATATTCCAAAATGCAGATAAAAAATTATATTCTCTATTATTTAATGACTGTTTGAAAATTTTAAAAACAGGAGGATTACTAGTGGCGGAGGACACACTGTTCCCTGTATTGGATTTAGATGCGAAGTGGCATGACTTGATTAAAACAATTGAGCAGTTTAATCAGATGGTTGTTAATTGTCCTAACCTTGAAAGCACTCTCTTGCCTATTGGTAAAGGTGTTATTATTGCAGTAAAAAAATAAATATGGTGGAGAATAATAATATATAATCAAAAAACAATAAACTTATTATTTATCATCTAACAAAAGATGTGTACTATATTAGATGTGTACTAATATTAGAAGTGAAGCTTATGTGATAAATAAACTCCACTTCTTATTTTATTATTCTTATAACTATAAAATTCTAATTAGCTATTTATAATTTTCTTTTAAGTATGTTACAGCTTTTTCAATATCAGCAACGCTTGGACATTCAAATTCTTTCTCAGTGAAAGGATCTTTAAATGTAGTTTTGTAACTTGTCTTTTTCAATATGTCTTTATAATCACTTGGTGAAAGTGTATTATTAATACCCTTTAATATTGCTACAAAACCACCTATAACTGGTGATGTTGATGATAGTGAAAAATATGGTATATTATTCCCACCACTAATATTATTCTTTGATTTTTCATACTTTTTATAAGTATCTATCCTTAATACATTATAGTCATAGTTTAGTATATTTAAGTCTGGTTGTCTTTGATTATTATTGATCCTACTTGCAGACATACCGTTAGGCCAAATATTATTAGGGTTATCATAATGTATAAAAGTAGTTACAATATTGTTTTTAATAGCCTTATTAACAGCTTCATCAAATCTTTGTCTATTTTTTTCAGATATTGGAGCTTGAGAATATGTTAATATATCAATTTTATGTTCTATAGCCCAGTCTATGGCTTTTATCATTGCTGTAACTTTCTTATCCTCATTACTATCTGCTATATTCATAGCATATACATCACATTCTGGAGCAATTTCTTTCAAAGTAAGTGACATCCAGTAACCATGATCACATGATTTATTAATGGAATCAGAATTGCCTATAAAATCAATCCCCTCTTTATATAGTTCTTTATGATTTTCATAACCAAAATCATGATCTAAAACACCAACTTTAATCCCTTTTCCTTTACTTATACTTTGCGCCTCCTTCACATTATGCAGCGTAAAGTATGTTTCTCTTGAATTGGCATCCTTAAAATCAATATGCCAAGGTTGTCCTTTTAATTTCAAAAATAAAAAACCATTCAATGATATGGAAATCAATAATATTACACTCACTATAAATTTCATAGATTTAAATTTCATTAAAAATATCTCCTTAGTTGCTAATCATTTACCCCTATGTAATAATTTTATTAGATTTGAATAAAAAGTGTATTAACATTTCCTTATAAAATAATTAAGTTTTTCTTAAAAATATCCATAAATGAAACTTTTAATGTAATTTAAATGTATTTTCATAATTTAATGCTATTCCATTACCATAGATATCTGATAAAACTGCTACTTTCATAGAATAATCTCCCTTATTAATTAATCTTCAGGTACTTCATAAAATCTTTGGAGTGCGACGCAAAAACGCTGTAAAATTCAAATTTGAATAATACAGTGTTTCGGTGAATTGCTCATTTTTTTAGCTGTGACGTTAAATTAAAATAGTACGAATTAATCTATTTGTAGAGTATGCTTTCCTTATAACTATTTTTGCCATACTAATAAATATCTCCAAAAGAGTTTGCGTCTAACTTTTGCTGTAGGAATATGTTTTTGTGCTGACGATTTTATCTCATTAATTGTCATATACCTGTCATGTTTACCATGTCTCTCCCAAACTTCTTTTGAATGAGCGTCATCTTTTTGCAACCTACCGTTTTTTATTAAGTTCATAACGATATTAGGAATAATAGCACTACCCCATATAATATAATCACTTAATGATTTGGCTTTTACAAGGTCTAATATAATTAGTTTACCACCTTTTTTAAGTTTATTCTTTGCGAAACATAGTAGCCAGTCATAGGGCAAATGATGTGCTGTTGCTGTTGTTATAATAACATCAAAGCTATTGCTTTCAAATTTCATATCGAGAATATTTTCACAAATATAACTTATATTGTTATTCGGATGTAAGACTTTTGCACTTTCAATCATTTTATCTGCAAGGTCAACTGCAATTACTTTTTGGGATTTCTTTGACAACATAAAGGAAAGTTCACCTTTTCCACAACCTATTTCCAGGCAGGTTTCAACGTTATTTGGTATAAGTTTTATAAGGTGTTCAAAGTAACAATTATTATGATTCCATGTTAGTTCATCGAGTTGTGAAATTTCATTAAAATCATTTTTAACAATGTTATAATCTTCCATCTTCATACCTCGCCTATAAAAATTAATTTTTGCTTCTACATATTTTACTATTTTGACTTTGTTAATAATAATTGTATCATAAATACAATTATAAAAAACCACATTTACCTCCAATAATTTGCTAAACATTTCTGCTTTTTCACCGCATTATTCAGTTATCAAAGAACATTGTTCGTATCTCTAAATTTAGTAGTTACGTTGTATTTTTTTCATACTATATATCCTTTGCTCAATTTTTATCATAATTATATAAACTAAATACCATATTCACCAACCTTTTTTCTTCACTGATTTAGTTTTCTTTTTCACAGATTTTTTAAGCTCTATTCCATTAGATGTTGTCCATATCAAAGCTGCCGAAATAACAATCATAAGTACCATAGTCAAATAGCAAAGAGGTGTGTTGTATGTGACATCAGGGTCATAGGCACGATATTTAATAATTCCTAAGCAAGCTGATATAGGATACAAATTCAATAGTATTTTATGTCCAGCGGCAAACATTCCAATATATCCATAGACAAAGGCACCAATAGTACCTGCTAAAAATCCGTTTTGCAAATGGCTAGTTCCAATAATGATTGGTAACACCGCCAAGTAAAGTAATAAATTAAAAAAGGTAATTTGAATAAAAGATTGTATAAGTAGAGATACTGTAAAACCTGGAAATTCAACAATAAGATTTGATATAATCATAAAAATCCAGCATGCTATTCCAAACACCAATGATAATAAACCAACAACAATAATCTTTCCCATCAATAATTTTTTAAAAGAAATTGGAACGGCCAAGATACTTTTTAACGTATCATCTTTTTGTTCACGGTTAATAATATATCCTGCAATTAAAGTAATGCACATAGGAAAAATAATGGTCATATTATTTTTTATAACCTGCTCGATAAAGTATCTAAAATCCCATACTGACCCATCATTTGCAAGGGATGTAAACAAAGTTAAAAGTACAGATAAAAGCATTAAAACAATGCCTGTCCATATAATAGAATATCGCTTTAATTTCCATAATTCTGTCTTCACTATATGCCACATTTTCTATCATTCCTCCCTTATTCTATATAAACGAACTATTATAAAAATTGATGCTGTTGCCATAATAAATAGTGTAGTTACCACTTGTATAGTGGATGGAATGAGAAATTCAAGCTTTGTTAAATCCATTTTAATGTGCTTTGCCATATTTCCTGCACTCCAAAAGGTAGTTAGTGGATTAGGGAAAATGTGAAGAACTGATTTAGGTAGCACATCATACATAAAAGTAGCACTCATATTTAAAAAGCTATAAAAAACACAAAGTAGGATAGAAAAAATATAGGAACGGCTGAAGAATACAATGACCACAACCAAAGGAAGAGTTCCTGCTGTAGTAAAAATGCCCATTACTACTGAAAACCATAGTTTATACCATATACCATTTACTTCAAATATTATACTTCCACAAACAATGGATGCTACAGTAGATGCAACACAAAATACAATGCTTACTATAAAAAGTACACATATCTTTGCAAAAACCATTTCAGTACTTGAAACTGGAATAGTCCGTAAATTCTTAAAGGTATCATTATCTCGTTCCATAAAAAACAATATAGCTGCAATTGTGCCTAAAATACAAGGAAACAAAAATTGTATTCCAAATCCAATAATTTCATTCCAAAGTGCATCATAAATCTCTGATGGCCCAGAAAATCTTTCTTGTATTGAAGGCTTCATCATAATAAAAGTTAATGGAATAGGAAATAAAAAAGCTGAAGCAATAACAAGCTGAATAAATTTTTTGCGCTTTAATTTCCAAAATTCACATTTTATCAGCTTAAGCAATACCTACACCTCCAGTTACCTTCTTGAAGTAATCCTCCAATGTGTTTTCACAAACATGAGCTTCTGTAATATCAACTCCGTTTTCTATAAAAGTGCGGTTAATAATAGGTAATAATAAATTGGTATCATAAAGTCTTATTCCATGTTCATCTTCCACATGAAAATTTTTCGTATTGAAGCTTCCTTCTAGAATACGAGCCGCCTGTGCTATATCCGATACAATGAAATGAATATATTTACTGTTTTTACCTTCAAGTTCTTCAAGACTTTCTTCTTCCAAAAGAACTCCATTATCAATAATACCAATATCATCAGCTAACAGAGCAATTTCTGATAATATATGACTAGAAATCAATATGGTTTTTCCTCTTTCCTCAGAGAGCTTACGAATAAATGAACGTACTTCTGCAATTCCAATAGGATCTAATCCATTTATAGGTTCATCTAATATTAATAATTCTGGATCATGCATTACTGCTAAAGCTATGGCAAGACGTTGCTTCATCCCAAGTGAATATTGAGAATACAACTTTTTATCCCTATATGGAAGACTCACCAACTCCAATGCATTTTCAATGGCATTTCTTTTGGGAATCCCCCTTAGCTCTGCAAAAATCTTTAGATTTTCTGTTCCTGTTAAATTAGGATAAAATCCAGGTGATTCAATTAGACTGCCAATACGTGGTAAAATCTTTTTTTCATTGGTTCTAATATCTTTTCCAAAAATATGAACTTCACCAGAGGTTGGTTTTGCTAAGTTTAAAAGCATTTTCATAGTTGTGGTTTTCCCCGCTCCATTACGCCCTAGCAAACCATAAATTCGCCCTTTACGTACATGCATATTAAGATTATTTACGCTTTTTTGATCTCCATACTGTTTTGTTAGTCTATTAGTTTCAATAATAAAATCACTCATATATAAAAGCCTCCTGTGTTTTAATGATTTAATACTACCATCCTAGTCTTACATTAACCTTGTGTTAACCTTGCATTAACCTTGCATTTTAAAAAATAAAAAACCCTGCATTAAACAGAGCTTTTTTAGGAGGCTAGTGGAAATTTAATAGTAAACTTAGTTCCTTTATTTTCCTCACTTTCTACTGTAATGGTGCCATCCATTTTCATAACCAGTTTATGTACAATAGAAAGTCCTAACCCGCTGCCTTTTTGAGAACGTGCTTTATCACACTTATACAAGCGTTCAAAAATATGATCTAAATCATGTTGTGCAATACCTTTTCCATTATCAGCCACACAAACTTTTACATGACTCTCTAAACGGTGAATATTTACTTCTATGCAAGATGCCTTACTGTGAGATACCACATTTTGAATTAAGTTATTCATTATGCGGCTATAAGCATTCATATCAATTTGGATTATGTTTTTCTGTTCAGGAATATCAATTTCAAAATCTAAGGCTTTATCTTCAAAAACAGTTATCCAATCCTTTAAGATGTTTCGTGTTACTTCTGAAATCTCTACATCCTGTTTGGTAAAAGTTTCTTCATTTGAATTCAGCTTGAACCATTGAAATAACATATCCACATATTCTTTCATATCATAAGCTTTTAGTCTTGCAGTTTCAAGATATTGTTCCTTTTCATCACCAGTAACAATATCTTTTTTCACTGCATCCAGATACCCTATTAAAGTTGTTAAGGGAGTACGCACATCATGAGAAAGACTAGTCATTAATTGTTTATTAGTTTCACTAGCTTTTTTTAAATCTATAATTTCCTCTTGGTAATTATAAATGATTTCATTGATTTTATAACTAATTTTAGCTGTTATATCATTTGAGGTAACAAGGATTTTATGATTAAAGTTTCCTTGAGAAATATCATCTAAAACTTCTGAAACACCTTCTAGTTTTAATTTCATAACATGAAATTTTCTCAGAAGAATAACTGAAAATATAATAAAAAAAACTGCTATTAAAAACAAAGCAATTATTATGCTTGAATTTATATTTTCCATAAGCTACACCTCACGATTAAATCTATATCCAACCCCTTTTACTGTTTGAATGTAGGTTGGATGACTGGAATCTGGTTCAATTTTTTTACGAAGTCTACTGATTATTGCCATAATATTGCTATCATCATAGGCATACTGTTCTTTCCAAACTTCTTCGTAAATCTGTTGTTTTGTAAGGATTTTCCCTTGATTTCTTGCACAATAACTAAGTATATCAAATTCTTTTGCAGGCAATTCTATTTTCTCATCATTAACTGTAACTATTCGGCTATCTAATTCAATTATTAAACCTTTAAATGAAAGCTTGTCCTGCCCTTTTTCCTCACTTGAATTGAGTATGGTATATCTACGGATTAGTGAAACCACACGAGCAATAAATTCCTCGATGTTAAATGGCTTTGTTAGATAATCATCTGCACCAATACGAAGCCCATAAACTTTATCGCTATTTTCTGTTTTGGAAGTTAACATCAAAACAGGCACACTACTTACTTCACGGATTTTTTTCAATGCTTCAAAGCCATCCATATCTGGCATCATTACATCTAATACAATTAGCTGAAAATCCATTTGAGAAATTTTAGCTAGTCCATCTTTACCTGAATAACAAACTTCCCCATCCATATTATTTTTTGTGATACACTTTTTCAAAAGAGTACAAAGCTCTTTATCATCATCAATAACTAAAACTTTATTCAAAATTCCACCTTCTTTATTATACAATTTCATGCTAAAATGCAGATTATTTATAGGACAATTATAACATTAATTTGAATAATTGCTATTTACCAAATTGTATTCCATATATCAATCCAATGTTTTTTCAGCTACCTGTCCTCAAGTAAAAAATACCGTATATCATTTTGAATAATACGGTATTTTTTTACTATTTTTAATTTAATTTTCCTTATCTCTTAAAGGATCTAACCAACAAACTGATATTTATCGCAGAGTTTTACTTTGCTTCATCAATTTTTTTGATGGTATCTTCACGAACAGCTTGTCTTAAAGATTTTAAATAATCGGAGAACGCAACCTTATCATCTGCGTAGGTTAGATTGAGTTCAAATTCTTTTGGAATCCAAGTAGACAAGTCGGACACATTGTGCTGAATCAATGCTTCAAGGCCATCAATTGCTTTATAAATCTGAGCTTCAACTGTTTTACGCTCTGCCATTTCCTCATAAAGTTCTCGCATTTCTACTGCATATTCCTCTGGTAAGGAATGAACCCAGCTATACAGCAGATTTTCTTCAATCAGCTCGTGGTCTAGGTTCTTTTCAAAAGTAGGAATATCTCCAGTAAAACATTCTCCCAAGTCGTGAATAATACACATTCTGATAACCTTATCCATGTCAGCTTCAGGAAACTCATCCCTCATAAAGAAAGCCATCAAGGTCATCATCCAACTATGTTCTGCAACACTCTCATGTCTGCCTTTGGAAGTATAGCAATGGCGAGTTGTATCTTTCAGCTTTTCGGCGACCAATAATGCATCCAATAATTTTCTTGCTTCCATATTCATTCCCCCTACAAATTCTAATTTAACAAACCTTATAGCTATATCTCCATCATACATTCAGGTGATACTTCTTTTTAATAGACAATCCTAATTATCAAAAGAAAAACCCAAAATTGTATTCTCATTTCTTGAGTATTCTCTCTAAACTTCCGATATCTAATAAATTCACCGTCTCAAATTTTCCTTTATAAAACACAGCATAGTTATTAAAAACACAAGGTAATTCCTTTGCTTTTTCTAGTATATCCACTTGAATTAAAGATACGGGAACATCATTCATTTCACAATACTGTTTTATCTTCTCAATGTTTTGATAGATATAAGGGCATTGCATATCATAATAAATTATTAAATCTTTACATTCAATTTCTTGTTTTTTAGCATTTTGTGTGAACTTTGGTGTTGTTCCATCAAAAGAAAGTGCAAGCAGTTCATATCCATTATCCGTAGTATCAACAACCTCAAAACCAAACTTCTTCACAAATGATTGATCAGAAAGCCAATGTTTTTGTTTCTTTGCTCCGAGCATGCAAATGCCTGATTTACCCTTTTCTCTTGCATCTGCCAAACAATACTCCATTAGTGATTTTCCATACCCTTTTCCTTTATAACTACCGGAAACCCATAAGCAATATATATAGTAATAGTTATCACCAGTTATAGGAACCCAAGCTGTTTCAAGAGGAGCATATTCAATAAAAACTGTTGCCTTTTCATTTAACTTTCTAAAAACATGCCCTTCATTTAGTCTATCAGAAAGCCATTGTCGTTTTTCGTCAATACCTTGATGGGGTTTTTTACTGCGTATAATACAGCATAAATGTTCATTAGCAAGATTTTCTTTTGTTAAGGTAACAAAATCAGTACACATATTTTAATTTTCCTCTCTTACAAATTTCTAATTTATCAGGTAGTTTAATAAATAACTAACTCACATAATAATACAATTATAATTTAACTATAACATATTTTACAAATACCGTAAAATTCAAGTTTGAATAATACAGTGTTTTTATAAATCATTCATTTTTTAATTGAAAATATTAAATATGAAAATCCCATATCATTTTATCCTTTTATTATAATACAGCTATAAATTACATGATTCTTACTTTTCCAATCATACATTCGCTTTATGTTGTCTAAACCAATTTCTTCATAATCGCAAATAATAGGTTTAATTTTCTGCTTGTCATCAAGCCATATTGACCATAATTCAAGTTTTTGTCCTTCTATAATGTTTTCTTTTAAATATTCTAGAAGTTGATTTGCACGAGATTCTGTATACCTGAAATATACTGAGTATATAAATGTCCTTTTTGTATACCATCTTACATTTTTTTCATATGCAGTACCCTTTGCAATAACTAATTCGCCTAAATCATCCTCGTTATCAACAATCATTACTTTATCATCTGGATTCATTCTTTCCCAAGGAACTAGTTCATGCGGTTTTATACCTAATTTAATTGCTTCTCTCACAGTAATAATTTTCTCTTTTGAGTTATCTAACTCTGGCAATTCATAATCAGTTGCAATAAAAGAATATGCGCTCATGTAATCACTTCCTAGTATAAATAATTTTTATAGCTTACTCTATTCTCTAAAAAAAGTGTATCATACTTTTTTATATTGCCCAGTTTTGTGCTCTTTCCATTTCATTGTACATATTGTAATATCTCTTTTTATTTTTTATTAATTTTTCATGACTGCCCCTTTCTTCTATACAGCCTTCATTTAACACTATAATTTGATCTGCATCTTTTATAGTGTTTAGTCTATGAGCTATTACTATTACAGTTTTATTTGTCGTAAGTTTTTTTATGGCTTTTCTAATTTCAAACTCATTATCTGCATCTAAAGAAGCAGTAGCTTCATCTAAAAGAACTATAGGTGCATCTTTTAATATTGCCCTTGCTATAGATATTCTTTGTTTTTCTCCTCCTGATAAAGTTGATCCACCTTCTCCTACCATAGTGTCATATTTATCTTCTAGTTTCTCTATAAATTCATGACAATTTGCAATTCTTGCTGCTTCTATTACCTCTTCTCCTGTGGCATTAAGGTTCCCTAACTTTATATTATTGTATATAGTATCATTTAAAAGATACACGTCCTGAAACACCATACTTATATGCTTTAATAATGAATCTGGATTTATATTACTTATATCCTGCCCACCTATTTTTATTGTTCCAATGCTTGCATCCCAAAATCTAGCTATAAGACTTGTTATTGTAGTTTTTCCTGATCCAGAAGGTCCTACTAACGCTGTCATAGTCCCTTCCTTGGCATTAAAGCTTAAATTATTAATAGTATTTTCTCCTTCTTCATATTCAAAACTAACATTATCAAACTGTATATCATAATTTTTAAAATTTACCTCTTCATATTTGTAACTCATCTCTGAATGATTATAAATTCCTCTTAATTTTTCTGTTGCAAGCTTAAGATATCTAAATTCTCCATATTGAGCTGCAAAAGCTCTTATTATATTTGTAAGTGCCATATTTATTATAATAAATGTTAAAAACTCTTTTTTACCAATGCTGCCTGATCCAAACTTTGCTGTTCCTATAATAAGTAATATAGGAAAACTTAAATCTACCATTATCTGAAACACAAGTACAAAAGGAGTGATTGAAACTTCTGTTCTTATACTTTCTCTTTTTAAATCTCTAAAGGATTTTTCAAGTCTTTCAAATTTTTCCCCAACTAAATTATGAGATTTAAACACTTGTATTCCACTAAGATATTCAACCATTCTTGATATAACTTCGTTCATTACTATCTTCTTTTCTTTACCTACTTTAGCAACCCTGCGTCCTCCTGCTAAAATAATAGGTATAGCTGCAAGTACAATCCCTAGCTGAATAATAGCTAACTGAGTATCAATAAAAAATGTTATTATAAGAAGATAAGCACTAAGAGCCACTGTTTTTATTAAATCACTGGTATTGTGAGTTATTATTTTTTCAAAATCCTGCAAATCATTGGTCATTATATTAGATAAACTTCCTATACTGTTTTTATTAAAAAATCCTAAATTTATATTTCTAATATGGTCTCCTAATGATATACGCATACTCTCAATACCCCTTGCTCCTCTAGCCTGTATACCTGTATATCCCATAGCATTAATTATAGCTCTGGCTATAAAAGCTATTACCATTACAATAGTATAATTTTTAATTTTAGGGAAACTTAACTGAGAGCTAATTAAATCCAGAAGTACAAAATATAACATTGAATAAAAAAACATATTAAACAAACTATCTATAGTTAATAAAATTATAGGTTTTCTAAGCTTTTTACTGTGATCCCCAAACAATATCTTTATATCCTGTAACATACTACTCCCCTCCTACTGCCTTTGCTAATTCATAATCATACATGTCCCAAAGATGTCTATATAATCCTTTTTTATTCATCAGATAATTATGCTTTCCTTGTTCTATAATTTTCCCTTCATCTAAAACTACAATTTTATCTGCATTCTTTATGGTATACAATCTATGAGCTATGATTATAGCTGTTTTGCCCTTTAATAAGTTCCTAAGAGCTTCTTGTATTTTACTTTCATTTTCTATATCAGAATAAGAAGTAACTTCATCTAAAATTACAATAGGACTATTTTTTAATATTGCCCTGGCAATAGAAATTCTTTGCTTTTCTCCTCCACTAAGTTTAATTCCATTTTCTCCAAGGGATGTATCATATCCATCTGGTAAGCTCATTATAAAATCATGGATTTGTGCCTCTTTACTAGCTTCAATAACCTGATCCATAGTTTTATTAGAACCCATTCTAATATTTTCTAATATTGTATCTTGGAGCATAAATACATCTTGAAATACAAAGGATACCTTATCCATAAGTTCTTCCATTTTAATGTCCTTTAAGTCTATACCATCTATAGTAATGCTTCCCTTATCCACGTCCCAGAACCTTCCTAGCAATTGACCTAATGTGGTCTTTCCTGAACCTGAAGGCCCTACTAAAGCAACTACATTTTTAGGTTCTATAGTTAAGGATAGATTTTTTATAACTTCCTCTTTATCATATTTAAATGTAACATTGTTAAACTGTATTTTTCCATTGATTTTTTCATTTAGATTCCTGCTGCCCTCTACCTGTATAGGCTGATCCAAAATATCTCTTACCTTTCCAGCTCCTTCTAGAAGCATTGAAAATGATACTCCAAATTCTAATAATTGTTTAAAAGAAGTAAGGAAATTTGAACTTAATATTAAGAATAATAAATAGGTAGATACATTTATACTTCCTTTTAAAAACATTATTCCTCCAATTGGAATCATAAATAAAAGTCCTGAATCTATGAGAACTAAAAATACTGCATAGGCAGGTGAACTTTCCTTAGTCATCTTAACCCAGTAATCTGCATATTCTTTTGTGATATCTTTATAATTCTTAAAGGATTTTGCAGATAAATTAAAGGCTTTCATTACATTCATTCCATTTATATATTGAATAATAGTAGAATTAAGCTTTTGAATTAAATAATGATAATGCTCCATTCTTTCATTCATAGCCTTAAACATACCTATTTGGCTTATAATTCCTAAAATAATAGGAATAAATAAAACTAAAGCCAGTCTCCAATCCAAATATATAAGATAACTTATAATTATAATAGGAGTTACGGCTGCTGAAGATAAATCTGGAATTTGATGTGCTATAAAGTTTTCTAACTTTTCTATATCCTCATTTATGGTTTTTTTAACTTCTCCTAAAGTATGACCTGTAAAAAATCCCATATTAAGCTTTGACATATGATTTATAGCTTTCATTCTCAGTTCATAAAGTATAGTAAAGGCTGCTATATGAGAAAATACTCCTGACAGTAAAAACACAGCCATCCTAATTACTACAATAACACCTACAGTTATAGCCATAGATTTAATTCTTTCATAATCTACTGTATTCTTAAAAAGCTCTAATACTATATTATACATAAGTATATATGGTACTATAGAAAGCAGTGAACTTATTACGCTAAATAAAGCAGATAAATATAGTTTAAATTTTTCCTTACCAGATATCTCTAAAAGAAATCCTAAATTTGATTGTTTTTTCATAATTACCCCCCTTAACAAATTAAAATTTAATAAATAATAAACATGTATAATTTTTTCATCATTTATTATTTCCGTAAATTCTTATGATATCATTATAATTGATAATGATTATCATTATCTACTCCAAAAAGTAAAAAAATGCTCCAAAAAACAAAAATCTATGATTTTAGTAAATTGGAAACATTTTATTGGATTATTTACTAATATTCAATTTTCTATATTTTAATGGGGTAATATCATTATATTGTTTAAATACACTGGCAAACTTACTTGGATTTTCATATCCTATTTCATTTGCAACTTCTAAGATTGTCATATCTGTGTTTTTTAATAGCTGTTTTCCCTTTTCAATTCTTAGTTTTTTTATATATTCATAAACTGTATCTCCTGTTATATTTTTAAATTCCTCTTGCAATTTATATATGCTTATATCCAAACTAGAAGCTAACTCTTTAACAGAGGGTGTATTTTGAAGACTTTTACTTATTATTTCTTTAGAGGCAATTATAATTTCTGTTTCTTTTTTAGTCGAATCTTTTAAAGATTTTTTATTGCACTTCTCTCCAAAAAATGTGGCTAAAAGCTCCATAACTTTTAGCTTTAGTTTCATATAGTCTAACATATTGTTTACTACCATACTATCTATTTCTTCTGCTATTTTTTTTATTTCACAACTAGCATTTTCAATGACTAATATATCTCCTTTAAATATTTCATTTATATTATTTTGCCAGTCTATTATTATTTTGTCTTCCCATATTGGATTTATAACATTTTTAATTGTATTAAAGTTCATATGAACAGATACAGTCTTACAGTTATCGTATTTGAATTTAAAATAATCTACATCATTTAATCCTTTATAAATACAAATCTGTCCTTCCTTGAATGCATATTTTTTCTTATGTGGAAAAGTCATAATTTCCCCAGTTCCACTATAACAGTAGCTTATTTCTAAAATATCATCTTCATATATACTATTATCAAAATGTGTATCTGCTTTATACATATGAAATATGGAAAGCTCCACTCCATCTTCTATCTTCATTCTAGAAAAATTCCCCATGCCAAATTTTTCACCGATAATGTATTTCTTTCCTAAAATCTCATCTGAGGTTTTACACCCAAACTCTTCTTCAATATATTTGCAATATCTATCTATAATGTCTTTTTCAACTCCCAAAACCATCCCCCCAATTTATTAGTTGAAAATTGAGAATGGAGAGTTGAGAATGATTGAATCTTTTCTTTTCAGAAAAGCCTTTAATTATATTTTTTAGCTTACTCACAAAAAAGATTTTTTAACTTTCCACTTTCAATTCTCAATTATCTTAAACTATCAATTTTCCATTTGATAAAAGTTCTCAACTAAGTACTATATATTCAGTTTACCATTTTAATAGTATTTATCCTATACTCAAATATTCTTTTTTAGAATTTAGTTTATTAAAATACAGCATTTTCATATAGTTTCGTGATTAAAATCATCTACAGAAAATCTCTTTTATGATAAAATAGTGTTTATAATAAATGATAAAATTAAGCATTCAAGATCATTCGCTAAAAAACTAATAAGTAATAAAGCATAATCTGAGTTATGATTTTCTAAAATGAAATGAGGTGAATTTTAGTGGGAGTTTTGTACTTACTGTACACCCTCCCATTAAAGATAATTAATGAAAAAAATAGGTATTATCAACTGTTTAGAAGTATCTAAGAGATGTTCTGGTTCTGGATGTTTTAAGGCTTTCAATAATAAATCTGGTTCCTTTGAAAAATACACAGAGGAAGATTCTGAATTATTAAGTTTTATACAATGTAATGGGTGTACTGATAATTCAGTTAAAGAACTATTAATAAAAGCAGAAGATTTAAAAAAACTTGGGGTAACTACAATACATTTATCTTCTTGTATTAGATCTAAATGTCCTTGGTACAATGAATTTATAGAAGAACTTTCAAAAGACTTTCAAGTAGAAGGATATACTCATGAAAAAAAGGGAAAGAGATAGCGGCTTTCTTAAAAATATATAAGCAGCAAAGCTGTATCCAACAGATATTGATAGCTATTTAGAATACAAAAGTCCTTGTATTCTTCAAATTTATAAGAAAATTGGATTAGAAAAGGCCAGGTAATGGAATTAAGTTCCATTACTTGGCCTGCTTTTACACGTATCTCGGCTGTACCCCGAAATTATTTTATCCCATGACTACTCGCTCTAATACTCCCATCTTCTTTAAAGTGAGAGTAAAAACTCCTTCTAAAACCAAGAATTCTGTTTATGCCACCTATCATAATTGAGTATCGGTAATATGTTTTTCCTTATACGGGAACTGTTTTTCGAAAATGTTCAATTCTTCATCATCTACTTCAAAAACAGAATCCTCATAGTACTTACCTGAAATTCCTTTAAGCGAACCTTCATACAACTCAAGTACCATGAATGCTTGAAAATTGACACCCCAAGATGTTTGAATATTATATTTCTCAGCATTTTCAAAACCAAAGCGATGATAATAGTCTGGATTACCAAAAATAATAATTGCTTTATAGCCTAATATTCTTGCAACATTAATAGAATGCTGTATAAGTAAAGTTCCAATACCTTTACCTTGATAAGAAGACAATACTCCAAGAGGACCCATGCACAAAACTTGAAACTCTTCATTATCTTCATTAATTATCTTTGCTTTTGAGTAAATAATATTACCAATAGTTACTTCTCCATCACACGCGATAAAATCCAACTCTGGAATAAATGAACACACTTTTCTAATCTAATTGATATATTCATTTTTAATATACTCCTTTGATATGTCATTTTTCCTTTTAACCAATTTTATCCGACGGCTAACATCCGTAACACTCCCATCACACTTTGTGAAAGCGATTCACATAAAATCAAAGATTTTGGTTCTCTGCTTTTCTTTAAGTGGGAGATATTAGAACTCTTGAGCTTCAGCGATTTAGAGTTCCTATGCTGTGCATAACGGCTGACACGCCCCTGGATAAGTTCTTCTAAGACTCAGATGGAGAGAGGTATTCCTCATAAGCAAACTCCACCTAAGTCTAAGAATCACTTGATGGTGATAAAAGAATAACACGCAAAGTTATAATATATGTTCAAATAGTATCTTTGGTGTGTTATTCAAAAACCAACCTTGATACATTGCTCTTTTTATTCATCACGAAAACACTTACTCTCTTTACATAATATAAATGATTACGAAACAAGTATTAAAATACTGATTTTTGTTTCCTCCATTTAAATATTTTTTGCAATAGCCTTGCGGAAGAAAACAAAAAGTAGATATAGCAAAACTATATCTACTGAATAATCTATATATAGGTTCAGTTTGATATCTTCTGCAAGGCATTTTTTAGGTATACAAAATAAAAGTAATTTCTTACTTTTTTACCTGTAAAAATAAATGCTCATTACAGAACCACTGACAAACAGACACCACCTTTTTAAATATCTTTTGCTATTTCATAGGCATCCCATACAGCACTCATTATGTTATTAGCATGCCTTGCATCACCTATCACATAGGTTTCATAAGATTTATTTTTAATTTCATCATATAGTTTATTCTCATTTTTGTAACCTACTGCAATAACTACAGTATCTGCTCTCAATTCTTCCTTTTTAAAGTCTTTATTTATTATTTGTACTCCATTATCTGTAACTTTTAGAGCACTGCTATTTGTAACTACATTTACATTATTGAATTTCAAAAGATCAATAAGCATTATTCTATTCATATGTGGCATAGGTACTCCACTGGAAATAAGTATATCTGAAAGAGCTTCTACTACGGTTACTTTCTTTCCTTTTTGAGCAAGCCATAAAGCAGTTTCACAACCTACTAATCCTCCACCAATAACTACAATTTTATCTCCTGCTTTATTCATGCCTAAAAGAACATCTTCTGCTAAAACTACTTTTTCCTTATCTATTCCTTCAATATTTGGTTTAATAGCCTTTGAGCCTGTTGCTACAAATACCACATCTGGAGTTTGGCTTTGGATTAATTCTTCATCTACTTCTTTATTTTTTAATACGCTTACCTTTAATTCACTTAATTCATTTTCATACCATACCATTAATTTTCTATCCGTTTCTTTAAATTCTGGAGTTGATGCTGGAATAACGTGTCCACCTAATCTATCTGTTTTTTCATATAATGTGACCTCATGCCCTCTAAGTGCAGATACTCTTGCTGCTTCCATTCCTGCAATTCCTCCACCTACTACTAAAACCTTCTTTTTATTGTATGCAGGTGTTATAGCATATTCCTTTTCACGTCCTGTAACAGGATTTACAGCACAGGAAAGACGTCTTCCTGCAAACATTCTTCCCATACATCCATCATGACATGCTATACATGGACGAATTCTTTCTTCCTGTCCTTTCATTACTTTTTCTGGCCAATATGGATCAGCTAGTAATCCTCTTCCTATGCCAACCATGTCTAACTTCCCATCATTTAATGCCTTTTCTGCTAACTCTGGTATTTCCATTCTTCCTGCTACTATTACAGGAACTTTAACCACTTGTTTTAGTTTCTTAGTAAATGGGAGATAACATCCATGTTCTAAATAAATAGGTGGATGAGCCCAATACCAAGCATCATAAGTTCCACAGTCAGCATCAAAAGCATCATATCCTGCTTCTTCTAATATTTTAGCTGCTTCTAATCCTTCTTCTAAGTCACGTCCTAATTCTTTGAAATTTTCTTTTGGAAGTCCGCCTTGTCTCCAATCCTTTATATAACTTTTTATACTGTATCTTAATCCTACTGGAAAATCATTTCCTGCAGTTTTCTTAATCTCTTTAACTATTTCTATTGGTAAAGTTAATCTTCCTCTTAAATCTCCACCATATTTATCTGTTCTTCTATTAAATACTGAAAGTGTAAATTGGTCAAGAAGGTATCCCTCGTGCACTGCATGTATTTCCATTCCATCAAAGCCTGCTTCTTTTGCTATATGTGCAGCTTCACCAAATCTTTTAACCATAGTCTCAACTTCTTCAGTTGTAAGTTCTCTACATGTAACAGAAGGATCCCAATAATTTGGTATTGCTGACGGAGCCACTGCCTGACAATCTAAAAATGCTGGTGCAGCACTGCGTCCAAGTCCCATAGTTATTTGAATAAATATTTTTGCCCCATAAGAATGAACCTTTTCCGTAAGCTCTGAAGATGTTTGTATAAAATGTACTGGATTCAATGTAATACATGGAAAACTTGGCATCTTAAGTTTTTCTATTTCATTTTCTACCTTTACAGCTCCAGTTATAATAAGACCAGTACCGCCTTTTGCCCTCTCTACATAATAGTCTATAGCTCTTTGAGAAAAACATCCATCTTCTGTAATAAGCCCTAAATTAGCCATAGGAACCATAGCAATTCTATTCTTTATCTCTACTTTTCCTATTTTTATTGGCTGAAAAATCTTGTTCATAAGTTTAATCCTCCCATTTTCTTTTTAATTAACTTTGGTGAATTATTTTTCACTTACTCTTATATTTTATTCCATTATTTGTAAATAGTCTAGATGTTTTATATCTATTGTTTTATTAAAAGTTCCAAATAAGGAGGATGAAACTGAACTCAATTTATATAATATACTCCCATTTAATATTCTATAAAATTATTGACAATACAAAACTTGATATCATATTGATGATAATATGAGAAATCATACACGGTATAATACTCCCCTGGCATTTTCTATCCATAATATATCCAAATACGTATCCTAACAAAAATGCATTCATAATTCGGACAATAATATCTGCTATGGAAGCTGACCCTAGTATAACAAAATGAGGACTTGCAAACACAATAGCTTGAATAACATTTCCCTTTGAAAATCCAAGTCTTTTTATAAATTTCTTTGCAATAAATCCCCTAAAAAAAATCTCTTCCGCTATTCCTGTTTTCATACCATATATTAAAAGGTATATAAATAATTCCGCTGCTTTATACCCCTGTAAGTCTACAGAATTTCTCCCGCTATTTTCTGTTACAATTACTATAATATTAGCCCCTAATGTTATTAAATATACTGTTGTTACAATAATGGCTACCTTTAAAATATTTATTTTTTCCGGCTTATATATGCCTAATGAATGAATAAATCCCTTAAATGTTTTTTCTTTTAATAAATACCATACCATTGGAATAATGGAAAACAATAATATATTAGTTATAGTGCTAATAATTTCAGTTGCTAATGAACCACTGACATGCATTTTATTTTCTCCTTTTATTTTGTTACTTGTAATTTTACCATACTTTTATTATTTTACATAATTATACCCATATTAATTAAATAGGGACATTTAACAACATCTGTATCTTATGTATCTTATCTAAAGACTAAAGGTTGTTAAATGTCCCTAAATTCTATAACTTAAATTTATTAATTTGTTCCTCTAATTCGCTGCATATATTCTTAAGATTTGAAGCTGAATTATTAAACTCATTCATTGTTGCAGTTATCTCTTCTGTAGTTGCAGAGACTTCCTCAGTACTTGCTGAAGCTTCCTCAGATACAGCTGATATATTTTGCATTTTGTTAACTATCTCATTTTTGTTTTTGTTTGTATGTGCTATGGAACTTTGTACTAAATTTATTTTGCCTAAGGTTTCCTTAATAGAATCTAATATTTTATTAAATATGTCCTTAGTTTCGGTTACCGCTTCATTTTGAAGTGTCACAATATCTTTAGTATCTTCAATAGATTTAACTGCTAACTCTGACTTATCTTTTATATTATTAATTAAACTTTGTATTCTCTTTGTTGCATCTGTTGATTGCTCCGCAAGCTGTCTGATTTCCTCTGCTACTACAGAAAATCCTTTTCCCGCTTCCCCTGCTCTTGCTGCTTCTATAGCTGCATTCAATGCAAGCAAATTAGTTTGCTCTGCTATTTGATTTATTGTATCTGTTATAAGTCCTATTTCTCCAGTAGCTTCATTCATATTATCTACTACTTCGGAAACTTGTGATACTGCTAAATTGTTTTCATCTGTTCTTTTAGTAAGATCACGGACAACTTTTAGCCCTTCTTTTCCAAGCTCATTAGACTGATTAGACTTTTCTATCATATCAATCGTTAATTTTTTAATATTGTCAATTTCACCGGCTAACTCATTTACTATACTAGCGCTACCAGAAATATCTTCAGCTTGGGCTGATGAACCTTGAGCAACTTGGTCAATAGTAAAAGCAACTTCATTTATAGCCACATTAGTTTCTTGTGACATTTTACTTATGGAATCTGAACTATTAACAATTGTATCAGACGAACTTTTAACATTGCTTACTAAATCACTAATATTTTCTATCATCTTATTAAAATGGTTTCCCAAATGTTCAAATTCATCATTAGTATTAAAGTTAACTTTAGCACGTAGATCTCCATTAGCAGCCTTGCTAAATTCTTCTTCTAATTTTTGTACTAACTTACCTATTCTATTACTTATAATTAAAGAAATAAATATAACTATTGCCCCTAATACTAAAACCATAATAAGTGCAGCTTTTTTTATAACACTGGTATCTTCTAATAACTCTGACTCTTCAAGGGAGGCAATAAGTTTCCAGTTACTTTTTTCATTTGTTATATAACTTGCATATTTTACTTCATTATTATATTTATACTTTTCAAAACCTTCTTTACCTGAATTTATTTTTGACCAACATTCTAATTTGGTTGCTTCATCTTTTCCAAGTAAAGTTTTATCTCGATGTGCAATCATTATTCCTTTACTATCTGTTATATATATGTATCCATTTTTACCTACCTTTATATTGGAAAGTGTGTCAACTAAATTTTCCAGATCAACATCTATGGAGAGAACCCCTACTATCTGTCCATTCTTTTCCACAGCCTTTGATAAAGATACAACTATCTTTCCATTACTAGCATCCTTATAAGGGTCTGTGTAAACTACTTTTCCTTTATTTTTTACACTATTTTTATACCAATCTCTTGTAGTTGGGTCATAGTCACTTCCAAATGTACGTGCTGGATATCTAGTTGCTTTTTTGTTAACTTGTACAAAACACATTGCCATTATATCCTTATTACTATTTTTGAAATTCTTTAATGCTTCTAAAGTAAAAGGTTCATACTCTGAATGTTCATCAAGATTCTTAACATCTGTACTCTCTGAAAGTATATTTAAATAACTTTCCATGGTCCCAAAATAATTGCTTACTCCTCTGTTTACTTCTTTTAAGTTTTGCTCAGTACTTACTGTTAAATTGTTTGATAATATTTTATTAGCTTGAATATATGATATTACAGACATTATACTTATACATATTAAACATACACTAACTAATACTAACGACAATTTAAACTTTATACTCCAAAACTTATTTTTGGATTTTCTTTTGTTTCCCATATTTAACACCCTTTCTTCATTTTTTACTTTTTTTCACTATAAATATCGTTTATTTTTCCTATTTTTTTACCATTTTGTATAAAAAATTAAAATAAATATTAAAATTCATATTTTGCATTATACAGTATAAGAAGTTTACAATGTCTTTTAATTACTATTTATTCCTGAATGATTAGGTGTTTTATTAAATAAATCATTGAACTTGTGCATATCAAACTTATATATGTTTACTTTTTACAATCATTTATAAAATAAAAATGATAACTGGTAATTTTATATCACCAATTATCATTTGCTATATCTTCTATCTGTGTAATATCTTTATTTATTCAATATATATAAATTTCATCATATGCATTTTTGTACTATACTATAATTTAAATTTATTAATCTGTATTTCTAATTCGCTGCATATATTTTTAAGCTTTAAAGCTGAATTATTAAATTCATTCATTGTTGCAGTTACCTCTTCTGTAGTTGCAGAAACTTCCTCGGTACTTGCTGAAGCTTCCTCAGATACTGCTGATATGTTTTGCATTTTGTTAACTATCTCATTTTTGTTTTTATTTGTCTCAATTATGGAACTTTGTACTAAATTTATTTTACCTAATGTTTCCTTTATAGAATCTAATATTTTATTAAATATGTCCTCAGTTTCGGTTACTGCTTCATTTTGAAGTTTCACAATATCTTTAGTATCTTCAATAGATTTAACTGCTAAATTTGATTTTTCTTTTATGTTATTAATTAAATTTTGTATTCTCTTTGTTGCATCTGTAGATTGCTCCGCAAGCTTTCTAATTTCCTCTGCTACCACAGAAAATCCTTTTCCTGCTTCCCCTGCTCTTGCTGCTTCTATAGCTGCATTCAATGCAAGCAAATTAGTTTGCTCTGCTATTTGATTTATTGTATCTGTTATAAGTCCTATTTCCCCAGTAGCTTCATTCATATTATCTACTACTTCTGCAACTTGTGATACTGCTAAATTGTTTTCATCTGTCCTTTTAGTAAGATCACTGACAACTTTTAGCCCTTCTTTTCCAAACTCATTAGACTGATTAGACTTTTCTATCATATCAATTGTTAATTTTTCAATGTTATCAATTTCACCAGCTAACTCATTAACTATACTAGCGCTACCAGAGATATCCTCAGCTTGGGCTGATGAACCTTGAGCAACTTGATCAATAGTAAAAGCAACTTCATTTATAGCCACATTGGTTTCTTGTGCCATTTTACTTATAGAATCTGAACTACTAACAATCGTATCAGATGAACTTTTAACATTGCTTACTAAACCACTAATATTTTCTATCATCTTATTAAAATGATTTCCCAAATCTTCAAATTCATCATTAGTATTAAAGTTAACTTTAGCACGTAGATCTCCATTAGCAGCTTTGCTAAATTCTTCTTCTAATTTTTTCACTAGCTTGCTGGTTTTATTACTTATAGTTAAAGAAATAATTATCACTATTACTCCTAATATTAAACTCATAACAAGTGCGGCTTTTTTTATAACACTTGTATCTTTTAATAGCTCTGACTCTTCAAGAGATGCAACAAGCTTCCAGTTATTTTTTTCATTGGTTATATAACTTGCATATCTTATTTTATTATTATAATTATACTTTTCAAAACCTTCCTTACCGGAACTTATTTTTGACCAGGATTCTAATGTAGTAGCTTTATTTCCACCAAGCAAAGTTTTATCTGGATGTGTAATCATTATTCCTTTGCTATCTGTTATATATATGTATCCACTTTTACCTATCTTTATATTAGAAAGAGTATCAACTAAAGATTCTAATTTAACATCTATAGAAAGAACTCCTACTACCTGTCCATTCTTTTCTACAGCTTTCGATATAGACACAACTAGCTTTCCATTACTAGCATCCTTATAGGGATTTGTATAAACTATTTTTCCTTTAGCATTTACACTATTTTTATACCAATCCCTTGTAGTTGGATCATAACTACTTGGAAATGTACGAGCAGGATATACATTTATTTTTTTATTAGCCTGCACAAAACACATTACCATTATATCTTTATTACTATTTTTAAAATTCCTTAGCGCTTCTAGAGTAAAGGGAGTATACTCCGGATGTTCATTAAGATCCCTAATATCTGTGTGGTCAGACAATATATTTAAATAACTTTCCATAGTGTTAAAATAGTTACTTATCCCTCTATTTATTTCTGTAAGATTTTGCTCAGTACTTACTCTTAAATTGTTTGATAATATTTTATTAGCTTGATTATATGATATTATAGACATTATAGCTATACAAGCTAAGCATAAACTAACTAATACCAAAGTTAATTTAAGTTTTATACTAAAAAATTTGTTTTTTGTTTTCACCTTATTTTGCATTTACAACATCCTTTCTTTATTTTTACTTTTCAGCACTATAGCATAAAATTTCCATGTTGAAAATTTATGCATATATTTAATTTTTTTGTAATTGCCTACAGAACAAAAAATGACAACTGGCAATTTTACATTGCCAATTATCATTTATTATATATTCTAATGCTTCATCCATTTAATAAATGTCTGTTTCATAACAATCTTCTCTATAATAATAATTATCCTCTTTAGAATTACAAGGTGGATAATCATTTCCATATTTATATTTCTCTCTCATTTTTTCATCTGTAACATTAAAGTAACCATGCCATATTTTACTATTATCATTATCAAATACATCATCAGCTGTAACGTCTAAGTGATACCATCTTCCATTAATTTTTATTATATTCCAGTCATAGTTTAGTCCGTCTTTAGTTGATGTAATCTTTCCGCACTCTATTGAAAGTTGATTCATAACATACTGCATAGCTTCAGCATAACCATCACATGTACCTAATCCATTTACTAAAACACCATAGGCCGAATGGCTTTCTGCTGCAGTTATTGAAGTGTTTGCACATCCTCCCTCACGGTCATAACGGCAATGAGTTACAATATAATCATGCATAGCCTTTTCTTTTTCATACTCATCCATTTCAGGTTTAATTAACTCTTTTATTATCTCATTTGTCTTTTTTCTTAATTTATCCATATCATCCATGTATGCTTTTCTATCCTTAAAATATTCCCAATCTATATTACCATCTGCATCCGTCCATGCACCGCTATAATATAATATTAAAGGATTTTCATTAACCACTTTATTTATAGTTTGTGGTACCTTTTCGTAATCAAAATCTACACAATTTTTAATATTAACCTTTGCATCTACTGCAAGTAATGAATTTTTTATAGCATTATACATAGTATTTTCTTCTTGAGAATCTTTTTCTACAACAAATTTCATTCTGCACATTCTTTTTATTTTTTGTTTTTTAGTAGAGTTAAGTCCAGACTTTACAACAACATAATAACTTCCTTCTGCAAAACCATCCTTTGGAGGATGAATATCAATTATATTGTTTTTAGTTCCTATAGTAATGTTTACCCCTTCAACAGGAGATTTTCCAAGGGGATCCTTTGCAATAACTACATAATTCTTACAGTTATTTAAATCCACATCTTGGGTAAATTCAACATAAAAAACTTTATCTTTCTCTTTTGTATTCATGTCTTTAAAGTCTTTAGCATCTAAATTTTCATTATCTTCTTTTCCTGTTTCATTCTTTTCTTCAACATCATTGTTGTTAGATATATTTAATTTTACATCTTCCCATTTCATATATTCCTCAAAATAAGGATCAGAAATAGAAATTGTTTCCGGCTTAGTAAGATCAAATATTTTTCCATTTATGTAATTATAAAATTTAAGCTTATTTTCACCACTTAGCTTTTGCCATATATGAACACAAATATCTTTATGGATGATTACCTTAGTTTGTGAATAAAATTCTTTACAAGTTTTAGCTTCTAACTCTTTTTCATCTTGTTCATCAAATTCTTTCCACACTATTCCATCCTTAGATGTTAGTATTTTTCCCCATAGCGTATTTATAATGAATCTATCCTTAACATATGCTACCTCTACTGGTGTACCATATGTATCCGATAATGATTTATAATCACAATCAGTACTACTGAAGTTTACTCCATCTACAGAGGTTACTATAGTACCTCCATCTACTATTACAATTTTTTTATCACTTTGTGCTATCTTATATATAGTTTGGCCCACAAAATTACTGTAATCAATATCCGTTCTAACTTTTTGCCATGACTTTAAATCCTCTGAAACATATATAGTATGTGTACTTCCTATAGCTATATATTTACCTTTATAATAACTAATTGATAAAAAATCAATTTTATTATTTATTGAACTCTTTGTCCAGTTTTTACCATCTTCTGATGTTAGTAATATTCCCTTTCCACCTACAGCAATGAACTTACCATTAGCAAATGTAATTTTATAAATAGTCTCCTGGGTATTGCTATTTATATTCTTCCAATTTAGCCTATCGGTAGAAGTTTGAAGTAACCCCTTATCTCCAACAATGACATATTTACCATTTCCATAAGTAATATCTTTAACAAAAACATACTCATAAATGCCATTATTTGAAGCAGCATGGGTTAAATTAGTACTAAATGCAATTGTAAATAAAAAAATTAATGCAAATAAAATCCATCCCGATCTCTTCATACATTTCCTCCATTCCCAAATATATCAAAATACGACTACATATTTTTTTATTCTACACTATAATTTAAATTTGTTCAATACAATATGCAAATACAAAAGGCTACTGGAAAATATCCAATAGCCCCATTCTTTACACAACTATATAAAACTAAAAAGCTTATAGATAGATTTAACAAAAGAAATATTACTTCATATAAATACAATACTAACCTATTAAATGTTTCTAAAGTAAAGCAACAACTATAAGTGCTAAAAGAAAATACATTATTATCAATATCTCGTCTTTTACACTTTTAATCTTATATACTTTTTTTCTTTTATAACTTTCAAAAGCCTCACTAAATAGCCCCTCTTGTCTTACTTCTCTAGCCAACTTTTTTATATTGCCTTTCCCCATTTCAACACCTCTCATTATTATCTGAAATCATTTATTGTTTTTTTAAACAGCGCGAAAAAATCAACACTCTTTTGATTATTCAGAAAAATACACCGAATAGTATACTTGCAATGATAAGCATTAATCCACCGCCAAGACGAGATGATATTTGTGCAAATGACATTAATTCCATACGTTTTGCTGCTGTCAAAACAGCTATATCTCCAGATCCTCCACGATTAGCCATGCAAAGTCCCGCGGTTATAGCTGTTTCAATTGGATAAAATCCTACAAGCCATCCAACAACTCCTGAACCTAGTATAGCTCCTAAAACTATAAGTGCAGCTATAACAACATTTCCAATGGTAAATGCAGCTATTAATTCTCCAAGATCCGTTAATGCTATTCCAACTCCAACCATTACTACTATAGTAAATTGCTTTGAAAAGAACCCCTGTAACTTTTTAGCACCTTCTTTTAATTCTACAGGTATTATGTTTGCAGCATTGGCAATTGCAACAAATATAACCATCCATGCAAATCTGTGTATATCTATTTTTACATCAGTTCCAAACAAAGTGAACTCAGGTATTTTTATAATCTTTGAAAATATGTTTCCTAATACATAAAATGAGCAAGCCAGTATTAATCCTACTGCCACTTCTCTTGCAGTAACTTTAATTTCTACTTTTTCCTCTAATTTAGAAATATCATCTGCTGTTTTAATTAATTTACCATGTCCATTAAACTTTTTACCTGATTTTGTTTCTCCAAATTTGCTTAATATAGAAGCTGAAATTATAGCTATTATATTGGCTATAGTTAATATTGATAATGCAAAAGATAACCATGCCGCTGGATCTCCCCCTGTTACACTGGAATATATTTCGCTCATAGGTATAGCTCCCGCTCCAGTACCTCCACCCATTATAGGTAAAACATATTTTGTGGAAATTTCACTAGCAGGTATACCAAATACTACTCCTCCTACAATTCCAAATACAAAGGCCGCTAAAATACCACCAAATATTGCTGGAATATACCCTAAAAATGCTTTCATTAATAATTTACGATTAACTGCTAATATAGAGCCTGTTATAAGTACTGCAATGAATAAATCCAAGAAGTCAGTTGTATCCATGAATAATTTTACGGTTTCTACACCTTTTTGTGGTATTACTTCTAAGTAAACTAATGCCGCTGCACCTAAAAATGCTAATATTGGTCCTCCCCCTACATACTCATTCCATATAGGAATCCTATCACCTAAAAATCCAAACAATATGCCTACTGTATAAAGCAATGCAAAACCGCCCACCACATTGTTAGGTAAAAATCCTTTTGCTGTTGCAAATATAACTATTGCTGATGTCCCTATCAAAATATACCATGGCATTCCAAATACCTTGAAGGTCTCCTTTATTTCTTTAGAGGTTTTTGTAATATTTGTTGTTACCATTTTAATTTTCCTCCCCCAATTTATTATTCTAAATGGCAAGAACTCTATTTACTCATTTCTCTTTTTAATTACATCAATTATACTTCCATCTCTATACTCTACTATAGCTACAATTTCATCAGTAAATTCTATATCTTTGGGTGTACCTAATAACATTGTAGAAATTTTTCTTAATTCTTCCATTGTTATAAGGGAAATGCCTGCTTTTTTAAATTTCTCAATTAAGTCCTTACGTCTTGGATTAACAGTTACACCATAATCAGTTACAACTACATCCACAGTACTTCCTGGAGTAACAACAGTAGTAACCCTATCAATTACTGTTGATATCCTTCCTCGAGTAAGAGGAGCAACTACTATAGAAACCTTAGCCATTGCTGCGGTATCGCTATGACCTCCTGAAGCAGCTCTTATAACTCCATCAGATCCGGATATAACATTTACATTAAAATCCTTGTCTATTTCTAATGCACTTAATATGACAAAATCCAATTTATTTACTGCTGCTGATTTATTAAATGGATTAGCATAAAAATCTGCACTTATTTCAACATGCTTTTCATTTTTTCCTAAAGATTTAGCTGCATATAGGTCAAAAGATTGTACATCAAATAATGTATCTACTAATCCTTCTTCTAATAGTTCAATCATGGGTTTAGTTATTCCACCTAAAGCATAGCTAAGCTTTATGTTTCTTTTTTTCACTTCATCTTTTACAAATCGAGTAACTGCAAGAGCCGCCCCACCTGAACCAGTTTGCATTGAAAACCCATCCATAAATAATCCTGTGGCTAGCATAACATCTGAAACTTTCTTAGCCATCAATAACTCCTTTGGATTAGATGTAAGTCTTGTTGCCCCTGACATTATTCCTTTAGAATCTCCCACTTCATCAACTACAACTACATAATCAACTAGGGTTTGTGAAATGCTTTGTGGAAAGTTAGGGTACTGAACTAATGTATCTGTAACAACTATAACCTTATTTGCATACTCTGCATCTGGTTTGGCATATCCCATAGAACCACAAATAGATTTTCCTCTTACCCCATTAGCATTACCCATACAATCTGATGATGATGCAGCAATAAATGCAACATCTATTTTTATTTCACCTTCACATATAGCTCTAGCTCTTCCACCATGAGAACGTATTACTGCTGGATGCTTGCCTAATATTCCTTTTGATATTTCTGTTGCTAGTCTTCCTCTTATACCACTAGTCTCTATTCTTGTAACTGTACCATTTTTTATATATTCAACAAGTTCTTCATGAGCACTTGTAAGTGAACTTGCAGCTATTCTTAAATCTTTGATTCCCATCTCTGATAGGATTTTTATAACCATCATAACTAGTTTATCCCCAGCTCTAAAATGATGATGGAAAGAAATTGTCATTCCATCCTTTATACCTGCCCTTTCTATGGCTTCTCTTAAAGACCCTATTACCTTGTCCCTTTTTATTTTTTCTTTTATGTTTTTACTCTCAACATGTATCATAGTGTCTTTAGGTTGGTAAGTAAAGGGCTCAACATAAGCCTTCCTATGTTCATATCCTTCTATATATTTTAATAATGTTTCATCTACTCTTTTATATTTCATTACAGTCACCTCCTACTCTAACACCAGCTGCCTTTGCTAATGCTAGAACATGATTAGCCCTATCTATTATAGGTTTGTCCACCATTTTCCCATCTACAGTAAATACTCCTTTATTTTCTCTTATAGCTTCTTTAGTAGCTTCAACTATTTTATAGGATTTTTGTATTTCCTTTTGTGATGGAGTGTAAACTGAATGAATAAGCTCAATTTGCCTTGGATGTATTAAGGATTTACCATCAAACCCCAATTGTTTTATAAGTTTTGCTTCTCTTAAAAAGCCTTCATCATTATTTACATCTGAATATACTGAATCTAAAGCTGAAATTCCAGCAGCTCTGGCAGCCATAGCTATCATTCCTCTTGCTGTAAATAGTTCCAATCCTTTTTCTGAACGGTTCGTCTTCATACTGGTTACAAAGTCTTCTCCTCCTATAGCCATAGCTACAAGTCGCTTTGTGGAAGTAGCAATTTGATATGCATTTAAAACTCCTAATGGTGATTCTATGGCAACCATTATTTTAATTGGTCCACCATCTATCCCAGCTTCTTTTTCTATCCTTTCTATATGCCTTTCAACTTCTAGTACATCCTCTGCAGTTTCTATTTTTGGTATTCTAATTATGTCCGGTTGAGCCAAAACCACCGCTTCTAAATCCTCTAATCCAAAATCAGTGTCTAACCCATTTATTCTAACTACAGTTTCTATATTTAGTTTCTTATAATAATTCTTTAGCTTTTTCAGCATATTATATACTAAAAATCGTGCTGAATCCTTTTCAATAATTGAAATAGAATCTTCTAAATCAAACATAACTGAATCTGGTCTATATATATGCACATCTCTAATCAAAGCTGGATTATTACCTGGAACAAATAGCATAGACCGTCTAAGCTTCATCTTTCCATCTCTCCTTTACATCCATTTAAAATCTGTTGACTGTGCCGATCTGTATACCGCAGTTTGAACTCTACTTATAATCACCGGATCTATTGCACCCTTATCATTGGCAAATATTTTTGCATTTTTAACTCCTAAGGAATCTAAAGTTTCTTTAATAACAGTTTTTATTTGTTCTCCAAATTGGGCTTTAACAACACTGTCTAACTCAATGTTTATTCCATGATTATCTGGCTCTACTATTATTTGAATATCACTTGATTCCAGAGTTCCTGCTTTGGCTACTACCTTAAGTTCCATACCAAATCCCCCTTTTCCTCATTTTTCTATATTTCATTTAGGCAATGTGCATTTAATATATTGTATACAATCTTGTTAAATTGTATACCGTTATTAGTTATTGTATACCATATTTCTGACAATTTCAATAGTTGTTTGCAAATTTTAGTATTATGATATAATTATTTCCAAAGAAAGTGCAATAAAAAAGGACATATACAATGTATTCCATGGTACATGTCCTTTATCTTTTACATTTCTGCTATAAATGCATTCTTAGCATTTACAACATGTTCTCTTGATAATCTTTCTGCTAATGCTTCATCGCCTTTTGCTATTGCTTCTACTATATTACTATGTTCTAAAAGTGCCTTCTCTCTTCTAATCTTATAAGATAAACTTACTTTTCTCATACTTTTTAAGTATTCATATATACTTTTTAAATTTACTATAAGTCTTTTATTTTTTGAAGCATTTAATATTATTTCATTATATTCATTATGTGACTTAATATAACTTTCATTGTCATTGTTATCAATACATGTTCTCATTTCATTAATTATTTCTTTTAACCTTAATATTTCTATTCTTGAAATGTTTAAACATGCATTTCGTACTGCTAACCCCTCTAGAACTTCTCTTATCTCATAGATTTCCACAGCATCTTTTTTACTAATACCTTTTACTAAAGTTCCCTTTCTAGCAATATTTATAGCTAATCCTTCTATTTCTAATTGTCGTAAGGCTTCTCGCACTGGCGTTCTACTTACTCCCATACTTTTAGCTATATTATTTTCAACTAGTCTATCTCCTGGTTTTAACTTTTTATCTAAAATAGCACATCTAAGCTCTTCAAGAATAATTTCTCTAGAAGGTCTTGAGTCATTATCATCAATCTTTTTAAAAATCTGATCCATAAATTCAACACCCTTAAATAATCATTATATTTTTATATAAAGTATCCCTATACATTTTTTTATTCTACACCATAACTTAAATTTATTCAATGTATTGGCTTAATTGCTATACCATTTTTTTATTATTAAGTTAACTTTTACCTTACAGAGATAGCTATGTGAATATTTGCTATTTATTTGTAATTCTATTACTAATAATTTAATATTATACAAATATACTAATATTCCGGAGATGATCCATGATAAAACACTATAAATTCGACATAATCTATCATATTAGCCTGAGTAGGCTTTATAACTGTTTTGACCCTTACTAATCATGATGCTATAATCAGTGCCAAGATTGACTTTACGGTGAAATACTAAGGAGGAGATATTTAAAAATGACAATTTCTACAACATGGAATGCTGAAGCAGATACTATTTTGACCAACGGTAAAATATATACTGTTGCTCTTACTATTGATGAAATCAAAAAAGGTAAAACTGATTTTCCTATTTTAAAAAATGGAGCTGTTGCTATTAAAGATGGTAAAATCATTGCAGTAACAGACATGAAAAACATTGATGCATATAAAGGAAAAAGCACTTCAGTTATGGATTTAAAGGGACAAACTGTAATCCATGGCTTAATTGATAGCCATATGCACGCCTTTTTCGCTGGTATAAATTTAATGAATATTGATCTTAGTCATACCAATTCTTTAAATGATCTATTAGAACTTCTAAAAAAAAGAACTGCAACTACCAAACCTGGTGAATGGATTAATGGGCAGTGTTGGAATAATTCAACTTGGAAGGATAGTTCCTTTCCAACTCGTAAAGATCTAGATACTGTATCACCTAACAATCCAGTGCTTTTTATGAGGGTTTGCTATCATGTAGCTGTTGTAAATAGCAAAGCTTTAGAATTAGCTGGAATCACAAAAGATACTCCTGATCCTGAAGGTGGTGTAATTGGTAGAGATGAAAATGGGGAACCAAATGGATTACTATATGAAAATGCAGCAATGGGACTGGTACAAAGTGTAATTCCTCCCTTTACTAGCGAACAATTAGTTGACTCAATTGATGCTATAGGAAAAGAATTAAGTGCTTATGGAATTACTGGTGTTATAGATGCCAATCTAAGCGTAGAACAAATGCGTACTTATTTAAAAGCTTATAAAATGGGAAAACTTAAATATAGATCTCGTTTAATGTATTATCTAGATACTGCTGTTGGTTCTGTTAAACAACACCTAAGAAGATTAGAGGAAGCAGCAACAATAACAGGATTTGGTGATGATATGTTAAAACTAAATGCTGTTAAAATTACATTAGATGGTACACCTTCTTCTAAAACTGCTTGTATGCGAAAACCATATAAACTCGATTCATCAACCTGTGGATTTACAACAGTTACAGAAGATGAACTTAAACAAATGGTAGTAAAAGCACATAGCCTTGGATGGCAAGTTGGAATACATGCTGTTGGTGACAAGACAGCTGATGTAGCTTTATCAGGTTTTAAAGCTGCTCATAAGGTAAGCCCTATCCAAGAGAGAAGACATTATTTAATACATCATCCTTGGCCTGCAAAAGACCAATTAGAGCTTATGGATGAATTAAATGTTGGAGTTACTGTACAACCAACAATGCTTCATTTACTTAATGAAGCACCGGTTTTATATGATGACATGGCTCATAGAAATATTCCATGCAAAACATATTTTGATAATGGAATTATTATTGGAGGAAGTTCTGACTGTCCTGTTGTACCATTTAACCCATTCTTAGGTATGTGGGCTGCAATAACTCGTACTGATTTAAATGGAGATGTATGGGGTCCTGATGAAAGAATAACTCCAATACAAGCTTTAATTATGTGGTCAAAAAGTTCTGCTTTCTTTTCTCATGAAGAAAATATTAGAGGATCTATAGAAGTTGGGAATCTAGCTGATATAGTAGTAGTAGACCGTGACTTTATAGAAGGTCCTGTAAATGAAATTCGTGATACTAAAGTTGTAATGACCATATTAGATGGAAATATAATATATAAAAATGAAAATCTTTAATTAATTTAAAAACTTGTGTATTTTAAATTGAACATTGAGGGATGAATATTTATCTAAAACCTTTTTATTCATTCCTCTTCTCTATTATAAAATATCCATATAAAAGTATGTTATTCATATCATTAAATCCTTTTTAAAATATTTCACACTATATATAATTTCTATATCATAATTTATATTATTATTCAGTTCTTTTTTTAAATAATTTTTCATAAGAAATTCAAATACTTTAATAATTCATATTAGAAAATCTATTTAAGATTGTATACTTTTCTATCGATAATTGTATAAAATTGTACTTATCCAATAGTTTACGCTTTTGGATAAGTTTTTCTAAGGTTTAGATGAAAAAACTAACTCTGTTAAATAAGTTTCATCTAAACCTTAAAATGGCCTTATAAACAATATAGAAATTCCTTAGGAGGTATATATGGAACAAAATTACAATTTTCAAGTAAATTTAGATGGCATAATTTCTTTGCTTTCAGAAAATTTATATAGTAACCCAGGTGTTTATATAAGGGAAGTATTACAAAATGCAGTTGATGCTATTACAGCACATAAAAAGATAGACAATGATTTTGAAGCTGCTATTAATTTTGAATTATTTGAGGATACTCTTATTATTGAAGATAATGGTATAGGTTTAACCTTAGAAGATATTCATAGTTTTTTATCTGTCATTGGACAATCATCAAAACGTAAAGACTTAGGAACAGATGTTGATGATTTTATAGGAAGATTTGGTATAGGATTATTGTCCTGTTTTATTGTTTGCGATGAAATAACCTTAATTACCACTTCTGTTCATAGTGATTCTACTTATGAATGGAAAGGTAAAAATGATGGTACATATACCATAAGAAAGATGGATATAAATTTAGAGCCTGGAACTAGAGTATATCTAAAAGCCAAAAAAGGCTCTGAAGAATTCTTTGATTACGACTATGTATACACTACTTTAAAATATTATGGTAAGTTCTTACCTTATGAAATTACATTAAGTAATGAAAATATGAGCAAAAAAATTAATAAATACTTTGCGCCATGGAAAAAAGATATCATAAATAAGGAATATTGGCTTTTAGTAGGAAGAGAAGAATTTAAAGAGGATTTTATAGATTGTATTCCTATAAACTCTTCTACTGGGAACTTAAGCGGAGTAGCCTATATCTTATCCAGAAGCGTTAGTATTAGCGCTAAAATTAAAGGGAAAATTTATGTTAAAGACATGTTTGTATCAGATAACTTAGAAAAACTTATGCCATCTTGGGCATTTTTCACTAAACCACTTATAAATGCTGAAAATATTAGGCTTACTGCCTCAAGAGAAGACTTTTTTGAAGACAAAGTCTTAGAAAAAATGAGAGAAGAAATTTCAAATTGTATCAAAAATTATTTTTATAAATTAGCAAAAGAAGATCAAAAAAAGTTAGTAAATATCATAAATATTCATTATGATTCTTTAAAATTAATGGCAGTTGAAGATGATGATCTCTATGCTATATTAATTAACTATCTTCCTTTTCAAACTTCTTTAGGAAAAAAGACTCTTTGGAGTATTTATGAGGAATATAAGTATATAAAATATACACTAACTGTAGATGAATTTAAACAAATAGAAAATACAGCAAAAGCTCAAGATCTTTGTATTATAAATGGTGGATACGTAAATGATGCAGATTTAATAGAAAAGTTCAATGAATATATGCCACAAGGTTTTGTTGAAAGAATAAAACCTGAACATATCACAGAAGAATTTGAAGAGTTAAGCTTTAGTGAAGCAGATGAAGCTTTTGACTTTATTAATTTTGCAGATAATGTTTTAAAAAGTGAAAAATGTGTTTGTAGCATTAGAAAATTCGAGCCTTTAGAGGTTCCAGCTATATATAACATTAGTGAAGAAGCAAAATTTTTAAAAGAAGTTTCAGAAACTAAAAAACAAGCCTTTAGCACTAATAATGACTTATTTGCTGATTTGGCAAGTATATTTGAAAATGAAATTGAAGAAAGCTTTGCTACTTTATGTTTTAAC
The DNA here is from genome assembly GCF_000619945.1 of Clostridium lundense DSM 17049. Taxonomy (GTDB): domain Bacteria; phylum Bacillota; class Clostridia; order Clostridiales; family Clostridiaceae; genus Clostridium_AO; species Clostridium_AO lundense. The sequence goes on along the minus strand of NZ_JHVC01000021.1, from coordinate 8,630 downwards.
CATAATAATTTTTTAGTTAAAAAACTAATAAACTGCAAAGATGATTATATAAAGAAATCTGTTATAGAAATACTTTATGTTCAAAGTTTAATGCTTGGAAATCACCCAGTTAAAAAAGAAGATAATATCCTTTTTGCAATGGGAGTTAATAACTTAATAAATTTAGTATTAGAAGGAAAGTAAAATTATGAATTATGAAGATAAAATTAAAGAATTTGTTTTTAAAGCTTATGATTATATGGATGTACGTAAATACTCTTTGTGTGTACCACTATTAGAAAAAGCAGCAAATATAGCAAAAGAGAATAATGATATATTAATGGAAATGTATTGTAAATTTGATTTAATAAAAGCATATATATTTTCTAACCAGGCCAAAAAAGCAATGATTACTTTTTTTTGGTGTGTATCTCAAATGGAACAAGGATATACAGATGATAAAGTAGTATATCAAGTTATTTGGGAGTATAAATATATATTGGATAATATGCATAACTACCTAGCTATTCCTAATGAAAAAATAAATCAAACTTTTGAAAAAATGAAGAATTTTTATTTAGAAAATAACCTAAGCCTTAGCCCATACTATTCACTAAAAGTAGAAGCTTATCAATCAGGAATTGCGGATGGTACTAGTATAGAAGAATATTATCAAAAATGGATTACAACATCTCCAGATGATAGATATGAAGATTGTACCGCTTGCACTATAAATAAAAAAGTAACCTATTATATTTTTATGGGAGATTACAAACAAGCTTTGCAACAAGGGAAAGATATCCTAAATGGTAGATTTACCTGTGGAGAAGTTCCTAGTACTACTTTTGCTAATTTGTTAATCCCAGTTTATTCTTTAGGTAAATATGAATTAGCAGAAGAATTTCATAAAAAAGGACTTAGATTAATTAATGGCGACAAAGAATTAATTACCTCCATACCTTATCATATAATGTACTTATCTATTAGTAATATTGAAAAGGGAATTGAAGTTTTTCAAAAAAATTATTCTGCTTTATTTAAAAATGAAAGTGCTGCCACTACCATGTGGTTTGATGCTGCTTGCTATGCTTTATTTTCTAACATTAATAAAAAAGGTATAGAAAAAATCAAGCTAAGGCTTCCTAAAAATTCCCCAATATATTCTGGTGATGACTATGATATTAAAGCTTTAGAAAAATACTTTTTGGATGAAACTGAAAAACTTATGAATGCCTTTGACAAAAAGAATGGTAATTACATAGTATCTGAATTCCTAAAAAGACATTTAAAAGTTTGCGGATGTTAGCTATCGGATGAATTAGAAATTTTTACAAAATAGGAGATGATAAAATGGACTATAAAAGTGAAGTAGATGAGTTACTAGATGATGGTGATGATTATTGTGATGAAAACAAATATACTCTAGCTTTACCTCTATATGAAGAAGCTGTAAAAATTTCAAGCCAATATGATGATATAGTATATCAACTACATTGTAGATATAGATTGACTAATGCCTATGTATTTTGTGGAGATTTAATGAAAGGTATTATTAACTTCTCTTGGTGTATTACCCAAATGGAAAAAGGATATGTTGACGATGAGATACTTTATCAACTTCTTTGGCAATATAAGTTTTTACTTGATAGTGCTCCTAAGTTTATAGCTGTTCCTACAAGTAAAATAAATGAACTTTTTCAGGATATGAAAGAAAAATACCTAAAAAATAATGCAAGTCTTAAATCCTATTATTCTGAAAAAGTTGAAGCTTATATGTATGGAGTTACAGATGATAAAGTATCAGATATAAGAGAATACTATAAAATGTGGATTTCTGAACCTGGAGATGGTGAGTATGAAAATTGTACAGCTTGTACTTTAAGTCAAAAGGTAAGCTATCATATATTTTTAGGTGAATATGAAAAAGCCTTGAAAATGGCACATACTATTATAAATGGTGTACATACTTGTGCAGAACAACCTCATGTAACTTTTGCTGGATTGTTATTACCGCTATATGTCTTAGAAAAACATGAGCTGGCAGAATCATTACAAATAAAAGGTCTTAGGCTAGTTAATAGAAAAAAAGCTTTCATTAAACAATTAGCCTACCACATAATGTATTTATCTATTACAAATTTAGAAAAAGCTATACAAGTATTTGTAGCCAATTATCCAAACTTTTTAAAATGTAATGTGGACGATTATATCTTGTGGTTTAATGCTGCTTCCTATGTTTTATTTTCTAAACTTAACAAGATAGGATTAGAAAAAATTAGATTAAAAACACCTAAAACTTCCCCAATATATAGTAATGGTGACTATGATGTTAACAAATTAAAGGAATACTTCTTTAATGAAACTGAAAAATTTATGGATGCCTTTGATAAAAGAAATGGTAATACTGTAATATCAGAATTTGTAAAGAGATATTTAAAAATTTGCGGATGCTAAATAAGAGTTGCTGTGTCAAAACAAATTATTATGCAAAGTATTTTAAAATAGCCCCAAATATATTATAAGTAATTAATCTCTTAAATAAAATTTGGCTATAAAACAGAGAAGGAACTTCTCATATTGCACTTTTATGCATTATGAGATAGTTTCTTTTTAGCTTTTAAATAATTAATTATGTTTTATTTACTAAAAATATATTTGAAAATTTCTTAAATTTACGACGTTGAACTAAGCTAGTTAATCCTTACATCTACAAAATGCATACTTTATCAAAAAATACAAATAATGAAATAATAAACTTATTATATTTAGTTATAAATATCTATCCTTATTTAATGGGGGTGTTTGATAAATGTGTGCTGCTAAACTTTTATCTGAAGATATGAGTGTAAATATAGATGAATTAACTACAAAATTCAAAGACTGTCCTGATATAGTTAATAAAAAGTTAATACTTAAGGATGGAAGACAAGGATGTTTATTTTATATAAAAGGTTTTATAAATATTGATTTAATACAAAGAGATCTTATAAAACCTATGATGTCAATAGATATTACTAATGTATCTGATAAAGAAATTTTGGAGTATCTACCTTTAATCAATACTTCAACATGTTATGATATTGATACTGTTATTTCATCAGTATTAAATGGAAAAACAGTTTTTTTAATAGATAAATCAAATTATGCTATTATATGTGAGTTAAACGATTTTGAAAAAAGAAGTATTAGCGAACCGGAAAATGAAAAAAATGTTAGAGGTCCACATGAAGGATTTATAGAAAATCTTGATTCAAACCTTGGCATACTAAGGAAAAGGATTAAAAATGAAAATTTAAAATTTAAAAATATAATATTGGGAAATGAAACAAAACAAAAAATTGTTATTGCATATATTAATGGAATTGCAAACCCTAAGCTATTAAACATATTAACTGATAAAGTTAGTAAAATTAATACAGATGGATTGCCTGCCATTGGTTATATAGAACAATATATTACAGATTCACCCAATTCCCCATTTCCTCAATATTTACCAACAGAAAGACCTGATAAAGTAGTTTCAGCTTTGCTAGAAGGAAGACTGGTAATATTAATGGATGGAACTCCTTTTTCACTAATTGTTCCAGTTTCCTTTTGGTCTTTTATTCAAGCCCCTGATGATTATAACACTAAGTGGATGTTGGGATCATTTATAAGATATATACGATTACTTTCATTAATAATTTCAATGACTTTACCATCATTATATATATCTGCAACTGCTTTCCAATATTATTTAATTCCTCTTAATTTACTTATACCATTAGCTATATCTAGAACTCGTGTAGCCTTTCCACCAGTTATTGAAGCCTTAGTAATGGAATTTACAATTGAAATTATTAGAGAAGCATCCATTAGATTGCCAACATATATTTCTGCTACTATTGGTGTAGTAGGAGGAATTATAATTGGGCAGGCAGCAGTTAATGCAGGAATCGTAAGCAGTTTATTTATTATTGTAGTTGCAGTTACGGCTATGGCATCCTATGTAGTTCCTATTTATGATTTTGGATCAGCATTAAGGTTTACTAGATTTTTATTTTTAATATTATCATCTTTTTTTGGAATTATTGGGGTAGTTGTAGGAATAGCTCTTATTATTTCACATTTGTTATCCTTAGAATCATTAGGTCAACCTTATTTTATGCCAATAATGCCTTTCAAAAAAGATAGTATTAAAGATACAATAATTAGAGCGCCATTAAACTTTATGAAAATACTACCACATATTTCTCTACCACTAAAAAAGAAAAGGGAGGGTAAATAATTTGGATAATAAAGAAAATGCCATCACGTTAAAGCAATTAACAACCTTTGCTATATCTGCTCAAATTGGATTAGGCATTCTTACATTACCCTCTACCCTTGCAAAGAAAATGGGCCATGATGGATGGATTGCTGTAGCTTTATCTGGGTGCATAATAGTAATTCTTATTACTTTTATAATATTACTCATGAATAAATACCAAAATAGTTCAATTTTAGATATTAATATTTTGTTATATGGCAAATATCTAGGAATGTTTTTCAATTTTATATTTGTATGTTATCTGCTTTTTATTACAGGTTTAGGAAATAGATTTTTTGCTGAAGTAATTAGAATTATAGTATTAAATCAAACACCTGTACTTGTCATAGGAGCTTTAGTTTCTATACCTACTATTTATCAAACAACAAAAGGGTTAAAAGTTATATGTAGATTTGCTACCTTACTATTATTAGCACATATTTTATTAATTTTAACTTTTCTATTAGTTTTAAAAAATGTAAGATTTACTTATTTATTACCAATAGGCGAATCAGGTTTTTTTGCAATAACTAAAAATATTACTTATGCGTTTTATTCATTTTTAGGTATTGAATTAATAACAATTTTTTATCCAAATGTTACAAATAAAAAAAATGCCGCAAAGCATATAATTGCCGGAAGTATATATGTAACCATAATTTATATTATTATTATTATCTTTAGCACAGCATTATTTGGAGAGAACAAGTTAAAGATGCTTATATTCCCAATGTACAGTATTGAGCAATCAATAAAGGTTCCAATACTTGAGAGGTTGGATATATTTTTTATTGGATTTTGGTTCCCTATTATGGCAGGCTCCGTAAGAAGTTATTTTTTTTCATCCTACTACTGTTTATCTGAAATATTTAAAACACGTAGAAAAGAACTATTGATTCCAATAGTTTTTATTATTTCACTGTCAATTGGCAGAATACCAAAAAGTCTTGAAGATATTTTTACCTATATGAATCATTTAGGACTATTGGGTACAGCTAATATATTACTTATGGTATTTTCATTTTTTGTTTCTTTGGTAAAAAGGAGGTAATACTACTAACAATGAAAAAATTAATTGTTGTACTTATTGTACTATCTGTATTTTTACAGGGCTGCTGGGACCAAAAAATTTATGAAAACACAGGATTTGTATTACAAGTTGGATTAGAACCTTCAAGTAATGACCAAGATAATCTTTTAATAACTTATTCAATTCCTGTTGTAGAACCAAATGCAAAAGAACAAATCGAAGTTATATATAATAGCAATGAAAAAATATTAAGAGAATTTAGAGAAGATGCTAGAAGAATATCACCTAAACTTTTAGAAGGTGGAAAAGTTCAACAAATCTTAATATCTGAATCTTTAGCCGCAAAAGGCGGAATAAGTAATTTACTAGAAGTTTTTGAACGTGACCCATCTAATCCTTCAGTAGCCTATGTAGCAATTGTAGATGGTAGCCCTAAAAATTTAATAAAAACAGCTCAAACTTTTGGTGATAAACCAAGACCAGCATTTTATGTAAATCAACTTATTGAACATAATATAAAACTATCGTATGTACCAGATACTCAAGTACATCTTTTTACTACAGATTTTTTTTCACCGGGAATAGATCCAATAGCACCTATATTGAAAATACAATTTGATAAAGGAAAAGGTGTTGAAACAATCGGAACAGCTCTGTTTTCAGGGGATAAATTTGTTGGTAAAATAGATACAAAAGATACTTTACTTTTGTTATCAATGATGGGTAAGGCAAAGAAGTCAACATACATAAATAGTTCACTTGAAAATCTAGGAAATAATAATGTAAAAAAAGGATGTGCCTTTAATATTAGTAAAGTTAAAAGAAAAATTGGCACATATGTAATAGCAAATACACCAGCAGTAGATATCAATCTAGATTTTAAAGGATCTCTAAGTGAACTTTACTGGGATGCAATTCCAGATAAAGCGGCACAAAAAAATATCGAAAAAATACTAGCAAATGAAATAGAAAAAAGCTGCAAGAAGGTTCTAAAATACACTCAAGAGGTTGGTAGTGATCCATTAGGTATAGGTGATATAGTCCGTGCTAAACATAATTCATATTGGAAAAGTGTTGATTGGAATAAAGTATATCCACATGTTAATTTTAATATTAATGTAAATGTGCATATTTTACATCATGGTAATATAAATTAAAATACTCTTGAAAAAAACTTTTCTTTTTTAAAAATGGAGCATATATAAATTTGTGTAAATCAAATCTATATATGCTCCTAATTCATTTCATAATTAAAGTTAAGCTTTTTAACTTTCGGCTATGTTAAATAAGAATGTTTATAATATAGCAATTATTAACTATATACATAAATTTTTATCAGCAGCAAATGATAATTATAGGTTCATTGAAATGATATTCAAAAACCTTAAAGGAGAGAGTATAAATGAATAATGAAAATTTGCCTAATCTAGATGTTTTCTCTAGTACTCATAAACCATATTGGATTATATCTAGCTCTACAACAGATTATCCTATACTAGACCACGATATTAATGTAGATGTGGCTATAATTGGAGGAGGAATAGTTGGAATCACTTCAGCTTTTCTTTTAAAAAGAAAAGGTTTAAAAGTTGCTATAATAGAAGCAAATAAAATCGCTCATGGGACTACAGGACATACAACTGCAAAAATAACTTCTCAACATGATTTAATTTATGATAATATGCTAAAAAAAATAGGAGAAGAAAAAGCAAGGCAATATGCAGAAGCAAATGAATCTGCAATTCACTTTATTGCTAATTTAGTTAAAGAAAAAAATATAGATTGTGACTTTTCCTGGAGACCTGCTTATATATATACCCAATCTGATGAATACATACAAAAAATTGAAAGTGAGGTAGAAGCTGCTTCGCGTCTAGGGATAAAGGCATCCTATTTAGATAAAGTACCTCTTCCCTTTAATATAAAAGCTGCCGTACGCTTCGATGACCAAGCTCAGTTCCATCCATTGAAATACTTATTTACCCTTGCTAAGGAAATACCTGGTGATGGAAGTTATATTTTTGAACACACAAAAGTTGTTGATGTTGATGACAACAATAATAAAGATTGTGTAATCTTAACAAATCAAGACAAAAAAGTGTCTGCATCTAAAGTAATTGTGGCATCTCACTTTCCTTGTTATGACGGGCTTGGAATGTACTTTGCTAGGATGTATGCTGAAAAATCCTATGTATTAGGAGTTAAGATTAAAGAACCATTTCCTGATGGTATGTTCATAGCTGCTGAAAAGTCAGGACATTCTCTTCGATCTCAAAAATATAATGACAGCGAAATTATATTAGTAGGTGGAGAACCCCATAAAACTGGCAGTGAAAAAAATACTAATGTTCACTATGAAAACTTAGCGGATTTTGCAAAAACAACCTTAAATTTAGAAAGTATATTGTTTAGATGGTCAACGCAAGATTGTATCACTGTAGATAATATTCCTTATATTGGGTATCTCACTTCAAAAACCTCTAATATACTTGTAGCAACAGGTTTTGGTAAATGGGGTATGACAAGTGGCACAGCATCAGCAATGATTTTAACAGACATTATCACTAAAGGAGAGAGTTCGTGGCAGGAAGTATATAATCCATCAAGATTTGATATAAGCTCAATTCCTAAGTTAGCATCAATAAATTTAGATGTAGCCTCTACACTTTTAGAGGGCAAAATTATGCCTATACCTAATGATGTTAAAATCAATAATGGAGAAGCAAAGGTTATTAGCGTAGACGGTGAAAGAGTTGGTGCTTATCGCGACGAAAATGGTAAGCTGCACATAGTTGATATTACTTGTACACATCTAGGTTGTGAATTAGTATGGAATGAAGCAGAAAAAACTTGGGATTGTCCTTGTCACGGTTCTAGATTTACCTATGATGGCGATAATGTTGAGGGACCTGCATTTAATCATTTGAAATATCAAGGTGAGGGGCATAATAAAAAAGATCCAAATATATTTTAAATTATAACTTTTTAGAGCCTGTGAAAAAAAGTCTGTAAATTACAAAATATAGCAGCTTTCTATGATAAAATATAAATATCATAGGAGGCTGTTTTGTTATGGGTAAAAGAAAAGAAAGATTAACAGAGGGAAAAAAGAATATTATTGCTGATTTAATTAGGGAGTATGACATTCAATCTGCTGAGGACATTCAAGACGCATTAAAAGACCTTCTTGGAGGTACTATTGAAAGCATGCTTGCAGCTGAGATGGATAACCATTTAGGGTATTCTCCATATGAGCGTACTGATGTAGAAAATGCACGCAATGGAAAGAAACAAAAAACTATTCGTAGTAAATATGGAGAAATGGAAATAGAT
>NZ_JHVC01000020.1 GCF_000619945.1 Clostridium lundense DSM 17049 | reverse complement strand
AAGTCAGTTGCTCTACCTGCTGAGCTATACCAGCTTATTATGGCGACCCAGAAGGGGCTCGAACCCTCGACCTCCGGCGTGACAGGCCGGCACTCTAACCAACTGAGCCACTGGGCCATTTAATGTGGTGGGCACAACAGGGCTCGAACCTGTGACCCTCTGCTTGTAAGGCAGATGCTCTCCCAGCTGAGCTATGCGCCCACATTAAATTGGTGACCCCTACGGGAATCGAACCCATGTTACCACCGTGAAAGGGTGGTGTCTTAACCGCTTGACCAAGGGGCCTTATTCTTTTCTTTCGTCTTGTCTGTATCGCTTTGGCGACCTGACATAGATAATAATACAAGATAATCGATAAAGTGTCAACAGTTTTTATTAAATTTTTTATATATTTTTTGAGCTTTTTTTCATTAATAGAGCTAAAGCATTGAATTTACTAGCATTTAGCTCTATTAAATTTATCTACAATTTAAAACTATATTCATAACTAATGATCTTTTACTCCACCATAACCTATAGATTCCATTATAAGAAGTGCAGTATCTTCTATGGCTCTTTTAGTTACATCTATAGTTTTACATCTAAGCCTTCTCATAACTTTATCAGCAAATTCTAATTCCTTTAATACCCTTTCTGCATTTGCATATTGTATCTCAGAGGATAACCTCGCAAACTTATCCATTCTATGTTTTCTTATTTCTATTAATCTCATAGGGTCAATAGTAAGTCCTATTATTCTTTTGCTATCTACTGCAAATAACTCTTCAGGTACAGGTATTTCTGGCATAAGAGGTATATTTAAAGCTTTTATACCTTTATTGGCTAAGTACATACATAAAGGAGTTTTTGAAGTTCTAGATAATCCTATTAAAATTACATCTGCATGTTTTATCCCTGAATAATCTTTACTATCATCATATTGAATAGCAAATTCCATCGCTTCTATTTTCTTAAAATATTGAGAATCCATATTCCATACTGCTCCAGGTTTATAATCTGGAAGCTTGTTTAATAATCTGGAAACCGTACTTATACATGGTCCTAGTACATTAATTATCCTAATGCCCTTTTCTATACATCTTTCTACTAAAAACTCTCTTACATCTACTAGAACAATTGTTGTTATAATCATAGCATCATTGGGAGATTCTATACTATTTATAAATTCATCTACAGCTTCAAAATTCTTAATATAAGTTACCCTCTTTACCTCTATTCTTTCATTAAACTGACAAGCTGTAGCTCTAGCTACTTGTTCCGCTGTTTCACCAATTGAGTCTGATACAGCATATATTGTTAACATGCACCTATCTACCTCTTCTTTCTTTTATAGTAGGAAAGCTCTACCAAAGCACATCCCTCTATAGCTATAATACCTTTTTCTGCACAAAAACTCAATATATCTTCACTTTCGGCACCAGGTTGTATTAATATTTTACTAATACCTAAGCTATGAGCTTCCTCTACTATTTTTAAGCCTTTAATAGGGTTTATGCACAAATCTATTACATCAACTTTATATGAAATGTCCTTTAAAGATTTATGAACACTTTCATCATCACTATTAGGGTTTACTCCTTGTACATTAAATCCTGCTTCTTTTAATGTATTTAAAATCCTATGGGCATATTTACTACTGTTCAAAACATCTCCAACTACTACCCAATTACTATATTCCAATAAACTTTGAGCATCCATACCATTACCTCCTTTTTACTAAACAAAATTATATTTATTACTACAATTATATTATGCACTAAAAAGTATATAATAATTATCATTTTATTATCCACATATATTTTTATATTTATCCACATTTGCACATATACTCTTCTTTTTTTCGTGTATAATATTAAATATAATAACTTTTAAACATATTAATATTAATTGTAATTATGAAATCAAAAGGAGCGATTTAACTTGTATCATAATATTATTATAGTTGGTGGTGGCGCCTCTGGTATTACTGCTGCAATTGCAGCTAAAGATAGAGGATTAGATGTAGCCATTTTAGAAGGTACTGATAGGGTAGGTAAAAAAATTTTAACTACTGGCAATGGACGATGTAATATAACTAATAAAAATATATCACTTAACAGATATCATAGTTCAAATAAAGAATTTTTTAATCATACATTAAAAAATTTTTCTTTAAATGATACAACTAACTTTTTCTATTCCTTAGGTCTTCCAATAGTTGATTTAGAAGATGGAAAGATGTATCCTATGTCTTTACAGGCTTCCTCCGTTTTAGACATTTTAAGATTAGCTTTAGATGAAAGAAATATACCTATATATTTAAATTCTAAAGTAAAATCTGTAAAAAAGACAAAGGATAGATTTCAACTAACTACTACAGATGAAAATATATTTTATTGCGATAAATTAATACTAAGTTGTGGAGGAAAATCTGCTCCTAATACAGGTTCAGATGGTTCAGGTTTTACTTTAGCTCAATCCCTTGGTCATAAAATTATTCCTCCTGTCCCTGGCCTTGTACAATTAAAATTGAAATATAATAAATTAAAAGCTCTTTCTGGAATTAAATTTGATGGTGTTGCAGAAGCATATGTAAACAATACTTCTATACGAAAGGAGTTTGGGGAATTGCTATTTACTGATTACGGTATTTCAGGCCCTCCAGTACTCCAATTAAGCAGTAAAATCTCTAGAGCACTGTATGAGAAAAAAAGCGTTACCTTACTAGTGGATATGTGCCCTAATATAGAATATGAGGAACTTAAAAACTTTTTAGAAAATCACTGGGGAACTTTTAATTATAGAAGCGTATATGAATCTTTGGTAGGAGTTATAAACAAAAAACTTATTCCTATTGTATTAAAAGAAAGTGAAATTTCAGATATACATAAACCTTGCATTGAACTTACTTGGAAAGAAAAATCTTCATTACTAAACCTTCTAAAACGTTGGGAATTTGAAGTATATGATACAAATTCCTTTAATAATTCACAAGTAACCTGTGGAGGGGTAGATACTGCCTATGTAAATTCTGAAACCTTAGAATCAACCATAGTGCCTAATCTATATTTCACTGGAGAAGTATTGGATGTACATGGAGACTGTGGTGGATTTAACTTGCAATGGGCTTGGAGTAGTGGGTATTTAGTAGGGAATACCTTAAAATAATTAAAAATACGCATAAGATATACCTATATCTTATGCGTATTTTTAATTATTTATATACCTTATTCATTTAGCATTATACTAACTTTATTCTGTATAATCTTTGCTGCCTGTTCAGCTGTTTGCTGTCCACTAATAAATTTATCTGTTTCTGTCCCTACTATTTCCTGAACCTGAGAATTTTCATTATCTCCATTTGATAAATTGCTTATAAACTTATTGAATATGTTAACATCATCTTGAGTTAAATTATATGGTTTCCTATCTTTAGTCATTTCAATGATTTCCTTCTGAACTCTTTCAAGTGCTGCATTATTTATTGGTATACCTGATGCACTATCTCCAGCTTGAATATCCTCACTAATAAGGAATTTAATAAACTCCCAACATTCATCTTTATATTTAGAATGCTTATTTATGGAGAAGGTGCTATTTGATGTAAAGCTACTTCCTTGAGACGGTAAATTTAACAAATTGAATTTATCACCTAATATTACATTGCTAAAAATAGGTGTTGGCAAAAAAACATTATCACTGTGTAAAAACTGAATATTTCCTCCAGTAGTAGTACTTATGCCATCTCCTTTTGTATCCATAATTCCTTTAGTAGTAACTTCCTTAGCTAGATTTAAAATGTCAATAAACTCTTTAGAGTCAAATTTTGCTTGCTTCTTATCTTCATCTATAAACTTATTGTAATTGCCATTTAAGAAAAGGAACTGCATAATCTCTGAGCCTTTCATCTTAGGAAGAGCATACTGATCTATTTTTCCATCACCATTTTTATCTTTTGTAAGCTTACGAGCATAGTCCATAAAATTATTCCATGTCCGATTTTTATCATCTATATTTATTTTATTCTCTTCTAATATTTTTTTATCAACTGCAAGAGCTGAAAATTCGTATCTAGTTGGTATAGTATATAATCCTTCCTTATATTTAAAAGCATTTATAATTTTTTCATTATAATTTTTCATATTAAAGTCTTTATCTTTAGAAATAAAATCACTAAGATTTACAAGTGCTTTTTTATCTACATATTTATGATATGGCAATCCATTCATACATATGATATCTGAACCTTTGCCAGACATAATTTCTGTATTTACATTTTTTGTATACTTCTCATAGCTAGATGGATCATTAATATCTGTAATTGTATTCTTAACTTCAATCTTAATATCTGGGTGTATTTTACGGAACTTACTTATAGCAACGTCAATATCTTGAATTTGATACATTAATGAAAGTGTAATAACTTTTTCACTATTTTTATTTTTATTATTTAAATTACATCTAACTAATTGTGATTTTTCAGATCTGTCTTTTTTATTAAATTCAGTAATTAAAATATAAACATCCTTATTTTTATTTATATCAATATCTCTTATTCTTGAGTTAAAATCAACTAAACCATAATCTTTAAAGTCTATTACCTTCTCTATAAACTTTCCATCTGCAACATTGTACTTAGATATATTATCACTATTTAATCCATAAAAATCTTTATCTCCTTTTTTATGAACTGCTGTCTTCATAAAACTACCACTAGTATACTCATTTTTCCATATCCTTTGACCGGATAAAGGATTAGTTCTTTCTACATAAAATTTTGCCCCATTTCCCTGTTCCATCGTACCAACAAACAAATTGCCTTCATCATCATTGCTTATAAAATCACATTTAGTATATAGATTTTTAATATTTTTTCCTTCCTTATCTATTGCTTCTACACTCTGATTATCTTTTCCAAATGTTAATATATAAAAGTTTCCTTTATCATCCACTTCCATATATCCTCTTAAAGCTATCTCTTTCATTCCATCTTCTTCAACATTTTTTGAAGTATTCTTAAGATTTATTGTCTTAGTTTTATCTCCTGAGGCATTAAAGACAGTAATTTCCCTCTTTGAAGATTTTTCTGTTAAAACATAAATATTATCTTTTTCATCAACAGTGCAAAGACCTAACTTTTCTCCAAAATCTATTTTTATGTCTTTTACAAGCTTTCCATCAGCATCATAAATTCCTAACTTCTTTTCATTTGATTGTGTTACTCCCGCCATAACAAGTTGATTCTTAGAGTTTACTTTAAAGCTTGTTATATTATCCAATCCTGAATTTTTACTTATATCCTCCACCATACTATTTACATTATCTGAACCCTTAGATGCATCTGCAGATGTACCTTTATCTTTACATCCTACAAGACTAATTGTAAAAATTAAAATCATTAATAAAGAAACTATTTTTTTCAAAATATACCCCTTCTTTCTTTAATCTAAATAATATATTTGTTTTTGCCATGTACTATAACTCTCATAAATAAAAATGACCATATTATAAATAGAATTTTCAAATCAATTCCAAACTGTATTTTAAATGTCATAAAAATGATAGCTATAAATATTAGAGCTACGACACTGCATTTTCCACAACATTGCACTGCTAATATAGCATCCCTACTTTTATTCAAAAACTCTCTAACGAAAGTGTTTAAAATACAACTACAAAATATAACCATTATAGATAAAATATTAATAAGCGTATTTGTTTTCATAAACTTCAATTCAATAAAAGGAATTAAATATTCTCTGCTTTCTATGTTTGCTTTTATGCTATCTTGAAATATATCCTTATAATAAGATACATTAATGAATTCATCTGGAATATAATTTGATGGAATATATAAATTAAATCTAATTAATTTCCACATAATAAATATTCCTAAGACTCCAAAGACTATTTTTAGTATGTATATTAAAAAACATTTTTTATTTTTTATTACTACATCCAATAAATAATCCTTTTCCATATTTGCAATAAAGAACTTTTTTACTTCACCTAAAATTTTTATTAAGTATTTTATAAAGTTCCATATACAAATAAATCCTAATACAAAACACATTATCAGCGGTTTTTGCTTGATTAACTGTTCTTCTTTACTATAGTCAATAATTTTATACTGCTTTTCATCTTTCCCAATTCCATTAAGCAATCCTATAACTCTATCCTTGCCTTTTACTTGCACATCATTATTTAGGTTTTGAAATTGTAAATATGAAATTTTTCTAGTTTCATCTAACTTTATAAGTGTTTCCATAGGTATATATACTTTATCAAATCCATCATTACTTATGTTCTGTATAATGGTAGAATCTCTTTTAACTACCCCTATTATTTTAAAGTCCTTATGAAAAATTCTTACTTTAAGACCTACCACATTTTCAGTTCCAAATAATTTACGTGCCAGCTTATCTTCTAAAACTACGCAAAACTCATTTTCCTTACATATTCCTTCAGTAAAAAAGCTACCTGTAGAAACATTAATGTTATAGAATTTATTAAAATTTGAACTAACACCTAATATTTTGCTATCAATATCTCTTCCTTCAAAATATACTTTTCCTTTAGTCTCACTCATAGCAAATATATCTTCATCCTTAAGTTTATTTTTCATAAATCGTATATCGGATAAGGTAAAATGATTTATTGTATTTGAGCGATTTGTTATAACCGAAACTTTATTCCCATCATTAAGCTTCATGGAACTACTAATTCTAGAAACTAAAGCACTTTGAAACATAATTCCAAAATATATAAAAAATATACATATAAAAATGCCAATATAAACACTCTTTATATTTCTCAACATATTCACCTTATTTTTTCAGTTTTTTATTGTGACATAACTTCCATCAGATACAGCTTTATCATCTTCTACCTTTATAACAACCTTATCATCCTGAGTAATGCCATTACGTATTGCTGTATTCGCATTATCACTTTCTCCTATAGAAATCTTAAACTTCTTTAAAGAATATTGATTACCCAAAACTCCATTCTTTTCTTTTAGTACAAATACAAATTTACTTCCATCCATATCAGTATTTACTGCACTATTAGGGATAACTATAGTACTTGATGAGATTTTTTTACTTATAAATCCATCCCCCTCTTCACCTCCTATAAGATTCTTCATATTAATATCAATTAGCAAGTCTTTTTTACTATCATCTTTTTTTCCTTCTTTGGTAATTGGACTATTGACTATCTCTCTTATAGTGCCTTCTACATTTTTATCTTCAGTAGATTTCATTGTTATATTAATCTTATCTCCTTTAGCTATATATTTTAAGTTAGCATTGTCTACACTCATTCTAAATTGAAATCCCTTACTGGAGTTATTTATAATAATTATTGGCTTAGACCCATCTACTGTCTGACCTTTTTCAACATTAAGCTCAGAAATAACTCCATCACAAGGAGCACTAATATCACTAGAAATACTCATATCTTTATTTATTTTATTAATTTCATTCTTCTCCATCTGTATGTCATATTCCACCTTCTTTATAGAATTTCTCTGTTCATTTAAAGCATTATTATAATCATCTAAAGCTTGTTCATAAGCTCTTTTTGCGTCGCTTAAAACCAATACCTGTTTATCTAAACTAACTTGAGCCTCATATCCCTCTTTTACCAATTTGCTTGTTTTATCTAGATTTTTAATTTCAGAATTCATTTTCTCCTTTGTTTCTTCTACTTTTCTTTTTAAATTCTTCTCTTTGTAAATACCTTCATTTTTAAGCTTTTCAAGTTCCAAATTATATTGATTGTATTTTATATTTTCTTCTTCCAATTTTGATTTCAAATCTTCCTTTTTAAGCCTTATCAATATCTTTCCTTTAGTTACCTTATCTCCTATCTTAACATTGACCTCTTCTACTATTTTTCCACTTTCTCCATATAACTTTGCTGACTCCCTTGCTTCAATAACTCCTAAACTGTTTATCTCCTTTGATATTGAACCTGATACAGGGCTTTCCACAGTAACTTTTGGAAGGAAAAAATTGTTTATGGTATTTGAAAAGAATGTTAAGGCTGCCATGATTACAAAAAAATTAATAGTAAGCTTTTTTATTTTTTTCTTTCTATTTATTTGATTATCTTCTTTTACACATTCCATATTAGAAATATCCCTCCACATTTTTATCCCTTAATTCCAGAATTTTTTATACCTTCTACTAAATGACTTTCTGCATAAAGAAATATAAGCAGTGCTGGTATCATATAAATCATAGATGCTGCAAAAGCAATTCCTTTTTCATTAAAGTTTATTTGAGAAAGATATAAAGATAGCGGTTCTTTTAATTGGTCTTTTAACAATATAAGAGGTTGCTCTACCAAATTCCAGTTATCTATAAATACTAATATTGTTAATGCTGCAATAGCATTTACTGATAATGGAACTATAATTTTTATAAAAATATAGAAATGATTAGCGCCATCAATCATAGCTGCTTCTATATATTCTTTAGGTATATCCATCATAAATTGTCTTAAAAGAAATACTCCAAAAGCACTAAAAATACCTGGAAAAATTATAGATTCATGTTTATCTATTAAATGAAATATATCAGAAATTATATAATTTGGTAAAAGTGTTACTTGAAAAGGCATAAGCATAACTATTATATAAATAAGAAATAATTTATTTCTCCCAGGGAATTCCATTTTGCTGAATGCATAAGCTGCCATAGATGCCACTATTACTTGTCCTGAAATTACACATAATGCAATTTTTACCGAATTCCAAAACATAAGTAAAAATTTAACCTGTTTTATCAATACATTATAATATTGCTTTAATGTGACCATATCCGGTATTATCCTTAATTTTACATAGCTATTATCATTTAAAGTCTTTTGTTCTTTATCATTTGTGTCATTATTCAAAGCAATCATGCTATAATTTGAATTTATTTCATTCTCAGTCATAAAAGAATTAGTTACAGTTAATATCATAGGGAAAGCAAAAAACAACGAAATAACTGCTGTAATTATTGTTAATAGTATTTTTCTCACTAATTTCTTTTTGCCTTTATATGACCACATTATATAATCACCTACTATTCTTGTATTTTATTGTTTATATTTTCTTGAAGTTTAAATAATAAAATTAAAAGTAGACATATTCCTAAGGCCATAATTACAGCTGCCGACGAAAGTTTCTGGTAATCTAGTGACATAAATACATTATTCATATAATGTTGAAGCATATATATGCTTTCATGAGGATATTCTCCGGCTATAAGATATACTTCTCTAAATACCTTAAATGAATTAATTATAGAAATTACAAAAACAAAGAAAAGTGTTGGCATCATGTATACTATTGTAATATTGGTAAACTTTTTTACAGCACTTGCTCCTTCTATAGATGCATATTCATAATATTCTTTAGGTATATTTTGAAGTGCTGCAATAAACAGTATCATATTATATCCTATATTTTTCCACAAAAAAACTACAATTACCACATACAATGCCCACTTTGAATTCATCCAATCTACAGGAGAATATCCCATAGAAATAACAAGTTTATTAATCCAGCCTTTATTATCCACCATTATGTGCCATACCATAACTACAGATGCTACAGGAATTACTAGTGGCAGCATAAAAAACATTCTGAAGATATTTCTTAAGTATAAATTTTGATTTAAAAGTAATGCTACTCCAAGAGATATAACAATAAGCAACGGTACACTTATAGATGTAAAGATCAAAGTATTTAAAATAGCTTTTTTAAAACTTGGATTTTGTAATAAAGAAATGAAGTTTGAAAACCCTACAAATTCTCCTTCATTAGGACTATCTAAAAAAGAATATTTTATAACTAACATAAAAGGTAATATATAAAAGATAAAAAATCCTAGAATGCTTGGAAACAAAAATATCATTGCTAATTTTATATTTTTTCTTTTTATTTTCATTTTATTTTTTATAACTCCATCTTATTATTCTTTCCATATCTTCAAATACTGTATTGTCATCCTGTGAATTCAATACAACACCTATCATTTTTCTATTATTAATTTCATAAAAACACACAAGACATTTTCCAGCCCTAGATGTATATCCTGTCTTACCTCCTATGCACCCATTAACTCCAACTAGTTTGTTTCTATTTTCTAAACTTATTTTCCCTTTGGATGTATTAATTGTACTTACTTTCTTTTTCATAGTATCCATTATCCATGGATATTTATATGCTTCTTTAGCTATATTGACTAGATCATACGCCGTAGTATAATGCTCTTCATCATCTAGTCCTATAGGGTTCATAAAATGTGATTCCTTAAGTCCTAATGAAGAGACCTTTTCATTCATAGCCTGAACAAAGCTTTCCAAACTTTCATTTGAGTTTTTTCCTGTAGCCTGATTAAAAGTTCCTAAACTTCTATTTGAGTTTTCTCCCATAGCCTCTGCCATATCATTTGCTGAATACAACATAACAGCATCCATTACATCTTTTGCATTCATCGTCTCTCCAACTTTTAAATTAAGCTTATACTCAGGTTGCTCCTTACAACGCCTTGTATACATTACATCATCTTCTGGAGAAAAATGTTCTGCAAAAATCTGTGCAGTTAGAAGCTTAGTAGTACTTGCAGGTGGCAGCTTTTCATGTATATGTTTCTTATATAGTATTTTATTATTAGTAACATCTAAAGTTATAGCTGCCGCAGCACTTATAGTTGGCCTATTCTCTATAGCTACATTTCTTAAGTCATCTACAGAGTTAATATTTTTATTTAATAGCTCTGCTTTTAAAATGATAATGCATAAAATTAATATAATTATAGGAAATAAACTTGACAGTATCTTTTTCTTCATTTCTTTACTCCTTAGTTGAATTATTGGTAAAATATATATAAAATTAAATTAGGGGGGATCGTTCATATATATCATATGGCTCGAATGTTACACGAAAGTGACAAAACATAATTTGGGGGTGATAGTTGTGAACAAAAATCTATTAATCGTAGAAGATGAATCAAATATACGAAGGTTAATAGCAATGTATTTTAAGAAAGAAGGTTTTAACATATTTGAAGCAAAAGATGGTGAAGAAGCTTTAGATGTGTTTAAAGTGTATAAAATTGATCTTGTGATATTAGACATAATGCTTCCAGGATTAAATGGCTTAAAAGTATGTGAATATATAAGGACAAACTCTGATGTACCAATTATCATGCTAACTGCCAAAACTCAGGAGGATGATAAAATTCTAGGTTTTGAGCATGGTACTGATGAATATGTAACAAAACCTTTCAGTCCAAAAGTTCTAGTAGCCAGAGCAAAATCACTTTTAAAAAGAGTTGATGGTACTATTAGTAAATCAAGTAATATTTTATCAGAGGACGGCTTGGCAATAGATTTAAATTCAGGAAAAGTGACTGTTAATAATGTTGAAGTTATGTTAACTCTCAAGGAGTATGATCTTCTAACATATTTCATGCAAAATAAAGGTATGGTTTTATCAAAAGAAGCTATACTGAATAGAGTATGGGGATATGATTATTATGGTGATCCAAGAACTGTAGACACACATATAAAAAGATTAAGAGACAAGCTCGAAGATAGAAGCAATTACATTACTACTATAAGAGGAAGAGGCTATAAATTTGAGGTATCATAGATGAAAATATATAAAGGTATTACATTTAAACTTTTTATTATTTTAATTTCATTTCTTTTATTCTTTATGGGCATTTTAGTTTATGTCCAGATATTTGTAGTAGGACGATTGTATATGACTACAGAATATGCACAGGAAATGGAAAAAAAGTTGTATAATAAGCTTCTAGAAACTGATTTTTTTGGCTCATACACTTATATTAATTTATATTGTCCTTTAAATAAAGATTCAACTATTATGAAAGAAGTAAAAAACTATGAGAATGTTAATAAAGCCTATTTAATTATATTTGACAAAGATTTTAAATTAAAATATATTACTGACTCAGCAAAGAAAACTTTAAGTAAATCTAATTTAAATTATATATCAAAAAATTTATCTACTGGTCCAATTGATTCAATAGTAACTCACACTCACAAATTTGATAATTCTCAACAAAGAACTTTTAGTATAAGTAATGGTGACAGTGAAAAATATTATCCATTTACTTTCTCCATAGGAGATAAGCAGACTTTTCGTGTTTACGGAAAATTTACTCCTTCAAAATACATAGCTATATCCACACCTATACAATTAAATAAAAATGATGTTAATAATATTGTAATCATTATGCCTGAAGTATTTACTTCGAAAAGTTCTTTAATACTAAAAAAATACGTTATATATATTATAATAGCTTCAATTATATGTATTCTTATTTTATCTGCCATATTTTCTTATTTAATAACAAAACCTATTATAGGTATTAATAAAGTAGCATCCAAAATGATAAATTTAGACTTTTCATCTAAGTGTAATGTTAAATCTGATGATGAACTAGGAAACTTATCTAAAAGCTTAAACTACCTGTCAGGTAAATTAAATGATACTATTGAAAATCTTTATTTAGCTAATAATCAGTTAAAAAAAGATTTAGACTTGCAAAAAGAACTGGACTTACTTAGAAAAGACTTTATTGCCTCTGTATCACATGAATTTAAAACTCCAATTACATTAATAAAGGGGTATACAGAAAGCTTGAAAGATGATGTGGCAGAAGAATATGAAAGAGAAGATATATACAATATTATAACTACAGAAGTTGATAAAATGGACAGACTTATTCAGGATCTATTAGATCTTTCGCAGATGGAAACTGATAGATATACTCTTAATATAACAGAATTTTATATAGATGAGCTATTAGAGTATATAATAAAAAAATATATATTATTATTAAAAGAAAAAAATATAAACTTTGAAGTTTTTATAGAAGGTAAGGATATTTTAGTGTCTGGAGACTCTTTTAAAATAGAACAGGTAATCACAAACTTCTTGAATAATGCAATTAATTATACAGAAAAAAATAAAAAAATAACACTATGTCTAAAAAAAGAAGATACCCTAGTCTACTTTTCAGTAGAAAATGAAGGCAAAAACATACCAGATGAAGATATAAAAAAAATATGGGAAAAGTTCTATAGAGTTGATAAATCAAGAAATCAGAAGTCTGGTGGTACAGGTTTGGGACTGGCAATCTGTAAAGTTATATTAGACCATCATAGGAGCATTTATGGTGCTAAAAATACTCCTACAGGGGTAAAATTTTACTTTAAATTACATTATCTTAATAAATAGAATTAAAATATACAAGGGTTGAGAATAGTCTCTAACCCTTGTATTCTTGCAATTATTATTTTTTTATATTTGTGCTTAAGTTATTGTTTCCATATACTTTGAGCTATTGTTAATTCATTTCCCTCTTTATCTGTAATTTTATGTATACAAATGATCTTTTTATCCTCTTTTATTATTTGTACAAAAGCATTTATAATTTCACCATATTTAGTTTCTTTTTCATAGTTTATAGTTATGCTCTTAAGAGCGTAATTTTTAATTATTTCTAACGGTACTGTTTCTATTGCCCAAGACACATACTTTACATTATTTACATGTCCATTAGTATCTATATCACTATATCTTACATTAAATGTTTTTTCATTATCTATACTCTCAACACATGCTATATCAGGTATTTCTAATATACCTCGTTCATCGTTATCCTTACTAACCTTATAAGCTTCTAATATATAGTCATTTATTCTTTTAGGTCTTCTTTTCTTAATATCAATTAAAAACCATATGGAATTAGCTTCTACTATAATTTCACCCTTCTCATCTATTATTTGAAATTTACGATAACCATAAAATTTCCTAAAAGAATGAGGTCTAGTTGTTACTATTACTTTCTCACCATGTAATGGATATCTATGTACATCTATGTGCCACTTATAAAGCACCCAAGCAATATTATTTTCTCTCATATAATCAAGTCCAACATTTCTATCTTCTGATTGCTTTGTGGCAACATCACAAAAATAATTAATTATATTTGTGATTAATACTCTTCTTTTATAATCTACTTCATAATAATGAATTTCATATTCTTTTTCAGTTACTAAATTTTCCATTGAAAACACCCCTTTTAATTCAGCAAAATACTGATCTATATTATAAATTCAAAGACCTATTTCTTATTTTTATAGTGGTCATAAACATTATAATAATTCCTTCATATATATAAACAATATAAGTTATTTGTTTCAATTTAATTCATATATTTATATTATGTTACATTATTGGAGTTTTTTCAATGTTTATTGTAAATAAAAAAATCCTGTAAGAATTTCTTACAGGATTTTTTTATTACTTATTTAATGCTTCTAAAAGTTTAGCTAATTCTATTCCATGTACCATAGCTGCTTGCTCTATTGTTTCTGCCTGAGCTGATGGGCAAAATACACAACCCATTCCAAAGTTGGCAAGTATTTCAGCTGCCTCTGGCTTATTTTTAATTGCTTCTCCTATAGTCATATCTTTATTAATCTGCATTTTATCTACCTCTCTCTAAAATATTTTTAGTCATATTAGAAAGTATATAAGTGTGGTCAACTTTCTAATTTATATTATAATCAACAAAATCCTATCTTTCAAGTACACACTTATTATTTACTAAGGTAGAAAAAAACATACATATTAATATTTTTATATAGTTGTTATTTCCATAGTCTGATCTCTTCTTGGACCTACAGAAACTATAGATATCTTAGTACCAGTAAATTCTTCTATTTTCTTTAGATATGTTTTTGCATTTTCTGGAAGTTGATTGTAATTTCTTGCATCTGCAATGCTTTCATCCCAACCATCAAATTCTTCATATATAGGTTGGCACTTAGCTAAATCCTCAAGACTAGCTGGTACATAATCTATTACTTTACCCTCGAATTTATATCCTACACAAACTTTTAGCTTATCTAATCCAGCTAAAGTATCAATCTTTGTTACTGCAAAACTTGTTAATCCTGAAACTCTTGCTGCTGTCTTAAGTATTACAAGATCTAACCATCCACATCTTCTTGCTCTTCCTGTAGTTACTCCATATTCATGTCCCTTTTCTCTTATCCAATCTCCTGTTTCATCTAATAATTCTGTTGGGAAAGGTCCCTTACCTACTCTTGTAGTGTATGCTTTTGCTATACCAACTGCATTTGTTATCATTGTTGGTCCAATACCCGCTCCTGTACAAACGCCACCAGCTATAGTATTAGAAGATGTTACATAAGGATAAGTTCCATAATCTATATCAAGTAAAGTACCCTGTGCTCCTTCAAATAATACTTCTTTACCTTCTTTTATCTTATCATATACTATTACAGAAGTTTCTCTAACAAAAGGCTTCATTTTTTCAGCATAATCCATATATTCATTGTAAATTGAATCAAAATTAAGTTCTTCTTCACCATATATTTTATTTATTATGTTATTTTTATCTTGTATATTATCTCTTAATTTTTCCTCAAATACTTCTTTATGCATAAGGTCACAAACTCTTATTCCGCTTCTTTCCATTTTATCTGTATAACAAGGACCTATTCCTTTACCTGTAGTTCCGATATCTTTCTTACCTCTTGCTCTTTCCTTTATACCATCTAATACTTTATGATAAGGCATTATTAATTGTGTTCTATCACTTATAACAAGATTATTAGGTGTTATTTCTACTCCTAAATCTCTTAAGTATTCTATTTCTTCAAAAAGAGCTTTAGGATCTAGCACAACTCCGTTACCTATAACATTTAACTTATTTCCATATAATATTCCTGAAGGTATTAAATGAAGCTTATATTGTTTATCTCCTACTTCTACAGTATGACCTGCATTGTTTCCTCCTTGATATCTTACAACTACCTCTGCCTTTTCAGCTAAATAGTCTGTCATTTTTCCTTTTCCTTCATCTCCCCATTGGGCTCCTAGTACAATGTATGCTGACATGAATATTCCTCCTTAAAATGCATATTATATTAAATCTTTTTATTTATATCTCTAGCCACAACCACTCCAGTAACCGAGGCTTGCATAAGTCCTCTTGTTATTCCAGCACCATCACCTATAGTATATAAATTCTTTATAGAAGTTTCAAATTTATTATTTGTTTCAAATTTACTTGAATAGAATTTTACCTCTACTCCATAAAGCAATGTATTTTTACTATAAAGACCTGGTGCTATTTTATCAAAAGCCCTTAAAGCTTCTACTATAGCAGTTAAATGTCTTTGAGGTAATACAAAACTTAAATCCCCTGGAACTGCTGACTTCATAGTTGGTATAGTAGTAGATTTGCTTAATCTAGAATAATCAGTTCTTCTTCCATTTAAAAGATCTCCAAGTCTTTGTACCATTATTCCCCCACCTGTTAGCATATTACCTAGTTTTGCAATATACTTTCCATAATCAATAGGTTGATTAAACGGTTCTGTGAAAGTAGTTGATACTAATACAGCAAAATTTGTATTATCAGTTCTTAATTCCTTTTCAGAATAACTATGACCATTAACTACTGCTATATCACCTTCATAATGTTCTTCCGAAACAACTCCTCCTGGATTCATACAAAAGGTTCTTACCTTATTTTCAAAGGTATCTGAATAATAAACTAGCTTAGCCTCATATAAATCTTTAGTTAAATGATCCATTATGGAATTTGGAACTTCTACTCTTACTCCTATATCAACAGCGTTATTAGTAGTTTTTAAATTAAGCCTTCTAGCTTCCTGTGAAAGCCACTCAGCTCCCCCTCTTCCTGGAGCTACTACTACATAATCTGAAGCTATACTCTTAATTCCTTCTTTATTTTTTAATAATACTCCTGTTATTTCTTTGTCTTCTATTATTATCTCTTTTACTTCTGTTAATTCACAAAAATCTGTGTTAGTATTATGAATTAAATGATGATACATTCCCTTCAGCACATCATAGGCAAGTTCTGTTCCCAAATGTCTAACAGGACATTCCACTAATCTTATGTTATGTTTACTAGCTTCATATTTTATTTTATCTGTATTTTCATTATTTAATCCATAAACAGTCTTATTAGCCCCAAAATCTAGATATATATCATCACAATATTTTATTAAATCTTTTGCCTCATTTTCAGAAAAATATTCTAGTATTCTTCCTCCTACTTCAGGACTTAATGAAAGTTTTCCATCAGAGAAAGCTCCTGCTCCTGACCAGCCAAAAGTTATTCCACAAGGGTCACAGTTTACACATTTTCCAGTGGCTCTAGCAGGACAATTTCTTTTTTCAATGCTTCTGCCTTTATCCACAATAAGAACACTTATTTCTGGTCTCATTTTAGTTATTTCCAATGCTGTAAATATTCCAGCAGGACCTGCCCCAACTATAATCAAATCATACTTTTCTCTCATTTCACACCCCTCCTGTAATATCGTAGCAAAAATGCAGATACCCGTCAATAAGAAATACGAATATTTATTAATTTATTAACAAAATAATTCGCTTTAACCTTTTTACATATTATTTAATATTTTACTATTAACTATAAAATTATTTTACAAATAGGCTAATTATATTATACTATTTATATAAGTCCTTAAAGTGCCATTTAAGGATAATTTTAAAGCAATGTTTTAATGCTCATAATTGAATGATTTAAATAAAGTTTTAGGAGAGAGATATATGAATCTTCCAAATATTTTAACGCTTTTTAGAATGTTTTTAGTACCTACTTTTATCTTAGTATTTTTTTCGGATATTAACAATAATATTTTTTATTCCATACTTATATTTTTACTTGCAGGTTTTACTGATGTATTAGATGGTTATATAGCAAGAAAACATAATTTAGTAACTAAATGGGGTATTGTTTTAGATCCATTTGCAGATAAACTCATGCTTCTTACTGTACTTGGATGTTTAGCTATTGATCATATTATTCCCTTTTGGATACTTAT
The DNA here is from genome assembly GCF_000619945.1 of Clostridium lundense DSM 17049. Classification (GTDB taxonomy): domain Bacteria; phylum Bacillota; class Clostridia; order Clostridiales; family Clostridiaceae; genus Clostridium_AO; species Clostridium_AO lundense. The sequence goes on along the minus strand of NZ_JHVC01000020.1, from coordinate 49,325 downwards.
TATAGTAGCAATTAAAGAACTTGCTATGATTATTGCAGGGGCAATACTATATAATAAAGATTTTATAATTCCATCGGATAAGTTTGGTAAAATAGCTACTTGTATGTTCTATTTTTCAATATTTATATTAAATTTTCATGTTAAATTAGGTGGTTACCTTTTAGATGCCGCAGTAATAAGTGCTGTAGTAGCTTTTATTAATTACTTAACATTTTATTTAAGACAAAAAAAGAACAAATAATAAGGGGTTGCCTCAGTATAGAAATTAATTTCTATACTGGGACAATCCCTTTATTAAAACACAACAAATATCATACTTTTAATCTTCCCATAAATCTTTAGCTAATTCCTCTATTTCCTTTTTCATTCTTATAGTTTCTTCATAATCTATAGTTATATTTTCATTATTAATAATTATTACATCCCCTTCTTTTGCTTTAAGGGGTATCTTGTTTTTTTCTATATTAATCATATGTTTATTATCTAATTCAACAACTGCATACCTTTCTTCAAATCTGTCAATTATACCTCTCATCTCAAATTCCTCCAAATCACTACATAGATAAATAATTATTAATCCATGGCAACGAGCTCTAATTTTATTACATGATCCATATTTCTTATTTCATCTAGTAGATTATTTAATTCTATTTTTAAATTAGAAATATCAAAGGTTATATTTACATTGGCAGTATTATTTATTGGTATCTCTTGATTTATAGTTAATATATTTCCTTTATAGGAGGCAATTTTATCCAATATTTTTGATAAAGTACCTGGTTCATGATCTAGTGTCAAGGAAATAATCACCTTATGGTTATTCATGGTTTCAGATACCGTAAAAACATAATCTTTATATTTATAATAAGTACTTCTGCTTATACCAGCAATCTTAACAGCTTCGGTTATCTCCTTAACCTTTCCTGTCTTCATCATCTCTTTTACTTCTATTACCTTTTCAAAAACATCTGGAAGTACACTAGTATGTATCATTAAAAACTTATCACTCATAAAAAATCACCTCATGTGTACATGATATTAGAACAAATGTGTTTATGTCATAATATTAACACACCAAAGATACATATACAACCTTGGTGAATAATATTATTAGCTTACTAAAAATTTTATTGACATAACCTAATGATGGTGATAGAATATGAAAATGATTAAAATACACATGTTCACATACCGCGGACATAATTGTAATCTTACAAGGGGGTATATTATGTTAAAAAAAATTGGCTTATTTCCTAAATTAATATTAGGAATAGTTTTTGGTATTATTATTGGAACTATTGGAAAATACACAGGTTTTGTATTTCCAGTTAGAATACTTACAACCTTTTCAGGTATATTTGGGAATTTTCTTAATTTCATTATTCCTTTTATAATCATTGGATTTATTGTACCTGGTATTTCAGAACTTGGAAGTGGCTCAGGAAAACTTTTAGGGTTAACTGTTATAATTGCTTATGCTTCAACTATATTCGCCGGAGCACTAGCCTTTATAACTGGAAAATCTATTCTACCTCATGTTCTTAAATTTGGACAACTTGCACCAAAATCAACTTTATATTTAGAACCCTTCTTTAAAATAGAAATACCTCCTATAATGGGAGTAATGACAGCATTGGTTACTGCTTTTATGTTGGGACTTGGTATATCTTATATAAAGGGAAAGTCATTGATGAATGTTTTTCATGATTTTCAAGGCATAGTAGAATTAGTTGTAAAAAATGTTTTAGTCCCATTTATTCCGTTTCACATATGCGGAATATTTTCCAAACTTACAGCTAATGGTGAAATAGTATCAACTATAAAATCTTTTTCTATAGTATATGCAATGCTACTTATTGTACAAGTAATCTACTTATCCATACAATATACTATAGCTTGGGTAGTAAGTGGTAAAGCTCCACTCAAATCATTAAAAAACATGCTACCTGCATACTTAACAGCTGTAGGAACTCAATCATCTGCTGCAGCTATACCTTTTACATTAAAATGTACTAAAAATAATAAGGTTTCTGAAGAAATTGCTAACTTTGTTATTCCATTATGTGCTACTATACATCTTGCAGGAGATACTATTACAATAACTTTATCTGCTATGGCAGTTTTAATGATGAGTGGTACTATTCCTACATTTGCAATGATGGCTCCATTTATACTAATGCTTGGTATTACAATGGTAGCTGCTCCTGGAATACCTGGTGGTGGAATATACGCTTCTCTTGGACTATTACAGGACATGCTTTTGTTTACTCAACCTCAACAAGGAATTATGATAGCATTACACGTATCACAAGATAGCTTTGGTACAGCTACAAATATAACTGGGGATTGTGCTTTAGCTATGCTTATAGATAAAATTGCTAGTAAATACAAAAGAAATTCTGAATTAGTAAAGGACATTAATTTGTCAAATGATGGTGAAGAAAGTCTGGGGGCTTAATATAAAAAGGCAGCTTGTTATTTTAAATAAGCTGCCTTTTTATATTAGTTTTGTATAACTACTAATGTATTTCTTGGTATGTTATTATAAATCCATTTAATATTCTCATCCTTTAATCTTATACACCCATGAGAAGCTTTCTTTCCTAACTTTTTATATTCTTCTTGAATAATGCTACCATCTACATAATGTAAAACACTATGGAATAAATAATCATGGTTTATTCTTACAAAGTTATAACATAAATATCCTTTTTCTCTTCCAAAAGACTCTCCTCTTCCACCAATTAAATATCTACCCGTTGGAGTTGGAGTTGCGTCCATACCTGTAGAACATATAAATGTCTGATTAAGTTTGTTATTTTTATATATATAAACTTTTTGATCACTTATATCAACTACAATACTATAATTACTAGACGGTGTTACTTGCTTTATATAATCACTTCTAATATATCCTTTTACTTCATTAAGTGTATCATAATCCTTAGCTTGTACATAATAAAAATTTCCTTTTTTACCCAGAACTTTTACTTCTTGAGTACTTCCATATATGCCTCCAACTATAGCTGAACTTGTACTTGCATCTTTTCTTATTCTAATTTTTGAGTTTTCATTATCATTTCCTACATACATAGGCTCTATTTTAGGTGCTGAAGGTACTGTAGGTCCAGGTGTAGGTTTCTTTATAACAGATATATCAATATTCTTTATATCATCATAATCTCCTAAATTATCGCTTTGACTACCTTGACTTTCTGCTTTTTTAACTCTTATAGATAATTTATATGATCCAGCTGATAATTTACCTGTAGGTATATTATAAGCCTCTTCAGAATTTATTTCTTTTCCAGGTTGTGTTGTAATATTTGTCCACTTTTTTGTATTATTAGAGTATAACCATACCTTATACTCTACCAATCCATGATAACCATCAGTTTCTAAAGTTACTTCTTGTGAAGCTCCTTCATATAATGGAGTTTTATTTTTTACTGTTACATTTAGCTTTGGTTCTCCATTCTTTATGCATTGGAATCTTTGTATCTTATAGTCATCATATTTTACATTATATTCTTCTATATTAATGCTTGAATTTCCTTCTGAATTAGCATTCTTAGCAAAAGTTACAATTTCATAGTTTCCTGAAGTAATTCTAAATATATTTACTTGATATGGATCTTTACCGTTTCTATCCAAAGTGTATCCTACACTAAGGTCTGTCCACTCATTCTTATCTAAAGAGTGCAAAAACACTCTATAATTTACTTTTCCATCATAATTAGAATTAATTAAAAATGGTGTTAGACTAGTTTCGTAAACAGTAGAATTATTAAATTTCATAGAAGCATTTTTAAGTATTGTATTTTCTATAGGTGGTATAATAACCACTTTTTCTTCAGTTTTGTTGTTAATAGTTTGTCCAATTTCTCCACTAGGCACACTATTAGCAGCATGAGCTTTAGTAGGTATACCGGTTAACACAATTGCACAAATAAATGTTGGCAATAGTGCCTTTGTAAAATTGCAAATCCTTTTCATTTCTGCCTCCTTAAATATTTAATCATAAACATTAATTATATTATACAACTTTAATAAACATAACTGGTTACAAATCTATTTCAAAATATGTAACTCATACTATTATATCGGCTATGGTCAAAGAATATTATATAAAAAAAAATGTAAAAGTACAAAAAAATTTTATTGCATAAAAAGACCCTATTCTTAAAGATGGTCCTTTTATAATCCATTAATCTACTTGTAGCGCTCTATATCGTTATATTCATTAAAAAACATCAAAATAAAACCTATAAATTTATTAACTTATAGATTTTATTTTAAATAATATGCAAAAAATTAGCAAAACTTTAGCAAAACCTTTTCTAAAATATTTATAGCTATATTAATTTCATCCATAGTTATATTAAGTGGTGGAATCAATCGTACAACATTTTCTCCTGCACACACTAAAAGTAATCCTTCATTAAAACATTCATCTACAAAGGTTTTTGAATCTATTTTCATAACCATTCCAATTAATAAACCCATTCCCCGAATTTCATTTATTACTGAATATCTTTGTTTTAGATTGTTAAGTTTATGAAAGATATACTTGCTTTTTTCATCTACAGAATCAATTATTCCACCCTCTATTAGTTCTGTCAATACAGCACATGAAACTGCACAAGCTAATGGATTCCCCCCAAATGTTGTACCATGATCTCCTGGAACGAAAGCTGAGCAGCTTTTTGAATTTGCAATTATAGCCCCAATTGGAAACCCTCCTCCAAGAGCTTTAGCCATGCATACAACATCTGGTATTATGCCAAATTTTTTATATGCAAAAAAACTCCCTGTTCTTCCTATTCCACATTGAACCTCATCAAATATTAAAAGTGAATTATACTTATCACAAAGTTCTCTAACCCTTCTTAAATAATCAATCTGCGCAAGAATTACTCCACCTTCTCCTTGGATTGGTTCTAGTATTACTGCACAAACATTATCATTAAATATGCTTTCAATTTCTTCAATATCATTAAAGTTTACTGAGTCCACTCCTCCCATTATAGGTGTAAAGTTTTCCTTGTATTTTTTTTGTCCAGTTACAGTAAGAGCACCCATTGTTCTTCCATGAAAAGAGTTGTTCATGTATATTATTTTATTCTTTTCCTCTGTTCCATTAAGTCTTCCATACTTTCTAGCCAGCTTCAACGCTGCTTCTATAGCTTCAGTTCCACTATTACAAAAAAACGCCTTCTCATGATCACTATTCTGGCAAAGTATTTCTGCCAGATTTATAGAATTTGAGTTCCAATAATAGTTTGATATATGCATCAGTTTAGCACTCTGCTTTAATAAAGCATTTATAATAACAGGATTTGAATGTCCAAGGCAATTAGTTGCAACTCCTGCTACAAAATCTAAATATTCATTTCCATCTACATCGTATAACTTTGCCCCTACTCCTTTTTCAAAGTTTACATCATATCTTTTATAAGTATTCATTAAATTATTTTTTGTCATTTTTCATCTCACCTTTCAAACTAATAGTAGTACCACAATTAGAAAATATATTGTTAACTAAAGAATGTTCTTTTCTTCCATCGATTAGATAAACTTTTTCAGTTCCTTTTTCTAATGCATCAATACAACATTCTATTTTGGGTATCATTCCATCACTTATAATACCTAAATTAATATAATTTTTTATTTCATTAGCTACAATATAATTTATTATGGTTGACTTATCATTAATATCTTTATATATACCTTGAACATCTGTTAAAATAATAAGCTTTTCTGCCCTTAATGCTGAGCTTATATATGATGCAACATAATCTGCATTTATATTATATTTACTTCCTTCCGTATCACATCCTATAGGAGATATAACTGGAACACAGTGCATATTTAATAGATTGATAATTAAATCTTTATTAATGGATTGGACTTCACCAACGAAACCAATATCAACAAGCTGATCATTTATATTCAAGTATTTCTTTTTAACAGTTATGAGATTATCATCGCTTCCACTAATTCCTATTGCTTTTATTCCAGTAGTGTTAAGGCAAGATGATATATCTTTATTTATTTTACCAGATAAAACCATTTCTACTATTTCCATTATTTCTTTATCTGTGACCCTAAGTCCATTAATAAAATTACTTACAATACCAACTTTTTTTAACCACTTTGATATTTCAGGCCCACCTCCATGAACAATTACTATATTAACTCCTGCAAGTCTCAAAGCTAAAATGTCCTCAAAAAATGCCTTTTGAGAAAATTTATTTTTCATTATACTGCCACCGTACTTAATGACAAAAGTGTTACCTTTGAAAATTTCAAGGTCTTTCTGAGTTTCCATTTTATTACACCAACTTTCAAACATAATAATATGATTTTTGAATAATTATACTATCTTATTTATATATATTCAATATTTTTTATAAAATCTATTGAATATATATTTATTTTTATGTATAATCTATATATATTTTCAGGAGGTGATAGTATGATAACTGCAGGAATTCTCGGCGCTACTGGTTACGCAGGGCAACAGTTAGTATGGTTTTTGCACAAACATCCAAAAGTAGAACTCAAGTTTATGTGCTCTCATAATTATGCAGGCTCAAAATTTAGTGATATATACAACAATTACTCTAACTTTATACAAAATAAATGCATAAGCCTTGAAGAATGTGAATGTAAATTAAATCAGATTGATGTACTCTTTATTGCATTACCTAATGGAAGCTCCTTCAATATTGTAAAAAAAGCCTTGCTAAATAACATAAAAGTTATAGATTTGGGAGCAGATTATAGGTTAAATTCTGCTGAAGTATATAAGGAATGGTATGGCATAGAACATAATGCAAAAAATTTACTAAAAGAATCTGTATATGGTCTTCCAGAAATATATAGGGAAAAAATAAAAACAAGTAATCTCATTGCTAATCCTGGTTGTTATACTACAGCAAGTATTTTAGCAGTGTATCCTTTATTAAAAGAAGGCTTAATAGATACAAATTCCATAATCATAGATGGAAAATCAGGTATATCAGGTGCAGGTAGAGCATTGAAAACCAACTCATTATTTTGTGAATGTAATGAATCAGTAAAGGCATATGGTGTAGCTGAACACAGGCATACTCCTGAAATTGAGCAACAATTATCCGCTGCAGCTAAAAAGGAAGTTATATTAACATTTACTCCTCATCTAATACCAATGAATCGTGGTATTCTAGCAACTTGCTATGCCAACTTAAAAACATATATATCAGAAGAAGATTTGTATAACTTATATAATTCATTTTATGGTAATGAATATTTTATTAGAATTTTAAAAAATTTACCTGATACACGAAATGTAAGAGGAAGTAATCTATGTGATATTGCTATTAGAATAGATAAAAGAACTAATAAAATAATTGTTATATCTGCTATAGATAATTTAATAAAAGGAGCAGCAGGACAAGCTATACAGAATATGAATATAATGTTTGGAATTGATGAAAAAGAAGGCCTTGATCTTCTATCTATGCAAATATAATAATTTAAATTTATCTGATAGCTACCATCCGCAATACTCCCTACACACTCTGTGAAAGCGATTCACACAAAATCAAAGATTTTGGTTCTATGCTTTTCTACAGGTGGAAGCTAGCGGATGCTACGCTCCTGGATAAGTTCTTCCCCTAAAGGATAAGGATTTCTAAGAAGCAAAGCTCCTAAGAACTCTCTTAATAAGGTTCAGATGGAGAGAGTAATTCTCTTAAGCAAACTACACCTGAACCTAATAATCACTTGATTTAGAAGGAGGAAATAATATATGAAAATATTAAATAACAGTTTTATTAGTGATGTTAAAGGATTTAAGACAGCAGGAATTGCAGCAGGTCTCAAAAAAAGTTCTAAAAAAGATCTTGCTATTATATATAGCGAAAAAAATGCTGTATCAGCAGGTACATTTACTACAAATAAAGTAAAGGCTGCTTGTATAGTTTTAAATATGGAAAATATAAAAAATCATAATACTCAAGCTATTATTATAAATAGTGGACATGCAAATGCATGTACTGGTGATAATGGTTTTAAGGATGCAAAAATTATAAATGACATTACTGCTAAAGAACTAGGTTTAAAACCGGAAGAAGTACTGCAAGCATCTACTGGAGTAATTGGTGTGCCTATTCCAATGGATATTATGGAAAATGGCATAAAAAAAGTTTGTAGTAAAATTTCCAGTGACGGTGGAGATGATACTGTACAAGCTATTCTTACTACTGATACAAAGGCTAAATATATAACTGTAGAAATAGAGATGGATAGTAAAAAAGTAGTGCTTAGTGGTGCCGCAAAAGGCTCTGGAATGATTAAGCCTAATATGGCTACTATGTTAAGCTTCGTGGTAACAGATGCTAATATAAGCAAAGAAATGCTTAATAAAGCAGTAAAAAACAGTGCTAAAGATTCCTACAACATGATTTCCGTAGATGGTGATGTAAGCACTAATGATATGTTTTTGGCAATTGCTAATGGGGCTGCTGAAAATAAAATAATAGATTCTGAAAATGATAATTATAAAATTTTTAAAAAGGCTTTAGATTTTATAAACATGGAACTTGCAAAAAAAATAGCAAGAGATGGTGAAGGAGCCACTAAACTTATAGAAGCATATGTTGTAAATGCATGTAGTATAGATAGCGCTAAAAAATGTGCTATGTCAATAGTATCTTCAAATTTGGTGAAAGCAGCTTTATTTGGAAGTGACCCAAACTGGGGAAGGGTAATTTGTGCTCTTGGATATTCAGATGGTGAATTTTCTATAGATAAGGTAAGTCTTACTTTTAAAAGTTCTCTTGGAGAAATTGAAGTATTTAAAAATGGAATGAATATAAATTTCGATGAAGATAAGGCTAGAAAAATTCTTGAAACTGACAGTATTGTATTATATGTAGATTTAAGCGATGGACAATATAGTGCAAAAGCCTGGGGATGTGATTTGACATATAAATATGTTGAAATAAACGGGCATTACAGAACTTAATTAATTTTCTGGTGCTCCTGACAGGGTTTGAACCTGCGACCTGCTGATTACGAATCAGCTGCACTACCAACTGTGCTACAGGAGCAAACTTATATCATATATTTTACCATAATAAAACATAATATTCAAATTTTATAGTTCACTCACAAAAAGATTTCTAAGCTTCAAAGGAAGTAAAAACTCCCTTTGAAGCTTAGAAATCTTTATCTATGGATGTAACTGATCTTTACTTCCGCTTTGAACAAAATGAGAATATTAAAGGGAGTAATCATCAGATAGAAATAAAAAAGAGGTAAAAATACCTCCTTTTTATATCTCTATTCTTGATGTACTACATCTAATCTTCCAAACTTACTGAATTGTCCTAACCAAGCAAGTTTTACTGTTCCTGTAGGACCATTTCTTTGTTTTGCTATTATACATTCTGCTACATTTTTGTCCTCTGTTTCTTTATTATAATATTCATCTCTATATAAGAACATAACTAAGTCAGCATCCTGCTCTATAGAACCTGATTCTCTTAGGTCAGAAAGCATAGGTCTATGATCTGTTCTTTGTTCTGGGGCTCTAGAAAGCTGAGATAAAGCTATTACTGGGCACTCCATTTCTTTTGCAAGAGCCTTTATAGAACGAGAAATCTCTGATACCTCTTGCTGTCTACTCTCGGACCCCCTACTACCTGACATAAGCTGAAGATAGTCTATAACTATCATGTCTATACCATTCTCTATTTTCAACCTTCTACATTTAGATCTCATTTCCATAACAGAAATACCCGCAGTGTCATCGATAAATATTCTTGCTGAAGATAGTGGTCCTGAAGCTTTTGCAATATTCTCCCAATCTTTATCTTCTAAGTTTCCTGTTCTTAACTTAAGCATATCTACATTTGCTTCTGAACATAAAAGTTTATAGGCAAGTTGTTCCTTTGACATTTCTAGAGAAAATACTGCTATGCTCTTACCACCTCTTAATGCTGCATACTGAGCTAAGTTCAGTGCAAAAGTTGTCTTTCCCATAGATGGTCTTGCTGCTATGAGTATCATGTCTCCCTTTTGGAATCCAGATGTTTTAGAATCTAACTCAGGAAAGCCTGAAGGTACACCTGTAACCCCACCTTTATTATTAAACATTTTTTCTATTTCAAAGAAACCTCTCTCCAAAACAGTACTCATTGCTTCAAAATCACCAGTATTTCTATTACTTCCTATATTAAATATTTTTTTCTCAGCTAAATCTACAATTGCTTCAACATCATCCTGTTTATTATAACTATTTTCTATTATATCTGTTGAAGCTCTTATAAGTTTTCTTAATGTAGATTTATCTTTAACTATTTTTATATAAGACTGTAAATTTGCTGTAGAAATCACAGAGCCACAAACCTGGCTTATATATGTGATTCCCCCTGCTGCTTCCAATTTTTCTTTTGCTTGAAGATTTTCAGTAATAGTTACTAAGTCTACAGCTATATCTTTTTGATATAAATCTAATATAGCATTAAACATTACTTGATGTGCATCTTTATAAAAATCTTCTTTAATAAGCAACTCCAAAGCTTGGGCTATAGAAGATTTGTCAAGCATCATAGAACCTAGCACACATTGTTCAGCTTCTATATTATGAGGCATACTTTTTAATGGTGCATTCATACTCATCTCTCCTTAGTAGTAAGTTTTAACACTTTTTTAATGTTTAAACTTATTTCTAAAATACTATTTTCATTAATTCTTCTATATCCTCTACTGTCCTTACATCTATATCTTCAAGTCCTGTTGGAACTTCTTTTAAATTATCCTTTGGAACTAATACAAGCTTAATTCCTTTTCTTCTTGCTCCATATATCTTTTCAAAAATCCCTCCTACTGGCTTAACTTTACCTCTTAAAGATATCTCACCAGTAATAGCTATGTCTTGTCTAATAGGTTTATTTAAAAGCGCACTTATTATACATATAGTAATTGCCGCACCTGCTGAAGGCCCGTCTATTCTTCCTCCACCTATGACATTTACATGTATATCATAATCACTTATATCTCTATCTGTAAGTTTTCTTATAACTGAGGCTGCATTAAATACAGAATCCTTGGCCATAGTTCCTGCAGTATCATTAAATCTTACTTTACCATGTCCCTTTTCTTTTGCCTCAAAAACAGATGCTTCGATCTCTAATGTAGAACCAATATATCCACTAACCCCTAATCCATAAATATGACCTACTTCATATTTATCTTCATTATTCATTTCTTCATAAGGAACTAGTCTATTTATTCCTATAATTTCTTTTAGATCTTCTATCTCTATTCTTACTTTATCTTTAGTTGCATCAAGATTTTTGCTATAAAGTACATATCCATATACATCTGCTAAAATATTTACTGCTTTTCTTCCTTCAATGGTATATCTACTTATTATTTCTGGTATACCATCTGCTAAATCTATATTTAATTTTTGAGCTGCATTTATTATTATAGATTCTATATCCTTAGGAGTTAAAGGATGAAAATAGACTTCTGTACATCTAGATCTTAATGCTGGATTTATATCTTGAGGCTCTCTTGTTGTAGCTCCTATAAGTACAAAATCTGCTGGAGCTCCATTTTCAAAAAGATATTTTATATATTTAGGTGTATTTTCATCATCTGGATCATAATATGATGATGAAAATTCAACTCGTTTATCTTCCAATACTTTTAATAACTTATTTTGTAAAATAGAATCCAATTCCCCTATTTCATCAATAAATAGTACTCCTCCATGCGCCTCTGTAACTAATCCTGGTTTAGGCTCAGGTACCCCAATTTCTGCTAAGTCCCTTTTGCTACCCTGATATATAGGATCATGTACGGAACCCAACAATGGATTAGTTATCTCTCGTGGATCCCATCTAAGAGTTGTTCCATCGACTTCAACAAATTTAGCCGTTTCATCGAAAGGAGTATTTTTTAACTTTTTAGCCTCTTCTAATGCTAACCTAGCCGCAGTAGTCTTTCCTACTCCTGGTGGTCCATATAGTATAATATGTTGTGGATATGGAGATGCTATCTTTGAAAGTAAAGATTTTATAGCTGTTTCCTGTCCAACAATTTCAGAAAAAGACTCTGGTCTTAATAAACTTTGTATGCTTTTTGTAAGTTTTTTGGAATCTAAGACTTCTAACTCAGCATACTTTTTAAGAGTCTTTCCATTCTCAGGGCCCTTTTGTTTTTTTATAATGCCAAGCCTTATTTCATCCATGTATTTATCTTGTTTTTCAATTAAGTTTTTTTCTACTTCTTTTTCTATATTACTTTGAACATATCTTTTAGCTAAGTTTTCTGATATCCATGTATTAGTATTGTCTAAAGCCTCAAAAACATTTTTTTCATCAGGAATTACTTTTATACCCTTACCATCACTTATTATTTTATTTAGAGCATATAATCTTTCATAATCGTTATTGCTGTCTATATAATTTTGAAGTTTAAATTTTACAGTTCTTGATCTTATAGCTTTCTCATCTAGAACTTTTTTTATAATCTCAAATAGTACATTTATTTGCATATCTAAAGGTAGAAATTTAGATGAATCTTTTTCAAAATCATTAATAAATTGTGATTTCACACTTATCCTCCTTATTGCTCTTCGACAACAACCTTAATTTTTGTAGAAACTTCTGGATATACCTTAACCTCTACTTCATAACCGCCTAATTGTCTTATAGCATCTACTACTATTTTCTTTTTATCTATATCTATATTAAAATTCTTCTTTATTGCTTCTGATATATCCTTACCTGTAATAGATCCAAATAGTCTTCCGCTTTCTCCTGATTTAACTTTTAATCTTATTTCCTTACCTTTTAAGAAATTAGCTACTTTTTGTGCTTCCTCAATTTCTGCAATCTTTTGTCTTCTTTCTGCTTCCTTTTTATTATTTAAGACATGCATATTTGCATCATTAGCTTCTATAGCTAACTTTCTTGGGAATAAAAAATTTCTTGCATACCCATCTGATGAGTTTACCACATCTCCCTTTTTACCTACATTTTTTACATCTGATAATAAAATTACCTTCATTTCTCTTCACCTTCCCTTAAGTATTTATCTATAGCATTTTCTAACTTTTGCACTGCTTCTTCAATTGAAACAGATTTAAGTCTAGCTCCAGCCATAGTCATGTGTCCTCCGCCTCCTAAAGATTCTAGTATTACCTGCACATTTATATCACCAAGGGATCTACCACTTATAAAAACTTCTTCTCCTATTTTAACAAATACAAAGGAGGAATGGATACCTGTAATATTTAGTAGCTCATCCGCTGCCTGTGCAGCCAATACAGTATCTTCTATTATTGGTGGACATATAGCTATCGCTATTCCATTTGTTACTTTAGCTGATTTTATTATCTCATATTTTTTCAAATGAGTTCCTAAATCATCTGAGAATAATCTCTTAACATCTAAAGTATCTGCTCCTAATCTTCTTAAAAAAGAAGCAGCCTCAAAGGTCCTAACCCCTGTTTTAAAATAAAAATTCTTTGTATCAACACATATACCCGCAAGCAAAGCCTCCGCTTCAATAGTTTTTAGCTTAGGCTTTTCTACCATATATTGTATCATTTCTGTAACTAATTCTGATGTTGATGAAGCATATGGCTCTATATAACTTAATAGAGATCCTTCTATTGAATCAGTAGATTTTCTGTGATGATCTATTATAACTAGTCTCTTTGCTTTTTCAATAACCTTCATGCTATCAACATAACCTTTGCTATGAACATCTACTAGTATCAAAAGACTATCCTCATCTATATTATCGATTGCTCTTGCACTATCTACAAATGCATTATCATAACCATCCTCTAGTTTAAGCCTTTCCATCATACGCTTGATACTATTATTAATTACATCTAATATTATATAACATTCTTTATTTAATGATTTAACTGTACTATAAATTCCAACAGCAGATCCTAAACAATCTATATCTGCATTTATATGTCCCATTATGAACACTTTATCACTTTCATTAATCAAATCCATTAATGCGTGGGCTATGACCCTTGCTCTTACCTTAGTTCTTTTCTCAACTTCCTTTGTTTTCCCTCCATAAAAAGCTAACTTTTCTCCGCTTTTTACTACAGCCTGATCTCCTCCCCTTCCTAAAGCTAATTCCTTAGCAGACACTGCATAACTTTCATTTTCTAGAGGAGTATCTCCTCCTCTTCCTATTCCTATACTTAATGTCACTGTTAGCTTATTTCCAATATTTATTTCCCTTACAGAATCTAATATATCAAATTTTTTTTCCATTTCTTTTTGAATATACTTATCTTGAATGGAAAGTACATATTTACTAGACCCATATTTCTTTAACATAGCATTTAAACTTTGAGCATAACCATTTATACTTTTTTCGATTTCTGCAATAATCATAGGTCTTTTATCTTCTTCTGTAGTTTTTATAACATCATCTAAATTATCTACTTCTATAAGCATTACAGTTTCTTTATTTTCATCTATGCTTTTTACTATATTGTACATTTCTGTTATATCACATAAATAAACTAATATTATCTTGTCCTTAGTATTTTTGCCTTGATCAGTTTCAACTATATTAGTATAAATATCATAATAATTATTCATTATTTGGGTACATTTGATATAGCTCTTTTTCCCATCTAATACTTGCTTAAAATTAAACCCTTTAATAACTGCTGATATATTTCTTTCTAATACATCCTCTCCTTTGATTATTAAAGAAAAGTTTTGATTGTACCACAATATATTTCCATTTAGCCCTACGATAATCATAGGTAGAGGCAGCTTTAATAAGGTATTTCTTGAAGCATCATCCATTTTGGCCGAAAAGTTCTCTATAAACTTTTTCCACTCGTTCTTTCTCGTTTTATTATTTTTTGTGTTATATATAAGTAAAATTGTATAAAAGGAAATCAATATTATTCCTAACTCAACATTATAATGCATAATACCAAGTATTAAAATTGCTATTATTATCATGTAAATTTTATTAGAAGTAGTAAAGTAATCATATTTATTATCCATAATAAGCCCTCGCTATTTTACCCCTAATTTTCTATTTGGATCTAATTTTCTAAAATCCATTATTACATCTGCTAAGCCTAACATAAAATATACCATTGCAAGTTTAGAAAATAAAGTAAAAAATATTATTAATATCATGACACCTTTCGAAATATTAAATTTATTTTTCAAATAATGAACTGCTACAGCTACACCATTAATTAAAAAGATATATTGCAATAAAAGCTGAGAAGAGTTTAGTATATATTCTCCTATTATTATATTTTTTCTTACTAACAATACACCTAATAATAAAAAGATTGCTAAAATAGTAGCTATTTTTATATCTACATATATTTCAGTAAACTTAGTCATTTCTTTTATATTATAGCCTAATTTTTTAAGTATAAGCCTTGTTATTATATATGTTAGATATGCAGCTACAATAGAAGACATAATTAAAATACCTGGAATTAATTTTAATAAAAAATCAGTATTAAACATTTTAAAAGCATCTAAAAGTGGTTTAAACTGTTCTTGGCTAACCCCCATTTTTGTATAAAAGCTCATTGCTAAATCAAAAGATTCATTCATGGCTTTTACCATTTCATCAATCAATCCTCTTATATTACTTCCCATTATAAAATTTATATATACAACAAAATCTATTACTGTACCTATAAGCGAAGATATTGATAAAAGTAACAATGTAATTGATATTTTACTACGATTTTTTATGCAGTATCCCAAGGTTATTCCTGTAAGTCCGAACATAATTGCTGATGTTAATCCTGAAATAGGGTTATATATCATACCTACTAAAGCTCCGCTTGCTATAACGGAAGTAATTGTAACCTTAACATTATGTCTTAAATATAATATAGCAATAGGTATTGGTAGTATAAACCTTCCTAATGCAGAAAATATGGGTACATAAATATTCATTAAAGCTAATACTACAACTAACGCTGTTATAAGTCCAGACTCTACTATACTTTTAGTATTATAAATTCTATTATTCATATGTTCCTCCTTTATTGTCTTTCTTTAAGATGAGCATATAACCTACTTAGATCCTTTCCTTCTTTTTCTATTTGATCATCTTCAATAATTCCCATTTTCAGCTTTCTTTTTATATTCTCATCTACTGCAGTGTATGAATATCCTAATCTCTCAGCTAGTATATATAGTATAGTTATTGCCCCGGAAATACAATCAAGTATAGCTCCTTGTGCCACATTACTACCTCTAGTTAAAAGTTTAAAAAAATCCCCAATTATACATAAAAGTTCTGCCTTGAGTTCTTCTATTACCTGGATATTTCTCATTATATTAAAACCATCTTTTTTCATGGAAACCTCCCCTTTTAACCCTTGTTTTTTTATTTATACTATTTTACTTAAAAATCCCCTTAAACATATACATACTTTAATTATATGTTTACTATAAATATTTTACAATATAAAGTTAAAAGGGTCTACTTTTGCTATACAGCTAGAGTAGACCCCTAAAATTTAGTTTCTTAAGGTTCTTCTTTTATAGTAGAACATTACAATTGATAAAGTTAAACTTACCAATATAATAGATAATTTTTCTTTAGTTACATTTAAATTATGGTTAACTTTCTTACCTTTTTCTATAACATCAACATTATTTACATGTATATCAATATCTCCACCATGTTCTTTGCAATTTATACTAAATGTACCTGTAACCTTTGCTATATCACCCTTATTCTTATAATTCCCAAATCTCTTAATATTATCCGCATCGCTATTTTTCAACCACAATCCTATAGAATTACTACCGTCATTTATATTAATCCAACTATAATTTCCTCTTTTCATTCTTTCCCCTACAGCTTCTCCTTCTATTGTGACTACTTTACCACTGTATTTTGTATTTCCTTCTATTAGATCATTTATTTTTATTATTTTATCTTGAGCCTTACAATTAAATGCTCCTATAATGAAGATAATAAGCATTGTAAAAACTATTTTAAATCCCCTACACATATATTTTTTATACCTCCAAAAATAAATCCCACTAACACAAACACCGATATAAATTCAAGTCTACCTACATACATAGCTATTATATAAAAAATCTTTAACATATTAGGCATATCTACAGACGTAACCCCTATTGATAATCCTACATTTCCAACTGCTGAAGCAGACTCAAAAGCAGCATTGGAAAGTGGATATCCATAATAAGCTCCTAAAGCTGTTCCAATAGTAAAAACTACAATATAGCACATTATTATAATAGCTGAGCTTTTTACAACTCCATCAGTTAATATATTCTCTTTCATATAATGATACTTAAATACACTAACCTTTCTTTCCGTAGATAATAGCCTTTTCACTTCTCCCATTACACCCTTGAATAATATTCCAACTCTAAGTCCTTTAAAACCACCTGCTGTAGAGCAAGCTGATCCTCCTATAAGCATAGCTACTACCATAATGAATATTGCAAAATCTCCCCATTGTAATGCAAATTGTCGTGCATATAAATTTGCGAATCCAGTGGTAGTATGAGCAGATAGAACATTATATACAGCTCTTCTAAAAATAGAAATAGCATCATCATATATACCCAGCTTATAAAGCCCTACTGCTGCTAAAAAGCTGGTTAAAGTAGCTGTAATGGCAAAACTCTGAGTTTCTATATTTTTAATTATCTCCTTCTTATTTCCTTGCCATACAGCATAGTGAAGTCCGAAATTGAACGATCCTATTATAAAAAATATAATACTTATCACTTCATAAGATAAACTATGGTAATATAAAATATTTTGAGACATTGGCGCGAAACCACCTGTACTCCATGCTGACATATATATAACTACTCCATTAAAAAATGAAGATACTGGATTTAAACCTATATATATACCATCAATCCATAATACAAATGTTCCTATTATAAGATATATAAAACTTATAATCCAAATAGTTTTAACTGTCCCTTTTATATTTGGTAAAAGTTCTATATCCTTTCCCTCTCCAACATACATCTTATATGTCCCCACCGTATCTCTAACAAGAAAGGACAATGCAAATACTACCATTCCTTGTCCACCAACAAAGGTTATAACATGTCTCCACATATTAAGTCCCATAGATACATGATCTAAATCTTGAATTAATATAAGTCCTGTAGTTGTAAATCCACTCATTACGTCAAAACATGCATCTATAAAAGAATTTAAATTTCCACTTAACCTATAAGGTATAGCTGCTATTATAGTTAAAATAATCCATGATAGAGCTGCTATTACCAAACCATGTTTCCATTCAAACTTACTACCTTTAATATTATTTCTACCAAGAATTATAAATAAAAATCCTAAATTTAATGATATACAACAACTTATAATAAAATCCAATACCACATTCCACTCTTTAAAACATAAAGAAGTAATCATGGGAATTACCATTAATATAGCAATTCCCAATATTATAAAACCTGTATAATATGATATTATGCTTAAGTCTTTTTTTTCCCTAACACTTTTCATAACATTTTACCTCATTATTATAAATTCTAAAGCAAATATTAAACCTACTAATCCCATAGTAAATATAAATTCTGTGGCCACCCCGTTAATTACTTTTTTTGTAGTTAACATAAAAACATCTCCTTTATATACATTTCTCTAATTCATATTTCTTTTCCATATTTGTAACTATAAATACTTTATCTCCTTCTTTAATCTCTATACTGCCACTAGGATATATTATCCTTTTATCCCTAAAAATTGATACTATAATACAGCCATTAGGAGCATTAATGTTACTTATTGTTTTATTTCTCCAACTGCTTTTTCTATCTATATTTAGCTCTAAGAGAACCATCTCCCCTCTATCCAATGCTTGTATTATTTTAATCTTATCGTCATTTAATTCACTTTCTATTAAATTTGCAATTACTTCTGTACTACATACTGTCTTATCAATACCCAGTGCTTTAAATATACTGCTATTTTTAGGATTATTAATTCTTGCTATGGTTTTACAATAGTTAAAGTTTATTTTTATTATTTGGCATATTGTAAAGTTCTCTTCATCCTTGCCCGTAACTGCAGCAACAATTTCGGAATATTCAATACCTGCATCTTTTAAAACCTCAATATCTGTTCCATCTCCACAAATTATATCAACATCAAATTTTTCTGCTATTTTATTGCATATACTTGCATCTTTTTCAATTAACGTAACCTTATATCCTTCATCTTTCAAAGTTTTTAATAGATAGTATCCTACCTTTCCTCCCCCTACTATAATGGCTCTCATATCTATATCTCCTTTAAATTATTTTTAAAATATTTTATTCTCAATTGTACTCACTGCTAAGCTTATAGGATTTACTGTTTCTATTCCTAATGCTTTATACATATTTTCAATATTTGCATTACTTACCCTAGCAATAACTTTCTTTACACTAAAAATGTCTTTTGCTATTCTACAAGCAACAATATTCTTGTTATCATCTGGTGTAAGGGCCAAAAATACATCTGCTTTCTCTATCCCAGCTTCAATTAGTGTATCATTATCAAATTCTATCCCTTTTATCTTTTGTCCATTAAATGAACCTCCTGTATTTTCTAAGTTTTCTACACTGCTATCTATTATTACAACATCATGTCCATTGTCTCCTAGTTTCCTAGCTGTCGTACTTCCAATTCTTCCACTACCAATAATAACTATATACACGGCTTTTCTCCCCCTTTTAATTAGCACATAACATTGTACAAATACTTTCATTTTCTTCATCATTTTTCTTCATTACATTTTTATTTATAATATCAAATAACTTTTTATTGCCTATTAAATAATTTTCAATAAAATAGTTATCATTTTGTTCAGTATTCTTTATAGAAGTTACTCTTAAATATTCTTTATCAAAGCTACAATCTAGTTCAACATTTCTTCCAAAATAATTTACCTTTATATAAAACCAATAAAAACTTTTTTTATCCCTTCTAATAAATATCTCAGAATTATCCTTAACTTCTGCACAACATACTGTACAATCAAAATCACATACTTTTAGTAATGTATATAATAATAGTGTTTTATCTTTATTATTTCCTCTTCCCATCACTAAAGTTTCAGATGATTTTTCCATACTACCAAAAGTATCATATTCAATTTTGTTTTTAACAAATAAATATATCTTTTTTATTTTAGTTAATCCATAATCATTACTAAACTCTGACAAAAAATTTATTATAGTCTCATTGTTGAAGTCACAGTATTCATCCATCATATTTTTCATACTCCCTTATTAAATTAATTTCCCTTTGCTTTAAATATTTTTGCTACCTGATGAAATCTATCTGACTCCATTAAATTTCCTAATTTTTCATAAACATCTCCTATCAAATAATAAATCTCTCCATTAGTAGACTCTATAGATAACGCTTTTTTCAATATTCTTAATGCCTCATTAATGTTGCCAGCTTCTATTAAATACTTAGAGGAACTAATATAATCCTGTATATGTGACTCTTCTGTATAACATTGCAATTCTTTCAATACATTTCTAATTTTATCTGCAGTAAAAGGCTTTTGAAGATAAGCTACAGCTCCCATTTTAGTACAATCTACAGCATTTTTTACTGTTGCAAATGCTGTCATTATTATTACTGGTGTTTCAATTTCCATATTTCTTATCTTTCTTAACACCTCTGTCCCACTTATTCCTGGCATTTTTATATCTAAAAATATTATGCCTAATTTCTCATTCCTAAGTATATCTATAGCTTCATCCCCATCTTTAGCTGTAATGACATTATAACCCTCTAATTCTAAACATGTTGTTAATAAATTTCTTATATTTTTTGTATCATCTACAACTAATGCCTTTTCCATAGCTATTCACCTCCCCCTAATGCTATACTGGAATAGTAAATGTGAAAATACTTCCTTCTCCAAGTTCACTTTCACACCATATTTGCCCACCATGTACTTCTACTATTTGCTTTGCAATAGCAAGCCCTAATCCAGTCCCCCTGGTATCAGAATCTTTATCTTTTACTTGTATAAACTTATCAAATATTTTAGTAATATATTCATCTGGTATACCAATACCTGTATCCCTTACAGATACATAAATTTTATCTTCTCCTTTATAAGCAGTTATAAGTATTTCATCTTGTTCTTTTGTGAATTTTAGGGAGTTTGTAATAAGGTTATTTATTACCCAAGATAACTTTTCAAAATCCACTGATATGATTGGTAAATTTTTCTCTATTTGATAATGTAGATGAATCTTCTTTGCTTCAGCACATTTATAAAAATCCTTAAAACAGCTTTGTATTATTTCTTCAATATTACAATCTTTAATTTCAAAAATGGATTTATCATATTCAACCTTTGATAACTCCAATAAATTATTCACTAAATTTAATAATTTATCTGTGTCTTCTTTTATAGTTTCCATTATATCTCTCTGTTTTTTATTTAAAATTCCTACATTATTATCCATAATAAGACTAGTGCCCATCATAAGTGATGTTAACGGTGTTTTAAACTCATGAGATACAGATGATACAAAATCTGTTTTCATTTTTTCTACTTGTTTTATTTCAGTTATATTTTTTAAGAATACTATTATTTCATTTACATCTGAATAGGTATCTTCTATCATAGTTATAGATACATTGAAATAATATTCTCGTTCATCATATTTTAAATTCATTATTTTTTCACTATACTTTTCTTTGCTATCATAAACATTCCATATATAATCGAATAAATCTCCATTTCTTATAACCTCTAAAAAATGCTTTCCTATAACTATATCTTCATCTACTTTAAAAAATTGTTCACACGCATTATTTAATAACATTATTTTAAAATTTCTGTCTAAAACTATAAGAGGATCTGAAATACCTTTTACAATAGCAATAGATTTATTTTTTTCATCCATTAATTTTCCAAGAGTGCTTTCTTCAAAAACTTGAAGTCTTTTAGTCATATTATTAAATTCTTTTGCTAACGAACCTATTTCGTCCTCTGATACTATTGGAGCTTGTTGATTTAAATCTCCTTCCTTTACAAGTTTCATCGTTTCTGTTAACAAATAAATGGGTTTTAAAAATTTATTAGTAAAAAATATAGAAAAAAAGAATCCTGCTACTACAGCTATTATTGAAAGACTTAAAATTATATACATTGAATTATTAGCATCTTCTGTTACACCATCTTTGCTATTTATCATTACTTGCTCATTTATTAATGATAAGTCTCTTAACTGTTGTCTTATCTTGGTAAATACGGGAATTATACTTGAATCATAATATTCTAATGCTTTTTCAGTTCCCCTAGAGTTTTTTATTTCTTGCAATTTAGAAAATAACTTTAAAAATTCAATATATGTTTTTTGGATAGATTGCACATATTCTCTCTCACCTTTTTCAGTTATATTATTTCTCTCTATATTAAACCACTTATAGAAATTATCACCGTTCTCATAATAACTACTTATAGCATCCTGTTTACCTAGCCTTATATAATTTATAATCTCTACATTTTGTATTTCTATAGCTTCCATCATATTATTTGAAGCATTAATACTTTTATAATTATCTATCATAAGTCCATCTACAGACTTTCTTAAAGTATATAAAGTGAATACGGACGCTAATCCAACAATAGCTATGGTAAGTACTAAAAATAAATAAACAGAAGTTATTTTTCCTTTTAAACTTTTTACCATTTATTACCCATCTCCTCTAAGATAATATTTAGTATAATTGTAATTAACTATTATATCAATTGTATATACCTATGCTAAAATGAGTAAACCTAAACCTTTACTCTAAATGGGGAAGGTGTTTTAATTTAATAGCATTTAATGTGTAGGAAATCTAATTTTTAAGACTTATTTTCAATT
This sequence comes from Clostridium lundense DSM 17049, assembly GCF_000619945.1. GTDB lineage: Bacteria > Bacillota > Clostridia > Clostridiales > Clostridiaceae > Clostridium_AO > Clostridium_AO lundense. Next base: position 26,382 of record NZ_JHVC01000020.1, on the reverse strand, counting down.
TCTACATACCTTATTCAAAAATTATATATTAAGATAATAAAAAAATAGGTATCTTAATTTTCATTAAGATACCTATTGGTATATGTTAATCTATAATTATTCTGTTGTAAATGGTAATAATGCTATGTTTCTAGCTCTCTTTATAGCATCAGTTAATTCTCTTTGGTGCTTAGCACAGTTTCCGGAAATTCTTCTTGGAAGAATCTTTCCTCTTTCTGTTATATATTTTCTTAATTTGTTTATATCTTTATAGTCAATAGACTCTGATTTATCTATACAGAAAGAACAAACCTTCTTCTTAGCTCTTCTCATTCTAGCTCCGCCTTTTCTTGCACCAGCGTCTCTTCCAGCTTCTCTACTCATTTCATTCCCTCCTCACATTTAAAATGGAATCTCCCCATCATCTACTGGAGTGATATCTTCACCATAAGATCCACTATCAAATCCTGATGTCTGAGATTCATAACCTTCGTATTGAGGTGCAGCTGACTGCTTATTTCCCCATTCAAGGAATTGAACTTCTTCTGCAACTACCTCAGTAACATATCTTCTAGTTCCATCTTTTGCTTCATAATTTCTTGTTTGAATTCTACCACCAACTCCCATAAGTTTTCCTTTACTCATGTAGTTTGCCGTAGATTCAGCTTGTTTACCCCATACTACTACAGGGATAAAATCAGCTTCTTTTGTACCGTCTTTAGAAAATCTTCTATCTACGGCCAACGTAAAGGTGGCAACAGCTGTACCAGTACCTGGAGTAAACCTAAGTTCTGGGTCTTTGGTTAATCTACCAATTAAAACAACTTTGTTCATTAAAACACCACCTATTTTTCTTCTTTAACGATGATATGTCTGATAACTGAATCATTGATTCTAAATAATCTGTCTAATTCTTTTGGTAGTTGTGGTTCAGCAGAAAAGTTCACTAATGTATAGTAACCTTCATTAACTTTTTCTATTTCATAAGCAAGCTTTCTCTTGCCCCATAAATCAACATTTTCTACTACTCCACCAGCATTTTCTATAACACCTTTAAACTTTTCAACGTTAGCTTTAACAGCTTCCTCGTCTAATGATGGGTGTAGTATAAATATAGTTTCATATTTTCTCATTAGAATTCACCTCCTCCCCTTGGACTAACGGCTGTGGTTTCCACAGCAGGGACTACAAGATATTTTATCACTAAAAAAAGCAAAAATCAATATGTTTTATTCATTATTTTCTATTTCTTCGCTAGTTTTAACCACTTTTTTCATATCTTTTTCAAATTTGCTTCTTTCAAGCATTATTATTCTGTCACATCCACAACATTTTATCTTTATGTCAGCCCCCATTCTTATTATCTTCCATTCTTTACTTCCGCATGGATGTGTCTTTTTCATTTCAACTATGTCTCCAAGATTAAATACTTTATTCATTTTATTCCTCCTTTAGTATTCTTATCCTAGGGTATGGTCTACTTATATTTTCCTTATCCAATACATCTTTTATTCTTTTTCTTAATTCCATTTCTATATCCCATTGTGTCATAGGTTTTACCTTTCCAACTATTCTAATAGTAGTTCCCGTCTCTTTAAGTTGAACTATTCCTGAAACATTAGGTCCATCAACTATATTTTCATTCTCATCTTTAAATTTATTGCATACTTCTTTTATAGCTAAAATTGCCTTGTCTACATTTTCATCATTAGCAATATCTACGTCTACTGATATTCCCCTATTTCCTCTAGAATGATTAGTAACTTCTCTTATAGAACCATTAGGAATTATATGAAGGTCTCCATTAAAATCTCTCATTCTTGTAATTCTTAATTCTATACTTTCAACAATTCCATTTTTATCTTGTATAGTTACATAATCTCCTACTGCATATTGGTCCTCAAACAATATAAAAAAACCATTTATTATATCCTTTACTATATTTTGTGCACCAAATCCTATGGCTACACCACCTATACTTGCAAAGGTTAATCCTTGTATGCCAAAAAGCATTTCCATGATTATAAATATACCAAAAAAATAAACGGAATATTTAAGTATACTCTTTAATACTGCTCCTAAAGTTTTAGATTTTCTCTCATCTAAAGAAAATTTCATTTCACTCTGTTTTTCAACAAATCTATTTATAACTTTATTGCCAACTTTTATTATTATATACATTAATATAAGTATAATAACAACTCTTATAGTATTATAAAGTATTTTGTATAACTTCTCGTCATCGATGTAATCCAATAGCTTATGCCATTGTATGTTAAATAAGTAAATATTATTCTTCATTATTTGTATAGTTCACCTCAGCGTTTTTTATTTAAATTATATAATATTTAAACATATAATTCATAGTTGGAATTTTTTTGTACATAGATATTTTTTATTTTAATTTTACCACGATCTTTAATTTTTAAAACCTTTTCTATATAATCAATCTCTATTCTTATGCTTATACCACAACTCTTAGTTATATTTGTTGGAGTAGGCATAATAGTTACTGGAATATTATTTTCTTTTAAAACACTCTCTGCTTCCATAGCATCTAATGTATTTATAAAAATTATAAGATAATATTTTTCCAATTTATCCTCCAAAAATTATAATTTTATAGTATTATTAGAGTTATTCATTTTTTCTACTATAGTATACATATTGGATATCTCTCCAATTTCCAATTTATCTTTCAAATTATAATAATCTAAACATGTACCACAACTTAGTATATTAGCTCCTTTTTCTTGAAGTGTTTTTAAACTGCTCAATACTTCTGATCCTGAGGTAGTTAGCATTACTCCACTATTTAAAAATATTATATTAGTAGGTACTTGATCACTTTCTGATAAGGCAAATAAATAGCTCTTCATTAATATAGCCCCTAACTCCTCACTACCCTCACCAAGTTTATTAGTGGAAATAACTATAGTAAATATATTATTAAATTCTATTCCTTCCTCACATTTACATTGAATTTCTTTATTTATAACTATTTTATAAAATCCATGATTTTCTTCTTTCAATTCACCTTTATATCCACTATTTTTACAAAGTTTTAATATATTATTCTTTGCAATTTCATTATCAACTACTACTTCTGCTTCCCCTTCACTAATAGATTCAAAATATTTTTTTGTTTGAATTACTGGCTCTGGGCATCTTAATCCTCTACAGTCTATAACTTTACTCAAACTATATTCCCCCTTAACTAATATTTATAATTTTATCCGATTATTACTCGCTTTTTACTCCCACCTTCTTCAAAGTGGAAATAAATCCTTGGATAATCATTTCTAAGCTTTAGTGGGAGTAAAAACTTCCTCTGAAACCAAGAATTTTGTCTATAACTTATATAATAATATATACATAATTAATATACAATTTTAAAATTTTGCTTTATACTATATAATGTAAATATTATATTATAATTATAGCAAATACATGATAAATAAGGTAAGTTTATGAGTAAATTTAAAATACATAAAAAGTAACTTATTTATTATTAAGGAGCTGATTACTATAAAAGTGTATCTAGATAATGCTGCTACTTCTTATCCAAAGCCAGACTGCGTATATGATGGTATGTTAAACTACATGAAAAATATTGGTGCGAGCCCTGGAAGAGGAGCATACTCTAATGCATTAGAAAGTAGTAGAATAGTATATAATTGCAGAAAAGCAATAAGCGAATTTTTTAACTTTAATAAAATTGAGAATATAATTTTCACTTCTAATATCACTGCTTCATTAAATATATTATTAAAATCTACAATAAAAGATAATTGGCATATAATAACTTCATCTATGGAACATAATTCTGTATTAAGACCTTTAAGTTCAATTGCAACATATAAAAATATAGAGGTTGACATAATACAATGTTCTCCTAATGGGCTACTTTCTATAGAGGAATTTAAAAGTAAAATTAAAACCAATACTAAAGTTGTAGTAATGTCTCATGCTTCAAACGTAATAGGTTCTATACAGCCTCTAGAAAAAATAGGTAAGATATGTAAAGAAAAAGGCATATATTTTATTATTGATTCTGCTCAAACAGCAGGAGCAATTCCCTTAGATTTTAATAAATTAAATTGTAGTGCTTTAGCTTTTACTGGTCACAAAGGCCTATTGGGACCTCAAGGCATTGGTGGATTTATGATATGTGATGAACTGAATAATGAAGCTCTACCTTTTATAGAAGGCGGAACTGGTAGTGAATCTGAAAATATATTTCAACCTACATTTTTACCAGATAAGTTTGAAAGTGGAACTTTAAATACTCCTGGTATAGTTGGTTTATATCAAGGTATAAATTTTATTAAAAATATAGGTCTGGACTATATTGTAGAAAATGAATCCCATTTATTTAAAGTATTTTTAGAAAAATTATTAAACCTAGACTTTATTAACATATATGGATATGATAAAAATATATCCTATGTACCAACAGTTTCCATTGGACTTAAAAACATGAATAGTTCAATGTTATCTTATATACTTGACAATGAATTTAAAATAGCCACACGATCAGGCCTTCATTGTGCACCATTAGCACATAAAACAATAGGTTCTTTTCCAAGTGGTACAGTTAGATTTAGTCTAGGTTTTTTTAATACACTTGAAGATATAGAGTACACTATAAATAGCTTATATACAATATGGAAAAGGAAGTGATCCTATGAATGAGCTTATAAATAAATTTGATAAGGTTATACTATTCTTTATTATATATACACTTACTTTTGTATTGTTATGTAAATCCTTAAATTACGCATTACCTTTTATATTAGCCTATATTTTTTCTTTGATTCTAAAAAAGCCTACAGAATTATTAATAAATAAATTTAAGATAAAAAAATGGATATCTGCCTTAATTACTACATTAGTGTTTTTTACAATGATAATATTTATATTATCTTTTGGTATAACTTCTCTTACTAAGGAAGCTATACAATTAGGAAAAAACACTCAAACTTACTTAACAAATAACTCAAATAATATATATAATTTCTTTGAAAACTTAAAAGTATATTATAATAACTTAGATCCATCAATAATAAATGCTATTGAAAAAAATTTATTTGGCTCTTTATCTAAAATTTCAAATTTTACAATGTTAGTTACAAGTAAGATTATTCAAAGCGTAATTTCATTTTTAACTTATATTCCATATTTATTAATGGTAATATTATTTACACTACTTTCAACCTACTTTTTTACCAAAGATCTTGCTTCCACAAAAAATAGACTTTTAAATTATGTTTCATCTGATGATCAAAGTAAATTACAAAATATAATTACGCAATGTAAAAAAATGATTATAACCTACTTATTATCTTACTTATTGGTTATATCCATAACCTTTGTTGAAACTATGATTGGCTTTTTAATATTAAGAGTCAAATACGCTGTCTTATTAAGTATAGTAGCAGCAATATTTGACATACTTCCTATATTAGGTATAGGGGGAATTTATATTCCATTAGCCTTACTATATTTATTTATTAATAAAAATTATTTTGTTGCAATAGGTATAATTGTATGGTACATAATAGTTACTATAATAAGACAAATACTTGAGCCAAAAATAGTATCCTCTTCTTTAGGTATCCATCCTGTTTCCGTTTTAGCAGCTATCTTTATAGGATTAAAAGTAAATGGTATTTTAGGAATGTTCTTTTGTATATTTTTAGTAGTGTTTTATAAAGTTCTAAAAGGTGTAGACGTATTATAACTATATGTATAAAAAACCCCCTTATGGACACAATTCCATATAGGAGGTTTTTTTATGGAAAAAAAGGTTATTATTGATTCATCATTGAATAATTCTACACTATTATTAAGAGATACTTTATATAATTATTTACTACCCATTGTTAAATCTAAAAGAACAATTATCTTACTTTGTATAGGTTCTGATAGATCAACAGGTGATAGTCTTGGGCCATTAGTCGGACATAAACTTCGATTTTTATCCAGAGATAATTTTTATATATACGGAAGTCTAGAAAGCCCTGTTCATGCTAAGAATTTAAAAGACATTATAAAGGAAATAAATCAAAAATTTAAAAATCCATATATAATCGCAGTAGATGCTTGTCTTGGAAGTATTCAAAACATAGGAAACATATGTGTTGAAGAAAAACCTTTATCACCTGGTTCTGCAATGAATAAAAAATTACCACCAGTTGGTAATTTAAGTATAACTGGTATAGTTAATATTTCTGGTGCCCTAGAATTTATGGTTTTACAAAACACAAGATTACATACAGTAATTACACTTGCAGACATAATTTCTAATGGAATTTATCACTCTGTTTTAAAAACTATAGGCGGTAGGCGATTAGAAAGACCTATAAAGAAAGCTGCTATATCTAGATAGAATATATTAATTTAAAATTTAAAAAGCCAAGATTAATATATTTTACTATAATCTTTGGCTTTTATTTCTCTATAAATTAATTAGATTTTATTATGAAATTTTATAAATTTGTTAACATTTTAAAATATGGAACTATAAGTTCTATTATTAAGTATGTATTCTATTTCATCTATAGTCTTATATCCTATATCTACAATTAAAGTGCCATCTCTATTCAAAGTATTTTTCATGCTTAGTTTTGATAATCCACCATTTTTCAAATCACATATTACCGCTTCACATGGTTCATCATCTAGTGATGTAATTACCTTATATCCTCTTTTTTTTAATTCTTGTATTATATATTTAAGTTCTTCTGAAACGCATATTGTCATGTAAAAACCTCCTTTTAGGTAATATTGCCATAAAGGAGGTTTTTTATTCATATTTTATATAGATTTATTCATTGCATCTTCTAATACATATTTCTCTTCATCTGAAAGTTCATATCTTGATAATCCTTTGTCTATAGGTTTGGCATAAGTTGTACTTTCATTTCTACCATAAATACCTGTAAGAATAACACCATTATTTTTATTATCTAATAATGCAATTGAATAACTCAAATCACTACCAACATCTTCAAAAGCTCTATATCTAACTATTGATACTCTTTGAACACACGTATCTACCCTATTATTTAATGATTTATATAATTCCATCATATATTCAGTTTGCTCACTAGCCTTGTCTATCTTGTCTAAATGCATAGTAACTAGTTCTTCAATACTTTTATTATCAGTGCCTCTCATAAGTTTTCTATATCTATTTTCTAATTTATTAATAGCCTTTAATTGTATAATTACCATAAAAAATAATATTATTACCATAGCTACAAGTGCTGCAATAATTATATTTTGAAAGCTATCTATAATACTTAGTATGTTATTCATGTATTCTTCTCCTTCCAGTTTTGTTTCACGTGAAACATTATATGTCCATTTCTATTATAATTTTAAAATATCAAGTATTCTTTGAAGATCTTCTTCTGAGTAGTATTGTATTTCAATTTTACCTTTATTTTTTTTACTATTAATCTGTACCTTTGTTCCAAAGAATTCTTCTAATCTGTTTTTGATATCTATATAGTATGGATTATCTGACTTATCACTTTTTTTATTATCGTTGCTCTTTGTATTTACTAAATCCCTTATAATTTTTTCTGTCTCTCTTACACTGAGATTTTCATCAATAATTGTTTGAGAAACTTTATATTGTAATTCCTTATCTGACAATGCTAAAATCGCTCTACCATGTCCTTCTGATATAACTCCGTCAATTAAATATTCTTGAACCCTATCATCTAAATTTAGCAATCTTAAGCAATTAGCAATAGCTGTTCTTGATTTGCCTAATCTTTTGCTTAATTCTTCTTGGGTTAATTTAAATTCATAAATAAGTTTTTTATAGGCTTTAGCTTCTTCTATAGGATTTAAGTCTTGCCTTTGTATATTTTCTATTAAAGATATTTCTAGTACTTCTTTATCACTTAAATCCATAATAATTACAGGAATTTTTTTTAGTCCAGCCAACTTAGCCGCTCTCCAACGTCTTTCTCCTGCTACTATTGTATAAATATTGTTTTCACTTTTAACTATTATTGGTTGGATTAGCCCGTGCTCTTGAATGGACTGAGATAATTGAATTATTCCTTCTTCGTCAAAATTTTTTCTAGGTTGTTCACTATTCGGCCTAATTAAATCTATGGACAATTCATTTACATTATTATCGCTAGGTATATCTTCATTAATATTCTCAGGAATAAGAGCTCCTAATCCTTTTCCTAATCCAAATTTTTTACTCATTCTTATCTATTTTTGCCTCCTTAAAAATTCTTTAGTTAAATTCTCATAGGATTCTGCTCCTTTACACTTTCCATCATACAAAAGAATAGGTAATCCAAAACTTGGTGCTTCAGCTAATCTAATATTTCTAGGAATATTGCTATCATAAACTTTATTTTTGAAATACTTTTTTACTTCTGATACTACCTCATTTGAAAGGTTTGTTCTACTATCAAACATGCTCATTATAACCCCTTCTATTTCTAATTGTTTATTAAGGGATTTTTTTACAAGTTGTATAGTATTAACCAGTTGCCCTACTCCTTCTAAAGCATAAAATTCACACTGAATAGGTATTAGTACACTATTCGAAGCAACTAGAGCATTTATAGTTAAGAGACCTAATGATGGTGGGCAATCTATAAATATAAAATCAAAATCATCTCCAATTAAACCGATTTTTTCCTTTAATATATTTTCTCTATTGTCCCTTCCTATTAATTCAACTTCCGCTCCTGCTAATTCCATTGTGGATGGAGCTATATAAAAATTATTTATAAGTTCGCTTTGTATTATTACATCTTTAATGGACATATGTGAAGTTAGTACATCGTATATTGAGCCATTCAACTTTTTCTTATCAATACCCAATCCACTAGTGGTATTTCCCTGAGGATCTATATCTATTGAAAGTACTTTGTATCCTTCCATACAAAGATAAGAGCATAAATTAATATTTGTAGTTGTCTTTCCTACTCCACCCTTTTGATTAAAAATAGAAATAACCTTCATATGTATCCCCACCTATCTTTTATATATGATAAACTTACTATATTAATTATATATTCATTATAATAATAATAAAAGTATTTTATGAAAATTATATAAAAATAGAAGCCCATTGATTAATGAGCTCCATTTTTATATAGCTATTAACTTTAAATGTTTCACGTGGAACATTTTACTTTTTAGGGATATTGATAGTAATTTGAATTTTATCTTCTAATTCTTTAGATGTATATTGAGCTGTTACACCATACTTATCAAATACTTGCTTTACTGTATTTATATAAACCTTTGGACTAAATATCCCCTTGATTCTCTTTTTTCCATCCTTAGCTAGATTATTTTCTGTAATTTTTATAAGTTCTTTTTCAATTAGTTCTTCTGTTTTCTTTACATTTAAAGACTTTTTTATAACTACTTTTAATATTTTCTTTTGCAACTCTTCTGTAGGTAACTTTAATAATGCTCTAGCATGCCTTTCTGTTAAATTATTCTCTAATAATAACTTCCTAATATCCGGATAAAGTTTTAGAAGCCTTATTTTATTAGCTATAGTAGACTGTTTTTTTCCTATAAGTCCAGCTAATTGTTCCTGTGTATAGTTATGCTCTTTTATTAAATTATAATAAGCTTCAGCCTCTTCTAAAAAATTTAAATCTTCTCTCTGTATATTTTCTAATAATGCTATAGCCGCTGATTCTTTATCAGTTACATCTACAATAATAACAGGTACTTCTTCTAATCCAATTTTTTTAGCAGCTCTTAATCTTCTTTCTCCAGCAACGAGCTCAAATCTATTTTCTCCTATTCGTCTTACTGATAAGGGTTGGATTATACCATAACTTTTTATTGATTTAGCTAGTTCATCTATAGCTTCTTCATTGAAAACTTTTCTTGGTTGATATACATTAGGAGAAATTAATTCGGTATTAATAAAATTTACATTTCCTTCCATAGCTAACCATCCCTCTTATGTTTTCCTTTATCTAAACAAATTCTCCACACTTATTCAAAATCCTTCTTTTATTCTATAACATTTCTATGACAAATTGCTACATAATAAATAATATTATTTGATTGGGTTTTTAGCAGCAGTTCCAGCCTTTCTAGGATACTTTCCTGGAGTATTATTTACCTTCTTTATTACTACTAAATTATGTTGTAAATCACTTTCTTCTATTTCCACTTTTATAATTTCTTCAACTTTTCCACCCAATAGGCCTATAGCTTTTTCTCCTTCTTTAATCTCTTCATCTATAGCTGGTCCTTTCATAGCAATAAAATATCCTCCTATTTTCACATAAGGCAAACAAAATTCACTTAATACTGCTAAATTAGCAACAGCTCTTGAGACAACAGCATCAAACTTTTCTCTATACTCACTTTTTTTTGAAAAATCTTCAGCTCTTCCATGTAAAGTACTAATATTATTTAATTGTAGTTCACTTATAACTTCGTCTAAAAATTTTAATCTTTTATTTAAAGAATCTAGAAGAATTATTTCCTTATTGCTATCCACAATTCTTATTGGTATTCCTGGAAAACCAGCACCAGTGCCAATATCTATTATTTTTTTACATTCTTTTAAAGGTGAAAACTTATAGATTTTTATACTATCTATAAAATGCTTTTTAATAATCTCTTCATCTTCTGTTATCGCAGTAAGATTTATTTTTTCATTCCACTCTTTTATCAAATCCTTATACTTGATAAAATTATTATACATTTTTTCATCAAAATCCATGCCAATATCTTTACAAGCAGAACTTAAAAGATCGAAATATTGCATAATTTACCTCCAATATATAAAATAAATGAATTTATATATTCATTTATTTTATTAATGCTTTTTTTACTAATGAAATTAATTATTCATTGTCTTTTTTAAATTTATGTTCCAAATAAATTAGAAGAACAGATACATCTGCTGGTGATACTCCAGATATTCTAGAAGCCTGACCTATATTCATTGGTCTAATCTTATCTAATTTCTGTACAGCTTCTTTTCTTAATCCATGTACATTATTATAATCTATATTCTCTGGAATAATTCTTTTTTCAAATTTCCTATATTGCTGAACTTGATCCAACTGCTTCTGTATATATCCTTCATATTTAGCCATAGTATTTACTTCTTCTTGTATATCAAAAGGCAATTCTGGTCTTTCTATATCTAGATTTTGTATCTTAAAATAATCAAGTTCTGGTCTCTTTATTAGCTCATATAAACTAATAGGTTTTCTAAGTTCAACAGAATTTAGAGATACTAAAAACTCATTAACTTCCTTTTTATTTGTTACTTGAATATTTTTAATTCTTTCAATTTCTTCTTCTATTTTTTGTTTTCTAACTAAATATTTTTTATATCTTTCCTCATTCACAAGCCCCACAGAGTATCCCATCTCTGTAAGTCTTAAATCAGCATTATCTTGTCTTAAAAGTAATCTATACTCTGAACGTGATGTCATCATTCTATAAGGCTCATTAGTTCCCTTAGTTACTAAATCATCAATTAATACACCTATGTATGCATCAGATCTATTTAAAATTAAAGGTTGTTTTTCTTTTACTTTCATAGCTGCATTTATACCTGCTATTAGTCCTTGAGATCCAGCCTCTTCATATCCTGAACTTCCATTAATTTGACCTGCTCCAAATAAGCCTTCAATATCTTTAAATTCTAAAGACAACTTTAATTGCTGCGGATCTATAGAATCATATTCTATAGCATATGCAGTTCTTAAAAACTCTGCATTTTCAAGTCCTGGCACTGTTCTATACATAGCTATTTGTACATCTTCAGGCAAAGAACTTGACATTCCTCCAACATATAATTCATTAGTATTTTCTCCTTCTGGTTCTATAAATACTTGGTGTTTTTCTTTGTCTGGAAATCTCATAACTTTATCTTCTATTGATGGACAATATCTTGGACCAATTCCCTCTATGGAACCATTATATAAAGGTGATCTATGTATATTCTTTCTTATAATCTCATGAGTTGTTTCATTTGTATAAGTTAGATAACAAGAAATTTGATCTTTTTCTAATTTATCACTCATAAATGAAAATGGAACTATTCTTTCATCTCCAGCTTGCTCAATCATCCTTGAAAAATCCACTGTTTTTGCATTTACTCTAGCTGGTGTTCCTGTCTTAAATCTTCTTAATTTTATTCCCATATCTAAAAGACACTGAGATAAATCATTTGCAGGAAATAATCCATTAGGACCACTACTATAGCTTATATCTCCTATAATTACTTTTCCCTTTAGGTAAGTTCCAGTAGCTAATATAACTGTTTTTGTAGTATAATATGCTCCATTTTTGGTTAGTACTCCCTTGATCTTATTATCTTCTGCATCTATTGAAATAACTTCTATTTGTTTTAATGTTAAATTTTCTTCTCTTTCAAGTACACCTTTCATTCTTTCGCAATATCTTCTTTTATCTGCCTGTGCTCTAAGTGAATGTACAGCAGGGCCCTTAGATGTGTTTAACATCCTAGATTGTATAAAGGAGTGGTCTATATTTATACCCATTTCTCCCCCTAAAGCATCTATTTCTCTTACCAAATGACCTTTAGCTGTACCACCTATGTTAGGATTACATGGCATTAATGCAACGCTATCTAGATTTATAGTGCAAACTAAAACCTTACAACCAATTCTAGCAGCAGCGAGTCCAGCCTCACAACCAGCATGACCTGCTCCAACTACAACAACATCATAATCTCCTGCGAAATATTTCATATGCTTCTCCCTACTTTCCTAAACAAAATTCTGAGAATATTTTATCTATAATATCTTCTTCTAATGTTTCCCCGGTTATCTCACCAAGTTTTAACCATGCATTTCTAATATCTATAGATGCTAAATCTATAGCCAAAGTATCATTTAAAGTATTTATTGCTGATATGCAACTTTCTTTTGCCCTAATTAAAGCTTCCTTATGTCTTGTATTAGTTATTATAACATCTCCAGACTTTACTTCTCCATTGAAAAATAAATCTTTTATGCACTGTTTCAGGCTCTCAAGGCCCTGTCCTGTCTTTGCAGAAGTCTCTATTACGTATTTAGAATTTAATCCATGTAAATAATCCTTATTTATTTTACTATCTAAATCTTTTTTGTTTAAAAGCACTATATATTTTCTATCTTTTATATAATCAATTATTTCATAATCTTCATTATCCAATTCTTTACTAGAATCTAGCATAAGAATGATTAAATCTGATTCATTAATTTTTTCTTTAGATTTTTCAACACCAATTTTCTCAACAATATCTTGTGTTTCTCTTATTCCTGCTGTATCAACTATTTTTATTGGTACTCCATCTAAATTTATGTATTCTTCTATAACATCTCTTGTAGTTCCTGGAATTTCAGTAACTATCGCTCTTTTCTCCATAAGAAGTGCATTTAATAATGATGATTTACCAACATTAGGTTTACCAACAATAACTACATTTAAGCCTTCTCTAAGAATTTTTCCTTCATCTGCTGTATCCAATAACTTGCTAATCTCTTTATCTATTTCTAACAATTCTTTGCCTACTTGTTTTCCTGTGATCTCCTCTAAATCTTCTTCTGGAAAATCAACAGTAGCTTCTATATGGGCTATAGTTTGAAGTAATTTATTCCTTAAAGAATTTATTTCCTTAGAAATTCTTCCTCCAGATTGTAAAACTGCTGACTTCATTGATAAATCAGTCTTAGCTCTTATTATATCAATAACTGCTTCCGCTTGACTTAAATCAATTCTGCCATTTAAAAAGGCTCTTTTAGTAAATTCTCCAGGTTCTGCAAGCCTTGCTCCAGCTTTTATAACTTCTTGCAATATTTTTTTCGTAGGGGTAACTCCACCATGACAATTTATTTCTACTGTATCTTCTGCAGTAAAACTTCTTGGCCCCTTCATATAACTTACTAAAACTTCATCTAAAATATCTCCAGTTTCTCTTTCTACAATATGACCATATCTCATACTATAAGGCTTAATATCACTTAAAGCCTTTCCATTTTTAGCTTTAAAAATGCTATCCACTATCTTTATGCACATGCTTCCTGAAACTCTAATAATTGAAATTCCGCCTTCTCCTAATACCGTTGACACCGCTGCTATAGTATCAAATTCTTTCATATTATTACACTCCTTATTACAGCTTTTTGTTACTATAAAGTTAAAAAGAAAGCCATCATCAGGCTTTCTTTAAGTCTACAACTACTCTTCTATATGGCTCTTCGCCTTCACTATAGGTTTCAACATAGGGACTGTTCTGAAGAACTGAATGAATTATCCTTCTTTCATATGGGTTCATTGGTTCTAATTTTATAGTCTTTCCTGTTCTTCTAGCTTTAGTAGCTATTTTTACAGCAAGTCTTTTTAAAGTTTCTTCCCTTTTTTGTCTATAGTTTTCTGTATCTAATATTACTCTTTTATATTCATCTTCGTGGTCTCTATTTACTACAAGACTTATTAGATATTGCAGTGAATCTAATGTTTCTCCCCTATAACCTATAAGTATTCCCATATCTGGGCCTGTCATAGAAATTCTTAAAATATTTTCTTCTTCTTTTACCCTTATTTCTGCTTTTATCCCCATAGTTTCTAAAATCTCTTTTAAAAAATTCTTAGCTTCATATACATAATCTTTTTTTACAGTTACTCTAACCTTTGCAGGTCGTGCGCCAATTAGTTTGAATAGCCCTTTGCTACCTTCATCAAGAACTTGCACCTCAACTTTATCCTCAGATACATTAAGTTCTTTTAGCGCATTACTAACAGCATCCTCTACTGTTTTTCCCGTCATATCTATTGTCTTCATACCGTAAGCACCCCCTAGGCATTATTTTCTGCCATGTGTTTTTCTTCAAGCTTTTTAGTAAGAATTGTTTGACCCATCTGAATTAAGTTACTTACTACCCAATATAGTACTAATGCAGCTTTTAGCTTCCAGCTTATTACTATCATAAATAATGACATATATAAATTCATGGCAGCTGCTTGCTTACCCTGAGGATTATCTTTCCCACCGCTAGGATTCATAATAAGCCCAGCATAATATTGTGTAGCACCTGCAAGTACTGCAAGAACAATGTCTGGTTTAGCTAAATCCTTTATCCATAAGAATGTAACCCCATTTATACCTGTTATATTATTAAACACATAATAAAGAGCTAATAATATTGGCCACTGAATAAGTAAAGGTAAGCACCCTCCAAAAGGACTTACTCCTTTTTCCTTATAAAGTTTCATCATTTCTTGCTGCGCTCTTTGAGGATCATTTTTATATTTATCTTGTAACTTTTTTGCTTCAGGTTGAATTCTTGTCATTCTAATACTTGATCTTATTGATTTTATATTAAGTGGTAAGAGTATTACTTTTATTATTAATGTAACAAAAATAATAGCTAATCCATATGAATAATTAGGATCATTTATTAAGTTAGCTACCAATTTATGTACATAAACAAAAAATTGAACTAACGCATTGTTAAGATAACTCATCATTAACCTCCAGACACTTTATTTAACAGGGTCATATCCCCCTTTGTTAAAAGGATTACATCTTAAAATTCTCCATAAGGCCATAAGCCCACCCTTAAATACACCATATTTTGATATAGCATCTATTGCATATTGAGAACATGTTGGATAAAATCTACAACAAGGTCTTTTAATAGGTGATATATATTGTCTATAAAATTTAATTGTACCAATTAAAATTTTTTTCAATTATTATATAAGCCTGCCTTTTTAAATAAATTAATTAATGAACTTTCTATTTGGTTGTAACTTTTATCTTTAGAAAACGTTCTTGCTACAACTACTAAATCATATCCTTTTTTAAAATTATCGACATTAAGTCTGTAACTTTCTTTAATTAATCTTCTTACCCTACTTCTTACTACACTCTTTCCTACCTTTTTACTAACCGATACTCCAAATCTATTAAAATCATTTCTATTATTTTTATAAGTATATAGTACTAACAAATTATTAGAAAAAGACCTACCTTTTCTGTATACTACCCTAAACTCTGCATTTTTTCGCAATTTGTATTTCTTCATACTTATACTCCTTTTTTTCTGCAATTGCAGAAAAAGGCCACAAATAGCGGCCTTATGCTGTCAATCTCTTTCTACCTTTTTGTCTTCTTCTCTTTAGAACGTTTCTTCCGGATAAACTACTCATTCTCTTTCTAAAACCATGTTCTTTTTTTCTTTGTCTCTTCTTTGGTTGGTATGTCATAAACATCTACAATACACCCCCTTCTCACTATTTAATTTTTATATAGCAATTATCTTACTACCTACTTATAGATTTACTATTAAATTATATATTCACCACTCTTTAATGTCAAGAAAAAGGCATTTGTTAATATTTTTAATTATTTTTTGTGGATAACTTCTTGAATACCCTTGTAGGTTCTGATATTATTAATACAGGGTTGTTGATAACTTATTTTATTTACAAAGTTATCAACAACTGTTGATAACTTTGTGTATAACTTGTTATTTTTTATGAATATTTCTATTTTCATATTATATTTTATCCAATATTCAATATTTATTCATAGGTTAATAATGTTATTATCTAATTACACACATATGTTGATAACTTTTTTAAAAACTAATTATCAACCAAAATTATTAACATGTGAATATTTTTTTAAACAATTGTCAAGAAAAACTAATAATGTTTATAAATTTTTATATATATTGTTAATTATTATAAACTTGAACTGGAGGATAAAAAATGAGTACCCAATTGAAAGATATCTGGGAAAAAACTTTAAACATAATAAAAGGTGAGCTTACAGAAGTAAGTTTTAATACCTGGATAAAAAGTATTGTACCAATAAAAATTGAAAATGATTCTATATTCTTATGTGTTCCAAATGATTTTACTAGAGGAATACTTAATAGTAGGTATAAAGATCTTATTATAAATGCTCTAAAATTAATTACTTCAAAGAAATATAACGTAGAATTTTTTATTACATCTGAAGATGTCACGGATTTGGAACCCAAAAATAAAGAATCAGAAATTATCCAAAAACAAAATGCAAACATTGTAATAAGTGATGATATGTCCACTATGCTTAATCCAAAATATACTTTCGATTCCTTCGTTATAGGTAATAGTAATAGATTTGCCCATGCAGCTTCACTCGCTGTAGCAGAAGCTCCTGCAAAAGCTTATAATCCGTTGTTTATATATGGAGGAGTTGGTCTAGGAAAAACTCACTTAATGCATGCAATTGGTCATTATGTTCTTCAAAACAATCCAAAGTCTAAAGTTGTATACGTATCTTCTGAAAAATTTACAAATGAACTAATAAATTCAATAAAAGATGATAAAAACGTAGAATTTAGAAATAAATACAGAAATGTGGATATACTTCTAATAGATGATATACAATTTATAGCTGGAAAAGAACGAACTCAAGAAGAATTTTTCCATACTTTTAATGCTCTTTATGAAGCAAATAAACAAATTATATTATCTAGTGATAGGCCACCAAAAGAAATTCCTACATTAGAAGATAGATTACGTTCCAGATTCGAATGGGGTCTTATAGCTGATATTCAAGCCCCTGATTTTGAGACAAGGATGGCAATTTTAAAGAAAAAAGCTGATGTTGAACATTTAAATATACCTAATGAAGTAATGGTGTATATTGCAACTAAAATAAAATCTAATATAAGAGAATTAGAAGGTGCACTAATAAGAATAGTAGCATTTTCATCTCTTACAAATAAAGAAATAAGTGTAGATCTTGCTTCAGAAGCTTTAAAAGACATAATATCAAATAAACAATCAAAACAAGTTACAATAGATCTTATTCAAGATATAGTAGCAAGTTATTTTAATTTAAGAGTAGAAGATTTCAAATCTGCAAGAAGAACGAGAAATGTAGCTTTTCCAAGGCAAATAGCTATGTATCTTTGTAGAAAACTAACAGATACTTCTCTTCCTAAAATAGGTGAAGAATTTGGAGGAAGAGATCATACTACAGTAATTCACGCATATGAAAAAATTTCTACTAGCTTAAAGCAAGACGAATCTCTTCAAAATACCGTAAATGATTTAACTAAAAAAATAACTCAAAAATAATTAACAATTGTTTATTATTTAATTATAATATGATGTGGATAATTAAAATTATATTTTTTTGTCTTAATAATGTGGATAAGGACGTAATTAAATCAATTACTTATCCACAATTATTTTTTACAATAAATTGAGCTATTTCAATGGATGCACGGGTTATCCACAAATTCACAGCCCCTACTACTATTACTACTAAAATATATTAATATATCTACTCTATCTATACTACAAAAACTATGTGGATTAATTAAGGAGGTTTAACTATGAAAATAAAATGTGAAAAAAATATATTGCAGGAAGCTATATCTATAGCACAAAAAGCTGTTACTGGAAAATCAACTATGCAAGTTCTTCAAGGAATATTAATAAATGCAAAAAATAATTCTATAGTATTTACAGGATCAGATATAGATTTAAGTATTGAAACTAAAATAAATGCAGATGTTTATGAGGAAGGTTCTATAGTAGTAGATGCTAAAATATTTGGTGAAATAATAAGAAAACTTCCTAACGATATTATAGAAATAAGTACTAAAGATAATAACGTAATTGAAATAATATGCCAAAAGTCTAGATTTACTCTTGTACATATGGATGCATCTGATTTTCCAGAGTTACCTAATATAAATGAAAATAGTATTTTTTCAATACCTCAAAAGATATTAAAAGCTATGATAAAAGGTACTATATTTGCTGCAGCCCAGGAAGAAACAAGACCTATATTAACAGGAATTTTATTTGAGATAAAAAATAAAAATTTAAACTTGGTTGCATTAGATGGTTATAGATTAGCTGTTAAATCTGAATATATAGATAGTGAAAACTCTATAAATGCAGTTATTCCTGGAAAAACCTTGAGTGAAGTTGCAAAAATATTAGAAGATGGAGACAATAATGTAAATATAACATTCACACCAAACCATATTTTATTTAGTATAGGTGAAACTAAAATAGTATCAAGATTATTAGAAGGGGAATTTATAAGATACAATTCAATAATTCCAGAAGAATATAACTTGAAAATAATTGCAAAAAGAACTGAATTATTAAATTGTATAGAAAGAGCTTCCCTTATGGGCAAAGAAGGAAACACAAGTTTAATAAAATTAAGCATAGAAGAAGACACTATGGTTATAACTTCTAATTCTCAATTGGGAATGGTTAGAGAAGAAGTGGGAATAATTTTGCAAGGACAATCATTACAAATTGCATTTAATTCTAAATATTTAATCGATGTATTAAAAATAATGGAAGAGGAAGAAATAGTTATGGAATTATCTAGTAGTGTTAGCCCTTGTGTAATAAAAAATAAGGAAATAGACAATTGTACATATTTAGTTCTTCCTGTTAGATTATTAAACAATTAAGGAGAGATTAGCTTATGAAAGAAGTAAGTATCAATACAGATATAATAAAGCTAGATGCATTTTTAAAATGGTGTGGTGCTGTAGGTTTAGGGTCAGATGCTAAAATGATGATACAAGATGGATTAATTAAAGTTAATGGAGAAGTTGAGTTAAGAAGAGGAAGAAAGCTATCCAAAGGTGATAAAGTAGAAGTCAATAAAGAAGTTTATATAATAATATAATATTAAGCACAATGTATGATAAGTTAATAAATTGTTTTATTGTACATTGTGCATACTAATTTGTGCAATAGATATATTATGATATAATTATAATAGGTGTTTTTTATGTATATTAAATATTTACAACTAATTAACTTTAGAAACTATGAGGAATTAAGTATAGAACTAAATAAAAATGTTAATGTATTTATTGGAGATAATGCACAAGGAAAAACAAATATTTTAGAAAGTATATATTATTCTAGCATTGGAAGATCTCATAGAACCAATAAAGATAAAGAAATGATTAACTGGAATGCGGATAGTGCGTATATTAAATTGTATATAGCTAAAAGCAGACTAGATAAAAAAATTGAGATAAAGATATTTAAAGAAGGTAAAAAAGGTATAAATGTAAATTCAATAAAAATAAATAAAATATCTGAACTTTTAGGTGTGCTAAATGTAGTTATGTTTTCTCCAGAAGATTTAAAAATAGTTAAAGAATCGCCCTCTTTTAGAAGAAAATTTTTGGATATAGAGTTATGCAAATTAAGCGATAAATATTATTATAATTTAGTACAGTATAATAAAGTGCTTAATGAAAGAAATACAGCACTAAGAAAAGGTCAAAAAGAATTTTCAAGTATAATAGAAATATATGATAAACAATTAGTAAAGTTTGGAACATCAATTATAAGAGATAGAGAAATGTATGTAGAAAGAATGAATGAAAAAGGGATTTCAATACATAGTGATATAACTGCAGGTGTAGAAAACATAAGTTTTCAATATGTATCTTCGATAAAGTATGAAAATGATATTGAAAATGAATTTCTTAATGCTCTATATAAAAATAGAAAGAGTGATTTTGAAAAGAAAACCACATCTATTGGACCTCACAGAGATGATTTTTCTATAAAAATAAATGACATAGATGTAAGAAGTTTTGGATCTCAAGGTCAACAAAGAACAGCAACTTTAACTATTAAATTTTCCTCGTTGGAAATAATCAAAGATATTACGGGAGAATATCCAGTTCTACTTTTAGATGATGTCTTATCTGAATTAGACTCAAAAAGGCAAAAATATATTTTAAATTCTATTAAAAGTATTCAAACTATAATTACCTGTACTGGTTTAGAAAATATAGAAAACCATATAGAGGAGAATTATAAAATATTCAAAGTAGTAAAAGGAAAATGTATTAATTAATTTAAAAAATTATTCGGTATATAAATCAAGGGAGGAATTTTTGTGTTTTTACATTTAGGAGAAAATGTAGTAGTTCCTTTAAAAGATATTATTGGAATATTTGATATGGAAACATCTATGTATAGTTCTGATACAACACAATTTTTAAGAATGGCTGAAGAAGATGGTTTTGTTGAGAGAATAACAAAAGAAAAACCTAAGTCTTTTATAATAGCAGAGGTAAATAAAAAAAGTAAAATATTTCTATCTCCAATTTCATCTGCAACACTAACAAAAAGATCAGAAACATTATACTATGAACCTTAAAATTAAGGAGGATAAATATGGTGGAAGAGAAAAAGCAAAACTATGATGAAAGCCAAATACAAGTTTTAGAGGGTTTAGAAGCGGTAAGAAAAAGACCTGGAATGTATATAGGAAGTACAAGTGCAAGAGGACTTCATCATCTTGTTTATGAAATAGTTGATAATAGTATAGACGAAGCCCTAGCAGGATTTTGCGATAAAATAGATGTGTATATTGGTGAAGATAATTCAATAACTGTGCAGGATAATGGAAGAGGTATGCCAGTAGGTATGCATCCTAAAATGAAAAAACCAACTGTTGAAGTTATAATGACAGTACTTCATGCTGGTGGAAAATTTGGTGGAGGCGGATACAAAGTATCGGGAGGTCTTCATGGAGTTGGAGCTTCTGTTGTAAATGCTCTTTCAGAGGTATGTGAAATTTTCGTAGAAAGAGATGGTTATGAGTGGAAGCAAAGATATGAAAGAGGTAAAGCGGTTACTGGATTAGATAAAATAGGTGAAAGCGATAAACATGGAACTAGAGTGTATTTTAAGCCAGATAGTGAAATTTTTGAAGAATTAGAATTTGATTATGATACACTTGCCCAAAGGTTAAGAGAATTAGCCTTTTTAAATAAGGGCATAAAAATAAATTTAATTGATAAAAGAGCAGAAAAAAGTGAAGAATTCCATTATGAAGGTGGAATAAAATCTTTTGTATCTTATTTAAACAGAAATAAAGAGGTTTTACATTCTGAACCAATCTATATAGAAGGGGTTAAGGATGACCAT
The DNA here is from genome assembly GCF_000619945.1 of Clostridium lundense DSM 17049. GTDB lineage: Bacteria > Bacillota > Clostridia > Clostridiales > Clostridiaceae > Clostridium_AO > Clostridium_AO lundense. The sequence goes on along the minus strand of NZ_JHVC01000020.1, from coordinate 4,422 downwards.
ATTGTTGAGATAGCTTTGCAATATAATGATGGATATACTGAAAACATTTTTTCTTTTGCAAATAATATAGATACAGTTGAAGGTGGTACTCATTTAGCAGGGTTTAAAACTGCATTAACAAGAGTATTCAATGATTATTCAAAGAAGTTTGGCCATCTTAAGGAAAATGATAAAAACTTGTCAGGAGAGGATATAAGAGAAGGTCTTACTGCTGTAATTTCTGTTAAGCTTACAGATCCCCAGTTTGAAGGGCAAACAAAAACTAAGCTTGGGAATAGTGAAGTTAGGGGAATAGTAGATAGTATAGTTGGAGAAGGAGTAGGAAACTTTCTTGAGGAAAATCCTCAAATAGCGAAGAATATTATAGACAAATCTTTAATGGCTTCTAGAGCAAGAGATGCAGCAAGGAAAGCTAGAGAGTTAACTAGAAGAAAGTCAGTTTTAGAAAGTACTTCATTGCCAGGGAAATTAGCAGATTGTTCTTCTAAGGATCCGGCAGAATGTGAAATATATATAGTTGAGGGAGACTCAGCGGGTGGATCAGCTAAACAAGGAAGAAATAGAAAATTTCAAGCTATACTTCCTTTACGTGGAAAGATAATGAATGTTGAAAAACAAAGACTTGATAAAATTCTTAACTCAGATACTATTAGATCAATGATAACAGCATTTGGAGCAGGAATAGGTAAGGATTTTGATATTGAAAAGATAAGATATAACAGAATAATAATAATGACAGATGCAGATGTTGATGGAGCACATATTAGAACATTACTACTAACATTCTTCTATAGATACATGAAAGAACTTGTTGAGCAAGGGCACGTGTATATTGCACAACCTCCATTATATAAAGTAACAAAGGGAAAGAAAGAGTATTATGCTTATACAGATCCAGAATTAGAAGCAGTGCTTAATGAAGTTGGAGGAAGAGATAATAATACAGACATCCAAAGATATAAGGGACTTGGAGAAATGAATGCAGAACAGCTTTGGGAAACTACAATGAATCCTGAACGAAGGATTTTATTAAAAGCAACTGTAGAAGATGCTATGGCAGCAGATGAAATATTTACAATTCTTATGGGTGATAAGGTGGAACCACGTAGAGAATTTATTACGGAAAATGCTAAGAAAGTTGTAAACCTTGATATATAAAGGTGGAAGGTGTGAAACAGATGAACAATGAAGGAAAAGTTTTGGAAGTAGATATAAAGCAGGAGATGAAAAAATGTTATATAGATTATGCTATGAGTGTAATAGTAGGTCGTGCTCTTCCAGATGTAAGAGATGGATTAAAGCCTGTTCATAGAAGAATACTTTATTCTATGTATGAATTGGGGCTTTCACCAGATAAAGGATACAGGAAATGTGCTAGAATAGTTGGAGATGTTTTAGGTAAGTATCATCCACATGGAGACTCTTCAGTTTATGATGCTTTAGTAAGAATGGCACAAGACTTTTCTCAAAGATATATTTTGGTGGATGGTCATGGAAATTTTGGTTCTGTAGATGGAGATTCTGCGGCAGCTATGAGATATACAGAAGCTAAAATGAGTAAAATATCTGTAGAAATTTTAAGAGAAATAAATAAAAACACTGTAGATTTTGGACCAAACTTTGATGGTTCTGAAAAGGAACCTTTAGTAGTTCCATCTAGATTTCCTAATTTACTTGTAAATGGTTCTTCAGGTATTGCAGTAGGTATGGCAACTAATATCCCACCTCATAACTTAGGAGAAGTTATAGATGGGATTGATATGATTATTGATAACCCAGATGTAACAATTCTTGAACTTATGACAAAAATTAAGGGACCAGATTTTCCTACTTCAGGTATAATACTTGGTACAGCTGGTATAAGAGAAGCTTATGAAACAGGCAGAGGAAGAATAATAGTAAGAGCAAATGCAGAAATAGAAGAAGAAAAAGGAAGACACAGAATTATTGTTACTGAATTGCCATACCAGGTAAATAAAGCAAAGCTTATTGAGAATATGGCAGATTTAGTAAAGGACAAAAGGATAGAAGGAATATCTGACATAAGAGATGAGTCCGATAGAGAGGGAATGAGAATAGTAATAGAAATAAAAAGGGACTCAAATCCAAATATAGTTTTAAATCAGCTTTTTAAACATACAAAAATGCAAGATACCTTTGGCGTTATTATGATTGCATTGGTAAATAATGAACCACAAGTGTTAAATTTAAAACAAATTCTTGTGCATTACTTAGACTTCCAAAAAGAAGTAATAAGAAGAAGAACTAAATTTGAGTTAGATAAAGCATTAGCTCGTGCACATATACTAGAGGGGTTAAGAATAGCTCTTGATCATATAGATGAAGTTATAAATTTAATAAGATCTTCTAAAAATGCTGAAATGGCTAGAAATGGACTTATGGAGAAATTTAATTTATCAGAGAAACAATCTCAAGCTATATTAGATATGAGACTACAGAGATTAACAGGATTGGAAAGAGAAAAAATAGAAGATGAATATAATGAGCTTATAAAAACTATAGATCATTTAAGAGAAATATTGGCTAATGAACAATTAGTTTTAAATATTATAAGAGAAGAACTAAATGAAATAAAAAATAAATATGGTGATGACAGAAGAACACAAATACAAAAGAATATCAATGAAATAAATATAGAGGATTTAATACAGGAAGAAGAAGTTGTTATTACATTAACCCAATCAGGATATATAAAGAGGATATCTGCAGATACCTATTCTTCTCAAAAAAGAGGTGGAAAGGGTATTCAAGCTATGACAACAAAAGAAGATGATTTTGTAGAAAAAGTATTTGTAACATCAACGCATAGCGATTTGCTATTCTTCACAAATTCGGGAAGAGTATATAAATTAAAGGCTTATGAAATACCTGATGCTGGAAGAACTGCTAAGGGAACTAATATAGTTAATTTAGTTCCATTAAATCCTGGTGAAAATGTAAAAGAGGTAATATCTATTAGAGAAAAAATAGAAGATGGATTTTTAATAATGGCTACTAAGAGAGGCATTATTAAAAAGACTTTCCTAAAAGAATTTTCTTCTATAAGAAAGAATGGTCTAAATGCTATTAATTTGAGAGAAGATGATGAGCTTCTAAAGGTTAAAGTTACTAAAGGTGATGCTGAGATTATTATGGTTACTCAAAATGGGTATGCTATAAGATTTAGTGAAAAAGATATCAGGCCTATGGGAAGAACTGCTACTGGAGTTAAGGCCATAACTCTAAGAGAAGATGATATAGCTGTAAGTATGGATATAATGGTGGAAGACGAATATGTATTAATTGTAAGTGAAAATGGTTTTGGAAAAAGAACTCCTGTATCTGAATATAATATTCAGAAAAGAGGCGGTAAAGGTATTATAACTTATAAGGTGGCAGACAAGACAGGAAAAATAGTAGCAGCAAGAGTTGTTAAAGATAGTGATGAATTAATGTTGATAAATAGTAGTAATACTGCTATAAGAATATGTGTATCAGATATAAGTGTAACAAGTAGAAACGCTATGGGAGTAACATTAATGAGAACTGACAAAGGTGAAAAGGTATTAGCAATTGCTAAAATAAATACTGAAGAGGAAGAAGAAATAGAAGATATGCAAGAAGTACAAGAAACAGAAGAGATACAAGAAACACAAGAGTAAAGGAAATAGCTAAAAACTATAACATTATAGTTTTTAGCTATTTTATTTATCAAATGATTACCTGATCTTTACTACAACTTTAAAAAAGATAGGAACATTAGAAAGGGTATGTTCATGGATAACTCCCTCTAAAGCTTAGAAGTCTGTTTATATAAAATAACTAGATAACCACAATATACTAACAACTTTGTCACGTGTATCTATATGAGCAATACTGAGAAATATTAAGGAATAAAGAGAGATAATTATTTAATTTAATTTAAAATAAAGTTAATTTAAATACGTTTTTAATTAACTTTGATAGAATAACACTTGTCGCTGCGAGGTAAGCAGTGACGAAATAAAAAACTATATAGCGCTTAAATTTCTAGTAAAAAAATGTTGACAAACATAAATTTAAGTGATAATATATAGTAGTCGCATGAAGCGACATGGTCTTTGAAAATTAAACAGAGAAGAGAAACCAGTCAATTCAAACAGGAAACTGTTTAAAATAGCGATGAGCTAAAAAGATTAAACTTTTAAATTGAGAGTTTGATCCTGGCTCAGGACGAACGCTGGCGGCGTGCCTAACACATGCAAGTCGAGCGATGAAGTTTCTTGGGGGATGGATTAGCGGCGGACGGGTGAGTAACACGTGGGCAACCTGCCTCAAAGTGGGGGATAGCCCTCCGAAAGGAGGATTAATACCGCATAATGTTAAGTTTTTGCATAAAGACTTAACCAAAGGAGTAATTCGCTTTGAGATGGGCCCGCGGTG
>NZ_JHVC01000019.1 GCF_000619945.1 Clostridium lundense DSM 17049 | reverse complement strand
TTTCTCCATATTTACTACGAATAGTTTTTTGTTTCTTTCCATTGCGTGCATTTTCTACATCAGTACGCTCATATGGAGAATACCCTAAATGGTTATCCATCTCAGCTGCAAGCATGCTTTCAATAGTACCTCCAAGAAGGTCTTTTAATGCGTCTTGAATGTCCTCAGCAGATTGAATGTCATACTCCCTAATTAAATCAGCAATAATATTCTTTTTTCCCTCTGTTAATCTTTCTTTTCTTTTACCCATAACAAAACAGCCTCCTATGATATTTATATTTTATCATAGAAAGCTGCTATATTTTGTAATTTACAGACTTTTTTTCACAGGCTCATATAAAATTTTAATACACCTTTTCCTAACATCAAATAAATAATGAAGGATAAAGGAAGTCTTATACTAGTGATACCATAAAATTTATATAATTCTTAGTATACTAATAAAAAGCCTCCTTATAATCCTTCACTATAAATTTAGATATTACATTTCACTTTCCTTGTAGAAATTACATTTACATTTGTTCCGGCTACATTTTCTATAATAACCTGTCCTATCTCTACAGGAGCTTTAATTTTAACTCTTCTTATACATTTCATACATTCAAATATTTTATCCTTCGGTATATCGCTTTCTGTTTTTACAGATGTCATATCAACTTGTCCATTTTCTACTTTTACAGAAGAAGTTACTATTCTAGTAGGGTTTGTACACTCCTTTTCTGCATATGCCTTTCCTCTTGGACAAATATTTCCTGTAACTTTTGTTACCTTTTTACGTTCTAGTTCTACTTGAAGATTACATCCCATAGGACATCCTATACATATTAAATCTCTAGAATCCATTTTATATTCTCCTTCCAGATTTTTTATATAATGTTATAACCAATTTACTATAAAATTCCTTCTATTTTCACAGTTATACTTTTACAGTCAGGGTATTTTCCAAACATTTCTTCTGTAAGTTTTACTGTTTCCATTTCTCCTGGCGCTAAGACCCTTTTCTTTTTATATATCTCTCGCGTATCATCAAAATATACTGATATATAGCTGTCCTTATAAACATTTCTTACTCTAAATCTTACATCAACACCATTACCTATGTTATTTTTGTGTATAAACTTAGGTACAGTATATCCTACTCCTTCTCCTGTAAATAGTTCTACTTTGTATTCTTCTACCTTTTTACCTTTTACATAATCTGATGCATTTTTACCAGCATTATAACTTTCCTCTGTTACAAAATCTACCAGATCATGAACATGAAGTACATTTCCACAGGCAAATATTCCTTCCACATTAGTTCCCATTCTTTCATCTACCTCTGGTCCTCCAGTTACACCAAGCTTTACTCCTGCTGTTCTTGAAAGCTCATTTTCAGGAAGTAATCCTACTGATAAAAGTAATGTATCACAAGCTATATATTCTTCTGTTCCTTTTATAGGTTTTAAATTTTTATCCACTTTTGATATAGTCACTCCTGTAACTCTATCCTTACCTTCAATTTTTGTCACTGTATGTGCTAGTCTAAGTGGAATATTAAAGTCATCTAAACATTGAACAATATTTCTCTTAAGTCCACCTGAGTATGGCATAAGTTCAACTACAGCTTTTACCTTAGCTCCTTCAAGAGTCATTCTTCTAGCCATTATAAGTCCTATATCTCCTGAACCTAAAATAACTACTTCTTTTCCAGGCATTTCACCTTCTATATTTACAAATTTTTGAGCTGTTCCCGCAGTATATATTCCAGCACATCTACTACCTGGTATATTTATAGCTCCCCTTGGTCTTTCTCTGCATCCCATAGCAAGAATTATTGCCTTAGCTTGTATTTCTAATATTCCATCTTCATCATTTACTGCTGTAATTATCTTTTTTTCATTTATATCTATTACCATAGTATTTAATTTATACTGTATTTTTGCTTCTTCTACCTTATCTATAAATCTTTGAGCATATTCTGGTCCTGTAAGCTCCTCTTTAAATGTATGGAGTCCAAATCCATTGTGTATACATTGATTAAGTATTCCCCCAAAACTTTTATCTCTTTCAAGTATTAAGATACTATCTATTCCTTCTTCTTTAGCTTTTATTGCCGCTGCAAGTCCTGCTGGACCCCCACCTATTATCACTATATCATATTGTTGCATTCTTAAGCCCTCCAATATCAATTATTCATTCTCCATAAGTAAATTTGAATCACTGCCAAACTTAGTTATATCCTTTCGAGCCACATTTAATTCTTCTGCTAATATATCAACGGCTCTATTAAGACAGAAACCACTTTGGCATCTTCCCATACCAGCTCTAGTTCTTCTCTTTATTCCGTCTATTGTTGTCGCCCCTAAAGGTCTTCTTATAGCATTTCTTATTTCCCCTTCAGTAACAGTTTCACATCTACAAACTATTTTTCCATATGATGGATCCTTCTTTATAAGAGCTTTTCTTTCTTCATTACTTAATTCTCTGAACTTTGGTATGGATTTTCTTATGCCATTAAAGTTCTCATTTTTCTTAGGATTTAACTTTTCTACTATCATATCTTTTATATATTCACCTATAGCTGGTGCACTAGTAAGTCCAGGGGATTCTATACCTATAGCATTGATAAAGTTTTTAGCATCTTCTGCTTCTCCAATTATGAAATCTCCATTAACTTCGTGAGCTCTAAGTCCTGCAAAGGATGTTATAATTTGTCTTGTTGGTATTTCCTTAACTGTAAGCTTGGCCTTATCTAATATGGTATTTAATCCTTCCATAGTAGTTTCCAAATTATCTTTATCTTCTATATCCACGGAAGTCGGTCCCATAAGTAAATTTCCATCTACAGTAGGAGTAACAAGAACTCCTTTGCCCATTTTAGTTGGAAGCTGGAATAATGTTCTGCTTACCATACTTCCTACAGCCTTATCAAAAAGTACATATTCTCCTTTTCTAGCTATTATTTCATACTTTTTGTTACTTACCATGTTATTTATTTTATCTCCATAAAGTCCTGCTGCATTTATTACTATATTTGTTTTTATACTTTCTCTATTAGTCTTTAAAATATAATGGTCTTCTCTTTTTTCTATTTCTTGTACTTCTCTACCGAAGAAAAAATCTACTCCATTCATATTTGCATTTTCTGCAAGGGCAATAGTTAACTCATATGGACAAACAATTCCTCCTGTTGGAAGAGTTAATGCCGCTACTACCTTATCTGACAATGATGGTTCTAATTTTAATGTTTCTTCTCTATTTAATATTTTCATTGTATCTGGAACACCATTTTCTATTCCACGTTGTCTTAGTTCTTCTAGCTTACATATATCTTTTTCGTCAAAACAAAGCACTAAAGACTCATTTCTTTTAAAAGGAAAATCCAATTCTTCCTGTAACTTATCAAATAATTCGTTTCCTCTAATATTCATTTTTGCTTTAAATGTTCCTGGCATTGGATCTTCACCAGCATGAACTATACCACTATTAGCCTTACTTGTTCCTGAAGCCACATCTACTTCTTTATCAACTACACATATATTTAATTTATATCTTGACAATTCTCTTGCAATAGCGCAACCTGTAACCCCTGCACCAATTATTGTAATATCAAACATATTATTCCTCCTTCTTTATACAAAAAAATGAGAGCACTAACTAAAAAGGACGATTTCTTTCCTTTAATTAAGTTAGGCTCTCATATCTCCGCCATGAATATTCACTTAAATATTTCTTATAATTATAATATCACGTTTTTCCCTGTTTTTCAACATTTTCATATTTAAAATTTTAATTATCTAAATCCATTTGGATTATTTTTATGCCAATTCCATGCACTAGCAATTATTTCTTCTAGTGAATTGTGTTTAGGCTTCCATGATAATTCCTCCATAGCCTTTTTAGATGAAGCTATTAAAATTGCTGGATCTCCAGGTCTACGAGATGCTATTTCCATAGGTATTTCTTTTCCTGTAACTTTTCGTGAAATTTCTATTACCTCTTTTACTGAAAATCCTTCTCCATTACCTAAATTATAAGTTCCACTAGTATTTTCTCTTCTTAACTTTTCCAAAGCTAATATATGAGCGTGAGCTAAATCCATAACATGTATATAATCTCTTATACAAGTACCATCCTTAGTATTATAGTCATCACCATATACCATTATCTTTTCTCTTTTACCTAAAGCTACTCCAAGCACTATAGGTATTAAATGAGTTTCTGGTGAGTGATCTTCTCCTATTTTTCCTGTTTCATGAGCTCCTGCCACATTGAAATACCTTAAAACTACATGTTTAATACCATAAGCTCTTTCTGCCCATTTTAGCATCTTTTCCACAGCTAATTTAGTTTCTCCATAGGCATTAGTTGGCTCAGTTTTATTACATTCTTCTATAGGAATGTTATCAGGTTCACCATAAGTAGCAGCTGTAGATGAAAAAACAATTTTCCTTACATTATGTCTATTCATAGCTTCTAATAGATTTAATGTTCCATATACATTATTATTATAGTACTTAAAAGGATTTTCCATACTTTCCCCTACTAATGAAAAAGCCGCAAAATGTATAACTGCTTCTATATGGTTTTCTAAAAATACCTTGTCTAAAAAATCACTATCTCTTAAATCACCTTCATATAATTTTCCACCAAATATAGCTTCCTTATGTCCAGTAGCTAGATTATCTACTATAATTACTTCTTCACCTTTATTTAATAATGCCGCCACATTATGACTGCCAATATAACCTGCTCCACCGCAAACTAAAATTGCCATAACATATCCTCCTTTATTTTTTTAGCTCCATCTCCTATGCCTACCACATACATAGTAGGCTCGTAGCCAATTTTATCTTTATAATTTTTAGTAACTATTTTTTTAAAGTGTTCTACATGAGTATTTTTAACTAAACTTACTGTACATCCTCCAAAGCCTGCTCCAGTCATACGTGATCCTAATACCCCTTCTATCTTTAAAGCTTCATCAACCAAAGTATCTAACTCTTCTCCTGTTACTTCATAATCTTCTTTTAAGGAGGCATGAGAATCTATCATTAGTTGTCCAAAGTTTACTAAATCCTTTTCTTCTAAAGCCTTTACTGCTTTTAATACTCTATTATTTTCATATACTACATGTTTTACTCTTTTTCTCACCTTATTCTCTAAAATAAGGTTACAATATTTATTATAATCTTCTACAGTTATTTCTCCAAGTTTTTTTACATTCAATACAGTTTGTAAATACCGTAATCCTTTTTCACACTCATTTCTTCTCTCGTTATATTTAGAATCTGCTAACTCTCTTCTTTTATTTGTATTACATATTATAATCTTGTAGCCCTGTAAGTTTAATGGAACATATTTATATTCTAGTGTATTACAGTTTAATAAAATGGCATTATCCTTTTTCCCCATACCTACTGCAAATTGATCCATTATACCACAGTTTACACCTACAAATTCATTTTCTGCTCTTTGGCTTATTTTTATTAAATCCACCATATCTATATTTAATTTATATAATTCATTTATAGCTACAGCCATAGCTAACTCAATAGATGCTGATGAGGAAAGTCCTGCTCCATTAGGTATGTTGCCTTTAAACATCACTTCAAAGCCTGAAATTTTATATCCTAAATCCTGTAATATCTTTAAAACTCCCTTAGGATAATTAGCCCAATCCTCTTCCTTAGAGTATACAATATTATTGATTGAGCTTTCAATTTTTAAGGGAAAATTAAAAGATGAAAATAGCACTTTATTATCATTCCTTTTTCTGATAGCTGCAAGAGTTCCTATATCTAATGCACATGGAAACACAAATCCACCATTATAGTCAGTGTGTTCACCTATTAGATTAACTCTACCAGGAGAATAAAACAAGTTAATTTTTTCTTCACTATCCCTATAAATATTTTTAAATAAACTTTTTAAATCTTCCATAGCAATGCAACCCCCATTAAATAATTTGGAAATCTAATTTATTCATAAATTTAACAAATGACTCTTGTCCTAATTTATCTCTTTTATAAACTCCAGCATCCATCAATACTTCTGTGAACTTTTTTCCAACTTCTTCTTGTATATACTTTTTGGCTTCTAATTCAGAACATTTATCTCCATACTTTTTTATTAATTCCTCTATCCAAACCTTGTGCTTAAATAATTCATCATTCTCTTTAATTAAATCATTATTATAATACTTCTTTCCACATAAGATATTCTCAATTTTAGTTAACTCTTTATATAATCTTCCTGGCAAAACTGCTAACCCCATTACTTCAATTAACCCTATATTCTCTTTTTTTATATGATGTAACTCACTGTGAGGGTGAAAAATTCCATGGGGATACTTTTCTGTAGTTCTATTATTTCTTAGCACTAAATCAATTTCAAATTCTTCATTTTTATTTTTTCTTACAATAGGTGTTACCGTATTATGTGATATTTTTTCTCCATTTTTATAACTGTAAGCTAATATATTAGCCTCTTCATCACTGTAATTTCTCCATATATCTAGTATTTCACTTGATAGGTGAATTAAACTATTCTCATCCTTGCTAGACAATCTGATTACTGACATAGGCCATTTAACTATATAAGCTTTAACATTAGGATACTTTCTATTGTTAAACTTAATTTGGGCTTGTGCCTTTTCCATGGGAAATATGTGATTTCCTCCTTGGAAATGTTCATGAGATAAAATTGATCCTCCCACAATAGGCAAATCAGCATTAGAACCTATAAAATAATGAGGAATTTGCTTAACAAAATCAAATAATCTTCCAAATGTTTTTTTAGTTATACTCATAGGAACATGTTCCTCTTTAAATAAAATGCAGTGTTCATTATAGTATACATAAGGGGAATACTGTAAAAACCATTGTTCTTCCCCTAACTTTATGGGTATTACCCTATGATTTTGTCTTGCTGGATGATTAATATTACCGGAAAACCCCATATTTTCCAAACACAATAAACATTTTGGATAATTTAAAGCTGGAGTAGCTTTAGCTAAAGCAATGTCTTTAGGATCTTTTTCAGGCTTGGATAAATTTATTGTAATTTCTAATTCCCCATAATCTGTGTTACATTGCCAATAAAGATTTTTCTTAATTCTATCTATTCTTATATAATTTGAACACTTTGATAAATTATAGAAATACTCTGTAGCCTCTTTAGCACCTTGTTCTTTATATATTTTTTTAAACACTTTTACTACTTCTGATTCTCTTGGCATTAAAATCCCCATAATTTTAGCATCTAACAAATCTCTATAAATCATATTATTATATTTAATAATTCCCTTTTCAAAAGCATAATCTAATATATTATTTAATATGACCATAGGCTCATGTATAACTTCCTCTTCTATTTTCCTTTGGTAAGGTTCTTTAACCTGTAATAAATCCATTAATTCATTGCGACAAGGGATTATATCCAGTTCTTCTATTAATCCATTTCTTTTAGCAAATTGTAATAACCTCTCTATTTCCTTTTCAATACTTATCATAATAACCCTCCTTAGAAAACCTTTTCTACCCCTGTTTAGAAAAGTACTATACATCTTTTTAATGAAGAGTGAAAAGTACAGTATGCCTTTCTTCGCTCTTCATTATTCACTAAAAAATTATTCTATAATTTTTTACAGCTCTCTCTTATAATAAGTCTTGTATTAAAGACTATTCTTTCCGATCCCTTACTTTTGTTGGTGATTTTATTAGTATTTTTATCAATACACTTTAGCAACATTTCTGCTGCTGTTTCACCTAATGTATACATATTCTGATCTACTGTAGTAATCTTAGGCTCTGACAGCTTTGATATTATAATATTATCAAATCCTATTACAGAAATATCTTCTGGAACGTTTAATCCCATTCTTTTACAAGCATTTAACACTCCTAATGCCATAATATCATTACAGGCAAAAAAAGCTGTAGGAGCATTAGGATTATTTAGCACTTGTAATATAGTTTTCATAGTGTTGTCTACTGTGTAATCATTATTTCCATACCCAACATTAATAATTTTTATATACTGATCACATCCATACTTATCTAATATTTTCTTATAAACTCTTTCCTTTAAATCATAAGAATAGCTCTTCTCTCCTCTTACAAAAGCAATTTTCTTATGTCCTAAGGAAATGAGATATTCCATAGCTTCAATAGTTCCAGTTTCTTCGTTATTTAAAACAAAGTTACAATGGATTCCTTCATTATATCCATTTATGCAAACTAAAGGTACCTCTTTTGAGATTTTTTCATAAAATCCACTTTTTACATTTGTAGTCTGAGGGTCTATTACTATTATTCCATCTACCATTCTACCTAGTAATGATTTTACATATCTAATTTCCTCATTTTCATTGTTATCTGAATCACAAAGATAAATTGTATATCCTTTTTTTCTAAGTACACTATCAATTCCTTTAACTACAGTAGGGAAAAACAAATTGGTATTGCTAGGCACTATAATACCTACTGTATCTGTCTTTTGATTTATGAGTCCTCTTGCTAAAATATTTGGATGAAAATTCAACTTTTCAATTGCTTTTTCTACCCTTTTACGGGTTTCTTCTTTTACAGGATAATTATTATTTATAACTCTAGAAACAGTTGTTATAGAAACATCCGCTTCCTTTGCTACATCATCTATAGTAACTTTCATATATTCCTCCATAGAAAACCTTTTCTTATATTCATTATATTCTTTTTGTTATATAATTACAATAACAAAGTATTCTTCTAACTCAATTATGTTCTTATACTATAAATAAATATAGACAAAATACCTTAACTAGTATCTTGTCTATAACATTTGCTATATAATTCTTTATAAAACTTTTTAAACTGTATATTGAGAAGCTTCTTCCTTTAATTTATTAGATAATACTGACATGTCATATGCTAATTCTTTAATAGATTTAAATAGATTAAGTTGTTCTTCCATAGAAGCAAAAATTTCCTTAGAGTTTAATGCATTTTCCTCACCTAAGTCGGCAATAGTATTTATGGTTTCCTTAGTTTCCTTACAATTATTTGTTAAAGACGCTGTAGATTTTCTTATGTCATTTATATTAGAAGTTAATATGCTAGTATCTCCAGATATATCATTAAATAGATCTACAACTTGTAAAATAGATGTATTTTGTTTATATATCACATCTTTAACCTTGTCTATTTCACCAACTGTATTTTCTATAGAAGATTGAATATATGTAATCAAGTTATTTATCTCCTTAGTGGAATTAGCGGATTCTTCTGCTAATTTTCTAACTTCTTCAGCAACAACCGCAAATCCTTTTCCATATTCCCCTGCCCTTGCAGCTTCAATAGATGCATTTAAAGCTAAAAGATTAGTTTGCTCTGAGATACCCTCTATAACTCTAATTATACCTTCAATTTCTTTAGATTTTGATTGTAGTATCCTTATAGAATCTACAGCCTTATTTGATATATCTTCTGTTGCTTTAGTTTTACTTTCTTGATCCTTTAATATTTCTTCACCTTTGTTAATTTTGTTAATGACTTCCTCAGTTAAAATATTGCTATGTTCAGTATCTTTTAATATCTTTTCTAAATTTACATATAAATCATTTACTAAATTACTTCCATTTTCTGTCCATGCCTTTTCCTTATCTGCAGCCAAAGAAAGTTCCTTAGCAGAGGTTGTTATTTTTTCTCCTTTATTAACTATTTCATCCACTAAGCTATTATTATTTTCTGATAATGTTTTAGCTGCTGAACTCAAATTATCCATATCAACAATTAACTCTTTTAAACTGTCCATAGTAGTATTTAAATTATTTAATGTTTCATTATCATTCAAGATTTTTTCTTCTGTAATTCTATATGTAAAATCTCCATTTTGTAAATTATCCGCAAAATTATTTACTAGAATAAATGGCCTCATAAATTTTCTTATATTCTTACTTACAGATAAACTTCCAATGGTAATACCTGCAAAAACATAAAATATTATATTTAATAAAAAGTACATATCCGTTAGTTTTAGTACATAAGAGCTTATTATTCCTAATAAAAAAGTACATGGTATAACTGTGGCCATAGTTGTTATTACATAATTTCTTATTTTGTGCTCATTATTCTCTTTTAATTTACTCATAATGTCTTTCTCCTTAGATAATATTATTTTAAATTTAATTAAATATTTTATAATATACTATCGTTTGTAAGGAAAATAAATTTAGCAAACTTTTCACATTATAAGAAAAAATAGTGGGCTGTATCAAAAGGAATTTTCCATTTCTCTTGATACAGCCTAATACTCTTATGCATTATCTATCTTAAATTGTAAACCTTCTTCTCCAGTCATAGCTCTATTAATATATATAATTCCTGTTATAGCTGATATTGCATCAGCTATAGGATAAGCTAAACAAACTCCAATAAATCCAAAGAATTGTATCATCACTAATAATACCGGTATGAATATGAGTATTTCTCTGTAAATGGATAATATAAAAGAAGTTTTTGCTTCGCCCATAGCCTGATAGTAATATATAGCTACATAATAAATTACTACACATGGAAATATTGAAATAACTATTCTAAATGTTTTTATAGTCTCTACTAACAAGGTTTTATCTTTCATGAAAAATCCTATTATATCTTTTGCAAATATAAAAGTAATTAGCCATAAACAAGTAGTTAAAATTATATCCAACTTTATAGTCTTTGCAACAGCTTCTTTTACTTTTTCATAATTTTCTCGTCCATAGTTAAATGCTGCAATAGGCTGCATAGCTGAACTAACACCTATAACTGTTATAAATAAGAACATTGATACCTTTGTTATTACGCCAAATATAATTAGAGCTTCCTCTCCTACATGAATAACTAAAATATTATTTAATACAAATGATACCACTGCATCAGAACATTCCACAACAAAAGTTGAAAACCCTATAGTAATTATAGAAATTATTACTTCTTTATTAAAATTGAATTCTAATGCTAAATCAAATTTTTTTCTAACCTTTTCAAATCTATAACAAGCATATATGAAAGAAACTATTTGTGAAGCTACTGTAGCGATAGCAGCTCCCTTTACTCCCATAGATAGTTGAACTACTAGTGCATAGTCCACTATTACATTAAGAATGGCTCCAATAGATGTAGCTTTTAGAGTTATATTTGTATTACCAAGTCCTGTCATTATATAGCATACTACTACAGTTAAACACTGAAATACCCCTCCAAAAACTACTATTGAAATATAATCCCTAGCATAAGGAAAAATATTATAACTAGCTCCTAGACTTCTAATTATTCCATCTTTAAAAATAAAAATAATAGAAGTTAAAGTCAGTAAAATAACTACTGTAATACTTAAAGAATTGGCTATAATGGATTTTATATAATCATAGTCTTTTTCTCCTAGTCCCCTAGCAATAGATGTATATGCACCTATAGATATCATCAATCCTATAGACACTATTAACCTTTGTATTGGGAAAGCAATAGTTAATGCTCCTATACCATTTCCTCCAATTGTCCTACCAACAAAAACTGTATCCACCATATTGTACATTTCAGATACTAGCAGTGCTATTATAGCTGGTATAGCAAACTTAAATAAAAGTTTATTTGTACTCTTTTTACAAAACAGATCATCATTAATACTAATTTTCTCCACCACCCAATAAATTTTTCCTATACCTAAAGTATACATAATTACTAAAGTGTATGCATTCACTAAAGTTATGACTATACTGTATTATTTTAAGTATTTACTTTTATTCAAAATGGTGAAAAAAACTACAAATGCACCTAATTAAAAACCCTTTTGTACTTTTTGTAGAGTAATAAGTACCCCTCCATACCCCCCAACCTGTGATACTATATTGTAAATAGGGCTCTTTTTAGCAAAAAATAATTTCATTTCTGGAATAGATATCTTCTTTAATAATTCTATTTCTTCCTCATAAACTCTTTCTGGTCTTCCTATTGCAATCCAACTATCATAACATGAACCCTTCTTTTTATTAATACTATATTTTATAACTCTATAATCATAGGAAAGGGCTGCTAAATTTATAGAAAATTTTCTTTCTATAATATTATTAATTACTATTCTTTTATATAACTTTTCTAGCGGCATGGATTCTTCTAGTTCTTCATTATAGGAATATAATAATATTTGTATATCATCCTCACTCTTAGTTATAATATAGCCATCTCCTTTATCTATAACAGTATCTCCTAAATGAGAAAGGAAATAATATGCATAATAGGAAGGCTTTTTTAACCCCTGTTTATTTATAATTCCTTTTCCTCCAAAAAACAATTCATTGTTTATATTACATTCTTCATCAGATTCATCAAAAAGTTCAGGTACGGCTATATTATTATCTTCTTCTAAATACATTTGAATTATATATGGAATCATATAACAAGTATCATATATAGCATTGCATTCCCCTATAAATATTTCCTCTCCTAATACTTCCATATTCCAATTATCTTTAATGAAATTTGCAAGCTGCTTTTTATTTTTCTCTTTCAAATTATTAGAAACATAAAATCTCCACTTATCTATTTCATATTGTCCAAATATATCTTTAAAATATTGTATAAAACTTTCTAATAACTTAAATCCAAATTTTATATTATCAAATACACTATCCAAAAAAAATACTGGTGTTATCTCTAATGTCAATAATAATGTAACCACTTCTTTAATTTCATGCCAATAAAAAAATTCACTTTCTTCATCAGTAAAAACATTCGTATCCCTAGAAAATACTTCTTCTAATAATCCATATTTAAATCCTATGTTTCGTTGCACTTCGCTTAATATTTCTCTCCTATTATTAATTAATAACTTTCTTGCTTTTCCTATTTTTATAATATTATGCCATGTTTTATTTAAGGCTTGTCCTTCTGAATAAAAATCTACATCTATTTTTATAATTTTTCCTTGATAATTAAATCTTAAATAATCCTCTAAATAATAAGATACTTCCTCTAAGGCTTGCTTTATTGGATAAGATGTGAATTTCTTCATTTCCCTAAATTTTTCTTCATCTACCTTATATTTTTTCCTATATTGCATAGGAGTACATTTATAGTGTTTTTTGAAGTGTTTATTAAAATATCTTGTATGAGAAAACCCTAATTCCTCTGAAATCTCTGAAATAGTTTTATCTGTATCAAGTAAAAGTTTAATTGCTTCCTCTACTCTAGTTAAATTAAGAAAATCATTAAAACTATATCCTACTGTATTCTTTATTCCTGATGATAAATAGTGCGAACTTAAATATTCTCTTCTGGCTATGTCCTGAAGACTTATTTTATTATTATAATTTGAATATATGTATTTTATTATTCTATCGTATCTTTCAAATTGTTCCTCATTTTCCTTTAAACTATCTTCTTCATATATTAAATAGTGAAAATTATTTATAAGATGATATAAAAGCTCTACTAAAGTATCCTCTATAGCATCTTCATAATCCTCTCCCTTTTGAGCTCCTTCACACAAAATTATACTTAAGTATTTTCTTAATTGTTCATACTTTTCACCCTTTTGTGGATCCTTTCCTGATGATTCTGTATAAAAAAAGATATTATCTATATTATAAAATTTATCAAAAAATGAATTATCTATTTGGAATGTAATAATTCTATTATCTTTATCTTTGCTATAAATTCTATGAGCTTCATCAGAATTTATTATTTCAATTTCCTGCTCATTAACCACATGGGTTTCTGTTTCTATAGTTATTTTTACACTTCCTTTTAGTACATATACTATTTCCATAGCATCATGCCAATGCATTGGATATTCAATTATATTTTCATACCGAATTTTTATAGGTAAGTTATCCGTATAGTCTATAAATTCTCTCCTCATAATTTTATTTCTCCTAAACAATCTTATTTTATTAGACAATTATACATATTATATTATACCATATATATATAATAAAATTGTAATACCATTAAAGTCCAAATTTTTTCATTCGAAATATTCAATAATCAATACTTTCGTAAACTAATTAACTTACTATAATAAAAATTCAAAAGGAAGTGTAATTATGAATAATGGGATATTATTAGAAACTGGTACAGGAGAAGTTGAAATACTAGAATTTATAGTAAACAATAAACATTATGCTATAAATGTAATAAAAGTAAAAGAAGTTCTAGATGCTGATAATTTAACTAGACTACCTCAAACACATCCTGCTATAGCTGGATTAATTCTTTGTAGAAATGAAATAATAACTTTATTAGATCTACAATATGTTCTAGAAAACAAAAAACAAGATTTAAGTATTTGCAAGACAATTATATGCGAATTCAACAAAATTAAAGTAGCTTTTAAAATTGATAATATTGTAGGAGTACATCGTATTAAATGGGATCAAATAACTAAGCCTGATGATTTATCAACAAATTCATTAGTTATCGGAAATATAATTTTAAATAACAAAATTCTATTACTCTTAGACTTTGAAAAAATAGTAACAGATATTAACCCAAGCACTGGTATTAGTGAAGATAGAATCGTAGAAATAGAATATAAAGATAGATCTCATATTAAAATTGTTTTAGCAGATGACTCTGCATTAATAAGAAAATTACTTCTAGATACTCTTCATAAAGCTGGATTTAAAAATCTAACAATGTTTAATGATGGTAAACAAGCTCTAGATTATTTAAATAACTTATTTGAAAATAAGAAAGAAAACTTTATGGACGATGTTCAGCTACTTATAACCGACATTGAAATGCCTCAAATGGATGGACATACTCTTACAAGAAAAGTAAAAGAACATCCTGTTTTAAAAAGACTTCCTGTTATAATATTCTCTTCTCTTATAACGGATAATCTAAGACATAAAGGTGATTCTGTAGGAGCAGATGCTCAGTTAAGCAAACCTGAAGTGGGAGATTTAGTTAATTTAATAGACAAATATATAGCTGAAAATAACTACTAAAATATAGAATACAAATCATGGATAAATAATATATAAAAAACTATAATTTAACTTTAATGCTATAAAACATAGTGGGTAGATTGCAGTTTAAATTAAATTGCAATCTACCCACTAATTATTTATCTACTCATTACCTACTTTACATCTGTTATTTTTCTTTTATACTTTAAAACTTTTTTAATTTTTCATATGTTCTCTTCTAATAATTTTTCTATTCTACACTTGCATCTTTTTCCACCGCATCCACCAGAACCTGATCCTGTAATCTTATTTATCTCCTCTACGGTTTTTGCACCTGCTTTAATTGTATCCTTTATTTTAGCTCTTGATATTGCTTTACATATACATACTTTTGTTAACTTATCTAATACATCTTTATTCAAATTCTGTTCCATGATTCACCTCTAAATTATTAACTAGAACTACATTCATTATCTATTTCTTCAAGGTTCTTCTCTTCCTTACTATTATGGTATTTATCTAAAAATTTATCTATATAAATTTTTATTACTGCCATAGTAGGTACTCCTAAAAGCATACCTATAGGTCCATAAATTCCTCCACCTAAAGTTACTGCAAAAATTATTAAAAATGGACTTAATCCAACCTTGTCTCCTATTAGTTTAGGATCTAGATACCATCCATCAAACTGTTGTAGTAAAAATAAAAATAGTAACACTACAAAAGCTTTTATTGGACTGAAGAATAAATTTATAATAAATCCTACTACCATACCAATAAAGGGACCAAAGTAAGGTATCATATTAGTTACTCCAACTACTAAAGCTATAATAACTAAATACGGAGATTTTATTATACTTAAACCTACAACTGCAATGGCAGCTATAATTAAAGAATCTATAGCCTTTGTTCCAATATATAATCCTATCATATAATGAATATTTTTAAAGAATCCTATAAATCTGTTGCCATTCTTTTCTTTTAATACTATATATATAGTTTCTTTAATTACTTCAATGAATTTTTCCTTATCAGAAAGTACATATATGGATATTATGAACCCAAATATCCATTTTACAAAGGAATTAGTAAAGGATAAAGTTTTATCTAATAGACCATTTAAAATAGTAGCTACAATATTACTCAACTTACCAACTATAAAATCTGGTTTAACATTTAAACTTCCTGTAGAATTTAAAATGTTTTGTATTCCTTCGTTACTAAGTAAATTATTAAACCAATTTTGTAAGATAACTGCAAATTGTGGAATATTCTTCAACATGTCCATAATATTAGAAGTTATCTTTGGTAATAGATACACAGAAAAAATGGTTATTAATACTATAATTAAAACATAAGTAATTAAAATACTAATTCCCCTTTTGAGTTTAAATCTTTTTTCAAAGAATGTCATAATAGGATTTAAAATATATGCTATTATAAGCGCATATATAAATGGTGATATTATTGATAACAGCTTTCCTAACCCTATAAATATAATTTTATAATTATCTATAACCTTAATAGATAAATAAGCTATAAGAATGGCAATAATTAAATCAAAGTATCTAAATCTTTTGTTTTTATAAAACTGCAAACTGTTCACTCCTCTTTTATCTAAAATATACCATAATACTTATTATATCTTATATCCAAAGAAAAATCTTTTAATACAATGTAAATTTTTTGTCTATATTTAATTTTAAAGCATACGAACATTTATTAAAACCAAATATGTGTATTTATCTGTACTAATACAGAGGATACATATAAAAAATTCTAATAACATTCGCAAATCATATTGACTTTAACGTTCGTATTTGCTAATATGTACAAGTGCTAAATTCACTAAAATATTCAAAGCAAAATATATAACAAACTGCAAAGGAGTATACTATGAAATCATCAGTTAATTCACAACAAAGTTTTTTAGAATCATATTTTAAACTAAATGAAAACAAAACTACAGTAAAAACTGAAATTTTAGCAGGAATTACTACCTTTATGACTATGTCATACATATTAGTAGTTAATCCTAGCATTCTATCAGATGCTGGAATGAATTTTGGTTCTGTATTTACAGCTACTGCATTAGCTGCAATAGTTTCAACTCTTTTAATGGGATTATATGCAAAATTACCTTTTGCTCAAGCACCAGGTATGGGACTTAATGCTTTTTTCGCTTATACCATGGTTATTGGTATGGGACATACTTGGCAATTTGCATTAACCACAGCATTTTTAGAAGGAATATTGTTTATTATACTTACAGCATTTAATGTTCGTGAAGCTATAATTGGATCTATACCAGACAATGTAAAAAAAGCTATTTCTGTGGGAATTGGACTTTTCATAGCTTTTATTGGACTTGAAAATGCCAAAATAGTATTACATCCTAAATCTGGGACTATACTAGCTTTAGGAAATATACTTGATCCTGTTCCATTACTTGCAATTATAGGTATTGTAATAACTGGTATTCTACTTGCAAGAAATATAAAAGGAGCTTTACTTATAGGCATTATTGTTACAACTATTATAGGAATTCCTATGGGAATCACAAAGCTTCCATCAGCTCTTGTAAGTGCACCACCAAGCATAAGTCCTATATTTTTAAAGTTTGAATGGAATCATATATTAAGTAAAGATATGTTTATAGCATTATTTACTTTATTGTTTATGGATATGTTTGATACTGTTGGAGCTTTGGTAGGAGTATCTACTAAAGCTGGAATGATAGATGAATTTGGAAATGTACCAAGAGCAAAACAGGCTTTACTTTCCGATGCTATAGGAACTACATTAGGTTCATGTTTTGGTACAAGTACTGTATGTACATTTTTAGAAAGTGCTTCAGGAGTAGCCGCTGGTGGTAAAACTGGTCTTACTGCTGTATCTACTGCAGTAATGTTTATACTGGCATTATTCTTATCACCATTATTTTTAATGATCCCAGCTGCAGCTACTGCACCATCATTAGTATTAGTAGGATTATTTATGATGTCCCCAATAAAAGAAATAGATTTTACAGATTTTACAGAAGCTATTCCAGCTTTTCTTACTATAATAATGATGCCTTTAGCTTATAGTATTTCCGATGGATTAATATTTGGTATTATTTCATATGTATTATTAAAGGTATTTACAAATAAAGCTAAAGAGGTATCCGTAGCAACCTATATAATAGCAGCGTTATTTATCCTTAAATTTTTCATATAAATAAAACCATAAAGGCAGGTAATTTTTTACCTGCCTTTAGTATTTTGTTTATAATCTATAAACTCTTTTACTGTTAAAAAAACTTCTTTGTATCCAAGTTTTTTACATAACTGAGTTACATGAGGTAATTCTAAATACGCCTTTTTTAATTCCTCATCATGTGAAAAAACTTCCCTAGTATCTCCATCAAAAAGAACTTTTCCTTGATTAAACACAAGGGTTCTCTCAAAATTTTCTGCTACAAAATCCATATCATGTATTATAGTTATTACAAGTTTACCTTTTCCCTTTAAATTATTTATTATTTCTTTAACTTTTTCTTTTCCTGTATAATCCTGAGCTATAGTTGGTTCATCAAAAATTATAACATCCGTATCCATTGCTATTATTGAAGCAATGCTAATCAACTTTCTCTCAGATAATGTAAGGTCATATGGATTTGCATCTATTTTATCTTTAAGTCCAACCATTTCTAAAGACTCAATTGAAATCTTCTTAGCTTTCTCATTATCTTGTCCTATATTTAAAGGTCCAAACATTACTTCATCTATTACCTTGTTTTTAAATATTTGATCATTAGGATTTTGAAACACAAGTCCTATATAAGATGCCAAATTAGCTACAGTACTTTCTTTTGTATCTATACCATTTACAATAATATTTCCCTTAGTTGGTTTTAATAATCCCTTAAGTAGCTTTACAAAAGTAGTTTTACCAGCTCCATTTTGTCCAATTATTGCAGTACTTCTATTATCAAATTCTAAATTTATTCCTTTTAATATTTCTTCTTGTGGGGTATATGAAAAATGTAAATCTTTTATTGCTATTTTACTCTCCATTATTGTTCACCACCAAATCATAAGCTTCATTTAGAGTAATTGGATAATATCCTGTATTAGGATTTTTAATATTGAGATTTCTACATATTTCTGTAAAAGCAGGTTCTTTTACTCCATACTTTCTCAAATCATCTCTTGAAAATATCTTTACTGGCTTATCAAAATTTACAATCTCACCATTATATAAAAGCATAACCCTATCAGAATACTGAGCTATCTTTTCTATTTTATGCTCAACCATTATAACTGTCATTCCTTCTTTACTTAAATCATATACAGCTTTAAAAACTTCCTCTGAACCTTGAGGATCTAATTGAGAGGTTGGCTCATCTAAAACTATTATATCCGGCTTCATTGCTATTATGCTTGCTATAGCCATTCTCTGCATTTGCCCTCCAGATAAATCAAATGGATTTCTATCCTTAAACTTGTATATGTTTAGTAATTTTAAAGAATAATCTATTCTTTCAATCATTTCTTCTCTTGACAATCCCATATTCTCAAGTCCAAAAGCAATTTCTTCATAAACTGTAAGTTTAGAACCTGTAACTTGTGTAAAAGGATTTTGGAACACTATGCCTACCTTTACTGATAGCTCACTTATTGATGTTTTACTCACTTCTAATCCATCTACTAAAACCCTTCCTCCATAAGCACCCTTAAAAAAATTTGGTACCAAACCCGTTAAGGCTTGACATAGGGTAGATTTTCCTGAACCATTTTCTCCTATTATCCCTATAAATTCTCCTTGTTCTACTTCAAAAGATAATCCCTTTAATGCCAGCTCTTCTGTCAATGGATATTTATATTTTAAATTTTCTACAATTATCTTTTTCATAAAACAACCCTCCATATAATAGATAAAATTATTGCTGCAAATAATACTATTCTTATAACTGTATTGAAATTACCATACTTCTGATCATTTAAAAAACTTTTCTTATTACTTGCGTTAAATCCTCTAACCTCTAAAGCCATTGATCTTTCCCTTGTGGCAATAAGAGAATTCATTACAACAGGTCCTATGAGTGGAAAGAAAGCTTTAATTCTTGTACTTAATTTTCCTTCTGTCTCCATTCCCCTAGACCTTTGAGCATCCATTATTGTTTCCATAGTAGATGTCATTTGTGGTATTATTTGAAGTACTGAACTCAAAACATAGCCTATTTTTGCTGACAATCCCTTTCTTACTAAAGCTTCTATTAAATCTGAAGGTTTAGTAGTTAAAACAAGTATGGCAAAAGCACTTAATATATTTATAACTCTTAAGCATATTAATAGTGCGTACATTAATCCTTCTTTGTAAAAAGTAACATTTCCTAAATTAAATAATGGAGTCTTATTTGATGAATTGAACAATCCTTGTATTATAATTATTGATAAAAGTATTATTAAACTAAAGTTTATTATTGGTATAACCTTCTTGAATACTTTACCAATAATTAGACAAACTATACTTGCAAACATACATATAGCCGCTGAAGTCTTAGTTGGTATTATTAATGTAACTGCAATCATTGTAATTATATAAAAAATTTTACTTATAGGATCAACTTTATGAATAAATGATTCCTTATCTTCATACAAACTTAATGCTTTCACCCTTTTCACCCTTTCAAATTTTAAAAATACATTTGTAATATTACAAATGTATTTTTACTAAACTAATTATAGTTTTTGAATTTCATCTTTATTGCTATACAAAATTGTAAGCTTACTTGGAAGGCCTTTAAATATACCATAACTTATTACAAGAGTAGCTACTTTATCTGGTAAATCAACCACTAATTCATCTAAAAAAGAAGCTATCCACACTGGAGATCCTTTTGCAATTAAAACTGCATATAATGCATCTCCCCATACATTGCCTGTTTGTCCTCCCCAAAAAGCTATATTAATTGGTGTTGAAACAACAGCAGCTATACAAGCAACAATCAATCCTGTAATTATTGCTTTTCCTATATTACTTATGAATCCTTTATACGCAAAAATACCCACAACAATTCCAATAGCAACACTTGTTAATCCATAAATGAACGAAATAGGATCCATAGTTAATCCATAAATAATATTGTTTATAGCTCCACTAATTGCTCCAACAATTGGCCCAGCCATCATACTTGCTAACATAGTTCCAATTGCATCCAGCCATAACGGAAGTTTTAGCACACCTGCAAATAACTTTCCGATGTAGTTAATTCCAACGGCTGCTGGTATAAGCACCAATGAAGCTGTAGAAAGTTTAAATGACCACATACTTTTTTTACTCATTATTACTCCTCCTTATATCTAATTATAATGTTTTCCCACTATTTAATTTTACAATTCCCTCCAATGCTGTCAATATTTCTTTTTTCTCTCCATCCATAGAATCGTTATCTCCATCTACATATTCATTTATACCACTTTCTAAATTTCCGTCACTTTCTACTACTACATTTAGTATAGAAGCTGTTTTAATATTTCTTAATCTTCCTATTACAAATAAAGCTGCACTTTCCATATCTGCCCCAAGAACATTCTTTGTTTTCCAATAATTATCTATATTTTCTTCTTCATCAGTATAAAAACTATCATGACTTCTTATAACACCATGATGATATACAAATTTTTGTTCTTTTGCACTTTCTATCAAACTTTGAACAACTTTAAAATCCGCAACAGCAGGATATTCAGTTTCTACATATGTTTTAGAAGTTCCCTCATCTCTTACAGCTGCAGTACCTATTATTAAATCTCCTAATTTAATATTATCTTGAAGTGCTCCACAACTACCTATTCGTATAATAGTATCTACTCCTATATTTTTTAGTTCTTCAACTGCAATTCCAGTAGAGGGACCACCTATTCCCGTAGAAGTAACTATCACTTTTACTCCCTTATAATATCCAACTACAGATTTAAACTCTCTATTATTTGCTATTTCTTTAGGCTCTTCTAAAAACTCCTTAACTCTATCTACTCTTTTAGGATCTCCCGGTACTATTGCATACTTTACATTAGCATCTTTTGAACATCTAATATGTGGCTCATATTGTTCCATTTATCCTACCTCCAATTTAATAAATTCTACTAACTTCTTCTTCATTTTCTAGCTTGTCTAAATCCTTAATTATTATAGTGTTATTGTTTACATTTATTATGCTTTTTTCTTTTAAGCTATGTAAAACTCTGTTAATACTTCTTTCAGTTACAGCTAGTTGGCTGCTTAATTTATCTTTTTTAATATTTATTGCTATATCATATTTTTTGTTTATATTTTTATCTATGGAATCCAATAAATACTTACACAATCTTTGTTTTAGTGGATATAGTGTATCTTGAGCTGCTTTTTTAGATAACCTGTAAAATTCACTACATAAAGTTTTAGTTATGTATTCACTAATATTTCTATCCACTTCTATCCATCTTAAAAAATATTCCCTTTTAAGCTGCAAAACAGTAAGATCAGTTATAGCTTCTATAGAACAGCTAAAAGGCACTCTATTAAATATTTCAAGTTCCCCTATGAAATTCCCCTTATTATATATTGACTGAGAGTATCTTTTCCCATTTTCAGACATGACAAAAACGTCTGCAATTCCATCAACGATTATATAAAAATAATCATAAATTTCCCCTTGATTCAGTATAACGCAGTCTTTGTCATACTTTTTAATTTCCCATCTTTTAAGTATGTCATAAGGACAATACTTTAACATATTATATATTTCAGGGGTACTCTCTATAATCTGTACTACTTTATATATATTCATTTTCTCTCTCCTCTTTAATAATAGAATTTTTAAACCTTTTCATAAAGGACAAATGTCCTAATCACTATTATAATTATATACTAAATAATTCCTTTTCATCACAAAATAAAACACAATACTTAAATATTCTTAAGTATTGTGCAAAATCGCTATACAAATATTAAATTTATATAGCACTTTATTTAAATTCTATATACTATCTATAATCTTCCATTAATAAAATCACTCTCTATTTACATTAGGCTTTAACTTATCAATTAAGGATAAAATAAAAGCTATAACACAAATTGTACATGCACAAATGTAAACTATTCTCATAGCATAAATGAACACATCTCCTCTGCCTTGAACATAACTCAACACTTTATATCCTATTTTATAACTCATTCTATTATATAAAATAGTAGTAGCTGCACATACTCCAAATACAAAACCTAAATTTCTTACTAATGCATTTACACTACCAGCAATACCTAGTTTATGCTTTGGAACAGTAGACATAACAAGAGAGTTATTAGGAGACTGAAAAAGTCCATTTCCTATACCTAATAATCCAACTGATATAACTATAGTATAAACACTAGAAATTTCTTTTAGATTAGACATAAATATAAATCCTATAGTTACAACTAAAAGTCCACTTAAAGTTAATATTTTACTTCCAATTTTATCTGACAAATGTCCGCTAATTGGAGCTACTAAAGTAAGTGTTACCGGGTATACTGTCATAATCATTCCTGTCTTAGCAGGAGAAAACTTTAACACATCTTGTAAATAAAAAGGATGTATTATATTTACACAACTTAAAGCAGTAAAAGATATAAATGCACATAGTACATTTATAGAAAACACTCTGTTTTTAAATATAGTAAAATCTAATAAAGGTTGATTAACTTTGTTCTCAATTAAAACAAATACTATAAAAGATATAATTGAAATTATAAAACTTATAATTATATATGTATTTTCATATCCAATATGCTGTCCAATAATCATACTTGAAAATAAAGTTACAACAAAAATAAAAAACAATACTGCTCCTTTAATATCTAACCCTTCCTCTTTCTTCTTACTGGTTTTAGGAAGAACTTTTATAGCAAATATAAACGTAATAATACCTACAGGTATATTAATTAAAAATATATATTGCCAACTAAGTATTGATATTATAAATCCTCCTAAAGGTGGACCTACAAGTGTTCCTAATGCTACAAATGTTCCTGAAATGCCTAATGCCCTTCCTCTTTCATTTCCCGGGAAAACCTGAGTTATTATACCCTGATTAGTTGCCATAGTCATAGCAGCGCCTATTGCCTGCACCACCCTAGAAAAGACTAAAAATCTTAAATCAGAAGATATTCCACATAACAATGAACCAAATGCAAATATTATTAATCCATATTTAAAAACTGTTGTCTTTCCTTTTATATCTCCTAATCTTCCAAAGATTAAAATAGTAGCAGATATAATTATAAGATAACTAGTAACTACCCATTCTATTGAAGCCATAGAAACAGACAATTTTTTAGACATAATAGGCAATGCTACATTTACTATACTACTATCTAGACAGGCCATAAAAGGCTGCATTACTACAATAGCTAATATGAGCCATCTATTTTTATACTCATCGCTTTGTATATTCTCTGCCATAATAATATTATCTCCTTTCCTCTTTAGTATGGTAAAAACATACTTAATTATATACTAACCCAAATAAAAAAGTGAACTACACTTTTATCTACAATAAAAAACATACTAGATAATTACCTAGTATGTCAAATAATATAATACATTAAACATTATCAAAAGCTACATTAATTTCAATTGGAATGCTATCTACCAGCAACTCTACACATAAAGCTTTGTCTGTATTAACTTTAACTTCAATTTTCTCTCCATAAATTAAGGTAGGTGTAGATATATTTATGCTTGTACCTATATTTGAAAAATTTATGCTTGCATTAGCAGTGAGCATGTTTGAAAGTTCCGATAAAGCACTTTGTGCCATATCATCTAAATCATTTACAGGCATACCCATCATCATTTTTGATGCAATTTTTTTAGCACTTTCTATATCCATCCCATAAATAACGTTACCCTTAATATCTCCTACAATACCTAAATTTATAAGAACACCTGCACTCTGAATCTTTTTTTCTTTTACATCCACTTTACGTTTTTCAACATTACTAAAGCCAAGTTGTGGCATTACTGAATAAACTGATTCAATAAATGGATTAACTAAATTTACATCCATTGCTCTTCACCTCTTTTGAAACCAACATTTAAATATATATCTCCAAAAACAGTTTTACCAATAACAGAAGTGGTTGGCAAGAAAGCATTTGATATCTTCAAGGAATCACCATGAAATACTGTAGGAGGAGCTACACGTAATCCATATGCCTTATTTTTGCGGTTAAGCATTGAACATGCATTTCCTGCCACAATATTAGCTAATTCTCCTACCATTGCTAAACATTCATCCATATCCTTAGCTTCTCTTTTTAAAATAGCTTTTGCCATATTATTAGCAGTTTCATAAGATAAATCCATTATCATTCTTCCAGCATATTTTCCTATAATTCCAACTACTACTGATATACCATTTGAAATTTCTATTTTACCTGAACTACTTTCATCGCAGAATGAAGGTATAGTTTTAGTGAGCCTATTAAGATTGTTTGAAAAAGCCTCTTTAAATACCATAAAATTCATTTCTTTTAAAATATTAAACAATTGTTCTTCAAACATTATACCATCTATTACAGAAATAAGTTCTTCAGCATCTACAGGCTTTTGCACATATCCTGCCACTTTATTTTCCTTGGCCTCTTTTACAATCTCATCATCCATCATAGAGCTTACAATTATAACTTTTATATTTTTATCAATATTATGAATAGCTCTAGTACACTCTAAGCCATCTGTTCCTGGAAGTGTCATATCCATAGTTACTAAATCCGGCTTTTTTTCTGTCATTAATTCAATAGTTTCCTGCAATGATGTAGCACAACCAACCACTTCATGTCCACTTTCTTCTAATATATCTTTTAGAATACTTATTGAAAATTGGGAGTCATCAACAATTGCAATTCTTAATTTTTTCATTTAACTCACCTTCCACATTATAAAATATTTGTTAATTCAAGTTGCATATTTACCCTATTTTTCTACATATTATGTTTTAATTATACTTTATTTGTGCTTTGTTAGTCTATATTTTTTATAATATATTAAATAATATTTTTAATTCTATTATTTATATTTTTTAAAAATATATTTGACTCCAACATCAATTACAATATAATATATTTTTATATAGTATATTTGGAGGGAATTTGACAATGGAATCTTTACAAAAACTAATTTACACAATGAAAAATGACAAAAAATATTTAATAATATATGAAATTATAATGGCTATATTATCTTTAATTTGTCTTTTAATAACAATTGTATTCTTTGTATCTCACGGACTAACCCTATGGGAAAAACATACATTAGATATTGTAAATGATGTAATAATATTTATTTTTACTATAGATTACTTTACAAGATTTATTTTTTCGCAGAATAAAAAGAAGTTCTTTATAAAAAATATAGTTGATCTAATAGCTATTGTACCTATTGACCCTCTTTTTCAGTCACTAAAGATGGCCCGTTTAGTTAGATTTCTTAAAATAATAAAAATTATCAAAATGATAGCGTTCTACTATAAATTTAGAAGAAATATAGATAATTTCCTAAAAACAAATAATTTCAACTATATATTATGGATTACTTTAAGTATATTACTACTTGGTGCCTTAGGTATACATCTTTCTGAAAATATGTCTTTTGGTAACGCTCTTTGGTGGTCCTTTGTAACAGCTACAACAGTAGGATATGGGGATCTTTCGCCTAAGACAACCCTAGGAAGACTTATAGCAGTATTTTTAATGCTCACTGGAATAAGCTTTTTAAGTATGCTTACTGGAACTATAGCTACATTTTTTATAAATAAGGGAAAAAATAAAGGCATAACTTATAAATCAGAAACTATAAAGAATATAAAAAACAAGTTAGATCACTTTGATTCATTATCTAATGAAGACGTGGATAATATATGTAAGGTGTTGAGAGGGCTTAAAAATGAGTAATACTCATTTTTAAAAAATTGTGACCATTTTTTTAGAGTACAGATAACAAAGCACAAAGTACAGAGATAGTGATTATTAAATCAAATTCCTAAATTAGCTAATCTTGCAGTCTATCGACTAAGTTTTTATGGCATTAAATTATGATATTTACTCTTAATTCAATAATAAACTACACACTATTCATTAATCCCTTCATGCCACGAATAGTGTGTAGTTTAGAAACTCTATTTAATAAATGAAAACTTATTTTCACATGGAGAAAATTTCTCCTCATCTGTACTCTTTGCTCTGTACTCTAAAAAATTACTTCGTAATTTTCTAAAGTTGTCCCATAAAATGCTGCACTAATAAACTAGAAATAGCAACATTAAACCAAACTATAAGTCCTAATAATACAGGCTTTAAACCTGATTTTATCATATCCTTAAAATTAGCACTAAGTCCTACTGCTGATAAAGCCATAACTATCATAAACTTTCCTAGCCTTGTTATATGTGGAATTAAACTCTTTGGAAATACTCCTAAAGTATTTAAAATTGAAGCTACTAAAAACCATAATATAAACCAAGGAAATATTTTTCTTAAATTAAAGTTAGATTCCTTTTTCTTTTTATAAGCAGTAATCATAGCAAATATTAAAGATATAGGAATTATAAGTGTTGCTCTTGTAAGTTTTACAATAGTTGCAAACTCTCCTGCTGCATTACTAAATATATATCCTGCCGCTACCACGGAAGATGTATCATTTATAGCAGTACCTGCCCATAATCCAAAACCCTTATCCGTAAGATTTAACATATGTCCAAGTGGTGGAAATATTAACACTGCCATTATATTAAATAAAAATATAGTAGATATAGAATATGCAATTTCCATATCATCTGCTTCAATTATTGGAGATACTGCAGCAATAGCTGAACCACCACATATAGCTGTCCCTACTCCTATAAGTGATTTTAAGTTGTTTGGAATTTTTAGAAGTTTTCCAATTAGAAATGCAGATACAAAAGCTACTGTTATAGTTACTACAGTTACAGATAATGATTCTAGTCCTGTACTCTTTACTTGAGTAAAGCTAAGACCAGCCCCTAATAAAATTATTGACCATTGAAGAACTTTTTTTGATACAAAGGTTACTCCTTTTTTACTCTTCTCTGGTTTACCTATAGTATTATTAATAATAATTCCAATTAAAATACCAAAAACTGCTCCTCCAATAATAGGCCACTTTTCACCAAGTATAGTAGCAATTACTGCAATTATAAAACTTAAAATAACTCCTGGGCATATTTCTTTTAAATTTCTCATATGATACCTCCTAAATGCTGTTTACTTAATTAAGTATAATTTAAAATCATACAAAATTAAAATATTATTATTTTATATTTACCATAAGCATTTACTTATGATAGGTATAAAAACAAAAAGGTTATCTCTTAAAAAGTTATATTTAAACTTTTTCAAAAGATAACCTCTTTTACAATTCTCCACTCTCAATTCTTAACTAAATTCACTACCCTATTCCATTATATATAACTCCAAATATTAAAACTAAAATACCTGAAAATACAAATACATACTTAGCTAAAGGTATAAACCATCTTCCTAACGGCCTTTCCACTCCTAAATTTATTTCTTCCATAGCCTTATCCATACCATAAACCCAGAAAAAACATATAGATGCAATTATTGAACCTAATGGCGCTAAATAAATTGTTATAAAATCCGCCCATGCTCCAAATCTAGCCATGCTTAAATTTAATGGTATCGCAATGATAAAAGCTACAATAGTAACTATACAACTAGATTTAAATCTTTCAGTTTTAAAGAAACTCATATATGCTTCCGTACTTGCCTCTAACATATTGATTATAGAAGATATTGCAGCAAATATTATACTAAGGAAAAATAATATTCCAAACAAATATCCAAAAGGCATAGACTTAAAAATATGAGGCATAGTTATAAAAAGTAGTGATGGTCCTGATCCTGGATCTAATCCAAAAGCAAATGCTCCTGGTATAATTATAAAAGCTGCTAATATTGCAGAAACAGCATCAAATATTGCCACTTGGAGCGCTGCATTAGGTATATCTACATCTTTCTTTAAATAACTTCCATATACAACCATACCCGCTCCATTAAGTGAAGCAGAAAAAAATGCTTGTCCTAATGCCATTACCCAGGTTATAGGTTTAAATAAATATTCCCATCTAGGTATAAGCAAATATTTAACTCCCTCAATTGCATTTGGCAAAGTAAGTGTCCTAATTAAAAGCACTGTAAAAATTATAAAAAGTGCTGGCATCATAATTTTATTCATTAATTCAATACCTTTGATAACTCCAAGTAATACTATACCT
This sequence comes from Clostridium lundense DSM 17049, assembly GCF_000619945.1. Lineage (GTDB taxonomy): Bacteria > Bacillota > Clostridia > Clostridiales > Clostridiaceae > Clostridium_AO > Clostridium_AO lundense. The sequence goes on along the minus strand of NZ_JHVC01000019.1, from coordinate 42,248 downwards.
ACAGTAACTATCATAGCTATAAAATGCCACTTAATAGTTTGGCTACTTCCTGCAAATGAAGTAAAGTAATTTGATATATCCACATTAAAAAAGTCACCTTTTATTGAGGCATAAAAATATCTAAATACCCATCCTACCACTACTCCATAAAATACAAAGGTTCCAAATACAGATAGAGTTGGAATTACACTTACTACTCTACCAAACCTTTTTCCATTTTCATTAAAAACTTCACTAATACCCTGCATTGAACCACTTTTTCTTGATCTTCCAAAAGCAAATTCCCCTATAAGTCCTGTGGTACAAAGAACAAAAAGGCATATAAAATAAGGAATTAAAAATGCTGCTCCTCCAAACTGACCAAGTTTCCAAGGAAACATCCATATATTTCCTAATCCTATTGCTGATCCTAAACAAGATAAAATAAAGCCTAATTTGCTTGAAAAGCTTTCTCTTTCTGCCATGCTACCTTCCTCCTAAGTATTAAAAATATAAAAAGGGTCTTCTCAAATCCTTGTAAGGACGAGAAAACCCGTGGTACCACCTTAATTTACACAATTTTTTGTGCCTTTAAGTCATTATATCGTATGACATCCGTAATGCTTTCACATTAAAACTCCAGATTGTAATTCGCCTGCTTTGCAACACATGATTTTCACTATCCATCATGCTCTCTTTATAATACACAAAAGCCGCTACTAATTCCTTCATAGTTTTTCTTCCATTCTACATTATATAAAGTACTCTGTACATTTTTAAACTTTATAATTTTATATAAATCACAAAATACATTTGCCATTATATCATAAATAATACAACTTGTATACCATTTAATGTTTTATTTTTCAAACAAATCATATATTGCTTTTTCATATAAATTAGGCACAATTTCAAAAGAATAAGGTATATTTAATCTTTCAGAAAGCTTATGAAAATCTTTTCCGAAACCTCCAAATGCCACAGAAGGTATATCTAACTGCCCTAATTCCTGTACAGGTAGTTTATAGCTCTTATTTATTCCTAGTATATTTGAAGCTATAATATTAAGTCCTTCTTTATTTTCCACTCCTGTATAACTCAAATCGCAAAGAGCCATATAATAATGATCTTTTTCTATATTTGTATCAAAATTATCTTTTGCATACTTTAAAACATTATCAACTACCTGTAAAAGCACCTTATCTCCACTTTTTTCTTCTTTAAGATGCTTGTCCGGATAATATGGTGGAGCAAAACCTATTATTATTGAAGGAGATTTATCTGGATAATTTAAATAAGTTTCTTTCATTATATTTATAGCTATGGTTTGAAGATCCTTATTTTCCTTTCTCCATCCCTCTATCTTCTCTTCAATATATTTATCAAATTCTTCTCCCTTTATCTCCTTAACCTTTTTATAAATTTCTTCATAAGTTAAAACTTTAGGCTCAATTTTCTCTCTTAATGAATTTCTACTAGAAATTGAAGCATATCTGTTTACCTTTTCCTCAATTATATCTAATGTATTGTTAAATGCCTCTAAAGATATTTTTTTTAATTTATCCATAAGCTCCTCTATATTTAAGTTAACAGTTAACACATTATAATAGGAAGCTGCCATAAGAGGAGTCTGTACAGAATATAATTCTTTTAAATCCATATGTTTTAAACAAGTTGGTGGAGGTGTAATATTTCCTCTATCACTATCACAAAAATCTGGATTTAACTCTAATAGTCTGTTTAACTCTCCTGCTAATAAATTTGGATTTAGTCCACTATAGGATTCATACACATGTGTTTCCTTCCCTACAAATAAAAACATAGGCATAACCTTACCTGAAGTTCCTAAATATATGCGTTTTTTATTATCTCCTATTTCCTTAGGAATACAACATTCTGACACAAGTAATCCAATGTATTCATATCCAAACTTTTTATTTAAATCTAAAAGATGAGGTACAGCTGCTAGCATACCTTCTGAATTACTTTCCTCTCCAGGCACTGCTAAAAATAATATATTACCCTCAAAATCATCTCTTAAAGATAACTCTCTTAAAAGTTCCATATGAAGAGCTAGTCCAAATTTCATATCTGCAGTTCCTCTTCCAAATATATAGTCTCCAGATTCTAAATCTTCTATTGCCTCTTTATTTAATGGTAATTCTTTAATCCTTTTTTCAAGCTCAATAGGATTAAAAGCCAATTCTTTTAGATGACCAAAATCCTCAACATCAACTACATCTAAATGTCCAGTTAATATTATAGTTTTTTTAGAAGGCTTGGAACTACAAAATAATGCACTAACAAAACTTCTATTTAAAGGATCTCCCTGTATTTTTATCATATTTAAATTTTCTGGATGTTCATTAAAATAATGTATGGTTTGTAATATATTTAAAATTTTTTCCGCTGTTAATCCTTCTGATTCAGTTCCAGCTATTCCAGGTACTGAAACTAATTCCAATAGTGTATTCATTATTTTATCCTTAATTTTCATTAACTTTCCTCCTAAATAACTAGTACAATATATTTAACCCCCATACATTTTAAAATTTAATTTAGAAAATGTCCATACTTAATTTTAAAAAATTGCTCTCTATTTAATAGTAATTACATTTATAATATTTTTATCTGAATAGGCCACCCTATCTTCGAATTTAGTATCTGCTTTATAAAACATTATTTTTTTGCCATCATGACTCCACTGAACCCAATTAGGTACACGTCCACCTAAATCTATATCTTTAGCTAAGCAGATTCTATTAGTAAAATTATTTTCATTAATTCGTGCAGCATATAAATTCCAGCATTCCTTACCATTCTCTTTACCTCTGTTTACATATACAACCTTTGTTCTATCTGGAGATAAGTAACATGGTGAAGAAAATCCTCCTTCTTTGCTTTTCATATGAGATATTACTCTATTGAATTTTTTATTTTCTACATCATACATATAAGTACCATCTTCCCCATTAATGATAGCCTGCAATAGTATGCTTTTACCATTATTTAATATTTCATACTGTGCTGATGGTATACAGTTTTCAATAAAATCTTTTTTTGTTCTATCTACATAAGGAAGTAACATAATTGGATCAATTTTTTTACTAGCTACATTTAGCTTATATATGCCTTGTCTTCTTTCATCACCTTTATGTCCCTTTTCTTCTCCTATAAAATAAATATCCTTTCCATCTTCACTAAAAAATCCTGGTATTACGCTTATATAAAATCCTTCTTTATTTATATTTACAACTTCTCCCTTATTTTCATTAACATTATATATTTCAAGCCCATTTCCTGCAAAGTTAATTATAAAATTTCCATCCTTAGACCATACTCCGTCTGTCCAATTATCATTATGACTTATTCCACAACTTTTTATCTCACCAGTTTTCAAATTATAAATTTTACTTTTGCCATTTAATAAATAAGTAATATTCTTCCCTCCAGGTGAGATTTCAGCCTTAACAGTATTATTATTTATATATTCATTATTATCTTTTAGAATAGTTTTTTCCATAGTGTTTAAATTCAGCTTACATAAATTTCCATATTGGTCTTTATAAAAATTATCACGTTTCTCATTAGACATCTTATCTAATTTAAAATCTTTATATTTTTTCTTAAGTTCATCTTTAGTCATTCCAATTGATAATATAACTTCATCATTTTCTGAAAATCCATAGACCTCATATAATCCTGGTATATTTTTATATTCTTGTTTATTAATAACTTGAAGTGGTTTGCTATTTGTTGAATTTACTGATTCCTCAACAATAATTACTGGTTTTTCTGAAATTCCTACTGCTTTTGTGTTAATAAAATGTTCTACTCCAATACATGTTCCTACCACTAAAACAGGTATTGAAATTTTAATTAGCAATAATTTTTTGTTACTTTTCATGATCTTTCCTCCCATAATTTAATATTTATTATGGTTTTATTATAATTTGCTGTTATCTCTAACTTATAAACAGTTGTTGCCAAATTGTAAACACTTTTCATATATGATTTAAAAACTTACACAAGTGGAATACTTATGTAAACCTTAGTTCCTATTCCTTCTCTACTTTCTATTTTTATTTTTCCTTCATGATTTTCAATAATGGATTTAACTATAGTAAGCCCTAATCCATTACTCCCCTTTTCTCTTTCTCCCCTTTTATCTACCCTATAAAATGGCTCATATATCTTGTGCATTTTACCTTCAGGAATACCTTTTCCTTCATCCTCCACTGTTAAAAAGCAAAAATTTTCTTCACTATATAAACCTATATTTATAGTAGACATTATGTTTCCATACTTTATGGAGTTATCCATAATATTTATTATCATTCTTCTTATTTCTTCTTTGTTGCCATATATAAATATTTCTTTTCCTATACACTTTTTTATTTTTATATTATACTTATTAGCCTTTATCATCATATCTTCACAGATAGCATTTACTACTTCTTCCATATCTATTTTTTCTTTTCTATTTATCTCTACATAAGATTCTAATTTTGACATAGTTAACAGATCCAAAACCATTTTATGCATTCTATTACTCTCTATTTTTATTTTTGTAGCTCCTTTGTTTAATATTTTTTTATCTTCATATCCATCATCTAATATCATTTGAGCATAACCAGATATTATAGTTAAAGGTGTTTTCATTTCATGGGTAACATTATCAAAAAAAGTTTTTCTATGACTTTCAATTATTTTCAAGTTATCTCTATCCTTATTTATAATTTCTATCTGTTCTTTTATCTTTTCTTTCATTAAATTAAAGTTTTCTCCCAACTCACCTATTTCATCTGAAGAATTAATATTAACATCTAAATTAAAATTCCCCTTAGATATTTCCTTGGTAATTTTGCTTAATTTAACTATTGGAATTGTAATTTTAGTACTAAGCAATATAGTAAAAATGCAAGTTAACATAAAAATTATAAGTATCATTTTTTTTGTTATTCCTAAAAGATTTCTATTAAGTTGAAATAAATACGAATAATCTTTTGAATATCTTATAATACATAAATTTTTTCCATCCATATTTATAGGAAACGCAAAAGCTACTATATAATTATTTTCATAATTTATTATTGAGAAAGCACTTTTCCCTGTGAAAGCAGCTTTTAAATCCTCTTTATTATCTATAATATTTTTATCTACAGTATAAAATGTTAAAACATCCCCATCAGCATAGGCAGTATCTAAAAGTAGTTGTCCATTATTTTTATAAAATGTTACCCTGTCATCTAACTTTAAAGATAATGCTTCAGAAATTTCATTTATATGTTCTTCAAAATCTTTCTCATTATTTTTAATATTATTCATCATCATAAACTGTCTTAGATACAAATCTAAGTCTTTTTTATTAGTAGCAAATTCCTTACTTATTATCCTTTTACTATTATCTACAATTATCTTATTCATAAAAAAGCTGATTACATTAAAACCTATACAGAATATAATAATGAGTCCAACCATAAATTTATATCTTATAGAAAACTTCATAAAATCTATCTCCTTACAACATTTTATATCCCACTCCAAAAACTGTTTCTATTATAGAAAGTCCATTTTCTTCATCTAATTTTTTTCTTAATCTTTGTATATGTACATCTACAGTTCTGCTATCCCCTTCAAAATCATACCCCCAAACTTTTTGGAGCAACTTTTCTCTAGAAAATACTATTTTTTTATTTTTGGCCAATATTAAAAGGAGGTCAAACTCCTTTGGCTTTAACTTTACCATAGTTTCTTCTTTGAAAACCTCTCTACTTTCCACATATATTTTTATATTGTTTTTTAAATTTATAATATCCTGTGAAGTTTCATATTCCATTTCATTTAAACTTTCAATTCTTCTTAAGCATACCTTTATCCTAGCTATAACTTCTCTTATATCAAAAGGCTTAGTAATATAATCATCTGCTCCAAGTTCTAATCCTAAAACTTTATCTACAATGTCATTTCTTGCTGTAAGCATTATTATAGGAATTTTATATATACTGCTTATTTCCCTACATACATCATATCCACTCATATTAGGAAGCATTAAATCTAAAAGAATTAAATCTACAAATTCTTTTTTTACAATTTCTATTCCCTTTTCTCCATCCTCAGCTTCCAAAATATTAAATCCTTCCTTTTTAAGATAATGGGATAAAATATCCCTTATATCCTCTTCATCTTCTATAATAAGTATGGTTTTATTCATAAAATCACCTTTCTTCACTATTAACTCTTGGTACTGAAATCCTAAATTTTATTTCATAACCAGCATTACTTCATTTACATGTCTTCATAGAAATATTATACAGAAAATTATTGCCAAATTGTAAACAAAAAGTGGTTTGTAAGATTATGCTCTTACAAACCACTTAAATTACTTACTATTTTGCATCATATTTTGAGGATTTCTTGTTTGAATTAAAATTCTACCTGGTCCAGTAAATTTACATACAAGACCTTCTCCTCCTGTAATAGAACCTACAAAACCATTTGCTAATTCTACTGTATATTCCATGTTACTATCCCAAAGCACTAAATGGTTTGAATCCACTATATACTGCTCACCTTCATTTAGGTTTATTTCATGTATTGCACCATAAGCACTTATAAACAATGTACCAACACCATAAGCTTCTTTTTGTATAAGTCCTTCTCCTGATAAAAATCCTTTAGAACCACCAGATTTTATATCCATTTTCACTTGTCCTATAGCTGCTAAAAAGCTGGATTTTCCTAATCTATATCTTTCACTTCCATTCATTTCAATAGCCTTTATATCTCCTAAAAAAGCTGGAGCTATTAATAATTCTCCATTGCCTTCTGCTTTATACTTTTGCATAAAGAATGAATCTCCTGAAAAAAGTCTTCCTAATGCCTTTTTCATTCCATTAGTTTGAGAACTAATTTTAAAATTAGGAGTCATTGAAACCATTGCGCCAGATTCAACTATACATTCATCTCCTGATTCTGTATTTATTTTTAATATCCTGTTTGTATTATCATATAATAGTTCATATTTCTCTGTCATTTTTATTACACCTCTAAGTTAATTTAATTATAAAGTAATTTTACTACATGTTTAAATCATATTGAATTAAGCTCCCCTTAAATATTACTTAAATACATCTTAAATTTGAACTTAGATATATACTTTTTATTATCCTCCAAGATATGTGTTTTTTACCGATTCATCTTTTAATAAGTCACACGCTTTACCTTCAAGTGCTATATTACCAGTTTGAATTACATAAGCTCTATGAGCTATGGATAGTGCCATATTGGCATTTTGTTCTACCAATAACACTGTAGTTCCACTTTCATTTATTTCTTTTATTATAGAAAATATCTCGTCTACCATTATAGGAGCAAGTCCCATAGAAGGTTCATCAAGTAAAATCAGCTTAGGTCTTAGCATTAATGCTCTTCCCATAGCAAGCATTTGCTGCTCTCCTCCACTTAGAGTTCCTGCCATTTGATTTCTTCTTTCTTTTAGTCTTTCAAACCTTTCAAATATCTTTTCATAATCTTCTTTAATTCCTGATTTATCTTTTCTTATAAAAGCTCCCATTTCAAGGTTTTCCATTACAGACATATTTCCAAACACTCTTCTTCCTTCTGGAACATGAGCTATTCCCATTTTTACTATTTCAGATGCTGAACAATTTGTAATGTCTTTTCCTAAATAATTCATAGTTCCAGACTTTGGTTTTACTATACCTGAAATTGTTTTAAGCATAGAGGTTTTACCAGCCCCATTGGAACCTACTAGCGTAACAATTTCACCTTCATTTACTTTAATTGATAAATCTTTAAGTGCATGAATCCCCCCATAAAATACATTGATTTTGTTTAATTCTAGCATGCTGCACTCCTCCCAAGATAAGCTTCGATAACTCTTTCGTTATTTTTTACTTCTTCCGGCTCTCCATCTGCAATTAGTGTTCCATAATCCAAAACAAATAATTTATCGCATATATTCATAACTAGGGACATATCATGCTCAATCAAAATAATAGTAATATCAAAATTATCCTTAATCCACCTTATAAGCTCTGTAAGTTCCTTTGTTTCATTTGGATTCATTCCCGCTGCAGGTTCATCCAAAAGAAGAAGTCTTGGTTTTGAAGCTAATGCTCTTACTATTTCAAGGCGTCTTTGTTCACCATAAGGCAAATTTTTAGCAAGTTCATCTTTCTTATGATCTAGCTGAAACTTTTTAAGTAATTCCAAAGCCTCATCGTATATTCTTTTTTCTTCTCTATAAAAAGAAGGTAATTTTAAGAATCCAGAAAGTAATCCATATTTAATGTCTTTATGAAATCCTAGAATAACATTTTCTATAACCGTCATATTTTTAAACAATCTTATATTCTGAAAAGTTCTTGCAATGCCATAATCAGTAATCTTATAAGGTGTAAGATTGTTTAAATGTAAATCCTCAAAAGAAATTTTCCCAGTTGTAGGTGTATATATACCAGTTAATAGATTAAAAAACGTGGTTTTCCCCGCTCCATTAGGTCCTATAAGTCCTACGATATCCCCCTTTTCAATCATCATATTGATATTAGATACAGCTTTTATACCTCCAAAACTCTTTGACAAATTATTAATTGTTAACACTGCCATTTAATTTTCCTCCTTTCTTAAATAAATTTTTCTTGCCCTCAACCTTTCCTAAAATTCCTTCTGGTCTGTACACCATAATTAAGAAAAGTATAACTGCATATATTACCATTCTTAGTTCAGGTATATTTTGAAGGAATAAAGATATTATTGAAAGAGCTATAGCCCCCACTACAGATCCGGCAATACTTCCCATACCTCCAAAAACAACTATTACTAAAATATCTATAGATCTCATAAACCCAAAGTTACTAGGCTTTATAAAATAGAAGTAATTAGCATATAGTGCTCCTGCAACCCCTGCAAAGAATGCTCCTATAACAAAAGAAAGCACCTTATATAATGTAGTATTTATTCCCATAGCCTCTGCTGCTATTTCATCTTCCCTTATAGCAATACATGCTCTTCCTGCATAAGAATTTATAAAATTTTTAATTAAAATTATAGTACCAATTACTCCAAAATATATCCATGTCCAAGTAGTATATTGAGGAATATCATTAAATCCGCTAGCTCCACCAACATAGTCAATATTTAAAAGAAGTATTCTAATTATTTCACTAAAACCTAAAGTAGCAATAGCAAGATAATCTCCTTTTAGTCTTAATGTAGGTATGCCAATTATTAATCCAACAAAAGCTGCTGCTACAGCTGCTAATATTACTGCTATTGTAAAGGGATAATTAAATTTTACAGTCACAATAGCTGATACATAAGCTCCAACTGCCATAAAAGCAGCATGCCCTAATGAAAATTGTCCCGTAAATCCTGTTATTAAGTTTAAACTTACAGCCAAAATAATGTTTATTCCGATTAACACTATATTAAGTAATATATATGAGTCAATATAGCCCCCGCTTATTAACCATTGAGATAGTACATAAACTGCAATTATAGCTATAAAACACGCAATATTTTTTTTATTTAACCATTTCAAACTATCTCCCCCTTATACCTTTTCCTTTACATTTTTACCTAATAGCCCATTAGGCTTGATTATAAGTATTACAATTAGTATTGCAAAAGCAACTGCATCTTTGTATAGTGAGTTTCCATAAGAACTAACCATAGTTTCTGTGAGTCCTAAAAATACTCCACCAAACATAGCACCTGGTATTATTCCAATTCCTCCTATAACTGCTGCCACAAAGGCTTTCAATCCAGGTAAAACCCCCATAAGAGGATCAATTGAATTGTAGTATACTCCAACTAAAACTCCTGCTGCCCCTGCAAGAGCTGAACCTATGGCAAAGGTATAGGATATAGTACTATCCACATTAATGCCCATAAGCTGCGCTGCTTCTCTATCTATAGATACTGCTCTCATTGCTTTTCCAACTTTAGTTTTGTAAATTATATATTGAAGTAAAAGCATCAATAACACAGTTATTACAATAATATAAACATCCTTTGTATTTATAAGTACTTTTCCTGAAAATAAACTAATTTGTTTACCCTTTAACACCTCCGGAAAAGTTCTTGTTTGTGGTGAAACAAAATACATAGTCCCATATTCCAAAAACAACGAAACACTTATAGCTGTTATAAGAGCTGCTATTCTAGTAGAATTTCTTATAGGTTTATAAGCTACTTTTTCTATAATTACGCCTATCAAAGAACAACCCACCATAGAAATAATAAGTGCAGGTATAAAACTTATATGAAATAGTGCAGTCATGGCAAAACCTATAAATGCACCCAACATGTATATATCACCATGAGCAAAATTTATTAAATTAATTATTCCATAAACCATAGTATATCCAAGTGCTATAAGAGCATAAATACTTCCTAATGAAACACCATTAAACAATTGCTGTAAAAATTTATCCATTTAATCACTTCCTATCATACTTAATATTATAGGAGGGGGAAAATCCCCTCCATTTTTACATTAACTAAGGCTGCTGTTTCTTTAGGAATGTTGGCTCTCCATTTTTAACTTCTAATATTGTTATTGATTTTACCGGATTATGATTTTTATCTATTGATAATTCACCAGTTATTCCTTTAAACCCTTTTGTACTAGCAAGAGCTTCTTTTACTTTTTCACGATTTGGCTCCCCAGCTCTTTTTAATGCATCAGCAACAAAATATGCAAGATCATATCCTAAAGCATTAAATGCATCTGGTTCTTTATTGAATTGCTTTTTAAATGTATCTCTAAATTTTACAACTTCAGCGCTAGTATCCTTTGAAGAATAGTGATTTGTATAGTAAACTTTATTTAATGCTTCTTTTCCAGCAAGTTCAGTTAACTTAGGTGAATCATAACCATCCCCACCTAAAATAGGTACATTAAGTCCTAATTCTCTTGCTTGTTTAACTATTAACCCAACCTCTTCATAGTATCCTGGTAAGTAAAGTAGATCAGGTTTAGCATTTTTAATATTAGTTAAAACTGCCTTAAAATCTTTATCTTTAGCTTGATAAGCCTGCTCTGTTACTACTTTCCCTCCTAACTTACTATAGGTTTCCTTGAAGCTTTTTGAAAGACCTTTACTATAATCACTTGTTGTATCTATCAACACTGCAGCATTTTTTGATTTCAAATCCTGTACTGCAAAATTTGCGAGTATTACTCCTTGGAAAGAATCACTAAAACAAGTTTTAAAAATGTAATCCCTTACTTTACCATGACTGTCTACTGTAACATCATCTGCTGTAGATGATGCTGAAATTAATGGGACTTTGTTTTGTGTGGCCTGTGGAATTGCCGCCTTTACATTACCTGATGTTGCAGGCCCAAGTATTGCTACAACTTTATCTCTAGTTGCAAGTTTAGAAGCTACATTTGCCGCTTCCGCTGTATCTGATTTATTATCTGTCTTTACAAGTTCAACTTTTTTCCCTAAAACTCCACCTGCATCATTTATTTCTTTAAATGCAAGTTCTATTCCTGTAACTAAGCTTTGTCCATAAGTTGCAACATCATTTGAAAGCTCATAATCTAATCCTATTTTTATAGTATCACCTTTACTTCCAGCGTCTTTATTGTTCGCCCCACCTTTACCACATCCTGCAAATAAGGATGCTGTCATTAACAAAGCCATAAATACTGATAATTTTTTATTCATAATTTTTCCCCCTTCTTTTACACGAAATATCTTCTTTAATTTTGAAATAATAATCACACCATCCTCATCTGAGCTAGTAATTAGCCCCAACAAAACCACCCCCTTTTAATATAGTTTCTAACCATAAAGTTCAAAGCACTTCCTTTAGTTTATAGTGAATAATTACAGATTAAGAAAATTTTTATTCCCTGCTCTATAGAAAGCCTAAAATAAATAACTGTAGTTAGTTTTTCTTTATTTTTATTTCAGAAGATTCCGAATTAAAAAAATGTTCTGACTAACATATTTTAAATTATCTTAAGGTTTAAGCTTTAATCCAAGCTTTTCTATAAAAAATACGGAAGAAAGAAAACATCCTCTACTCTTTTTCTTCACTATTAGCTATAAAAAAAGCCTCTATATGCATATTTTGCATATAGAGGCGTCCTTTCGCTGTACCACTCTAATTCGCTGTAATTTCACAATTACAACCTTAATCTAGGTTACTATATAATAACCTTGCATTATAACGTATGCAAAACGGTAATAACCTACTGCTATTTCAGCTATACAATTCAGGAGTGAGCATTATATATCAATTAGTGCTGGGCTCTCACCGTCCCCAACTCTCTTTGACTAATTTACTGATATTTTTATCTCCATCATTATCGTTAAATAAATTAATTTAGTTATATTTATTCAAATTATTGATAATTTATTCATGTTTTTTATTTGCCGGCAAAATTATTATTTATACTTTATCACACTAAATATCAAAGGTCAACAGGTTTTTTTAAGTTTTATAATTTAAATTATTGACTTAATAATTGCAGTATTATTTTTGCATAAATAGTCATTTGATTATTTTATCAATTATTATGCAAGTTTTGCACCTTAAAATCTATACCTGATTTTTGCATAAGAAACTATATTTCATTAAGGAATTATTTAAAAAAGCAATAATACTACTATTTTTTTGTACAGAAAACAATTACATTCTAGACAAAGGCTAATTTAATTTCATAAACCACTTATTATGAAATATTTAATCCATATTTAAATGAAAGTTAGATTGTAATTAGCCATATGTATACCTATAGAATACATGTGTTTTTCTTGCATAATTTCTTGCAAATTAAAATAACCATGTAAAAAGGCATATGGTTTTAGATATATAAACTTCTAAACCCTTATGCCTTTATCCATAATTTACAGCTATTTTTTAGGATTTTTAGGAAACCATCCCTTCTTCACTCTTTCTTCTTGTTCAATTATTTCATGTATGCTCCAAAGGCAAGAGAATCCTGTAACTCCTAAAATAGCACTTAGCATTCTGTCATAAGAAAACAATGAAAATGAAATAAATATTATACCTAAAACCAAAAATATAGGCCAAACTTTTTTACTGAAATAATATTCAGATTTAATTACTATAGGATGAAAAACTCCAATTATAAAAAATGACACCATTCCAATAATAATTCCCTCAAAATTCATATATAACCTCCTACTTAATAAAAAAAACTTTCCTTGCAATCTCTACAGACTCTTTAGCATCCTTAGCAAAAAAATCAGCTTTTATCATAGCTGCATATTCTTCATTTAAAACTGCTCCTCCTACCATAACATTACAAGCTAGATTATTCTCTCTTAAAGCTTTTATTGTTTCTTCCATGCTTTTAACAGTAGTAGTCATCAATGCACTAAGTCCTACTAATTTTATATCATTTCTTTTTACTTCTTCAACTATTTTTTCTTTTGGAACATCTTTACCTAAATCAATTACATTAAATCCATAGTTTTGAAGTAAAGTTTTAACTATATTTTTCCCTATATCATGGATATCACCTTTAACCGTAGCAATAAGTATTTTACCTTTATCTATTGTTTTTTTATTTTGCAGGATTACACTTTCTTTTATAATTTCAAAAGCTACTTTCACTGTTTCTGCTGACTGCATAAGTTGAGGTAAAAATATTATCCCTTTTTCATATTTCTCTCCAACTATATCTAAGGCTGGAATCAAATCTTCATCCATTATTTCCATTTCATTTTTCTCTTCTAAAAGTTTTCTTGTTATATTAGCAACTTCTTTCTTTAATCCTTTTATAACCGCTTCCTTCAAATTTATATGTTTATTTTCCTTAAATTTTGTATTCTCTTCTTTTTTATCACCATAAATTTTTATATATTCTTTTGCATCCCTATCCTCATTATTTAGCACTTTAAATCCATTTATAGCATCCATAATAGCTTTATCTAAAGGGTTTATTATAGGTAAATCTAAACCACTTCCTAATGCCATAGTTAAAAAAGTTCTATTTAATAATTCTCTATTTGGTAATCCAAAAGATACATTAGATACTCCCAGAGTAGTTTTCACCTTTAACTTTTCCTTCACCATAGCCAAAGCCTTTAAAGTTTCCATCAAATCTTCTTGCTGAGCTGAAGCTGTTAAAGTTAAGCAATCAATTATTATATTTTCTTTTGGTATACCATATTTCAAAGCTTTATTTACTATTTTTAAAGCTACCTTGTATCTATCTTCAGCTTTAGAAGGTATTCCATTTTCATCTAACGTAAGTCCCATAACTAAAGCTCCATACTTTTTCACTAAGGGAAGTATGGTATCCAAAGATTTATTTTCTCCAGTAACAGAATTTACTATAGCCCTTCCATTATATATTCTTAATGCTTTTTCTATAGCCTTAGCATTATTAGAATCTATTTGAAGAGGAATATCTATAATGCCTTGAAGATTTTTCACAACTTCACCTAATACTTTCTCTTCATTTATTTCTGGAAGTCCTACATTTATATCTAAAATATCTGCTCCTGCTTCTACCTGATCTATGGCTTCCTTAAAAATATAATCCATATCATTATTTCTTAATGCATCTTTAAATAATTTTTTTCCCGTAGGATTTATTCTTTCCCCTATAACCCTAACCCCATCTATAATAACTGCCTTCGATGGAGTACATGCTCCACATATAGGTTTATTATTTAGCTTATTTAATTCAATATTTTCTAAAGCTTTAACAACCTCTCTAATAAAATTATCATCAGTACCACAACATCCACCAAATATACTTACTCCGCTTTCTACCATTTTCTTTGCTACTTTAGCAAATTCTTCAGGAGTTATTTTATACTCGGTTTCCCCACTTACTACCTGTGGCAAACCTGCATTAGGTTGAACCATAACAGGTATAGTAGCATACTCTAATATTTCATTTACTATTGACTCTAGTTCTATTGGACCTAAAGAACAATTTGCTCCTAATGCATCTACTCCCAAGCCTTGCAATGTCATTACCATAGATAAGGCTGTACATCCAGTGAAAGTTCTTCTATCCTGCTGAAAGCTCATAGTACAGCACACTGGTAGATTTGAATTTTCCTTAGCAGCCAATACAGCCGCTTTTGCTTCATATAAATCTGTCATAGTTTCTATTAAAATTAAATCTACTCCACATTTTACTCCCTGAATTACCTGCCTTTTAAAAATTTCGTAGGCTTCCTCAAAAGCTAGTGATCCCATAGGCTCTAATAATTCACCTATGGGTCCAATATCTAATGCAATAAAAACATTTCTCCCCTGTACAGCTATTTTAGCATTTTCTACAGCAGCTTTTATTATTTCTTCAGGAGCATATACAGTATCCTTTAATTTAAGCTCATTTGCTCCAAAGGTATTAGTTGTTATTATATTAGCTCCTGCCTCTATGTATTTTTTATGTATATCTATTATTTTATTTCTAGCTTTAATATTTAATAACTCAGGTGCCTCTCCAGCTTTAAGTCCCACCTTTTGAAGCATTGTACCCATGGCCCCATCAAAAACAAGCATTTTATTTCCTATTAATTCCTTAATATTCACAAATTCCACCTATCTTTCTAAATCCGCAGCTATCATATTTATTACAATTTATGCAACTCTTTTTTTCTATTTTTTTATCTTTAGGCATAAATCCTATAATAGCTGTTACAGATTTCCTTGGTATTAAAATGCTGTGTGAAGATACTGTAAGCCCCAATTTTTTATATGCATCTAATAATTGTAAAAACTCCTTTTGTATATCTAACCTTAAATCTCCATAGCCTGGACTAAATCTCCAAGTTATTTCTTTATCATCTTTTAAGGCAGTCTTTCTAATTTCTTCTTCTACAAAATCACAGGCTTCTTCTATAGCAGCAGTGGCACAAGCATCAAATATTAAAGCTTTTGTCATATTAGATTTTTCATAATAATTTATTTTTCTATCCACTTCACTACCTAAAGTTGCTGCAAATAATACACATTTATCACAGTACTTTAAATGGTTATTTATGCTTTTACCACAAAGTTCTAATTTACAATTTTGTAATATTATTTTGTTTTCTCTTACCTGTAGTAAAAAAACTTTCCATGTAAAATTAAGCCTAATTATTTTTTTTATTTCTTCTATAGTTTCATCTATTAAATTATTAACATTTTCTTCCAAACTACTCTTAACTCCTAAATATCTTAATACTTCTTCCCTAGATATTTTAAGATTGCATTGATGCATTAATTATTACCATATATATTTAAGCTAAAACCATTTTCTAGTACAATTTTTGCATACTCCTTAGCTCCGAATAAAGATAAATCTCTATAGTTACCACATTGAATATCGTTTGCTGCTGGTACCTCTGTAGCTTCTAATACTTTTTTTAATGAATTTTCTAATCCTGCCTTAATCTCACTTGTATCCTTATCTCCCCAAACTGTTAAATAAAAACCAGTTCTACACCCCATAGGTGATAGGTCTATTATTCCATCTATATATTCTCTTAAAAATCCTGCAAGTAAATGCTCTAAAGCATGTAATGCTCCTGTAGGTATAGATTCTTTATTAGGTTGAGTAAATCTTAAATCATACTTGGAAACTTTATCTCCTCTTTCTCCAACTTGAGTACAACACTTTCTAATATATGGTGCTACTATTTTTCTATGATCTAATTCAAAACTTTCTACTTTTTTCATAATTTACTTTAGTGAGAAATCCTATTACAAATATCCATCCCCACTAAATATTCACTTCCTTTCTTTGTATGTATAAAATATTAATATAATTGGCCATAAATTACAAGTTCAGTGATCTTTTCTAGAGTATAGCTTAATAGATGAAAATTTATTTTCAATATATTTAAAAATAAATAACTTAAAATTTATTGTAACATAATATTTTTACTTTATTCAACATTCTTTACACACATCTACCCATACCCCATTAGTGATTTCCTGTAAATCTTCTATAGTAACTTTCACTGCTGAATTAGGAGTTCCTGCCGCTGGATACACTGTTTCAAATTCCCTTAATGAGTTATCAAGATATACATTAATGGAATTCTTTAATCCAAAAGGACACACTCCTCCAACTGGGTGACCTGTAATTTCTAATACTTCTTCTCCGCTCATCATCTTTGCCTTAGCCTTGAAATAATCTTTAAATTTTCTATTATCAATTTTAGAATCTCCTTTTACAACTATAAGTATATCATCTTCTTTTACCTTAAATGCTAAAGTCTTTGCAATTTGTCCTGGCTCTACACCAACAGCTTTGGCTGCTTCGTCTACTGTAGCAGTGCTTTCTTCAAACTCCAATATCTTTAAATTTAAATTTTCCTCCTGAATTTGTTTTTTTACACTTTGAATTCCCATAAATTAAACCTCCTAAATTTTAATCTCTTTCACTATATTCTTAAATAGATTTTAGAAAACTTTTTATATTTTCTTCATATTTATCACTATACATATAATAAGATCCAACATGTACTGAATTATCAAATAAAACAAGTTTACTTTTCTTATTTTTAAATCTATCCTTAATTTTAACACTTTCAGTATAAGGAATGGTTATATCTTTTTTCCCATGTATTATTAAAATAGGAATATCCACTTTACTTACACTATTTAATGGGCTTACTTCACTATAATTTACACCATATATAAGTTTGAAATTTGCAATTGCCATGGGTGCAAAAGGAAACTTTGGTAGTCCCGTCCAAACCTTTATATTATTACTTAAGTAATCTTTTAAGTCACTAAAAGGAGAGTCTGCAATAGCAAAACTAATATCCTTAGTTTTGTCCAACACACTTAATGAAGTAGCACCTCCCATAGAAGATCCTAAAACACCTATTTTTTCACCTATACCCCTACCTTTTATAAAATCAATAGCGCCTAAAAGATCTTTTTGTTCATTAAATCCTATGGTAACTCCTGCATTATGCCCATTTTCCCCATGACCTCTAAAATCAAATATTAAAGTATTATATCCTTCATTTGAAAATATTTTAGCTAATTTTAAATGATCCACTTTTTCAGGAGTTTTCTTTCCTCCTACCATAAATTTGTTGTCCCCATATCCATGACATATTATAATTGTTTTTTTACTGTTATCATTTTTTATAAGATATCCATTAAGTTTTATATCTCTTTTTTCACTATGAAAAGTTACTTTTTCATAATTTTTTATTCCATAGCTTGAAAATTTATTTTTTAACTCTCGTATTTTAGGATGGCTAAATTCTTTTACAATGTGTATGGAAAAAATTTCTATAATCAAAAAGATTATTAAAAGGATTATACATACAATTTTCAACAATCCTTTTAAATTTAATGCAGTTTTGACTCCTTCTTTAAGTATTGTTATATTATCCATTTAGTCACTTCCCTTTTGTTTAAATATAGTAGAAATTCTTATTTAATTGTATATCATTCCCTTTTATTTTTCTACTATAAAACATTTTACCAAAAATAATATAAGGGAAATAGTTTCTTAAATATAAACTCCCCACTACTAATAAAATAACTAGTAATGAGGAGTTTGATTTAATTTACTTGCATATGCTTCATACTTGTATATAAACAATATGAAAATAATATGGTCAATATAATAGCGTAAAATATACTAAAGTAAGGATAAATCACTGGTCTTCCAAGCACATTGGTTGTACTAAAAACACTATATATTTTACTACCATTCATAAATTGAGGAATGCTTAGATTTACTATTATTTTTTTCCACCAAAATTGTCCTACAAGAAATGAATCAATAAGAATCGGCATTATAAATATACAGCCGCCTATAAAAAAAGTCATTAATGAGGATTTTGTAATATTAGATATAAACAATATAATTATAGCAAATATTATAGCTCCCATAATTGATGTTAAAAATGATATAATCCAAAATTGCCCTATAGTAAAATTATATGGTGAACAAATATAATCAAATAAACATTGCATAGGTGCATTAAATCCATTTGTACCATATACTTTTATACTAAAAATAATACTTGCTAATTCACATATACACACTACAACCATTGCATATATAATAGAGGCTAGAATCTTAGCTATAACACATTCATTTCTTCCTTTTTTGCTTGATAACATTATTGTATGCACTTTACTTTTATATTCATTAGCATAACTTGTTGATACTCCTAATAAAATTACTATGCCCATTATATATACTAAAGCATTTGAAGAATTAAACTTTGAATCCCATCCATCTATATAAGAAAATTTAGGTGTTGAAAGATTACTATACATCTTACTTGCAAGTTCTTTATTTTTATAATTATAGGTATTTTCTTTACCCATTTGACTTTCTTCTTTTAAAGTTTGTTTTAGTTTTTCTAATTCATATCCTTCAAATTGAAATGTTTTATTTAAAAGTTTTTCATCATAAAATGATTCATTATTATTCTTTAATGTATCAGAAATAGCTACAACTCTTTTCCTATCTTGAGCAGTATAGTTACTATATACTGTATCATATATTTTTCCTATATTTTCGTCTTTATCTTTATAAACTTGTGTTAATGTAAATAGCTTTTCTTTGTTATTTTTAGTTATTTCTCCTTCATAAGGCTTACTATATTTAGCTACCTGCCTATTTATTTTTATGTCTTTTGATGCAAATAAATAATTTGGTATATAAAATAATGAAAGTAATACTATTAATATTACAAACAAGTACTTTTTCGAAAATATTTTATATAATTCATGTTTTAAAAGATCCATTTTTCTATCCCCTCCATTCTCCTATCTATAGCTAAACTAATAATTTCCTTAAACTGAAATTTAGTTAAACTTAACATACATCTTGTACTTTCTCATTAAAGTAATATAAAAATACATCTTGTAAATTAGGCTTTTCATCCTTAGCATATTCGTTTGGTTTTTTGTCTCCAACTATCCTAACTGTAATAGAATTATTTTCTCTACAAATATTTGCTACTTTATATTTTGAATTTATATCATGCAATTCACTTTCTGTAACCTCTAATGCCCAAACCTTTCCTGATAATTTGCAAGTAAGTTCCAAAGGTTTAGCTCTTTGTAATAACCTACCTTCTTTTATAATCAAAATCTCATTTGCTATAAATTCTATATCTGAGACTATATGTGTAGATAAAATAACAACCCTATCCTTTGATATATCTGATATAACATTTTTAAATCTTATTCTTTCATTTGGGTCTAACCCTGCTGTTGGCTCATCTAATATAAGTATTTTAGGATTATTTAATAATGATTGGGCTATACCAAGCCTTTGCTTCATTCCTCCTGAAAACCTTCCTATCTTTTTATCTTTATATTCTGTAAGTCTTACAATCTCTAAAAGTTCACAGATCTTTTTTTTAGCTTTTCTTCTATCAATTCCTTTTAAAGCAGACACATACTCTAAAAATCTCTGGGCTGTAAAATTATCATAATATCCAATGTCTTGAGGTAAATATCCAAGTAAATCTCTATAATCAGCAGCCAATTTATTCTTATTAATACCCTCCACAAGTATCTCCCCTTCGGTTGGTTTAAGCACATCTGCAATCATTCTCATTAATGTTGTTTTACCTGCACCATTGGGCCCTAAAAGACCATAAACCCCTTCTTTCAATTCCAAATTAATTTGATTTATAACTACCTTATTGCCATATTTTTTCGTTAAATTTTTTATTTCAAGCTTCATATATGTATTCCCCCACTTCACATATAAATCTATACTTCAAATTTATATGTGCTCCACTGTAAAAATTTTAT
Source organism: Clostridium lundense DSM 17049 (assembly GCF_000619945.1). Taxonomy (GTDB): domain Bacteria; phylum Bacillota; class Clostridia; order Clostridiales; family Clostridiaceae; genus Clostridium_AO; species Clostridium_AO lundense. The sequence goes on along the minus strand of NZ_JHVC01000019.1, from coordinate 21,500 downwards.
TTTCTTATAGTGAAGCACATACAAAATCATTATTTATTCTTTATCCTACCTCTATAACTACCGATACTTACACTTTTAAAGTGTAGAATAGATATTATTTCAAAGGTATCTTGAACATATAGTCTTCTTTAAACTCATAGTTATCTAATGTGTTAGTACACAAGAAATACTTTTTACCATTCTCCAATCTAGGTACTTCTAAGATAAATTCCTTCGAATTGTTTTCATCCTTTTTTCTATTAAATTCATTATAAGGTTTTATCCTTTCTCCTTTTTCATCTTCTATATAAAGATATGTTGATTGAAAATTAGGTGCTTTTCCATTGGCAGTATATTTTATTAAAGTCTTATCTTTTTCATTCTTTATTTCTTTAACAATAAGACTACCTATTTTCCCTTGACTAAGTTCTATTGGATATTTACCATCTATAGCTTTTTTAATTTCTTTAACTTCTTTATTAGTCTTTTCAAAAGCTTTCCCGTCTTCTGTAATTCCTCCCTCTATTGTTGGAGTAATCTTACAAGGCACTACAGTTAAATATTTAGGAATATCTTTCAAACTTTGGAAATCATATTTATAATGAAAATCATCTTTACTAAATAATCCTTCTGTTCCTCCTCCACTACCTTTTTGAGAAAGTTCATTTCCCTTATCATCAAATACAAACCAATAATCATAATCAAACATATTATCCCTATATTTATCTTTATTTTTATCTTTATAATCTCCCTTAATAAATATAGATGTATTTATGGGACTCAACATAACTTTTTCTACAACTATTTTGCTACTTGGAAACTCTACTTTTGTATTTGGTTTAAATACTGTAGTTTTAGACATTAATTCATCTCTTGATACTGTAAATGCAGTGTCCCATTTGCCTTTCACACCAAATATTTGTGAAATATTTAAATCTATATTGAATTTTTTAGGCATATTTTTTCTTCCTATATCTATTTCACAAACTCCAATTAAAGTATTATCATCTAAATAGTCCCACTGCATTCCTCCACCAAAATTCTCTGTTTTACCATTAATTTTGATGTTATTTCCCAAAAATAACTGCCTTATCTCTAACCCCTTAATCTTTTTATCACTTTTTACAGTATAACTAATAATCAACTCAGAATCGTCACAAAGCACTTCATTTATAGTAAAGCCCATACCATTATTGTATACAGTTTTATTTATTATTTGAGAATACTTCTGGTATTCTCCTTGTATATCATATTTATCACTAATAGTTTGCACTATAGATCTTAATACAGGTATTTCCTTTGCAAACCCTGGTGCTGCCATACTTATACCTATAAAGCAGCATAATGTAACTGCCGCTGCTGTAGTAGCAATCTTTAACTTTTTGCCCTTTTCCCCTTTTATTTGTTTATTTAAATTATTTTTTAATCTTCTTTTCTGCATTTCACTCATCTCTACAGGAATATTTTTAAATTCACTTTCATCAAAATCCATGTTATTAAAAGCTTGATATATATCTTTTTCATTTAAATTCTTATTTGTATCCATCATTAAACTATTTCCTCCCTTGAGAAACTTAATTTTTCCCTCAAAACTTTTCTTCCCCTGGATAGCCTATTATCCACTGTTGACCTATTTACACCTAACTCTCTTGCTATATTCTCTATGTCTTCATCTAGAAAATATCGCTTTATAAATATTTTCTTATCCACATCTTTTAACTCATTTATTGCTTGCAAAAGTTCTTCTCTATTTTCCTCTAATATAATTAACTTTTCTATTTCCTGCTCTCCTCTTACTATAATGTCATCAATACATTCCAAACTTTTTTCCTTATATAATTTTCTCTTATAATCTATAGCTTTATATTTTGATATAGCTATAATCCAAGATTTAAAGTTGCCCTTCTCACTATGAAAGCTATCTATGTTATTCCAACTGGATAAAAACACATCATTTATACACTCATCAATGCTATGAACTTCAAATCCCGAACCTAAAACACTGTAAACTACTTTATAAACTAAATCTCCATACAAATCTACTGCAAATTCTAGTGCTTTAGGGTTTCTCTTTTTTAGTTCTCCTAAAAAATTTCTCTCATCTATCTTCAATTTCTAACCCTCCCTGAGAAGCTTCTCACTAATTAATACGAAGGTACTTATGATTTTCTATCATAAAAACATAAATTCATAGTAAAATATAACTAACGGAGGTGCAACATTTCATGGAAAAATACACTATAATAATTTCTCTTGATGCTGTAGACGAAAAAGATTTCCAAATACTTAAGGATATGCCAAACTTTAAATACTTAATTCAAAATGGATCTTACTCATCAAATGTAGAATCTGTTTATCCGTCATTAACTTATCCTGCTCATACAACCATTGTTACAGGAAATTATCCTAAGAATCATGGAATTATAAATAATACTTTATTGCAACCTAAAAGGAAAAGTCCTGATTGGTATTGGTATAGAAAGGATATAAAGGGAATCACCCTCTATGATTTAGCAAAAAAAAATGGCCTTAAAACTGCTTCACTATTATGGCCCGTTACTGCTAAAGCAAATATAGACTATAATATGCCTGAGATTTTTCCTAATAGGCTCTGGCAAAATCAAATATTCACTTCACTTTGCAGTGGTAGTAAATTATTTCAACTTTTGGTTAATAAGAAATTCGGTAACCTGAGGAAAGGATTAGCTCAACCTTTCTTAGATAATTTTGTAATGGCATCAGCTCTATATTTAATAGAAAAGAAAAGACCTAATTTATTTTTAATTCATTTAACTGATGTAGATCACTTTAAACATAATTATGGTTGTAATAGTAATAAAGTTTTAGATGCTTTAAAAAGACATGATTTAAGATTAGGTAAAATAATAAATCTATTAAAGAAAATAAATATACTTCATAAAACTACACTAATAGCCTTAGGAGATCATGGTCATTTAAACACACAATATGTGATTAAATTAAACAAACTATTCTTAGAAAAAGGTTTCATTTCTCTAAATAATAATGGTGAGATAAAAGATTGGGATGTATTTTTAAATTCTTGTGATGGTTCTGCTTATATATATTTAAAAAATGATAATGACAATGCTTTAAAAGAAAAAGTTATAGAAGACTTGAAAATTTTTTCTAAAGAAAATAATAATTGTATAAATAGAATATTAAGTGCAGAGGAAGCCTCTTCTTTTGGAGCAGATGAAAAATGCTTTCTGATGCTAGAAGCTAAAAAAGGCTATTATTTTATAAATTCTACAAAAGGAAATTTAGTAGAAAAAACAGATAAAGATTTTTATAAAGCTAACCATGGCTATTGTCCAAAAATTAAGGGCTATAAAACCATATTTATAGTCAGTGGCCCAAAAACAAAGAAAAATTATGAACTAAAAGAAATGAGATTAATAGATGAAGCTCCAACTATAGCAAAAATTTTAGAATTAAATTTAGGACAAGTTGATGGATTGCCCTTAAATGAAATATTCATATAAAGTTTGAAATGAACAATTATAACACTACTATTCTAGTATCTTTTAATTATTAACTTGCCTTATTCCTGTTATTGCTAATACTCCCACTTTTCAAGTGGGAGTATTAGCAATGCTTCCAGCCTGTAATTATTAATTAAGAAAGTTTCTATTGATTCTTTGGTACAGGTTCATCATTTTCCCATTTACTTGTATATATTTCTCCATCAGCATAAATAAGGGTTCCATCTCCATGTCTTTGATCATCTTTCCATTGACCCATATATTTGTCGCCCTCTTCCCATACATATATGCCCCATCCACTTTTTACACCATTTTCCCACTGACCAGTATATCTTTCCCCATCTGGCCAAATATATATTCCATATCCATGTTTTTCATCATTTTCCCACTGACCTATGTATTTTTCTCCCATGGCCCAAGTAAATATTCCTTCTCCATGCATCTTATCATCTTTCCACTGACCTACATATTTACTGCCATCATTGTAGAAAAATGTTCCTTGTCCATGAGCTTTTCCATCTTTCTTTTCTCCAACATATTCTCCCCCATGTACATGTGGGATATGTTCATCATGATCGTGATCATGGTCATGGTCATGGTCATGATGATCATGTTCTTTATGTAATTGGTCTTTTGCAATTTTGTTATTTTCCATACAACTACTCCTTATGTCAATTTTTCTTATATAGTATCATAACAAATATTTTAAATCAAACATTATTTAACAATAAATTATATAGACATATTTTTCAAAATAAATTATAATAAATCTATATTATATCTGAAAATTCTAAATATACTAACATTAGTCCTAACATCTGGAAGTTGGTGATATGCTATGGTTTTAAGTAAAAAAAATTGTTTCATTTATTCATTTAAAAAATCTTTAATTAACTTTGTTCCATTTATAATTTTTATAGCATTGATTTTTATGCCATCTACTGTTTTATTCAGCTTTCCTATGGATAATGATAAAATTTTTATAACTGCACATAGGGGCAATTCTTCCAAAGCTCCTGAAAATACTTTAAGTGCTATAAAATATGCAATAAATTCAGAAGTAGATTATGCAGAAATTGATGTACAAGAAACAAAAGATGGAAAAATAATTTTATTTCACGATAACAATTTTAAAAGAGTTTGTGGACATAATAAAAAAATATGGGAAGTAACCTATCATGATCTTGAGAACTATGATGCTGGAAGTTATTTTAATAGTAAATTTAGGGGAGAAAAAATTCCTACCTTAGATGAGATTTTAAGAGCCTCAAATGGCAAGATAAAACTTAATATTGAAATAAAAACTAATGGTCATGATAAAAATTTAGTCCTAAATTCCCTAAATATGATTAAAAATGAAAAGTTTAAAAATAATTGCATAATAACCTCTTCAAACTATAATGTTTTAAAACAGATTAGGAAATTAGATCCTTCCATAAAGATTGGATATATAACTCATAATTCATTAAAAGATCTTGAATCTATGGATGTAGATATTTATAGTCTAGATGGTCGTATTGTTAATAGAAGTTTTATTGAAAAAGCTCATAAAAAAGGTAGACAAGTTCACGTTTGGACAATAAATAAAGAAAAGGATATGGTAAAATATATTAACCTTGGAGTAGATAATATAATAACAGATTATCCAGATAAACTTAAATCAATTATAGCTAAAAGAAAGAATCAAACTTTGTTATCTGCAATGAGAGACGAAATTTAACAATAAGAAAAAGGATGGCTTTTAAAAGCTATCCTTTATTATTAAATAATATTAATGAAACATAAGCAACAGAATTCTCTGAATAGCTAAATTTTAATCCGCAAGACTTTAATAGCTCTCCTAAGTCAATACCATATGCCTCTGCTGAAGGTAATGCCATCTCTGGATGCCTGCATTTTTCTTTATCTAAATATGCACATCTTTCACATATTTCACAATGCCCTGCTCCCATTGGAAAAATATCCACATCCTTGTACTTTTCACTAAGAAATTTAGATATTTTTCTTAAAAAATCATTATGTGAATCCCTTGCTCTATCTAATCCTTCTTTATCCTTCATATCTCTTACTTCTGTTACATTTTGAAATACAACACCATTTTCAAATCTTACTACTTTTTCTTTTAATTCGTCTATAGGACCTACTGCAGGAGGACACATCCAATTGGTTCCATAATGTCCGCATAAATTTTCTTCACAATAGTTTCTAAATTTATTTGAAAACACTAAATTGTTTGGACTGAAACATTTTGCATAGGTTGCACCTGCATTCAAAATATGGGTTACAATACTTTCACAATTCACATAGCTCATTTTACCTTCATCCTCCCTTAAACATCTATATATTTCTAATTTAATAACTAAACTAACTCTTCTTCATTTCCTTTATAGCCTTGTATTGAATTTTTCTTACTATAATTGCTAATAGACTTCTTGGTATTAATTTAGACATACATACTAAGAATTTATTTAAAGCCCCAGGTATAACAATTCTTTTGTCTTTCATAAGACCTTTATAAGCCATTTCTGCAACTTTTCTAGCGCTCATAGCATTTTTCAAATCACCTTTACCTGCATTTTTCGAAAACTCTGTACTTGTAGTTCCTGGACAAAGTGCTGTTACAGTCACATTATATGGTTTAAGTTCATTATAAATAGCTTCGGAAAAAGAAAGTACATAAGCTTTTGTTGCATAATATACGGAAATTAAAGGTCCTGGCTGATAAGCTCCTGTAGAAGCTACATTTAATATTTTACCACTTTTTCTTTTAAGCATTTCATCTACTGCAAATTTTGTACACTTAGTTAAGGCAGTTATATTTAATTGTATAGTATCTTCAATTTTTTTTAAGTTTGTTTCACTAAAAAGACCACAACTTCCAATTCCAGCATTATTAACAAGTATATCTATACTCAATTTACAATTTTTAATTTGTTCAAATACATACTCTACTGAATTGGGCTTTATCAAATCTATTCCTATTACTTTTACCATTATATCATACTCTTTTGATAAGCTTTCTTTTAATTCTTCTAATATATCTACTCTTCTAGCTACAAGTATAAGATTATAACCATTTTTAGCAAACACTTTAGCCAATTCATATCCTATTCCTGAAGATGCTCCTGTTATCAATACATTTTCATTTTTATTATCTACCAAGTTCTCACATCCATATTTTTTATATTCTGATACTAATAACCCTATTATAATATAATAATTAAAATTTTTCTTACACATATTACAATTAGAAGTTTATACTTTGGGTAAAAATAAATATTAGCCGTAATATTTTGCTAATTAACTCAAAATAATTACGGCTAATAATATTTATAGTTTAAACTTATTTATACTTTCAATCATAGTATCCGTTATGTTTTTAAGTTCCTTTGAAGAATCGGCAACCTTATTAGCCTGTATAGTCATCTCTTCAATAGAAGCTGATATCTCCTCCGCTGATGCAGATACTTCTTCTGCTATAGAAGAAGAATTTTCTATCTTACATAAAATATTTTCTTTTTCCTCATTCAAATGTGAAGACCCATTATTTAAATTTTGAATCTTAGGTATTATATCATCAATTGAGTTTAATATATTTTCAAAAGATTTCATTGAATTATTTATAATATTTACTTGATCTGCTAGCTCCTTATTTATTTCTTCAGAGGATCTAACAATTGAAGTAGTTTCATTATAAACATTACTAATTAAGTTTGTAATACCCTCAGCAGATTCTCTACTTTGTCCAGCTAACTTTCTAATTTCTTCTGCTACTACTGCAAATCCCTTTCCGCTTTCACCTACTCTTGCCGCTTCAATTGCTGCATTTAAAGCTAAAAGATTAGTTTGTTCTGAGATACTATTAATTATATTTGTTATTTCATTTACTTTTTCAATATTACTTCCCAGTAAATTTATTTTTTCAGCAAAGTTTTTAAAATTATTATCTACTTTCTTTACAGATTCTATTAAAGATGCCATATTATCTGAACTTTCATTTGCAGTACTTTCAATTATTACTGAACTTCTATTTATGTTTCCTATTGAATCTATCATTTCATTAAGCTCTTTTGCAAAATCATTTAGCGCTGAGGTTATATTTACTAAATCCTGTGCTTGATCTCCTGTACCACTAGCTACATCACTTATGGCTATTGATACATTTTTAGAAGAAATGGACATTTCTTCTGAAATAGAATTTAAACTTGAAGAATTTTGTTCTATATTTAAAGAATTGCTTTTAACAACTAAAAGCATTTTTCTAAGGGTTTCTAAGAAATCATTTATAATGTGGGAAAGCTCCCCTATTTCATCCTTAGAATTTACATTTATTTTTTGGGTTAAATCTCCACCACGCTGTGCTAAATTATTTAATTCCTCTTTAATTTTATTGATAGGCTTTGATATTTTCTTATTAAGTACTATAAGTGCTAAAATTATAATTATTCCTATAAGGACTATTAGCATATTAGTTATAACTAATAATACTTTCACTCTATTTCCTATATCCTCTGTTTGCTTTGCAGCTCTATTGTTCATCTTTTCTTGAAATTCTGATATAGGCTTTTTTATTTCATCTTTATAGTTGTCATATTCCTTTCCAAACATGAGTTTTCTTGCCTTATCAAAATCTTTGTTCTTTGTTGCTTTAAAAGATTCTTCCTCCACAGCAATTAAACCATCAGAATTTTGTTTAGCTTTTTCTATTAATTCCAACTCATTTTGTGGTGTGTTTAATTCCTTCAACCTACTCACTACTTTATCACGAGTTTTTGTTTCATTAACTTCTTTCCAATAGTTATTATAATATTTTTCTTCTCCAAACTGTACATATCTTCTAGCTTGGTCAGTTAAATAATCGGAAGCCGTACCTAAATCTATTCCTAATTGCTTCAATTCCATCTGAGTATTTACTGTTTTTCTTTCCTCATTGTAACTAATGTTTAAATAATATACTATTCCTATAAGAGCAAGTATTATTAATATGAATGTACTTTGAATAATTTTTAATAATTTAGATATATGCATTTTATCACGCCCCCCAACTTTTTCTATGCTATGTAACTTATTTCTTATTTTATATATTGTCGTATGTTTTTTGAACTTATTTATATATTTTTCTTTATTTTTATACATTAATCGACATTATAATTTATTGACAAAAACATAAGCTAAGTATAGAATTATAGAAGTTTTTAATACTAATAATATACCAATATTATTTAAATAGTGTATTTAATTTTAAAGGAGATAGATATGGTAAATTCATTTGATAAATTAAATTTAGATTCAAAATTAGTAGAAGGTTTAAAGAAAGAAGGTATATCTGAACCTACAGATATACAGATAAAAGCAATTCCATTAGCATTAGAAAATATAGATATAATAGGGCAATCTGAAACAGGAAGTGGGAAAACTTTAGCTTATTTACTTCCTATATTTCAAAAAGTAGATGCAACTAAAAGAGAAATGCAGGCAATTATATTAGCTCCAACTCATGAATTAGTTATGCAAATAGATAATGAAATAAAACTTTTATCTAAAAACTCTGAAATGCCTATAACTTCTACCCCTATTATAGGAGAAGTAAATATAAAAAGACAAATTGAAAAATTAAAAGAAAAACCTCATATAATTGTAGGTTCTACTGGAAGAATATTTGAACTTATAAAAAAGAAAAAAATAACAGCTCATACTATTAAAACTATTGTTATAGATGAAGGCGATAGATTACTTGATGAAAGAAATCTATCTGGAGTAAAAGATGTTATAAAGACTACCATGAGAGACAGACAACTAATGGTATTTTCAGCTACTATAAATGAAAGAACACTCAATATAGCAAAAGATTTAATGAAGGAAGCAAAATTTATAAAAGCTGAAGAAAAAATAGTAGTTAACCCTAGCATTAACCACATGTATTTTGTCGCAGAACAAAGAGATAAAATTGAAACTTTAAGAAAATTAGTAGCCTCAATAAAACCTGAAAAAGCTATTGTGTTTATTAATAAAGGTGAAGAAATAGAATTGACTACATTAAAACTTCAATACCATCATATTAACGCCTATGCAATATATGGAAGTGCTTCAAAAGAAGAACGTAAGAAAGCCTTAGAAGGTTTTAGACAAGGTAAAATTCAGCTTTTAATAGCTTCAGATTTAGCTGCTAGAGGCTTAGACGTAAAAGGTGTATCTCATATATTTAATTTAGATTTATCTGAGGATCCAAAAGAATATTTACATAGAGTAGGCAGAACTGGCAGAGCTGGAAACTTAGGTACTGCTATTTCTGTAGTCACAGAAAAAGAAACTTCACTTATTAGAAAATATGAGAAAGAATTAAATATAAAAATTGAAGGCAAAGAAATATATAGAGGAACTATTCATAGCCTGCAATAAAAAAATTGTGACCAATTTTTTTCAGAGTGCAGATTACAGAGCACAGAGTACAGAGAATTTTTAGAAGTGAATAACCAGGATTGAATTGTAATAGAGACTTTTTCCCTTTCGCTATTGTAAATTTAAAATTGAGAGTTGAAAATGGCTGAAGATTAGAAGAACTTATCCTATGACTGCAATTAATATATGAAATTAAAAACTGATTCCTGTTTAATACAGAAATCAGTTTTTTAATCTCATAGGCGTTTTTAAAATAACCTCGGTATAAGCTCTATTTTAAATTTTTCGTAATGTCAATGGCGAAAAATTCTTCTTATCTGTACTCTGTCATCTATGCTCTGTGCTCTAAAAAAGTGCTTCGCTCTTTTTTATGCGGCCTCTCCTTCATTAACTCCAGCATTTCTCTTTTCTTTTATAAAACCAATAACTGCTGGTAAAACAGAAACTATTATAATTCCTATTAAAACATGAGAAAAGTTCTGTTTAATAAACGGCAAGTTTCCAAAGAAGTATCCTCCACCTAAAAATAATGATACCCATACTAGTCCACCTAAAAAGTTGTAGGTAATAAACTTTGGATAAGACATTTCTCCAACCCCTGCAACAAATGGTGCAAAAGTTCTTATTATAGGTATAAATCTAGCTAAAACTATGGTAATAGCTCCATGCTTTTGGTAGAATTTATGTGCCTTTTTTAAATATTCCTTATTAATAAACTTAACCTCTTCTTTTTCTAAAATTTTATATCCAACCTTTTTTCCAATATAATAATTAACTGTATCACCTAATATAGCTGATACATAAAATATGACAAAAAGCGTTAATATATTCATTGATCCTGAAGCTGCTAACGCACCTGTTGCAAAAAGAACAGAGTCCCCTGGTAAAAATGGCATTACTACTAATCCAGTTTCACAAAAAATAATTGTAAAAAGTAGTGCATAGGTCCAAATGCCATAGTTTTGTATTATTACATTTAAATACTTATCAATATGTAATATTACATCAATAAAATTTGATAAAATTTCCATTAGTATTTTTCCCTCCATATTTCAACATTTGTTATTAATTTTATTATAACTTTAAAACATTAAAATTACATTAAAAATTTTTTAAATATTTTTAGTTTTTATGCACATAATATATGTATATCAATTATCTACTTTATAAAGGAGGATAAAAATTATGGGTGATAAAAACACTGAAAGAGAAAGGCCAGGTATAATGCACTATATAATAAGGCTTATATTAACAGCAATTGTTTTAGGCGTAACATCCTTTTTTACTCCTGGCTTTAGTATTACAGGAATGTGGTCAATGTTACTAGCAGCAGTTGTAATAACATTGATAGATGCTTTAGTAGAAAGTCTTATGGGTGTTGATGCTTCGCCTTTTGGAAAAGGCTTCAAGGGATTTGTTATTGCGGCTATAATAATATACATAACGCAATTTATAGTTCCTAACATGAGGGTATCTATAATAGGCGCTATATTAGCTGCAATAGTTATTGGAATAATAGATGCTATATTACCAGGCAGAGTTATGTAATATATAAAAAGACGACAATTGTCGTCTTTTTTAATTAGTCTATAACTAGAGATGTAACTCTTAAATTTCTATGTTCCTTTAAATCTATAAAGTTATCGTTACTAAGAAGCAACGGGCATGACAAGTTATTTATATCGATATGTATTATTTTACATATACAATCATTATTAAGCAAAACTCTCTCTCCTATATAATAATTTATTATATGTTCTATAAATATTTTGCTGTAATTATAATCTAATTTTCCTAAACTATTTCTTTGAATAATCTCTAATGCACTAAAAGGATCTGCTTTTTTTCTATAAATTCTATCAGAATTCAATGCATCAAAAGTATCCGCTATAGCTATAATTTTTGCAAATTCATTTATTCTGTCCCCCTTTAACCCTAAAGGATATCCCGAACCATCAAGTCTTTCATGATGCATTAATATTCCATATCCAACAGATGAATTTAAAAGAGTCATATTTTTGACTAAATTATAAGCTATTACTGGATGTTTTCTTATTTCTTCCCTCTCTCTTTCTGTAAGTCTTGTTGGTTTATTTAATATACTATTATCTATTTTGCTCTTACCAAAATCGTGCAATATAGCTGAATAAACTAGTAAGTTTAATTTTATTTTATCATAGCATATCCATTTACCCAAAAGTAAACTTAAAGCCGCTACATTTACGGAATGCTTAAATATACAATCTTCCCCACTACCTTCCAAAACTATATTTTTAACTATAGTGCTTGGAGAATCTAGTTCATTCATAATTTTTTTAGAAAAATTTCTTATTTCATTCATATTAGCTCTGCCATCACATTTAATATGTTGAAACATATTCTCAATATTCTGAGAAAACCTTTTCACACTTGATTGAACTTCTTCTATTGTTTTTTTATCACTTTTTCTAGTATCTTCTTTATTATCATTTAAATCATATATTGGTAAAGTACTTTGAAAATAGACCCTTTTTAACTTTCTTATTATACCATCAGTAATTTCTACTCCCTTAGATACCAAGATAGAATTATTAGTCACTATATTCTCAGCAACAATCATTCCCGGTACTAAATCGTTTACATTAGTACAAACTATTCTATTGGTCATTCCCATCAACCCCTTAACGCAAAACTAAAATCGCTTTAATATTTTGTAACTTTTGTATTAATAATAACATTTTATGAATTATTTTACAATAACACGATTATGTTTAAAGTCGTTAATTAGCTAATTTAGCAAGAATTTAGGCTTGTTCAATTTCTTCCTTAGATAATTCTTGTTTATCTATATAAAAGTTATACCAAAGTCCTCCCAATATAAGAATACTTCCTATAATTTTTCCTTTAGAAACTACATTAACAGTTATGAAATCTATAACTATTCCTGTTACAATTTGTCCAATAAATATTAATAGGGTTGAATATATAGTTGGAATTTTAGGTATTACAACATTAGATATAGCCACTACCATAACACCTATTACCCCTCCTAAATATGCCCATACAGGAATATTATATAATTTATATGTAAATATAACTATTCCTCGTTCTTTTACAAGTAGTACTATAAAAATCCCCACTAAACCTACTACATAATTTATAAATGTTCCTTGCAATACTCCCATTTTCTTTCCTAATCGAGAGTTTATTACCATTGATAAAATAACCATAGCTCCAGTTATAAATGCAAGTACTATATACACCATATCTCTCCTCCTAATATACTACCATCACGATTATTCCTATAAGCACCATAAAAAAACCTATTGTCTTTTTAGGTTTGAATTTACTAACTTCCATACCAAATAATCCAAAATGATCTATTATTCCAGACATAATAAGTTGACCAAACAATCCTAATGACAAAGTAAGGGATGCTCCTAATTTGTTAAAAGTGATATTGTTAAAAAGCACTACGAAAACTCCAATAGCTCCTGCACTAAAAAGGTATATTGGTAATTTTTCTTTAATCTTTAGCTTTTCCTTTCTTAAAAGTAATACAAAGCTTACAGCTATAAGGCCTACTATATGGATTATTAATACTGATTTATAGTCTCCTATTCCTTTAGATAAAGTGCCATTAATAGTTACCATTATGGCAATTAAAAATCCTATAACTACTGCACTTAGCTTATACATTCAATTCCCCCATTCCTTAAGGCATATTCAAAAATAATAGACCGATGTCTAATTATTCTTTCTTACTCAAGGTTATCATACAAATAATTATATATAATAGGACATATGTCATAATTTCAACTAATAATTTATAATATTATATGAGGTGATTAACATTGGAAAAAGTTAATGATAATATGAAATTGAAACATTATATAGATAAATACAATATTAACAGCTTCTTTCTTAAAGACTTAACTCCATATATGGAACTTCTTAGCTTTAATAAAAATGAATATATTTGCAAATGCAACGATACACTAAAATATTTTTATTTTTTAGTTCATGGCAAAATTAAAGTATATCTTTTACTAAAGAATGGCAAGTCGCTTTTGCTAAGATTTTACAAGCCCTTAAGTGTAATTGGTGACATTGAATTTATTAATAACAATTATGCTATCTCTAATATTCAAGCTCTAGAAGAAACATTATTTATTGGAATTCCAATGAATATTCTAAGAAAACTAGCACTAGATGATACCGTATTTTTAAAATATATAATAAATAGTTTAGGATGTAAATTAGATAAAAACTCAAAAGCTAGTTCTATAAATCTTTTATATCCTTTAGAAAATAGATTAGCTAGTTACATTTTAGCTATTTCTTCTACAAATGATGAATATTATGATGTAAGCGAAATTTCTACATATAAACTTACTGAAATGGCAGATTTACTTGGAACCAGCTATAGGCATTTACTTAGAACTATAAATAAATTATGTAATGAAAATATAATAAAAAAATATAAAAACTCAATAGTTATATTAAATAAAAAGGAATTAGAAAGACTAGCCGGAGATATATATGAATAAAAACATTCTTTTCTATATAAATATAAACATATACCTTTTATTACAGGAATATATAATATTAATATTAGTTTTATTTTGGAGGAATCTGTTTTGAGTAAAAATGACCATGACCTTCATAAAAGAGATAAATGTGCTGATCCATCTCCTTATCCTGAAATAAAGGTAGTTAGAGAAAATCCTTTCTATGCAGCATTATTAATGGATGATTATGCTGGTTTAATCAGCGAATTTACCGCTATTAACCAATACCTTTATCATCATTTGTTTTTTGAAGATATTGATGAAGAGCTTGGAAAACTTTTAGAAAATGTAGCTATAACTGAAATGCATCATATGGAAATTCTAGCAAGTGTGATTAAAAAACTAGGTGGCAATCCTATAATTAGAGGCACTTATAGCACTTGTTGTAACTTTTGGAACGGAACCTTCATACACTATGGATCAGGGCTCTGTGAAAGATTAAAAGCTGACATTGATTCAGAATATAAAGCTATAAATGAATATAATAAACATATATGTATGATGGATGATCATTATATAAAAGCTATACTTCAAAGAATTATCTTGGACGAAAAACTCCACATTAAACTCTTCAATAAAGCTTTATTAAAATTCTGTGGATGTACTTATAGAGCTATTTCATAAAAACATTGCAAAAAAAGTGCGTGGCACTTTTTTTGTGTTTTGTGGTATTATTATATGTATGAAACTTTTAAAATAAGGCACATTAAAAAAATAAATAAGTCAGTATGCTAGGTTATTTATTTTAATGTGCCTAATGCAAATTATTGAAGTACTGTGAGGTTTTTTAATGAATAAAGCTTTGTTTATTACAGAGAAGCCATCGGTGGCTATGGAGTACGTAAAACTTTTAAATATAAAAGGAATAAAGAAGGATGGATATATAGAATCAGATAAAGCCGTGTTTTCCTGGTGTGTAGGTCATATGGTAACAATGTGTTATCCAGAAAAATATGATAAAAATCTTAAAAGATGGTCTTTGGATAATTTACCATTTTTACCAAAGGAATATAAATATGAAGTTATTCCAGCAGTAGAAAAACAATTTAATATAGTTAAAAACTTATTAAAAAGAGAAGATATAAATAAAATATATGTCTGTACGGACTCTGGAAGAGAAGGAGAATATATTTATAGACTTGTTGATCAAATGGTTGGAGTAGAAAATAAGGAAAAAAAGAGAGTGTGGATTGACTCTCAAACAGAAGAAGAAATAAAAAGAGGAATACAGTCTGCTAAAAATCTTTCTGAGTATGATTCTTTAGCAGACTCAGCATATTTAAGAGCCAAGGAAGATTATCTTTTAGGTATAAACTTTTCAAGGCTTTTAACACTTAAATATGGTAGATCTGTAGCTAATGCTATCGAAGATGATCATGTAGTAATTGCGGTAGGTAGAGTTATGAGCTGCGTTTTAGGCATGATTGTTGATAGAGAAAGAGAATTTAGGAGCTTTATAAAGACTCCTTTCTATAAAATATTAGGGAGTTTTGATGGCAATAAAGATGCTATTGATGAAGAAAAAATGGTTTATGATGGAGAATGGAAATCTGCAGAAGGCTCAAAATACATAGACTCTCCTCTTCTATACAATGAAGGTGGATTCAAAAAAAGAGAAGATGCTGAAAAATTAATAAGTGAAATAAATGAAAAAACTTTTAAAGAGTTTCCTATTATAGAGGATATAAAAAAATCCGTAGAAAATAAAAATGCTCCTTTGCTATTTAATTTAGCTGAACTTCAAAATGAATGTTCAAAGAAATTTAAAATAAGTCCTGAAGAAACTTTAAATAAAGTACAATCATTATATGAAAAAAAATTACTTACCTATCCAAGAACAGATGCTAGGGTGTTATCAAAAGCTGTAGCAAAAGAAATAGATAAAAATATAAGAAAGCTTATAAAATATGATGATGATGAAATAAAAGATATATCTCAAAATATACTAAATAACAAATGGTATTTAAATTTGGATAAAACTAAGTATGTAAATGATAGCAAGATAACAGATCACTATGCCATTATACCTACAGGAGAGGGGCTGCAAAATTATAATGGTCTTTCAGATTTAGAAAAAAAAGTGTACAACTTAGTACTTAGAAGATTTTTAGCTATATTTTATCCTCCAGCTAAATATAATAAAATAGCTATTACCACAAAGATAGATGGAGAAAGATTTTTCACCACAGATAAGGTATGTGTAGAGGAAGGATATCTTACTATATTAAAAGATAATAAAAAAAACGCAGAAGAAAAAAACCTTAAATTTTTAAGTAAACTGAAAAAATCGCAAAAAGTTAATTTAGTTAAGCTGGAAGTAAAGGAAGGTGAAACTTCACCTCCTAAAAGATATACTTCAGGATCTATAATTATTGCTATGGAAAATGCAGGTAAACTTATAGAAGACGAAGAACTTAGGGAACAAATAAAAGGAGCAGGTATAGGAACTTCTGCTACTAGAGCAGAAATATTAAAAAAGTTAGAAAAAATAGGTTATATTAGTTCCGATAAAAAAACTCAAATTATTACTCCAACACAAAAAGGAGAAATGATATATGAAGTTATAAAAAATTCTATTCCTACCTTGCTTAATCCTATTCTAACAGCTAGTTGGGAAAAAGGATTGAATATGGTTTATCAAAAAGAAATAGATCCTGATGTATTTATGAAAAAGCTAGAAGATTATACTAAAATTAATGTAAGCAAAGTTATAAATAATACAAATGTCCATATTATGCAAAGTTCTTTTAAAGAAATTAAGAATAATAACAATAATAACAATAAGAGTGGAAGTAAAAAGAAAAGGCCTTCTAATAATAAAAATAAGGACTCTATCGGTATATGCCCTATATGCAAAGCAGGCAATATAGTGAAAAACAGCAAAGGTTATGGCTGTGATAATTGGCAAAGTGGCTGTAAATTTTTCTTAGGGGAAATGTGTGGGCAAAAGATACCTCTTGAGCAAATTAGCAAATTAATAACTGATGGCAAGACAGACATATTAACCGGTTTTAAATCAAAAAAAGGTAATGAATTTAACGCAAGACTTATTATAAAAGATGGAAAAATACAATTTTTCTTTGTTAATGGGCAATAAAAAAAGACGAATTATCGTCTTTTTTTATTGTGTACTAACAAAATTTATTACACCTCTTGCAATTGCTTGTGCCATTGTATTTTGAAATGAATCACTATTTAATAACTTTTCCTCATTTGGATTACTTATAAATGCAGTTTCTACAAGTACTGCTGGTGCATCTGTATGATTTAGCACATAAAAGTTCTCTGTTTTTACTCCTCTATTAAATAATCCAGTAGCATTAATAATTTCCTTTTGTATTGATTCCGCTAATTTTTGCCCTTTTACGCTACCAGAAGAATAATATGTTTCTGATCCATTAGCAGAAGTCCCTGCACTATTAGCATGTATACATACAAAGTAATCAACATTTGCATTATTAGCTATATCACAACGCATTTGAAGGTCTTGTAATACATTTGCAGGCCAAGGTACATTGTCATTTGTTCTAGTATATACAATTTCTATACCATTTGCTTTAAGTATTTTTCCAGTTTTCAATGCTATAGCTAAATTTACATTTTTTTCAAGGACACCATTAGGACCTACTGCTCCAGAATCATATCCTCCATGTCCTGGATCTATGCAAACCTTTATTACTCCTCCATTTATAATCCTATGTACTAATATGTCTGATATTACACCAGTTCCCCCTAATACACATATTGTAGATATGTTATCTATATTATATTTAATTATAGAATTTTTTATATTAAATGAATCACTTACTAAAGCAATAGGAGCTTTTGTTTTCGCTGCTGCTGCAGATCCTGATAATGCATCTGCAAAACCATATCCATTGGCTAAATATGTATTGCTGAAATCTAAATCATTTTTAAATTCATTTATAACTGCTGCATTAGTTTCATATCTGTCACTACCACCTATTCTTTTGTAATCACCAATTTCATTAACAGCATTTGGGCTAACAGAGCCTTCTCCTCCTATAACATAATACTTACTATTTGCTTCCATAACTTTTTTTACTTCATCAGGTAATTTATCCCTTTTAGTAAGCAGTATAGGCATTTCCTTTGCAGCAGCTATTGCAGCTACTGATACTGCATCTGGAAAATTTTCTCCAGAAGTAATGAACGCTCCATTGCTTGTCCCAATTTTTTGTGCTACTTTAGCACTAGTTTCATATCTGTCTTCACCAGCTATTCTAGTACATACTATATCCTTTTGAGTTAATTGTCTTTCAACATTTTCAGATATTGCCCCAGTTCCTCCTATTATAAATGCATATTTAGGGCTTAATCTTTTTATTTCCTCCATCACATTAGTACCTATTTCCTCACTTCCTGTTAATAAAATAGGTGCATTATATTTTTTTGATAATGGAGTTGCACTTAAAGCATCTGGAAAGTTTTTGCCTGAAACCAATATTATATAATCAGAATCTTGCCAGTTACCTTGTGAAATTTTTATTGACGTTTCATATCTATCTTCCCCTCCAAATCTTTGGATGTCAGAGGCGGCACATACTTTGAATGTATATAGAAAAATCACAGATAGAACGCAACAAAAAAATGACATTAAATTTTTCTTCATTCGTTTAGTCACTCCTTATAATTTTTTTACAACTTATTATAGCACAAAATTTATTAATATCTATCTATAATATTAGACGAATTATGTTTATAATTCGCTCTACATATTTTAAGTTACATTATTTTTCATAATATTTCACCCTGTAATATTTTCCATAAGCAACAAAAATAATGCTTTCATTGACTTTATACTATATATATATTAAAGTTGTTGTAGTGTATATTGTTGTTTATTTCATCTTTCAACTTGAGAAAGGGGTGTATTTATGCTGCAGTTGATACCTAATAATGTAAAATATAGTGCTAGATTAAATAAAATAATAAATTTGAAAATATATAATAAAAATAAATTAAAATTATATTTTTATACTATTAATTTTCCAGCATATGAAGAAAACCTGTGTAAAATGGAAATGAAGTATCTTTTTAATATGATTCCAAAGAATAAACACTTTTTTTCTTACCATTATGTTGATCCTTCCAGAAGTCCTTTCATAAAACAATGTATATCTGTAATATATACTGGTAATACGCTAGAAGATATAGTTCATCAAATTATAGTTAACAATTTATCCTATGAAAAATTCAAAGTTCGTTATATTAATATTGATGATGAAAAAATTGGCTTTGGTGAAAGACGTAGAATAGAATATTTAATTGGATTTAATATAACTGGAGAAGCTGAAATGCGTTATCCAAATGTAATTTTAGGTATAACAAAAATACATGATAAATGGATATTAGGTGAATATAAAAAAAATGAGTCGGATTTAAAATTTCATGATAAAAAACCTTACTGCTATTCTAATGCACTAGGAGTAAGAGTCTCTAGAGCAATTGTAAATATAGCTGTATCTAATAATTTGAAATGTAAAGTAATAGATCCATGCTGTGGTATTGGAACAGTGGTTATTGAAGGGCTAGCCATGGAAATTGATATTAGAGGGTATGAAATAAATCCTTGTATAGCTACAAACGCCAAAAAAAATCTGCAATTTTTTGGTTATGATGATGTTATTATCGAAGGAAATATGCATAATATAACTGATAAATTCGATGCAGCAATTGTAGATATTCCCTATGGATTATTTTCTCCAACTACCCTTAAAGAACAAATAGATATTATAACTACTACTCGTAGAATAGCAAAAAAAGCAATTATTGTTACCTTAGAAAACATGGATCATCACATTCTATCCTGTGGTTTTAATATAGTTGATAAGTGCCACGTTTCTAAAGGGAAATTTACAAGGTATATAACTATATGTAAGTGATTATGCTATAATAAAGGATGCTTTAAGTATCCTAACTTATTCTAAAATAAAAGAAAGAGGTGACTTGCTATAAACAGCAAACTTGAAACAAAAGCTAACGAATATGAGATAAAAGGAAATGTTGCATATTTAAAATTAAGAAAAAAAAACGGTTCATTTATTGATACTAAAATAGACGCTGAGGATTTAACAAAAGTATTAGAAAAAGGTATTTGGTGCGCAGAATGGCATAAAGATTTTAATAATTATTTAGTTCAAAATATAATTTATACTTCTATAAATGGAAAAAAACATATTGAAAAACAAACATTACATTCATTTATTATGGGTACACACCCTAAAGTGCCTATTAGACATTGTAATGGAGATACTTTGGATAATAGAAAAAGTAATTTAGAAATATATAATCAAAATGATAAAATTAATGATTATGAGGAATTAGATAAAAATACTATTGCCATAATATTGAGGGATAAATATGGTATAAAAAAAGCAAAGTCTCTAATTGATAAAAAAGACCTAGATAGAGTTATTAACAAAGGCTATACTTGGGTTTATTATAAAAGTAACGGAAAACCTTATGCTGTGGCAAATTCTCCTGAAGGAAGAATCTATTTGAATAGATATATCATGGATACCCCTGAAAACGCCATTACACATCATATAAATCTAAATACTTTAGACAACAGAAAGTGC
The DNA here is from genome assembly GCF_000619945.1 of Clostridium lundense DSM 17049. Lineage (GTDB taxonomy): Bacteria > Bacillota > Clostridia > Clostridiales > Clostridiaceae > Clostridium_AO > Clostridium_AO lundense. The sequence goes on along the minus strand of NZ_JHVC01000019.1, from coordinate 467 downwards.
AATTTAGAAAATGTAGTAAAAGATGAAGATTCACAAAATGAAAATTTATAAAGATTCTGCTAATAGTTATTCTATTAGTAGGTTCCAAGGAAGAAGTAGTTCACAAAAAAGACTAGCATACTGACTAGTTATTTATTTGAATGTGCCTAGTACAACTATACCATGCTAAGGGTTCTTAGTATGGTATTTTTTATTAATATATTGATATTTTACTAATTGTTCACTATTATTTTTTAAAACAACTATTTTAAAACTTTTTGTAATGTTACTGAAGAAAAATTATCTTTATCTGTGCTCTATTATCTATAATCTATGCTCTAAAAACTTTGTACAAAAATAAAAAAAACACCAAGATTTTACTCGATGTTTTTTTAATTACCTGGCGACGACTTACTCTCCCACAAAGCCTCCCTTGCAGTACCATCAGCGCTTCAAAGCTTAACCTTCGTGTTCGGTATGGGAACGGG
>NZ_JHVC01000018.1 GCF_000619945.1 Clostridium lundense DSM 17049 | reverse complement strand
AATGCGTCTTGAATGTCCTCAGCAGATTGAATGTCATACTCCCTAATTAAATCAGCAATAATATTCTTTTTTCCCTCTGTTAATCTTTCTTTTCTTTTACCCATAACAAAACAGCCTCCTATGATATTTATATTTTATCATAGAAAGCTGCTATATTTTGTAATTTACAGACTTTTTTTCACAGGCTCTACAACCATACCATTGGACAGGCGCTTATCCTAAAGAAACTCTAGAACATTATGAGAAAGAGATTTAATATATTTAATTTTAGTAACAGTGCTTATCTCTCACTTAAAAAATGTGAGATAAGCACTATTAATCTTTACCTATTCAACATAAAAACTTTTAGGAAACCCTTCTATATTATCAATCTCAAAATACTCATCAAAGTCCTTTGCTTCTTTTGTTTCATAAAATCTATTTATAGCTTCAATAAAGCATTTTAAATTTGGAACAATAACATTTCTATCATTGTCTGCATGCCAAAACTCAATTAATTGCCCTTTTTCATTAGTAAAAATTCCTTCTATATCATAGCAAATACTATCTCCTCCGCCATTTTCTAATATAGGTATCCAATTTTCATTCCACCAATTATCAATATCAAAATCAGAGTCAATCATTGAAGTTAATTCTTTTGCTGAATCCAACGCCTCTTCTAAAGGGATAAAGATTGAATTATTTACAAAGGATTCATAACAGTTCCCTTTCTGTCCATTTTTCCATTTATACAATAGTTTTAAATCTTCAGGAAGAATAACATTAAACTTTGCTTCTAAATCTTTTATCTCATTTTCTTTTAATGGCTCATTAAGTTGTAAATAAAAATCAGGTCTTAATTTTCTTAAATTCATATCTAATATTTCTAATTGCTTTTTCATATCCTATACATCCCCCAATCAATCTAGTAATCTTTAAAATATTATATAATTAAATTGGGTAAGCTTACAATAAATATCGCTTACTCCACTCACAAAACTTATTGACAAATATAGATTACAGGTGTAGCATTAAGTCATAAATTACAATCGTAATCTAAGGAGTGTTAGTATGGGAAATTTACCTAAGATATCTGAAGCAGAATGGGAAGTTATGAAAGTAATATGGGATAACAATCCTTGTAGTGCCAATTATGTTATAGAAAGTTTAGAAAGCAAAATGGATTGGAAACCTAAAACTATAAAAACATTAATAAGTAGATTAGTAAAAAAAGAAGTATTAGCATTTGAAATAGAAGGCAGATCGTATAATTATTATCCTTTAGTAAAAAAAGAAGATTGTATAAAAGAAGAAAGTAAATCTTTTTTGCACAGAGTATTTAATGGAGTAGCTAAAGATATGGTATTAAATTTTATAGAAGATGATGATCTTACAGATAAAGATATAGAGGATTTGAGAAAGATTTTGGAAAAGAGGAAATAATATGGATAAGTTAGTGTTTTATATGTTTTTAGTTTTTAAACTAATTATAGAACTATCAGTTTTATCTATTATTCCCATAATATTAGTAATTATAATAAACAAACTTTTAAATAAGAAAATCCCTGCAAAATTTCAATATATACTTTATATTTTCATATTAATAAGATTAGCTTTGCCTATAATGCCTAAAAGCTCTTTTAGCTTATATAGCGTACCAGAAATGTTATATACCTTAAATCATAAAAATACTATAGTGGATATGATAAATAATGATGATAAATTTAAAAGTTATTATAGCAGCTTAAATTATTATAGAGACATAGATAGAAACTTTAAACAACCTAATGATATAAGCTTTTCTTATATTATAAAGAGTTCTCATTCTTATACAAAATACCTATTTATATTGTGGTATTTGGGTATATTCACTTTAATAATACATAATATATTAAACCATATAAAGTTTTATAAAAGGATAAAGTATATTAAAGCAGTAGATGACGAAAAAGCAATAACCATCTTATTACAATGCAGTAATTTTCTTAAAATCAAATCAAACTTTAAACTACTAGAATTAAGCTCTATAAACAGCCCTGCTATACTCGGATTAAAGAATCCTATAATATTAATTCCAAAAGGATTGCTATCAAAAGTTACAAAAGAAGATTTAAAAAATATAATGCTTCATGAATTATGCCACTATAAAAGAAAAGATATTATAGTTTTATATTTAGCTAAAATCATTTGTATATTGCACTGGTTTAATCCTTTAATTTGGTATACCATGGATAAATTAAAGAAAACCTTAGAATTAAGCTGTGACGAAATGGTACTTTCCTATATAAATGCCGAAGAAAAATTAAGCTATGGATATACTATAATAAATCTTTTATCTTATTCAAAAAACAATTTAAAAGTATCTTTACCACTAAATATGGTGGGAAATAAAAAAGAAATTGCTAAAAGAATATCTTTTATACGTGATTTTAAAAAGAAAGGATTATATGCTACAACCCTATCTTTAATTGTAGTAATTTTAATTGGTGCTATTATGTTAACGGAACATAATGGAACAGTTTCTGCAGCTATAGACAAAGATATATCTTCTAATTATATAATAGATGAAGAAGGAAGAGTTAGAAAAATAGATAATATAAATATTCCGTTCAACCCAGATGATAAAATCATAGGAAAATGGATATCTGTAGATATTGTAGAAAATATAAATGACTTTAATCCCAATAAAAGGAATTTTAGAGACCAACTATATCTTAAGAATTTAGAATTCTTTCAAAACGGAAAAACAAGTGTAAAACACTGGAATTGGTCAAAAGATCTGCTTATAGGTCCCTATGATAAAACAGCTAGTAAGTATTATATAAAAAATATAAATAATAATGAATACATGTTTTTACAATGGAAAAGTGGAGATTATGCATTCAGAAATAGAATCCCAGCTTATTATGTATTAAAAAAAGTTAAGTAATATTTTTCTTATTAGAGATATGACCTTTGGTAGCTCTAATAAGAAATTTTACGTTCTAAGGATTACACATGTAATCTTGTTGTGAGGTTAAATTTTAGGAGGAATGTTATGTGGAATCGTATTAAAAAATTTAGTGTTAAAAAGAAAGTGTGTTTTTCAATTATTACTATTTTAGTTTTATTTATAGTGTTTGCTTTTACTTTCCCAATAAATAAATATCAGGATTGTAAAGTAAATGGCAATAGTGGAATAGCTAGAGTACCTAAAGCTGTAGATTACAAAAGAGGGAAACTTAAAGAACTTCCAAAATATGATGGAAATCCTCGAAAACTATGGCAAATGGATTTAAGAAGTTATGATTTATCTGAACTAGACATTAAAAATAATTTAAAGGATTTAATGTATGCAGACTTTGATAGTAAAACAAAGTGGCCTTCTTCCCTTCCAAAAGGATTTGACATAAATACTATTATGGAATATGGAAAAAATCCAGGTTTAAATTTAAGAAAACTTCACAAAAAGGGCATTACAGGTAAAGGAGTTAGCATGGCTATTATTGATGGAACTCTTTTAACTGACCATGAAGAATATAAGGATAGATTAAAATTTTATGAAGAAATTCACAATGATGAAAGTAGTGCTGATATGCATGGAGCAGCTGTTAGCTCTATTGCAGTAGGAAAAACTGTAGGCGTTGCGCCAGAAGCAGATTTATACTACATTGCGGAAACTCATGGTAAATTTACTTTAAGTAGCCTTGTAACTGGATTCTCTTTTGATTTTACTTATTTAGCAAAATCTATAGATAGAATTATAGAAGTAAATAAAACTTTACCTAAAGAAAAAAAGATAAGGGCTATTTCCATGTCTATAGGATGGGACAAGAGACAAAAGGGATTTAAAGAAGTAGATGCAGCAGTAAAAAGAGCTAAAGCTGAAGGCATATTAGTGGTTTCTACAAGTTTTGATCAATATTATAATATTGATTTTTGTGGTCTTGGAAGAGATAGTATGAAAAACCCGGAGGATTTTAAAAGCTATAAGCCAGCTATGTTCTGGAGTGATTCATTTTTTAAAAATAATGAAAGATTTAATCCCTCAAAAAATATTATGGTGCCAATGGATAGTAGATGTACTGCTTCTCCTACAGGAACATCAGATTATGTGTTCTATAAACAAGGTGGATTAAGCTGGACTGTTCCTTATGTGGCAGCTTTATATACTTTATGCTGCCAAGTAAATCCTGATATAACTCCAGATGAATTTTTAAAGTCCGCAGTAGATACAGGTAACATAGTACAAATAGAAAAAGATAATAAAAAATATAATTTAGGCACAATAGTAAACCCAGAAAAACTTATAGAAAAAGTTCGTAAATAGATAATTGATATTTATATGTAATAATAGTTAAATAATATTTTTCTTATTAGAAACACCTCCTTTGGTAACTCTAGTAAGAAATTTTACCCACTACAGATTACATATGTAATCTCCAGCGAAATATTAAATTACAAGGAGGATTATTATGTGGAACCATATTAAAAAATTTAGTGTTAAAAAGAAAGTATGTTTTTCCATTATTATTATTTTAGTTTTATTTGTAGTGTTTGCTTTTACTTTTCCAATAAATAAATATCACGATTGTAAAGTAAATGGTAATAGTGGAATAGCTCACGTACCAAAAGCTATAGATTATAGAAAAGGAAAACTTAAAGAACTTCCAAAATATGATGGAAATCCTCAAAAACTATGGCAAATGGATTTAAGAAGTTATGATTTATCTGAACTAGACATTAAGAATAATTTAAAGGATTTAATGTATGCAGATTTTGATAGTAAAACAAAGTGGCCTTCTTCTCTTCCAAAAGGATTTGATACAAATACTATTATGGAATATGGAAAAAATCCAGGTTTAAATTTAAGAAAACTTCACGAAAAAGGCATTACAGGTAAAGGGGTTAGCATGGCTATTATTGATCAAACTCTTTTAACTGATCATGAAGAATATAAGGATAGATTAAAATTTTATGAAGAAATCCACAACGTAGATGACGGTACTTTTGCCTCTATGCATGGAGCAGCTATTAGCTCTATTGCAGTAGGAAAAACTGTAGGTGTTGCCCCAGAAGCAGATTTATATTACATTGCAGAAACTCATGGTAAATTTACTTTAAGTAGCATTGTAACAGGATACCCTTTTGATTTTACTTATTTGGGAAAATCTATAGGCAGAATTATAGAAGTAAATAAAACTTTACCTAAAGAAAAAAAGATAAGAGCTATTTCCATGTCTATAGGATGGGACAAGAGACAAAAAGGATTTAAAGAAGTAGATGCAGCAGTAAAAAGAGCTAAAGCTGAAGGCATATTAGTAGTTTCTACAAGTTTTGATCAATATTATGATATTGATTTTTGGGGTCTTGGAAGAGATAGTATGAAAAACCCAGAGGATTTTAAAAGCTATAAGCCAGCTATGTTCTGGAGTGATTCATTTTTTAAAAATAATAAAAGATTTAGTCCCTCAAAAAATATTATGGTACCAATGGATAGTAGATGTACTGCTTCCCCTACAGGAACATCAGATTATGTATTCTATAAACAAGGTGGATTAAGCTGGGCTGTTCCTTATGTAGCAGCTTTATATACTTTATGCTGCCAAGTAAATCCTGATATAACTCCAGATGAATTTTTAAAAGCCGCAGTAAATACAGGTAACATAGTACAAATAGAAAAAGATAATAAAAAATATGATTTAGGCACAATAGTAAACCCAGAAAAACTTATAGAAAAGGTTCGTAAATAGATAATTGATATTTATATATGTATAATGTTTTTATGGCATTAAGATAGGGAGTGTTTTTAGCACTCCCTATTTATTCACCTGTCTAACAAATTCAATTGGATGCTGAGTACGCTTAGCTGTCTCTTCAACGGATAACCCTTGATTTAAAAACCGCTTTATCACAGTCTCCATACTTTCACCAACTTCTATAATATGCATATCAGGATCATAAAATCTAACAACCCTCTGCCCCCATGGATGTTCTACTAATGAATGAATATACTTTATTCCATTAATATTTTCTAATTTTTTTATGAAACTATCTATATCCTCTTCTTCAAAGTATAGTTCAAAATTGTTTGATTTAGTAGTTATATCATCTTCATTTATAGTAATCATATTTGCAAAATATGGCTTTAATTGTATAGCAAAACCCCCATCATACACTACATTTTCACCAAAATCATATTTTACCTTTTGATTTAATACATTCTCATAGAAATTTCTGCTTAACTCAATATTATTAACAACAATAAGTGGACACTTAAATTTCATTTTATCATCCTCCTACCCTTTATTTTTATCCATTTGATATAAATACCATATATGATATAATTTATATATATAAGTTATGGTTCTCTATAAATTTCAAAGGGGAAATTTTTATGAATAATAAATTCTTATATGAATTACAGAAAGATATTTTAGATAGAACAGGATATTATATATTATATGTATTTGTTGCCATTCCAATATTCGTGATTACCATTACAAATATAGAAATATATTTTCATATATTTAGAGTTATTTTATCTTCAACAGCTTTATTATTTTTAGTATTAATTTATTTAAAATCTAAAAACTCTAGAAATGAAAAAGAAACTAAAATAATTATTAAAAACATACTTTTTTCCAAATACTATTCTAAAATTAAATCTATAACCCAACTCTTATTAAATGTAGCTCTTCTAGTAACGCTTTGGATTGTACTTACTATTTCATCAAACATAGTTATCTCGCCCCTTTTAGCTTTTTCTATCATCTCTATAGAATATTTTATTCCTGATTCAGCAAAAGGATCGTAATCATCTGGATTTACACTATGTTTACAAAGTTCATCAATTTCATTAGCCAATTCTTTTTCATAAAACTTTCTATTTTCCTCATAATATTCTCTAATTATTTCACTATTTAACCTTTGTTTTGATATATTTGAATCTTTCCAAATAATTTTACAGGGAGCTTCTAGGCCAAATCCTCCAAAAAGACAATCATCAAATGACTGCAAATCCCTACCAAAATATCCATTAGGCGCATTTACCATTTTAGCAAACTCACTAAAAAATGAATTTAAATCATATACATTTTTTCCTTCAAATATATAAACCTTTTCCAAAAATAACTCTCTCCTTTAATCATCTTTAGTTATATATAAAACTGTAAGTTATATCAAATATTTTAGTGCTTTATAGCAAAATTCTTCATTAACTCTATTCATTTATCTGCTCTAAAATTACTCTTCTTTTATAAAAGCCATACCTTTTATAAAATTCTAATACATTTTCATTACCTTCTGCTACCCCAATTATTTTCGTCTTTACCTGCTTGCTATTTAACCATTCTAGTGCCATATTCATTAGCTTGTCCCCTAAACCATATTTACGATATTCTTTCTCAACAAAAATAGAGTCAATTTCTCCAGTCAAATCTTCATTTATCGTGCTAATACAATAGCCAACATATAAATCTTTCTCTATATCTTTAATTAAATCTATCTTTACTTGTAAATTATTGCTTTTAATAAACTTATTTTTTCTAACCTCAAACTTTAAATTTCTGAATTTATCTAAAAAATAACTTGAATTAACTTCATGATGCTTATTTAATTTTTCCCATAATGGCTGTACTAAATCAAGTAATTCTTCGTCTCCACTTATAAATTGAAAATTATTCATATATAATCCTCCTGTAAATATAGAATAAATTAAAATAGCTTAATTAAATTAATAGTTCCTTATTGCAAGTTATTGCTAGTAATTTAAAATATCTGATATTTTGTATTAATTATACCATATTCCACATTATAACAATAACTAAAAAACCCTTTGGCATATTTCTATCCTTATCCAAAGAGTTTTTAAATGTTATATTAATATATTTATCAATACATTTAATAGGAAAAATACAATTCTCCTTGTAATTAATTTCGCTTGTCATAATAAAAATAGCTACTTATTTCAGTAATTATCATAATTGTAGGAACAATGCCTATACCAATAAAAATGCCTCCCCACACATTATTTTTTGTTACTCCCACTACAATTGCAGATAGTATTGTAATGATAGCACAAATAAAAAATGTAATATTATAGGCACTGCTTTTTGATTTCATAGTAATTAACTTTTCACGTTCATCATCATTTTGCCTATCTTCTTTTGTGCACTTACTACTTAAGCTTCTATATACTTCTGTGACTCCAAATAAAATAGCAAAAGTATCCACTATAGCATACTTAATAATTCTTAAGGTATCTAAACTATTAAAACGTGCAATTGTATTTGGAATGCTAATTGCCGCTAATAATAAAAATACTACACCACTCCAAAATTTCTTTTTATTATATACTTTCATCTTCATTCTCTAAATTCTCCTTTAAACAATATAATTCTTCAATAGTAGTATTAAAAACGCAGGCTATCTTATATGCCAGCATAATTGATGGGTTGTATTGCCCTTTCTCAAGTGAAATAATCGTTCTTGATGAAACCGAAACTAGATCAGCGAGCTGCTGTTGTGTCATATTTGTAGCAGTTCGCAATTCTTTTACTCTGTTCTTCACCTATACACCCCCTAAAAGTAATATGAAGTAAACTTCATGTGAAGTTTACTTCATATTACCATCATATAACCATATTGTCAATCAATATATAAAAAACTCTTTGGCATTCTTCTATACTTAGCCAAAGAGTTTTTATATATTTTTATAACAAATATACTAAAGTTGGTAATTATTGTATGATTCTAATATTTCCTTGAAAGAATATATATATTCCATACTGTTTCCATCAGCCCAAAATATAACTTTATCTTTATACATAACTACTTCTACTCCATCATCATAACCAAATCTACAGTAATTAAATTCAAACTTAAATGAGTAATAAGCAAATTCATTTTCTATTTCGTTACAATTAATTATTATTGTATTAATGAAATTACCATCATAACGCATTTTATGTAAATCTTCTTCTATATTAATCTGATAATCCTCATTATTTTCATGATCATATATATCCCAATTTTTAAAGGTTTTAACTAAAATTTTTAGCATATTTTCATAAATGGCATCAAAATTTTCTAAAATAAATTTAAGTGTATTCTTTACTATTTGTTCTTTTTCTTCACTAAAATCACTTATAATTAGCTGTGGAGTTAATATAGTATTAATATATTTCCCACTACATTTAATAGGAAAAATAAAATTCTCCTCATAATTAATTAAATTTCTTAATTTTTCTTTCCAATCACTATCATTTAAATATATTTCTCTACATTCAGTCATGATATACCCCTCTCCCTTTATTATGAAAATGTTATACAAAAATAATTTTTTGATATTTATTCTTATTTTCTTTTTATTATTTCAATTACCTTTTCTGTACTTATCAATGAAAGTGGAATGTTAAGACATACAAGAATGAAAAAAGCTATCACATCTCTCATAGTATTAAACGGTACAAAACTGTTCCATATAAATCTTAATATATCAAAATAAGCTTTAAAAAAAGCTATGCAAATTCCCCAATAAATAATATTTTTCTTCATTGTACTTCCCCCCTTTAAGTAAACTCTAGTCAAATCTAAAGATCACTTCTCCCTATGCCTTAAATAGTACTTTAATGATATTATGGATTAATTATATCACATTACCATAACATGAAAATAAACAAAAAACTCTTTGGCATTCTTTTATATTTAGCCAAAAAGTTTTTTATTATAGAGCTATTTAATTTTAAATTTTTTCAACAGGTATCTGAATTTCAGTAATATATTCCTGAATATTTGGAGTTGACCATTCCCCTTCTAAATATAATTCCCTATTAGATCCTGCAATTTTATAACCATTTTCTTCAATCCATTTAATTAAAGCATTATATGTCATACTTATATTTTCAGAATTTATGGTATCATTAATTTCTTTCTTTTTTTCATCTAGCATTGAAAGTACAATATCCCTAGATTCCTCATTATCAATTACATTACCAATTTGATTTAATGAAAATCCCAAATCTTTTAAAGCTAGTATTCCGTTTAGCCTTGGAAGTTGTTTTGCTGAATAATACCTATAACCTGTTTGCCAATCAACTTCCATAGGTTTTAAAAGTCCTAGTTCATCATAATATCTAAGAGTTTTTATAGATATTTTATTTAAATTTGCAAACTCCTCTATTCTAAACATATTCTATCTCTCCTATGCGCGTATATTTTGTTAACAATTAAAATAATAGACCCTCCTGTAATGGGTATTTATTATCTGTTAGGTATTCAATATATTTATAAAAGCTCAAAGTTTAATAATTGTGTTTCAATTTCTTTCTCATCAATAAAACATCCACTTTCGCCAAGCTGTATAGAAGGCTTTGTTTTTCCATGATAGTCACTTCCGCAGGTAACCAAAAGCGAATATTTTTGTGATCTAACGTAAAAATTATAGGCATTTGTTATGTTATGGTAACTGCTGAAAGCTTCTACACCATCAATACCACATAAAACTATATCATCAAATAATTCAAACTTTCCCTTTAGATTGTTTCCCGGATGTGCCAGCACCGCTTTACCTCCATTTTTATGAATTATTCCTATAATTTCTTCAAGAGTGGGAAATTTAATTTCTGCATAACAAAGCTTTCCCTGTGAATAATAATCCCAATAAAAATTAACATAAGGGTTATCACTACGCAAACCTCCACTGCGGTAAGGCTTAAGTAATTCATTGTTAAGGTATTTTTCTTTTTGAAGAAGAACTTCCGCAATCATTTCACCAGTCCAAATGTTTTTCCCATAGCCTTTATTAGAAACAGCTTTCAACTCATCTTGAGTAATCTGAAAACCCAGTTGATGCGTCAACTTTAATCTTTCTTGTGATGCTTTCAATTCCTGTGTGACCACATTTTCTTCTATCATGGCAAATTCTTGGCTTTCATAATTAATTCCATATCCAAGCACATGCAAATTTACATCCTTGTAGGTACAATCAATCTCAATAGCAGGAATATACTGAATGCCCGCCTTGTGTGCTTCTACTTCGGCTTCCTTGTTTGACTTTACACAGTTATGATCTGAAATAGACATAATACGGATACCTGCCTGCTTGCACTGGTAAACTAACTGGGAAGGCGTAAATTCTCCATCGTCGCTATAAATTGAGTGCATATGCAGATCGATATGTTTTTTCATTTTTTCCCCTCCTCATAATATAAATAGTTTTCTATTAACAGCATTCGTTCACCTTTTTATTGAGTATTTCAACCATTACGATCATGCTAACCAATGAGTATTTCTCGCAACCACCATAGATACAATTTCTGCGTAGGATGCTGTGCGTATTAAAGCAATGCTAAGTTATTAAAAAGATTTATGAGTAAAAATAAACTTCACTATAAAAAATCATAAGAATTTAAACGCCACCCTGTTACATAATTGCACCAACCTTTGTCCAAGTTTTCCATCCATGGATCTAAATCATCCCATGATCCAACATATATAACTTCATCATCTCTAATAAGCCATTGCATTCCTTCCTCATCTTCCCAATCACATCCACCACTAAGATTTAATACACATGTTGTGTCATCTTGTGGCATGTCTACTTTTAAACTACATATCTCCATGTATTTTAGAACCTCTAAAGGCTTTAAAATTTCTACTAATCCTTCATTATACTGAATATCTGGATATGCTTTAGTAAAATCTTTACAATATATAAATGAATACTCACATAATTTCAAAATAACATCTGCACTTATTGAATTTAAATATTTAACATTCTGCACAACATAATCCATTGAAACATCTTTTTCAAAATTTATATCAATATATTTATTAAAAAACTTAAAATAAACTTGCCCCTCCATATCTCCAAATTCATCTTCATGAATATCTTTAATTAACTCCATACTAAAACCCCCTTCGTATATCTATCGGATAAATTTATCCGCTTTCTACTACTTTAGCTTATTAATTCAAAGTCAACTTTATTGAGAAAGTAATAAAGTTTATCATTAGTTCCTTTGGCATACTTAAAACCACATTTTTCAATTACTCTTTTAGATCTAATATTATTTATAAAATGTGAACATACTATAGAATTAATTTTTTCTTCTTTAAATCCATAATTAAGTACTTCTTTAACTGCTTCTGGCATTAGTGCTTGCCCCCAGTATTTTTGTGATAAAGCAAACCCTATTTCTTTCCAATCCTCATTCATTTTTTCTAAAAATTTATGTAATTCAACCCACCCAATTACTTTATTTAAACTCTTTAGCTCAATTGCCCATAATGAGCTAGCTGAATCTATAATAAATTGTTGCAAAATATTTAAAGTATCCATCTTATTATTCTTCACATTAAATCCTGCTAGACTTGCTACCTCTTTATTAGATGTCAATTCATGCAAATCATCTAAATCAGAGATTTTCCAAGGTCTCAAAATTAGTCTCTTGCTTTCCAATACTCTCATGCCATCACTTCTCCTTATGCCTTTTCAACCTTCTTTCATTCTATCCATTCAACTTAATTTTATCCACTATACTTCATAAGTATTTCAATTACATAACCAAATATGCTAAAATAAGTTATATTACTCAATTTTCATCTATCATTACTCTTAAATAAATGTGCTATCCTATCTATACGATTTGTCCAAATACCCCCTGAATAGTTAGCTGGTATTTGCTTCAAGTCCTCAACCGTATCAAATCCCTCAGACCATTGCCCATCCCCTGCTACAATAACGAAAAGTGAATTTGCATCATCCATCCTTTGAATAAAACGATTAGGCCATCCCCACAATACACGAGCATATTTTTGTGGCAAATGTAAATATGTATTTTTCATTGATGCAGGCATGTAGCCCGTCCAACCTATAGCCAAATAAGAAATCAATGCTTTTTTCATAGTTGCCTTAGACATTACACGCAAGTCTGGAATCTTTTTCTTAATAACATCAATAGGCTCATTCGCACCATATACAATAAGTTTAGTTAAACGATCTTTTGGTAAGTTATTAAGATATTCCGCTAAAACTTCGCTCTCTTTTGCGTCATTACTCTTAATATGAATTAAAAATGAACTCTTAGGAAAATAGTTCATTACTTCATCTAAGGAAGGCATAAGATCAATACCCTTCCCTCTGAAAGGAAAAGTTTTACCATTGTCAGCAGTATAACCATATCCAATATCAAATTTTTTTAGTTCCTTCATTGTATATTCTCGTATATTTCCTTTTCCATTAGTTCGGTATTCCAATGAAGCATCATGAAAAATAGCCATTTGCCCATCCTTAGTTAGTTGAACATCAAATTCAACTATGTCAGCTCCAGCCTTAAAAGCTGCCTCCATAGATGGAATGGTATTTTCCAAATAAGGATGTTCAGGTTTGTATATACGTTGAGCTGTATTTGTTTCACCTGTTATCCCTTCCATAGGAAAAGTTTGAGCTAGTCCTCTGTGGGCAAGAAGAAACGATTTCTTATTCCCATGTTTAACAAGAAAAGAACTATTATTTACGTAAATAAATGCAACTAGTAAAATAAAAAACCAAGTTATTTTTTTCTTCATCACTTTTCTTAACTTATTCATTTTTCCTCCTAATAACAAAAATTTTTCTCCTTTTATTTATAGCCTACTATATTTTCATTTAACTACTGGTAATTATATCATATTCATTTGATGCAATAAAAAAGAGTATACCAAATAAAATGATTATTTAGCATACTCCTTAATATTTAACTATAATATAAAATCTACAGGAACAATAGTTTTAAAGTCTAGATTTTTTTCTTTAAAGGATAATATTTTTGCAGTTACATCAAAAAAATGTTCTATATTTTTTTCTGTAATGATTTCATTAGTATTACCAAACACATATCCTTCTGAAGATATCATCAATGTCTTATCTGATATTTTCAAAGCATGTTCAGGATAATGAGTATTAAAAATACATGCTAATCCTCGAGTTTTAGTTAAATTCTTTATAATATCTAACATTATAAGCTGATTTTTAAAATCTAGATGAGACTCGGGTTCATCTAAAACTAGAATTTTAGGCTCTGAAACTAATGCTCTAGCAATAAATACCAATTGAAGCTGACCACCACTTAATTTTGAACATTCTCTATTCTTCAAATGTAATATTCCAATGTCTTTCATAACTTCTTCAGCCATTAACTTATCTTCTTTTGAAGGTGTAGAAAATAATCCTATATAGGATGCTCTGCCCATCAATATCATTTCTTTTACCGTATATGCAAAATTTATTGGATGCGCTTGAGGTACATAGCCCATTTTTTTTATTCCATTATTAAGATTTATTAACTCTCCATTAATAAGTGTAGATCCACTTTTCCACTTTAATATTCCTGTTATACATTTAAGTAAAGTTGTCTTACCAACTCCATTTTGACCCAATATTGTCATTATTTCACCTTCACATAAAGAAAAATTTATATCTTTTAAAATAGGCTCATTATTATTTTCATAAGAAAAATAGCCATTTTTAATTTCTAAAATCATGCCCAATCACCTTTATTCTTCTTTTTAATTAACCACCCAAAGAATGGTGCTCCTATAAGAGCTGTTAGAATACCAATAGGAATTTCAACTGATGTAGCAGTTCGTGCTATTATATCAACTAATGTTAAAAATATGGCACCTATAATACAAGATACAGGTAATAATCTACTATGATCAACGCCAAACATTATTCTGCTTATATGAGGTATTACTAAACCTACCCACCCAATTATTCCAGCAATAGTAACTGAACAAGCAGTTATTATAGTTACTAAAGCTATAATAATTAGTCTTATTTTTTTAGGATCTATTCCTAAAGAATGAGCTTCTTCATCTCCAAGAGATAAAATATTTATTCTCCATCTCATCATTAATAATAGAATAATAGACACAGTAATTGGCAAAAATATAAATTTCAAATCATCATAAGAACATTTTGAGAAACTACCCATAAGCCAATATGTAATTGTTGGCAATTTATCATAGGGATCTGCTACATATTTTATAAGAGATATTAATGAAGAAAATACAGATGAAACTATTATGCCTGATAAAACTAATGATAATACAGGACCAGATTCCTTATTTTTAGATAACATATAAGTTATACACACACTTATGATTCCAAATAAGATAGCATAAAAAGTTACATTACTATTTAATCCACAAAAAAGTATAGCTAATACAGCTCCAAAGGCTGCTCCAGCATTTACTCCTAAAATATCAGGACTTACTAATGGATTTTTAAATATTCCTTGAAAAGTAGCCCCTGATATTGATAGTCCTGCTCCAACTAGCATACTTAAAATAGTTCTAGGAAGTCTTATATTTGCTATTACAGATGTTTCTATAGAATTTGAAGAACAATTTATTTGGGATATAATTTCACCAAAGGTTTTTATTACAACCAATGGTGAAATTAAAAATCTTCCTAGAAATAGGGAAATAAAAAAAGTACTTATTAATGTTATTATAAGTAAAACATATTTTATTTTAATATTACATTTTTTACAATTCATTTAAATCTCCTAAGTTATTATTTTTCATGTAATATATTTTTTATTTCTTCTTTTGATAAATCATGATTCAAAAATTCTTTATAGAATTTTTTTAATTCATCTTCCATTTTATAGTCATTAAATATAGTTGGTTGCTGAATGGACCCCATCCATTTAAACATAAGATAACTTTCAACACATGGAGCATCCCATCTATATATTCCAATAGGTGTTTTGTAAACTTTTTTATTTTTTACTGCATCAATTTTACTCCAATCTTGTCCTTTAATTTTATTGTTTATTAAATCACATGGTTGTATATCTGAAAAATTACTTACATATATTATTTCAGGATTCCATTTCATTACCTGCTCCATATTTACATTACTCCATTGGCCTGGTACATCTTTAGCTACATTAACACCACCAGTTTTATGGATCATAGAGTTATTATAAGATTTATTTCCAGCAACTTTTAATTGATCATCTCTTAAATATAATACTCTAGGCTTTTTTTTGTCTTTAAGTTCTGTTTGCTTGGATTCAAAATACTTTAAATTATCCTTATGATAACCAATTAATTTATTTGCTCTATCTTCTTTTTTTAGTACTTGTCCAATTAATTTTATTCCATTTTCCAAATCTTCCTGGGTTCCATATTTTAAAGCAATAGTTGGTATACCCGCTTCTGTCAATTGCTTAATGCTTTTTTCTTGATTATCCCATTGAATAAATAAATCAGGTTTTGCTTTTAGAGCTTCTTCAATATTTACTGTGAAATTGTTGTCAATAAACTTAGTAGAGGCTTTTTCTATTTCTGGGGCAAGTGATTTTAATATACTTTTTTCATAAGACTTTTTGGCAGATGCATTCATACCAATTATTTTGTCTCCAGTTCCATCTACAGCGTAAATTATAGAAGACCAAGGAATAGGGGTAACTGCAATTTTATTTATATTTTCAGCAATAGTTACTTTGTTTCCTACAGTATCAGTTACAGTTCGTGTTTTAACCTGATTTTTATTAGAAGTTGTTGCTTGGCCACAGGCCGTAAGCCCTAATGTTAAAATTATCATTGCCATTATTGATTTTATTTTTTTTGATTTCATTTTTATACATCCCTTCATATCTTTATTGTAATAAGTATTTATAAAAGTATTTAAAACCATTTTTAAATATATAATTAGTACTATCTTTTATAAATTCTCCACCGCTTAATCCTATATGTGGAATTGGTATGATAGTAGCTTGTTTATTTATAAGGTCATAATATAAAGGATCAGATATTAATATATCAAAATCAAATTTCTTCATAATTTTTGCTAATTCATACTCGCTGTAAACAAAGTTAATGTCTGAAAAAATGCTATACTTATAAAGTCTTTTTTCTTTTCTACTTGAAGAAATTAGAGAAATTGTTTTAATTTCTTTTAATGCAAAATCTTTATTTAAGCAATATCTAATTGCTAAATTTTCTACAGGATTTCCTATTATTAAAACTTTTTTATCTGAAGAAATTCTATTAATTTTACATATAGGAAATTTCACTTTAATATTTAACATATTCTCGATAGAATTTAAAAATTTAATAGTTCCAGCCACACCTATAGGAATGTCTATTATATATGGAATATTAAATTTATCTTTCATGTATTCTGCTAATGGAATTCCTTCTGCGGAAATAACAATATTTAAGCTAGCATCAGAAGCATATTTAAATTTTTCTATGGTAGTTTCATTACACCAGGTTGAAATTATTTCTATTCCACAATTTTTTATAAGTTCTTCAATATTATATAGATTTAATTTATTTCCAATAATTAAAGAAGAATATCCTAATATATTTACAGAGTTTGATTTTTTAGTAATATTAGTATTTATAAATTTTTTACCTATATTTAATAATGCTTCACTTATTCCAAAAGAATAATTTTCAAAGCCTGTGGAATCAAATAAAATTACTGGAACTTTAAGTTTTTTTTCTAAAATATCAGCTATTCCTTTTAAGTTACTTCCTATAATACTTGGAACAGGTGTATTTATGATATTTATGCATTTTTTCGGATTATTTTCAAAAATTTCAAGGATACTGCATATAATGCTTTCATCAAATCCTGATATTACATGTTTCTGTGTTAAAGTTGTATAATATAAATTAGTATCTTCAAGTTTATCTACGTTGTCTATTTCCAATATAGTTTTAATACATCCTTTAGGGGTTATTAATATATTTAAACAATCTTCTAATTGCATTAAAACAGAGCATATTCCTGAATAATCACTAGCAAAGGGAGGGATAAACTGAAATAACTTGTTCATAAAATTCACACTCCATATTAAATATTTTTCTGTGATAATTCATTAACTATATTCATCATTCTCTCACTAGAACACATCATGTTGTCCACTAAAGGACCTCTTTTAAATAACTTTATATTCTTTCTATATTTTTCTTCTAAGGATTTTACAAGATTTTCAAAATTACTTCCAAGTATAATATCAGGACACATAATAAGTACTATTAAATTTTCAGGATTTTCTCTAATAAAAATTTCTTCTACAGCTTCTTTAAACTCATCTAAATGAGTTGAGGAAACTAATTGAATTTCAGATACTGGAAGCATATATAACCTATCATTTAAATTCTTTTTTCTTCCCTGAAAATAAAATATTCTTATGCAAGATTTTGGACCAACTGCCAATGCACAGGTATTTGGAACCGATAAAGCTGTATGTATAATCTTACCAAAGTCCATTTTCTTTATAGCCTTATCTAACAAATTGTTTTTCATTAAATTCACTATTCCCCTCTCTTATTCTTTAGTAATCTCTTTTAATATAGACTCACTAAGCTTTTCCATAAGGTTATCATCTAAAGAATTTGGTATATGATAATCTTTATTATTTATTATTTTTTTTGCTAGCTGTATAAAACTATAGCTAACAGGCGAATTAGGTAAATTTTCTACAACTGTTTTAGCTTTAAGTTCCGATACACCTAAATTCTTAGAATAAGGAATAGTATCTAAAATCGATGTATTGCAATCTTTACTAAATTTTTGTACTATTTCAATGTTGGAATTTGAACTTCTACAATTGTGAATAATTCCTCCAAGTAAAGCACCGTTCATGGATGAAAAAGTATTTATGCTTTTCATTATATTATTTGCAGCATAAATAGACATAAATTCAGATGAGGTAACTATATATACAGCATCTATAAGCTTTTCTCTTATAGGAGTAGAAAATCCACCACAGACCACATCTCCCAGTACATCGTAAATGATTACATCCCATTGTTTATCAAAAATCTTAAAATCAGTTAGTTCTTCTATTACAGTTATTATTCCTCTGCCAGCACAACCCATTCCAGGCTTAGGCCCACCAGCTTCAATACAATGAACATTTTTATACCCCTTAAATAAAAAATCCTCTTCATATATAGGAGTATCTTTTTCCAAAATATTAAGTAATGTTGGTATTTTATATCCCATAAGAGTTCTTGTAGAATCCCCTTTAGGATCACATCCAATATGTAATACTTTCATTCCTAATGTTGCAAAAGCTGCTGATAGGTTAGAAGCTATAGTTGACTTTCCAATACCGCCTTTGCCATAGAAAGCTATTTTTAAACATTCTTTATTCAACATAACACCTCTTTTAAAAAATAAAAAACTCTAACCACAAAAAATAGTTAGAGTTTTACATCTATTCTTAGTGCCAACTGCCCATTTCCCGTGAGTGTTTACATGGCTAAAAATAAGCAAGATATCCTGGCTTAGCTTCATCATTTTTTACAGTCTTCCCAGACATAAATCCAGTGACATATTTGTAAAAAACTTCACCTTACAGTGGCGGAACCGCTTCGGAATTACACCGAAATTCGCTTTATCTTATTTTTAAATATTTAATTTAAATTATTATACCATATTATAGTACGTTGTTACTTTATTGTCAATATTGTCGAATATTAAAATATTTACCAAAGTTAATGATGGAACTGTAGTTATATTTATTTTACTTCTGTAAAACATCCCTAAATATTCCTTTAAATCACTTGACTTTCTCTACTTATTAGGGTATAGTAAGAGTCAAGATAAAGTTTATAAATATATCGACGCGGGGTGGAGCAGTCGGCAGCTCGTCGGGCTCATAACCCGAAGGTCGTAGGTTCAAGTCCTACCCCCGCAACCATGAAAATATCAACACCTATACTTAAGTATAGGTGTTTTTTATTTTTTACTATTTTTATCTTATCAAAAAAATAATAGAATACAGTAATATAAATTAATAATGGTATTTTTCATAACATATTATAGGATATGGTTAATAGGTCTAAACTGTTATCATTTAATAACAAATTAGACCTATTAATATACTTAGTTCATCATGAAAATGCTATCTTCTAAAAATATGCCACATTGCATTATTTCTTCCTCTAGCAAATACATCGGTTCTATTTGGTCCCCAAGATACTGCTGCTGGAGCAGATGTTATATTGCCTCCAAGACTCCACCAATTACTCCATCGTGATCCATTCCAAGACATGGTAATTAATTGATTATTTAGCCCTCTTGCAAATACCTCAAGCCTATTTGATCTTCTAGATGAAACTGCCGGAGCAGAATTCAGCCTTCCTCCAAGGTCTTGCCAGCTACTCCATCGTGATCCATTCCACCACAAATGATACAAACGATTGCTTTGGCCACGGGCAAATACATCAATTCTGTTATTTCCCCAGGAAACAGCGGCTGGGGCTGAAGTTAACCTTCCGCCAAGACTTTCCCAATTACTCCACCTTGAACCATCCCACCATTTATGCCACAATGCATTATCTGTACCTCTTACAAAAGTATCTAATCTATTTGGTGCCCAGGAAGATGCTGCTGGTGCAGATGTTAAAGTTCCTCCAAGGCTTTCCCAATTGCTCCATCGTGATCCATTCCACCATAGATGCCACATAGCATTATCCGTTCCTCTTACAAATACATCAATTCTATTGTTTCCCCAAGAAACAGCAGCTGGAGATGAAGTTAATGTTCCCCCAAGGCTTTCCCAATTACTCCAGCGTGATCCATCCCACCATTTATGCCACAATGCATTATCTGTACCTCTTACAAAAGTATCCAATCTATTTGGTGCCCAGGAAGATACTGCTGGCCCAGATGTCAAAGTTCCTCCAAGGTCCTGCCAACGGCTCCATCCACCGCCTGGAAAAGGAAGAATAATTATATTTGATGGGAATCCTTGAAATTTTTGCTTCTGGCCTTCCTTTTCTGTTCTGCTTCCTCCAAAATCATTAAAACTTCTCATCTGCTCATTTAAAAATGGACAATTAAATTGTTGCATACAATAAGTACAATAAAAAAACGGATTGTTATACATTAATAACCTCCTCATATTTTATTTTTAAAAATACTCACCACTTACATTTTATGATTAAAATTAGAAATGGTTACAATTAAAAAAAGATTGGAAAATTTTAAAGATAAGGATATAGATAATACTATAATTACATTGCTTCATGTTTAAAAAATTTAAAAATACACTAAAATTCCTGGTTTATTTTTAAAAATTCTTCTTAAAATAATTTATATAAGAAATATGTGAATTATTTTAAGATAGTTTCATAAATCTCTTTATTTTAGACTTTGACTTTCTTTGACTTTTAGCTTATTATATATGTATAAGTTAAATATATAAATTAATAAAATATAGGAGGGATTTAGAAATGTTTGATATGATACCTTTTAGAAAAAATAATTTAACTGGAAGAGATGATTTATTTTCACCATTTTTGAAGAACTTCTTTGACGACGATTTATTTTCAATGATGCATTCCTTACAAGGAAATATTAAAGTTGATTTAAAAGAAACAGATGAAAACTATCTAGTAGAGGCGGATCTTCCAGGAATTAAAAAAGAAGCTATTGATATAGAATTTAATAACAATAACTTAATAATTAGTGCAAAAAGAGATGATTCCTTAGAAGATAAAAATGAAAACTATGTTAGACGAGAAAGGCATTATGGTGAGTTTAAGAGAAGCTTCTATATAGATAATGTGGATGAAAGCAAAATATATGCTTCATTTAACGATGGTGTTTTAAAAATTACTCTTCCTAAATTAAATAAGGGTACAAATCAAAAGAGAAAAATTGATATTCATTAATGTTATGGGGTATTTAATTGGATAAAAATTAATCCAATTAAATACCCCTTTGGTGACTAAATATAGACACTTGCTACTTATCTACAAAACACTTTATTTAGTCTTTATAGTTTAATTACATGGTGAAGTATAATTAGCTATTACTCTAACATTTACATCCATTGGTGAACATAGATCACTAATAGGAAGTATGAATGTAAAAGCTCTTCTTACATCTATGCAGTGTCCTGGATCTTGGCATCCACAGCCAATACTCTTATCTTCAGTAATTACATTTACATTTTCTCCTACCTGAGCTCTGTCTCTCATTGCTATAAAGGTATCTGATTTATAAGCTAATATTCTTCCTGATCTATCTGTTACTATACATCCTACTGTTACTTCTTTTCCTGGGCAAACATTTACTAGTATTACCCTTACTCTCAGTAATCTAGACACATCTTCAAGATTAGGATCTATTGTAACAGTTTTGCAAAGCTCACAAGCATTGAAACGTACATTTGCACTAGCTGAAGCTCTATCATCTTGATAAAAGCTTAACAGTTCATAGTTTCTGTCCATTTCCTTAGTTTCCTTAATCTCCTTAGTATACTCAATTTTACTCATTCAGAGCACCCCCACTTTTTTAATGTATTGTTTTATAGTACATTATATTAATTGGTAGCATAGTTTGTTACCGTTATTTCCAATTAGCTTCAAAATATTGCCCTTTCATATTCATATCATATTCAATTTCTATATCCATATCACTATTTTTAGCAGGCACAGTTAAATTTCTACTTTCTTCTTTAGGCTTCTCAATTTTATTTATGCTTTCTATCTTAGGCATAATTTCTACTTCTTTATATTTATCTATTTCTTTACCATACACAGGACATATTAATAATAAAAGTGCAACATAAAATCCTCTATCATTTTGTTGAATTACACTAGCATCCTCAATAAAAACTTTAGTGGCTATCTCTTTATTGCTTGTATTATTTATTGGTAGTATACATGAAAAATGCTTATAAAATTCTACAGTATTAATGGGCTTAGATTCCTCATCAGCAACATAAACAATTTTTGTTGTTATAATACCATGAAGAAAAACTTTATTTTCTCCTTGAGTATATATTATTTTGTTTTCTAATACCTCAGTATCAAAAAAAATTTGTAGTGGGGTTTCAACTGTAGACATGTCTTCTGAAAAGTTAATCCCAAAAGTTTCACATATTTCTTTGCGTGGATATTGTAAATCATAAGAATCTAAACTTTTCTGGTTAATAACACCTGATATTTCTATGTTATTAATTTTCATTTTTTACTCCTTTCCTATTAAAATTACTAAAAACAATGCTAACATTTTTTATTGACATCATAAAACCAAGGGAGCTATATATAATCTTGTTGTCAACTCTAATTTCTTTGGATCTATAATTTTTAAATTCAATTTGTCTACTGGTGCATATACATTTTTTACACTAATGTCATCATTGCGGTATACCATTTCTGTTGAAAAAGGTATTTTATAATTTAGTTGATGAACCTCTTTATCTGGATCATCTGATAGATAGTCTATATCTATATTTCTAAAACCTATAATGTTTACTTTACATCCCTTTTCCAACTGCGTTTTTTTAAATGTTTTTATACTAATACCTATAGCTATACTTAATATCTTAGATATTTCATAAGGTATATATGATAACTTAAGAGTATTAGTTTCTACTAATTTGGAATATTTAATATTTCTCAAGTTTCTATAAACTTTTTCTGAAGCTGTTACTCCATGTATTGATATATCATTATATTTCACTTAATTTCCTCCCCAAAAATGCTATA
The DNA here is from genome assembly GCF_000619945.1 of Clostridium lundense DSM 17049. Classification (GTDB taxonomy): domain Bacteria; phylum Bacillota; class Clostridia; order Clostridiales; family Clostridiaceae; genus Clostridium_AO; species Clostridium_AO lundense. The sequence goes on along the minus strand of NZ_JHVC01000018.1, from coordinate 49,703 downwards.
TTATATAATATGTGTTATTACAATAAATTGTCCTCTTTCAAATAAAAAAGGAGTGTTATTTAAACACTCTGCAGATTTTATGCCCCAACTGTATAAATATCTAAGCTTTTTTCTAAATTATAATGTCCATAATAATAACCCTCTTCATATAATTTAACATATTTTCAAAAGTTCCATTTATTAATCTCTAAAAACTTACTTGGAGAACATCCTATATATTTTTTAAAAACTTGAATAAAGTATTTATAATCCTTAAAACCTACTGTTTCTGCAATTTCATATTCCTTCATATCACCTATCTTTAGCAATTCTATTGACTGTATAATGCGATAACGGTTTAAAAAATCATTAAAAGTATATGAGGTTTCCTCTTTAAATTTTGCATTGAGATGTGCAGAGGAAATCTTAATTTCTTTACTTAAATCTGCAAGGGAAATTTTATGTACATATTCAGTTTTAATATATTCAAGCATTCTAGTTACATATTTACTCTTATATGGATTGGAATTATAATATTTTAAATCAAGTATGCTTATTGGCTGTACTTTATGAGCATTTTTTATATATTCTTTAATTTTTTTATTATGATCAATTTTATCTGTTAGGCTGTTAATTGTTCTATATAAATATTCAAAATCAATGGGCTTTAATAGATATTCCGTAACATTTAATGTAATTGCCTTTTTAGCATATTCAAATTCGCTGTATCCGGAAATGATAATAGCTTCATAACCATATTCTCTTATACTTTCCTCTAGCATTTGAATACCATCTTTAAAAGGCATCTTTACATCAGTAATCACAATATCTGGACGAAGGCTTTTAATTTTATCTAGCCCATCCTTTCCATCCGTAGCTTCCCCTACCACAATACAATTAACCTTTAGCCAATCTACCATATATATAAGACCCTTACGTATTATATCTTCATCTTCAACAATAAGAATTTTATACACAATCATCACTCTCCGTAATTGGAATTTTTAAAATAACTTTTGTTCCAATGCCATACTTACTTTCAATTGTTATACCATAATCTTTTCCATATAGTAGCTGAAGTGCTCTATGAACATTATATAATCCTATATGTTCTGGCATAGCATTTTCATCACTTAATGTCCCTAATAAGCTTTTTAACTGGCTCTCTTCAATTCCCTGCCCATTATCCTCAATACAAATTTCCATGTTTTCTTCTACAATATATCCAGAAATTTTCACAGTAATGCAAGGAGAACTTTCTAATCCATGAACTAAGCTGTTCTCTACTATAGGCTGTATTAGTAACTTTGGAATTTTACAATTCATCAAATCTTTCTTAATATCAATTTCATAATCTAGCCTTTTATTATAACGCATCTTTTGTAACATTAAATAATTACTTACATATTGTATATCAGTTTTTATTGAGACTTGCGTGCTTCCATAATTAATGCTGTAACGCATAAGATTTGCAAAAGAAATCAACATTTTTGATGCTTGTCCTTGATCAAGAAGCATTTGATAATGCAGTGTTTCAAGAACATTAAATACAAAATGCGGATTAAATTGTCCTTCTAAATGCTTTATCTCCATTAATCGTTTTCGTTCAGAAATTTCGTTGTTTTTCTTAATTAATGCTTGGATTCTTGACATCATATTATTAAACTCATCATAAAGTATTTGAAATTCCTCAAAGGTTTTTGATTGTATACGATATTCCATATTTCCTTCTCTACACTGGCTAACCGCTTCTAATAATATATGTAATGAATTAAGATTTCTTGTGGTCATCTTATCTGCTAAAAAAATTACAAGAATAATCAAAAAAATACTTACGGTGCAAATCACTATAATTCCAAATAATAAAAACTGTTGTTGCATACCAATGGAGGTCATAGTTAAAATTTTCATGTTATTATTTTGTACCTTATTTACTGTAACATAATATGGCCTTCCCTTAACCTTTGTAATGTTTTTTCTATTAAAATTAATCTTATACTTTCCAATAGAATCAATTATCATTCTATTGCTAGAAAAAATCACATTATCAAATTGGTCAGTTATAATTATAATATCTGCATTCTTATTAATTACAAAATTATTAAATCCACTATTGCGTAATTGAAAAATTAAGTATCCAATAATTTCACTTTTATAGGTAACTGCCTTGCCAAATAAAATATTTGAATTTTGATCATTATCATACTGACTCCTCACACTGCTAGTTAGCACAGTATTACAATTATTATTTAACTTTAAAATAATATCTTGAATCTCTTCATTTGTGGGAAATAATTCCTGATTACTTTTATATAAATTAGATGAAACTATATTTTTATGCTTGTCCAGCAGTATAAAATTGGATTTGATCCATTGTTTATTGCAAAAGTTGTACAACAAATAATTAACTTCTGTAATTTTAGATTTTTTTAGTAAAGCATTTTTAATAATTTCATTTTGGGACAAAGTATTTATGTTTCCATAATATGATGTGCATTGGTTGTCAACAAAATCACTTACTACTCTATTACATATTTTATTAGATTTAATAGTTGAAAAATTAATATTTATAAACATAGAAGTAATAAACAAAATAAATACAAGTAAAATTAATGCAATAGCATATTTAATAAATGAGTATTTCATATAGTCTTTAAATTTTGTGTATTTTTTCATTTCCTGTCCACCTATAAAATTCCATTTTTTCTTTAGTATAACATATTTCATTAAATTAAAGCCACCTTCCATATCAAATTAGTAAATAGTATATTAAATAAAAAAGTAATAGAATCCGATATATACCGGATTCTATTACTAAATACTTATTTCACGTTTTCCTGATAATTTAAAGAATAACAATAGCGATAGGATAGCTGTAAGTGTTAATATTGTGGAATATGCAGAAGCGTTTCCATAGTTTCCACGAATAACTTCTGTGTATATAGAAACTGTAAGCGTTTGAGTACCTGTAGTATAAAGAATAATTGATGAACTTAATTCACTAATTACTGTTACCCAACTCATAATAGCACCTGAAAGTACACCTGGCATCATCATTGGCACTGTTATTTTAGCAAAGGATTTTATCTCTGATGCACCAAGACTTATAGCTGCCTCCTCTACACTAGGACTTATTTGTCCAATAATTGCTGTACTGGAACGAATAGTGTAAGGCATTCTTCTAATAGAAAATGCAATGATCATAATTAATGCAGTTCCACTTAATAGAAGTGGTTTCCTACTGAATGCAAATAAAAAAGCAATTCCTAAAACAGAACCTGGTATAATATATGGGAACATAGTAATAGTATCTAATAGACTAGTAAATAAATTTCGTTTTCTTACAGTTAAATATGAAATCAAAACACCTAGTATAACAATAATTACTATAGCCATAAGCCCAAAAATATAAGTATTCATAATAACTGAATTATCTTTTGCAAATAAAGTTGCCTTATAGCTTTTTAATGAAAAACCTCCCGTAAATACTTGACCACCATTATTATTTAAAAATGATGTATATATTACCACCACCTGTGGTATTATTGATAAAAGCACAACAAAATAAACAAATAAATGAGCAAAAAAGTTTTTAATTCCCGTTGTCTTTTTAGCAATCATAGGTTTTAATGCTGTCATAGAATATGTGTTACGATTTGCAAAAAAACGTTGTATAAAGAAAAGCAAAATAGCTACAGTTATAACAATTACACAAAGTGCAGCAGCAAAGCCATCATCTCCACCAACTTCACTCATAAACTGATTATAAATTAATACAGGAATTGTTTTAAATCCCTCACCAATAAGCATAGGTGTTCCAAAATCTGCAAATACCCTCATAAAAACCAATAAGGAACTAGCAAATATAGTTGGCATAACTAGTGGCATAATAATAGTAAAAATACGTTTCACACCGGTACATCCTAAGCTTTCAGCAGCTTCATTTAAAGAATTGTCAAGGTTCTTTAAAGCTCCCGATATATACATATAAACTAATGGATAGGACTGTAATGTAAATACAAGAACAATACCTGCAAATCCATAAATTCCATTTAATTTTGTATGAAACATGGAATTAAGAATTTTTGTTAAAGCACCATTTCTTCCTAGTAGTTGAATCCAAGCATAAGCACCAATAAAAGGTGGCGATAAATATGATATTACTATTAAAATATCCAATATACCACTTCCAGATATTTTAATACTTCTCATTATATATGCCATAGGTAAACCTATTGCAACAGAAAGAAATGTGGCACATATAGTAACCTTAAAACTATTCACTAATGTACTCCAATAAAATTTTTTAGAAAAAAACTTTATAAAATAACTTAAAGTTATTTTATTGGAAATTGGGTCTAAGAAACTTTTATAAAGCACTAAAACCAAAGGATAAATAATAAATAGAATAAAAATTGCTAAAATGATAAAAGTAAAGGTCATCCAGATATTGTAACGTTTTTCACGTAGTTCATTCAATCTAAATCACCTCTTTTATCAAAGTACATTTATTTTCATAATGGAAAACATTTATTTTCCTAGGGTCTACAGAAAGACTTACCTTAGTTTCATCTGGAATAATGTCTTCTACATCTGAATTTTGAATTACTTCAACTTCTTCACCATTAGGAAGTTCTACAAAATAGTGAGTAGTAAGTCCTAAAAACACACTACTTTTAATAGTACATTTAATCCCTTCTCCATTACTACTATTAATAATAAATTCCTCTGGACGAATGGATATTAAAACACGTTGCCCATCTGTTACTGAAAGGTCTAAATTATTTATGGTTACTTGATAGTTTTCTAAAAGCACAAGTTTCTTTTCTCCATTTTCATTAATAGATATGGTTCCTTCTACGATATTAGAAAGTCCAATAAAAGTAGATACAAAAATATTAGCTGGTCGCTGATATATTTCCTTAGGCTTGCCAATCTGCTGAATCACCCCATTATACATAACAGCAATTCTATCTGAAATAGCAAGCGCTTCTTCTTGGTCATGAGTAACATATACTGTAGTAATTCCAATTTTGTTTTGTATTTTTTTTACCGCATTTCTCATTTCAACTCTTAATTTAGCATCAAGGTTAGATAATGGTTCGTCCATAAGCAATACTTCTGGATGAACAACAATTGCTCTTGCTAAAGCCACACGTTGTTGCTGTCCGCCAGAAAGCTTTGATGGCATTCTATCTTTTAAATGATCTATCTTTACTATTTTTAACATTTCCTCAACCTGTTTTTCAATATCTGCTTTAGGCACCTTACGATTTTTTAATCCAAATGCTACATTATCCTTAACAGACATATGTGGAAAAATAGCATAGTTCTGAAAAACCATTCCCATATTTCGTTTTTCAGGAGGAATATTATTTATAACCTTATCATCAAGCTTAATTTCACCGCCATCTATAGAATTGAAACCTATAATCATACGTAATAATGTAGTCTTTCCACAGCCAGATGGTCCAAGTAATGTAAACAGTTCCCCTGGCTTTATATTGAGAGATAATTTATTAATAATAATATCATTGCCGTATTTTTTTATAACTTTGTCTATATTAATAGAAACACTCATAATTTACTCCTTTTTTTCTTGTTTATAGTAATGTTTAAATGGCTATATGATATAAAAGAGGATCATAGGACTATACTTTTACATAAAGTCCTAATACCTCTTTTTCTACCATATTACAGGGAGTCTATTATTTTTTTGATTTTTCAAGATGCTCATTAAATTTTGCTGTTACTTTGTTTTTATTTTCTGCTACCCAGCTTTCACTATAATTAGGTGTAATTTTAATTTTCTCAATTGGCACCATATATGATGCAAGCTTGGCTCCTTTTCTAAGCGGACGAACAGTAAGTTGAGTTCCTACTGCATTTTGTGTCTTTTCAGAAAGTAAGTAATCTACAAACTTCTTAGCATTTTCAGGATGCTTACAATTATTTATAATTTGAACAGATTCCCCAGGAAATATAGCTCCTTCTTTTGGAAATACTACATTAACTGGTGCTCCATTTTTAACATAGTTTGCTGCTGGATCTTCCCATGTTAAACCAATAGGATATTCACCATCTGCAACACTCTTATGAAGTTGACCAGAACTTCTTGACATCTTACCGTCAAGATTTGCAATAAACTTATCTACAAAATTCCATGCTTGTTCAGACATTGGATCTCCATCTTTTCCCATAGCATATAACATTGCCATAAGTGATTGGAATGCAGAACTTGAATTTGTTGGATCACCAAATGCAATTTTGCCCTTTAAAGCTGGATTTAAAAGGTCCTTAAAACCTTCTATTTTAATGTTTCCAATTAAATCTTTATTTACAATAAACACTGTTGGATCTGCAAAACATGGTGAAAAATATCCTGTTTTATTTTTAAACGCATCACCCATGTTAGCATCTTCTGGAGAAACATATTTCATAAATAAGTCTTTAGAAGATGCAAGCATAGTTTCATCAGCAGCCCATAATATATCTCCTAAAGGACTATTTTTTTCTGATGCTACACGTTTTTGTAGCTCTCCTGTACCTGCTACTACCATTTCTACTTTAATTCCTGTATCCTTTTCAAAGTTATGAATTACTAGATTATTTAAGCTTTCACTACGTGCAGTGTAAACGGTTAACACCTTATCGTCAGAAGGCTTACTTACTTCCCCACTACTTTTTTGTGAACCACAGCCTACTAGTCCCATACTTATCATTGAAACAAACAGTAAGCTTATAATAGATTTTTTCATATCTTTTCCTCCCCATTTTAATACTATAGTTTATCCCTTACCTTAATTTTACCTTTTATAAAATTATTGTCTATCCGATAAAACACAGAAAACCTCTAAAATAATCAACTTACACCTCTCAATAAATTTCTATGCTTTTTAGTATCATTGTTTTTACTGCATTTATATAATATACTTTTTATATGCATAATTTATATATTATTGAACTATATGTTAAATAATATTAATCTAATGGAGAAGTAGGTGACAAAATGATTCTAGAAGGTTTTAAATTTGGCATGCTATTGCAGCTTGCTATAGGCCCTGTTTGTATTTTTATATTTCAAATGTCCTCATTAAAAGGATTTTATATTGCAGAAACTGGAGTACTGGGAGTTGCTTTAATAGATGCGCTTTTTATTATTGTTGCCATCCTTGGAATAGCTTCAATTATTGATAAGAAGAATATAAGAATATGTTTAAAAATATTTGGTGCTATGATATTACTAATTTTTGGATTCAGCACAGTTTTAGGTCAATTTAATATTAACTTTCTTCCAAGCTTAAGTTTGCAAAACCTATCCAATTCAAATAATGTATTTGCTCATGCATTAATTCTTACTGCTTCAAATCCTCTTACAATAATTTTTTGGGCAGGTGTATTTTCAACCAAAGTAGCAGAAGAAAATATGAAAAGAACAGATATTTATTCATTTGGCTTTGGAGCATTACTGTCTACAGTTTTCTTTTTAACTCTAATAGCTTTAATGGGAAGTTTTGCTAAAGAATTTTTCCCAAATAGCATAATACAAATATTAAATATAATTGTTGGATTTTTATTAATATATTTTGGTATTAAAATGCTTCTAAAAAAGGTGTAATTACCCTGCAATTTATTAAAAGCTCTGGACTAGTCCAGAGCTTTTATGTTATTTGAATAAAATATTATATTTAATATAATGCTAATTGCCTATCTGTTTATTAAATGGTTTATCAACAGAAATTATACGCTCTATTGCTTTATAAACAACTATTGTAGCAACAGAATTAATTCCTGATTTAATCAAATTGAATGGTATAATCACTGTTGGAATCATGTTTACTACTACTTTATGTGGAATACCCCAAAATCGTACTGTAAAAAATAAATTTAAAGGTATTGCAATAAGAGTCATGCATATACAACCTAAAATCAAAGCTATAGTTGCGCCTAAATTTGTATGGAACTTTTTATAAATAAAACTTGCAACCAATACAAAGGTTCCAGTTGATATTATATGCATAATAAAACCAACCCACCCACTTGAAGCACTTACAGTAAGTGATTGAATTAATGATACAGCTACAGTTAATATTAAAGCTGATATCGGTCCATATAAAAATCCTCCAACTAATATTGGTACATCAGCAGGTTCATACTCTAAGTATGGGGCTGCTGGAATAATGGGAAATCTTATTAATAACATAAGTACAATTGATAATGCACACAACATTGCCATTTTCACTATCTTGTTTGTTTTACTTTTCATAAAAATCACTCCTAATTACCTAAGATTAGAGTTATATAAAAATCTATGGAGTTTTATATAAAATAATTTTTTAATACTGTTTTATTCAAAAAATTAAAACCCCCTAAATATTCTTAGGGGGAACTACAAACAAAACAAGCATAGCACAAATTTAAAAATAAGCACATAACACTCATTCACCTTCTTTCATCCAGACTATACTGTCGGCTTCGGAATTTAACCGAATCTGCCTTATGGCTTGCGGGCTATACCGCCGATAGGGAATTTCACCCAACCCCGAAGGATACTTTATATAACTTCATTACTAAAATATCACTTACATTTTCCTTTGTCAACCTTAATATGAATTTATTAACTATCTCATGTTATCTTTATTATAATTAAATTCAAAGGCCCAATTACCTTTTAATTCATCTCTTCCATTAAAAATGGTATCATATACAATTTTCACATGGAGATTACCTTTCAAATTTGCTAAATCTTTATCATTTAATATTAAAAAGTTACGGAAACTGCAGGTAGAATCGTCTATCTTCTTCTGTTTAGAGCTTCCACCTCCACCAGCTGCCATAATATTTTTATCGTTTATATAAATCTGTGGTGATAGCACAACTGCTGACTCTTTCCACTTTACTTTATCAGAATTAATAGTGCTACTTATTACAACTTGATTACCATCTAATATAAATTCATTTAATTTTATTGAAACATCATTTTGCTTAACATCTTTTTCTATTACAGTTTTATAATCTTTAAGTGTACTGCTTTTATTTTGAATAAATTCTTCTATACTAATTCCTAATAATTTAATATTAGCTAAAACATTCTTTCTAACAAATGGACTCATAAATGTTATTCCTAAAAATACTGCTACTCCCACAGCTATTTTTCTTTTTTTATTAAAATTTTTATCTTTAAGTTTATTTTTAATATTTTCTTTCATTTCTAAATCCCTTTCTTTGCTTAAGCTTATTATAAAATATTAAATTAACTAGTATATTTTTTAATCTTTTATTTATCTCTAAGGGTTTTATATAAAATTTCAATAATCATACCTATGCCAATCCCTATAGCATAAGCCAATAAATCACTCCATAAAAATCCATATCCTAATATTAACCCACCTAAAGTTGTTTTTCTTATATTATCTATCCAACTAGCATGATACAATTGGCTTAATTCAATGGAGTAGCAAAATAATATTGCTATTAGTGCAACTCTCTTTGTATCCATAACTTTAAAAATAAATCCAATAAAAACAAAAATCATTAAAGCCCATAAAGCATCACCTAAATATGTATTTAAAAAGTCAGGTATGGCATAAGATATTCTTCTTGAATATAGTCCTAACGCAACCACAATTATTGTCATAATTCCATATAATAATCTATTACGTTCATACCTCATAGCACTAAATAAATCCTTTAATAGTTTCTGCTCTTTTATATGCCTTTTCTGTTACCTCTTTTGGATATCCAATATACTCTAAAAGCCTTATTGCATTTCTTGTTTGTGAAACTCCAACTTTAAGTTTATAATCAAAAGTTAATCCATCGTTACTATTAACATCCTCACTAAAATAATAGAATTCATAAGTATCCTTTAAAATATCTACTAATTCTCTATCATGTGTAGCTACAATTGAAATAGTTCTTCCATTATTTAAGTATGATAGTATCTCTGCTGACATAGCTATTCTCTCTATAGGGTTGGTTCCTCTAAATATTTCATCTATTGGACAAAATACAGGTAATTCCTTTTTTAAAGCATTAACTATTCTAAGTATTCCTTCTGCTTCAGCCATATAATAACTTTTTCCTTTTGCTAAATCATCATTAGGACTAATTGATGATACTATATTAAAAAACGGAGCTTCATACTCCTTAGCTAATGCAAAATAAAAGGTTTGTGCAAATAGTATATTTATCCCTAACATTCTCAAAAAAGTTGATTTACCAGACATATTTGTACCTGTAAGTACTATGCCCTTGTCTTTAATAGATATAGAATTTGCTACTGGATTATCTAATAGTGGATGTACTCCTTCCTTAATATTTAGTGAAACTTCATTTATAAATTTTGGCTTTACATAAGGTTGTTTTAAACTACTTTGGTAGGCAGACATAGATAGTATTGCCTCTAGTTCCCCTACAATATAAAATATGTTCATTAAATATTCCTTTTTTTCTCTTAAAACACCTGATACTTTATAATAAGCACACTCTTCCACAAGAAATAACAATGAAATAACTTCAAAAAATCCTCCCCATATATTTATAATTCCTATTAAAAATGTACTTCTGTCTATATCCTTAACATGTTTAAGATTACTTGTTATTTCATCTGTATACCCTTTAATTGAAGTATTTTTTGTACTGCATATTTTCTTAGCTGACTTTATGATATCTCTTAAATATACTATTCCTCTAGATTTAATTGTATTTCTCTCTCTATGATTTATAATCATATTTAAAGCAGCAGCTACGAAAATCATTGGCACATAGCTTTCACCAAAAATTATAGTTAAAATAATAGCTATTATAGGGAATACCTTACCTAATAAGGTATATACATAATATTTAAATTTATTTACTACAAGCTCACTTTCTATCATATCTAAAAAGGTATTCTTCGGGTCACTTCCTAACTTAAAGAATATGTATGAAAGATTTTCTCTTAATTTCTCATCACTTTTAAGTTCTTGAATTAACTTGTCTCTATTCTTTAACTTTTCCTCATCTCTTAATGGATTTCTTAACATATAGTATAAAGCTGCTTCACCTAATGTAGTATAGCTTCTGTCTATCTTTCCATAGACCCTATCTATATCCATATCACTCCAAGTTTCATCATCAATGGTATACTCTTCTTTTTTACTCATATCGAAAAACTTTTTTATATTTTTAAAATTTCTTTTCTTTTCAATGCCTTCTTCATAGTCTTTTCTTATAATTCGTAAAACGTCTCTTTTACCCAATTTTCTTCACCTTTCTCCCCGAAAAATTTAGCTATGAATATTATAGCACAACGTATAAAAAAACTATTTCCAATCCCTTAGTAGTTTCCTTAAATCTTTCTTAAGATTATTAAGGAACTTATTTAATTTGAAAAGTATATTCTATAAATTAATATATTTTTAACAACTTAACACTTAAAAATAATGTCGAATAAACGATTAATTTAATACAATTTGTTTAGTTTAAAAATATATAATTAAAGGGGGTCATATATGATGAAGCTCAATAAAACAATAATTTGTATGGCTACATTATCAATAATACTTGCCGGGTACTCTAGTAAAAAATTAATATCAATTGAAGAAAGAAATACAAATGATATTAAAGACAAAACAACAGTACAAGCTATGAATAAAAGAACTACAAGTAATCTAAGAAATTCAATTAAGGATGTAGAAATTGTTCAACTTCAAAACGGAAAGTACATGTTTGTTTCTAATAATTCATTAGAAAAACAAATACGAAACTTAAAAGGAATAACAAAAATTCAAAATCCAACCCCTATAAAAATAATTAAACCTATTGAAAGATTACCAATCAAAAAGGATTTTAAAATTCCAGATATAAATCCACAGCAAAATGCAAAAATAAATGATCCTGGCTACAAGTACCAATGGGCTATTACAGCTACACAAAGTGAAAAAGCCTGGACATTAGTAAGTCAAAAAAGAGAAATAAAAGTTGCTGTATTAGATACTGGTATAGATTATAATCATCCTGATTTAAAAAATAGAGTATTAAAAAATTTAGGCTATGACTTTGTAAATGAAGATAGTGACCCTATTGATGATAATGGACATGGAACTCATGTATCTGGAATTATAGCCGCTGAAGCTAATAATAAACAAGGTATATGTGGTATTGTTGGTACATTAGACGTTAAGATTATCCCTATAAAAGTTCTTAATAAAAATGGTGAAGGGGATTCAGATATTATTGCTAAAGGAATAAGATATGCCACAGACCAAGGGGCAGATATAATTAATTTAAGCTTTGGATGTGTTGATAAGAATACAGACATAGAAAATGCTCTTATTTATGCACAAGATAAAGGTGTATTTACTGTAGCTGCAGCTGGAAATGATAATACCGATTGTAATATATATACTCCTGCTGGAGATAAAGAATCTTTTACTGTTTCAGCAGTAGACACTAGATTAAGAAAGGCTGCCTTTTCAAATTATGGCTCAAACATAGAAGTTGCTTCTCCTGGAGTAAGAGTACTAAGTACTGTTCCAAATGGAAACTATGAGGCTTGGGATGGAACTAGTATGTCTGCGCCAATAGTATCAGGCATAGCAGCTATTATTAAGGCTGAAAATCCAACCCTTTCTCCAGCACAAATAAAATCTTTACTAGAAAATAGCTCAAAAGACATTTTAACCAAAGGTAAAGATATTTATTCTGGCTATGGACTAGTAAATGCTTATACTGCTATACAAAAAACAAAAGCTATAAGCAAAATATAAAAAAGTGCTTTATAGCACTTTTTTATATTCCTACCGCTGCTGATGTTTCCCTTATAAATATGATTCCATCAAATGCTTCTTTTGGAACTTGCGGGCATAAAGACATACTTTGAAATATTTGTGAATATGTTGCTCCTATTTCATGAACAAGCTGATTTTCAGATAACCATTTATCAATATCCTTGTCTTTTGAAGCTTCTTTAAAATCAATGAAATATAATGGTACATTAGCCTTTTCAAGTTTATATGCAAATGTGTTTGAGTAAGAGCTTTCTATATTAAACTCTTTAAGTCTACTACTATTGGGGCCTGATGTTGGAAAAATTGAATGTGGAACTGCTCTAAAACTTCCTTTGTAAAATTCTTGTCCTATAACATAAACATCATCCTTAAATATTGTCTTTAAGTTTTGTCCCATAGAAACATAACTAGGGAACTTCTTTGCTACATGTCCATTATGTGCCCAAAGCATTATTTTATCATTTCCAAATTGTTTTTCATAATTCAATATCCATTTAACATTTTGGGCCATATAATAATCTCTAACCCTTGAACCATTGGCCATAAATCCCTTATTTTTTATTGTTAAATCTAAACATTGATTAATAATATTTAAATGCTGTTGTATAATTTCATATTCACCTTTTGATGATTTTAAAATATATTGATTTTTATTCTTTTCAAAATCAGTACCTAATGCCTGAGCTTTATTTTTAATTGTGGTTAATTCATTTACATTAAATGAAGCTATGTTATAATCATTAAATTTGGCTAAACTATCATTATAATTTTTTAAAGATTTATTATCCACCTTTTTCATATAATTCAATATAATTTCTTTATCTCTATTTGCTGATTGCATATCAAATCCATAAAATTTTATTTTAGTTTTATGTTTAGGATCTTCATTGTATGCTCTCATCCACTGTACCATATCCACTACTTCCTTAGTTGACCAAGTCCAAAATCCCATACCTTTAACAACATCTTCCGCTTTTCCCTTTCCATAAAGAATGTAATCATTAATCGCTCTACATTCTCCAAAGGCTGCTTCTATACCAAATAATCTAAACCCCATTTTTTCTACTAGAAACTCAAACATACGATGCTTCATTTGAAAAAATTCCTTAGTTCCATGAGTAGCCTCTCCAACTGCAACAATCTTTTTATCCTTTAAAATAGTTTGAAGTGAATTAAGATCATGAAATCCATTTCCAGCCTTTACAGTGCTTAAAGGTACTACCTTGGATTTTAAGTTACCCTCAGTCATCTCTGCACATTTCACTTGTGAAATACTTCCACTTATTATAGCAGTAGTCATAAATACTGCTATAATAACTTTTGAGCATAATCTTTTAAAATTCATTTTTATCCCCCTTTATAAAAATCTATAATTTAATTTTCTATATAGACAACACAACCAGGCTTTACTGGATGATCACTAACTAAAGCAGCATTAGGTAAATTTTTTATTATCCAAAATATCATAAAATCTCCTGATCCCACGGCAATCATTAAGGTTCCAATAGCAGCCAAATTAGAATTTTCGAAAATAATACCTAAAAGAGTTGGTATAAATCCTAATATAATTGTAGGTAGTAAAACTCCAAATTTATATACTTTTATAGAAATAGCTTTTTTGCAATGAGCATAAGGCATAAAACCTTTCAAATTAAATCCAAACTTAATATCTGATAAATTTACTTTTTTTTCATCTAAAATTTTTTCAATCTTACTATATTCATGTCCATTTATAATACACTTTTCCATAAAGTCTCCTTTTTCCATTTAAGAATTATTTTTCATATATACATTTATATTATATATCATTTATTATTTATAACAATAACTAACCCCTTACATATAAAACAAAACTATTACAATATTGTAAGAATATTTAATTGCAAATGACTTGAAAAAGCGCTAAGCACCTTTTCCAGAGCACAGAGCACAGAGCACAGAGCACAGAAGAAATTGTAAATTATACAGAGTAAAGAACACAAGGATACTTATGTCTTATCATACAGTATCCTTGTGTTTTTTATATTAAATCAATTTTACTTTATTAAAATTCAGCTTATCAACACAATAGTCTATAGCTGTTTATTATCTATTCTTTATTATTTTAAAGCTTTTCTGTAGTGTCAACAGAAGAAAAGCTTCCTCATCTGTACTCTATACTCTGTAATCTGTACTTTATTTTACCTACTTAATCTCAATATTAAACTTTAAATCTTCTCCCACTTCAACATTAGCAAAGTCACCTGTGCATACTCTATATTGTCTATTAGGATCTAATGGTTCAAATTCCATGGTGAATTCATTAGGTTTTTCTTCATTTTTTCTTATATCACTATCTTTAATTTTAACATCATTTCCAAATGCATCTTTTATAGAAAGGCTAGTTCCTTGAGTATAGGGTGCTTTACCTTCCGCAGTAAATTTAACTATAGTCTTATCTTTTTCTGTTTTTATTTCCTTTATTATAAGTTTTCCCATTTTTCCTTGTGAAAGCTCTATTGGATATTTTCCATCTATAATTTTACTTATTTCCTTAGGTCTTTTACTTTCCTCTATTGAAAAATGTACTTCTTTACCATTTTCATCAACTCCACCGCCTTCTGACTCCCATTTTAAAGGCAATATAGTTAAATGCTTAGGAATACCTTTTACTTTTGTATAAGCCATCTTACTACTAAATTTTGAAGAATCAGCTGCTCCAGAACCAATTCCTTTTGGTATAAGTTCCACTCCTTTATCATCATAAGCTATCCAATAATTATATTCAAACATTTCTCCTCCTGGTATGTTTCTATTTTTCACTTTATCTTTAAATTCTCCATTTATTAAAATATAAGTTCCTATAGGAGATAATACTACTTTATCTATAGTTATATTACTATCTGGAAAACTTACTTTTTTATTTGGTTTAATTATAGTACTACTTTTGGCTATTTCCTCTTTGGATACACTAAAAGCAAAGTTCCACTTACCTTTTATATTTGCTATCTCACTAACATTTAAATCTACATTAAATTTTTCAGGTGCTTTAAATGAATCAATATTTGCCTCTTCACTAGCAACATAGGTATAATCATCAATATACTTTCCTCGACTACTTCCAGAACCAGAAAAATTTTTACCATTAATTTTTAAAAGTCCTTGTAAGGGGAATACTTCTAAACCTTTAATTTTTTTATCACTCTTTATTGTATAACTTATAACAAGTTTTGACTCATCAGCTAATATTTCGTTTATAGTAAGAGTTACTCCCTTATCTGTAACACTCTTATCTACAATTTGAGAGTATTTTTCATATTCCCCATGATCTCCGCCTTCGTTATTTAGCATTTGTATTATAGAATTTAAAACTGGAATATTCTTTGCAAAAGTTGGAGGAGCTGCTTTAATTCCTATGAAACATGCTACTCCTATTGCTGCTGCCATAGAGCCATACTTTAAAGCTTTTGAACCTTTTTTACCTTTTATCCTTTTATTTAAATTTTTCTTTATTCTTTCTTTTTGAATCTGGTCTACTTCTTCATTCATATCATTAAACTCACTTTCTTCAATTTTTATTCCATTAAACAATTTATATATATCCTTTTCTTCTAAATTAAAATCATTATTATTCATAATACTTCTCCTTTCAAAAGCATAAGCTTTTCCTTTAAAAATCTACGTCCTCTTGAAAGTCTTTTATCTACTAAATTCCTATTCACACCAAAAGTTCTTGCTATATTTTCTACTCCCTCATATAAAAAATATCTTCTTATAAATATTTCCCTATCTTCATCCTTCATATCATCTATAGCCGTTAAAAGTTCTTCTCTATTTTCTTTTCCTACTATAATTTCTTCTAAATTCACAGTATCCTGTAATGTGTAATCCTCAATAGGATCAACAGTACTTTGCTTAAATAACTTTCTTTTGTAATCTATAGCTTTGTATTTTGCTATAGCAGTAATCCAATATTTAAATTCTCCTTTTTTCTTATCAAAACTTTCAATATTATTCCATACAGCTAAAAATACATCATTTGCACATTCCTCTACATATTGAGAATGAAATTCTGAATTTAATACACTACCTATAACTTTAAAAATTAGATTACTATAGTTATCTACTACAAACTCTAGAGCTCTTGTATTCTTCTTTTTTATTTCTTTTACAAAGTTTGTACTGTCTACATTCATATTTTTCCCTCCCTTGCTACAATCTCCCTTAAGAAGCTTCTCATAATCTAATACGAAAGGAGTATAGAATTTCTGACTACAAATTTTATTTTTTCATAAAAAAGAGAATCCTGCCCTAAGCATAGATTCTCTAATTATTGATCTTTAATTATTTTAATACGTGAACATTTACATATTTTACTCCCCAGTTACAGGCTTCACTACGTGTATTAAAGAAAACATCTACAAAGTTTCCTTTTACCGCTGAACCTTCATCAGCTGCTATAGCATAGCCATAACCTTCTACATAAAGTCTTGTCCCTAATGGAATAACTCTTGGATCAACAGCTACAGTACTATAGCCATCTGCATTTCTTACAGCTTTTCTTCCTGAGGAAGTATAGGTATTACCTACTCCACTAACTGCCCAGTAAGCAGTAGCCTTTACTTTAATAATATTTGAACTAACCTGAGAATAAGATCCTCTTGATGCTACTCTATGTGTTAAGGTACCCTGTGCTACAATTTTTTCCTTAGGCTTTTTAGTAACAATTTCCTTAATAATCTTTCTTCCTACTTCTTTACCATTTTCATAAACTACACTTGTAGTAATCTGCTTTTCTCCCTTTTTTCCTTCTTGCAAAACTTTGCTTTTGGATTTCAATATACTATTGTCATTTTTAACAGTAGTCTTGAAATCGATAGGGGCAGATGTTGTAATTACTTTTGTATCTACTCTTATAACATCAACATTTAATCCTTCACATAAGCTTTTTTCCGCTGCTGGTATAACCTTATCTTGAGCTCTTAGAGCTACATCTTCTGCCTTTAGCATATCGCCTACATTTTTTTCTGCTGATTTTATATTTAATTCTTTATTATCTATATTAATCTTAACATTTACTGCTTTCTTTATATTAATAGTATCATTTTTAGTTATTTTTGCTTTTAAATCTTTATCTATTTTATCTTTTTTATCTAGTTTTATATCCTCATTCTTCAAAACCTTTTCAACAGTTCCTGCGTATGTAACAACTTTCTTTTCTTTACCATCTATAACAAGTGTAATGTTTTTTCTTGTTGCATATACAAATATGCTTAGTATAAACACCGCTGCAATAATCATAAGCTGAGATTTAGATTTCTTTATTTTACTTGGGTCAAAAAATTTCTGTAAGTAATTTATAATCCCCATCTCCCTCCTGTAATCATATTGATATTATAATATATATATTGTACCATAAAAAAATTCCTGTGTGTTAATGAATTTTCACAGGAATATACAAATAGCTTTTAAGTCTATTATATAAATAACTGCATATCTGAGTTCAACGCATCTTTTAAATACTCCTTTGCATCTACAATCTCCAGTTCAGGTATGAATTCTTCCTTTTTAAACCCCATTACATCTACTGCTAACTTACACCCATAAAATTTTACACCTTTTTTGCGTGCACCATTTAAAAATTTCGTTAAACTTGGAGCTTCATCATCTTTCATCATTTCCTTAAGCATTTTCTTTCCTATGCCAGCAAAATTCATCTTAGATAAAGGCAGATCTTCTATACCATTAGGTGTCATCATTGAAAACATTTTTTCATATGTAGTTTTATCTTCTAATGAAAGTTTATCGGGATCCCTTAATAACAAAAGCCCCCAAAAAGTGAAAAACATGGTCACCTGAGCTCCTAATTCTCTTGCAGAGTTTGCCATTATTAATCCAGCCAATGCCTTATCATATTCTCCACTGAACATTACAATATTAACTTTTTTGTCCTTGAAATTTTCATCATTAGAACTATTACTCATGTTAACTCCTCCTAAAATTTTTTTGATAAATTCATTAATATTTAATAAGTCATTAATATTTTAAGTAAATAGTTATCTTTTATACATATTGTACACACATTAAAAAGGCACTTTGGAAAATTTTTATATCCAAAGTGCCTTTTATTTAACTCTCTATTATTTATAAAGTTCCATCTTGTCTAAACTCTTTATAAACTCTTCATACTTTATGCTATTATCTTGTAATATTATACTATAACTTACATTACCTTCTGACCATCCAATTATACAAATAGTATCATTTATAACAAATCCTTTTTGTCCCCTTATAGTTACATCTTTTTCACCAGGGATTTTACCATTCTTTGAATCAACTTTATTTTCTTTCCTGAGGCTTATACTAAAACAAGGTTTATCATTCTTTTGGTAATCCATAATTATTTCATCATCTGCTACTTTGCTTTTATACTGATTAAGTGATATTTTCTTAATTTTATAACCTGATGTTTCTGAGAAATATGCAAAGGAGTTTCCTAAAAAACCTTTTATATCTTTTAAACTCATTTCCTTTACCGTTGGACCCATATTCTCTAAATTCTCCACCTTTACATTTGAAGGAATTTTCTGTGTAAAAAGACTATCTTCCATCTTAGGTGAAAAATCCAATTTTGTATATTCAAATTCTGTTTTTGTATTTCCGCCCAAAGAAACACTTTTAACCACAAACCAATTATTTTTATCTATCCACATATCTTGATTACCTATTAAGCTATCCTTTTCTTTTGGCACTGCTTTTATATGATAGGCTTCTATACCATTTACTTTTTCTTCTCCTACAGTAGTTATATTATGACTTTTCTTTATAATTTCTAAAAGTTGTTTTGTCTGCTCTCTTTGGGATTTTATAGGCATATCCATAGTATCTATGCTTTTCATAGTTAAAGCTTTTTTATCCTTGCTCATATACATTAATACATTATTTCCATCATTTGTGCAGGTGCTTAGCATATTATTTTTATCATCATAAGTTTCAATCCTAATTCTCATTTTATTGTTGGAAGTATCATACCATTCCTTTAGAATTGTATCCTCAACAATCTTATTATCTTCGCCGTATATTACCATTTTACTTTCTCCATAATAAGGCTTGACTTTATTATCTACTTCCATAGCATGAGCTACTATTTTTTCTGGCAAAATACTGGTTTTTGTTTCACAACCTACTAATGCAGTAGCACTTACTAAAGCTCCTATAAAAATACTTATAACTCTTTTTTTAACCATATCTTAATCCATCCTTTCATTTTTTAAAAAACAAGCTATTAATGTTCCTGTTTCTTTACTTGATAAAATAGTCATTTTTCCATGATGATTGTCAATAATTAACTTTACTATGCTTAATCCAAGCCCTGTTCCTACCTTCTTATTTCTGGAGTTGTCCACTTTATAAAAAGGTTCCATAATTCTTTCTATATGCTCTTTTGATATTTCTTCTCCTTCATTTTTAACTAATATAACTGCCCCTTCTCTTCCAAATTCATTAATTTTTTGCTTTTCATCCTGAAATAACCAATTGGGAAGATTAGCTTCATGAGAAAATACTCCCATATGAATCCACTTTCCTTCCTCTGTATACCTAATTGCATTACTCATTAAATTATCAATTACTCTTATCATTTGCTTAACATCAACACAAAAACTTCCATTAACCTTTATTTCAGTTTCAAATCTTATATTATTTTTTGAGCAAACCTCATCATAGCCAGAAAAAAGCATTTGAAAAAATTCCTCTCCATCTACATTAACAAAGTTCATATCATAATTTGAAGATAGTACCGTATACATTAGTAAATCTTCTAGCATATTAGTCATATAATCGCATTTATTTAATATACTTGATACATGTCTAATGCTGCTTTCTTCATCTTTAGAATTAATTAGCTCTGCATAAGCTCTTATAGCCGTTAAAGGAGTTTTTAAATCATGTGATATTGCTGCTATCATATACTCTTTAGATTTTTGTTCTTTTTCTATTTGGACATTTTTTTGTTCAAGTTCATTTTTCATATTGTTGAAATGCTTTATGAGTTCTCCTATTTCATCCTGTGACTTATATTTTATAGACGTTTCCTTTCCTCGTGCAAAATCCTTCATAGCTGTTATTAAAAGTAAAATAGGATTATTAAATTTTTTATCCATTAATTTAATCATGGATATTAAAACTAAAAAGAACACTGTAATAAATATAGCAAGAGCCTTTAATGTTATATCATTTACCCCTTTAACTATTTTTGTACGCATTATAGTTATTTTGTAAACTCCAATTAAATCGCCTTTACTAAAAATAGGTTTTTTAAATGTATCTGCCCTAAATCCATGTTTTATTTCATAAAGCTCCTTATAGATTTGTTCTGTAGATATTGGAATACTCATGGTTTCATTATTAGATGAATATACTAGTATTCCGTTTTTATCGTATAGTTCTATTTTGGTATTGCTTTTATCTTTTTCATCAATTAAATTAAGTTTCTTAGGAGGATGAATAAAAATATTTTCATCATTTAATACTTCATCGTACTTTTCAAATTTTTTCATGTTTGCCACATAATCATTTATTTCTGTTTGCTTATTATAACTTTCCATCCAAAAGAAAAGTATTACTGCAGTTAATATTGGGATAAGCATTACTGTTATATATGAAAGAATAAGCCAGTTTTTTATTTTCATATTATCTTTTCTCCTATAAATCTATAACCTATTCCCCATACGGTCTCAATAAATTTTGAGTTTTTTACATCATCCTTTAACTTTTCTCTAATTTCTTTTATATGAACTGTTACTGTATTATTTCCATCCACATCCTGTTCACTCCATACTGTTTCATAGAGCTCTTTTTTGGTAAAAGCTTTTTTAGGATTTTGTGCCATTAACATGAGAAGTTCAAATTCTTTTGAAGTTAGATGTATATTAACCCCATCAATTTCAACATATTTACCATCTTCATATATAACAAGTCCATTATTATAAGATATAATGTTGGCATTTTCATTTATAAAATTATATCTTCTATATCTTCTTAAATGAGATTCTATTCTTGCATAAAGTTCAGTTAAACTAAAAGGTTTTGTAATATAATCATCAGCACCTAAGTTTAGTCCCTTAACCTTATCATAATCTTCACTTTTAGCACTTATAATAAGTATTGGTACATCACTTATGAGCCTTATATTTTTACAAAGGGTTAATCCATCCATTTCAGGCATCATAATGTCCAATATTAGAAGCTGAAATTTCTCTCTCTTAAATTCCTCATACCCCTCTTTTCCTGTGGATGCCCATATACCGCTGTATCCTTTCTTTTCAATATATTCTTTTATGCATAAAGCAATATCTTTATCATCTTCAACAATTAATATTTTTTCATTCATAGAAAGGTCCCTCCTACATGCTTTATTATAAATTATATTGGCATAAATTTATAAAACTTTATAATTTCTTTATAAGTTTCTCAACTTTTCATAAATAAAGAGTAACATTAATTTATTCTTCGATACAATATATAAAAATACGATATAACTTTATAAGTTTTACCAACTGAAAGGAAACAGTAGCAACACCTTGAAAATGTGCTGTAAGCATAATGAAATTCATGCAAGGTTTGTTGACAATTACCATTTACTATTGTATAATGTAAACGATATATAAATTAAATAATTTACTAGTTGAAGGATATAAGAGAGAACTTAAAAAGTGGCCGAAGGGACAAACTTTATTTTTCCCAATAAAATAAAGTGAAATTCTCAGGCAAAAGGATTATATCTGGATAGACTCTGGATACAAACAGAGAGAACAAACTTGGGGTTTGTTCTCTCTTTATTTTTTTATCCGATGGCTAACCTCTTCTAATACTTTCATCTTCTTCAAAGTGGAAGTAAAGATCAGCTACGTCCCTGGATAATGATTTCTAAACTTTGGTGGAAGTAAAAACTCTCACTGAAGTAAGAACTCTGTTTAACAAAGAATAGCTATTCATAATACAAACTAAATATTTATTGCCTATATGAAAGATATAAGAGAGTGCTTATATTAAGCCGCCGAAGGGACAAACTTTTTTTATCCCAGTAAAAGAAGTGAAATTCTCAGGCAAAAGGGTTATATCTGGATAGACTCTGGATCAAACAGAGAGAACAAACTTGGGGTTTGTTCTCTCTTTATTTTTTTCTTTTAATCTGCGTGACTAATATACAGAAGGGAGATATTTTATGGGAGATTCAGCTAATATTAAAAAGGGTTACTTCTATGCATTACTTGCAGGAGCTTCCTGGGGTGCTATGGGTATCTTTGTAAAAAACTTATCTAATCTAGGGTTTGATTCTATGACAATATCGTCTTTCAGACCAACGGTAGCCGTAATAGCTTATATTATTATAAACTTAATCAAAGATCCAAAATGTTTTAAAACAGATTTAAAAGGGTTATTATTGTTTGCTTTTTATGGAGTAGTTGCTTTGGATGGAATGTTTATTGCCTCTTCTTATGCGGTTAAATATACAGGCGTTGCTACTGCTTCAGTTTTATTATTTATTAATCCTATTATTGTAGTGGTTTTATCTTATTTTATTTTCAAAGAAAAGTTTACAGTGAAAAAATTTATAGCTTTAGTAATGGCTATATTAGGTTGCTGCCTAGTTGTAAAAGCATATGATAGTACTGCTTTTAAATTAAACTTAGTAGGCATTATTTGGGGTATAACTTCTGGTTTTGCAGTTGCACTTCAAAATATTTTAGGAAAGATAGGTATAAAAAAATACTCATATAAAACTCATTTAATATATTCATTTTTATTTGGAGCAATATTCTTATGGTTCTTCGCACCACCATGGACACTAGTATCATCAGTTAAAGATAGTTCTACATTACTAAATGTTCTTGGTCTTGGAATTATTGCTACCCTTATACCAAATTGTTCAATAGTTAAATGTCTTCAATACATTGAAGCAGGTAAAGCAAGTATTGTAGCAAGTATAGAGCCTGTTGTTGCTTCAATATTAGCATTTATAATATTTGGTGAAATGTTTGAGATTCCTCAATTAATAGGTATGGTTATGATTATGTCTTCAATAGTACTGGTCCAATTAAAAGACAAATTACAAAATACTGCAGAAGAAAAAATATCTACTACTATACAAACTACTTCAAATGATGAAGTAATAGATGGAATAACTTCTGAGTTAATAGATACTGGTAAAGTAACAGATACTACTAAGGAAAAATTAAAAAACCAAAATGAAAAATTCAGAGGTAATATGGCATTAAATAGAGAATGAGAGAGCTAACACCTCTCTCATTTTTTATAATTAATGTCTATCTCTACTTTGATCTCCTTTTAGAAGGTTTTCTACCTGTGATCCAATTTCATGTCCCTTCTTGTATGATGAAAAATGTTCAAAAGGAATTTCATCTTTATGAACATCCTGACCTAAAAGACTATCTATAATACCTTTTTTGGCTGCTGGAACATCTCCTACATGAATTTCTTTTATATCGTTTAACTCAAACTTTTCCATTATTTCAATCCTCCCTATATAAGTTCTTCATTTATAGGATTTCCATACGAAAAAAAATTATGAGCAATTTTTTAGAGCACATGAGTACAGAGCACAGAGTACAGATTCTGTATTAAGCTTATAATATTGTAATATATGCATAATACTAATACCAAATGACTCTTAACTTCCAATGGTATTTGCTTAAAAAAATACTTACTTATCTATATTTATAAATCTAAAAATTAATTAAGGAGAAATGCTATGAATAAAAGAAATATTAATTCCAGTAAATTTAATTTTTTGCAAAAAGAATTGACCTTCTTTGAAAATGATGGGATTATAACTAAAGACCAAAAGGAATCTATGCTTCTTAGTTACAATGTAGGCAGTGAAATAAATTTCATAAGAATTCTATTATCCATAGGCTCTATACTTATTGGTCTAGGTATACTAACCTTCATAGCGAGTAATTGGCAAGGATTCACCAAATCACTTAAGTTTATTATAGTAATATTCCTGTTTATCCTATCAAATATAATAAGCTTTTATGTTTATGATAACTACCCTAAAACTAGTAAAAGCTTTTTATATCTAAGTACACTTATATATGGAGCTGGAATATTTTTAATAGCCCAAATGTTTAACTTTAGTAACTACTTTAGCACATTAATTATCCTTTGGTTTTTAGGTGTAATGCCCTTTGCCATGTTATTTAAAGATCATATTTTATTTACGTTTTCTCAAGTACTCATTTTTATATATATAAATAGTTATTTTGCCTCTGGAAATCAACCTTACTTACTTTTTTTAATTATACCTTATATGTATATTGCTAATAGCAAGCTGTTTGACAATCATTATATTTTGACTTTTTTAAATAATGTTTTGTTAATAGATGGGCTAATATATTTTGCTTCAAGATCAGATTTAATTTCTCCATATATTACTTTAGCCTTATTTATTATAGGTATTGCTTTTTATTATAGCCCTATAAAATTAAATAGAGAAGTTTTCAAATTTCAAGGAAATCTTATTTTTGGAGTAACAGGTATAATGTTAACCTATAAAGAGTTTTGGCAAAAACTAAATCTATTTTCATTAAGTACTGCTTCTTCAATTTCTTTAATATTTTCTTTAGCTTTTTTTATATATCTTTTATATTTAATAAATAAAGGAAGTCTCTTATCCCTTGCCTTCCTATGTTTTACTATACTAAGATATTATTTTGATGTTGCCTATGACTTTTTACCTAAATCAATTTTCTTTATCCTAGGTGGAATAATTCTTATGGCTATGGGATATTACTTTGAGAAACTAAGGAAGAAGGGTGTGTAACTATGAGTAGAACAAAAAAATATTTATTAACCTCTTTAATTCCTTTATGCATATTAATCTTTATGTGTATTCCTCCTTTAATTACACAAAAGTATGGTAAAACAATTGAATTAGAATCTAGAATTACACCAGGAAAAGATACCTTTAGGGGAAAGGTACTTTATTTAGACTATAAAATATCTTCTATAAAAAAAGATAAATTAGATTTCACTTTAGTAGAAAAAGCAAAAAAATTTAAAGGAGAGCAAATAGATGCCTATGCTATATTAACACAGGTAGGTTCCTTCTATGATGTTTCTCATATCACTATGGAAAGGCCTAAATCTGATGAAGTATATTTAAAGTGTCAAGTTCCTATTTATATATTTAAAAGTGATTATATATCCTCTGAAGAGAAGATAGATATAATATATATAAATTATCCACTAGATAGATATTTTACTTCTAGTAAAGTTGTAATTGAAAGTGACTATTACAAAAATATAGATAAGAATCCATCTCCTATGGAAAACTATAATTATATAGTAAAGTTAAAAATATATAGAGGTTCTGCTCAAGTAGTTGATGTAGTAAAAAAATAATTAAAAAAGCTGAAATGACATTCTCTATCATTTCAGCTCTATTTTTTAGAACTTAGCAGTAATTTCTTTTTGTATTCTTCTTATATCTTTTTGCCTAAGCTTTGTTTCTCTTCTAATTTCATCTAATGTTTTTCCATCTATAAGCATTTGCTTAGCCTTTAACTTTAGTTCATCTATATTACCTTCTAGCATATCTTTCACCCCTCATTTGTATTAATTAAGTTTCACTTTCCGCCTTAGGTTCTCCAAATACCGCCCTTGAACTTTCAGATTGTGGATCATGCTTTATATTTTTCTTTTTAAACTTGCCATCATGCTTTCTATTATTTTTTGTACTTCTCATTTTATTAGGCATAAGCACAACTCCTTTCTCTATTTATTTTTTCTAAAGAAAGAAGTTTTATTCTATATATAAATTTCCACAGAAATTATTACATCATATTGTTAATTTTTTAACATGATTAAAAATAAAAAAGCTTTTTCCTGTAATTTTATTAGAAACCATATCAGGATTATCTAAGTCATAAAATTGTTCTATTGCTTTCATTCTTTGTATTATATCTTCTTCATCAAAATTTTTTATATCACTTTTTATTAAGCTTTCAATGGCAAGTATTAGCGATAACTCATCTTTATCACTTTTGCATTCGTCGAATCTTTTGTTTTCTAATACAATTTGACCTATTTCCTCCAACATTGATTTTAATTTAAAACTTTCTTCTTTAATCATACATTTTCCCTCCCTTTACCACTTACTAATATATGATTATGCTAAAAATGCGTCCCTATTATTCTTAACTTTTATTTACTATATTATACTAATTTAATTGCCTTTTATATGGAACTATTAAAACATCGCCTATTTTCAATGTTTTAATAAATTTAATAGGTATGTCTATTATTACCCCATCTTGTCTTCTACATATGAAATAGCCTTTTTCCACTCTTTCTATTATAGCTTCCATGAAATTTTTACCTCTTTACTATTAATAATTTTATTATATCATTATATGTTTTATTTACAAGAAATGTAATAGTGCATATGAAATAATTAGTAAATTCTACCTCATTGTTTCTTACTTATTATTCCATTTCCTTTGTATTTGTTAAAAATTTATCCCTTATATAATTAATAATAGCAAAAGGGTAGAGATTAAAATCTCTACCCTTTCTTATGTATATCCATATAATTTAATCTTCCTAAAAGGAATTCTAATTTAAATAACTTTCTATATGTAAATCTTTATTTTTCAAACTTCTTGTAAATCCTTTATAAAAGTCTTCAAAACTTTGATAGGAAATATCATCTTCACTAAATATATCTCCATAATCTTCATCAAATTCTTCATACATATCTTTTAAATATTCATCTACTACTTTACTTACTTCTTCTGGTGTCATCTGCTCTATATTATATCCATTTATCTGAAGCATACATAGTATTTCTTCCGCTAGCTTTATTACTTCATCCTTATTTGATATCATCTTTCACACACCTCTCTATTAAGCTATTTAAATTATTCTATATTAGTACCACAATTTCCTCTTTTTTTCAAAAATTAAAAATATTGAATAAATTTTTAAAGCTTTAATTCAGAAAACCATATACTAATTTCTCTTTCTGCACTTTCAATACTATCAGATGCATGAACTAAATTTCTTTGTTTACTCAATCCATACTTTCCACGTATACTTCCCATATCTGCTTCTAGAGGGTCTGTTACTCCATTTATCTTTCTAACTATTTTTACTGCATTTTCTCCTTCTATTATCATAGCAACTATTTTATCTTCAGTTATATATTCTATTAATTTATCAAAATAGTCTCTTCCTGCATGTTCTATATAATGATTTTCAGCAACTTCTCTATCTGCTTTAATCATTTTAAGATAAGAAATTTTCAAATTTTTTCTTTCGTAAAAACTTATTATTTCCCCTATTAATTGTCGCTTAACCCCATCAGGTTTTATAAGCACAAGAGTTCTTTCCATATAAGTCATCCCCTCACATTCTTCTAAAATTTAATCATTACCATAATTATACCTTATATTTACTTTTTAATAAATATTTTCTAAAAAATATTTTATTATTATCTAATTTTATGATTTATATACATTAAACATTACAAAATAATTTATGTCCATTATTCCTTAGCCATAGAATAGCATCATTATAATTGGGCATATATTTATAAACTTCTCCCCAAAATTTACTAGAATGATTCATATGAACTAAATGACATAACTCATGTATTATTACATACTCCATTACCCATTCTGGCGCTAGCACAATTCTCCAGTTAAAATTTAAATTATTTTTACTTGAACAACTTCCCCATCTAGTTTTTTGATCCTTAATTCTAAAATTATTATATTTAACTTTTATTTTATGAGAGTAATATTGAAGCTTTTCATTTATTATTTCCCTGCATATATATCTATACCACTGATTTAAAGCTTTACTTATTTCATTTTTATAATAAATTTCATTCATTTGTTCCGGTATATACATTTCTATATTTTTTCCCCTGATAAATATTTTTATTTTGCTATCTTTATATTTAATTTTCTTTACTTCATATTCTTTACCTAAAAACAAAAGCGTACTTTTACCTTTATTTTCATATTGCATACAATTTACTTTTTCCATTAATAAATTCATATTTGCACCTCCTTTTCTTTTTGCAGCATATTTTTTAATTTTTATATAATACTAAAAATAACATATATCTACTTTATATGATATAATAATTATTAACTTTATTAAAATAAGCGGAAAGGAGATATTTATGAAAAAATCTAATAGAGACGCATTTATAATCGGATTAGCACTTTTTGCTATGTTTTTTGGTTCAGGTAATTTGATATTTCCGCCATATTTAGGAAAAGCTGTTGGATCAAAATTTGTCATATCCATAATTGGTTTTATAATAACTGGAGTAGGTCTTCCTTTACTAGGCATTCTTGCTTGTGCAAAAATAAATGGTACATTTAAAGAAATGTCACTTAGAGTTGGAAAAATATTTTCTCTTATAGCTACTACTGGTATTATACTTGCTATAGGACCATTACTAGCTATACCAAGAACTGCTGCTACTACCTATGAACTTAGTATCAGCCCACTATTTCCAAACGTAGGGATTGTACCATGTATAATAATATATTTTATTATTAACTTAGCTTTTGTTCTTAAGCCATCATCAATAGTGGATAATATAGGAAAAATTTTAACCCCTATACTTTTATTACTATTATTAACTATAATAATTAAAGGAATTATTAGTCCTATAGGCGCAATTGTAAATACTAATTTTCAAAATGTGTTTTCTAATTCATTAATTGAAGGATATCAAACTATGGATGCTACAGCTTCTGTTATATTTGCATCTATCGTTTTATCTTCTGTAAAAGATAAAGGCTATACTAAAACATCAGATATTATAAAGATGACTTCAATAGCTGGTATAGTTGCAGTAGTAGGCCTTGGATTTATATATGGAGGTTTAATGTATCTAGGTAGCCAAACTTCCTCTATATTACCTGGCGACATATCTAAAACTGCATTAGTTACTGAAATAGTAACCAGAGTATTAGGATTCTCTGGCAATATTGTTCTTGGATTAGCTGTAGCACTAGCTTGTCTCACAACATCTATTGGTCTTACTTCTTCAGCAGCTAAATATTTTGAGGAACTTTCTAATGGTAAACTATCCTATACAGCTAACTCTATAATAATCTCCATATGGAGCATTTTAACTGCTACTATGGGTGTTGATAAAATTGTAGTTTTATCTGTTCCTATACTAAAAATATTATATCCTATAGTTATGGTACTTGTTATATTAACTTTATTTGGTATAGATAATCATAAGATTGTAGCCTCCACTGTATACACTACATTAGTTATAAGCATTCTTGATAATATATCACCTTTGGGTATTCATATAAAGTTTATAGAAGACTTTATCGCCTTAATACCTTTATCTAAGATAGGCTTTGTGTGGGTTGCACCTAGTATAATAGCATTTATTATATCTTATTTATATGTAAAAACAAAAAAAGCTTAAACTAAAAGCTAATGCTCTCATGCATTAGCTTTTTTTCATAGAAATTAAAGACCCCATACGTGTAACAATAATTCCTAAATAAACATAATTCCCACCATGTCGCTTAAATAGGTTATTTTTGAACCTGCACCTAGCAGGTGGGCATCTCCTTCTTGCTTCCCTGTTCCTAAGTAAAACTTAAGCATCAAATCCACAAAAAGAGTCCGATTCCCCTTCATCAATATGTTGGCTCAACATAAACCTATTTCCGCACACAGCAGGAATTATACTTCTTTATTTCAATTATATTATACTACAATTTAAATCATTTAGCATATATAATTTGATTATTTTTCTGAATTTTTTGTACATATTCCTAGTTCATTTAATTGAACTTCATCTACTATATTAGGAGCTTCTGTCATTGGGCAAAATGCATTTTGATTTTTAGGAAAAGCAACAACATCTTTAATATTTTCTGTTCCTGCTAAGAACATTATCATTCTGTCAAATCCAAATGCTAATCCTCCATGTGGTGGTGGACCATATTTGAATGCTTCAAGCAAGAATCCAAATCTTTCCCAAGCTTTTTCCTTAGTAAATCCTAATACTTCAAACATCTTTTCCTGAATACTAGATACATGTATTCTTATACTTCCTCCACCTAACTCTTCTCCATTTAGTACCATATCATAAGCTTTAGCTCTTACTCTTCCTGGATCTGAATCTAGATATTGAAGATCTTCATCCATAGGCATTGTAAATGGATGATGTTCTGCTTCCCATCTATTTTCTTCATCATTGTATGAAAGTAATGGGAACTCAGTAACCCATACAAATCTAAACTCTTTATTATCTTTTAATAATTCTAATTCTTTAGCTAAGTGTAATCTTAACTGGCCAAGACTTTGGAATACAACTTTATCCTTAGCATCTGAAACTATAAGGATTAAATCTCCTACCTTAGCATTCATTTTGTCTAGTATAGCTTTCATTTCATCTTCTGATAAGAATTTTGCTATTGGTGATTTTATTTCTCCTTCTTTGTAAGCTATCCATGCTAATCCCTTAGCTTTGAAAGTCTTTACAAAGTCAGTTAATTTATCTATCTGTTTTCTTCCCATGTCTGCACAATTTTCAGCCTTTATAGCACGTACAGAACCACCATTATCTAATGCATCTCTAAATACCTTAAATTCAGAATTTGCTACTACTTCACTAATGTTTTCTATTTCCATTCCAAATCTTAAATCTGGTTTATCACTACCGTACTTTTCCATAGCTATTCTGTAAGGCATTCTTTCCATAGGAAGCTTAACATCTACGTCTAATATAGTTTTAAATATATATTGAACTAATTTTTCATTTAAGCTCATTACATCCTCAGCTTCAACAAAAGACATTTCTAAATCTATCTGAGTAAATTCAGGTTGTCTATTTGCTCTTAAATCTTCATCTCTGAAACACTTAGCTATCTGGAAATACTTATCGAAACCTGACACCATAAGTAACTGCTTAAATAATTGTGGAGATTGTGGTAATGCATAAAACATTCCAGGGTAATTTCTACTTGGTACAAGATAGTCTCTTGCTCCTTCTGGAGTACTCTTAGTAAGTATTGGAGTTTCAACTTCTAAGAATCCCTGTGAATCCATAAAGTCTCTTACAGCTTTAGCAGCCTTATGTCTAATCATATATATTTTTTGCATATCGGGTCTTCTTAAATCCAAATATCTATATTTCAATCTTATATTCTCTGAAGCATCTAAATCTTCTTTTATATATATAGGTGGCGTTTCAGATTCAGATAATATTTTAATACTTTCACCTTTTAATTCAACCATTCCTGTTGGTAGGCTATCATTTGGTGATTCTCTTTTTACTATCTTTCCTGTAACTGCTATACAATACTCTGATTTAGCAGTATCAGCTTTTTCAAAAGCTTCTTTATTTATTGCTTCACCAAATACTACCTGAAGGATTCCTGTTCTATCTCTTAAATCTATAAAAATAAGTCCTCCTAGGTTTCTCTTTCTTTGAACCCAGCCCATTACAGTGAATGTGCTGTCTATATGGGATTCTCTAAGTTCGCCACACATTATGGTTCTTTTTAATCCCTTTAATGCTTCTCCCATTTCTTTTCCTCCTTTTATCAACCTGTATATATAAGTTGATAATTATTTAATTTTTATATTAACAGCAACCCTTAAGTCGCTCTAACTTTCTATTAATTAATAGAGCTTATTTAACTCTATAGTTTTTCTTTCAACCATTTCATCTGCTCTCTTATTGTATTCTATTACATCCTTTACATTTGGAACTCTTTCAAGTCTATTCTCATCTAAAAATACAACTTTAGTTACAGAATCAGCACCCATAGCAATAATAGTTTGCCTTTCCTCTATCATCTGTATATTATATATGCATTCCATTTTCGGTAATGAATACCCTACATTCTCCATATTACCTATCATGTTCTTTTGTCTATACATATAATAAGGGGTCATCCCTAGATCCTCTGCTAACTTTGAAGTTTCTTTATACATAAGATTTAATTCATTTTGATCTATGTTTTGCAAATGTTCTTTCATGTTTTCATGAAGTTTTGATCCTCTTTTTACAGATAAACCATGTACTGTTAAACTATCTGGCTTTAAACTTAATATTTCTTTACATGTGTTTTTTATCTGAGTTAATCTTTCCTTAGGTAACCCCACTATTATATCCATATTTATATTATTAAAGCCTAATTCTCTTGCCATTTTAAACTTCTCTATTACATCAGAAACAGTATGATTTCTTCCTATTAATTTTAAAGTATCTTCATTCATAGTTTGGGGATTTATGCTGATTCTATCTACCCTATATTTTTTCATAGTAGTAAATTTATTTTGGGTTAAACTGTCTGGTCTTCCACATTCTACAGTAAACTCTTTTATATTATTTCCACATATAAATTTATTATATATATTTTTCATAATATATTCAAATTGTTCATCATTCACTGCAGTAGGGGTACCACCTCCAAAATAGATGGTTTCCACATTTAAATCCTTTTCCCTTATAAACTTACTTATTTTCTCTATCTCATGTGTTAAAGAATGAATATAAGGTTCTACTATTTTTTTACAGGATGCAATAGGATTAGATGCAAAAGAGCAATACAAACATCTAGTAGGACAAAATGGCATTCCTATATATAAACTAATTGTATTTTGCTCTTTATTCACCATTCTTTTTTCTATTTTCCCAACTCTTATACAAAGCCTTGCTTTTTCCTCATTAGTTAAATGGTGATTATAAAAATAATCCACTATTTCATCTTCGCTTTTACCTTCATTTAATAAAGAAAGAGCTATTTTACTTGGTCTTATACCTACTAATGTCCCCCAGGGAAAATTTTTACCTGTTTTATCTCTTAAAAATATATAAACAGCTTTTTTTAATTCTTCCTTTATTTTACTAGCCTCTTCAATAAAAAACTCTTTACTCTCCTCTTTATCTCTTATAATAAACTTATCATCTTTTACTTCTACTTTATAATTCCAATTATCCTTTTGAAATACTAACTCATTAAAGGGATAAAAAAGATTAAACATTTGATATACATCATATCTATATTTTAAGTTACTTAAATCTATATTTATTATCATTTTATCTCCCTTATTTTAGTTCTTTTCTTTTAGAATGAAAGAAAAGGATTATATACTTTTTCATTCTTTATAGTAGTATGATCTCCATGTCCCGGAAGAACTATGGTATCTTGTGGTAAAACTAGTAATTTTCTTTTTATGCTATCTATTATAGATTCAAAACTTCCTCCTTCAAAGTCAGTTCTTCCTATAGAACCTGAAAATAATGTATCTCCAGTAAACACTACATTATCTATAATAAAGCACATACCTCCTAAAGTGTGTCCAGGAGTCTCTATACATTTTAATTTCATATTTCCAATAGTAAACATATCTCCTTCTTCTATCTGAATATCTGCCTTACCACAGTTTTCAGGAGTTCCAAACATATATCCACCATTCATAATTAACTTTTCATCTTTTTCATTTAAACATACTGGTACATTTAAAAATTCTCTAAGTTCAGCTACTGCTCCAGTATGATCAATATGGCCATGAGTAACAAATATATATTTTATATTGGCTCCTAATTTTTTAATTTCATCTTTTATAACAGCATATTCAGAACCTGGGTCTACCACTATTGCATCTTTGGTCTCCTCATCTATAACTATATAGCAATTAGCTGCATATACCCCTACAGGAATTCTTTGAATATTCATTTAATAATCCACTCCCATTAATTTTTAAAAAGTTTTCTTACTATCTAATAATATAGTAACAGGTCCATCATTTATTATAGTTACTTCCATATCCGCCCCAAATTCGCCTGTTTCTACATTACCTAATATATCTTTACACTGCTTTACAAATTCCTCATATAACACATTAGCCTCATCCCCACCTAATGCTTCTATGAAACTAGGTCTCTTTCCCTTTCTTACATCACCATATAATGTGAATTGGGAAACCACTAATAATTCTCCCTTTACATCTAAAAGAGATTTATTCATTTTTCCATCTTCATCTTCAAAAATTCTTAAATTTATAATCTTATCCTTTAAATAAGCTATGTCATCCTTTGTATCATCTTTACATATACCTAAAAGTACATTTAATCCTGCTTCTATGCTACCTATTACTTTTCCGTCTACTTGTACTTTAGATGATTTAACCCTTTGTACTACTGCTCTCAATTCAATTCCCCCTAATTTCTAGTTCTATATAGTTCATTAACTTTTTGAAAATCCACTAACGATTATTGACTTAAACTAATTTTTGGCTCTATATACCTCATTAACCCCATTTAATTTTCTTATTTTTTTCATTAAATCTTTAAGATGTTCTATATTGGGGATTCTTACTTTTATATTTATTATAGCGCCTTTTCCTTGCATATTCTTTGCATTTATAGAATATAAATTAGTTTTTGTCTGAGTAATAATATCCATAATTTCAGCAAGTAACCCATCTCTATCTTCTGACTTCACTTGTATTTCCGTAATATACGCCCCTGTACTTACTGTTCCCCAACTTACTTCAACTATTTTATTTTCTGTATCTTCCATAAGTAAAGCTACATTCTTACAATCCTTTCTATGAATAGATACTCCTCTTCCTTTAGTAATATATCCTATTATCTCATCGCCTGGAACAGGATTACAGCACTTAGAAAATCTAACTAAAACATTACTCAGTCCCTTAACTATAACTCCAGGACCTTTGCTCTTCTTTTTTTCATTTTGTTTACTATTTTTATTATTTATATTATTTATTATATCCTGAGTAGATAGTGGTGCCTTGTTTCCCTTCTCGTATTGTTCTCTTATTTTAGTAACAATATTAGAGGACATTAAGTCCCCAATACCTACTGAAGCATACAGGTCTTCTACAGAATTAAAATTATACTTTTTTAATACACAAATAAGTATTTCACCTTTAGCAATCTCACCAAAATTATATCCTTGCTTTTTAGCTTCTTTTTCTAAAAGCTCCTTACCTTTACTAGTATTTTCTTCTCTCTTAGCTTTTTTAAACCAGGATTTAATTTTACTTTTAGCCTGGTTACTCTTTACTACATTAAGCCAATCAATATTTGGACCTTTAGCAGTAGGTGAAGTTATTATTTCTACAATTTCACCAGTTTTTAAATGATAATCTAAAGGTACCATTTTATTGTTTACCTTAGCACCAATACACTTATTTCCTATATCTGTATGTATTTTATAAGCAAAATCTATTGGAGTTGCATCGCTAGGCAAATTAATAACTACACCTTTTGGAGTAAATACAAAAACTTCATCAGAAAACAAATCTATTTTAAAACCTTCCATAAATTCTGTTGCGTCAGAAGTTTCTCTTTGCCATTCTAGAATTTCTCTTAGCCAAGTCATTTTTAAATCTATGTTGTTTTCGTCAGTTTTACCTTCTTTATATTTCCAGTGAGCTGCAATACCGTACTCAGCTGTTTTATGCATTTCAAAGGTTCTTATTTGTATTTCAAAAGGCTTCCCTTGAGGCCCTATTACCGTTGAATGTAATGACTGATACATATTTGGCTTAGGCATAGCAATATAATCCTTAAATCTTCCTGGAATAGGTTTATACATAGTATGAACTATACCTAGTGCAGCATAACAATCCTTTACAGTATCTACAAGTATTCTTACCGCAGTTAAATCAAATATCTGCTCTAAAGTTTTATTCTTATTCACCATTTTTCTGTATATACTATAAAAATGCTTTGGTCTGCCTTCAATATCAGATTTTATACCGGATTTTTCAAGATTATCCTTTAGCTGATTTACTATCATTTTTATGTAGTCTTCTCTTTCAGCTCTTTTTTCTGCAATCATCTTTACTAAATCATAGTACTCATTTTGATTTATATATCTAAAAGCCAAATCCTCTAATTCCCATTTTATTTTTGAAATACCTAATCTATGTGCTAAAGGAGCATATATATCAAAAGTTTCTTTGGCCTTTTCTTTTTGCTTTTCTACAGGCATATATTTTAACGTTCTCATATTATGTAATCTATCTGCAAGTTTTATAAGTATAACCCTTACATCCTTAGCCATAGCAAGTAGCATTTTTCTTACATTATCCGCCTGTTGTTCTTCTTTAGTCTTATATTGAATTTTTCCAAGCTTAGTTACCCCTTCAACTAAATCTGCAACTTCGCTACTAAATTCCTTTTCTATATCTTCACGACTATATTGAGTATCCTCTACTACATCATGCAACAAACCTGCTACTATAGTACTTGTATCCATACCCATTTCTGCTAAAATACAAGCCACTTCAACAGGATGTATAATATAGGGTTCTCCTGATTCCCTTTTTTGATCATTATGTGCCTGAAAGGCAATATTATATGCTTTTTTTACTAGTTCTTTATCAACATTAATGCAATTTTTATCAATTTTATCCATTAACTTTTCAAGCATACTTTACTCTCCTAAAATCAATGGCTGGTTAATTAAACCAGCCATTATTTTTTTACTAACATTATATAATATTTTGTAGAAACTTGCAATTTATATTTTAACTATATATCATATTGTACAAGGGATAGCAAATCATATTTTTCTAACTTTGCTCTGCCTTTTAAATCTGTTAATTCTATTACAAAATCCATAGATACAACTTCTCCGCCCACATTTTCAACTAATTTTGCAACAGATTGTATAGTACCCCCAGTAGCAAGTAAATCATCGACAATTGCAACTCTTTGACCTGGTTTAATGGCATCTTTATGAATTTCTAATATATCAGACCCATATTCTAAATCGTAACTTACACCAATAGTTTCAGAAGGTAATTTTCCTTTTTTTCTAACTGGTACAAATGACGCCCCTAACGCATAGGCTACAGGTGTACCAAATAAAAATCCTCTTGCTTCTGGCCCAACAATTATATCCACATTTTTATCCTTAAGATGTTCTACTATTTTATCTATTGTAAACTTAAATGCTTCCTTATCATTTAGCAAAGTGGTTACATCTTTAAAGCTTATACCTTCCTTTGGAAATCCTTCTACTATCCTTATTTTTTCCTTTAAATTCATTATTAGTTCCCCCTAAAACTTTAAAAATATATTTATTTTACTGTTTTTAACCACCATATCACTATATATTAAAAACAATAATATATTTAACATAATTACATAATATATTATACATTATATTTATTTATTTTCTATGGATTCCAGTTATTTTAATTTCGTTTTTGAGATACTTAGCAATTTGCTCTGCTCTATCACTATTAGCAGTAGTAAAAAGTTCCACAGTTATTCTTGCATTATCCAATCCCCTTGAACTATTCCAACAAGGCATAATACTACTAACTAGTTTATTAGCATTTTCCAAATTTATATATTTAATATTATTGACCTTATTCAAAGCTTTTAAACCATAATTATTAGTGTAATTCATATGATATATCCCCTCATCTATCATAAGCTTATTTTCACCTATATAAGGTAAATGATTAGAAATAGTACCTAACATAACTAAATCTAAATACTTACTTATACATTTCATTTGATAATAAGAAGATATAGCTTGAACAAGCTTGTAGGCTACTCCTACACTAGATAGTTCCTTAAAAGGGTATGTACATCCACTTTGATTGGGGTTAATAACTACAGTCTTAGGTATTATACCATTAAAGGTATGATAATCAGTAATAATTACATCTATACCTAATTGCTTACACAGTTCCACCTGCTCATAAGAATTCATGCCACAGCCAACAGTTATCATTAAATCTGTTCCAAGAAATTTCACATGATTTCTTATAATATCTGCATTTATATTAAACTTGCCATTATCTCCATCAGATACAAAGTATTCTACATCCGCATTTAAATACTTTAACACCAAAAAAAGCAGAGAAACTGCCGTTATTCCATCTAAATCATAGCAGCCATATATAATTATTTTTTCTCTTTCATTTACAGCCTTAACTATTCTTTTTAATCCACAATCCATTCCATAAAGCAGAAAAGGATTATGATAAGTAGACAGCTTTGACAATTGCACAGTTCTACCTTTTTCTTCCATAACTTAATCCTCCAAAAAAATAAAAAAGCATATATATTAT
Organism: Clostridium lundense DSM 17049; assembly: GCF_000619945.1. Lineage (GTDB taxonomy): Bacteria > Bacillota > Clostridia > Clostridiales > Clostridiaceae > Clostridium_AO > Clostridium_AO lundense. The sequence goes on along the minus strand of NZ_JHVC01000018.1, from coordinate 10,821 downwards.
AATGTAAAATGCGAATTTTGACAAATACTTTAAATATTTTTTTAATAAATTAAAAAACCAAAGCACCTATATGCTCTGGTTTTTTATAAATATCTACAATTTTACGTAAAACTATACTTATTTTTTATTTTGTGGTTAAAACCTGTTTTGCACTCTTATTTTTAAGCATAACCCATAGTGGACTTGAAATAAATATTGAAGAATATGCTCCAGATACAATTCCAACTATTAATGGAGTAGCAAAGTCTCTTACAGATGGAACAAATACATATACAGATACAATAGTAAATAAAGTTGTAAGTACTGTATTTATAGATCTAGTCATAGTCTCAGTTATACTTATATTTGCTAATTCTACATCATTAGCTTTTCTCATTTTCTTAGAATTTTCTCTTATTCTATCGAAAACAACTATAGTATCATTTATAGAATAACCAACTATAGTAAGTATAGCAGCTATAAAACTTGAATTTACAGGAATTTGAAGTATAGCATAAACTGATACAGTTATTATAATATCATGTACTAAACCTAATATAGCAGCTAATGCAAACTTAAATTCAAATCTAAAACCAACATATATAAGCATAGCAAGGTTAGCAATAACTAATGCTAAAATTGCCTTTTGTCTTAATTCTTTTCCTACAGATGGTCCAATTCTCTGTTGAGAAAAATCTTTATCTTGTAATTTATACTTATTTTTCATTTCTTTAGACATAGATTCTACTTGTTCATCAGTTAATGAATTACTTCTTATCTCTAATTGTACTTCATTGGCAGTATTGGTTGCAGTATTAGTAGTATAATCTTTAGTGTATTTATTAATTATTGCTTCTACATCCTGCTTATTAAAATCTTTTTTCATATTTATCTGAACTAAGGTACCACCTTTAAAATCAATGCCATAATTTAATCCATTTTTAAACATACAAAAGAATCCTACAAGTATTATAATAAGAGAAATAGAGAACCATAGTTTTGTTTTTTCTATAATCTTTAATGTCTTCATATTATTCTACCCTCCTCTTAACACCAAAGGCTGCTAAACTATTTAACATCCCCATGTCTACGGCTAAGTTTAATAAAAATCTTGTAACAAATATTGCTGTAAACATACTTAATACTATACCTACCATTAAAGTGAGGGCAAAACCTTTAACTGGTCCTGTTCCTAAATTATATAATACTAAAGCTGCAATAATAGTGGTTATATTGGAATCAAGGATTGAAGATAATGCTCTATGGAAGCCTGCATCTACCGCAGATCTAACAGATTTGCCAGCTCTTAATTCCTCTCTTGTTCTTTCAAATATAAGTACATTAGCATCAACTGCCATACCTATTGTAAGCAAGAAACCAGCTATTCCTGATAACGTCAATGTAGCCTTCATAGAAACAAATGTTAACAATACCATTACTATATAAAGTACTAGTGCAATATCTGCAATAAGCCCAGGTACTCTATAATAAAGTAACATAAATAGAAATACTAAACCTACTCCTACCACTCCTGCCTTTACACTAAGAGGTAGAGCATTAGCTCCTAAAGTAGCTCCTACGGTTTTTACTTCAACAGGCTTTACAACTACAGGAAGTGCTCCTGACTTTATGATACCAGCCTGTCTTTTTGCTTCTTCTAATGTCTTGCTTCCTTCTATCATACCTTTACCATTTGGAATAACACTGTTTACTGTAGGGCTAGTTAATACTTTTTCATCCATATATATTGCTATAGTCTGACCAATAAACTTCTTAGTAGCTTCAGCAAATTTCTTTGTTCCTTCATCATTAAGTTCAAAACTTATTATAGGTTGATTGTTTTCAGGATTTATTTGTGCTACAGCATTTTTTACATCTTTTCCTGTAAGAATTACCTTTTGATCTGGTCCAACAAACTTAAGTTCTCCAGTCTTTCCCACAGTATCTATAACCTCTTTGGCATTATATACACCTGGTATTTCAAGTCTAATTCTTTTTTGACCTTCTCTTTGTACTACCGTTTCACTAACACCTAACTTATTAACTCTACTAGATAATAACTCTATAGTTCTTTCTACAGTAGCTGCATCTACTTTATCCGCTTGTATCTCTTCAACTAGAGATACACCTCCTTGAAGGTCAAGTCCTTTCTTTATTGTCTCGCTAAATGATTTAACTTTATATCCTGTGCCAAATACATTATTTATTCCATAAGTACCAGCATAAGCTAAAAACCCTATAACTAACACTGATAATATAAATAACACTGTACTTTTGCCAGTATTCTTTTTTCTCATCTTTATCCCCCTTCTTTTGTAGTTCTAAATTCTAAATGCGTACATTCCTTAGAATAAGTTCTAAGGAATTTTAACAACATACAACGATTATATAACTTTTGTAAAAAATAGTCAATATAAGTAAGTAACATACATACTTATATGTATATTGTTAATTTATTCCGACATAAATTTTGACTTTAAAGCTATGGCACATTCTATTCTCTTTTTCTGCATTTCACAACCTAATTTATAAGGCACATGCATATCCTTATTAAAATTATAATTGTTAGCCTGACATCCTCCGCTGCAATAGAATCTAGCCCAACATTCTTTACATGTTGGTTTAAAATAAATATTTGCTTCTTTAAAGTCTTTTTGAATTTCTTCTTTTAAGCCGTCCTCAAATACATTACCCATTTTGAAGTCTTCATTTCCTACAAATTGATGACAAGGATATATATCTCCTGATGGAGTTATTGCTACATATTCATGTCCAGCTCCACAACCAGATATTCTCTTATAAACACAAGGTCCTCCTTGAAGATCTATATTAAAATGATAGAACTTAAATTCATTTCCTTCTTCATGTCGTTTCACCATTTCTTTATAAAGCTTATCATATTGTTGAAATATTTTTGGTAAATCTTCTTCTCTTAAAGATAATGGATGTTCATCTGGTAATACTACTGGTTCAATTGATATTTCATCAAAGCCTTCATTTGCTAAATGCATAACATCTTCAAAGAAATCTAAATTGTTTCTTGTAAAGGTTCCTCTAGCATAGTATTGCTTATCTTTATCCCTAATACTAACCATTTCTTTTATTTTTGGTAATATAGCGTCATAGGATCCGCTACCATCAACTCTTATTCTAACGTCATCATTAACCTTTTTTCTTCCATCTATGCTTAATACTATATTTCCCATGTTTTTATCTAAATAATCCATTATTTCATCATTTAGTAAAGTGGCATTTGTTGTCATAGTAAATCTAATAGTTTTATTATGTACTTTTTCTTGCTCTTTTGCATATTCAACTATTTCTTTTACTGTATCAAAAGCCATTAAAGGCTCTCCTCCGAAAAGATCCACTTCTATATGCTTTCTTGGACCGGAAGCCTTTATTACAAAATCAATAGCCTTCTTTCCAACTTGTGCAGACATAATTTCTCTTTTACCTTTATATTCACCTTCATCTGCAAAACAATATTTACAACGAAGATTACAATCATGGGCTATATTTAGGCATAGAGCTTTAATAAAGGAAGCACCTTGTCCTGCTTTTAATCCTATATCTTCATATAAATCCTTTGAATATAGTACTCCTTCTTCTATAAGCTCTTTTAATTCTTCATAAGCTTCAACTATATCCTTTTCCTCATACTTGTTATGGAATTCTTTAATAACTTCTTTTATATCCTTTAATCCATTTTCTTCAACTATACTATATACTAATTTATCTACTATATGTACTGCTCCTGAATTTACATCTATAATGTAGTAATCTCCATCTTGGATAAACTTATGAATATCCGCCACTTTCTTTTCCTCCCAACTAATTTACAACTAAATTTAAAGCAGTAACTTAAAGTTACTGCTTTTTATACTAATTTTCGCAAGCTAAATTTGCAACTGTACAAGAAGTTTTACATGCTGACTGGCATGAGTTTGCACATTCCTTACAGCCTGGTTTCTTTAAGCTGTCTTTTATATTTGATTTGTTAATAGTTTTTATATGTTTCATTTAAACTCCTCCATTCCTCTAGGCTATTTCGGTTTGATTATAACACAAAACAATAATAAAATAAAGTAAATATTAAATATTTATACCTAGCATTCCAGATAATGCTCCTACTGCTAATGCTAATAAAACCCTTACTATTCCCCTGTATTGCAAATCAGGGGAATTCCCTGCTATTAATGATACTACATAGATTATTAGCATATACATCATAGCAACGATTAATCCTGTAAGCCATCCATTTTTATTAATTTTACGTACTGCATATATACTTCCATACATTATACTTAATACTGTAGTAGCTAAATAAAATATAGCATTAGTTTTTTCTCCGATGTCTACAAAGCTCATTATAATTGCATATACAATCATAAATATTACCGTTATAATGGTACTTCTTAGCACACCGTATCCTATAGGTAAAAAATTGGTTTTTTCCATATATAAAACACCTCCTATATATTACTATTTATGTAAAAAAGAGGTGTTTTATGATTGAAGAAAAAAATTTATAAATTAACTTCAAGTATTTAATTTTCTTTAAATTCTACTCCGCCATTTTTTTCATTGTTTTCTCCAACTTCTTCTTTTACTTCTGCTTCTTCTTTATGCTTATTTTCTTTTTTGGTTTCTTTCTTTTCCTCATTCTCCTCTACAGTTGAAGGATTTAGAATAGAAAGAACTCCATTTTTATCTAACTTTATCCTTGCTCTACTTGGTCCTGTTTCTAAAATTATAAATGTATCATGTATATTTATAACCTTTCCAAGTATTCCGCCCTTTGTTATAATCTCGTCATTTACTTTTAGAGACTCTAACATACCCTTATATTTTTTCTTTCTTTTATTCTCTGGTATATATACAATTATATAGAAGAATAATAACATTAAAACAAAAGGTAAAAATAAACTTAAAGCCCCACCTTGTGGATTAGCTGCAGCTATAGTTAAAGTTTCTCCAAATATTGTCATACAATCACCTCCCCTCATAGTATAAGTTTATAAGCACTTTATCAAAGTGTAAAGTAAAATTTTCCAACTTAATGTAAAAAATTTATTAACTTTAAAATTTAGATATCACTAAATTAAGCTTTTCCTCCCCATTCCTTTAACTTTCTTTCTTTAAATTCTGGGAAGTAATCTCCATCTATAGCATCTCTAATTTCTTGCATAAGATTATTATAGAAATACAAATTATGTAAAACACAAAGTCTCATAGCTAACATTTCTTTTGCTTTAAATAAATGTCTAATATATGCTCTAGAATAATGCTTACATGCTGGACATTGGCATCCTTCATCTATAGGTCTTCCATCTAACTCAAATTTAACATTCATTAGATTAATCTTACCTTCCTTAGTGAAAACATGACCATGTCTTCCATTTCTTGCTGGAAGAACGCAATCAAAGAAGTCTACTCCTCTATCCACAGCTTCTAATATATTACTTGGAAGTCCTACTCCCATTAAATATATTGGCTTATCTTCTGGTAGGTGAGGAACTACTGCATCTATTATTCTATACATTTCTTCATGAGTTTCTCCTACAGCAAGACCTCCTATAGCATATCCATCTAAATCCATTTTAGCTATAGTCTTAGCATGTTCTATTCTTATATCATCATAGGTCCCACCTTGGTTTATTCCAAAAAGCATCTGCTTTTTATTTATTGTATCTGGTAAAGAATTTAATCTATCCATTTCAATTTTACATCTTTCAAGCCATCTTGTAGTTCTAGCTACAGAGTTTTCTACATACTCCCTAGTAGAAGGATTAGGAATACATTCATCAAAAGCCATCGCAATAGTAGATGCTATATTGCTTTGTATTTGCATACTTTCCTCTGGTCCCATAAATATTTTTCTTCCATCTATATGAGAATTAAAGTACACTCCCTCTTCCTTTATTTTCCTTATACCTGCAAGAGAAAATACCTGAAATCCACCTGAGTCTGTTAAAATAGGTCTATCCCAATTCATAAATTTATGAAGACCACCCATTTGTTTTATCACCTTATCTCCAGGTCTTAAATGAAGATGGTATGTATTTGAAAGTTCTACTTGGCAGCCTATTTCTTTTAGATCTATAGAAGAAACAGCCCCTTTAATAGCTCCTAAAGTTCCTACATTCATAAATACAGGGGTTTGTATTGTTCCATGAGGTGTAGTAAATTCTCCCCTTCTTACCTTTCCACATTTTTTAATTAGTTTATACATATGTACGCTCCTTTCTACTTAATAAACATAGCGTCACCAAAGCTGAAGAATCTATATTTATCTTTTACCGCTATATTATACGCATTTATTATTTTATCTCTTCCACTTAATGCACTTACTAACATAACTAAAGTTGACTGTGGAAGATGGAAATTAGTAATTAAAGCATCTACAATTCTAAATTTGTATCCTGGATAAATAAATATATCTGTCCATCCTGATTGTTCCCTCACTTCTCCAGCTTCATTACCTATAGTTTCAAGAGTTCTACATGAAGTTGTTCCTACTGCTATAACTCTTTTTCCTGCTTTCTTTGTATTATTTATAAGTTCTGCGGTTTCTTTTGTCATTCTATAATACTCTGAATGCATATGGTGTTCTTCTATTTCTTCTACTTTTACTGGTCTAAAAGTTCCAAGTCCTACGTGTAATGTTAAAAAGGCTAAATTTATTCCTTTATCTTTTATTCTTTGTAAAAGTTCTTCTGTAAAATGAAGTCCTGCTGTAGGTGCCGCTGCTGATCCTTGCTCTTTAGAATATACAGTTTGATACTGTTCCTTATCCTCTAGTTTTTCCTTTATATATGGAGGAAGTGGCATTTGTCCTAGTCTATCTAAAACCTCTTCAAAAATGCCCTCATACTCAAACTTAACTATTCTACTTCCTTCTTCTCCAATATCTATTACTTCTGCTTTTAACTCTCCTTCTCCAAAGGAAAATTTAGTTCCTATTTTAGCCCTTTTCCCTGGCTTAACCAACGTTTCCCATGTGTCTTTATCTATTCTTTTTAAAAGCAAAAATTCAATTTTTCCATGAGTATCTTCTTTTTCTCCTATTAATCTAGCTGGCAATACTCTAGTATCATTAAGTACAAGACAATCCCCTGGATTTAAATAATCTATTATATCTTTAAATATTTTATGTTTAATTTCACCACTTTCCCTATCTAAGACCATAAGTCTTGCTTCATCTCTTTTTTCTAATGGACATTGTGCTATTAATTCTTCTGGTAAATAGTAATCAAAATCTTTTGCTTGCATAGTTCCAACTCCTTTGTATGATTAAAAAAATAACTGAATTAATCAGTTATCAATTTCCATTGAACACTGCTCTATATCGAGCCTATCTCTCTTAATTCTTTTAAAGTGTGCATATGCTTTATCTGTAGCCATTCTTCCTCTTGGAGTTCTTATTATAAAACCTTTTTGTAGGAGATATGGTTCATATACATCCTGAATCGTGTCTAATTCTTCACCAATAAAATAAGAAAGGGTTTCTATTCCTACAGGCCCTCCTTCAAAATTATCTATAATTGCAGTTAAAATCTTATTATCTATATTGTCAAACCCTTCTCTATCTATTTCTAAAAGTTCCATGGCATCTTTAGCAGTTTTTAAGTCTATAACTCCATTTCCTTTTACAAGAGAAAAATCTCTAACTCTTTTTAAGATTCTATTAGCTATTCTTGGTGTACCCCTAGACCTCATAGCTAATTCATACGCTGCCTCTTCTTCTATATCTATGTTTAATATTCCTGCAGATCTTACAATTATTTCTTTTAATTCGTCTTCTTCATAAAATTCCATAGGACATAGCACTCCAAATCTATCTCTTAATGGAGATGTCAACAATCCTACCCTTGTAGTAGCTCCTAGAAGAGTAAATTTGGGCAAATCTAATCTAATAGATTTTGCAGAAGCTCCCTTTCCTATTACTATGTCCAAAGCATAATCCTCCATAGCAGGATAAAGTATTTCTTCTACGGTCCTATTTAATCTATGAATTTCATCTATAAATAGCACATCATAATCACTAAGACTTGTTAAAATTGCAGCTAAATCTCCTGCTCTTTCTATAGCAGGCCCTGAAGTAATTTTTAAATTACCACCCATTTCTCTTGCAATTATATTAGCTAATGTTGTCTTTCCAAGACCCGGAGGACCATAAAGCAGAACATGATCTAGTGCTTCATCTCTCATTTTAGCAGCTTTTATAAAAATATCTAACTTTTCTTTTACCTTTTTTTGTCCTATATATTCCTTAAGCCTTTGTGGTCTTAAGCTATATTCCATATCGTTATCTTCTTCTATATTTGAAGGGGTAACAAATCTATCATCCATTATATTACTCCTTTCAATTCATTAAAAATTTCAAACAATCTTTTATTATTCCTTCTAGTGAACTATTTTTATCTACTGCTTTTAATGCATTGTTAGCTTCTTTCTCTGAGTAACCTAAAGAAATCAATGCACCTAATGCTTCTGAAGATCTATCTATAATTTCACTATTTTCTTCTAATTGTGCTTTTACTTCTCCTGATAAATCATCCTTTTTCAGTTTGTCCCCAAGTTCCAGTATAATCCTTTGAGCAGTTTTTTTACCTATACCTGGAGCTCTGGTTAAAGTTTTTTCATCTGAAGTAAGAATAGCATACTTTAAATTTAAAATACTACTTATAGAAAGCAATGATAAAGACGCTTTAGCACCTACTCCATTTATAGTTAATAAAAGATTAAACATATCTCTTTCTTCTTTAGTATAAAAACCATATAACCCCATAAAATCTTCTCTAACTATTTGCTGTAAATATAGTTTTACTTCTTCATCTATCTTTGGCATACTAGCTAAAGTATTTCCAGAAGTATATATTTTATAGCCTATACCATTATTTTCTACCACTATATAGTCTTTATTTATTCCTCTAAAGACGCCTTTTATGTACTCATACATATAAATTTCAGCCCCTTGTTATAATAAATTATCACCTATTACTTTACCATTATAAGAAACTTTATTCAATAAAAAAAACCTTAAGGATTATTAATCATAATCCTCAAGGCGTGATAAAGCTTCCTCTCGTGTATTACATTGAAAATATCTATTACCATTAGTTAAAAGATTTATATCTTGTTCCTTCAGATTATCAATCTTTTTAGTTGTTACATCCTTTGCCTCATCTTCAATATACATTTCTCCTGTACTATCTGTTCTGAAAATGGCTATGTAATCTCCCTTTATACCCAAAACATATTTATTAGGTGAATATTTGTCTACTTCTTTTACTAATACAATTTTTGCTGACGATGCTTCTTCTAATTTATAATCTTCTTTTTTATATCTTTCCTCAAGTGTATTTCTTGTTTTTTCCTTTATATTTTTGCCCTTTTCTGCTTTTTCTGTAATTTTATCTCCACTCTTTTTATATCTAATCTGAAACACAATAGAAGTCTCAGGATATATTTTTTCGTCTGCGTTACCCTGCACAGCTATTTTTTCCATTTCATCATTTACATTATTTACTTGTATTTTGTCATCTCTATTTTCTTTATTGTTGCTCTTTATTTTATCTATAGCTATATAATAACTTAAGCTAAATATAATAGCACAAACCATAATAACTAAAACAATATATATTCTTTTTTTATTTTTTAATTCCATACTATCCCTCCTAACTTAATTATTGTCGCTTATTGAAGTTTTTATACAGAAATTTTTAAAACTATTTAAAATTTTATAATTTCCTTAAAGATAAAAAAGCATACATAGATTTGACTTGTCTAAATCTACATACGCTTCATTGTAATTCGTTAACCCATTTTACATAAAAATACTAATTATGATATACTTACTTATGAAAGTTTTCAATATTTACATTAACTTTTCATTCTATAAAATATAAGATAAAACTTCATTATTAGTGCAAATTCACAGCTAACCAGCACCAACATTTTGTATTATATAGAAGTAATTCTATATAGTTTTATATTAGGGGGAATAAAAATGCATTATAAAAAAAGACTATTATTATTTTTTATGACAATTATTATAGGCACCCTATTAATAGGATGCGCTGACACTTCTATGAATATACTTTACAATAATAACAGTGAAATAGCTAAGGACTATAATTCTTTTTCACTAAATAGGTGTGAAGAAACAGTAGATAAAAATGTGTATAAAGGAAGACTAAAGCTAACTGGACACATAATTATATGGGATTATGAAAGTGATAAAGACTTGGATTTAGAAGTACCTTATAAGCTATTGGTAAAAAAAGGTAAAGCTAAAATTGTTTTAATATCACCAGATAATAAAGTTATTACTCTTATTGAGAATACAGCAAAATCTTCAAACAAAGAAAATACTTCTATAAAATTACCAATTAAAAAGGGAAATAATCGTATAAAGCTAGTTGGTTTTGATAACGCAGATATTCAAGCTGAATTACATATAGATAGGGGTACATTCAGTAAAAGAAGTTTTTAGTAACATAAAAAAACGAGCCTGTGAAAAAAAGTCTGTAAATTACAAAATATAGCAGCTTTCTATGATAAAATATAAATATCATAGGAGGCTGTTTTGTTATGGGTAAAAGAAAAGAAAGATTAACAGAGGGAAAAAAGAATATTATTGCTGATTTAATTAGGGAGTATGACATTCAATCTGCTGAGGACATTCAAGACGCATTAAAAGACCTTCTTGGAGGTACTATTGAAAGCATGCTTGCAGCTGAGATGGATAACCATTTAGGGTATTCTCCATATGAGCGTACTGATGTAGAAAATGCACGCAATGGAAAGAAACAAAAAACTATTCGTAGTAAATAT
>NZ_JHVC01000017.1 GCF_000619945.1 Clostridium lundense DSM 17049 | reverse complement strand
CTAGGGTGTTCTTGACATGCAATTCATTGTTAATTATATTGTAATTAAGGCATGGAGTTTTACCATGACCTCCATGCCTATAAAATAATTATCATAGAAAGCTATTTACAGAAAAACTTTCACACTCTCTTTTATATACTACTCACTAAAAGGTAATGTACATTTCCTAATACTACTTTCCATAGCAATTTCCATAATTCTTATAGTATTTCTAGCCTGAATAGGGGTAACCTTTAGGGATTCTTCTCCTAAAAGAGTTCTATATATATTTTCATAAAAAGCTCTGTAATCGCCTTTTTCACTTTCTACTTTTCCTATAATGTGCATTCCATTAATTTCTGTATTTATATTACCCCAAAGGTGTTCATTTTCTTCTCCCCAATTTGGACAATGTAAGGGCAATTTACCTTCTCTTAGGGCATCTTCTTGAGGATCCATACCATATTTTATGAAGGAGCCTTTATCACCAAGTAATATGTAATGAGGCAAGTTTTCTCTTACTAACATACTAGATTTTAGCACTACCTTTAAATTAGGATAACCTAATACTATATTGAAACAATCAGGTGCTTTACCACCTTGTCTCTCTATCCTAATATCAGCAGTTATTTCTTCTGTAAGTCCAAAAAGCCACTGCGCTCCATCTATTAAATGAGCTCCTAAATCATACAGCATACCAGAACCAGGAATATTTTGTTCTTTCCAGGAATCTTTTTTAATTTCAGGTTTATATCTGTCAAAATGCACTTCATATTGCACTAATTTACCTAAAGCATGGTTTTTTATAATCTTTTCTACTGTTTTAAAATCGCTATCAAATCGCCTATTATGATGTACAGTTAAAAGCCTATTTTTATCTTTAGCTAATTGAATTAAATTATCGGCTTCTTTGCTAGTCACTGTAAAAGGTTTCTCTACTATTACATTTTTATTGTTAGATAAAGCTTTATAAGCTAATTCATAATGATATGGAGTAGGAGTAGCAATAACTACTAAATCTATGGAACTATCCTCAAATATGTCTTTTGTATCAGATACTATAGAGCTTTTGGGAAAATTAATATTTGCTAAATTAACATTTTCTTTCTGTCTTTCAAATATCTTAACTATTTTTAATCCAGGTACACTAGCAATAATAGGTGCATTATAGATTCTACCTCCAGAGCTATACCCTATTAAACCAACATTTATTTTTTTATCCATGTATTAATCCCCCTTAAAATATAATTTTATATTTTATATTTATATTATCATATCGGAGGGTATAGGAAAATTAGAATAAGTAATTGCTTAACTTTTAGTTCCTATTTTAATTATTTCATCTGATGGTTTGTATAGATCAGTTGAAATAAGTTCTCTAGATACTTCTTTATTGTTTTCATAGCGTACTAAAAAAACTTTTACTTTACAACCAGGTTTAGGAGATTGAACTTTTTTTATAGTGCCTTTTGGTAAAGTAGGGTCTGGTTCTTCAACTTTTTTAGGATCTGTTTTTTCATATATTTCATTTACAAGATTATATTTTACTTTATTAAAAGAACTATTAGAATAAACATTGAAAGTTATTTTACCATCATTTGTATAGCCTTCTATATAAATAGGATAAGATAGTGTATTCTTAAATTTGTAGTCAATATCTTTATTTGATACTGTAGCATCAAATCCAGGCTCTATATAAGCAGGAGCTATAGAATGATTTGTCCTTTCTATTGATTTAATATTACATCTTATAATTGCATTATATAAAGTTGTAGATACTTGACACAATCCTCCACCGATACCTGCTTCTAGCTTATTGTTAATAATTATAGGAGCTTCTTTATAGCCTTTCTCTGCGGTTGTGTTTCCTATAAGTTTATTAAAACTAAAAGTATCACCAGGCATAATTAATATTCCATTTAATGTGTTTGTAGCAATTTGAATATTAGTAACTCTACCTTCTGGAGAATTACCAAAGTTTGTAGAAAAAGAAGAAACTATAGAATTTATTTGTCTTAACTTTTCTTCAGTAATATTCCCACTATAGGTTTCAATTTTAGCTATTACTTTATTATTGTTGTTCTCAGCAGTATTAATTTTAGATAAAATACTATCCATTAAATCTTTTTTATTTAATCTAACACCTTTTACATCCTTTGTAACATATATGTTACTTGGAGATGTGATTTTGATTGAGGCGTTACTTGGAGGTTTATTAATATCTTTTTCTATATTACTTATAAATTTTTCAATATATTTTGTATCATATTTTACATTAATGCTAAGTTTTCTTTCCTTTGGATTTTTTATTTCATTAGCTTTTTTTAATAAACCTAAATTTTTCCCATATGATAAGGCATCATTTACCACATCTTCTATATTGTATTTAGGATTAGCTTTAGATAATTGTAGTGTATAAGTTTTATTTCCAGCTTTAACTGAAATGTTAGTATCCTTTACTTTTTTAAAATTATTGTTCAATATTTTTATAGCTTCATCTTTTCTTTTCCCAGATACATCAATGTCATTAATAAATGTAGTTGGGTATATTTTATCTTCCCAATTTTTTGTATAATAATATTGTGAAATTGGATATGATATAGAAGCAATAAGTAAAATAAAAATAATTACTAACCAAGCCCCAAATTTTTTCATATTATCATTCCTTTATATTAAATTCAGAGTACAGATAACAGACACTGTCAATTGTCATCTGTCAACTGTCAACTAAAAAAGTGCAATGCATTTTTTATAGTTTACTATTAGTTTAAACATTTATGTGAGGTTTATGTACCGACACAGAATACTAGTACTTCAGTGCCGAGATGAATGTTCCATAAACTTCTAAAGTAAAAATAGATAAAAAACAAATAAGTAGCATAGAACTATAAAAGTCCATACTACTTTGGGGCATAAGGTAAAAAAACTATAATAATCACTAGGACCATAGTGAATTACCATAGTTTTTAAGGTTTTTAATATATTTAATTTCAAAGAATTTATTTACTGATACAGCGATTATAACACCTATTGTAGTATCTATTATTCTATTAAGTGCATAGGCATCAGAAGGCATACCCTTAAGATTTGTCATTATAGCTACAAAAACAATGCAACTTATTACAATAGAGCTAGTTTTTTTAAAAAGGTTACATAGGTATATAACTATTACAATACCAAGTCCACAATATATAGCAGTATCTTTAAGAAAAATAAAGAATATTAATCCTACAGCAGCACCTATACAAGTGCCAATAACCCTGCTCTTTCCTGCGGAATAAGAGTTGCATGAGGTATCCCTCATACAGCTAATTGCGGCTATACAAGCATAAAAAGGATAAGGCCTATGAAAAAAGTTAAACAATACAACACATAAAAGTACAGAAATAGCTGTTTTTATATTTAACATATCTATTTTTGCCATAATCCCATCTCCCAAATGTTGATTAAAGTAAGTAATATTATTTTATCATAAAAATATATATTTTGTCTTAAAATAAGGCAACTTATTTTAAGTAAATCATCCTAACATTTACCACAAAACATTTTATGGTAAATATTTTGTGATTATTATATAATCAATATAAACAATTAAATAGATAGCAAAAGTAAGGAAGATATCATGAAATATATAATTAATAAGTTAAAGTTTGATAAAGTAAAATTAATTTTTATATCTCAATGGTTTTTGTATATAATGTTTGAAGCATGTGTGGGCAATTTTAGAAGTTATAAAGATTTTTTTATGAGTATTTTACCATTTATATTTTTTTATATAATGGCAATTGTATTTTTAATTATTCAGGATATTAAAGAATATCTTAAAAACTTAAATACATTGATTAATATTTGTTTTTACTTGATAGTTATAGAGCAAATCATAAAAGTTGTAATTCGTTTTTTTGTTCCATACAAAGTAAAGATTCCTGTTTTACATGATTGGCTATATATTTATAGTATCATTAACTCTCAAGGTTGTTGGATAAATTCAAGATTTAAATTAGGTATTTCACTTTTATGGTTAGATATAATAAATTTAATAAGTATAGTTTTAATTATTCAGATGTACAGATTTTACATTAGTTTTAATAACAAAAGTTTTTGGATAGACTGCACTTTTATAATGATGATATCTGGTGCTATTTGTTCTTTTATTGATAAAGTTTTTTTTGGTGGTTCTTTGGATTATATAGGATTAAAGGGCTTATTTATAATAGATTTAAAGGATATATATATTACTTTAGCATTATGTTGCTTTTTAGTCCAATTTGTGGAAGAAAACTCCATAGAAGAATGTTTGGAAATGAGTTTTGAAGAGGATATAAATTTATTAAAGAATTTTATTAATTATAGTCAAAAGGATATAAAAAAGTTAAAAGATTATGTGAAGGATATGATGTATTAGTAAGAGGCTTTTGGTGAATAGTAAAGAATAAATGGATAATTTTTCCTTATGTGAATTACTAAAAATTTTTTGCAATAGCGTGGAGAAAAATTATCCTTATGTGTTCTCTGTCATCTGTACTCTAAAAATTGTGTAATATTTTCTAAGGTTGACTTTTTATAAACTTTATATTTCCTTCAACAGCATATTCACCTAAGTAGGCTGGAATAAGAACACTATCCCCTAAACTAAATGTTTCTTCACCATTTGAATATTTTATTTTGCCTTGTCCTTCTACACAAGTAATTATAAAAAATTTATCTTTATCACTTCTTTCTTTGAAAATTGTATTAACTTTTATCAAATCTATAGTAAACTTATCACATGAACATAATGGAGTTTTAATATAACCATCATATTCTTCTTCTTTACATATACAGGGTTCCCCTTTTAAACTTAAATCTATAACATCTAATGCTTTAGCTACATGAAGTTCCCTTCCTCTATTATAATCAAAAACCCTATAAGTTATATCACTATTTTGTTGTATTTCCGCAATTATAATTCCTTTGCCAATAGCATGTACTAGTCCGCTTTTTATAAAGAATACATCTCCCTTTTTTACAGGTATTTTGTTTAAATATTTATCTAAAACACCATTTTTTAAAGCAACTAAAAATTGTTCCTTTGTACAATTTTTAGTTCCTACAATAATGTTAGCACCTTCAAAGGCCTCTAGTACATACCAGGCTTCGTTTTTTCCCATTTCACCTTCAAAGTTTTTAGCATATGTATCATCTGGGTGTACCTGTACAGAAAGCATATCTTCAGTGCTAATTAATTTAACTAAAAGAGGAAACCAGTATTTTGAAACAGTATTACCTAGAAGCTCATTTCCTTTTATTTGTATAAGGTCATCTAGCTTCATACCTTTAAATTTCCCGTTAGAAATAATACTAGTTCCATTATGATGACAAGCTACATCCCAACTTTCACCAATACTTCCCTTTGGTAGGTTATTTCTAAAAAGTTGTAACGTTCGCCCTCCCCAGATTTTAAGAAAATATATACTTTGAAATTTTAATGGATACATTACAATCCTCCACATATCAAATAATTTTATCTATATAGTTATATATTATTATGTATGTGGAAAAGTATTACATTTAAGTTGTGATTGGAAATATTTAAGGACTATAAAAATATTTATCATTTACATCACAAGTTTTATTTTAATAATTAATCATAGAATAATAATTTAATTATTAAGGGATTATAAAAGTGAAAAATTAAAATCTATTTAAGAATTTAATGGCAAAGTATATAGATAAATTCTAATAATTAGAATAAAAATAATATTATTGTTGTTGAAAAATATCAGAAAGTTTAAAAAAACTAGAAAATATGAAGAATTATATGTATAATATTAAATAATCAATAAATATAAAAATTGAAAATAAAGAATAAATAATTTATAATCTAGGTGATAAGGATGTATGTAGGATATAAAATAGTAAAAACCCTTAGCAATAATGTAGTAGTTACAGAAAAAGACGATAAATTATTTGTGCTACTTGGCAAAGGCATTGGCTTTGGAAAGAAAAAAGGGGATATAATATCTGAGGATAAAGGTGTTGAGCATAAGTTTATACAAATTAATGACAAAGAAAAGAATGTTTATGAAGATATATTAAAAAGTGTAGATGAAGAAATTTTAGCTTTGACAGAGGAAGTAATATCATTAGCCTCAGAAAAATTAGGAGAAGAATTAAATTCTCATATACATGTGGGATTAGCAGATCATATAAACTTTGCTATAAAAAGAATAAAGGAAGGAATTGATATAGTAAATCCTTTTCTTTATGAAATTAAAACTTTATATCCTATAGAATATTTAATAGGAGAAAAGACTTTAGAATTAGTAAGGGAGAAGTTAAATGTTGAACTTCCAGAAAGTGAAATTGGTTTTATAGCCCTTCATGTTTATTCTGCTAGAGTAAACATAGCTGTTGCAGATAGTTTAAGAAATACAAAGGTAGTTAGCGAAGTAGTAGATTTTATTAGTAGAAAATTAAATATAGCTATAGATGGAAAATCATTAGAATATTCAAGACTTGTTTCTCACTTAAGATATGCTATTTATAGAATTGAAAATGATAAAAACTTGGAAAATATGTTTTTGCCTTCGGTAAAAAAACAATTGGAAAAGGAATTTCAAATTTCAAAAGAAGTATGTAGATTCATAGGGGAGAAATTGAATAAAGAAGTTCCAGAAGATGAGATAGGATATATAGCAGTTCATATACACAGATTATTAGAAAAAAATTAAATATAATTTGGCGTGTTACTGAGAGAGTCAGGCATGAGCCTTAAAAAATGCTTTGTTAGCATTTTTGGGTTCATGCTTTTTTGTTTCTTATTATAATTTTTGCGATTTAACATCAAACTAATATAAATAACACATATGAAATAAAATAAGGAGGGTTAAAAATGGTTAGTGGTAAAGCATTTAAAACGCTACAAAAAGTAGGTAAAGCAGTTATGACACCAGTATCTGTTCTTCCCGCAGCAGGAATTTTAGTTGCATTAGGTAGATGGTTCATGCAGGGCCATGGATTTATTAATGTAATAGGACAGATTATCTATAATGGTGGCTTAGCAGTATTTGTAAATTTATCTCTTATATTTGCTATAGGAGTTGCTATAGGGTTTACAAGTAATGTTGGAGTAGCAGGACTTGCTTCAGCAGTAGGTTATGGAGTACTTACCAGTGTATTAAAAGTAATGGGGAATATTCAAAATATCAAAGCAAGAGGAATAGAAAGCATTGATATGGGAGTCTTTGGAGGAATTATAATAGGTCTTCTTGCAGCAAAGATGTACGATAAATTCCATGAGACAAAACTTCCACCTTACTTAGGTTTCTTTGCAGGTAAGAGGCTTGTGCCTATTGTTACTGCAGCAAGTGCTCTTCTAATTGGTGTAGTTTTCTCATTTATATGGCCTCCAATACAATCAGGTATAAATAGTTTTGCAAGTTTTGCAACAGTATCACCTTTTGGACCAGGTATATATGCAGCAGGTAAAAGAGCTTTAATTCCAGTTGGATTGCATCATGTTTTTTATCCACCATTTTTATATGAGTTTGGAAGATTTACAGATCCAGCTACAGGAGAAATATTAAAGGGAGAGGCAGCTAGATATTTTGCAGGAGATCCTACTGCGGGATATTTTATGGCTAGTGAGTTCCCAATAATGTTATTTGGACTTCCAGCAGCTACTTTAGCTATGTATTTAAGAGCAAAAAAAGAGAAGAAAAAGGCTATAGCAGGTATGATGCTTACAGCAGCAGTAACATCAATACTTACAGGTATTACAGAGCCAATAGAATTTTCTTTTATATTTGTAGCACCACTTTTATATGTATTTCATGTTTTAGGGGCATTTTTATCAGGTTTCTTAACTAAAGCATTAAGTATTAGATTAGGTTACAGCTTTTCCGCAAGTTTAATAGACTATGTGTTAGGAATAACTAATTCACAAAATGGTTGGAAGTTATTTTTAATAGTTGGACCTATAATTGGAATACTATACTTTGTAGTATTTTATTATACAATAGGAGTATTTGACTATAAAACCCCTGGAAGAGAAGAAGAAATTGAAACTGTAAATACTGAGGAAAATAAAAACTTAGATAAATGTTCAAAAGCCTCAAAAGTATTAGAAGCTTTAGGAGGTAAAGAAAATATAGATGCTATAGATGCTTGCATTACAAGACTTAGACTTACAGTTCATGATACATCCAAGGTTGATAAAGGAAGATTAAAATCATTGGGTGCAGCAGGTACTATGGATGCAGGTGGAGGAAATATTCAGGTGGTATTTGGAACTGAAGCAGAAATGCTTAAAGATGAAATTAAAAAAATAATGTAATTTATTATAAAGGAGAATGTATATGTTTAATTTTTTTAAGAAAAATAATAATGTAATAGAGGTCAAATCACCTTTTGTGGGAACATGTTTTAATGTAGATAAGATACCAGACGAGGTATTTGCATCCAATATGATGGGAGAAGGAATTGGTTTTTCATCTAAAGATGGAATATTATATTCACCAGTAGATGGGGAGATAATTCAAGTATTTCCTACAAAACATGCAGTAGTTATGAAATCAACAGAAGGACTTGAAATATTACTTCATATAGGTATTGATACAGTAGGTATGAAAGGTGAAGGATTTGAGGCTTTTGTAAAAGCTGGAGATAAAGTTAAAGCAGGAGATAAATTAATATCATTTGATTTAAAGTTAGTAAATGAAAAGGCAAAATCTGATCTAAGCCCCATGGTTATTACAAATAAAGAAATAATAGAGGATATAGAATTTAATTATGGAGATATAGACACTAGTTCAGTAATAGCTAAAATAAAAATTAAAAAATAGAGTGAAAAATATGTGAAAGGAAGGATTTAACTATGGCAGAGAAGAATATAATAATAAAAAATGAAACTGGCTTACATGCAAGGCCAGCTATGGAAGTAGTTAAAGAAGCCTCAAAATTTAAATCAGATATATTTTTAATAAAGAATGGAAATAACTATAATGCTAAAAGTATTGTAGGAATTATGTCTATGGGATGTGTAAAAGGAGATGAAATTACTGTAAAAGCATCTGGAGAAGATGAAAATGAAGCGGTAGCTTGTTTAATTGACTTGATAGAAAACCGCATAAGTAAATAGGGGGGAATTATGGTGATAAAGGGAATAAGTGCTTCATCAGGCATAGCAATAGGTAAAGCCTTAATATTAAAAGAAGATGATTATGAAATTGTAAAAAAAGATGTGGTTGAATGTGAATGTGAAAATGAAAGGTTTAAAGAAGCTATAGAAAAGGGAAAAGTACAGCTTCAAAATACCATAAATACCACAATGGAAAAGTTAGGGGAAGAAAAATCAAAAATATTTGAGGCGCATTTACTTATGCTAGATGACCCAGAATTTGTTGGAGCTATTTCTTCAAAAATACTTCTTGAAAAAGTAAATGCAGAATATGCTTTAAAAACTACTAGTGAAGAGTTAGCGTCTATTTTTGAAGCTTTAGATAATGATTACATGAGAGAAAGAGCTGCAGACATAAGGGATGTTGCTAGTAGAATAATAAGAATATTAAAGGGAATAGAAAGTGTATGTATAGGGGATATAAAGGAAGAATGTATTATAATATCAAAGGATCTTACGCCATCGGATACTGCTCAAATTGATAAGGAAAAAGTATTAGGGTTTGCTACAGAAATTGGTGGGATTACATCACATTCTGCTATTATTGCTCGCTCTATTGGTATACCAGCAGTTCTTGGTGTAGGAAAAGAAATTAATCATATAAAGGATAATGACTTGCTAATATTGGATGGAGATAATGGAATAATAATAGTTAATCCAGATGATAAAACATTAAATAATTATAAAAGCAAAATGTTAAATGATATAGAATTTAAAAAGAACCTTATCAAATTTAAAGATATGGAATCTATTACATTAGATAATAGAAAAGTTGAGGTAGCAGCAAATATTGGTTCAGCTAAAGATGCTTTAAATGCTATAAGCAATGGAGCTGAAGGAGTAGGACTGTTTAGAACAGAATTCTTATATATGTCTAAAGAAGAGTTACCTAGTGAAGAGGAGCAATTTAGCGCTTATAAGGAAGTGTTAGAAAAGTTAGAAGGAAAACCTGTAATAATAAGAACTCTTGATATAGGTGGAGATAAAAAACTTCCTTATCTTCCTATAGAGGAGGAATTAAATCCATTTTTAGGATATAGGGCAATAAGATTATGTTTAGATAGAAAAGACATATTTAAAACTCAGCTAAGAGCATTACTTAGAGCTTCTTTATATGGAAACTTAAAAATAATGTTTCCTATGATATCTAACCTTAAGGAATTAAGGGAAGGAAAAGCTGTATTGGAAGAATGTAAAGGGGAATTAAGAAAAGAAAAAATAGATTTTAATGATAAGGTACAAGTTGGAATAATGGTAGAAATACCTTCAGCAGCAGTTATTTCAGATGTGTTAGCTAAAGAAGTTGATTTCTTTAGTATAGGAACTAATGATCTTATTCAGTATACCACAGCGGTAGATAGAATGAATGAAAAGGTATCTTATCTTTATGATTTCTTTAGCCCAGCAGTATTAAGGCTTATAAAGACGGTAATAGATAATGGACATAAAGAAGGAAAATATGTTGGAATGTGTGGCGAAATGGCTGGAAATATTGAATTGATTCCATTACTTTTAGGTATGGGATTAGATGAATTTAGTATGAGTGCATCTTCTGTACTTAGAGCTAGAGCTACAATAAAGAATTTAAAATATGAAGAGTGTAAAAAATTAGTACCAAAGGTTATGGAGCTAGGAACTTCTGATGAAATAAGAGAATTTCTTAAAAATAATACTAAATAGGGAAGTTAGAATCAATATGTTATAATAGGTGTTATCAAGAATAAGAGTAATTTGTAAAAGAGTGCATTTTTTTACAAGTTACTCTTAATTTTTATCAATAAACTAACAATCTTATGAGAAAAGTTATGAAAAATAACAAGTATTGTTGAAGTATGTAATTAAATTTTATATACTTAAATGGTAATATTTTAAGTTTTAGGTGCCTTATTTTCATGAGGTTAAAAGGGAAAGTGGTGAAAATCCGCTGCAGCCCCGCTACTGTATACGGCGACTAAGTCCTAAACCACTGGAATTTAGTATTCTGGGAAGGAGGATGGAGAATGAACCGTAAGCCAGGAAACCTGCCTAAAGCTTTTGATTAAACCTTCGGGGGGAGGGAAAATCAATGAACATATTGATTTATTGTTTATATTTTAATTCGGAATAGCAAACTTTACTTAATTGGTGTAGGATTATGAGTTGATAATTTTTAGATTATTATGAATTTAAGCAAATAAGTAGGAGTGAGCTATTAGATGAAAAAAATTAAGGATTTAAAAATTTCCACATGTATGATTGTTATGGAGATATTAGCTATAGTTATTATTGTATTTTTAGGGGCTCTAGGAGCATACACTATAAGAAATATTAATAAAAATTGTATTACAATGCATGAAGAAAATGTACATCCAATTATAGAAGCAAATAATATAAAGAGTAATTATTTAAGTATAAGGATTCAAGTAAATAGGGCTAATAAATATTATGATAAAAATTATGATAATGTTATAAGAAATTATGATGAAAAGTTAAAAAACAGTGTAAAAAGTTATTTGAATACTAATCTCGATAGAGATGAAAAAGATATACTAGATAAATTTAATAAAGAATATAATGATTATATATATTTCTGGAATAAATTGGATAATGAATTATCAAAAGGACATAAATTAGCCGAAGAAGATTTAAAGAAATTAGATCAGTTTAGTAATAATATAGAATCTAAATTAAACTGGTTAATAGAGTACAATGAAAAGTATGCTGATGATTTGGAGAATAACAATGAAGAGACTTATTTATTAAGTATTAAAATATTTATAATTGTTGTTATAATAGGAATAGTTTTGTTTACATTAATATGTGCATTTGTAATAAATAATATAAAGAAACAGTGTGGAAATATTATAAAAAATGTAGATAAGATTGCAGATGGAGATTTAACTGTAGAATTCAATTCAGATAGAAATAATGAAATGGGATTTATACAAAAATCTCTTAATAAAACTATTATAAATGTATCAATAATGATAAACGGAGTAAAAGAAAAGTCATGTAATGTAAATGAGAAGTCTAAAGAATTACTTTCCATATCTCAGGAGATCCAAGCATCTTTGGAAAGTGCTTCAGCAGCTACACAAGAAATAGCAAGGGGAACAGAGGAACAATCAGAAGATCTAATAAATATAAATAAGATGGTAGATGATTTTAGTAATGAATTGAAGGGGATAATCCAAAATATAAAAAATATTGAATGTCAATCAAAATCTGTAGATGATATGGCTAAAGATAGTACTAGTAATATGAATACCTTAATAAATTCTATACAAAATATAACAAGTTCTTTTGGTATGTTTTCAGATAGGATTTTAAAGTTAGAAAAAAATATAACAGAAATTTATCAAATTAATAATATAATAAATAGTATTTCGGAAAGAACAAATCTTCTATCTTTAAATGCAAGCATTGAAGCTGCACGAGCTGGAGAATCTGGAAAGGGTTTTGCGGTGGTTGCAGAAGAGGTAAGAAAGTTAGCAGAACAAAGTAAGGCATCTGCAGAAAGTATAGAAACATTGGTGAATAATATATCTCAAGATAGTAATGAATTAATAAGTGGAAATAAATTTGTGGAAAATGAATTAGATAAGGGAACGGATATTATTAATAATACCATTGATTCTTTTAAGAAAATAGTAGAGTTGTTACAAGAAATAATACCTAATATAAATGTTTTAAGTAATTCTACTATAAGTATTGATAATAAGAGTGAGGAATTATTTGAAAAAATAAATGGAGCTTCTGTAGTATCAGAGGAAATATCATCATCTATAGAAGAGATATCTAGTTCTATTGAGCAAATAAGTGTTAATGGAGAAGATGTAACTTCTATAGCTGAAAAACTATCCAATATGATAGAAAATATGGAGGAAAATGTAGATAAGTTTAAAGTTAATTTAGACTGATAACCATTGATGTTACTACTATAATTTTTATTGCTAATTTGTAAATAATTATATATTTAAAAACGAATTCTTAGGAATTCGTTTTTTTCTATAATAAATAGCTTAAGGAAACATTTACCTGGAATAATTAAGAGGAAAATAATATATAAGGTAAAAAAAATGTATTATAATAATTATAGTGGTAATTTCGACAAAATAGCACAAAAAATTTAAAGGAGGAAATCTATGAAAAACTCTATAGGAAAAAAGATGTTAACTGCTATGATGATGATTTCATTTGTATGTATTTTAATTGTAATGGCATCCAATTATTTTACTTACAAATCCTTGGTAAGGGAAGGAAAAACAGAAGCAATTAATGCTGCTAATGAGTCTGTATCTATAGTAAATACAGATGAATTGATGAAAGTGATACAAGATAAAGATATTAATAGTAATGAATATAAAGATATTAGGCAGCAATTGATTAACTTTAGGAATGACAAGAATATAAAATACTTATATATAATGGGAATAAAGGATGAAAAAAGTGCCTATTTTATTGTAGATTCCAGTATAAAAAATGCTGATACGCCAGAAAGTACATATACTCTTGAAAAAGAAATGAAAGATGCCTTTAATGGTACTGTATCATGTTCAGGTAAATTAATCAAAGATGGTGAGGGTATTTTTATTTCTGCATATGCTCCTATAAAAAATTCTAAAGGTGAAGTAATAGCGATCATAGGAGCAGATTATAATGGAGCAGATTATCAATTTATGAAAGACAGAATGATATTAAGTTTTATCTTTGTTTCATTTTTAATTATAATAGTATCATTTATAACTAGTTATATTTTATCCAAAAGAATATCTAAAAATATTAATATAATTAAAAGTTCTTTAGAAGATATGTCTGAAGGAAATCTATTGAATAGTGTAGAAGTAAATTCTAAAGATGAAATTGAAGAAATATCAATATCGATAAATGAATTTAAAGATAGTTTTTGTAATTTATTAGGCAATATAAAATATCAATCAACAAAAGCCCTGCAATATTCAGAAGAGTTAGCGTCGGTATCAGAAGAATTATCCTGTAGTTCCGGGGAAGTT
Organism: Clostridium lundense DSM 17049; assembly: GCF_000619945.1. Taxonomy (GTDB): domain Bacteria; phylum Bacillota; class Clostridia; order Clostridiales; family Clostridiaceae; genus Clostridium_AO; species Clostridium_AO lundense. The sequence continues at coordinate 74,961 of NZ_JHVC01000017.1, read as the reverse complement.
TCTGAAACTATTAATAATGCAGCCCATGGTACAAGAAGCCAGTGGGAGAATTTGGAGAATATAAATGGTTTCTTTCAAAAATTTGACATAGAGTTAGATGAAATGATAAGTTATATAGAAGAAGTAGCACAAAATTCCATAACCATTGATAATATATCAAAGGATAATATGGATAATATGCAAAAATTAATTCAACATATAGTCCATATAAGTAAAGATTTTAAAAAATTTATAGAGAAAATAAATTCATTGGGAAATGATATTAAAGAGATTAATAACATTTCAATATTAATAAATAATATAGCAGAGCAAACAAATCTTTTAGCACTAAATGCTTCTATAGAAGCAGCTAGGGCAGGGGAGGAAGGTAAAGGTTTTTCAGTAGTAGCAGAGGAAATAAGAGCACTTGCAGAGGAAACAAGAGATTCATCAAATGGCATAAGTAAATTAATAGGAAAAATATCAACGGAAACTGTTAATATCATAAATTCCACGGAGTATATAGGAAAAAAATTAGATAATTCAAAACAGGTAACAACTACATCCATGAATTCTTATGATCAGGTAATACATTTAATACAAGTTATTGTACCAAGGATAGATTCTATAAATAACTCAGCTAAAAATATAAGTAAGGAAAAGATAAAGCTTTTAAGGGAAAATGAAGAAGCATTATCTATTGCTAAAAAAATAAATGCCTCTACAGAGGATGTAGCAGCTTCTTCAGAAGAAATAAGTGCTTCTACAGATGAATTAGCTCAAACGGCTACTAGATTAAGTAATATGTCACAAGAATTAATGGAAAGTATAAATAAATTTAAATTTGAATAGTTTTTAATATAAAAGGGGGATTTAATTATGAAAAAGGTTCTTATGGGCAGGGGGGCAAAAACTATTATAGAAGTTTGTGCAAAGGTAAAGGAAAAAGAACAGGTTTTAATTATTGGGGAATATAAAACAAAAAACATTGTTGAAAGTATAGCAACTTCAGTATATGCAGTAGGATCAGAGCCTACAATTATGTACATAGTACCTAGAGAAAGAGATGGTGAGGAACCACCAAAAACTGTAGCGGCTGCAATGAAAAGCAGTGATGTATTTATATGTGCTGTTTCAAAATCCATTACTCATACTAAGGCAGTAAAGGAAGCAGTAAATGCTAACTCTAGAGGAATAATGCTTACTCAATTTGAGGAAGATATGCTTATAAGTGGAGGAATAGAAGCAAATTTTGAATTGGCTTCAGTAACTTGTAAGGCTGTAGCTAAAGCCTTAGAAAATAGCAAGGAAGTAAGGCTTACTACGCCTAGTGGAACAGATTTAACTTTTTCAGCTCATGGAAGAAGAGGAAACGCTTTAACTTGTATTGTTTCTTCAGGAGAATTTGCTCCTGTGCCTACAATAGAAGCAAATGTATCACCATTAGAAGGTACTGCAGAAGGAGTAATTGTAGCTGACGCAAGCATACCTTATATAGGAATAGGAATTTTAAAGGAAAATGTTAAAATTCAGGTAAGCAAAGGTATGATTATAGATATTTCTGGTGGAAAAGAAGCAGACATTTTAAGAGAAAATTTAGCTCTTAAAAATGATCCTTTTGTTTATAATATTGCAGAAATGGGGGTAGGGCTTAATCCAAATTGTAAATTTACAGGACTTATGTTAGAGGACGAAGGCGTATATGGTTCTGTACATATTGGAATTGGAACTAATATTACTTTAGGTGGAAATGTTAAAGCAGCCTGCCATTATGACCTTATAATGACTAAACCTACAGTTATAGCAGATGGTAAGGTAATATTAAAACAAGGGGAAGTTTGCATTTAAAAATAAATGCTCTAAGGAAACGATAATCTTTTCCTAGAGCATTTTTGTTTACAAATTAATATATATATTTTAAATATTTGCTAGAAGACCAGCCTTCCACTCCATTTATTCTTATTTTCATCCATGAACCATCATTTGAATAATCAATTACTTCTGCATATTGATTTTTGTATAATACACTTAGTATGGAAGAACTAGCAGAAGGATTACTTCTAATATTTAAAGCATAAACACCATTTACAGTAACATATTTGCCTTCATCAAGTAAGCCAACAAAGTCTTTATATATCCAACCAGTAGTACCATTATAATTTACCTTATACCAACCAGAGGAATAATCCATTAAATAAATAATACTATTTAGTGGTATGGTATTTATAGTAGCAGAATCTGTTGAAGGACCGCTTCTAAAATTAATCCAATCATTAGCATTAGTTACTTTGGCAAATATTCCTGGAGTAATTGGAGGTGTTGTAGGTTCTTCAATTATATTAACATATCTTCCTGGAATATATCCTTTGTTAATTTCATTCATGCTTATAAAATATTTTTTTGTTCCTTGTATTCCACCATAGATATCGTCAGTAGTTGATTCATAGGTAAAAGCACCGTAGACACCATTTAATGTACCCCATTTATCAAATATAACAACATGATCGCATGGCTTGTCCAAAATATCCATATGCTTTAAATCATTTAAGTTGATTTTTGTAAAATATTTATTGAAAAGGGTTGAGGTAGAAAGCTTATAATCTTTTATATTAAATGTCGCTTGAACAAATCCTGAACAGTCTATACCAGCAGTTCCTGAAATATATCCATATCCAGCTTCGGTATTTACGTTTCCAGCATGAGCACCTTTATTTATGGCATCTAAAAAGTTTGTCCAAGGTGAATCAATTGAAAAAGAATCTAGAGAGTCTTGTCCGCCCCAGTTATAAGGTATTCCTGTAAACTCTGCTGTAGTAACATTGGTAAACTGTTTTGGAGATGTAATTAGGTTAGTATATTTTGGATCTATGATACCGTTTTTATCTGAAGAGTATGTCCATTTAAGATTAATCATGTTTAAGGCTCTTTGCTCAGCGGTGCTTCTAGTTATACCGGTTGTTTCAGCAGCTTTAACTTTCGGCAATGGAGCGGCAGTAGAAACTAATAAAACAAGCATACTTAGTACTTTACAAATACTTTTTTTCATACTCATTCTCCTTATTGGTTAAATTAAGTTTTAAAAATAATATTTAATATACATGATGAATACAATTATATTTAGTATTGAATATGTTATCAATGATTAAGTTGTGGAAATATATCTAAAATTTTCACCAAAAATTATATTTAAGGCTAACTTAGCATATTGATTTTAATCAGTATATATATTAAAATTTGCAAATGTAGTGGGGGATAGTGGTAAACTATATTTGATAGAAAATTATTAAATTTAAGGTAGTTGGAGAGATGGTAATATGAATAATAATTACATGATGGAAAACTATAAAAATATTGGTAAAAATTTCAAGAGAAATGGGCAGATAATAAAAGCATTACAGTTTTTCAATAAGGCTTATAATCTACCAGAAGGAAGGAAAAACATAGAGCTAATTTTAGATTTGGCACTGCTTTATGATGAATTGGATAATGCGATTATGGCAGAGGAAAAATATAGAGAAGTAATTAATATAGCTGAAGAAGAGCGGGCATATTATGGGTTAGCCATACTATATGAAGATAAGGGACAATACCATGAGGCAATAAATTATTATAAAAAAGCAATTAGCATAAATCCTTATTATCATAAAGCATACTTTTTTTTAGCTAATTTATATGATGAGATGGGAGACAAAGAAAGTGCTATTAAATATTATAAAAAAGCAGAAGAAATACAACCTATAGATTTTTGGACTCATATAAATTTAGGGTGTATATATGAAGAGTTAAATAAGGATTATCATGCTTTAGAAGAAATGAAAAAAGCTTTAGAAATAGATCCTAATCATTATATGGCACTATTTAATATGGGTGTTATATCAAAAAAGTTAGGGAATTCTAATAAAGCAATAGAGTATTATGAAAAATCAATATGTGAAAATAAAAAATATGGGTATAGTTTTCTTAATTTGGCTGTACTTTATAAAGAGCTGGGAAGTTATGATAAAGCTATTCATATTATAAGTGATGGAATTTTAAATAATCCAGAAGAACCATATCTTTATTATAATAGGGCTTGTTTTTATGTTCATGAAAAATTAATAGATGAAGGAATTAATGATATAAAGATAGCTATAAAATTATATCCGGATTTTATAGATTATATGAAAAAAGATGAGGAACTTGTATTAATTAAAAAGATTGCTCCAGAACTTTTTTCAGAGCATAGATAATAGAGCAAAGAGCATAGATGAAAAGTTGCTCAGCAATCTATACTCTATAATCTGTGCTCTTTGCTCTAAAAAGCTTTGTTGTAATTTTTTTATATTTTAAACTTATCAATAATACTTTGTAATACAGTTACACTATTTTTATTTTCTATAGAAGTATTTTCAATTACTAATACCTTTTCATTAAGAGATGAGGATTTATCAGAAATACTTGTAATCTCATCTGTGCTTGAGTTTATGGTTAAGGACATTTCTCCAATAGCTTTTGCAATACCAGTTATTGATGCAGTTAACTCTTCTGAGGTAGCCGAAAACTCTGTCATAACTTCATTATAATTATTAGCGTCTTTTTTATATTCCTCAGCAGTTTGTATAAGGATATCATAATCTTTAGTAACTTCTTTATCTATAAATTCTAATATTTTATTAGAACTTTCTATTAAAGCTAATACAGAACTATTTACTTGCTTAATGATTGTTTGAATATTAGATGCAGTTTTTGAAGATTCTTCAGCAAGTTTTCTTACTTCTTCAGCAACTACTGCAAAGCCTTTTCCAGCTTCTCCAGCCCTAGCAGCTTCAATAGCTGCATTTAATGCTAAAAGATTTGTTTGACCTGTAATATTTAATATAGATTCTGCCAACTCATTTACTTTAGATACGGAACGAGCCCCATCAATAGCTTTAGAGAGTTCATCCTTTACTGTGTAATACACTGTAATAGAATTTTCCTTAGCTTTTTTAGAAGATACCTGCATATTATCGGCCTTATCAGAAATTTCATTTGCATTTATAGAGCCTTCTGTGGCTTTATGAGCCATTAAGTTAACAGCATTTTCGATTTCTGTGGAGGAAGCAGAAACTTCTTCTATAGTGGCAGCAGATTCTTCCATAGCAGCTGTGAGGCCTTCTATTGCTGTATTTGTTTCTGTTGAAGATAGTTTTAATTCAGCAGTTAGTTTTTCTACCATATTTGCATTGTTGTTTATGCTGTTACTAATACTTGATAATTGATTAATCATTTCTCTTAAATTTTCTCTCATAGCAGTTGTTGATTTGAATATTATTCCTATTTCATCATTGTATTTAGAATACTCATCATAGCTATTATCATGTTCTAAATCTAAGTTAGATGTTTTATCAACTAGCCTTGATATTTTTATAATAGGCGTTGTTATCTTGTTAGATATGAATGTAGCTATTAATATTGAAATAATTATAGCTAGAAAACTAACTATAATTATAATTCTAGTTAACTTAGTTATAGGAGATATTATTTCATTATAATCACTGGTTATTACTAATATCCAATTTGTTTTATCTACAAAATTATATGCAGCTACTTTTTTAGCGTTGTTATATGTATATTCTACAGAAGCAGGCTTTAAGGTTTTGCCTGAAGAAATATCACTTACCACCTTTTTTATAGATTCATTTTCTACAGGTTTTCCTATTTTAGATAAATCTTTATGATAAATCATAATTCCTTTACTGTCTAATAAATAACCATAACTTCCTTTTGTATTATTTATATTTATGTTTGATAAATGTTCAGAAAAACTTTCTGCTAATACTGCAGTTCCCACATAGCCTAATATTTCATTGTTTACTTTTATAGGTGATGTAAATACAATAATTTGTTTACCAGTTGATTTTGAAACCACCAAACTACCTATACTTTTAGAGCCATTCATAGTTGTTTTATGGTAATCTCTATCTAATACGTTTTTACCAATAGTGCTAGCTTCACTATCAGAAATAATTAACCCTTTAGAATCTACGATAAAGGCATGTTCTATATTTCCTACTTCTTTAACATATCCCTTTAACCATTCATTGTTTGATTGAATAAGTTTTTTATAATTATCATCTAGTTTAGAAGAATTATGTGCCTTCATAAGAGCTATTATATTACTTCTATTTGATAATATAGTAACTAAAGTTTGCTCCCTATTTATAATAGTATTCATAGTGGAGACTACCCTTTCATTAATAGAGATCATGGAATTTTTGGTAGAATCTATCATGGCTTTTGAAGATTGAATATAATTGATTGTACCAGTTAAGGAAAGGGATAAAAATATAATTAGGGAGATAATTATTGGCAGTTTCTTTTTTAAAGTCATAATATTGTCCTCCTTATTAATTTATATAAAATATAAACTTTCTATCCATGAAATAATAATATATTTGTATATGATATCGAAAGCAAATACACTTTCTTTAGAACATTAATTTATAGCTGTAAATTAACAATTTGTGTAATAAATAATCGAATTTCTAAAATAATATTTATTTTAATTTAAGTACAACTAAAATATTGATAACAGTATAAAATAGTATTGTTATTAATATTTTATGTGATAAAATTGTATTGGGCGTATGGATATAATAATCAAGTTATAAGGGGATCATAAATTATTTGAAAGGAGCTATATATGAAAAAAGAAGGTATATTAAAACTGAGTATAATAATTATCTTGATTTTGGTAGTTATTATTATCTTGGAAAAGTTTAATATAGACATAAGAAAAATAAATATAAATACCTTGGCTAATTATATAAAGAATTATGGGAAATATGCAGGATTGTTTTTTTTAGTTATCTGTGGATTGAAGCCCCTAATGCTTTTTATGCCAGCGGCCATGTTTTCTGTAGTAGGAGGAATTTTATTTGGGCCAGTTGAAGGATTCCTGTTAAATATGTTTGGATTCTTCATATCTGGAACTTTAGCTTTCTATCTTTCTAGATTTTTAGGAAAAGCTACTATAGATAAGATTCTAAAAGGACGAGCGTTGAACATAAATGCAAATCTGGAGAAAAACGGATTTAAAATATTACTTTTATTAAGACTGCCACCAGTATTACCTTATGATCCATTAAGCTATACATGTGGATTAACAAAAATAAAATATAGAGATTTTATTTTAGCGTCTCTTATAGGAGTATCACCTGAAACATTATGCTATTCAGTTATGGGGGAAAACATATTAAATCCTTGTTCTGCAAAATTTATTATCCCATTATGCATAGTAATAATTGCTACAATTACATCAACATATGTATTTAAGAAAGCAAATTCACAAGAATAGTAAATTACAAATAGAGTTTTTATAGTGCAGAAAAATAAGAAGGCTGATTATAGTATACTGTAGCTAGCCTTCTTATTTTTTATGCTTTATTCTTTATTTTTAGGGGGTAATAAAGCTGCTGAAATTCTAATTAAATAGATTATAGATTCGTCTGGAATTGGACTACTAAGATTTAATGCATTTATCATTTCTTTAGCCATTTCTAATGCTTTTATTTCTTTTATATTATTAGGTTCATCTTTATAATTTGATTCTACATAATTAACAGCTTTAGAAACAGCCCTCAATATTTTCTTTACATTTTCAGGAGTAGCATCTTGTTCGGTTAAGGTATTTAGAATATATAGAGTTATTCCAAAATAATCATCTTTTATAGTAATTCCCTTATCCTTTAGCAGGTATAGAAGGTAACCAATGCCAACAACTAAAAAAACAATGAGCACATATTGAAGTATTATACTTGGCATAAATATCTCTCCTTTCATGCTTTTAATAATTTTATATGCAGGAAGAAGTGAAATGGAAACTATAACTTAAATATAAAATTCTAAATTATAAATAAAAAATAATAAAGAATAGATAATAAATAAGGAAATCTTAATCCATAGGTAAGATAAAGTTTAATTAAGTACTTTTCGAAAAAGAAAAGTGTCATCATTTATTATTAATAAGTTACAATTGACTTTGTCATCTGCTTTCTTGAGAAATGTGTGTAAATTCGCAATTATTTCTGTTCTGTAAAATGGGAACGTTTGTTTTTATAAAAAATATCTGATATAATCTTAATTTGTGATGAACTTGATTTAAGGGAGGATGTTTATGGAAAAGGAATTTGAAAAAGCTTCTTTATATGATGTAACGGCCCTCACATCCCTTGAAAAATTAGAGCCTGTTCGTGTAAGACCAGGAATGTATATAGGCTCTACAGGGGCTAAGGGGCTTCATCATTGCATATGGGAGATACTAGATAATGCTATAGATGAAATTTCTAATGGTTTTGGAAATAAAGCTACTATTGTGTTAAATAAGGATAAAAGTGTTACTATAGAAGATAATGGAAGAGGAATTCCTACAGGAATACATCCTGTAAAGAAAAAATCAGGAGTAGAGATGGTTTTTACAGAGCTACATACTGGAGGAAAATTTAATAATTCCATTTATAAAACATCTGGAGGACTTCATGGAGTAGGTGCCTCTGTAGTTAATGCTCTTTCAGAGTGGTTAGAAGTAGAGGTAAAGCAAAACGGAAAGATATTTAAACAAAGATTTGAATATGCCTATGATAAGGGTTTGAAGAAAAAAATGCCAGGAACAGCAGTAACTAATTTGGAAGCTGTAGGAGACACAAAAGAAACAGGAACAAGAGTTACTTTCATGCCTGATAAAGAGGTTTTCTCAACAATAGATTTTAAATTCGATGTTATAGATGAAAGACTTCAAGAATTAGCTTTCCAAAATAAAGGAATAACTTTAAAACTTATAGATAATAGAAAAGAAGAAACTATAGAAAAAGAATATCATTCAGAAAGAGGACTTTTAGATTTTATAGATTATTTAAACGAAAGTAAAACAGTACTTCATAATCCACCTATTTTGTTTGAGGGGGAAAGAGAAGTTAATGAAATAACTATGTATGGAGAAGTATGCATGCAGTTTACAGATTCAACTACAGAATATATTGCAAGCTATGTAAATAATATTCCTACTACGGAATCTGGAACTCATGAAACAGGCTTTAAAACAGGTATGACTAGAGCCTTTAAGGAATGGGCTAAAAAGCTTAATCTTTTAAAGGAAAAGGACATTGAGTTTGAAGGTGACGATTTAAGAGAAGGGATGACTGCTATAGTAAGGATAAAATTAACTAATCCTGTATTTGAAGGTCAAACTAAAACAAAGCTTGGAAATAACGAAGCTTATACTATGATGAATGATTTAGCTTATACTAAACTTTCTGAATGGATTGAGGATAATAAAGAAACTGCTTCTCTTATGATAAATAATGCATTAGAGGCTGCAGCTAGAAGAGAAAAAATAAAAAAGATAAATGAAGCGGAGAAGAAAAAAATAGGAAAGGGAACGGCTCCATTAGCAGGTAAAATTGCGGTATGTACCCTGAAGGATTCTTCTGTGGCTGAATTCATAGTGGTGGAAGGAGACTCAGCTGGAGGTTCCGCAAAACAAGCAAGAGATAGAAGATTCCAAACCATAATGCCTTCAAAAGGTAAAATAATGAATACAGAAAAACAAAAACTTGAAAATGTATTAAGTAGTGAAGAACTTAAAATATTTAATACAGCTGTAGGTACTGGTGTCCTTGATAATTATAAAGAAGAAGACTTAAAATACGATAAGATAATAATTATGTCAGACGCGGATGTGGACGGATATCATATTAGAACATTATGGATGACCTATCTATATAGATATATGAAACCATTAATTACAAATGGACACTTATATATAGCCCTTCCACCACTTTATAAAGTTTATAAACAAGCAAAAGGTGGAGAAGTAGTAAGATATGCTTATAGCGATGATGAATTAGAAAAGACAAAGAAGGAAATTGGGAAAGGTTGTTTAATACAAAGATATAAGGGATTAGGTGAAATGAATCCAGAGCAGCTTTGGGAAACAACACTAAACCCAGAAACAAGAACAATACAAAGAATTACTATTGAAGATGCAGCTAAAGCTGAGAAAATGGTATCTTTATTAATGGGGGATGTAGTAGAACCAAGGAAAAATTATATGTACAAATACGCGGAATTTTAAAGGGGTGTTTCAATGTCAAAGAAATTACAAATACCAAAGGATAGAAACATTATTTCTATGCCTATAGAAGAAGCTATGCCAGACAACTATTTACCTTATGCAGTCGAAGTGGCAAAGGATAGAGCACTTCCAGATGTTAGAGATGGCCTAAAGCCTGTACATAGAAGGATAGTTTATGGATCATATAAGCTTTCAGCTTTTCCAGATAAGCCTTATTATAAATCAGCTAGAATTGTAGGAGATATTTTAGGTAAATATCATCCTCATGGGGATACCTCAGTATATGATGCTATGGTAATATTAGCACAGGATTTTACTACTAGAAAACCATTGATAGATGGACATGGTAACTGGGGAAGTCAGGATGGAGATAGTGCAGCAGCTATGCGTTATACTGAAGCTAGACTTACACCTATTGCCCTGGAAATGATAAGGGATATTGATAAGGGAGTAGTCAATATGGTAGATAACTATTCTGCATCTGAAAAGGAGCCAGAAGTATTACCAGCAAGATATCCTAATATACTTGTTAATGGTGCTTTTGGTATAGCAGTAGGTCTTGCTACCAATATTCCCCCACACAATTTAGGAGAAGTAATAGATGCAACTTTAGCATACATAGAGAATAATAATATAGATACAAAAGGTTTAATGGAATATATAAAGGGACCAGATTTACCTACAGGAGGCATACTTATAGGTAAAAATTCATTGTTATCTGCATATGAAACAGGCACAGGTAAGGTTACTTTAAGAGCTAAGACATCAATTGAAAAGTTGGAAAGTGGAAGATTGGGTATTGTAATTACAGAATTCCCTTATAGAAGAAATAAAGCAAAGCTTCTTCAAATTATTTCTGAAATGACAGCAGACAAAAAACATTCAAAGGCATTAGAAGCTATAAGTGATATAAGAGATGAGTCAGATAGAACAGGAGTAAGAGCAGTTATTGAATTTAAAAAATCTGTTGATGAAGAAACAGCTTCAAAAGTTCTTAAATATTTATATAAGAAAACAGACCTTCAATGTAACTTACCTTTTAATATGGTAGCTTTAGCTAATGGAAAGCCAGAAACTATGGGGCTAAAAACCATAATATATCACTATGTAAATCATCAAAGGGATGTAATTACAAGAAGAACAAAGAGAGAATTAGAAATTGCAGAAAAGAGATTTCATATAGTACAGGGATTTATTAAAGCTATAGATATTATGGATGAAATTATCCAAACCATAAGAGCATCAAAATCTAAAAAAGATGCAAAAGATAATCTTGTAAATAAGTTTTTATTTACAGAAATGCAGGCTGAAGCTATATTGGAACTTATGTTATATAGACTTACTGGGCTTGAAATAAAAACATTTGAAAAAGAGTATAAGGAACTAGAAAGAGAAATAAAAAGACTTAATAAAATATTACAAAGTGAAAAAGAACTTTTAAAGGTAATAAGAGATGAACTTTTAGAAGTAAAAAATAAATATGCTGATAATAGAAAGACTGCTATAGTTGAGGATGATGAAAAAGCAAAGATTGATGTAGAAGATCTTATAGTTGAAGAAGATGTTATAATAACTATGTCTAATGAAGGATTTATTAAGAGGGTCCCACTGAAATCCTATAACCGTTCAAATGCTAATGTAGAAGATATTGAATATAGAGAAGGAGATTTTAATAGATTTATAATTAACTCCAACACAAAGGATACATTAATATTATTTACAGATAAGGGGAATATGTATCAAATAAAAGTGATTTCTATTCCAGAATTAAAATGGAAGGAAAAAGGAGAAAGAATTGACGAACTAATAAAGGGATTAAATTTAGAGGAAGAAGTTATTGCGAATACGTATTCCATAGACAACTTTGCAGCTCAAAAAGATTTCCTATTTGTAACTTCTAAAGGAGCCATAAAGAAAACTAATTTAGATAAATACAATACAAGCTATACGAAACTTATGGCATTAAAGCTTAAGGATGATGAAAAATTAATTAAGGTAGAACTAATTTCAAGAGATAGAGAAGAAAAGTTTATAAAAATTAAAACTGGTGAAGGGTTAGAGTTTACTATGGAAGAACCAGCGTTACAAGCTGTAGATAGAAATATTTCGTCCACACAATTGTTTAATTTAAGTGATAAAGACTTTATTCACAGTGTAGACTTTGTAGAAGAAGGAAACTTTAAGACTTTTCATCTAGGAATAATGAAAAATGGAAAAATAAAAGAAGTAAGTGGAAGAGTTAAAAGCTATGACTTTATAGTTAATACAGATAGTTCAGAGAAGTTATTATTATTCTTAGAAGATGGAAGTACAATGTTAATGCCATGTTATATGCTTCAAAGCTTAGAGGATAAAGGTATAAACATAATAAATCTATTAGGAAATGAACAAAGAAAAAATAAGATTTTAAATGTACTATCATTTAAAGAAGGAGAAGAATTAAGCATATATTTCTTCACTAAAAATGGATTGGTGAAGAGAACTATGATAAATGAGTTTTATGGAGACTATTTTGTTACTATGGGTTATAAATTTAAAAATGACAAAGATGAGTTAATAGCTGTAGATTTTTCAAAAGAAGAGAAAAAAGAAGATATAGTTATAATAACAGAAAGAGCTATGAGTATAAGGTTTGATAAAAATTCAGTAAATCCTATGGGAAGAATAGCTTCTGGAGTTACAGGAATAAGCCTTAGAGAGGATGACAAGGTAGCTTTTGCCTTTATTATAAAAGATGAAAATAAAAAGATAATGATAAAATCTATGAAAGAGGTTGACAAAATAGTACCATTAGAAAATATAAAGGTTCAAAATAGAGCTGGTAGAGGAAATAACATAATGATAGTAGTTATGGATGACTATGTAAAGAATATAGAAGTTATTAAGTAAAAAATGGATTGTCTCAAAAAATTTTGAGACAATCCATTTTTAGAGTATAGATTATAAACAGTTCAGAATAAAATTTTTAAAATAATAGAGAATGGGTAAAATTTATTTAATATATTTAAACGCCCAATCTAATAAATCTATGCATAAATCAGCAGTTTCATCATCTTTATCTAGTTTAGGATTCAATTCAACGAAGTCCATAGATTTAATAAGTCTTGTTTCTCCTAAAACTTTTAAAAGTGTTTTGGCTTCACCAATAGTCATGCCATTTTTAACAGGGGTTCCAGTTCCAGGTACATAATTTGAATCAATGCAATCTATATCAAAACTTAAATGGATAGCTTTAATATTTAAATCCTTTATTTTATTTAATACATCTTCAAGGACAGAACTTATACCATTTTCTTGTACTCTTGCTGTAGAATACACATTAAGATTTTTTTCTTCAATAAGTTCACATTCACCTTTATCCAAATCTCTAGCTCCAATTATAAATACATTGTCAGTTTTTACTTTTGTACCGTGAAAATAAATATTGGTTAAGTCTTCATAGCCAATACCCATAGCTGCTGCAAGAGGCATTCCATGAACATTACCAGTTTCAGTGGTGAGATAGGAATTTATATCTCCATGGGCATCTACCCAAATTACAGCAAAATTTTTGTAATATTTACTTACACCAGAAATACTTCCTAAGCCTAGAGAATGGTCTCCACCTAATATAAGAGGAAAGCTTCCTGAACTTAAGGAGGCATACACTTGTTGAGCTAAGTTAGTGTTTACTTCAGTTATAGGTTTTAAATATTTCATTTTAGGATGGTAAAAATATTTGTTCTCTTCTTTTTCAGTTGGTACATACAAATCGCCTAAATCATAAACATTATGGTATTTACTTAGAACTCCATAAATATTTTTTTCTCTTAATTTTTTAGGACCAAATTCAACACCTTTTATATCAGATCCATAATAAATAGGAACACCTATTAAATTAATGTCCATCACATTACCCCCTTATTAATATATACAAAAATTATTATTACCATAATTATAGTATTAAAACTTTCTTAGTACGTTAAAGAATTATATACCAAATCAAAAAAATATATAAGCCCTTTTTTGAAATGCAGATAATTAAAAATATTCAGAAATAGTATTTGCTTATACTTTGTTAGTTATTAGTTTTTTTATAGAACCTATACTTATGGTATAATGGTAATATAATGGCAGTAAAAAAATGTAATTAAAGGAGGGATTATGGTGGAAGAAAGAAAACAATTGAGCCAAAGTAGAGAGTGTAAAGATAAGGAAGAAAAGGGTATATGTATTGTTGATAAGTATGGAAAAATTGTTTATGCTAACAATTTGTATGCAACTTTTTTAGAAACTACCCCTGAAGTACTTATAGGAGAAGATATAAAAGATGCCTATTTTAATTGCAAGAACAAGGGTACTAATGATAAGATAAACAAATATAAAATAAATGAAAAATTAAAGTATCATTATTTTAACATAAATACATATAACAAAAATCCCTTTATAAAATTTATTGGAGAAAGTAAAAAAGCAAAGAATGCATTAAATATAGCATTAAAGGCTTCAAAAGGTATTTCTACTGTTATAATCTATGGAGAAAGTGGAACTGGAAAAGAGCTTATTGCTGAGGGAATACATAGGGGAAGTGAAAGAGCCACAGGACCTTTTATAAAGGTTAATTGTGCAGCAATTCCTTCTAATCTTTTGGAAAGTGAGCTATTTGGACATGAAAGAGGTTCTTTTACAGGAGCGGTTAGAAGGAAACTTGGTAAATTCGAATTGGCCAAAGGCGGGAGTATATTTTTAGATGAAATAGGTGATTTGGAAAAGAGTATGCAGGTAAAATTACTTAGAGTATTGCAGGAAAAGGAATTTCAAAGGGTTGGGGGAGAGGAAACTCTAAAAACAGATGCTAGAATTATTGCAGCTACTAATAAAAATCTTAAGAGAATGGTAGACAATGAAGAATTTAGAGAAGATTTATATTATAGGTTAAATGTTATACCTATAATTTTGCCTAATTTAAGGGAAAGAAAAGAGGATATACCTCTTTTAGTAAATCACTTTTTAAAAAAGATGAATTTAAAAATGCATAAAGATATAAGAAAAGTAAATGAAGATGCAATGAAAGTATTTATTAATTATAGTTGGCCTGGAAATGTGAGAGAACTAGAAAATATTATGGAAAGAATAATAACTCTTAAGGAAGGTGGATATTTAACTATTGCAGATATACCAAACTATATACTTCAAGGTAGTGAAAACTCCATAGGAATTGGAGATGATAACATAATAAAAGATAACACATTACAAGATATATTAAAAATTAATAGCAAAGATACAATATTTCCACTAAAGTTTTATGAAAAGAAGATAATAAAAGTAGCTTTGGAGAAGTATGGAAGTTACAATGCTGCAGGAAAAGCTCTTGGCATAAGTCATAAAACTGTAGCAGCGAAAGCAAGACAGTTTGGCATAGAAAAAAATACATCATGGGATAAAAAATAATAGAAATAGATTGGATAATCTATAAAAATTTTTTATGATTCTAAATTCATTAAAAATATTGGTAAATAGGTGCAGTTTGGTAAAAATAACCAACGGTCTATAGTTATTAGGTCAAAAATACCAACTTAATGTTACTAAATATCAGTAAAAGCTTAATAACCTTGTGGAAATGATTGGCATGGGAATTGCTGGTTATATTGATAGGGATTTGTAACCGGTTACTTTATTCCTAAATAAAATCATGGGGGGTAATTATTAATGTCAGCTTTTATGGGTGAATTAGTAGGAACTATGTTGCTTATTTTACTAGGTGATGGTGTTGTTGCAGGTGTTTCTCTAAATAAGAGTAAATCGCAAAATAGTGGATGGATTGTTGTTGCTACAGGTTGGGGAATTGCAGTTGCTGTTCCAGCATTTGTTTTTGGAGCTATAAGTGGATCACATTTTAATCCAGCAGTTACTATAGCTTTAGCAGCTATTGGACAATTTCCAGCAGCTCAAGTAGTACCTTATATAATTGCTCAAATGATAGGTGCTATACTTGGAGGATTTTTAGTTTATCTTATGTATCTACCACATTGGAAAGAAACAGAAGATCCAAATACTAAACTTGGAGTATTCTGTACAGCACCAGCTATTAGAAATACAGTAGCAAACTTTATTTCAGAAGTTATTGGAACATTTATGCTTGTATTTGGAATACTTGGATTTGGACTTAATAAGGCTGCTGATGGAATAGGAATTATGTATGTTGGACTATTAATAGTTGGTATAGGTCTTTCTTTAGGTGGACCAACTGGTTATGCTATTAACCCAGCTAGAGATTTAGGACCAAGAATTGCTCATGCTATATTACCAATACCAGGGAAAAGAGATGCTGATTGGGGATATTCATGGATACCAGTTTTAGGACCAATAGTAGGAGGATTAATAGCAGCATTCTTTTTTGCAGCTTTAGTTTAATAGTGTACAATTATTTTTAAGTTGAATTTTTTACTTTTCTCATATTTAATATTATTTGTTACGTAAAGGGGGAAAAAACATGAAAAAACTTATAAATGATTCAGAATACGTTGTTGAAGATATGTTAAAAGGAATGGTAGCTGCTTATCCTCAGTATATTAAAAAATTAGAAGAAGGAAATATAATTGTTAGAAAAGATGCTCCAATAAAAGATAAGGTAGCTTTAGTAAGTGGTGGCGGAAGTGGACATGAACCATCACATGGAGGCTATGTAGGACATGGAATGCTTAGTGCTGCTGTAGCAGGGGCAGTGTTTACATCTCCTACTCCAGATCAAGTTTATGAGGCGGTAAAAGCTGTAGACGGTGGAAAAGGTGTATTACTAGTAATAAAAAATTATAGTGGGGATGTAATGAATTTTGAGATGGCAAAGGATATGGCAGAAGCAGATGGAATAATGGTTGATAGTGTGGTAGTTAATGATGATGTAGCAGTAGAAAATAGCACATATACTACTGGAAGACGTGGTATAGCAGGAACTGTATTTGTTCATAAAATAGCAGGGGCTAAAGCTGAAACTGGAGCCACTTTACAAGAAGTAAAAGCTGTAGCAGAAAAGGTAATAGATAATGTAAGAAGTATGGGAATGGCTTTAACACCATGTATAGTACCAGCTGCGGGTAAACCTACTTTTACTATTGGAGAAAATGAGATGGAAATAGGAATGGGTATACATGGAGAACCAGGTACTCATAGGGAAGGTTTAAAGTCAGCTGATGAAGTTACTAAACATTTAGTTTCAAAAATATTAGACGACATAAATATTAGCAAAAATGAAGAAGTTGCAATTATGGTCAATGGACTTGGAGCAACGCCATTAATGGAATTATATATAGTAAATAAAAAAGTAAGTGAAATCTTTAAAGAAAAAGGAATTAAGGTATATAAAACTTTTGTAGGAGAATTTATGACATCTCTTGAAATGGCAGGTTGTTCTGTTACTGTACTGAAGCTAGATAGTGAATTAAAAGAATTATTAGATGCTTCAGCAGATACTCCAGCATTTAAGATAATTTAATAGTTATAGTTTAATGTATAATAAATTTTGAAGTAAAAGTTAATTTAGTAAAGAGTCAAAAGAAAAGAATATGCATATTTTAGGGAATAGATTATAGAGATAGGGTGTAGAGAATGGATTAGATTTTTAAAGTAAGGCATAAGGAGTGAGAGAAACTCTATCCGCTTTAATAAATTAAAAGTCAATAAAGAGATTTTTTATTAAAAACATTCCTTCACTCTTATCTTTCTATTTTTAAAATTTAATCTTAATACCTATACTCTATACTCTATTATCTGTTATCTAATTAAAAGGAGTGATTTATTATGGCATTAAAGATAGCGCAAGTTACAGAATTGATAAATAATATAGCTAATGTAATTCAAAACAATAAGGAGTTTTTAACAGAACTTGATTCTGCTATAGGTGATGGAGACCATGGAATTAATATGAGTAAGGGTTTTAAAGCTGTGAAAGAAAAATTAACTACAGCTAAAATAAATACAGTAGGTGATATATTAAAAACTACTGGAATGGCATTGGTCTCAAATGTTGGAGGTGCTTCTGGCCCTCTTTATGGTACAGCATTTATGAAAGCTTCTTCTCTAGTTAATAAAGAAGAAGTGAATATAAATGATTTTATAGATATGTTTCAAGCAGCAATAGACGGAGTAAAAATGAGGGGTAAGGCAAATAGAGGAGATAAGACTATGTTAGATGCCTTAGAACCTGCTCTAGATGTTTTAAGAGAAGCTAAAGCTAATGGATTGGATGATATTACTGCTTTAGAGAATATGAAAAATGAAGCATTAAAAGGGGTGGAATATACTAAAGGAATTATAGCTAAAAAGGGTAGAGCAAGCTATTTAGGAGAAAGAAGTATAGGACACCAAGATCCAGGAGCTACGTCAAGTTATTTAATATTAAATGAAATATATAACTATGTCTTAAATAATAATAAATAGTTATTGTTATTTACCAATAGGGAGGTTATGCTATGGTAGGTATGGTCATAGTTTCTCATAGCCGCAAAATAGCTGAAGGAATAGGGGAACTTGCTCTTCAAATGGCATCTGATGTACCCATAGCTGTTGCAGGCGGCACAAAGGATGGAAGAATTGGCACTGATATAGATTTTATATTAAGTGCTATAGACAAAGTTTATTCAGATGACGGGGTTATAATACTTTTTGATTTAGGAAGTGCACTGATGAATGCAGAAATGGCTTTGGATTTTCTACCAGAAGAAAGAAAAGAAAAAGTTAAAATAGTAGATACGGCACTGGTGGAGGGGGCAATAACTGCTGCAGTTGAAATAAGCATGGAAAAAAGTCTAGAGGAAGTAAAAGCAATAGTTGAAGAGATGAGATTAGGAAAAAAGGCATAAAGGAGTTACAAAATGAATATAAAAGAAATACTTATAGAAAATCCTGTTATAGCAGCATTAAGAAACAAAAAAGATTTAGAAAATGTATTAAAGAGTAAAGCATTAGTAGTATTTGTGCTCTATGGAAATATAATGAATATAGCTACTATATGTAAGAAGCTTAAAGAAGAAAACAAAATAGTTTTTGTACATTTAGATATGATAGAAGGTCTAAAAGGGGATCAAGCAGGTATTGAATTTATTAAGGAATATGCTAATCCTCAAGGTATTATTACCACAAAAAGTAGCAATATAAAATATGCAAAGCAATTGGGATTTTATACTATTCAAAGGGTATTTATAATAGACTCATTGTTTTTAAAAACTGGTATAAAAAATATACATGAAACAGGACCAAATGCAGTAGAAGTTATGCCTGGTGTTGCTAGTAAAATAATACACAGTATGGAAAGAGAAATAAATGTACCAATAATAGCAGGTGGATTAATAAAAACTAAAAAAGATGTTATGGATTCATTAGCAGCAGGGGCAATAGCTATATCAACAACTTCTATAGAATTATGGAATTTATAGAAACAATTGATAAAATATTACAAAAGTATTATAATAATAATATAATATTAAGGCGGAGAATAAGAGAGCCATATTTTAGAAATGCTCAGTTAATGGGCTTTCTTAAGTATGGTTCTTTTTATATATATAAATATGTAAACCTTTAATTACCATTGTTCTTAATCATATGCAATAAACATATAATTAAATGGACAAGTATTTATAAGGTTTAACTAAAAATAAAAAATGGGGGTATTTATTATGGCAAAGTATGTTATGGCTTTAGATCAGGGTACAACTAGTTCAAGATGTATACTTTTTAATGAAAAGGGACTTGTAGTTAGTGTAGCTCAAAAAGAATTTAAACAGATATATCCAAAAGGAGGATGGGTTGAGCACGACCCTATGGAAATATGGGCTACTCAATTTAGTGTAGCTACTGAAGCTATGGCAAAAGCTAACATAGAAGCTAAGGATATAGCTGGCATTGGAATTACTAATCAGAGAGAAACTACTATAGTTTGGGATAAGAGAACAGGTATTCCTGTATATAATGCAATAGTTTGGCAATGTAGAAGAACAGCTCCAACTTGTGATGAATTAAAAGAAAGAGGACTTACAGATACAATTAAAAAGAAAACAGGTCTTGTAGTTGATGCTTATTTTTCAGGAACAAAGATTAAATGGATATTAGACAATGTTCCAGGAGCAAGAGAAGAAGCAGAAAAAGGAAATCTTATATTTGGTAATGTAGATACATGGTTAATTTGGAATTTAACTAAAGGTAAAGCTCATGTAACAGACTATACTAATGCTTCAAGAACAATGATATTTAACATACATGATCTAAAATGGGATGAGGAATTATTAGAGATATTAAATATTCCAAAGTCAATGCTTCCAGAAGTAAAGCCATCTAGCTGTGTATATGGAGAAACTGCTATTGCATTATTTGGAGCTCCTATTCCAATTGCAGGTGACGCTGGTGATCAGCAGGCAGCTTTATTTGGACAAACTTGTTTCCAAGAAGGAACAGCAAAGAATACTTATGGTACAGGATGTTTCTTACTTATGAATACTGGAGAAAAAGCAGTTGAATCAAAGAATGGTTTGTTAACTACTATAGCAGTTGGTATTAATGGAAAAGTTCAATATGCCTTAGAAGGAAGTATATTTATTGGAGGAGCAGTTATTCAGTGGTTAAGAGATGAATTAAGAATGCTTAAAGATTCTCCAGAATCAGAAAAATATGCTACAGCAGTTGAAGATACTAATGGAGTATACTTAGTTCCTGCATTTGTAGGACTTGGTGCACCACATTGGGATGCATATGCAAGAGGAACTATAGTTGGACTTACAAGAGGAGCTAAAAAAGAACACTTTATAAGAGCAGCACTTGAATCTATGGCATATCAGACTTATGATGTATTAAAGGCTATGGAAGAAGACTCAGGAATTAAACTTAAAGCATTAAAAGTTGATGGTGGAGCATGTGCAAATAACTTCTTAATGCAGTTCCAGTCCGATATTTTAGGAGTTCCAGTAGAAAGACCAGAAGTAATTGAGACTACAGCACTTGGTGCAGCATATTTAGCAGGTCTTGCAGTAGGATATTGGAAGGATAGAGAAGATGTTTCTCATAACTGGGCAATATCAAAAACATTTGAACCAACTATGGCTGAAGATAAGAGAGAAGAATTAGCAGCAGGTTGGCATGAAGCTGTTAAGAGATCTATGGGATGGGCTAAATAGTTTAGAGTTAAAATAAATGAATAGAATCACACACAGAAATTTGGGGAAATATATTTAAATTGAAAATTACTATGGGAGGTAAAACTTCTGTAGTAATTTTTATTATATATAGAAAAGAGCATACACAGATTTATAATGTATGCTCTAAATTAACAAAATAATTTTAAATTCCCTCTAATAATACCTGCATTCTAATTAAAGTCCTAATCTTGCAAGCTCATCTTTATCTATAATTCTTACCATAGCAACAGTTTCTTTTTTATTTTTTGCATGGTTGTTATTAACTATTCTTAAAATTCCATAGGATAGAGCTAAAAAAGCTAGTCCAGTAAAAGTAGCAGTAAGTTCATTATGAGTAGTTAGATATCCTACAGCAATTCCTGCAAGCATTAATATTAATGGTACTACATAAGCAAAGAAAGTAAATTTAAAGAAGGTATTATCTTCCATAATAACTTCAACACTATCGCCAACTTGCGCAGATATTGTATTGTCCATATCTAAAACCAAAGGTGGTGCTTCACAACTACCTGAACAACTTGCACAGTTATCACCACAGCTAGACAATCTTTTAAATATGACAAAAGCAGTGTCTCCCTGTATTTCTTTTACATATCCAATTTGATTCATTTAAAATCACCCCTTAAAAAATGAGAGTATATTTTTTACTAAGATATTATACCATATAGATATAAAATAAAAAAGGGTGCTGAAAAATGTATTATTTGTTATAATATAAAATATATATAGAATATTCTATATATTACAACTAATTTTTGCTAACAGAGGAGGATTTTACATGAAACTACTTATATTATTGGCAGAAGGTTTTGAGGAAATAGAGGCATTAACTACAGCGGACGTGTTAAGAAGAGCAGGATTAACCTGTCATCTATGTTCTATAGGAGAAGAAATGGTAAAGGGAGCCCATAATATTTGGGTAAAAAGTGATGTAAATATAGATAGTATAAAAATAAATGAATATGATGGAGTAATATTACCAGGAGGGATGCCTGGTGCAACAAATTTAAGAGAGGATTATAGAGTATTATATATTTTACAAAAATTTAATGATGATGGCAAAATAATAGCTGCCATTTGTGCTGCTCCAATAGTTTTAGAAAAGGCTAATATAATTGATGATAAGGAAGTAACCTCTTATCCATCTTTTAAAGAAGAATTTAAGAATAGCAAGTATGTGGAGGATAAAGTAATTCAACAAGATAATATTATAACAAGCAGAGGACCAGCTACAGCTCTTGACTTTGCGTATAAAATATTGGAAAATTTTATTACAACAAAGGATATAGACAATTTAAAAAGGGACATGCTTTTTAAAGGTCTTTAAATTATTAATATTGTAGGTGATTTCATGAAAGACATACAGCTTAAAAATGGTATAAAACTTATATACAAAGAAGCTTTTAGTGATATAACTTCATTTTGTATCGGATTTAATGGTGGAGCATTAGAGGAAGATGGTTTTCCTTTAGGCACTGCTCATGCGGTAGAGCATATGGTATTTAAAGAAACTAAAAATAGAAGTGAGGGAGAAATAAATAAACTTTGTGATGAAATATTTGGATTCCAAAATGCTATGACCAACTATCCCTATGTTATATATTATGGGACAACCTTATCAGAGGATTTTAATAAAGGTCTAGAATTATTTTCTGATATAGTATTAAATCCAACGTTTCCTGAAAAGGGATTTTCTGAAGAAATAAATGTAATACTTGAGGAATTGAAGGAATGGAAAGATGACTTATATCAATATTGTGAAGATGAACTTTTGTATAATGCTTTTAATGAAAGAAGAATAAAAAATTTAATAATAGGTACAGAAGAAAGTATTAAGTCTATAACATTGGAGGATTTAAAGACATTTTATAAAAAATATTATAGACCTGATAATATGGTTATTTCAGTAGTAACTTCTTTAAAATTTGAATTAGTTAAAGATATAGTAGAAAATTATTTTAAAGATTTTAAAATTGGGGAGAAAACTTTTAATTTGGAAGATTCAAACTGTGAAAAGAATGCTTCAATAAAACTTTATGAAAATAATAAGGTAGGGGTATTCCAAAAATTAAGGGAAGAAATCAATGGAGCTAAAATACAATACTGCTATCCAATACATAGTTTAAATGAGGAAGATATGAAGATGCTAAAATTATTTAATTTTTATTTTGGAGAGGGTACTAGCAGTATATTATATGATATTATAAGAACTAAAAATGGACTAGCATATGAGATATCAAGCGATATTAAGGAAGAAAGAGGGATTAAGCTATTCACAATTACATTAGGTACATCAAAGGATAAGGTGGAAAAGGCTATTAAATTAATTAATGAATCAATAGAAGACATTAAAAATAATAATAACTTTTTTACAAAGGAAAAGATTCAAAGTGCATCAAAAAGTATTAAACTAAAAAAGGCTTTAAGAATTGAAAAATCTATACAATTAGCTAAAGATTTAACTTGTTATGAGCTTATGTATAATTCTTATAAAAAAGTTTATGATGAAGTAGAAAATTTAAGTAGTATTGATGGAGAAAAAATAAATACACTTATAAATAGAGTGCTTAACTTTCCAAGTATACAGATAATCAAGTGATTATTAGTTTTGGTAGAAGTTATATAAGATAAGTAAAATAGCTGTGAATAATATTTCACAGCTATTGCTTTTTTTTATCTTTAGGATAAAAAAAGCTAGGTCTTTCAGTATCTTCTTTTATATCACTTAAAAAAAAGTCTTTTATACCAGCTAAATTAATAGGAACTGCAGGAGAACTGTATGGAGTAGAAAAGCTCATAGTAGAAACTAGATTGATGACTATAAAAGTTATTCCTACAATAAATCCAAATAACCCTAAGGTTCCGGTAAATAATAAAATAAAAAATTTTAATACTCTAAAAGAAGACATAATAGTATAGTCAGGAAGTATAAAAGAGGTCATAGTGGATAAAGCAACTATAATAACCATAAGTGGACTTACAAGTCCAGCTGCTACTGAAGCCTGACCTATAACTATAGTACCAACAATACCAATAGTAGAACCAATTTGTTTTGGCAATCTTAAACTAGCTTCTTTTAATATTTCTGCTACTATTTCCATAAGAAAAGCTTCTAAAAATGCATTTATAGGTACAGTAGCTCTTGATTTAGCTAAAGTCAAAATATATTCAGTTGGCAATATATCAGGATGAAAACTTACCACTGCTACATAAATAGGAGATAAAGTTAAAGAGAGTACAAGTGAAAATAATCTTAAGCATTTTAGGAATATAGAAAAGTAAGTAAGTTTATAGTGGTCATCACCAGCATCCATAAAGTCCCAAAATGTTTGAGGGATTACAATAGGTAAATGACTACCTTCTACAACTATGCAGATCTTACCATCGAGTAAAGATGCACAAGCAGAATCAGATCTTTCTACTATACCAGTTTGGGGAAATAAGCTGAATTTTTGTTGTAAAAATTTTTGTAAGTATCCGGTTTCCATGATTCCATCAACATCTATGCCATTAATTTTTTGAATAGCTTTATTTACTAAATTAGAATCAGCAACATCTTCTAAATAAATTACAGCTACAGAAGTTTTAGTCCTTTTACCTACAGTGGTTTTATGTATATTTAATCTAGAATCTTTTAATCTATATCTTATTAGTGAAATATTATTTTCGAAGTTTTCCGTAAAACTATCTCTTGGACCTTTTAAAGTAGTTTGAAGTTGAGGGTCAGGTAAGCTCCTTTTTGGTACTTTATAAGTATTTATTACTATATAGTTTACATCTTTAGTTGATAAAATAACCGAATTTCCTTTTAAAATATAATCAGTTATCTTATTAATGTCATTATCAATAAGAAAGTTATCAATAGTTATAATTGATTCAGCTATGTAATTTATATTTAAGGAATTTGAATCCTTGTAGGATAATAAGGGCTTTATTATATAATTGGACAGTGAAATCCTATCAGTTATTGCTGAAATATAAAGTAGATAATAATCATATCCTAATAAATTTAATTTTCGTATGGTAATATCCAATTCGCTTTTAGATAATTCTTCTATTAGATTTAATACAGCTTTATTTTTTAACACTAATACTCACCTTACTTTGAATTACTCTTATTAATACTTTCATAATCATAAAAGTTTTTACTAACTATTTTTGTATTTACATTTACATTAACTTCAGCTTTAGGAAATTCTTTTTTCCAATCAATTGTTTTATATGCCACTGGATTTTGAGCTCTAAAGTATCTTAAAAATTGAAAAATATCGCATTTATATTCTTCTTGAGCTTTTTTTATTATACTAGTAATATAGCCTTTTATTTTTTTAGATGTTTCATTTTCTAACATTGATAAATCATTGTCATTTAGATCCATTTCTTTATAGGAGTAGTCTAATTTTTCTTTTAATTTTAAATCAATATTAATAACTACCTTATTATCAATATATTTAGTTTTTATATTTTTTTTAAAACTTATAGGAGAAATGGATATTAAATTACTATTATCATGTAAAGAAACATATTCTGTTAAATTGGGATTATTAGATAATAAATATAATAGTCCCTTAGACTTATTAATGTTTATTACATCGATAAGCCTACTTTCTTCATTCATTATTGCAGAACCTAAGTAAGTTATTAATTCGTTATCTATGCCTAGATAAGGAAGTACAAATCCCATATGTTTTAAAGAAATAATGTTAAGCACATCACTAAAATCAATATAAATACCTTTCCCTTCTGCATTTGAGCTACGAATAATATCCTCAATTAAAAAACCAGCGGATAAATTATTGGGAACATTTAAATTAAATATTTCTTTGGGAGATTCCTTGGTTACAACGGGTATAACTGTTTTTCTATAGTTGTAAATTCTATTGATCCTGTTAATGTAGGGCAATATGCCATCTTTTGCATAATTTTCACTAAAAATAACGGTTTTCACAGCGCCTAAAAATATAGGGAAAGGCGATTTTCTATCTTGAATAAATCGAGCATCTTCAAAATTGGGGCCATAAGAGATAATTTTATATATATTTGAAGAATTTGATTTATTGGGATCCTTAGATAATGATGTTTTAAATCCAGCTACCTCGCTGATTAACTCTACTTCATCCTTTAGCTTATCTACACCTATAGAAACATAAATACCCCTTTTTTCTATATCAGCATAATCCCAGCATCCTGAAAAAATTATAGTAAACATAAATATTAACATAATACATAATGATTTATAAATTTTTTTTATCATATTTTTTCACCTTAGATATAATAAATAATATAAATGGAATTACAAATGAGCAAAATAATCCTAAATAACCGGTATATAATAATATTTCTCGTACATCTTCATTATAGCGTGGAATGAGTGATGCAATGAAAACTAATGTCATAACTATAGCTGTTGATAGAACATTACTTTTTATTTTAAGCAATTTACGAATAAAAAAATTTAAGGCATAACTTTCAATAGTAACTGTAGTGAAAACAGCCATAATCCAGGCGGTCAATACAATTCCATCAATTTTTCTGAAAAACTCTAAAAAATGAACATCCATTCTTTTAGCTGAAATTATAAGAGCATCGTAATAATGAACTAAATCCTCAGCACCAATTATTGATAAATTTGATTCAAAAATTATAATATAAATTAAACCTATAAATGCAGTCATAGATAAAGTATATTTAAATACTGACTTGTTATTTTTATCACTAAAAGGAACTATTAATAATAATTCTCCTCCTATAAATGATAATATTAAATGTTTTGATGATTTTAATGGGCCAATTAAACCATTGAACCCTAGTACTGGAAGTAAGTTAAGCATATCGCCTTCTGTAAATGATAGAGTATTTATTATTATTGCAAAAATAATAATAGCAAATCCATAAAGTTCACACAATTTTCCAATAACCTGTAAACCCTTTGATAAGGCATAATAACATAAAATTAATAAAATAAATATTATAATCCATGAGGGAGTTTTTATAAGTATGGAGTTTTTTATTATATTAGCTGTATCTCTTAATGACATACTGGAAACTAGAAATAAATATATTATGAATAATATTATAAAAATGTTTGAAATAAAGTTACCCACCAATTTTTTGCTATATTCATCAAAAGTCATATTTTTGTAAGTATAATTTAAGAAGGTTATTATATACATTCCTAATAAAGAGACAATTGTACATATAGCTATAGAAATCCAACCAGCGGTAGAAGCATATTCAGCAACTTGTTTTGGAAGACTTACGATACCATAACCAACTACTATACCAAATATATAAAAGGCAATTTGTTTATTAGTAAGATGTTCTTTCATAATAATCCTCCTAGGCATATTAACATTAGTATGCATGTTTTTATGAATTTTATTCCTAGGCTGGTATATAATGAAACATTATTTTTTGAATATAAGAAATTTATTTATTATAAATACTATTGTTCCTGTTGAAGCATAGGCTATGAAATTAGAAATATTAGACCAAGCTACTGGAGATATACCTAAAATATTATGCATGGACAATATAGACAATAAGAATGCATCAGCTATATTAGACAGGCCTAAAACAGAGGCATATCTAATATAAGATCCATCTGCTTTAAAAGTATATTTTTTATTCAAATTATAACCGTTGAGAGAACATATAATAAAGGATATAGTTTTAAATATTATATTTACATAGCCTTCATATAAGTGAGTAATTTTCCACAGTATATTTAATATTGTAAAATCTATTATAAAATTTATTCCCCCAATAAGTACATAAAATATAAATTCTTTTAAATTTTTTATTTTCATACTTATAACTCCCTTATCCACAAAATTTCACATCAAAAAATAATAAGAATTAAGTAGGTAGGTTATATTATATTTTTTACATAACTTTTTTATTACATTTTTAATCTTTCCGGGATCATCGAAGTTTTCTAAGGAATTAATGAATTCAGTTTTTTCCTTAATGCTAGCTTTATCTTTTATATACCCCCAAGTATGCAGAAGAGTATTTTTAAAATTACCTTCGTTAAACGGAAGGGCTAAAGTTTTATCTATGATTTTATAAAACTCTAGCATATTTTTATCTGAATTTATTATTGAACTACATTTTTTATATAGCCCATAATCTTTTTCCATTACTGTATATTTATATTTTGCCCATTGTTCAAATTTAGTGGAATTTTTAGTAGGGTGTAGACAATTTATGCATTCTATTGCAGATATATCTTTATCTTTTACTTCTAACATTATATCTGGATTAAAGTCTTTAATTTTTTCATAAAAGTTCAAAAAGTTTTCTATATCTATATGTTTTGAGTGAGCGCCGGCTTTTTTATTTATGTCGCTATCGGAATAGTGGAGCTTCATATTACCGTCTTTAGTAGTCCAGCTATTGTAAACAGATTTTAATACACATTCAATATCTTCACATTTACCAGGATTAAAGTTATGATGAAGATTATCAAATACAGCAGGAATATTTAAGTTATTACAAAGTTCTAGTACCTCATATATATTAAAAATTCTCTCATCATTTTCTAAAACCAGTCTACTTTTTGCGGAATCAGAAAGCTTTTTAAAATTTTCTTTAAATCTTTTAAGAGCGGATAGTTTGTCGTTATAGGCTCCTCCTATATGAAGGACTATTTTATTAGTATAATCAATTTCTAATGAATCTAAAAAAAGGCAATGATATTCTATATCTCTTATACTTTTATTTACTACATCTTCAAAAGGAGAATTAAGCACTGTATATTGCCCAGGATGCATGGAGACCCTTATATTATTTTTTTTAATGAATTCTCCTGTATTTTGCAATTCTTCATGAAAGGTTTTCCACCAAGAAAAATCATTGACGCTGTGGGAACCGAATGGAATAATATCGGAGCTAATTCTAAACATGTAAATATTATTATCTATATTATAATTAAGGATTTTATTTAAATCCTCTATGTTGTATTTTACGCATTCATAAAATCTATCAAAAGAAAAGTTTTTTAATACAAAACTCCTAGTAGTTTTGGCATCTAAGCCCATGGGAATACAGGCGTACCCTATTTTCATTATACTTTTCCTCCTTTATAATTATAAAAGATTGCGAAGCAACTTTTTAGAGCACAGAGCAAAGAGTACAGAGTACAGATAAGGATAATTTTTCTTCATTAGCATTACGAAAAATTTTAAATTATTTATTATTAAATTTAAGCTTTTCTGTAGTGTCAACGGAAAAAAAGCTTCCATATCTATAATCTGTGCTCTGTAATCTGTACTCTAAAAAAGTATTATGTACTTTTTTTATAGTTTATTCTAAATAACAATAATAGTCAATCATGTAATAATTTATTATTTTGATAATATAATAATGTAGATTGAAGGTAGTAACTGTAAGTTTTGGCTATTGACCATTTTATTGCATTGTAGTATTATG
Organism: Clostridium lundense DSM 17049; assembly: GCF_000619945.1. Lineage (GTDB taxonomy): Bacteria > Bacillota > Clostridia > Clostridiales > Clostridiaceae > Clostridium_AO > Clostridium_AO lundense. The sequence continues at coordinate 45,294 of NZ_JHVC01000017.1, read as the reverse complement.
AAGTTGTAAAAATAAATATAGCAATCGCAGGGGAGCTGGTGTTGCCGGCTGAGAGTAGGAACGAAATTCTTAGACCTTTTAACCTGATCTGGATAATGCCAGCGTAGGAAAGTGTTTGTAAATTAGTTTTAGTTTAAGTAAGGTACAAATCCCACGTTGGTTTGTACCTTTTTTATTTTTTGTTTTTAATTTGATATCTTAGCATTAATACTGAAATTTAGCAAATACAATAAATTTAAAAGGATGGTGTTTTTGTGAAAACTAAGAAAATTACTTTTTCAGCATTACTTATTGCAGTAGGAGTTTTTACAGGTAATTTAATTTACATACCTGTAGGAATATCTAAATGTTTTCCAGTACAACATAGTATTAATGTACTAGCAGCAACGCTTTTAGGGCCATATTATAGTGTGGCTATTGCCTTTTGTATTTCACTTCTGAGAAATGTATTAGGTACAGGTTCATTACTTGCTTTTCCAGGAAGTATGATAGGGGCTTTTCTTGCAGCAACACTTTATAAAAAAGGACATAAACTTATTCATGCAGTGTTAGGAGAAGTTATAGGTACAGGTATTATAGGTGCATTAATAGCTTTTCCAATAGCAAAGTTTATTTTAGGTAAAAAAGTGGCAGCATTATTTTTTGTAGCTCCATTTTCTATTAGTACTATTGGCGGAAGCATTATTGGATATCTTATATTAAAAGCTTTGGATAGAAAAACGGTAATAACTAACAATTAAAAGGGAGAGATAAATTATGAAAAAGGTACTAACTATAGCGGGATCAGATAGTTCAGGAGGAGCAGGCGTTCAAGCAGATCTAAAGACAATGTCTGCCCATGGAGTGTTTGGCATGAGTGTTATTACTGCTATTACTGCCCAAAATACTCAAGGAGTTTTTGCAGTTCAAGATATAGACAAAGATATAATTGGAGCACAAATAGATGCTATTTTTACAGATATAGAAGTAGATGCTGTGAAAATAGGCATGGTATCTAAAATAGACACTATTGATGTAATTTGTGAAAAGATAAAACAGTATAGTCCTAAAAATTTAGTAGTTGATCCAGTTATGATATCTAAAAGCGGATTTGATCTTTTAAAACCAGAATCTAAAATGACTTTAGTTACAAAATTATTACCACTAGCTACAGTAGTAACTCCTAATCTTCCAGAAGCAGAGGTAATTGTAAAAACTTATAATGAAGTATTACCAGAGGAAGAAAGATTACATATAGGAGAGATAGAAAATAGTGCAGACATGGAAAAGGTGGCTAGATTTATATGCAAAATTGGAGTTAAGTATGTACTTATAAAAGGTGGTCATTTAAAAGATGATGCAGTAGATATCTTGTTTGATGGAGAAAGAATGCACTATTTTGAAAGCAAAAGAATAAATACTAAAAATACTCATGGTACAGGATGTACACTGTCTTCAGCTATAGCATCAAATCTTGCCCTTGGACATTCAATTGAAGAAGCTGTTAAATTAGCTAAGGAATACATTACTATAGCTATAGAATATTCTTTAGATATAGGAAAAGGAGTAGGGCCTACCAATCATTTTTATACACTTTATAAAAAAGCAGGAATGACTATTAAAGAATAAATAAAAGAATCTGTCATCTGTACTCTTAAGAAAAGTTTTGGAGGTAGTAAATATGGAAATGTATGAAAATATATATAATAGTTTATTAAAAGTTAAAGAAAAGAATCCTCTTGTTCATCATATAACAAATTATGTTACAGTAAATGATTGTGCAAATATTGTTTTAGCTATTGGAGGCTCACCAGTAATGGCAGATGATGAGAGAGAAGTGGAGGAAATGGTATCCATTGCATCTTCTTTAGTAATTAACATAGGAACATTAAATAGTAGAACAGTACAATCAATGATACTTGCAGGCAAAAAAGCAAATAGCCTAAATATACCTGTAATATTAGATCCTGTAGGAGTAGGAGCTACAAGTTATAGAACAGAAGTGGCAAAAAAATTAATTGAAGAAGTACACTTTTCAGTAGTTAGAGGAAATTTATCTGAAATTAAAAATATTGCAGGTATAGAGGTTATAACTAAAGGTGTAGATGCTTCAGAAGTTGGGGACACTTCTACAAAAATGGAAGAAAAGAAAGAAATTTCCCAAGAACTTTCAAAGGAATTAGATGCTATAATTGCAGTTACTGGAGAAGTTGATTGTATAAGTTCTAAAGATAAAAGTTATTATATTGCTAATGGACATAAGATTTTATCTAAAATAACTGGGACAGGATGTATGTGTTCTTCTTTAATAGGAAGTTTTTGTGGAGCAGAAAGAGATTATTTAACAGCAGCTGTAGCAGGAGTAGCTTCTATGGGGATTGCGGGAGAAATAGCCTATGAGAAAACTAAGGATTTAGGGATAGGTTCTTTTAAGACAGCTTTAATGGACAGTATTTATAATCTTGACTTAAATACTTATAAAGAAAGGAGTAAAATATATTAATGAAAAGTTTAATAGATTATACATTATATTTGGTAACAGATAGAGAACTTTTAAATGGAAGGAATCTAGAAGAAGCAGTAGAAGAATCAATTTTAGGTGGAACAACATTAGTGCAGCTAAGAGAAAAAGATATAGATACAAGAGATTTCTATAATATTGCTTTAAAAATAAAGGCTGTAACAAGTAAATATAATGTACCTTTAATTATAAATGACAGAGTTGATATAGCCTTAGCAGTAGATGCTGAAGGAGTACATGTGGGCCAAAGTGACATGGAGGCTAAAATTGTAAGAAAATTAATTGGAGAAGGAAAAATAATTGGAGTGTCAGCAAGAAATTTAGAAGAAGCTATTGAAGCTGAAAAACAAGGAGCTGATTATTTAGGTGTGGGAGCTATATTTGGTACCACTACTAAAAAGGATGCTAAGAATGTATCAATTGATGAGTTGAAAAGAATAAAAAGCACAGTTTCTATTCCTATAGTAGCTATAGGCGGGATAAATGAAAAAAATGTATCCCTGCTCAAGGATACAGGAATTGAGGGGGTTTCAATTATTTCTGCTATATTGGCTAAAGAAAATATAAAAGAAGCATCAAAAAATTTAAAGGATCTTTTTAGTAAGTAAAAATTTAATATAAATAGTTTATTTAATTAAGTAAAGAGCATATATTGCACAAAGGAAGTGTAATATATGCTTTTTGCATAGTTATATAAATGTATGGAAATAATTAATATATATATATTTTACTTACCATGGAAGGATGAGATATCTATGGAAAATAACAATTTAAATGAACTTCAACAAAAAATACAGTTTATTAAAAGGTTAGTTGGAGAAAAAAGTGAATTAATAGTAAGAGAATTTGTAATAGGAAAGGGATGTAATCTAACTGCAGCAATATTATATATAAATGGATTAGCAAATAGACAGACCATAGATAGAGATATACTTAAGCCATTGATGTTTGAGGTGGAAGAAGATTTAAGCATTATAGATAACTTAGAGGATAGTATTGTAAAAAAATATATATCTGTTAGTAATGCTTTCATAGAAGAGGATATAAATAAAGTTATATTCAATATAAAAAGAGGAAAAACAGTAATTGTTTTAGAAAGAACTTCAAAATATATTATACTGGATACTACAGGAGGAGAGTATAGAGGTATTTCAGACCCTATTAATGAAACATCTGTAAGAGCATCCAGGGAAGGATTTGTAGAAAAATTAGAAACAAATATAAGTATGATTAGAAGAAAAATAAAGGATAACAATTTAGTAGAGGAAAGATTAGTTGTTGGAAGAAGAAATCAAACAGACGTTGTATTAATGTATATTGATAATATAGTTGATAAGGAAATACTAAATGATATAAAGCAAAGATTAAGTATTATTGATGTAGATGGCTTTACGGGAAGTGGAATGTTAGAACAATTTATAGAGAGTAATCCATATAGTATATTTCCACAAAGTTTTCCTACAGAAAGACCAGATATAGTAGAAGCAAACTTATTAGAAGGTAAAATTGCTATTATTGTTGATGGAACATCATTTGTACTAACATTTCCAACAATATTTTTCGAGTTTTTTCAAGCGGTTGAAGATTATAACCAAAGAACATTAATATCTTCATTTACTAGGTTAATTAGATATATTGCAGTTTTTATAGTTATAACAATGCCAGCTATTTATGTAACGCTAATAAAATTCAATGCAGAATTAATTCCCTTTAAGTTTTTAGGAGCTATTATTGAAGCAAGAAGAGGTATAGCACTAACTCCATTTATGTCAATATTATCAATGAATATAATTGTAGAATTTTTAAGAGAAGGTGGATTGAGACTACCGTTTAAAATAGGGCAAACTCTAAGTGTGGTTGGAGGTATAATCATAGGCGATGCAGCAATAAAGGCAAAAATAGTTAGTTCTACAACATTGCTTGTAGTAGGTATTGCCACAGTAGCAACTTTTCTAATACCTAATTATGAAATGGCACTTTCAGTAAGATTAATAAGTTACCCAATGCTAATATTAGGCAACTTTTTAGGTATGTTTGGAATTGCAGTAGGATGGTTTTTTATAATAGCTTATTTATGTACTTTAGAAAGTTATGGAGTACCTTACTTTAAATTATATAAAGGTGATATGAAGGATATCTTTATAAGAGCACCTCTATGGAAGATGAATAAAAGACCTGAAATTATACCAAATTCCAATCCAACTAGACAAAGCAACTTTAGGAACTTGTTTAGGAGGAAAAAGCATGGAGAATAAGGAGGAAAATGTTTTAACACCAAGTCAGCTCACTTTTATAATTATAGCCAGTATTATTGGTGTAAGTGTATTAAATTTACCAAGAAGTGCAATAAAGTCAGCAAAGCAAGATGGTTGGATAGCTGTTTTAATTGGATCAATTTATCCCATATATATGATAGTTATAGCAAATTATATGAGAAAAAAGCATCCTAAAGAAGATATTTTAGATTTAAACAAAAATATTTACGGTAAATTTTTTGGCAATATATTTAATTTAGTATTTATATTATTTTTTTTTATAATTGGAACAGATGTAGCAGCAGGTATAAGCAATGCAATAAGAATTTATATAGTAAATTTTCTAGGTGTTTGGAACATACTAACTTTATTGTTTTTAGTATCAGCTTATGCTGTTTATAGTGGCACTAAAGCATTAGGAAGATTAAATGAAATATTATTTTATATTACGTTTTTAGTTTATTTAGTACCTTTTTTTTCAATTCAAAAATCACATATATCAAATATGCAGCCAATATTTGGAGCAGGAGTGCAAAATATTTTAAAGGGAATTAAAGAAACAACTACAGCTTATTCTGGAATAGAAATACTATTTATAGTGTATCCATTTGTAGATGAAAATGTTAGCATTAAAAAAATAGCTTTTAAAAGTGTAGCATTTATATCAATTATATATACTTTGTTTACTTTAATCACTATATTATATCTAGGAGTGGATGCTGCATTAAAATTTTTATGGCCTTTAGTAACGGTAACTGAAAGTATAGAAATACCTATAATAAATTCTTTTAGATATATATTTTTATCACTATGGACAATGACTATGATTAAGTGTATTACTGTACATTATTACTTAGTTACTTATGGATTTAGCAAAATATTTACAAAAGTTAGCAGAAAAAATTGGGTGCTATTGTTTTATCCAGTGATGGTTATAGTATCTAGCCTGTATGGCAATCCAGCTAAGAGAAGAACCTTTTTAGATATGATTTTTCCACCATATGCAGCATATAATATCATATTTGTTTCCATTACAGCTATACTGATAGCTTTAGGGAAAGGTGATAAACGTGAAAAATAAGAAAAAAAAATACTTATAATTTGTTTTATCTTAATAGTAGTTGCCAATTTAGTTGGTAAAAGAGGGGCTGTTGTAGAGGAGTTAAATATTCCCAATGCTATAGGTTATGACATAGAAGAAGGACCTGATAGTGGGGTGTTATATAGTGTTCCATTGAGAATATATTTTTCGGAAAGTAAATTTGAAAATGAAAGTAAATTGGTAATTGCAGATGCCATTAATCTAGGGGAAACTAGAAATAGAAGGCAATTACAATCCAGTAAAAGATTTATATTAGGATTGGAAAAGGCATTAATTGTTAGTGAAAAAGCTGCTAGGTTTGGTGTAAGCAATATAATAGATATATTACTTAATAATCCATCAGTAAATGATAATGCCAGAATGGTAGTATGTAATGGCAAAGCAAAAGACATAATGCAATATGAAGTTAAAAAGTTTAGTGGAACTGAGGAGTTTATAGGCACATTAATAGAACATTTAAATCAATTTAATTTTTTCCCCGAAGATTATACTTTAATGAACTTTATTATTTTGTCAAGTTCAGAAGGAAAAACTCCAGTTTTACCTTATATAGATATTGTTGATAATGAATTAAAAATAACAGGATTAGCCGTTTTTAATAAAGATAAAATGATAAGAAAATTAGCAATGGAAGATGTTAAAGTATTAAATTTATTGAGGGAGAATGGAGGAAAAGGCATTTTAACTATTCAAAAAAATTCTAAAGAATATGTGAATTTTTACCCTAAAGCTAAAAGAAAGGTTAAGTGCTCCAAACAAGGGAATAAATATAAATTTGTAATAGATATTAATCTTAAAGGACCTATTGTATCTAATGAATTGTATAAAGATTTAGATACTGATCCTAAAGTAATAAAGCAATTTGAAAAAGAAATGGAAGAACAAGTAAAGGGAAAGTGTGAAAAATTTATAGGTGAGATGAAGGATAATTATAAAGTTGATGTATTGCAACTTGGAAATATTGCTGCTGCAAAGTATGGAAGAGAAAAGGGAGTAGATTGGAATAAGGAGATATTAAATTCTGAAATTAAAGTTAATGTAAAAGTTAAAGTGGATAGTCAAGGCAGAGGAGATTATTAATAGATAGAGTAATTGTATCCCAAGTCAAGAACTTTGTTTATATTATCCTAAGTTTAGGGGAGAAGTTTAATGAAAAGTAATATAGAAAATGAATTGACGGAAATGGAATTTACTTTAGTGCTAATAGGGTGCATGATAGGTATAGGTATTTTAAGTTTGCCCAATGATGTTATAAAAATTTCAAAACAAGATGGATGGATATCAGCTATACTAGGAGCAGTTTATCCATTATATATAGTATTTTTAGCAAGTTATGTAAGTAAAAGTTACCCCAATGAAGATATACTTGCATTAAGCAAAAAGTTTTTTGGAAAGATATTTGGAAATATCTTTAATTTAATTTTTGTTTTATATTTTGGACTTTTAACTACAGAGGTAGCATCAGGTGTATACAATGTATTAACTATATACATAGTTCCATTTTTAAACAAATGGACTATACTAATGGTTATGTATTGTAGCATAGCCTATACTGCATATCAGGGAACTAAAACTATAGGTAGACTAAATGAAATTATATTTTTTTCCACAATTATTATCTTTTTAATACCTTTAGAAGCTATAAAAGATGGCAGTATTTTAAATATAAGACCTGTATTTGGAAGTGGAATATGGAATATAGTAAAGGGGACAAAAGAAACTATTTTTGCATACGCTGGAATAGAAATAATTTTTTTGATTTATCCATTTCTTAAAAATAATACTAGGTTAAAAGCATGTGGATTAAAGAGTATTGCTTTTTGTGTAGCAGTATATGCAACATTTACTATTATAGATATACTTTATTTAGGGATAGATACTTCATTACTATTTATATGGCCGTTAGTTACTATTACAGAAAGTATAATGGTACCTGTTATAAATTCTTTTAGATACATATTTATGTCTTTATGGGCTTTAACCATGTTTAAGAATATATGTAATGAGTATTTTATTTTTGCTCATGGATTAAGTGAGATAACGAAAAAAGTACATAGAAAAATATTTGTAGTATTAACTTTTCCGTTTATTGTTGTAATATCAGGACTATATGGAAATGTAGTTAAGGCTAGAAAGATTTTGAGCAAAATAATACCAGTATGTGTAGGATTTAATCTATTCTTTATTACCTTAATTGCTATATTTGTTTGGATTAATAATAAAAAGAAAAACAGTTCGGTCTAAAACTATACATGTTTGAAAGTTTGACTTAAAGCTTTACAACGTTTAAAATATTATAAATTAATATTTTGAAGGGTTGTGGTATTTTGGATAAATTATTATTTGGTATATCTGGCCTTCCTATAGGAGATGGCTCTACTAAATTTACTTATAAAACTGGTATAAAATATTTAAATGATATAGGTCTTGATGCCATGGAGCTTCCTTTTGTTCGCTCTGTAAATATTACAGATAAAAATAAAGACGAAGTTTTAGCATCTAAACTAGAAAATGATTTTTATCTTTCCGCCCATGGTTCTTATTATATAAATCTTAATGCAGAGGAAATAGAAAAACAGGAAAAATCTATGGAAAGAATAGTGAAAGGGGCAGAGGGACTAAAAAAGGTACAAGGCAGAAGTTTAATATTTCATCCTGGTTTTTATCTAAAATCTTCAAAGGAAGAAGCTTTCAATAGTATTAAGGAGAATTTATCTAAACTTCCTAACATAGGTGTAGATTATAGACTTGAAACCACAGGAAAAGGAACTCAATTTGGTTCCGTAGAAGAAATTGTTGCTCTTTGCAAAGAAATAACTACTTGTAAACCTTGTATTGATTTTTCTCATGTTCACGCTAGGTATAATGGTAGTTTAAAGAATTATGATGATTTTGCTGAAATACTTGATTACATAAAAAATGAACTAGGATATGATGCTTTAGAGGATATTCATATACATTTGTCAGGAATAAACTATAGTGAAGAGGGTGAAAGAAATCATCTTCCATTTGAAGAAAGTGATTTTAATTATATAGATTGTTTAAAAGCTTTCAAAACCTTTGATATAAAAGGTTGTATTATTTGTGAAAGTCCAATTCTTGAGAAAGATGCTCTTTTATTAAAAGAATACTATTACTCATTATAAAAAAAGTGCGAAATGCACTTTTTTTAAATTCTAAGTATAGGCAAAGTACTACAGGTAAAGCTTCCACCTGCTTTTATTACCTCACTATAATCTGAATATATGGCATTATAACCGTATTCGCATAGTATGTTTTTTACATTTTCGTTACTAGTTAGTATTCTTTTATCTCCTAAACAAACAAAATTAGAACCAAGCTTATCTGCAGCTTCATGATCTATTCTAATTAAGTTTTTCATATATTTTTTTATTATATCTACATCATAAACATAATCAGAAATTATGCAATTATCTCTATCAATAGTATTAAATACACAATCCAAATGAAGTTTATGATTATCAAAGTTTATGGGAAGTACTTTTACATCTATGTTTTCTTTATCTAAAACTTCTTGAACTTCATCACAAGCTTCTCTAGTGCTTCTTCTGCTCATGCCTACAAACATTACTTCATCATGAAGTATTACATCGCCTCCTTCTATATTATTTTTCATTTCATATGTTTTTAAATTATGTTTCTTTGCAAATATTTTTAAAGCATTTGGTTCATTTATTCTTTCTGGACTTTTTAATTTCGAAATAAAAAGTATATCCTTTACTACAAAGCCAATATCTCTGGAGAAAACTTGAGAAGGACTATCCATTATATCTAAAAATTGTACCTTTATTCCACTTTCTATAAGTAAATTAACAAAATTATTGTATTGGGAGTACATTAGGTGATAATTAATTTTATTTTTATATGGATTTCCAGGGTCAATTATTTCATATTTACATGGATATACCATCAAATAATATATTAATTTATCATATTGATTATTTAGATGAATTTTCATAAAATCGCCTCCAATAGTTATAATTATATTTTTCATTTTATTTATGTATTTTATTCATAAATGAGTTTGCTAAATATTACATGAATCCCACAAATATCATAATGTAAATATTATGGTAATATGATAGGATTCTATTATAGATTAATTAGGAGTGTGGAACTTAATGAAAAAAATATTAAGTCTTGTTGTTGCGGCGATCATTACGGTAGGAATTTCAAATACAGTGTATGCACAAAATAATTACAATGTTAGTAGATTATATGGAATGGATAGATATAAGACGTCAGTTAATATTTCAAATAAATTTAATAGTAATACCTTGGAAAATGTAATAGTAGCAAGTGGAAAGAATTTTCCCGATGCTTTAGCTGGAAGTGTATTATCCAAAAAGTTAAATGCACCTATATTATTAATAGGTAGTACAGCTAATGAAAGTAAGGATTGTATAGAATATATAAATAATCATTTGGATAAAAATGGAACTATATATATATTGGGTGGACAAGCATCTGTAAATGAAGAGTTTATAAATAATATGAAGTCTCAAGGTTACAAAAATTTTGTAAGACTTGGTGGAAAAAATAGATTTGAAACTAATAAACATATTGTAAACTTTACGAATGTAGAAAAGAATACTCCTATAGTTATAGCAAATGCTTATGGATTTGCGGATGCTCTTAGTGTTTCAAGTATTGCGGCTTCTAAAGGTTATCCTATAATTATGACATCCAATTCTAACTTATCAAATGAAGCTAAAAACATGATTAAAACTATTGCACCAAGTGAAGTATATGTAATAGGTGGATATGCCTCTGTAGGAGATAATGTAATTAATGAAATAAAAACACTAGTACCTTCACTAGAGAGTAAGAAAATAATAAAGTTAGCAGGAAAAACTAGATATGAAACGTCACTTAATGTATGTAAGTATTTTAATATGGATACAGATGCAGCAGTGATTGCTAATGGTACAAATTTTCCTGACGCTTTATCTGGAAGTGCTTTAGCTACAAAATTTAATGCCCCAATAATACTTACTAATGGTCAGGATATAACTAGCCAAAAGGAGTTTTTAGACGGTAAAAGCTATAAAAACATATACCTGCTTGGAGGAAGGGGTTCTGTTGATTTCACAATAGAGTATTTATTAAAAGGGTCAGAAAATATAACTAAGGAAGAAAGAGATTATATTGATAGACTATTAGGCAATTGTAATAAATATACAACAGACAGTACAAACACTGCAAATAATGTTATGAATATTATTGATGGTATTTTTAATGAAGATATTTTAGCGGACTTAGAAGATCCTAATAAAGTTTATGGTGTATTTGATAAATTTGAAAAAGCTTATAATAATTATAAAACTACTTTAATAGCATATAGAGAAAATTTGATTAACTTGAAAAATGAAACGGCTAATATGACGAATTTAAATGGTCTTGAAATATTTAGAATAGAGTACACAAATAGCATAGATATTGAAGTTAAAAATTTAGATAAACTCATTCAAATGATAAGTTCTTATGAAAATAGTTTTAAAGATATAAAGAATGCTATTAGTTCTAAAGATGAAAGCAAAATTGATGAATATTTACAAAAAATCCAGGAAACAAATGTTAATGGTTTTAATGAGATTACTGGGTTAGAAGATGATAAGCAGAGTATTAATAAGTTAGAAGAAAAACTTGTAGACCTTAAAAATATTATGAATTAGAAAAAATCCTTGGGATAGTCCCAAGGATTTTTTCATTTTATAGAGAATTTAAAAAGTTGCCTTGCAACCTTTTTATACTACGAAATTGTTACAAATTAGTATATAATGTTTTAGAGGTGATAAATGTTGAAGGGAAAATGGATGATAAAATGTAATAGTGCAAATATACAACAATTATCAGCTATAACTGGAGTAGATCCTGTTATAGTTAATATTTTGGTTAATAGAGGAATAAAAACTCCTTATGATATAGATAGATTTGTTAAGGCTTCATTAAAGGATCTTTATGATCCTTTTTTAATGAAGGATATGGATAAAGCTGTAGAAATAATAAAAGAAGGTATAATGAACAAAGAAAAAATTGCAATATATGGAGATTATGATGCTGATGGAGTTACTAGTACAGTAATACTATATAAGGCCCTAAAGAACTGTAAAGGCAATTTTATATATCATATCCCTAACAGAGAAGGGGAAGGTTATGGGATGAATAGTGAAAGAATACAGAAATTAAAACAGGAAGGCGTAGATATAATACTTAGCTGTGACAATGGAATTTCAGCTATAGAAGAGATAAAATTAGCAAAACAGTTGGGGATGAAGGTAATAATAACAGATCATCATGAGTTAAGTTTTAAAGAAGATGAAAAAGGAGAAAGGTATTATATATTACCTGAAGCTGATGCGGTAGTAAATCCTAAAAGAAGTGATTGTACATATCCTTTTAAAATATTATGTGGAGCTGGAATAGCTTTAAAATTTGTTCAGGCATTATATTCTGTCATGAATATAGATGAAAAAAATCTATATGAATTACTTCAGTATGCTGCCATAGGTACAATATGTGACGTAGTTGATCTAGTGGATGAAAATAGAATTATAGCTAAGAATGGATTAAAAATTTTAAGAAATACAGAAAATTTAGGCCTAAAGCATTTAATGAAAGAAACAAATTTGGAAGATAAAAATTTAAGTTCTTACCATATAGGTTATATTATAGGACCTTGCATCAATGCTACAGGAAGGCTTGAAACTGCAGATCTCTCTGTGGAATTACTTTTAACAGAAGAAGTAAAAAAAGCTGAGGAACTAGCAAAAAAGCTTCATGCATTAAATATGGAAAGACAGGAAATGACAATAAGAAGTGTAGAAACTATTGAAGAAATTATAGAAGGTACCCCACTAAAAAATGATAAGGTGTTTGTAATATATAAAGAGGACATTCATGAAAGTATAGCGGGTATAGTAGCTGGTAAAATAAAGGAAAAGTATAATGTGCCAACTATAGTTTTAACTAGAGGAAAGGATATGCCTAAAGGTTCAGGAAGATCCATAGAAGGATATAATATGTTTGAAGAACTTCTTAAATGCAAGGAACTAATAGAAAAGTTTGGAGGGCATCCAATGGCAGCAGGACTTTCTTTGAAAGAAGAGAATATAGAAAAGCTTAGGGCTTTATTAAACAAACAATGCAAACTTACTGATGAAGATATGATACCTAGAATCTCTATAGATAAAAGACTTCAATTAGGACATGTATCCTTAGATTTAATAAAAAAACTTGAATTGTTAGAGCCTTTTGGTAAAGGAAATTCTTCTCCATTATTTGCAGAGAAAAATGTAACGTTAGATAGAATAAGTATATTGGGTAAGGATGGAAATACTGTTAAACTTACTTTAAGAATAGGTAATAGTTTTAATAAAATTGATGGATTATGTTTTGGAAGAGGAAAAGAATTTGATGATGATCTTAAGGTAAAGTATGGTAGTGGTTATGACGATATAATAAGTAAACCACAAAATATTAAGATGGACTTCATATTTTATCCTTATATAAATGAATATAATGGATATGTATCTACGCAAATTAGAATAGTAGATTATAGATTTAGTTCTCTTAGTAAAAAATAGACATAAAATTTAGTACAAAGTGTTGTGCATAGAAAATTTAGGAATATAATATAAGTTAGAGTAAAATTTTCAAATTCTAGATTTATATTATGAACATTTAATTATTTAGGCTATATTTTTATATAGCCTAAATAATTAGCTTTGTGTTACCATATTAAAACATTTATGGATTTTATATATACGGGGGAAAACTTATGTATGAATTATATGATAGCATTCCCTTTGGAGTGATGATACTAAAAGTAGAAACTTTGAAGGTTGCATATATAAATAATAGATTTAAAAGTAATTTTAATATTTCTGGTGATATTATAGGAAGGGAACTATCAAACTTTATTTTGCCTAATGTAGTGATAAATACAATTTGTAATTGTAAGTATAATGATAGTGAAACATATTTAAGGGAAGTAGAGGTTTATCCAGATATTTTTATGGATATAAACATAAATATAATAGGTGATAGTATACAGATATTTACAAGCAAAATAGATACAAGTAATACGCCATTAATGGAAACAAATAAAAATATAATCGATAATTTCATTATAAATACAAATATTTTAGAATCATTTGCTCATTTTGTATGTATTACCGACAAAAATGGAGACATTAAATACATGAATCAAAAAGCTTATCACAGTTTAGAAGAGTTTGGAATAAGAGAGTTGCAAAATCTTTTCCATATAATTAAACATTGCAACTTATATGATAATAATAGCAGATTATTAGAAATTAAAGATTTACCATTGTACAAAACATTAGAAACAGGTATTTGCTCTGTGGATAAAATATTATTGTGTAATATAAACTGTGTTGATAAATATATTAAAACAACTACTATTCCAATTACAAAAGATGATTGTATAATAGGTGCTATGTGTATTTGGAGTGATATAACTGAATCCTATATTGATACGTTAAAGCAAAGAAAAGAAAGAGAAAAGTTTTTAGCCCTATCTACTGAATTTAAGACTAAATGTTATATTATTGAGATACTTAGAAAAAGAGAAAAAGAGCATTTAATGCATTTAAAGGATGTTATAAATAATATATCAGAAGGAATTTTGGTAATAGATAATAATCATAAAATAACCCTTTGCAATAATGCTGTTTGTAATATACTTAATTTAAAGCAAATAGAACTGTTAGATTATAACAATATTGAAAGAAAATATACCATAACACCAGAATATGCTGAAAGTAAAAGTTTAAGGGAATTTTTCCGAGATTACCATATGAAGAATATACCAATAAAAAATTTAGTTTTAAAATTAGAGGAAATTGGGAAAGGGCATATTAAATACATAGAATATAATAGTAATCCTATAATAAAAAGTAATGGTAAACTCATATATACTATAATAACTTTAAAAGATATTACAGATAAAAAGCTTAATGAAATATATGCAGCAGAACAAGCTCAGTTTGTAAAAAATGTTTTAAATACATTAGATGTTCCTATATCTGTTTTAGATTACCCTGGATTTACAGGTAGATTACTTAATAAAAAATTTGAACAAATATTATGTTCTGTATTTAATGAAAAATATTCTGCAAAAAATATTGTGGGAAATAATATTTTAAACGTTTTTTCAGAGTATAAGAATAGGGAGTTTATAAAGCAGCTTTTGAAAGTTGTTGAAAGTAATAAGGAGGTTATTTTACCACCTTTATCTGTAAAATCAATAGAGAATAAAGAAAAATATTATAAAATGAGAATAACACCATATAAGATAAAAAATGATGGTATGAGAATATATATACATGGAGTAGATGTCACTGAAGAAGTAAATCATAATCACCAATTAGAAAAAATAAATAAAATGAAGGATGAGTTTTTAACTATAATATCTCATGAATTAAGAACTCCGTTAACTATAATATATTCTTCATTACAATTAGCATATAACATATATGGTAAAGAAATTACCCCAAATATAGACAAGACCTTTAATAGAATAAAGCAAAATTGTAGCAGGCTTCTTAAGTTAACAAATAATATAATGGATATATCTAAAGCTGAGGAAGAGATGCTTTGTGTTAATAATAAAGAATTTGATGTGGTAATGGAAACTGAAAGAATAGTAAACTTAGTAAACTCTTATGGAGTAACTAAAGGTTTAGATATTATATTTGATACTAATGAAGAAGAGTGTAAGGTTGTAATTGATAAAGAAAAATATGAGAGAATATTATTAAACCTTCTATCAAATGCTATAAAATATACTCCACACAATAAACATATATATGTGTATATTGATGTGAAGAAAGATTATTTTACGTTAACTATTAAAGATGAAGGCATAGGAATACCTGAAAATAAGATAGATTCAATATTTGATAGATGTACTCAAATAGATAGTACTCTTTCAAGAGGTGCAGAGGGATTAGGATTAGGACTTACGGTTGTAAAAAAATTTGTGGAAGCCATGAAGGGAAGTATTTATGTAAAAAGCAAGGAATCAGAAGGATCAGAATTTATTGTTGTTTTAGATAAACATTCTAAAATTTCTAATTCCATAAGTTCATGGGCTACATTAAGTGATAACTTTGTAGATATAGTAAATATAGAGATGTCTGATATAAACTAAACTTTAAATTTAAAAGGCATATAGTGCTTTAATAACTAAAACACTATATGTCTTTTTAGAGTTTAGTGAAAAGTAAATTTCTTAGAAGAAACTATCCTAAAGCATTTACTTTTCACTGGTTTAATTATTAAGTTTTTATTATAAATTTCTTTCGTACTGTTCTACCATTCTTTTAACCATCTGTCCGCCAACAGATCCATTTTCTCTTGAAGTAAGGTTTCCATTGTATCCATTTGTTAAGTTAACGCCTACTTCTTTAGCAGCCTCCATTTTGAATCTGTTTAAGCCTTCCCTAGCTTCTGGTACTAAAACTCTATTACTTCTGTTTGCCATATTTACTACCTCCTTTTTCTTTTGTAGTATTATCTTAACCATATTTGAAGCAAATATATTAGTGACTTATAGGTACAAGATGTAGTTTGTACACAAGGTGGTGTATATTTGAAGTTTATGAAAAATTTATTAAAAGTAATAACATTGGACAACACTACTTGAATAATATAAAATGATACTTGAAAAAGTGAAGAATGAATAGAGAAGAGTAAAGGAAGTTTAGGAAAAGTAAAATAATAATTTGGCCTATTTTTACTTAATGTAAAAGTAACGTCCATTATTCTTAATTTTTCACTATTAATTATTCACTGAAAAAGAGGGTTGGTGATTATTTTGAAAAAAAAGAAGATAATTTTAACAGGTGGCGGATCGGCAGGACATGTAACTCCCAATCTAGCTTTAATACCCAAACTTAGAGAACTAGGTTATGAAGTTCAATATATAGGAACAAAAGATGGAATAGAAAAAGGTATTATAGAAAATGAAAAAATAAAGTATCATGTAATATCTAGTGGTAAACTTAGAAGATATTTAGATATAAAAAATTTTACAGATCCTTTTAAAGTGTTGAAAGGAGTATGTCAGGCTAAGAAGATAATAAAAAAAGAAAAGCCTAATGTAGTGTTTTCTAAGGGAGGATTTGTATCTGTACCTGTAGTAATTGGAGCATATTTAAATAGAGTCCCGGTTATCGCACATGAATCAGATATTACTCCAGGACTTGCAAATAAGCTATCTATTCCTTATTGCACAAAAGTTTGTGTAACTTTTCCTGAATCTTTAAATAGTATAAAGGGACAAAAGGGAGTATTAACAGGAACTCCAATAAGAGAAGAACTCTTTACAGGAAAAAGAGAAGAGGGAATAAAAATATGTGGTTTTAAAGAAGATAAACCAATATTACTTATAATAGGGGGAAGTTTAGGTTCAAAGTTTATAAATGATAGTATAAGAAGTGTATTAATAAATATATTAAAAGATTTTAATGTAATTCATATTTGTGGTAAGGGCAATATGGATGAAAAACTTAAGAACACAGTTGGTTACAAGCAGTTTGAATACGTGAAAGAAGAACTGCCTCATCTTATGAATGCAGCGGATATTGTCATATCAAGGGCAGGGGCTAATGTGATTTTTGAGTTACTAGCTTTAAAAAAGCCAAATCTATTAATACCATTATCAAAAAAATCCAGTAGAGGAGATCAAATATTAAATGCACAATCTTTCAAACAAGCTGGATATAGTGTAGTTCTACAAGAAGAAGAATTGACTAGTGAAGTTCTTATAAAAAATTTAAAAACACTTTATAAGGATAAAGATAAGTATATAAAAGCAATGGAAAAAAGTCCAGCGCAAAATGGGGTGGATAATATTATAAGACTTATTGAAAAGTATTCAAAGTAAAAAAGTTAAAGAAAAATTTTTTAGAATATAGAATAAAGAGCATAGAGTACAAATAAGGAGAATTTTCTTCATTAATATTATGAAAAATTTTAAATTATTTATTTTAACTATATTTAAAATGAATTTTTATTTAATTTTACTATGTGTAAGTGTACTAATATTAAATCTAAGCTTTTCTATAAATGTTGATGGTGATGGAAGAAAAACTACTGTATCTGTACTCTGTGTTTTGTAATCTAAAAAAGTTGCTTTATAATTTTTGAAAAAATTCGCAATATTACTTATTTTATATATTGATGTATTTATAATAAAAAAAGTGTACAATAATAAAAATTTTATGTTATAATAGCTTTGCAAAGGTTTTACATAGAAAATTTATATGTAATTTAAAAATAATATAAACTCTAAGAAAACCTTTAGATAAAAAGTAATATTTAATATAAAATATGATAAATATATTTTACATATTTATTTTTTTGGTGTATATTAGTATAGGTGGTCATTTATTCTGTAATATTTAAAATTCTAGGACAAGTTTTTTAGCTTATTATAAATTTTGTGGATTTTCTACAAAATTTTTAAATATTATTTTATGTAACATAATCTATAGAAAGAAGGGAATTTTCAATGAGAAGAATGAAAACTATGGACGGTAATACTGCTGCCGGATATGTATCCTATGCATTTACTGATGTAGCAGCAATTTACCCAATTACACCTTCATCACCAATGGCAGAACATGTTGATGAATGGGCTGCACAAGGAACAAAAAATATTTTTGGACAGACTGTTAAACTTATGGAAATGCAGTCAGAGGCTGGAGCTGCTGGAGCAGTTCACGGTTCATTACAAGCTGGTGCATTAACTACTACATATACTGCATCACAGGGTCTATTACTTATGATCCCTAACATGTATAAAATAGCTGGAGAACTTCTTCCATGCGTATTCCATGTTAGTGCAAGAGCACTTGCAACTCACGCATTAAACATATTTGGAGATCACTCTGATGTTATGGCTGCAAGACAGACTGGATTTGCTATGCTTGCTGAAAGCAGTGTTCAGGAAGTTATGGACTTAGCAGCAGTTGCACACTTATCAACTATAAAGAGTAGCGTTCCATTCGTAAGCTTCTTCGACGGATTCAGAACTTCACACGAAATACAGAAGATAGAAGTATTAGAATATGATGAATTAGCTAAATTAGTTGATATGGATTGTGTTAACGCATTTAGAGCAAAAGCTTTAAATCCAAATCATCCAGTAACTAGAGGAACTGCTGAAAACCCAGATATATTCTTCCAGGGTAAAGAAGCTTGTAATAAATTCTATGATAGAATTCCTCAGGTTGTTGAACATTACATGAATGAAATCAACAAATTAACAGGAAGAGATTACAAATTATTCAACTACTACGGAGCAGCAGATGCTGAAAGAGTAATCGTAGCTATGGGTTCAGTTTGTGACTGTATCGAAGAAACTATTGATTACTTAATGGCTCAAGGAGAAAAAGTTGGTTTACTTAAAGTTCATCTTTATAGACCATTCTCATTAGAGCACTTCTTCAAAGCTATGCCAAGCACAGTTAAGAAGATCGCTGTTTTAGATAGAACAAAAGAACCAGGATCAATTGGAGAACCTTTATACTTAGATGTTAAGTCAGCATACTATAGCTGCCAAGATATGAAACCAGTTATAGTTGGAGGAAGATATGGATTAGGTTCAAAAGATACTTTACCAGGACATATCATCTCTGTATATGAAAACTTAAAAGCTGAATGTCCAAAGGATGACTTCACAATTGGTATAGTTGACGACGTAACATTTAAGTCACTTCCAATGGGAGAAGATGTTGATACTACACCAGAAGGAACTACAGCATGTAAGTTCTGGGGTCTTGGATCAGATGGTACTGTTGGTGCTAACAAGAGTGCTATCAAAATCATCGGAGATCACACTGACATGTATGCTCAAGGATACTTTGCATATGATTCAAAGAAATCTGGTGGTATAACTGTATCTCACTTAAGATTTGGTAAGACAGCTATAAAGAGCCCTTACTTAATAAACAAAGCAGATTTCGTTGCTTGTCATAACCAAGCATACGTTCATAAATATAATGTACTTACTGGATTAAAACCAAATGGTACTTTCTTACTTAACTGTATTTGGTCAGATGAAGAGTTAGAAGCACAATTACCAGCTTCAATGAAGAACTTCATAGCTAAAAATAACATCAGATTCTGTACTATGAACGCAGTTAAAATAGCTCAGGAAATAGGTCTTGGTGGAAGAATTAACATGATCATGCAATCAGCATTCTTTAAATTAGCCAACATCATTCCTGTAGAAGATGCTGTTAAATACTTAAAAGAAGCAGTTGTAACTTCATACGGTAAAAAAGGTGAAAAAGTTGTTAACATGAACAACGCTGCTATCGACAAGGGTGTTGAATCAGTTCACGAAGTTAAAGTTCCAGCATCATGGGCAACAACTACTGAAGGATTCGTAGCAGAAGAAAAAGAAAAACCAGAATTCATAAAGAACATCGTTGATGTTATGAACAGACAAGAAGGAGATTCACTTCCTATATCAGCATTCAACGGATATGAAGATGGTACATTCCCACAGGGAACAGCTGCATATGAAAAGAGAGGAATAGCTGTTAATATTCCTGAATGGCAGGCAGACAAATGTATTCAGTGTAATCAGTGTTCATTCGTTTGTCCACACGCTGTTATTAGACCAACTTTATTAAATGCTGAAGAAGCTAAAAATGCTCCAGAAGGCATGAAATTAGTTGCTGCTAAGGGTGGAAAGACATTTGAAGGATTAAACTACACAATGATCATATCACCACTTGATTGTACTGGATGTGGAAACTGTGCTGACGTATGTCCAGCTCCAGAAAAAGCTTTAGTTATGAAGCCAGCTGAAACTCAGTTAAAAGAAGAAGCTAACTGGGATTATGCTAAGAGTAAAGTATCACCAAAAGAAAATCCAATGAACAAGATGACTGTAAAAGGAAGTCAGTTCGAACAACCATTATTAGAGTTCAACGGAGCTTGTGCTGGTTGTGGAGAAGCTTCATACGCTAAGTTAATAACTCAGTTATTTGGTGACAGAATGATGGTTGCTAATGCAACTGGATGTTCATCAATCTGGGGAGGATCAGCTCCTTCAACACCATACACAGTTAACCATAAAGGACAAGGTCCAGCATGGGCTAACTCATTATTCGAAGACAATGCTGAATTCGGATTAGGTATGTTACTTGGAACTAAACAGATAAGAGAAAGATTAGAAAAGGATGCTAAAGAAGCTATGGGCGCTGTAAGTGCTGAATTAAAAGCTGCTTTACAGACTTGGTTAGATAATGTAAATGATGGAGAGGGTTCAAAGAAAGCAGTTGAAGCTTTACTTCCATTATTAGAAGCTGAAAAGAACAACAATGAAGCTGTAAAAGACATGTTTGATCACAAAGATTACTTAGTTAAACAGTCACAGTGGATATTTGGTGGAGACGGTTGGGCTTACGATATCGGATACGGTGGAGTTGACCACGTACTTGCATCAGGAGAAGACATTAACATCTTCGTATTTGATACAGAAGTTTACTCAAATACTGGTGGACAATCATCAAAATCTACTCCAACTGCAGCTATAGCTAAGTTCGCTGCTTCAGGTAAGAAGACTAAGAAGAAAGACCTTGGAATGATGGCTATGAGCTATGGTTATGTATACGTAGCACAGATAGCTATGGGTGCTGATAAGAATCAGACATTAAAAGCTATCCAAGAAGCTGAAGCTTACAATGGACCATCATTAATCATCGCTTACGCTCCATGTATCAACCAAGGATTAAAAGTTGGTATGGGATGCAGCCAGTTAGAACAGAAGAGAGCCGTTGATTGCGGATACTGGCAGATGTACAGATTCAACCCAGAACTTAAAGAAGCAGGAAAGAATCCATTCTCACTTGATTCAAAAGAACCAGATTGGAGCAAATTCCAAGACTTCTTAATGGGTGAAGTAAGATATGCTTCATTAAAGAAAGCATTCCCAGAAGTAGCAGATAGCCTATATGCTAAGACTGAAGAAGATGCAAAGGGCAGATACGAAAGCTACAGAAGATTAGTTTAATTTTAATATAAGAGGAGATCACATTAAGTGATCTCCTTTTTTATATTAAATGGCTTAAATAGTAAAGAGTAAAGAGATAAATATTGATAATCTTTTCACATTAATATTACGATAAAATTTTTTATTTGTTGTTTAAAAAATTAAGGAATTAATCACTAAAATGAACTTGGTTTTACTAGTATTAAATATATGTATAGAGAGAAAATAAAAATATAACTTCTTTTGAAAGGAGATGAGTTTAATGGCTAGAAAAATGATGAAGAAAAGAAAAATGAAGATGGCTATTAATGATATGACAGATGGTATAGAGAAAGGTGTAAAAAGAATAGTTAAGAATATAAAAAGATCTTTTTAAGCATATTAATATAAATAATCCTTAGCAATTGCTAGGGATTATTTATAATTTAAAAAAATATTTTAAAAAAGGTCTTTTAAAATATTGGATTTAAGGTTAAAATTATACCATAACCGAAAAGGAGGTGAAAATCTGGTTTTTTTAAATACCAGATGAATATTATGGATAACGAAAAATTATATAACTGCGGTTGTGAAGGTGAAAGTTGCGAAAGTGAAGGTTGTGGCTGTGGATGCGAAGGTCATGATCATGAGCATGGTGCCTTAGTAGTAGATTTAGAGGACGAAAATGGCAACGTAGTGACTTGTGAAGTTGTTGATGGATTTGAGTATAAGGACAATGAATATGTATTAGTACAGAATCCACAAGATGGTTCAGTATATTTATTTAAAGTTATTGGAGATGAAGAAAATAGTGAACTTGTAATCCCTGAGGATGAAGAGTTTGAAGAAGTATCTTCATATTATCAAACTTTAGATAATACAGAAGAATAATTTTTTAAGAAGAACCCACATATGTGAGGTTCTTTTTTCAATAGAAAAAGGATAAATAGCAAATAATAAAGAATAAATAACTAATGGGAGGATTTAATAATGGAAAATGAGAAAGTAAAACTTGCAATATTTGATGTGGATTTTACACTAACTAAAAGAGAAACATTAATAGAATTTTATATGTTTTTATTGAGAAAAAGACCATATCTTATTAAACATATTCCTAGAAGTCTTAAGGCTGCATTTTTTTATGCATTTAAGATATATGATTCAGGTAAAGCTAAGGAAAACTTTATATCATTTATAGATGGTGTAAAAGAAGATGATATGAAAGAATTGGTTAAAGAATTTTATGAAAAGCGTTTAAGTAAAATATTGTATAAAGATGCTATAGATACTATGGAGAAGCTAAAAAAACAAGGATGTCAGATATATTTAATATCAGCTTCAGCTGAATTTTATTTAAATGAATTGTATAATATAAATATAGTAGATAAAGTAATAGGAACCAAATTTACTTTGAATGATGGAATATTTAGTAGAAAAATAGAAGGAAAAAACTGCAAGGGTGAAGAAAAAGTAAATAGACTAATGCAAGTATTAAAAAAGGAGAATATAGAAGTGGATTTTAAAAATTCTTATATGTTTTCTGACTCATTAGCAGATTTGCCCTTATTTAATTTAGTAGGAAATCCATATTTAATTAATTATAGAAAAAAGCATGATAAAATAAAGATACTTAGATGGAAGTAGTTTTATTAGTGAAGAGCGAAGAATAAAAAGTAAGGGAAGTTTTTTAATTACATTAACAAAAAAATAAGAACAGCTTAAGATGGTTTTGATGTAGTTAAAATATAATCTATAATTTTTCGTTATTAATTCTTCATTAAAAAAAAGAGAGGGATGTTAAAGTGGGAATAACTAATAATTATTTTTTATTTAACGATGATTTAATAAGTAGTAATTGTTTTGACGAGGAAGAACTTTTAAGAGGAACAAGTCTTTATGAAGTTATAAAGATAAAAGAAGAAGTACCACTGTTTTTAGAAAAACATTTAGAAAGGTTTCATAATTCGGCAAAACTTATAAATGTAAAACCATGGATTTCAGATTCAAAAATAAAAGAAAGTTTAAATAAACTTATAAAAGAGAATAAAGTAAAGGAAGGAAGCATAAAATTTGTTTTTAATTTTGAAAAAAATAATTTTATAGTTTTCTTTGAAGAAAAGAATTTTCCTGCAGAACAACAGTATAAAGAGGGTATAGATGTGGCTTTATATAATAGGGAAAGAATAAATCCTAATGCTAAGGTATTGAATATAGAATTTAGAAGAGATTTAGATAAATTTATAAAGGAGAAAAATATATTCGAAGCTATATTAGTAGATAAAAACAAAGATGTAACTGAGGGAAGTAAATCAAATGTATTTATAGTAAAAAGTAATAAGCTAATAACACCACCAGTTCAGGATGTGCTACCAGGTACTACAAGAAGAACCATTTTTGAAATATGCAAAGAGTTAAATATAGAGCTAATAGAAGAGAAAATAAACTGTAGCTCAATTGGAAATATTGATGGGATGTTTATATCAAGTACTCCTTTTGATATACTTCCTGTAAAGAAAATTGATAATATAGTTTTAAATTCTTCAGAAAATCAATTGATAAAATCCATAATGACGAAATTCAACGAAAAAGTTAAAAAATATATAAAATTTAATTTAAAATAAATCGAAAAGTAAAGAATGGCTATAAAATAACGATAGTTTATAAAAAGGGGTTTTATCATATTTTAAGGGTTAAAATTATGGTGTGAGCGAGGGGATATATGTGAAGGATACTTTTAAGGCGGTAAGTTTAGAAAAATGTATAAAAGAAGCTTGTGAGCTTTTGAATATTGAGGAAGATAAATTAAAATATGAAATAATTGAAGAGAAAAATGGTTTCTTTTGTAAAAAAGTAACAATTAAAGTTCAATGTTCTGAAGAATTAAATGATGAAAAAAAAATGAGAACTATTTTGGACAAGACTGATAATATAAATAATAAACAGGATACATATGATCAAAATGATGGTATGGTAAAGATAGAAAATGGAGAGGTTATAGTAACTAATCCTATAGAAGGTGGAGCCCCAGCCTGTATTATAATTGATCCATCTATAAAGGTTAATATAGATGGAAAACAGGTTTCTGGAAAAGTAGAGATCTATGAGGAATCATCAATAGAAGTATTTTTAGAGAAAGTAGTGCCTACTAGGCATTTAGATATAAGCATGGATAATGAAAAAATGGAAGCTTATATGAGTTTGACTTATACTCCAGGAAACATTTATACACTTAAAGATTGTAATGAAAATAACACTGTGCATTTAGAAAAAACATTAAAAGAACAGATTATGCCTAATAAATATACATTAGCAGAAGTTAAAGAAGAATTATCCAAATTCGGGGTGATTTATGGTATAATAGAAGAAAATATTTCTAAAAATGTAGAAAAAGATTGTATAAGTGTACCTATAGCAAAAGGAGATCATCCTTTAGATGAGAAGGATGATATTATTGAATACAAATTTCCCATTGATGAGTGTATAAAAAAATTAATTGAAGATGAAAAAGGAAAAGTAGACTTTAAGAGCATAGGATCTGTACAAGCTGTTAAAAAAGGAGACTTGATAGCAGTAAAAATTGAAGGAGCTCCAGGAAAGAATGGTAAGGATATTACTGGCAAAGTGAAAAAGTGTAAAACGGGTAAAAAAATTAAAATAAAAACAGGAGATGGATGCCAGCTTCAGGGTAATAATACAATTGTCGCAACTATAGATGGAAAACCATGTGTAAGAAATAATGCTTTTTATGTGTATCAGATTCATGAAGTGAAATCTGATGTGGATTTAAAAACTGGTAATATCGAGTTTGTAGGAGATATTATAGTCTATGGTGCTGTAAAAGAAGGAATGAAAATATTATCAGGTAATTCTATAACTATAAAAAAGCAGGTAGAAAGATCAATGATAAAAGGAAAAGGAGATATTATCATTGATGGCAATATAATAACGTCCAATATTATAGGTGGAGGACAAGATGTATTAAAACTGGATTATATAGATGACTTAACCAAAATGAAGGACAATCTTAAAAGGTTAATGGAAACAGTAGAAGAAATTAAAAAGTATGATTTGCTTGGACAAGGTAGAAAAGACGGAGAAATAATAAAAATATTAATTGAAAACAAATTTAAAAATCTGCCTATTCTATGTGGAAGTATTATTAAAAATATAATTTTAATAGATGATGTACAAGGGGAAGAAATATTACTTCCAATGATAAGAGGAAAATTAATAGGATTAAGTCCTGTTAATATAAAACATTATGTAGAATTACAAGATATTATAAATTCTTGTAGTGAAATCATGAATAGGGTAAAGGGAGAATTAGCTTTGCCTGTAAATGTAAAGATAAGTTATTGCCAAGATTCAACTATTAGTAGTTCAGGAGATATAATAGTATCAGGTAAAGGAGAATATGTATCAAATTTAGATGCAAATGGTGCAATATATTTTACCCAAGACAAGAGTATAGCTAGAGGTGGGGAACTAAAAGCTAAAAGAGAGATAAAATGTAAAACAGTAGGAAGTGAAGGTGGAGTATCTACAAAATTAATTGTAGAGAAAAGTGGTCATATATGGGCTGATATAGCATATCAGAATACAATATTTATAATAGGGCAAAAAGAATATTTACTAGAAAGACCAAGTAAAGATATCCATGCCTACATAGATAATAAGGATGAACTAATAATAGATAAATTTGTGTTATAGGAGGCGTGTTATGTCAAGTAAAGAATTAAAAATATTAATATTTAATATTAATGATGAATACTATGCTACGGATATTATGGAAGTAGAGAGAATACTAGGCTTTGAAGAACCGACAAAACTCCCAGACTCACCAAGTTTTGTAGATGGAGTTATTAATTATGAGGGAAATATTTTACCAGTAATATCTTTGAGTAGAAGATTTGGATTAAAAGAAAGCGAAAGAAAAAGTGATTCTAAGATAATAGTAGCAAAACAAAATAACAACAAAATAGGTATTATAGTAGATATAGTTTCTGAAGTAAGAGATGTAAATGAAGATAATGTAGAAGAGCCACCAGAAATAGTATCAGGAATATCCAAAAGATATATAAAAGGACTTATAAAAATAGATAAGAAAATTATAATCTTTTTAAATTTAGGAAATATACTTACAGAAGAAGAAAAAAGTCTTATTTAATTTAAACATTCACAGCTATAAATCAATATTTAAAAAAATGAAAGGTGCATATTATGGAAGTTAAAGAATATAGAGTGGGGATTGCAGATTTAAATGTAGCTACATCACCAGATAAAATAATAACAGTAGGGCTTGGTTCATGTATAGGTATAGCGTTGTATGATAAAATTAAGGGTGTAGGAGGATTACTCCATATAATGCTACCAGATAGCACTCAGTTTAGCAATGTAACAAATCCACTCAAATTTGCAGATTTGGGTATTCCCATACTTATTGAAAAAATGGAATCAAAAGGTGCAAATAAGAGAAATATGAAAGCCAAAATTGCAGGTGGAGCTTCTATGTTTAATTTCTCTGATAAAAGTATGGTAATGGATATAGGGAACCGAAATGGTATTGCAGTAAAAAGGGTGTTAAATGAATTTTCAATTCCAATACTAGCAGAAGATATAGGTGGCAATAAAGGAAGGACAATGATTTTTGATACTTCTAATGGCGTAGTTCAAATAAAGACTGTTGGAATGGGTGTAAAAGAAATATAATGGAGTTGATAAATATTGAAAAAGATAAAGGTTTTAGTTGTAGATGATTCCGCTTTAATGAGAAAAATAATTTCTGATATGATAAATTCAGAGTTTAACATGGAAGTTGTAGCTACTGCAAGAAATGGTGAAGATTTATTTTTAAAGATAGAAAAATTTACTCCAGATGTAATAACTTTAGATGCGGAAATGCCAATTATGGATGGTATATCAGCATTGAAAGAAATGAAAAAAAGAGGAATTAATATTCCTGTAATAATTTTAAGTAGTATGTCAAAAAAATCCTCAGAACTAACTATGGATTGTTTAGAGAAGGGGGCTTTTGATTTTATTCCCAAACCCTCAGGAACTATATCTTTAGATATAAATAAGGTTAAAAACGACCTTATTACAAAGATAAATTTAGCTTATGAAAAATGTGAGGAAAGTTGTGAAGAAAAGGAAATTAGAAGATATTCTGAAGAAGCCACTACTGTAAAAGAAATTGAGCATAGAGAAAATAAAGAGGTAAAAGTGAATAAAGTAATAAGAAAAAGTTTAGGGACTAAGATAGAAGCAATAGTTATAGGAGCTTCTACAGGAGGACCAAAAGCATTATATTCAGTAATAACAAAGCTGCCAGAAAATTTAAATATACCTGTATTTGTTGTACAACACATGCCAGCTACTTTTACAAAGGCTTTTGCAGATAGATTAAACAATAATAGCAAACTAAAAGTAATAGAAGCTAGTGACGGGGATATAGTAGAAAAGAATACAGTTTACGTAGCTCCGGGAGGCTTCCATATGGAAGTAGGAATGGATAAAAAAATACATTTAAATACAGATCCAACCATTTGGGGAGTAAGACCTGCTGTTGATAAGCTTTTTATATCTGCATCAAAGGTATATAAGGATAAATTAGTTAGTGTGGTACTCACTGGTATGGGAAAGGATGGAGCAGATGGAACAGTAAAGGTAAAAGAAAATGGTGGAATAACAATATCAGAAGATAAATCTACCTGTACAATTTATGGAATGCCTAAAGCCACCTTTGAAACTGGTATGGTAGATATGGTTTTACCACTTGACAATATATCAGATGAACTAATAAGGATAGTTAGAGAAAGCTGGAGGTAATTATGGATTTAGAATATTTTAAAGAGTGGGTTTTCAAAGAATTTAAGATAGATTTAAAAGCTTATAAGCCTAATCAGTTACATAGAAGAATTTTGAGTCTTATGTCTAGAGTTGGAGTAGGCACTGTAGAAGAATATATAGAATTACTAAAAAAGGATAAAGACCAAAGACAAAAGTTTTTGGATTTTATAACTATAAATGTATCTGAATTTTTTAGAAATCCAGAAATATTTAATGATCTAAGAAATAAAATTAAAACAGAACTTTTACCTAAAAATAAGAACTTGAAAATTTGGAGTGCAGCTTGTTCCATAGGTGCAGAGCCATATTCCATAGCCATGATTTTAGATGAAATAGCACCTACAGGAAGACATAGTATATTAGCAACAGATATAGATAATACAATATTAGAAAGGGCTAAAAGGGGATGCTATGCTGATTCTGAAATAAAAAATGTGAGCAATGAGCAAATTAATAAGTATTTCAAAAAGAAAGAAGACTTTTATGAAATAGACAGTAAAATAAAAAGTATGGTTACCTTTAAAAAGCAAGATTTAATATTAGATAGATATGATACAGGATTTGATTTAATAGTATGTAGAAATGTGGTAATATATTTTAATGCAGATATAAAAGATAAGATTTATAAGAAATTTAGTGAATCCTTAAAAAAAGATGGTCTGCTTTTTGTAGGAGCAACAGAAAGTATTTATAATTATAAAGACTTTGGTTTTGAAAAAGCCTCAACATTTATATATAGAAAGATATAAGGAGGGAATAGTAAGTATGGATACATCACAATATATGTCAATGTTTTTAGAAGAATCTATGGACAATCTTCAGATATTAAATGAATCCCTGCTCCAACTAGAACAGGAACCAGATGATGTAGACAAGTTAAATGAAATATTTAGGGTGGCTCATACCATAAAGGGAATGGCAGCTACTATGGGCTTCAATGAGATGGCAGAGCTTACACATAAGATGGAAGATGTTCTTTCAGAATTTAGGGATGGACAACTTAAAGTAAATCAAAAGGTAGTAACAGTTCTTTTTAAATGCTTAGATACCTTAGAACAGATGGTTAATAATATATCAGATGGAGTAGAAGAAGAAGTATCTATAGAGAGCATAATAAAGGAACTTGAAGCTGTAGCTGATGGTGAGGATATATCATCATCAGAAATAAAGGAAATAGAAGAAAATGAAGAAAGTGAACCTGAAGGAAGCATTATAGCTTCTGATATAGAGTTAAATGAATATGATGTAAATGTTATACAACAAGCTGTTGATAGAGGATTTAATTCTTATCATATAAAAATAAAATTAAGTGCAAGTACCTTATTAAAATCTGCTAGAGCATTTCTAATTTTTAAAAACCTAGAGGATTTAGGTGAAATTATAAAGTCAGTACCTAGTACAGAAGATATTGAAAATGAAAATTTTGATTTAGAAATAGACTTAGTATACCTATCTACTAAAGATAAAGATGAAATATACAATAATTTGATGAACATCTCTGAAGTTGATGAGGTTATCATCGATAATGTAAATGTAAAAGCAGAAATAGCCAAAAAAATAGAGAATGAGGAAAAAGAGGTATCTAGGGTAAAGGAGAAAATACAAGAACAGCAAAAAGAAAATAAAGAGAAACCTGTATCCTCTAATGAAAAGGTCAATAAGGTTAAAGAAGTTAAAAATGGTAATAAAGAAAAAGAAGTGGCTCATAAAAAACAGCATCAATCTGTAAGAGTTGATTTAGAAAGATTAGACAAGTTTATGAACATGGTTTCTGAATTAGTTATTCATAGAACAAGACTTGAGCAAATAAGTTTAAATTATAGACTTGCAGACTTAAATGAAACTTTAGAGCAAGTAGCAAGAACTACATCAGATTTACAAGATTTAGTTATGAAAATAAGAATGTTACCTTTAGATGTAGTGTTTAATAGATTCCCTAGAATGGTAAGGGATTTGTCTGTAGAACTTAATAAGGAAATGGAACTTATTGTTCAAGGACAAGACACTGAATTGGATAGAACTGTTATTGACGAAATAGGGGAACCATTGATACACTTAATACGAAATGCAGCAGACCATGGTGTTGAACCAAGAGAAGAGAGAATTAGTAAAGGCAAGGATCCAGTAGGTAAGATAAGATTAATTGCATATCAGGAAGGAACAAAAGCTGTTATAAAAGTAGAAGATGATGGTGGCGGAATTCCTGTAGAAAAAGTAAGAGCAAAAGCAGAAAAGTTGGGCATTAATACAGAAGGAATGTCTGATAATGATATAAGAAATTTAATTTTCTTACAGGGATTTAGTACTAATGAACAAGTAACAGATATATCTGGTAGAGGAGTAGGTATGGATGTAGTTAAAACAAAGATTGCATCCTTAGGTGGTAGTGTAGAAGTAGTGAGCGAACATGATAAAGGATCTGCTTTTATTATAAGGCTTCCACTTACGCTTCAAATAATACAAGCGTTACTTGTAAAAGTAGGAACTGAAACTATGGCTATATCACTAGGATATATAGATAGAGTTATTGATTTTGAAGAAAGTTTAGTTAAGAGAACAAACAATAAAGAGGTTATTATTCATAATGGAAATGTAACTCCTCTTATAAGACTAAATAAAAAATTAAATTTAGAAGCAACTGAAAGTGAGAAGAAATACATAGTTATAGTTAAAATAGGAGAAAAGAATGTAGGGCTCATGGTAGATTCTCTACTAGGACAGCAGGAAATAGTTATAAAACCTTTAGGAAAGACACTTCAAGGTATGAAAGAATATATAGGAGCAACCATTCTTGGAGATGGACTTGTAACACTAATTCTAGATGTTGCTGCTTTAGTTTAAGGAGGAATATTTATATGTCATATGAACACCTTACCCCTATGCAAATGGATGCTTTAAGAGAAGTAGGTAATATAGGTGCTGGAAATGCGGCTACAGCTTTATCACAGCTTTTGAATAAAAAGATAGATATGTCTGTGCCTGCTATAAATGTAGTTCCTTTTGATGAAATATTTGCTGGAATAGGTGGAGAGGAAATTGTATATGGAGTATTGGTAAGAGTATTAGGAGATACTCCAGGAAATATTCTATTTGTATTTGAAAAAGAAACTGCTGTTAATATAATAGAATTATTAATAGGAGTAAAGGAAGATAGCGTAAGTGAAATGGGGAATTCAGTAATATCAGAGATTGGAAATATAATTTCTGCTTCTTATATGAATGCTATAGCTAAATTTACAAATTTAACTATAATACCATCTGTACCAGCAGTAACTTATGATATGCTAGGGGCTATTCTTTCAACAACATTTATTGAGTCAGGACAATTTGATGAATATGTTCTTGACGTAGAAACTCAATTTTTACAGGATAATTCAAAAATAAGCGGGCATTTTTACTATATACCTATGCCCGGTTCTTTAGAAATAATATTAAATTCATTAGGAGTAATGTAATTTGGAGGTATTAAAATGGCAAAAGTATTAATTGTTGATGACGCTGCTTTTATGAGAATGATGATTAAGGATATTTTAGAAAAAAATGGTTTTGAAGTTATAGGAGAAGCTAATAATGGGCTGAAGGCAGTTGAACTTTATAAAAAAGAAAGACCAGATGTAGTTACTATGGATATAACTATGCCTGATATGGATGGTTTACAGGCAGTAAAAGAAATAAGATCAATAGATTCTACAGCAAAAATAATTATGTGTTCTGCTATGGGACAACAAACAATGGTAATGGATGCTATAAAAGCAGGAGCTAAAGATTTTATAGTAAAACCATTTCAACCAGATAGAGTTTTAGAAGCAATTAAAAAAGTACTTGGACAATAATTTATTAAGAGTACAGAACACAGAGCATAGAGTACAGATAAGGAGGTTTTTCTAGGCATAGCCTAGAAAAACTTAAATCATATATTTTATGAAATTTTTTACTAAGTAAAAAATTCCTTCCTTAACTGTTCTCTGTTCTTTGTCAACTGTTAACTAATTTTAGGGGGGGTGAAATTGTGCAAGTTGTGGTATTTAAACTAAGTGATGAACAATTTGCTGTAGAAACTGCCAAAGTTCAAAGTATAAATGATATGATGGAAATAACCAAAGTACCTAATGCACCAGCACATATAAAAGGACTTATAAATCTTAGAGGAAATATTATATCACTTCTAGATATAAATTTACTTCTAGAAGTAGGTAGAGAAGATAAAGAACAAAGCAATATTATAATTCTTAATATTGAAGAAGAAATGGTAGGAATTACTGTTGATCAAGTAGATGAAGTATTAGAAGTTGAAGAAAACCTATTAGAAAAAGTTGAAGATGACAGAAAAAGAGCTTACATAAAGGGAGTTATAAATTTTAAAGATAGAGTAGTTACTTTAATCGATATAGATAGACTCCTTTCAAATTAGCAAGAAATGAGGGAAAAGTATGGCAGAGGTTTTATCACAAAGCGAAATAGATGCCCTTTTGGCTGCTCTGTCATCAGGTGAAATTACACCTGATGAGATGCCTAAAGAAGAAGAGAAGCAAAAGGTAAAGCCATATGATTTTAGAAGTCCACAGAAGTTTTCCAAGGATCATATAAGAACTTTAGAGCTTATACATGATAATTATGCTAGAATTATATCAAACTATTTAACCGCCCAGCTAAGAGCAAATGTAAAAGTTAAGATAGAATCTGTTCAACAGATAACCTATGAAGAATTTATACATTCTATTCCAAATCCAACAATATTAACTGTGTTTAAAATGCCTCCATTATCGGGCTCTATTTTATTTGAAACTAATCCTCAATTTGTTTATGAAATAATGGATGTACTCCTTGGAGGTACTGGATATGGAAAATTTAAATTAAGAGAATTTACAGATATAGATAAAAATATAATAAGACATGTGAACCAAGGGCTTATATCAAATCTTAAATTAGCCTGGGAGGATATATTAGAAGTACACCCAGAGATAGAAGGAATGGAAACTAATCCTGCCCTTAATCAAACATTAGCACCAAATGAACCAGTAGCATTAATAACTTTCTCCGTAGAAATGGGAAAAAGCAGTACATTTATAAATATATGTATACCTTATTTGAGTGTAGAAAAAACATTAGATAAATTGGTTATACAGTATTGGTTCCAGCAAAGCGATGAAGATGTAATAAATGAATCAAGAACTAAATTGAGAGAAAGAATTAATATAGTTAATACAGAAATATCTGCGGTATTAGGTTCAACTAGTATTACTGTAGAGCAGTTTTTAAGATTATCTTTAGGAGATATATTAATTTTACAAGAAAATACTAATTCTCCAATAAAGGTAATGGTAGAAAATGAAGTATATTGCTATGGTAAACCAGGATTGGTAGGAAAGAAGATGGGTGTTGAGGTGCTAGATATAATAGATAAGGATGTGGAAAATTATGAGTAATGGATTTCTTTCACAGGAAGAAATAGATTCATTGTTAAATGGCAGCAATGATAACAATGAGGGTGAAATAAATGATGGTGAAACAAGTGATATAGAAAATGCTACAACAGAAGAAAATGATAGAGTAGATTTAACAGATATAGAAAAAGATCTTTTAG
This sequence comes from Clostridium lundense DSM 17049, assembly GCF_000619945.1. Classification (GTDB taxonomy): domain Bacteria; phylum Bacillota; class Clostridia; order Clostridiales; family Clostridiaceae; genus Clostridium_AO; species Clostridium_AO lundense. The sequence continues at coordinate 10,968 of NZ_JHVC01000017.1, read as the reverse complement.
GAGAGATAGGAAATATATCTATGGGTTCTGCTTCTACAGCACTATCTACTATAATAGGACAGCAGGTAAATATAACAACTCCTGTAGTTTCTGTTACTACTTTAAGAGATCTTAAGGATACCTTTGAAGTACCAAATGTAGCTTTGGAGGTTAAGTATACTAGTGGTATTGTAGGTGAAAATCTTTTAGTTATGAAAATAACTGATGCTGCAGTAATAGCAAATCTTATGATGGGTGGAACAGGAGTGGTAGAAAACGTAACCACTTTATCAGAAATAGAAGAAAGTGCTGTTTCTGAAGCTATGAATCAGATGATAGGTTCAGCAGCTACTTCTATGGCTACTATGTTTGCTAGAGAAGTTAATATATCACCACCTTTATCAAGAATATGGGATGACTTAAGCTCTCCTGTATCTGATCAATTAAGTGAAGATGAAGATATAGTTCAAGTTTCATTTAGTCTTACAATAGGAGAATTGGTAGATAGCAGCATTATGCAGTTGCTTCCTATGGGTACTGCAAAAAAATAGTTGCTATAATGATGGGAACAGATAAAGAAGAAAGTAAACCTATTGAACAACCACAATCTAAAAAAGAGGTTAATAAAATGGCACAAGGAAATCAACAAACTCAACATGAACCTCAGGGGTATGTAAATGAAGTCCCTAATGGAATGAATTATAATCCGCAATACCCACAACAGTATAATAGTATGCCGCCACAGAACTATGGTGCGCCTCAAATGATGGAAAAGCCAATAGAAGTTCAACAGGCATCATTCCAGCCACTAAATGCAGGATTTTCACAAGCATTACCTAAAAATATTGATCTTATAATGGATGTTCCTCTAGAAGTTTCTGTAGTTTTAGGAAGAACTAGATTAAATATAAGAGAAATATTAAATTTAGGAACAGGTTCTCTAATAGAACTGGATAAATTGGCAGAAGAACCAGTGGAAATTCTTGTAAATGGAAAAAAAGTAGCTTATGGGGAAGTTGTAGTTGTAGATGAAAACTTTGGAGTAAGAATAACAAGTATAGTAAGTAATGAAGAAAAAATTAAGTCTCTTGGTAAGCAAAAATAACGGCTTTATAAGCCGTTATTTTTTTACGTATATGAAATTACTTTCGGATAAAGACTAATAAAAAGATATTGACATTTAACATTTATTGGATAATATGTATTATTTATAATTTAAGATATCCTTAAAAAAATAACTATGAAATATACTTTTATATTCCAATAGTTATTTTTTTAAAGACGTCTAAATAAATAAATTTTAATCTCGATAATATAAATAACATTAAATTTGGAAATATGTAGAAGTGTTTAATGGTAAGTATAATATAATTAAAAAATATTGTAAAACTATTAGTAGTATAGTTAAACACTATGTGTTTATGATAAGGAGTGTATTAAATGAAGATTAATGGAATAAGTGCTAGTAAAATATTAAATTCCTATGGAGATAATAAAAAGAGAACAGAAATTAAAGGGGTCAAAAAAGAAAAAAATAACGATACTATACAGATATCTTCAGTAGGTAAAAGTTTAAGTTCCTATTCTATTGATGACAAATGTATTCAATCAAAAGAAAAAATAGAAAAACTAAGGGAAGAAATTTCAAAGGGCACTTATAATAGAGATTCAAGACTTGTAGCTAAAGGATTAATTGATGCTATGAAAAATAGAGAATAAAATACATTTGGTATAGGGAAGATTATAGAGTACAAAGGAAAATTGAGAATTGAGAGTTGAAAATTGAGAATCAAGAATGTTTTTTTAAGTTATACTTAGAAAAACTTAAGTTATATATTTTATAGAATTTTTATGATGATAAAAATTTCTAAAGTTATTTTCAATTTTCCATTCTCAATTCTTAATTTAAATAAGGGTGGTGAAATTAATTGGTTAAAGAATTAAATAGTATAGTAGTAGCAGAAATAAAGGCCCTTGAAGATTTGCTACAATGTTTAGATAGACAGCATGAGTATGTAGCTAAAAATGATGTGTTTAAAATGGAAAAGATAGTGGAAGAAATTAATAGCTGCAATAAAGAAATTGCAAAATTGGAAATGGAAAGACGAAAATTAACCAATGGTGAATCTATGGGAAAAATAGTTGATAGTCTAAATGATAAAGAATTAGAAGAAAATTATAGAAAAGCAAGAAAATTAATAGAAGAACTTAAAGTTCAAAAAGAAACAAACGAAATACTTATAAAGCAGGGATTAGGATACACTAATAGGATGCTTCAAGTATTAAATCCTGATAGACAACCTAAAACCTACGGAGCTTATGGAAAAATGAAACGATAAATTACAGAGTGCAGAGTACAAAGTACAGAGTACGAGGGAAAATGATAATTAAGAATTAGTGTATAATTTAAGTTTTTCTAGTATGAGCGTAGAAAAACTTAAATTATATATTTTACTGAAATTTTTACTTTGTAAAAATTTTTTTCTTAACTCTGTCAATTGTCAATTGTTCTCTGAATAAAGTTTGGAGGTAATAAATTTGTCAGGTTTATTTGGAACTTTGAATATAGGAAAGAGTGGTATTTTTGCCAATCAAAGAGCTATTGATGTAACAGGACATAATATAGCAAATACTAAAACACCGGGTTATTCAAGACAAAGGGCGGAAATGCAAACAAGAAGACCATTTTGTACCCCTTCGATGAATAATGCAGCAGAACCTGGTCAATTAGGAACAGGTGTTGAGATTTCTCAAATAGCAAGAATAAGAGATTCATTTTTGGACTATCAAATAAGAGTAGAAATGGGAACTCAAGGACGCTATCAAGGAAGAGATAAATTTTTAAGAGAAATAGAAGGAGTGTTTAATGAACCAAGTGAAACAGGTTTATCTACACTTTTTGGAAAGTTCTTTGATGCATGGCATCAATTTTCTAAGCAGCCGGAAACTTCAAATACTAGAACTATGGTGGCAGAGCAGTCCAAGGCATTAGCTAGTGAATTAAATCATACTTATAGCCAATTAAATAAGATAAAAGGAAATGCACAGGATATTATAAAGCAGAAAGTATTTGATGTAAATAATATAATAAATCAAGTTAATCAATTAAATCAGGAGATAATTCAGATAAGTGTAGCAGGTAATAATCCCAATGATTTAATGGATAGAAGAGATTATTTATTAGATCAGCTAAGTTCAAATTTTGGCATTACTATAGATAAGAAAGATTTTAATGCTATTGAACTAAATACAAAAGAGGATAAAGAAGCAGGCTCACCAAAGGGAGCTAATTTAGTACAAGTTATAGACCCAGATAATGTAGCAAGATTTGCATATATACAAGATATACAAGCTCAAAAGGATGACAAAGGAAATCCTACAGGAAAATACGATATAGTTTATTATAAAAATGGAGACACAACTACAGAAAGTAATAGAGTTGTTATAAAAGATGTAGAATTAACTGATGAACAAAAAAAGGAAATGGATGAATGCAGAGTTCTATGGACAGATAAAAGTGGAAATTTATTAAAAAAAGATGGAGGAGCTGTAAATGCAGATAAAGACGGTATATCAGGAATTAAGTTTTCAGATATAGCACTTTTTAAACCTTCTTCAGGAGAATTTAAAGGATATATGTCTGTACAACAAGATGTAGATGGATACATAGATAGAACAAATAATTTAGCAAAAGGATTAGCTCTGGCAGTAAATACACTTCATGGACAAACTACTGATAGTAGTAAAGATGATTTACCTTTCTTTGTTAATAAAGATGGACAAGAAAATGGGATAGATGCATCAAACATAGTGGTGAATAAAGAAATAATGGATAATCCTATGAAAATAAAGGGAAGCAAATTGGATGTACCACCATCAGGTGAATCCGATGGAAAAAGAGCTTTAGCTATTGCAGGCTTAAGAGATGTACTTATGGGAATTCAAAACATAAACAGCAATATGTCTAGAGAAGATTTTATAAATAAGTTTTGTGGTGGATTAAAAGAAAATGAATATGGAATTAAAGTGCTAAATGGAACTACAGATGGTATGAAAGTGGATAATTATTTTAAGGATATGGTAGACACTCTTGGAATACAGGAGCAGGAAGCTAGAAGAATGGTGAAAAATCAAAGTGATTTACTTAATACTTTTACACAAAGTAGAGCTTCAGTATCAGGTGTATCTTTGGACGAAGAAATGACTAATTTAGTTCAGTTCCAACATGCTTATGTGGCTAATTCAAAGATAATATCCACTGTAGATGAATTGTTAGATGTAATAGTTAATGGATTGAAGAGATAATTTGTTAATTAATAGTGAAAAGAGGAGTGTTTTTAGTGCGTATAACCAATACTATGATGGCTGATAATTTTTTAAATGATATGATGAATAATTTGCAAAATTTGCAGACTCTTAATATGCAAATGACTTCAGGAAAAGAAATTAGAAGACCTTCTGATGATCCGTTTAAGGTAGCAAGGGCAATGCAGCTACATACAGATATAAATTCAAATAAGCAGTATAATGACAACATTAAAGATACTATAAACTGGCTAGAACAAACAGATACTGCTTTAAATCAGGCAGGAAATCAATTTCAAAGGGTAAGAGAACTTTTAGTATCTGCTGGAAATGCAGCATATGGGTCTAGTGAGAGAAAAAAGATAAAAGATGAGATGAATGAAATAATAGGACAGCTATCACAAACCTTAAATTCAGCTTTTGATGGAAAATATTTATTTTCTGGTACTAGAGGTACTACTAAACCTACCACAACTATTAAGGGCCCTGCAGTAACAGAAATGGAACTTCAAATATCACCAGATGGAAAGTTGCCAGCTAAGGCTTCTGTAAATGGAAAATATACTGGTGCTGAAAATATGGATTTTGAAGTAAAGGTAAATGGTAGTAATGTTACATTTGAAGTTAATGGTAAAGAAATCATAGCTAAAAAAGATCCTAAAGATAACAGTTGGGATTTGGGTAATGGATTAACATTCCAAATTGATGGGGAATTAGTAAATGGAAGTGGATATAAATTTACAGCTGTGGCTAATGGAAATACTCAATTAATATTTAATGGTAAGGCAGGAAACGAAGTAAATGATGCAGATCCATTAACAGGAAAAATTTCTGATATAAAGGATTGGAATGGTAAGAATATAACTTTCAATGTAAATGGAGAAGAAGTAAAATTAGAATTAAAAGATGTAAAAGATACAAATGATATTATAGAAAAGATAAATTCAAATGAAAAACTAAAGGGTAAAATATTAGCACGTGAGATTAAGAATGGGAAAGAAAGTTCTATAGAGATTTTTTCCTTGGAAGAAAATAAAGCATTTATAAAAGAAACTGATATTTCAGATTTAAAGGATGAAACTAAAAAGTTTATGGGTTCTTTTGAACTTGAAACCATGGATGAAAGATTAGTAACAGAAATATCTCAAGGTGTTAATATAGAATATAATGTTACAGCAACGGACATTATAAAGTTTAATGATGAAAAAGGAAATGCAAAAAATTTAAAAGATATACTAGAAAAAATAGTAAAACATTTAGATTCTCCTGATGGATCTAAAGATATAAAAGCAATATCAAACGAAGATTTAGATGCTATAGATGCAGTTGTGAATAATATATTAAAAATTCGTTCTCAAGTTGGTGCAAAACAAAATAGAATGGAGAGTGCAGAAGATAGAAATACAGAAGAAAATTTTAATATGACATCAATATTATCTAAAACTGAAGATATAGACTTTACTCAGAAGACCATGGAACTTGCAGTAGCATCTACAGTATATACTGCGTCACTTCAAACCAGTGCTAGAATAATTCAGCCTACTCTTTTGGATTACTTACGTTAAATTATATAGTATAAATATTATGGTGAAGAATAAATAATGAGGAGTTAAGAATAAAGAAAATTATGTTTAATAAATTAAAAAATATCCTTTATTTTTAACCCTTAACTTTTCACTTAAAAAAGAAGGATGGTTTTTATGAAATTAAATTCAAAGTATCATGGAGAGATAGAGTATAAAGAAGAGGATATAATTACTTTTAACAAGGGACTGCCTGGATTTGAAAATTTAAAGAAGTTTATAATCTTCTCTTTAGAAGAAAATAAAGTATTTAGTATTGTTCATTCTATAGAGGATGAGGAAATTGGTATACCCGTAGTATCTCCATTTACGATATGTAAAAACTATGAATTTTCTTTATCTGATGAGCAAATCAAAAAATTGAATATAAAAAGTGCAACAGATGTAGTAACATTAAATACTGTTACTATAAGTTCTAACTATAAGGATATAACAACTAATTTAAAGGCTCCTATAATTATTAATATTAAGGATAAAATTGGGGAACAAATAATATTAGATAATGATAGATATGAAATAAAACATCCAATTTTTCAGGAGGTTTAGTCATGTTGGTTATAGGAAGGAAAAAGGGAGAGTCTTTACTTATAGGAGATAATATAGAGATAACAGTAGTAAAGGTAGAGGATGGTTCAGTAAAGCTTGCTATATCAGCTCCTAGAGATGTGGCTATATTAAGAAAAGAACTTTACAAGGAAGTAGAGGAAGAAAATAAAAAAGCAGCTAAAATGGATTTATCACTATTAAAAAAAATTGGAAAGGAATAATTAAAAGAGGTGATATCATGGATGTAAAATATATAAGTCAAGGAAGACGTGAAGCCTTTGATATTAATTCAATAGATAGCTTATTAGGTGAAGAAACACAAATAAAGAATTTAAATGGAGAATATATAATAGATACTGCTATAAAAGAGGCAAATGGTGTAAATAATGATAATGGAAATGTAAGAGAACAAGATGTAAAAAGGTCTGTAGATAAATTAAATAAGTTGCTAGAGGGTAAGCCAACTTATGTAGAATATGAATTATATGGAAAATCTAAGAGTATAACTATAAAGATAATGGATAGTAGTACGAAAAAAGTAGTAAAGGAAATTCCACCCAAGAAAATAATAGATATGGTAGACAAGCTTTGCGAATTGGCAGGAATATTTATGGATGACAAAGCTTAATTCAGTGAATAGTGAAAAGATAAGAATGAAGAGTAAAAAGTTATTTTCTACTTAATTAAAAACTAATAAAAATTGATTAATTGCTTTTCTTAGTTCTATGTAAGAAAAAACTTTATTCATTATTCATTTTTGATCATTAAATTTTCACTGAAGAAATGGAGTGGTTTTATGGAGTATAAGCTAAATAAAATTGATACAGACATAAGGCAGAGAATAGAGGATTCAACAAAGGAAGGTTTAGTTCATAGAAAACAGGAAATTGAAATAAATAAAGATAGTAATAAACATTCTAAAAGAGAAAATTTTTCTGATGAGCTTAAAAAACATTCTAAAAAGAATGCTCAAAAAAGCAAAAGGCTTTTCATCCAAGCGGAAAAGATAGATGAAGTAAAAGTAGAAGGATATATAAATGAAGATGAAAAAAATAATTTTTCTAGTGGGAGATTCCTTGATATTAAAAGGTAGGTGTATAAAGAATGTTTGCAGGAAATGCATATAGTGCTTATAAAAATAATAGTGTAAATTTTGCATCAAAAGAACAGCTTTTACTTATGATCTTAGATGGAGCTGTTAAATTTTCTAAAATAGCAAGACAAGGCATTGAAGAAAAAAATATAAAAAAGGCCCATGAAAATATAGTGAAAACACAGAATATATTTTATGAATTAATGGCTACGTTAGATGTGGATAAAGGGGGAGATTGGGCTCCAAGACTTATGAGTATATACGAATTTATTGTAAATAGACTTATGATGGCAAATGTAAAAAAAGATGTGGCTATAATGGATGAGGTAATTCCGCTTATAGAAGAAATTAGAGATACTTGGAATGAAGCATATAAACTTTCAAAAATCAGATAGTTAGATTATATAATAAAGTTAATAGAGTATGGAGTTAGCTGATAGAGCATAATTGTGGATTATAAATTATATTATTAAGCTATATGCATAAATTTTATATAAATTAAAAATTAATTCCAATGAAGAAATAAAGAGGGGGAGATATAAATGGCAGATTCAATTAGCGGATTATCTGGAACTGGTGGCGGAGATATGATGAGAGTTATAGGTATGGCATCAGGTATGGATATAGACGGTATGATAAAAAAAATGATGCTAGCTGAGCAAAAAAAAGTAGATGTAGTCAAGCAGCAAAGACAGGCAATTGTTTGGAAACAAGAAATGTATCAGGATATTATAAAAGATGTAAAAGATCTTCAGAATACTTATTTTGGTGCTACAAGTGCTGATTGCTTAATTTCATCTAAAGCCTATTCTGATTTTAAAGTAGATAGCACAAATTCTGCAATAGCAGCAGCTACTGCAACAACAGGGGCTGTTAGTGGAAATTATAGTGTAAAAGTAGAGCAATTAGCTAAAGGAGCCGCATTCCAATGTGGAATAGCAGGAGACTTAAATACAGAAATGAAATCAACAGGTAAAATAACACTAACTTTAGATGGAAAGAATGTTGATGTCAATTTTAATGCTACTGATACTATAAAAGATTTTATTAATAATGTAAAAAATGCAAAATGGGATGACGGAACTCTAGTAGGAAATGATGTTGATGTTTCTTATAGCGAGTTAACTCAAAAATTTACTATAGTTAAAAAGAAAACAGGAGCAGTAGCAGATGCTACTAAGGATTTAAATGTTAGTAGTGCAGAGCTATCTTTTAATAAAAATCAGAATTCCCAGGATGCAATAGTTCATATAACTCCACCAGGTGGCACTGAAACTAAAGTAACACAGTCCAGAAATAACTTTACTATTGATGGTATAGCATATAATTTGCAAAGTCAAAGTGAAGTTATTGACCCAAACCTTCCTAGAGAAGCAAATAACTTAAGTGCAACGACTTTAACCGTAACTAAGGATGCAGATAAGACTTTCGATAGATTTGTAAAATTTATAGACAAGTATAATTCATTAATAGATAAAATAAACACAAAGCTTACAGAAAAGAAAGATTATGATTATAAACCTCTTACTGATGATCAAAAGAAAGGAATGAAAGATGACGAAATAAAGGCTTGGGAAGAAAAAGCTAAAAAAGGTATATTAAGAAATGATGATAACCTTAGAAATATGCTTTCACACCTTAGAAGTACCTTTTTTGATCCTGTAAATGAGGCTTCTGCAAGTTTTGGTAAATCTATAGGATTGGATACTGATGGAAAGGCATCAAAAGCTGGACAAATAAAGTTTTCAGATGATACTGGTGACACATTTAAAAAAGCATTAAGTGAAAGAGCAGATGAAATAATGGATCTGTTTAATAAAACTTATACATTGAGCAGTGATGACTTAACCAAATCATCAGAAGAACAAAAGAAGATAATGTATGATAATTCTGGTATTTTTCAAAGAATTAGCACCATATTAAATGATAATGTGGGTACTCCAGGAATTACAATAAATAGTGCTATACTTACAAAGTATGCTAATAAGCAAGAAGACTATAGTATCTATGGAACTGCTGGAAGTAATACATTACCAGATCAAATTTATAAAAAAGATAATTTAATAAAAACTTTAAATAGCAAATTAAAAGATAAGGAAAATAGTCTTTATAAGAAATTTTCTGCATTAGAAGTAGTTATGAATAAATATAACGCTCAGACTTCTTGGTTAGCACAACAATTTCAATAATAGAAATTTTAGCTTAGACTAAATAAGGGAGAAATTTTATGTGTATCATAAAGGAATATCTGCAAAGTTTTAAAGATATTACTATTAAATTAATCTATAATGTAAAAGAAGATGATTTAGATGCAGTAGATAGCCTTATGGAAGAAAGGCAAAAGATAATAGATAACATAGATCATATGGAATTTTCAAAAGAGGAATTTGTAGATATAGCAAAAGAATTAAATATTATAGAATATGACAAAGAATTAGAAAAGGTTATTAATGAAAAAAAGGCAAATATAAAAGAGGAAATGAGAAAATTATCTACAAATAGAAATGCTAATGTTAATTATAATAAGAAATTTTACTCAAATAGTACAATATTTAGTAAAAAAATATAAGCTTTTTATAATGTATATTGTTTAATAGTAGCAAATATTGTATAATGTAGTAAACAAATATTAAAATCTACATCAAAGTTTAATCCCACAATCTCCCTGGTAACTAAACCTTAAGTTGTCAGGGAGTACCCCCAGATTATAGAGCATAAGTTTTTATGCTTTTTTCTTTTTTATAGAAAATTATAAAATTAAAAACCTGTAGAGCGCTTTTAAAAATTACAAAGTACTTTATTTAGTTGGGGATTGAAAGTGGAGATTTAATAATACATTTTATCCTAGCTTAGCTGAAGAAAGGCAAGATTTTTATTTTAAAATATATAAAGTTTTAAAGTATATTGCCGAAAAACATAATATAAGATGATAACAAAAATAAAGTTTAAAAAGATTAGAAAAGATTTTAAAAAAACTATAAAGTACTGAAAAGTCACTACGATAAAATAGTTGTAATATACATAAAAAATAATAAACTTCAGTTCTTAATTTTCAACTCTAAATCAAATAAGTTAGTAGGCTCAAAAGAGCTTAACTATAAATATGGGGCATGGATGCCCAAAAAAATTCAAGGAGGAATTTATTATGATAATTAATCACAATTTAAATGCTATGAATGCTCATAGAAACATGGGAGTTAACATTGGAAATGCAGGAAAGGCAATGGAAAAATTAAGCTCAGGTTTAAGAATAAACAGAGCAGGAGATGACGCTGCAGGTCTTGCAATTTCTGAAAAAATGAGAGGACAGATAAGAGGACTTGATCAGGCATCAAGAAACTCACAGGATGCTATATCATTAATTCAGACAGCAGAAGGAGCATTAAATGAAACACACTCAATTCTTCAAAGAATGAGAGAACTTGCAGTTCAAGGAACAAATGATACAAACGTTGGAACAGA
>NZ_JHVC01000016.1 GCF_000619945.1 Clostridium lundense DSM 17049 | reverse complement strand
CAGGCTAAATCGCCAAAGAAGTGTATTTCCAAGTGATACTGCATTAATGAAAGCTTTGTACTTAGCAACATTTGAAGCTACGAAGAAGTGGACTATGCCTCTTCGTAATTGGGGAAAAGTATATGGTGAGTTATCAATAATGTTTGAAGGAAGACTTTTTTAATTAAGCCTACGGCTAAAAAACACGCCCTTCTCTAGGGTGTTCTTGACATGCAATTCATTGTTAATTATATTGTAATTAAGGCATGGAGTTTTACCATGACCTCCATGCCTATAAAATAATTATCATAGAAAGCTATTTACAGAAAAACTTTCACACTCTCGATTTACTTCAACTTCTTTCCACAATAAGGACAGAATAAAAAAGAACCATTTTCTAACTGTTCCCCACAATATGGACAAAACAAAAACATGGATCGATTATTTTTATTTTCTAACTTATTCAATGTTTCTCTTAGTTCTTCAATGGTTATAGGAGTCTTTATAACTTCATCAACTCCGCAATTTTTATAATCATCCACTCTAAGCTTGCTTGAAGAAGATAAAATATTTAATATATTTTCATCAATATCCTTTATCTTTTTTATAAGTTTATCACCAGTGATCTTCTTCATAAATAAATTACATATTACTAAATCTGGAATATATTTTTTAGTGTCGTTAAACGCCAAGAATTCACTTGTAACCTTAACATCATATCCTAACTCTATTAACATATCCCTTAAAATAGCACTTTCAAATTTACAATCATTGATAACTAAAACTCTCTTCATGGCTTACCCCATTATCTTTTTATTACTTTACCATATAAATCAATTTTATCCTATATAAAACTAATTTTCAACAGTTAGTACACAAATTCAAAATAAATTATTATTATAGTACTAAAAATGTTTTTAAAATTCCTACAGTATTACAATAATACTGTAGGAATTTTAAATATAACTATTATCCCTATTTTTGAGACATTTTTATTGTTTTTTCTGTACATTTTCTCATAGCTTCAATTACCGAGCCTCTAAAGTTGTTCATTTCTAATGAATATACTGCTTCAATAGTAGTTCCACCTGGAGAGCATACCTTATCTTTTAATTCTCCAGGATGTTCTCCTGTTTCTAAAACCATTTTGGCTGCTCCTAAAACTGATTGAGCCGCCATTTTGTATGCCTTATCTCTTGGCATACCATCTAAAACCGCACCATCCGCTAAAGCTTCTATAAACATGTACACATAAGCTGGGGATGAGCCACTTACCGCTGGCACCACATCCATAAGTTTTTCATTAATTATTTCTACTTTACCAAAACTCTTAAAAATACTTACTACATCTTCAATTTCTTCTTTAGTAACTTTGTTGTTATAACATAATGCTGCCATACCCTCTCCTACTAGAGCTGGAGTATTAGGCATAGTTCTTATAACTTTTATGTCCTTATTAAAAGATTTTTCTATGTAATCTATGGTTATACCTGCACCAATAGTAACAATAACCACATTGTTTTTTACATAATCCTTAATCTGTGCTATAACCTGATCATGTACATTAGGTTTTATAGCCAATATAATAATATCTGAATTTGTAGCTATTTCTTTATTATCCTTTGTAACTTTTACATTTAATTTATCTTTAATATAATTTAATTTTATTTCATCTGTATCACTTACTATAATCTTTTCTGTAGATAATATATTAGCACCCACTATACCACCAGCAATAGCTTGAGCCATATTTCCGCAGCCAATGATACCTATATTTTTATTCATATATTTCCCTCCAACGCTAAATAAAATTTTTTCAAATCAATTTGTTAACATATAATAATTATATCACTATTTTATATTATAAATAATAAAGAATAAATATTGATAATTTTCTCATGCATCTACAAAACTTAATTTAGAGTTTTTTGTAATAACAATGAAAAAACATCTTAATTTATTCTTTATTATATTTTACTTATTATTTAATTACCTTTGTTATATTAAACATGTTATCTAAAACTTGCCAATTCTGTGGGAAAGGCTGAGCTAATACCCAATAACTCACTCCTCTTAAATTATATTCACTGGCTAACTTATATTTTGCCTCTACACTTCTAGCATCTTCAAACCAAACTACATGTTCATTTCCTTTTTGATCTACATAATTATAATAAGGAGACTGAGCTTTTTCATCATATTTTATAATTGCACCATACCTTCCAGCTCTATCAATAGCTTCTTGATTTCCAATGCTTTCAGCAAATTCTCCTCCTGGCATGTATGGCAACGTCCAATCATATCCATAAAGCGGCATTCCCATCATAATTTTCTGAGGAGGTATAACTGATACTGCATAATTAATTACCTTTCTAACTTCATTTATTGGTGCTACAGCCATAGGAGGACCACCAGACCATCCCCACTCATAGGTCATAATTATAACAAAATCCACAATTTCTCCATGAGACTTATAATCATGAGCTCCATGCCATGATCCAGTGGTAACATCATAAGTCTTTGGTGCTAATGCAGTTGCTACAATATAGTTTGGATGTAATGCAGCTACTAATTTTCTTAAAAAATTATTATATTTTTCTCTGTTTTCCGGTGAAATTCTCTCAAAATCCACTACTACTCCATAGTATCCCTTACGCTTTATAATATCTAATATATTATTTATTAAAGTAGTTTGTAGCTGATTGTTATTTAAAATATTATCAATTAACTGAGTATCAAAGTTAGCTCCTGATATATTAGTAACAGACATAAGTGTAGCAACCTTATTGTCCCTTGCCACTTGTAATATAGTATCATCATCTAATGGTGTCACTCCTCCATCAGCAGTTACATGATGACTAAAAGGCGTAACATAAGTTAAATACTCTATGGCTTCACCTAAAACCCTTCTTTCTTTTTCCGGTGTAGAAGGTTGAATAAATGCATTCACTTCAAGATATCCATAATTTTTCGCTTTTTCTGGAATCCTTATTACTAATCCTGGATAAAGTGTATATGGGCTTTGAATGTTATTCAATGTTGCAATACTCTCTGGTGAAACCCCAAACTTTCTTGAAATAGACCAAATAGTATCTCCTGGTTGTACTCTATAAGCCCTTTCTCTTGATGGAATTACAAGCGTTTGACCTACAACCAATTTAGGAGAACTCCCAAGCTTATTAGCATCTATAATACTTTCTGGAGTAACTCCAAAATTTCTAGCAATTAACCACACAGAATCTCCTGGTCTAACTACATAAATATTCAATAATTTTACCTTCCTTTAAATATTACCATAATTATTATATGCACCTATTTTATTTTGGTTCTATAAAACTATAAATATATTTTATAGTTTATTTTTATCATATATATGACAAGCTACCCTATGATTATTTCCCACTTCTATCATTTCAGGCTCTTTAACCTTACATATCCCCATACACTTTTCACATCTAGTATGAAATCTACATCCTGTTGGTGGATTTATAGGATTAGGAACATCTCCACTTAATATTATTCTCTCTTTTTTCTTTTTCGGATCAGGCACTGGTATAGCTGATAATAAAGCTTGGGTATAGGGATGTTTAGGAGAATTATATAAACTCTCATCTTCTGCAACTTCTACCAATTTACCTAAATACATAACTCCAACTCTATCACTAATATGCTTTACTACATTTAATCCATGAGCTATAAATAAATAAGTCAAATTGAATTCATGTTGTAAATCATGAAGCAAATTTAACACTTGAGCCTGTATAGAAACATCTAATGCAGAAACTGGCTCATCACATACTATAAGCTTAGGATTAACAGAGATAGCTCTGGCTATCCCTACTCTCTGCCTTTGTCCACCACTAAATTCATGAGGATATCTATCTTTATGATAACTTGCAAGTCCTACGCAATTTAATAGCTTTAATAATCTCTTGTCTAACTCTTCTCCTTTTGCTATTTTATTTACAATCATAGGCTCTTTTATTATATCCCCTATTGTCATTCTTGGATTTAATGAAGCATAAGGGTCTTGAAATATTATCTGTATATTTTTACTTAATTCTTTTCTATTTTTCTTCTTTAACTCCCTTATATCCATTCCATCAAATATTACTTTACCCTCTGTTGGCTCCAACAAATCCACCAACATTCTTCCCGTAGTAGACTTTCCACATCCTGATTCTCCTACTAGTCCCAAGGTTTCTCCCTTATATATTTCAAAACTAACATTATCTACTGCTTTTACATAATTGGTATCCTTATCGAAAAAACCAGATTTCATGGGAAAATATTTACTTAAATTCCTAACTTCCATTAAAACTTCCATATTACATTTCACTCCCACCATTTTTATCATACAAAAAACATCTAACATTTCTTTCATCTTCTATAAATATAGGAGGTTCATTATTAATACACATCTGATTGCATTTATTACACCTTGTACTAAAAGCACATCCTTTTGGCATTTCTAATGGATTAGGAACCATACCAGGTATCATAAATAACTTTTCACACTGTTCATCTATTTTAGGTATTGATTTTAACAATCCTTCAGTATAAGGATGCAATGGTTTTTCAAATATTTCTTCTACTGTTCCATCCTCAACTATCTTTCCACAATACATTACTACTACTCTATCCGCTATCTCTGCTACCACTCCTAAATCATGAGTTATAAGCAAAATAGCTGTACCTAATTTTTCTTTAAGTTTTAACATTAAATCTAATATTTGCGCTTGTATAGTTACATCTAATGCTGTGGTAGGTTCATCTGCAATAAGAAGCTCTGGATTACACACTAAAGCCATTGCAATCATTACACGCTGTCTCATACCTCCACTCATCTGATGTGGATAATCCTTTATTCTTTTCTCAGGAGAAGGTATCCCCACAAGTTCCAACATTTCTATAGCCCTTTTTTCCGCATCTTTTTTTGATATATCCTCATGCCTTATAATAACTTCTGTAATCTGTCTTCCAATAGTAAATACAGGATTTAATGAAGTCATAGGTTCTTGAAATATCATAGAAATTTCATTTCCTCTAATATTTTGCATTTCCTTCTTACTCTTTTTCAGTAGATTTTCTCCTTTAAATATAATTTCTCCTTCTACAGATTCTGATGCTCCACTTTCTATAAGTCCCATAATGGAAAGAGAGGTAACACTCTTTCCGCTGCCTGATTCACCAACAACAGCCACCACCTCTCCTTTATCCACATTAAAATTCACTCCATTAACTGCATTTACCGCTCCTTCTTTTGTTTTAAACTGAGTTTTTAAATTTCTAACTTCCAGCAACATATAAATTCACCCTACTTTCTAAGCTTAGGATCCAAAGCATCCCTAAGACCATCTCCAAATAGATTAAATGCTAAAACTGTAATTGTAATAGCTATACCTGGAAATAAAACTATATGAGGAGCATTATAAAAATATCCTCTTCCTGCACCAAGCATACTTCCCCATTCTGCAAGTGGTGGTTGAACTCCTAATCCTAAAAAACCAAGAGCAGAAGTTTCCAAAATAGCTGTAGATACTCCTAAAGTAGCACGTACTATTATAGGTGACATTACATTAGGCAATATATGCTTAAATATTATGGTAGCATCATTGTTTCCTATAACCTTAGCAGCTTGAACATATTCATTTTCCTTAACTGTTAATATACAACTTCTTACTATTCGTGCGTACTCCGGTATAGTTACAATACTTATAGCAATAACAGCCTTATCTATACCTTTACCTAAAACACTCATGAAAGCTATAGCTAAAAGTAGTGATGGAAATGCTAGAATTATATCCATTATTCTCATCAAAAGCATATCAATTTTCCCACCATAATAACCAGCAATAGATCCTATTAAAGTTCCTATACTTAATGCAATAGCTACAGAGGTAACACCAACTCTTAAAGATATTTTAGTTCCATCTATAATTCTGCTTAAAATATCTCTTCCTTGTTCATCCGTTCCTAATACATGAGCTGATGAAGGTGCCTGCAAGCTTTGAGACAAGTTTCCGTCATAGGGGTTATACGGCATAAAAAATTTACCCATTACAGCTACGATTATTAATAAAATAATAATTATTAACCCTATTAAAGCAGCCTTATTTTTAGTTAACATACCTAGCATATTTCTTAAAAGTCTATACTTTCTTTCTTTAGCTTCAACTTTAACATTTAGTTCCATATTAGTCTCCATAATTAATACCTCCCCATCCCACATTTTAGGAGTACTTTATTCTTGGATCTAAATAAGCATATAACAAATCTACTATTAAATTTACTAGCACAAAAACTGTAGCAAGTATCATTACAGCACCCTGTACCACCGGATAGTCAGATTTCAAAATAGCATCTATGGTATAGCTTCCTACCCCTGGCCATGAAAATACAGTTTCAGTTAACACCGCTCCTCCTAACAAAGATCCTAATTGAAGTCCTATAACAGTAGTAACTGGTATTAAAGCATTTCTTAAAGCATGCTTTAATATAACTGCTTTTTCAAACAACCCTTTTGCTCTTGCAGTTCTTATATAATCTTGCTTTATAATCTCAAGCATGGTAGACCTAGTCATACGAGCTATAATAGCAGTAGAATAAGACGCTAATGCAATAGCTGGTAATATTAAATGTTTTAAACTATCTTTAAAAGCTACCATATTACCTGAAATCAAACTGTCTAAAAGATAAAGTCCTGTAATATGAGTGGGCTCCATACCTATAGTCATTCTTCCAGATACAGGAAGCAAGTGCAGCTTAACTGAAAATAACACTATAAGCATAAGTCCAAGCCAAAATATAGGCATTGAAACACCAAGTAACGATATAAACATACTCATATAGTCAACTATAGAATTTTGCTTTACTGCTGAGAGTATTCCCATTAATATTCCAAAAACTGAAGCAATAATTATAGCAGCTAATGCTAATTCAATGGTAGCTGGAAATCTTGATAATATTTCCTTTGTAACAGAAGTTTTTGTTATAAGGGAGTTTCCAAAATTTCCACAAAAAACACCTTTTATAAACATGGCATATTGTACATATAAAGGCTTATTTAAACCTAATTCTTCTCTTAGTTTCTCTACTTGTTCTGCAGTAGCATGTTGCCCCAATATGATGCTAGCAGGATCTGTAGTAAAAACATGCATTACTAAAAATACCAATACAGATACGCCAATTATAACTGGCACTAATAATGCTAATCTTTTCAATATATATTTCAACATAACCTTATCCCCCTAATTTATTGTTATGTATGAATAGAAACCCCGTTTTTAAACGGGGTATTTCTTAAATTTTTCTTTCATATGCCTTATTCTTTATCTACATTTTTCAAAAATACAACTCCTGTAGGATGAACCTTAAAATTCTTTATTTTTGGCGAATAAGCTGCCATATCCTTTGCATAGGAAATAGTAAGCCATGGTGCATCTTTATCTACTACACTTTGAATTTCTTTATATACATTATTTCTTTCTTCCCCATTTGGAGTTCTTCTACCCTTGGCTAATAATTCATCAACTTTAGAGCTGTTATATTTTGCAGAATTTAAAGTTGATTTTATTTCTTTTGAATCAAATAAGGATAAGAAGTTATCTGCATCTCCATTATCTCCAGTCCAGCCATAGAATAATATGTCTCCTTCTCCTTGTGCAATTTTCTCTTTATATTCTTTCCAAGGATATACATCAATTGTGGCCTTTATTCCTACCTTTGATAAATAGTTTTGTATAGCTTCTGCTAGCTTTTGTCCATTTACAGGGTTATATGGTCTTGGATTTGAATATGCAATCATTTTAATTTGTAAATTCTCTTTTCCAGCTTCCTTTAACAAATTTTTAGCTTTTTCTGGATTATATTCATAAGATTTTATTTTATCATTAAATCCAGGTATGAAAGACGGTAGTGGAGCATATGCTACATCTGCAAATCCTTGATACAAATACTTAACAAGTTCTTCTCTATTTATTGCATAACTTATTGCTTGTCTTAATTTAGTATCATTAAATGGAGCTCTTGAGCAGTTAAATGCCATATAATTTATATTCATACCTTTTTCATTTAATATATTCATTTTACTATCTTTGATTTTTTTAACATCATTAGGATCAACTCCATCCATCATATCAACAGCACCTGTCATAAGCTCACTAGCACGAACAGAATTTTCCTTTGTAAATTTAAACACTACCTTATCAGCTTTAGCCTTATCTCCCCAATACTCATTATTTCTTTCAAGAGATATTGATTCTCCCTTTTTCCATGCTACAAACTTAAATGGACCCGTACCTACAGGTGATTCATTTATATTGCCACTATTTTTCTTTAAAGCCTCTGGACTCGCCATAGGTGCTGCAAGACACATAGCTAAATTGGCTAAAAATGGAGTATACGGTTCTTTTAAAGTAATTTTAACTGTATAATCATCTACTTTTTCAACCTTTTGAACCTGCCCAAAAGTAAATGACGCGTAAGGCATATCTTCTTTTGCATTTGGAGGCAATTGTCTCTCAATATTATACTTTACAGCGTCTGCATTAAAAGGAGTACCATCATGGAATTTTACCCCTTCTCTTAATTTAAACGTATATTCTTTACCATCCTTGCTTATATTCCAACTCCTAGCAAGACATGGCTCTAGTTCAGTAGATTCATCCTTATACTTTAGTAGCCCCTCATAAACATTAACAATTACTTTAGCAGATTCCCCATCATCTACATAAGCTGGATCTAAGCCCCTAGGATCAGAACCTTGTGCAAATATCAAAGTTTTTGCTGTATTTTGAACTGTGCTATTAGCAGGCTTGTTTCCTCCATCTCCGCAACCCGTAAAAAATATTGTGGATGTAACTATAGTTGTCATGATTAGTGCAAGAATTTTCTTTTTCATTTTATAACCCCCTTCATTTTTCTTAATTTTGCAATTGAATATTATTTTTTGCAATTTCCAAGCCCCAATTTGAAAATTGCAAATTTATAATTTTTCCTTTTACTCTATCCAAAATTCAATTTATATTTCTGCTCAAACTCAAGTGTTATCTAGTGGTCTTCACATATTTATAATTGAAATTTATACCAGTAAATATATTCAATAGTTTCTTTTTAATATACATTATATGGTATGTTTATGAAATTTGCAATTTTAAAAATTGCAAATTTTATTATTAAAGCTTCATGTAATCAATTTCATTTATTCATTTTTACCTCATAGTACTTATTTCTAGCTATTACTATGACTTTTATAGAAATACACTTGTTCTTTATATAAAGAAAATGAATTAAAAAATCCAAGCGCACATATGCGCTTGGACTGTTTTTATAATAATATAATAGACAAAATAAATATAGTAATCATTGCTACAACCCCTTCAATTAAAGTGGCTAAGGTTTGTGTTTTATATGCGGTTTTTATATCCATTCCTCCAAATTGTGATACAACCCAGAAGAAACTATCGTTGGCATGAGATACTGTCATCGCACCTGCTCCTATAGCTGCCACAACTAAAGTTTTAGCAATGTCACCTGTAAAACCTAATGAAGGTAGTAATGGAAACATAAGAGCTGAAGTTGTAACTAATGCAACTGTTGATGATCCTTGAGCAGTTTTTAGAGCTGCTGATATTATAAACGGTAATAATATACCTATGTTTAAACTCTTTAATGACATACCAATGTATTCACCAACTTTAATTTCTTTAATTACATTTCCAAGTGCGCCTCCAGCTGCTGTTACTACTAATATTATAGCTGCATCCTTAAGCGCTTCACCTATCCAACCAGTTAAAGTTTCTTCATCAAATTTAGGTAATAATTTAAATGCAAATATTACACCTATGAGCAGTGCATTCATTGGTACACCTAAGAATACACATACTTTTTTAAACGTACCTCCTCCAAATGGATTACCTGGAAAACTAGCCGCTGACCCAATAGCCATCAAAATGATAGGAATAATTATAGGTGCAAAGGCATCCCATGCATTAGGCAACTTACCATGCTTTGCCATCTCATCTTCATAAGTTTCATTGTTATCTTTATAATTTACAGCTTCATATTTTGAAGCTACTTTATTGGCAAATATATTTCCAGATATAGCAGCTGGTATGGCGACTAACATTCCTATTCCTATTACTAACAATAGGTTGTCCAACTTCAAATTGGCTGCTGCTGCTATTGGTCCAGGTGTTGGCGGTACCAATGTATGTGTAGCATATAGCCCTGTAGATAATGCTACTGACATAGCAACAAAAGAAGTTTTTGTTTTTTTTGCCAAAGTCTTATTTAATGAAGATAAAATTACAAATCCAGAATCACAAAAAACTGGTATAGATACAATATAGCCTATTATACTCATTGCTAAAGTGGGTCTTTTTTCTCCCACTACTTTTATTACAACATCAGCCATTTTCAAAGCTGCTCCTGACTTTTCTAAAATTGTACCTATTATACAGCCTGATATTATTACTATACCTATACTAGTTAGCGTTCCTCCAAAACCCTTTGATATTATATCTGCTACTTTACTCGCTGGAACACCTCCCACAAAAGCTAATCCATATGCCGCAATTATTAATGATAAGAATGGATGAATCTTCAATTTAGAAGTAGCAATTACAATAAATATGATAGCTAAAAATAATGATAATACTAATAAAAAACCTCCCATTTTATATAACTCCCCCTAAAATATATTTATTATTAAATTATATAAACATTGATTTCTCTTCATTAAAACCAGCATAAAATATTTTTAAAATAATTTATTCCTTATTTAAGAAGGGTATAATCAACGAATTAACAAAATAATAAAAACAAGTTTTACTTGCTGTGATCATATACTTTAGAAATATTCATAAGCCTAATAATTCTTTCCATTGAATTCTCTAAAAGCTCCCCACTATTTTTTATTGCTTCTTCAAGAGATAAAGGCTTATCTATTATTGAAAATATACTATCAATCCCCTTATTGTATAATTCCTCTGCACCATCGCCTATGCTGCCAGCGATGGCAATTACTGGCTTATTATATTTTTTAGATATTTGAGCTACACCATAAGGTGTTTTCCCAAAAGAAGTTTGAAAATCTATCTTACCTTCCCCTGTTATAACTAAATCAGCTTGTTGTACTTTTTCCTCTAATCCAGTTACCTCTATAACTATATCAATTCCTCTTTTTAACTCAGCATTTAAAAAAACTAGTAATCCTGCTCCTAATCCACCTGCTGCACCAGCTCCTGGATAGTTAATTATACTTTTATTAAACTTTAATTCTAATAGTTTTCCGTAATGCAACAAATTTTCATCTAGTATTTCTACCATTTCTTTTGTAGCGCCTTTTTGAGGACCATAAACGTAAGATGCTCCTTTTTCCCCACATAAAGGATTATCTACATCACAAGCTGCTATTATATTTACATTTTTTAACAATGAATTAAATGAAGCTAAATCTATTTTTTCTATATTGCCTAATTCTCCCCCACCAAATCCTATACTTTTACCATTTTTATCCAAAAATTTAGCACCTAGTGCCATAGCCATTCCTGCACCACCATCGTTTGTTGCACTTCCACCTATACCTATAATAATTTCGCTACATCCTTTATCAATAGCATCTTTTATAAGCTCACCAGTACCGTAAGTAGTGGTCTTTAAAGGGTTTCTTTCTTCTTTTTCTATTAATGGCAATCCCGATGCTGCTGCCATTTCAATCACAGCTGTTTTTCCATCACCCAAAATACCATAAAAGGCTTCTACTTCTTCTAGCAAAGGACCCTTAACTTTTTTCTTTATCGTTTTACCTAAAGTAGCATCCACTAATGATTGTACAGTTCCTTCTCCACCGTCTGCCATAGGAACCTTTATAATATTCACATCACTAACAACTTTTTTTATTCCATTTTCTATATAATTACATGCTTCACAGGCTGTTAAACTTCCTTTAAAAGAATCTGGAGCTATAACTATATTCACTTCACATCACCTACCATAATTTTACTATTATTCTTATTATAGTGCATCTTTCAAATATATAAAATATATAATTCATATAATATTTCACTATTAAAAACTTCATTTTTTTGTACTAAATATACAAATCTTATAACAGTAAATTTATTGCTAGATATATTAACATGCATTCATAAGGCTTATTTATCTCCATATTAAAAATTTCCTTAGCCTTATTTAATCTATATATTACAGTATTTCTATGAACATACAAACTCTTTGAAGTGCAGTTAATATTCATTCCATTTTCAAAATACACCTTAATAGTATTTACTATTTCATTATTTTTTTTATCTAATATAATCTCATCTAACCCATTTAAAAACTCATTTTTATCTTCTATCTTAATATTTTGTAATAATAGTTGTAATTTATAGTCCTGTAAAAAGTATATATTTTTAGCTTTATCTATTCTTTTGCCAATTTCCATAACTCTGCATGATAGCAAATATGATTTAGCATATTCTTCAACATTTTTGCACAAACTACCTATTCCCACGCACATATTTACCCCTAGCTGTTCTAATATGCTCTTACATATGTTATCACAATAATTATAAAGATTTTCTTCCTTACTTTTTAACAATATAAATACTTGTTCTTTAAGATTAAATATAATATCATCGCTATCTAAAACATTGGAAATTATACCGGTTATTTTTTCCTTAAGCTCTTGTATCATAATTTCATTAAGATCATTATGTATAATATACTGTTGGAAATTATTTATACTCATTACTATTACATTTCTTTCCTTGTCCAAACTAAAGTCCACAAGTTTAGCTCTATGTTCTAATAAACTTAAATCCATATTATCATGCTTTTTTATTAGTTCCTTCGCAAAACTTCTTTTAGCTCTTGACTGAAATAATTCTATCTTTTGCCTTTCATTTTCCTGTATCATAAGCTCTACTAATTCTTTAACTATTAAACCATATCCCTTTACATCTTTTGGTTCTCCAGTTATTCCTACAACCCCTACTACCTGTCCATTATGGTATAATGGTAAATTCACCCCTATTCTGCATCCCTTATATTTTTTTGCATCTTCTTTTGTTACTATAACCTCTTCCATATTTACAGCAGCTATTTTAGCTACTTCATGAAATGTATTTATTCTATCCTTATCCCCAGATCCAATTATTATTCCCTCAGTATCCATTATATTTATATTTTTTCCCAATATCTTTATAAGCCTATCAACTATTTTCTGAGAATCTCTATTAGAAATTATCATATTAGTTATAAATTCCTCCTTATATAGTTAAGGAGAATGTCTAGTATTAAGACATTCTCCTGTTATTTTCTATCTTTCTCCAAGTTTTAAATTAGGTACTGCATTTAAATCCAAGTTAGCCACTCTTCCTTTTAGCAACTCAAAGTAAGCTGCACTTCCAATCATAGCCGCATTATCAGTACATAATATAGGTTCAGGAAAAAGCACCTTTATTCCTTCTCTTTCTCCTGCTTTTATAAGCGAATTTCTTAGACAAGAATTTGAGGCTACTCCTCCTGCTACTGCAATTTTGTCTACCTTTTTTATTTTACATGCCTTTATTGCATTATCCACTAAAAAGTCTACTACTGCTTTCTGAAATGAAGCAGCTACATCTGCTCTATTTACTTCTTCATTCTTCATCTGCATGTTATTTAAATAATTTAATACCGCTGATTTTACTCCACTAAAAGAAAAATCTAAGCAGCTATCATCATGAAAGTTTGCTCTAGGAAATTTTATTGCTTCATCATTTCCCTCTTTTGCTAATTTATCTATTTTTGGTCCTCCAGGATATCCAAGTCCAATAGCTCTAGCTACTTTGTCATAAGCTTCTCCAGCAGCATCGTCTCTTGTCTCTCCCATAACTTCAAATTCGCCATAATCCTTCATATGGACTATAAAAGTATGACCACCAGATACTACTAGACATACAAAAGGAGGCTCTAATTCCTTATACTGAATAAAATTAGCACTTATATGCCCCTCTATATGGTTGACACCTACTAGAGGTTTATCTATAGCATAAGCAAGTCCTTTGGCATATTGAAGTCCAACTAGCAACGCTCCTACAAGTCCTGGTCCATAAGTTACTCCTACAGCATCTATATCCTTTAAAGATAATTTTGCACTATCCAAAGCTTCTTGCACTACTGCACTAATTGCTTCTATATGTTTTCTTGAAGCAACTTCAGGCACTACTCCACCAAATTTTTTATGTATGTCTATTTGAGATGCAATTATATTTGATAAAACCTGTCTTCCATTTACTACTACTGCCGCTGCTGTTTCATCGCAACTACTTTCTATAGCAAGTATTTTTATATCCTTTTCCATAATCTTTACCTCTCTTACTTTATCCACATAATAACTTTAAGTTATAAACAATATTAACATTATTTATATGTATATTTACCATCACAATTATACTTTATTAATCTTTTATTATCAATGTTCGTATTGAAATATACTACTTTATAATGATAACATTAAAATGCGGAGCACTTTTTTCAGAGCACAGAGCACAGAGTACAGAGTACAGATAAGGAAAGCTTCTAAACTACACGCTATGCGTGGCCCGAAGGGATTAATAAACTTGATCTGTTATTGAATTAAAATTAAATATTGTAATTTAAACTTAAAAATAGTTAGTCGACAGACTACAATTTCACTTAAACTTTAATCTTTAGTATATGCAGTATGTAAAAATAATAAAGAATAATTATTAAAGATTATAAAAAGAGTTTTAACTTCTATGTAAAACTAATAATAGCTTGTTCTAGGGATAGTTGAGAATTTCATTTTGAGCTTTTCTGTAGTATCAACAGAAGAAAAGCCTCATTATCTGTACTCTGTGATCTGTAATCTGTAATCTAAAAAAATTGATCACAATTTTTTTAAAGGGTGGTTTACATGAAAAATTATGCAAAAGTTATAGTCAAAGGTTCTCCAATATCAAAATCTAACTTTAAACTATTTAATTTAAATGGTAGAGCTATTTTACCATACAATTCCGGTAAATATCATGATAGATATGCACTATACGAAGAGGAAATCGCTTATGAAACTAAAATTCAAAATCCAAACTTAGTTTTATCTGAAGCATTAATAGCTGTGTTAAAAGTATATTACAAAAGTGAAAAAAGACATCCAGATACCAACAATATTACAAAAAGTATATTTGATGGTATAGAGAAAAGTGGATTAATAGTTAATGATGCTCAGATTAGAAAAATTATAATAGAGGAATTTTATGATAAAGAAAATCCTAGATTTGAATTAGAACTTTTTGGTGAAAGTTCTTATGAGATAAGTTACTCTGTTAATAAAAAGCAAATCCCTGGTACTCCAATAGAATATGATCCTCCAGCAAATAAAAAGGGTAGTCTTTTAAAGAAAGAAAAAGCAATTAAAGAAACTTCCAAAAAAATTTGTTGCAATATATGTGGTAAAGTTATTAAAAATAAAGAAGCTATTTCTGCAAATAATGGTAGTATGAAAATATGTAGAGAGTGTTTAAAAAAACTTTTTTAAACACTCTCTAAAACTTAATTAATTAGATTTTTTGCTTATACTTCTAGTAGCTATAACATTAATTCCTGTATTTGAAACATTTTTAAATATAACATCTCCTATATTTATAGGAGCTTTTACTACAACTCCTTGTAAACATTTTATGCAATCAGATATTTTGCTTTTAGGAATATCCTTTTCTGTTTTAACTGGTAAAACATCAATTTCCCCATCTTCTACAAATACAGACGAAGTAACTATTCTAGTAGGATTAGTACATTCTTTTTTTGCATACTCTACACCCATAGCACAAGTATTCCCATATACATTTACTACCTTTTCATTTTCTATCTCTACCTTTAAAGGACAGCCCATAGGACATCCTATACAGGTTAAATTTCTAACTTCCATAATACCTTATTCCTCCTCTACCTTAAAAATAATTTTCTTACACTGAGGATGCTTTTCTAACATAGCCTTTGTAATTCTAACTTCCTCCATTTCCCCTGGAGTAAGTATTCTTTTCTTTATATGAAATTTTCTATTATCATCAAAATATACAGAAATATAGCTGCTCTTATACACATTTCCTACTATAAATCTAACTTGTATAAAGTTTTCCACATTATCAGGATTTATATATTTAGGCACTGTATATCTTACGCCATCTGTAGCTATTAATTCTATAGCATTTTCTTTATTATTAAAATTCATTCCCTTTACATATCTAGCCGCATTTTCCCCAGCCATATGACTTTCCATACTTACATTATCTACAAGATCATGAACATGGAGCACATTACCACAAGCAAATATTCCTTCCACTCCTGTTTCTAAACTTTCATTTACTATAGGACCACTGGTAACTCTAGAAATCCCTATCTCTGCTTTTCTAGATAACTCATTTTCTGGTATAAGTCCTACAGATAGAAGTAACGTATCACAGGAAATATATTCTTCTGTTCCTTTTATAGGCTTTCTATTTTCATCAACCTTAGCTATAGTTACTCCTTCTATTCTATCTTTACCTTTTATATCTATAACAGTATGACTTAGTTTTAATGGAATATCAAAGTCATCTAGGCATTGAACAATATTTCTCTTAAGTCCACTAGAATACGGCATTAATTCAACTACAGCTTTTACCTTTGCACCTTCAAGTGTCATTCTTCTTGCCATAATCAAACCTATATCTCCAGACCCTAAAACTACTACTTCCTTACCAGGCATATAGCCTTCAATATTGACAAATTTTTGAGCAGTTCCAGCAGTAAAAATACCTGCACATCTACTACCAGGGATATTTAACGCTCCTCTTGGTCTTTCTCTGCATCCCATAGCTAAAATTACCGCTTTAGCCTTTATTTCTATTATTCCATCATCCTGATTTACCGCTGTTATAATCTTATCTTTATTTAAATCTATTACCATAGTATTAAGTTTATAAGGTATTTTCATTTCTAACACTTTCTTTATATATCTATCTGCATACTCTGGGCCTGTTAATTCTTCTTTAAATGTATGCAGTCCAAAACCATTATGAATACATTGATTCAATATTCCACCTAGTACGCCTTCTCTTTCTATAATTAATACATTATCAATTCCTTTTTCTTTTGCAGAAATAGCGGCTGCAAGACCTGCAGGACCTCCGCCTATTATAACAATATCATATTCTTGCATTTAAACCCCTCCACTATTTAAATATTTTCTTTATTTTTCCCACCAATTAATAAGTTAGACTCACTTCCAAACTTGGTTATTTCATTAGGTATTTTATCTAGTTCCCTACATAAAATATCCACTACTCTTGAAGTACAAAAACCAGCCTGGCATCTTCCTGCTCCAGCTCTAACTCTTCTTTTTATTCCATCTAAATCTCTTGCACCTAAAGGTCTTCTAATAGCATCAACAATTTCTGCCTCTGTTACAGTTTCACATCTACATATAATTTTACCATAGGAAGGATTCTCTTTTATAAGTTTCTTTCTTTCTTCATTACTTAAATTAGCAAATTTTTTTATTCCTTTTCTTACAGGATTGAAATTTTCATTTTTTTCTGGAGAGAGTTTATCTACAACTATTTTCCCTACCATTTCTCCTATAGCAGGCGCACTGGACAATCCTGGAGATTCTATAGCAGCTGCATTAATAAAGTTTTCAGCATCCTCAGCCTCTCCAATTATAAAATCACCTGTATTTCCACGAGCCCTCAAGCCACAAAAAGATGTTATAATTTGTCCTCTTGGAACTTCATTTACACTTATTTTAGCTCTGTCTAGTATATAATCTAAAGCCTCCTGTTTTGTAGTTAAATCATTCTTGTCTTCTATATCTTCAGCATCAGGACCTATAAGTAAATTACCATCTACTGTAGGCGTTACTAAAACTCCTTTTCCTAGCGCAGTTGGTAACTGGAACAAGGTTCTAGTTGCTAAATTTCCAACTACTTTATCAAACAAACAATACTCTCCTTTTCTTGGAGTTATTTTTATTTTATTTTTACTTACCATATTATTTAAATCATCTGCAAAAAGTCCTGCTGCATTTATTACCATCTTGCACTCTAATTCACCATTGTTAGTTTCTAGCAAATATCTATCCTTTAATTTCGTTATATTTTTAACTTCTGTATTAAGTTTAAATTCTACACCATTTGTATAAGCATTTTCTGCAAATGCTACTGTAACCTCGAAAGGACACGTAATTCCTCCTGTTGGTAAATACAAAGCTGCTACTACAAACTCCGATAGATTTGGTTCCATCTCTAAAGCTTGTTGTCTATTTAAAATTTTCATATTAGGAACCCCATTTTTTTCTCCCTGTTCCTTTAATTTAATTAAATTGCCCATATCCTTTTCATCAAAGCAAAGTACAAAAGAACCATTTCTTTTAAAATTAAAATCTAATTCTTTAGAAAGCTCTTCATACATAGCATTTCCCTTAACATTTAATTTTGCTTTTAATGTGCCCGGAATCGGATCTTCCCCAGCATGTACTATTGCACTGTTGGCTTTTGAAGTTCCCATACCTACATCATTACATTTTTCCAATACACAAGTATTTAATTTATATCTAGATAATTCTCTTGCAATGGCACATCCTGTCACACCCGCACCAACAATTATAACATCATACATTTATAAACCCCCCTTATAAAATAAAAAAGAGCACAAATTTTAAGGTGAGTTCACCTTAAAATTTGGCTCTCTTGTACTCCGCCATCATTATTGACTTTACCTATATTTTACCACTTATATATACTTTTTTCAAGCTTAAACCCAAATTTGGTTAAAATTTCATAAAATTTATATAATTAATTTTTTAATATACTGTCACAAATTTCAAAGAATCTTAGTATATTAATATAGTTATAAAAAATAACATATACATCTAAAGGGGGAGGGGGACTAATAATGTTTAAAAAATTTTCATCTTATCTTATCCCTATTTCAATACTTTTATTGCTCTGTTTCTATGTTGCCTATAAAATAAGTTATAAAACTTTTTCTAATAATCCTAGTAATACTAATAGCAATAATAACACTACTGAAATATTAATTAATAGCAAAGAAAAACATATTTCAGTAGGTTCTACTACAGATAAAAATAATAAGGTTGAAGGCACTAAAAAAGAAGCTATAATCAATGAAGAAAAAAAACAATTGGCTACTGAAAAGCAGAAAAAAGAAAACTCTATTCCAGAGAAAACAAAAGAAAAGACGCACTATGAATATAAAGACTTTTTTGAACGATTAAAGGAACTTGGATTTTATAAAACAGAACTTAAAGATGAAAATATCAACTTTAGAAATGCCGTATTAAGATTTCAAAGTTCTCAAAACATTTCAGTAGATGGTATTATTGGGCCTGAAACTACAAATCTACTTATGAAAGAAAAAAAGCAGACTACAGATACTTTGCCTAAAGATTTTTCAAGTGGATATTGTATTGTTATAAATAAAGATACTAGAATTCTTACAGTGTACTACAATAAATCTATTCATAAAAAATATCCTATTGCCGTAGGACGTGATCCCTCTTTTACGCCTAATGGAAAATTCACCCTAGCTACAAAACTAATAGATCCAGCTTGGTACAATTCTAAAACAGGCAATACTATTGCTGGAGGAATCCCACAAAATCCACTGGGTAAAAGATGGTTGGGGCTATCTTTTAAGGGAGGATCTACTTATGGAATACATGGCAACAATAATCCTTGGTCTATAGGAACTAACGCATCTTTGGGTTGCATAAGAATGATAAATACTGACGTAGAACAATTATTTGATTATATACCAATGGATTCTCCAATATGGATAGGAGATTCAAAACTATTAAATTCTTGGGGAGTAGTTCAAAAGTAAAAAAATGATCTGCACTTTTTTCAGAGTATAAGTCGTAATATGTTTATAAAAAAATTTAATGCAATTGATGATATTGTCATATATTTAACTCTCTTTCAGAGCATAATAAAAGCACCTACAATTAAGTAAGTGCTTTTATTATTAATGTATTATTAATGTATTATTTATTTTTTTGACTTTCCATATACTTTTCAATATTCCTTATCATTTCTTCTGTACTAATTTCCTCATTTTCTGATTCTATAACTTCATATTCTGCATCTGGAGTTAATGTTACATTGTTTTGCTTTTGCATTTGTCCAGTTTGTTGCAAGTAATCTAAAACTATATTATCTGCTTGTATACTGCTCACCATTAGCCATTCACCATAAATTGCTCCAAATTTTTCACTAAACCATTCACATGAATATTGGCTAAAACTAGAGAATAATGTATATATATCCCCTAATCTATTATACATTTTTGTGCCATCATCATTTGTCCACTCTACAATTTTATTTAAATCAACTTTCCTAATATCTTTTACTATTACACTTAAGACACTTCCATCTAATTTATAATAAATATCAGCAATATTCTCATACTCATGTCCTGTAAGTTTATACCATCCCTGCATTTCTCCTAATGCTGGTTTTGAGTCTAAAGTTTTCTTTTCGTTATAAGACCATTTTTTATATACATCATATGGAATCTCATTTTGAGGAATCATTCCCACATATATTGTTGATGTTGGTTTGTAATAATTAAAATCAATACCAAGTATTTTACAAACCTCTTGTAATGATACAAAAACCTCATTATTATAAAGTATAGTATCTGATTTAATTTTTTCACCATGAACTTTAACATTAATACTATTAAGAACAACATCAATACTACTCAATTCTTTTGAAATAAGTACATCTTTTGTATTTTTATTTGCTTGC
This sequence comes from Clostridium lundense DSM 17049, assembly GCF_000619945.1. Lineage (GTDB taxonomy): Bacteria > Bacillota > Clostridia > Clostridiales > Clostridiaceae > Clostridium_AO > Clostridium_AO lundense. The sequence continues at coordinate 69,680 of NZ_JHVC01000016.1, read as the reverse complement.
TTAATATTTCGCGGAATTTCTCCAGCAGGTACCTGTCCTATATATATTGTCTTAGTAGGTTCATAAGTGTAAATAGACAAATTAAATAATCTAGCAATATTCTTTATTGGTAGATATATTGTCCCGTTATATACCATCCTATTGCCATTAAAATTAACTCCATTTATTTTAATATTAGTTTTATTAAACATAACCTCTATTCTTTTTTTATTTGTAGAAGCAAATACAGAGACTGGTGTAATAATAAAAATTGCAATCATTATTGTTATCAACATTTTGTTCATTTTTACTTTCATTGCAACTCCTCCCTTTTCTTCTATATTGTACCATACACCATGTATTGTTGAATAGTTTATCTTTTTGCATTTCTCATAGTAGCTTTAAGAAAACAAACAAATCAGAAAATTTTCTATAAAAAATAGTGATTCTTAAGCATATATTTTTAAAGACAACCAAATGCTTAAAAATCACCCAGTTAAATATGTGTATAAAAAAACCAGTAACCTTTACAGTTACTGGTTTTCCTTATGGCAGGGGCACGAGGACTTGAACCCGGAACCAACGGTTTTGGAGACCGCTACTCTACCAATTGAGCTATACCCCTTCGTTACGAGTCTTATTATAGCACAGCATATTACAATGGTCAACTATTTTTTTATTATTTTAATTTTGCTCCACAATGAGGACAATATTGAAAAGAACTATCTACTATATTTCTACAGTTACGACAAATTATTTCCCTGGAATTATATTGTTTATACACTTCTTTCAAGTATGAATCCTCTATGTTAATTTCCTTTCCTTCTTCTAACCCTTCCCCAATTTCTAAAGGTATTTCAAATATGGAATTACAACATCTTGAAACTAAATAATATCTTTTATTCCACTTAAAAATTGGTATAAAGAAGAAATGAAATACTTCACATACTTTTATTAATTCATAGCTTGACATATTTCCACAAGCTTTACATATAATATTTTGTATAAATTTTATACTCTTTTTTCTTTGCTCAATACCAAATATGCCAATAAAAAACATTGCCTCTCCTCCATAGTAAATAGCTTTAGAAGCTATTTACTACTCTTTAAAATAGCTTCTAAATTATTAATATTATATTTTAATATACTTATATAATCCATATTTTCCTTATATACAATTAGCTTTACTGGCTTAATATTATATTTTTTCATTAATTCTGCATTTTTCTTAAGCTCTGCATCATTACTATATAAGAAAATAATGTTTTTATTATCATTTATTTTTCCTTTTATATCTTCATCCTTTTCATTCCCTACTAATTTAGTAACTTTCATATTAGAATATTTTATAAAATATTCTATTTCATCTTCATTATAGAATATAACATAATCCTTAAACTTGTTTCCCATTTCCTTAAATTTCTTTTCATAAATCTCTAATTCTTTTAATTTGTTAGTAAAATTCTTTTCATAATAATCTCTATTTCTTGGATCCCTATCTTGTATAGAATTTTTGATATTTAATAATGCTATCTTGTAATTATCTATGTTAAGCCAATAATAAGGATTTTCTTTCAAAATTAAATTCTTATACTTTACTTGTTTATTATAAGATAATAAATTTACTCCTCTTGAAATATTTATTATTCCTACTTTACTCTTATTTAATTTATCTAAAAATTCATTTATCCAAGGCTCCAATCCCGCTCCATTATATATAAATAGATCCTGCTTACTAATATTATTTAAACTATCATCAGAATATATATAATTAAATTCCTCCTCTTTATTTTTAAACATATATTGCACAAAGTGTTTATCCTTTATAATATCTTTTGTCATAAAATATAAAAACTTATCTGTTACTGCAATGTTTAAATTAACTTCATTATTTTTTTTTACATTCATACTTACTCTTTCCAATACCTCGCTATTATTTTTATTTCCACAAGCAAAAAAAATAATAGAACAGCACACTAATACTATATATAAACTCTTTTTCAAGTCTTTCACCTCTTACAAATACATACATTTATATATATTTTACATAATTGAATTATGTATTGCAAACTATTATTTATTAATATTATTAGTTATGTTAAAATATATTTACCAAATTTCAATTAGTGAGGTAAAAATATGAAAATTAATTTTGATAAAATAATTCGTTCTATCTCCATAGCTCTGGATTTAGCTGAAATAAGTTCAATGGATGAATCAGATAAAGAAATTATAGAAGATGTCACGAATATAAATTATTCAGAGCACAAATTCATGCATCATGCTCAAAGAACAGCCTATATCTCTCTTGAATTAGCATGTCAACTCAATTTACCTGAAAACAGTCGAAAATTAATTTACATAGCTTCTTTACTACATGATATAGGTGCCGCAAGTTGTTTGAATCAAAGCCATAATTCTCATACTTATATATATGAGCATTGTACAATAGGTGCTAACATAACTAAGAACTTTCCTATTTTCAATAACCTCTCTGATATAATTCTTTATCACCATGAAAATTTTGATGGCACTGGAGCTATGAAAGTTTTAGGTAATGATATACCAATAGAAAGCCAAATAATTCGATTAGCTGATCTAGTAGATGTCTCCTATTCAGAAAAAAAGCCTTCATTTAAACAGAAAAATAGAATAATTAACTGGGTAAAGGGAAATTCCAAAAAAATATTTTCTGCTGATTTAGTAGATGCCTTTTTAAATTGTTCAAAAAGAGACAACTTTTGGTTTAATCTAGAAAACATACTTTCTATGGACTTTATATTGGATAGTATATGCCCTAATCTAAATATATATTTAGATATTCACCAATTTGAAGAAATAGCTTACATGTTTTCGCAAATAATAGATAATAAGAGTAAATTCACCGCGAAACATTCTCATAGTATATCAAATTTAGCATATAAAGTTTCTAAATATTTAAACTATCCAGAAGAAAAGTGTATAAAAATGAGAATTGCTGGATTACTCCATGATATAGGAAAATTAGCTGTTCCTACTAAAATACTAGATAAAAATTCTTCATTGTCTAGTGATGAATTTTCTATTATTAAATCTCATGTATATTATACAAAAATAATATTGGATAGAATAGAAGATATACCAGATATAAGCGAATGGGCTTCTAACCATCATGAAAAATTAAATGGTAATGGCTATCCTAGAGGTTTATGTGCTGATAATCTCTCTGAGGAATCAAGAATTATGTCTGTATGTGATATATATCAAGCCTTAACGGAAGATAGACCTTATAGAAAAGGGCTAAGCGATGATAAAACCTTTGCTATAATGGACGAAATGGTAAAAGAAAACTTTATATGTGAAAAAGCCTTAAGCTACTTAAAAGGATCATTAGGTTATATTGAGAAAAACCCATTAGAACATTAGGGTAATTGAAAGTTGCCTTTTCTTTTTTAGCTTTTTTGGATAAAATATGTGTATAATATTAAATTAGAAAGTAGGTTCATTAAATGGAGTTTTTTGTAGAAAGTATAGAACAAACTATGAATATAGGACGCCAAATAGGTAAATTAGCTAAACCTGGCGATATAATTTGCCTTATCGGGGATCTTGGAACTGGTAAAACTCATCTTACAAAGGGTATAGCTGAAGGATTAGATATACACGAACATATAACAAGTCCAACTTTTAATATTGTTAATGAATATGATGGTAGATTAAAATTTTATCATTTTGATGTATATAGAGTAAATGATCCAGATGAAATAGCAGCAATAGGCTTTGATGAATATATATTTAGTGAAGGTGTAAGTGTAATAGAATGGGCTAACTATATAGAAGAACTTATCCCAGATGAGCATTTAACTATAACTATAGAAAAAATAAATAATGAAAATGAAAATTCAAGAAAAATAACATTAAAAAATTTTGGTGAAAGATATAATTACATAAAGGAGATTAAACTATGAAAATATTAAGTTTAGACTCAGCTACTGAGTCAGCTACTTGTGCCATTATAGAAGATGAAAAATTATTGGGTGAAGTAACTTTTAATTATAAAAAACAACATTCTGTTATTCTTATGAATATGATTGATTATCTATTAAAAAATTTAAATTTAAAAATTTCTGATATTGATGGTTTCGTTGTATCTAAAGGACCTGGTTCATTCACAGGTCTTCGAATTGGTGCTGCTACAATAAAAGGCTTAAGCCAAGGAATCCAAAAGCCTTTTATATCTGTTTCTTCTTTAGATGCTCTTGCATATAATTTATCTTATACTGATGGAATCATTTGTCCAATATTAGATGCCTTAAGAAATAATGTTTATACAGCTATATATAAATTTAATGATAGTAATTTAGAAAAATTAATTGATTATTCCCCTATGGCAATTGATGACTTAATTGATATATTAATAAAATATAATGAAAAAGTAACTTTCATAGGTGATGGTGTCCCTAAGTTTTGTGAAATGCTAAAAGAAAAACTACCCAAAGTATCTTTTGCTCCAATAAGCTTAAACTTTGTTAAAGCTTCTTCTCTAGGAGAAATTGGACTGAATTTATTAAAAAAAGGATTAAAAGAAGATATATATGAATTTGCTCCAATATATCTTAGAAAATCTCAAGCTGAAAGAGAATATGAAAAGAAAAAAGGCGCTGATATTAATGATTAGTAATGAAATAAAAATATGTAAAGCTGATCCACATCATGTAGATGAAATATTTAAAATAAGCAATCTAAGTTTTCCCATATCTTGGAGTAAAGAATCTATAAAAAAAGAGATTGTTGATAATAAACAGGCTATTTATTTAGTAGCATTAAAACAAGATAAAGTAGTTGGATATGGTGGAGTATGGGTAATTCTAGACGAAGGACATATTACAAACATAGCGGTCAATCCAGACTTTAGGGGGATTGGTGTAGGATCTCTCATTTTAGACGGACTTATAGAAGCATGCAAAAATAAAGATGTTGAACATATGACTTTAGAAGTAAGAAAATCAAACACAGCTGCTATAAATCTATATAAAAATTTTAATTTTATCCAAGAAGGCATACGAAAAAAATATTATGCAGACAATGGCGAAGACGCCTTAATTATGTGGAACCACTATATATAAAAAGTGTGAAGCACTTTTTTAGAGTACAGATTACAGAGCACAGAGGACAGATAATGATAATTTTTCTCCATTAACATTACGAAAAATTTTTATCAAAGATTTTCTGTAGTGTTAACGGAGAAAAAATCATCTAAAATCTGTCCTCTGTGCTCTTTTCTCTGTAATCTGAATAAAAATTGCCTAGCAATTTTTATTCTAGTACTATTCTGTTATAGTTTTTCTTTCCTCTTTTCACTATCATACTGCCATCTATGAAATTTTCTTCAGTTATAACCATATTTACATCTGTAACTTTTTCATCATTTACACTTAAACCACCCTGTTGTACCAATCTTCTTCCTTCTCCTTTGGATGGTAATATTTTTGTTTCTACAAGTATATCTAATATAGATACGTTTAGTTTATCTTTAGCAATAGCTGCTGTTGGTACATTACTCATATCTTTTCCTGCACCAAATAAAGCTTCTGCAGCTTCTTTTGCTTTCATAGCCTCTTCTTCACCATGAATCAGCTTTGTAACTTCATATGCAAGAACTCTTTTTGCTTCATTAATTTCTGATCCTTGAAGAGAAGCTAATCTTTTTACTTCTTCCATAGGTAAGAAAGTTAATAGTGCTAAACATTTTTCTACATCTGCATCATCTACATTTCTCCAGTATTGATAAAACTCATATGGAGTAGTTTTTTCTTTATCTAACCATAATGCACCTTTTTCAGTTTTACCCATTTTCTTACCTTCGCTGTTAGTAAGTAAAGTACATGTCATGGCAAAAGCAGGTTTTCCCTCTTTTCTTCTTATTAAATCTGTTCCAGCTAACATATTGGACCATTGGTCATCTCCTCCCAATTCCATAACACATCCATATCTTCTGTTTAATTCTAAGAAGTCATATCCTTGCATTAACATATAATTAAATTCTAAAAATGATAATCCCTTTTCTAACCTTTGCTTAAAGCATTCTGCTGTAAGCATTTTATTTACTGAGAAATGTACACCTATCTCTCTTATAAATTCAACATAGTTAAGTTTTAAAAGCCACTCTGCATTATTTGCAAGTATAGCTTTATCATCAGAAAAATCTATAAATCTTGAAAGCTGGCTTTTTATAGACGCAACATTTTTGTCTATTGCTTCTTTAGATAACATTTTTCTCATATCAGTTTTACCACTAGGGTCACCTATCATAACGGTTCCCCCTCCAACTAATGCTATAGGTCTATGTCCAGCTCTTTGCATATGAGCCATCATCATAAGTGGTAAAAAATGTCCTATATGTAAACTATCTGCTGTTGGATCAAATCCTATATAAAATGTAACTTTTTCCTTATTTAGCATTTCTTTTATTTCTTCTTCATGAGTTAACTGCTTTATGTAGCCACGTTCTACTAATATGTCATATACATTATTCATTTTTATTACCTCCAAGTAAATAATTTTCTATATAAATATGCAAATTAATAATAATATAATTATAGTATATAAATAAACTATTTTTTTATCAACTTTTTATACATTTATACTATTAATTATGATAATAATTATGATAAAATTACAATGTGCTTATGTAATTAGAAAGGAGGTATTTTTATGGAAAGCTGGACCTTTAAATCTTTGGTTTTAGCTAATGAAATAACTTTAAATAACATAGCCGCTCATTTTGGTATTACTGCTAAATTTAAGTGGGAAGACCCTTTAGTACTTACAGATAATAAATTAAACGGAATAATTAAAGAGACAGATAATAAATTTGTATATATATATCATTTTGGTTCCATGGTATGTATTAATATGGAATATCATGAAATACAGGATATAATAAATTATATAAAAAACATAGAAAACTCACTAAAAAATAATACTACTAATGATTATGTTGATGAATATAAATTAGAAATAGACCCTGATTATGATTATGCTCTTTATAATGATCTAATGACAGCAAATGAATTTAAACCATATTATTTGGACATAATATCCCTAGTTCTAGCAAAATCTACTTCTCTTAGAAAAATTGAAATAGATATAGACAAGGTTTTAGATAGTATTGAAAATATAATAAATTCTTTGTATAGTGGTAAATTTAATATGTCCGATGATCAACTAGCTAAAACTTCTGCTAATGTATTAAGATTTAAATATAATACTCTATCCTATCTTATGTTATTAGATAAACCTAAAGCAGCTTGGGAAAATGAAGATATAGAACATTTTTTTATGGAAATAATTTCATTTTTTGAAATAGCAGATAGATATGAAAAAATAACTCATAAAACAGAGTTACTAAAAGATATTACAGATGTATTTGCTTCTCTAACTCATGAAAGAAGAGGAACCAAACTAGAAGTAATGGTAATTATTCTTATATTATTTGAACTTGTAATATCATTAATAGAGTTTTTCTATAAATTTTTCTAAAAAAGCTGGGTAAATTATACCCAGCTTTCTTTTCTATATTAATAAAAAATTATTTTCCCCCTCAACTAAATCCTTTTCATTAAGCGCATACTAAATTCATATATTTTCTCATGCAATCAGGCATTTCTTCTTCTTCATTAGCACTTATATAGAAATCTACACCATACTCCTTCGAAAATTTTTCTATTCCATAAAACAAATGTGCCGCATCTTCTACATCTAAATTTACAATATTAAACAGCCCATCAATAAAAATGGTATCAATATCATAATCAGCAGAAAATATGCCGCACAAAAAACCATAAAAGCCCTCAGAATTTTTTAAGTTATAATCGCAAGTAGTAATGAACCTAATATCTCTGTGTAACTCAAACAAAGCCCTCTTATCATCATCGATAAAAATTATGTGTCCCTTATTATCGTCTACTTTGTTGTTTGCCATGTCTATTAATACTTTTGTCTTTCCTGCTCCTCTTTGGTCACAAAGTACTTGAATCATGTTACCACCCCTAACTTTATTTTTTTAGGTTATTTATTATATAAATTATATAATATTCTGAATCTTTTTTCAATATAACCTAGCTATAAATCATCAACTAATTTCTATTATTTTAGTACAATAATCTACAAATATTTTATTGCTATAAAAAATTATTATTATATTCTATCTAAAAAGATTAATACCTGGATATATAATTTTAAAACTATTTTCTTTTATTGAATTTACAAAAGTTAATCTTCCCTTACCTTTAAAATATCTCTTCATTCTAAAAAATCCCCTTCCAGTATTAACAAACCTCTCCTTATTATCTAAAGTTATTAACTTCTCGTATATCCACATATTTCTTTTAAGATATTGTGATGAAGTTAGTTCTCTTCCATCCATAAGTACTCCTGGACTGATTAAAATAATGCTATTATAATCTAATACTATTTCAATCTCTTTATAATATAAATTATAATCTCTGTACACCACTGCATTTCTTATCCCTTCAAAAACGCCATTAATTGGGTAACCTTTAGGCAATATCTTTTTTAAAATATCCTCACAATTATCTAAAATTGAAATTAAGTTACCTTGAATTATTATGTTTTCTTTAAAATTCTTATTTATTTTATTAATAATTTTTATCATATTATGAGGTATATATAAATTATTTATATCTGAAAAAACTAAAAGTCCCCCTAGAGTTACCATATATCTGTTAGATTCCCTATCAAAATTTATGATAGATGCATTTTCTGCAAAACTTATGATATTATTACCATTTGTATCTATTCCTTTTAGGCTAAAATATTTATGAACCAATTCCATGTTTATGCAACTCATGTCACTTTTAACTATAGGACATAATTCTAAATTTAAACTTAAATTTTCCTGCAATGCAGAGATTATCTCCTCTTTTCTCATAGTATCAGTAGTTGATCCTCTCCTTATATAAAAGGCACCATTTTCCCTTAACTGATACGGCTTTTGAGGACCGTCATATATATTGATTATAGCTAACTTCTTGTTATCAAAATTGACAAACTCTAATGATACTGGAATTGGAGGTTCACATCTAGAACTAACTATTTGTTGTATTTGTTCCTCACTATATTTTTCTTCTTCTATTCCTATAATGTTCTTTGTTTTATCTTCTATTCCTACTATAAGATAACCTCTTCCCCCTTTAGAATTAGCTATAGCACATATATCTTTTGCTAATTCTTTTCTGCTGCTCTCTGTTTCTAAATCTATCTTCTGTTTATAATCAACTTTAGTTCCTTCTCCTCTTTTTATTAAGTTTAAAAGTTTTCTTCTATCCATAAGCTATACCCTCATCTATAATCAGTTAATTATATTATATGAACTATAATATAATTATTATAACAAATTATAAGAGATTAAATCTATATATGAAAATAAGCATATTACTTCTTAAAGTTAAACTTATTCGAAGAACCTTCTATTTTAACATTAACTTCTACATCTATTTCTGTGTTCTTTAATACATCCCTAGCATCCGCTTTAGGATATTTAAGTTTAAATCTTCTTTCCACCTCAAAAATATCAAGATTTTTATTTTTGTACTTGTTAAAAACATTCATGCAAGCTGTCTTTATATTTTTCTCAGCTCCTCTAGCAATCTTGTCTCTTTCATCCCCCGTTATACTTACACCTCTCTGAGCTTCTCCAAAGCTAGTGGTTACATTTATTATTTTCTTTAATTTTAATGTACTTCCATCATAATCCAATTTAGTTTTCGTTTTACTACGGCGTATTTCTAGTACAACAAATTTATTCTCATCTTCTGGATTAGACACTTCTAACGTTCCGCTTTTCACCTTATCTATAATAAAGTTATACCCTTGACTTTCTGCTCTAGGTAATCTATCTACCATTTTATCTTCTTTAATTATTGCTCCTCCATCTATACTAAGCATTTCTTCAATTTGTTCACTATTTATCTTTAGTACCGTCATTACAGATGTATGTGCTGGTTCTATTCTTTTATTTAAATAATCATTTAAACTTAACCTTATTGCTCTTGAAGACGTTCCTATATTATCCATAAGATCTACCAAAAATATTCCTATATACTCTTCTGATTTCATTCTCATTTTTATTAATCTATCTACATCACCTTCAAATATAGCTACATACTGTCTTATAAGAAATTCCTGATCTCTATCAAAAAAATCCAAAAAATTATCTATTCCATAAGCTGCAGCTTTTTCTGTAAATATTATAGCTTTACATTGAGTTCCATTAGGCTTATAGCTGGTAGCTAGCCCCACATCTCTTAAAGCTTCAAAGACAGCCTTACCCTTACCTTTATATACAATTCTTTCACCTTTATCAGATCCGGTTCCAGCACTTCTGTAAGGTTTAAAAGTTTCCATATAGAAAACTGGATTCTTTTGTTCATCTATATCTATTACTATAGCTGTAGAAAATATTATTTTATTGATATCCCTATAGTTATAACATCCATTAAATAATACACACATGCATAAAATTATACTAAGCTTTATCTTTTTCATTACTTTCATCCTCACCAATATTTTTGGATATATCCTTAAGATTTCCTCTAAAAAGAACGTCTCTAAATTTAAATTTTTTTGTTGTCCCCATTGGATATAAATACGAATATCCAACCGACTCTAAACTAGCTACATGTGCTACAAAGGTAAGCATAATTATATAAAATCCTGGTAAGCCAAGTAGCGATCCAAATAAAATGATCAAAGGACTCCATATAGAGATTACAGGATAAAGTTTAGGAACTAAAAAAGAACAAATAGATGACAACGCTACAACTATTATAGAAATTTGAGAAGTCAGACCTGCCCCTACTGCTGCATCCCCTAATATTAAAGCCCCAACTATACTCATAGCCTGCCCTACTGGCTGGGGCAACCTTACCCCTGCTTCCCTTAAAATTTGAAAGAAAAACATCATTAAATATATTTCTATTACAGTAGGAAAAGGTACACCTGCTCTTGATACTGCCAATCTAAATACAAACACTGAGGGTATTAATGAAAAATGATATGTAGTAATAGCTATATAAAGTCCTGGTAATAAAAGTGAAACTAAAAAGCTAACTTCCCTTAATATTCTAGCAGCATTAGAATAGTGCTTATTTATATAATAATCATCTGCCATTTGAAAATTTTCAATAAAAAAATATGGCATAGTTATAACAAAAGGAGTTCCATCTACTATTATTGCTACACGTCCTTCTAATATTTTAGATGCAACTATATCTGGCTTTTCACTATAACCAATGGTATCAAAAAATGTTCCCTTTTCCTTAAACTGTTCTTCTATATAATTTATATCTAATATAAACTCTAATTGCATGTCCTTGAGCTTATTTCTTATTCTTTCTACCAAATCTGTTTGCGCAACATTTTCAATATACATCATAACTACTATTGTGTTAGACTTTTTCCCTAATGTAAAATTTTCAAGCTTTAAATCTGGATTTTTTATTTTTCTTCTAATTAATGATACATTATCTGAAAAACTTTCATTAAATCCTTCCCTAGGTCCTTTTATTACAGTTTCAGTAAGAGGAGTTGTTATACTTCTTTTATTAAATCCTTTGGCTTCACAGTAAATTACTTCATTAGAGCCTTCTAATATAATCAAAACGTCTCCTGACATAAGGTGCATTAATGCACTATTAAAATCTTTTATATCTCCTACAGAATTAGCCTCCAATACTTGTAATTTTATATTATCCATGCTAAAAATAAAATTTCTATTTATAGTTATAGGAGAGACTATATATTCACTAATAAATTTTGAATCACACAAATCATCTATAAATACCACATGTACTATTCCACAACCAATATGAATTTCTCTATATTTTACATCAGCACTTTTATCTAATTTGTCTTTTATAAATTTTACATACTCACTCATATTATTCACCCATTATATTATTTGTGTGTAAGAGAATATTATTCATTATATGGTAAATAATAATACCTAGTAATATTAACCATTTTATATGATAAAATTATTTATTTTGAAAGGTGTGCTCATGAATAAAATAACCTCAAAACAGTTTATATTTCTAATTATGGCTTTAACCATAGTTTCACTGAAAACCTATCCAAGTATTTTTTTAAATAATGGCGGTAGGGATACTTGGATTGCTACTATTATAGCTTCAGTAATAATAGTATTTTATTTTATATTTGCTTTAAAAGTTTTCAAAAAAACAGATTGTTATAACTTGTACCATATATATATCAGTTCTTTTGGCAAAATTTTCGGGAATATCCTATATGCCTTTTTTATGATATCCTTGTTTTTAACTTTAATTGAATGTGCTGGCGTTGAGTCTAGTTCTATGCATACTAATCTACTGTTGGAAACCCCCATATGGTACTTACTATTATTTTTAATTTTCCCAGCCATATATTGCGTAAAAAAAGGATTACGAAGCTTAGTATGTCTTGCAATTGTTGGTATGATATTGATGAATTTAGCTGGAATTAATTTAGCTATATTGACTTCTACTTATAAACACTTTGAATTTTTATTACCTATACTAGAAAAAGGAATTACCTTTAATTTTTTGTTATCAATTCTAAAAATCTTAGGATTATATTCACATATAACTATTACCTTTTCTTATATGGAAAAGGTATCAAAAAAAGATACTCTCTTTAGAGATAGCCTATTAACATTCCTATTCGTTATACAGATGGAAATAGTGGGAGTTCTAGGTATTCTTACTACTTTCCAAGTTGAAAGAGCTGAGGAGTTAGTTTATCCTAAACTTTTACAAACCCAGCTAATAAGTTATTTGAGATTTATTGAAAGTGGTGAATTTTTTGTTATGCTACAAACCATAGGAGGATGGTATATAAAATATATTCTTGTCCTAAACTTAGTGATTAATAATCTAAAAAAAATATATTTTGAAAATAAATATACAGTATATATAATAAGTATTTTAACTTTCATAGCAACTAGCTATATTGCAGATAATCTATTTTACTTCTTTAAATTTTTAAACTTTTATTCATATATTTCTCTTATTAATTTCCTTATTATACCTTTTATTGCTATTATAATATTTAGTTTTAAAAACAAAAAACATATGAAATCTAAGTAAAATTAATCCCTTATTTTAAGAATTTTTAGTTATTATTTAAGACTTTAATATTGAATTTTATGGCTTTTATGCTATAATCATAAATAGAGATAATTTTCTCTATATTAACAAAGTAGGTTAATTTGTTCATGTAATTTAGCTCCTTTGTACTGGGGGAATTATCCATGAAAAAATTAATCCTATAGTTCAAAGGAGGTTTTTATAATGGCAGACAAGACTATTGTTTGTAAGGATTGTGGAAAAGAATTTATATTTACAGAAGGTGAACAGGAATTCTACAAAGAAAAAGGTTTCGAAAATGATCCTGTAAGATGTCCTGAATGTAGAAAAGCTAGAAAAGCTTCAAGAAACAATATGAGAGAAAGAAGATAAGAGAGGTATTTCCTCTCTTTTTATTTTTCTCTTAACTTGTCTATACACAAATATCTATAGGATAAATAACCTCTATTTTGCAAACAATAATATATAAAATTGTTAATAAATTTATTTAAATGGAGGTTATTGAACATGGCATTTCTTAGATGGCTAGGAGGATTCGTTATTCTATTCTGGTTAATAGGATTAATATTTAGAATAGGTGGTAGTTTAATTAATCTACTTTTATTAGTAGCAGCATTAATATTTATTGTAGATGTTTTATTTGGTAGAAAAAAAGGAGTTTAAAAAAGTATAATATACTTTTTTAGAGTACAGATGACAGAGCATAGATGACAGATTAATCAAGCTTTTCTTTCGTTGACACTATAGAAAAGCTTAAATTTAAAAAGTAATAAGTTACCACTTTAGTTTCACACTATTATCCTTTAATAAACTTTTAAAGACTAATTAAAAATTTTTCGTAACGTACATGGAGAAAAATCCTCCTTCTCTGTACTCTGTCATCTATACTCTGTACTCTAAAAAACGTGTAAAATTTGATGGCACTTTTTAGTGTCCTCAAATTTTACACGTTTTTTTATTTGTTGTTTATTCTTCACTTTTGCCTATATCTGATAATACAATATCCTTATTATGATCTAATGCCCAGCTAATTGCCCAATCACTTTGGAAAAGAACAAGGTTTCTATCTTTTAGATCTTTTACTATTTTACTATCACTAGTAATGCTCAACCTGTCGACATCTACATCCTCATTTTCTATCCATCTTACATATCTAAACGGAAGTCTTTCCATTTTGATGTCTACATTGTATTCATTCTTCATCCTATATTCAAGCACTTCAAACTGAAGTATTCCTACAACACCAACAATTATTTCTTCAATACCTATATTTATTTCCTTAAATACCTGTATTGCTCCTTCTTGTGATATTTCAGTAATACCTTTTATAAATTGTTTTCTTTTCATGGTATCTACTGTTCTTACCCTTGCAAAATGCTCTGGAGCAAAAGTAGGTATACCTTCAAATCTAAACTTATTATTAGCCTTACATAAAGTATCACCTATTCTAAAAATACCTGGATCAAACACACCTATTATATCGCCTGCATAAGCTTCTTCTACTATTTCCCTATCTTGAGCTAAAAACTGTTGAGGTTGTGCAAGCTTGACTTTACTATTGCCTTGTACATGAAAAACTTCCATTCCCTTTTTGAACTTTCCTGAACAAATTCTCATAAAAGCTATTCTATCTCTATGGGCTGGATTCATGTTAGCCTGTATTTTAAATACAAAGGCTGAAAAGTCTTCTGAAAATGTATCAATTTCTCCTACATTTGATTGTCTTGCTAATGGAGGTGTAGTTAAATTTAAAAACTGCTCTAGAAATGGTTCTACTCCAAAGTTAGTTAATGCACTACCAAAAAATACTGGAGTAAGTTCCCCATTTCTAACTTTTTCCAAATCAAACTCATCCCCTGCTATATTTAAAAGTTCTATATCTTCTATTAGTTTGTCATGTAATGATGAACCAAGTAAATCTTTAAATACAGGATCATCTACACTGCCTTCTACAGACTCTATAGTATTTTGCCCATGATTTCCATCATCAAATACTTCTATTAAGTTTTTGTTTCTATCATAAACTCCCCTAAAATCAACTCCGGAACCTATAGGCCAATTAACAGGATATGATCTTATACCAAGTACATTTTCTATTTCTTCCATCAGTTCAAAAGGATCTCTACTTTCTCTATCCATTTTGTTAACAAAAGTAAAAACAGGAATTCCCCTTAAACTACATACATGGAATAACTTCTTTGTTTGTTCCTCTACACCTTTAGCTCCATCTATAACCATAACAGCACTATCTGCTGCCATTAAAGTTCTGTATGTATCTTCACTGAAATCTTGGTGTCCAGGAGTATCTAATATATTTATACAATATCCATTATAGTTAAATTGCATAACAGAAGAGGTTACTGAAATTCCTCTTTGTTTTTCTATTTCCATCCAGTCAGAAACTGCATGTTTTGAAGCCTTTCTAGCTTTTACTGATCCTGCAAGTCTTATAGCGCCTCCATATAATAATAGTTTTTCCGTTAGCGTAGTCTTACCAGCATCTGGGTGTGATATTATGGCAAATGTTCTTCTCTTTTCTATTTCCCTTATTAAATCCTCCACTATACTCTCTCCTCTTTTATATTTATACGCAACTATATTTATATACATCAATGATTTTAACTTTTATATATTTAACTGTCAATTAAAAAAGTGCTATACACCTTTTTAATTAACAGTTAAATATAATAGATAACTCATTCAATATTATATTAAGAAAAATTTAAAGTTAAATTTTATTTTATCATTATGCTAAGTTTTCCCTATTTATAATGCCCTAAAAGGTAAAAAATAAGCAGTTTAGTTAAATAACTAAACTGCCTTATGCTATCTAGCTCTTGGAACAAATCCTATTTTTCTTTGCATTTTTGAAAGCATTTTTCCAGCTATATAATTAGCCTTATCTGCTCCATTTTTATATATGGATTCTAAGTAATCTTTATTTTCCAATAACTCTTTTACTTTTTTCTGTACTGGTTCAATTTCACTTATTATTGCTTCTGCTACATCACTCTTAAATTTAGCATATCCTATGCCATCATATTCTCTTTCTATTTCTTCAGCAGTTTTTCCTGTAGCAGTGCTCAAAATATTTATTAAATTTTTTATTCCTGGTTGATCATCAGTATATTTTACTATACCAATACTATCTGTAACGGCTCTACTTAATTTCTTTCTAATTACATCTGGTGGATCCATTATTAATACATAGCTATTTGGGTTATCTGAAGACTTAGACATTTTCTTAGTTGGGTTCTGTAAATCCATTATTTTCGCTCCAGCCTTTGGCATGTATCCATCAGGCACTTTAAAAGTTGGACTATATGTGTTATTAAATCTAATAGCAATATCTCTAGATAACTCTAAATGTTGTTTTTGGTCAATTCCTACTGGAACTAAATCTGCATTATATAATAATATATCTGCTGCCATTAAAACAGGATAATCTAAAAGACCAACACTTACAGATTCACCATACCTTTGAGACTTATCCTTAAATTGAGTCATTCTATTTAACTCTCCAATATGGGTATAGCAGTTTAAAAGCCATGCTGCTTCACTATGTGCTGGCACATGAGATTGAATAAACAATGTATTTTTATCCGGATCTACTCCACATGCGATATACGTAGCTAATACTTCTAAAGTTCTTCTTCTTAATTCTTTTGGCTCTTGTTTTACAGTTATAGCATGTAAGTCTACTACACAATAATAGCAATCATACTCATCCTGTAATTTAACCCAGCTTTTTATTGCTCCAAAATAATTCCCTATAGTTAAATTACCTGAAGGTTGTATACCACTAAATATTACCTTCTTATTTTCTTCCATTTTCATTACCTCCCTATACTTTTTTCAGAGCACAGTTGACAAAGTATAGATTACAGATAATGTAGAAAATTTATCATTATCTGTAATCTGCTATCTGTAATCTGAAAAATTTTATTCTTAGATATCTTTAAATTTCCTATATATAAATAAAAAAGCCCTATAGTAAAAAACCATAGGGCGAACTGACGCGGTGCCACCTAAATTCAAGAAGCTTATTTTACACTTCTTCTTTTAAAATGGATATATCTAACATATCCTTTCTCTATAACGTGAGAATTACGTCTAAAACTACTTTACTTTCATCTAGATTCTCTAGGACCCATTCAGCTTAATCATTATTGTTGTATTCTCACCCTCTACAACTCTCTGTGAATCTGTCTTTAAGCTTACTTGCTTCCCTTCATTGAATATAATTTTCTTTCTTAATATCATATTATATATGAAATTTTTTGTCAATAGTGTTACTTATTCCATAATCCATATAAGCCACAATGTTTTCTGGCAATAATTAATTCTTTATCTAATTTTAAAATTACTTCTCTTATTATTTATTTTTTTACTCTATAAGAATAGTATTTGTCTAATATCAAATACTAAACATAAAAGTATTTATAATTATGTAAGGAGTGATCTATTTGGCAAAAACATATGGTCCAAATGAGAGAGATTATTTAGAAGCTAATCAAAAGATAGTAAAATCTTATTCCAAAGGCAAAAAAGATTATACTAAATTACCTGACAATGTAAGAGATCCAATAGTATCCAACAATATAGCTACTTGGGAGTTTGACAATACATCTAAAGATATGGACGAACATGATTTATTCTAATAAAAGGAATCTCCTGTATTTCTAAAATACAGGAGATTCCTTTTATTAATGGACTATTTAATAACAACTTCAACCTGATGATCTCCGTCACTTAAAAATGGTACTATATCATCTTTTAATATATCTCCATTTAACTTTATACACTCTTCGTTACCTCTACTTACATTAACATTGTATACGCATTTCTCTCTTCTATAAGTCATTTTAAATCCATCCCAAGACTTTGGTATATTAGGTCTAATAGTAAATCCTTTGTCTTTAACTAGTTTAAATCCTAATATACCAGTAATAGCTGTAGTGTACATCCAGCCCGCTGCACCTGTATACCAGCTCCATCCTCCCCTTCCTACATGTGGTTCAACAGCATAAACATCTGCTGTAATTACATATGGTTCTACCTTAAATCTTTGGCAGTCTAAATACGAACCAGTATGATTTATAGGATTAATCATATTAAATATATTCCATGCCTTATCATTAAACCCTAGCATAGTTAAAGCTAATATATACCATACAGTAGCATGAGTATATTGGCCCCCATTTTCTCTAACGCCCGGCACATATCCTTTTATATATCCCGGCTCTAAGGAAGATTTATCAAAGGCTGGAGTCAATAGCTTAACTAATCCCTTATCATATTTTACAAGATATCTTTCTACAGACATCATTGCTTCTTTTGCCCTGCTTTCTCTTCCTCCTCCTGATATTACCGCCCAAGATTGAGATAAAGAGTCTATTTGTGCTTCATCATTTTCCGAAGAACCTAATGGAGTTCCATCATCAAAATATGCTCTTCTATACCAATTCCCATCCCAAGCATTTCTTTCAATATTTTCTATAATGAATTTCAACATTTCATTGTATTTTTCTTCTTTATCTTTATCTTTTTTAAAATTGCATATATTTATAAAATCTTTTAATATGGTATACAAGAACCATCCAACCCACACGCTTTCTCCTTTACCTTCATTGCCTACAGTGCTCATTCCATCATTCCAATCTCCAGATCCCATAAGAGGAATATTATGCTCTCCAAATTTAAGAGATCTATCTATAGCTTTTATACAGTGTTCATATATGCTACCAGCTTTATCAGATTTCCTAGCTATATTATATCTCTCGTCTTCTCCTTCTTTAAGAGGTTCATCTTCTAAATATGGAACCACATCATCTAATATACTATAATCTCCTGTATTATTAATATACTGTGTAGTAACATATGGAAGCCAAAGAAGATCATCAGAAAATCTTGTTCTTATTCCACTATCTACTACAGGATGCCACCAATGTTGTACATCCCCTTCCACAAACTGCCTTGAGGCACTATATAATATTTGATTTCTTGTATATTGTGGTTCTATGTATGATATAGCTAAAGAATCCTGCAGCTGATCTCTAAAACCATAAGCACCTCCAGATTGATAAAATGCTGTTCTTGCCCAATATCTACAAGCTATAACTTGATACATTAACCACCCATTTACTATTATATCCATAGTCTTATCTGGTGTTTCTATTTGTATCTTTCCTAACTTATCTCTCCAATAGTCTTTAACCTGTTCTAATTCTCTTAGTACTTTTTCTATATCACTATATCTTTCAATAACACTATGGATTCTATTAATATTTTCATCTTCTCCTAAAAGTACTACTATATACTTTTCTTCATCAGGTTTTAATATTACTTTACTATTTATAGCCATACATGGATCTAGACCAGCTCCAACAGAACCTGAAAGTCTTACTTTCTTAAGTGCCTGAGGATTTTCAATAAATCCCTCTTTACCAATAAAGTCCCCTCTATTTCCTGTAAAAGATATATCCTCTCCTCCAGCCACCTTTAAATATGCTACTAAATTTCCGAAACTACTGCTATAAGGATTTTGTGCATACATATACTCCTTTTCCTTGTCTACATAAGTTGAGATATATTGAGCTGTTTGCTGAGGCACAACACCTAATACAAGCTGTGCATAATAAGTAAGTGATAGTTTTCTTTCTATATCTGTATTATTTGTTAATTTTACAATACATATTTTTACACTATCTTCAATCGCTGCAAATACAGTTAGTTCCCCCATTATTCCATAAGCTTTATGTTTAAAATTAGAATATCCATAGCTGTGCTCTATTATATATTTCCCCCCATCCCTAATTGGTTTAGGTGATATGCTCCAAATTTCTCCACTTACTTCATCTCTTATATATAATTCTTCTGCTTCACTATCTTTAATAGGATCATTAGACCAAGTAGTTACTTTATTTTCTCTACTATTTTTGTACCAAGTATAGGATACTCCATTTTCTGAAATGTGAAATCCAAAGTTTCCATTAGATATAACATTAATCCATGGTGCAGGTGTATTCTTATAATTATCCAATATAATTATATATTTATCTCCCTCATCATTAAATCCACCCAAGCTATTAAAGTAATTAAGTTTTGGTATATCTAACTTAATATTTTTTTCTTTAAACTCTAACTTTGAACAATTTAAAGCATCCTCATTATATTCCAAACTTTCCTTTCTTCTTAGTTGAGCATTAATACTCCCCTTTTCAGGATCTATAATTAATCTCCCTATAGAAATAATAAATTTAATATCTTCTTCTGTCATAGTAGATTTATTATAACAGAAGACCCCACCTGCTCTATTTTCCTTATCTCTAGCATGACTTGATAAAATTAAATCTCTAATAGCCTCCTGTAACGCTTGAATATAAGAAGTATTTTCTAGATTTATCATTATTAAATCTACTTTTAGTCCTTTTAAACTCCAATATTCATGTGCCTTTAACATTTGTCTGGCTATTTCTATATCTTCCTCTTTTCTAAGTAATACTATAACAATAGGCAAATCTCCAGATATGCCATAAGGCCATAACGCTGATTGATCTTTATTTATATTTTTAATATATTCTTCTCTTTCTTTAAAAGTATCATTTAAAAATATAACCTTAGAAGCCATACTTTGATATAAGTTGCAAATGGATGAATTAATACCTAAATATCTAGTTTCAACTTGACTTTGTGTCCATGCAAGTTCAAATACTCTATTGACATTGTTCCAATCTCTATATTTTCTTGCAAGTCTTATAACATCTTCTTTACTTTCTCCTACTGCTGTAATATATGCTATCTTACAAGTTTCCTTTGGTGGCATTTTCACCCTTATTCTAATACTTAATATGGGATCTAGTACTGCCCCTTCAGTATTAGTTAAAGGAGAATCCTTTTCCATAATCTCCGGCTTATTAAGATCTCTGTTTCTCCCTATAAAATTTGCTCTACTAGTTTCATATTGAATTTTACCAATGACTTTCTCGTCTCCTATAACAGTTTGCATAACCCAAGGCTCTTTTCCCTCTTTCTGTCTCTTTCTCCTATATGCTAATAAACATAGAGGATCTTCCACATACTCTGTTTTTATAAATAGATTACTAAAAGCTGGATGAACCAAGTCTGAACTATAACCTGTTAACGTAACTTCACAGTAGCTAGTTATTTCTATTTCTCGGATACTATCACTATTATTAGTCAATATAATTTTTCTTACTTCCCCATCGTCCTCATTTGAAACAGCTATTTCTGTAATAGTTTTTATATTTCCATCTACTCTTCTAAATTCTGCCTTATCAACAGAAAAGTTCACTTCATACTTATCTCCTTCATATTTACAAGGTTGATAAGTATTACTCCAATACTCATTAGAATTTAAATTTTTAATATAAAAGAAAGCTCCCGTATTATCATTAGTTACATCTTCCTTCCATCTGTATATCATCATATTATCTTTTTTGCTGTATCCACTACCACTATTGGTAAGCATAATAGAGTAGCTTCCATTAGATAATAGATGAGTTTCTGGATAAGTTGTTTTTCCAGTATGGAACTTTCTTACCATACTTATATTCTTGTCATTTACAAATATCTTTTCATTAAAATCTTCTTCTCTATCATATACTACTAAGTTTGGTACCTTTTCCTGAAGTAACAATTCTGTCGCCTTTACTCTTGCATCTCTATGAAACCTTTCTTGTAATATATTGTTGTTTAACACATTATCCAAAGACATAAGACTCATACCTTCATGATGTACCATAAAAGATTTTATTAAGACAAAATCTTTACCTTTAGGTAACCTTTCCTTAGTATAATCTATTGCTTCATATAAACCATATCTTCCTTCAAAACCTTTTTCAATCATAGCTCTAATATTTTGGATAGAATCCTTCTTTTTTACTTGTAATGCCATTATAGTGGAATATGGAGATACTACTAATTCATTTGATAGCCCTCTTTTTAATCCCACTCCAGGTACACCAAACGCCTTATATTGATAATTTAAATTTACATCAAAAGCATAAAAAGCCGATTCAGATATTCCCCAAGGTACCTTTTTTGCCCTCCCATAAAATTTCTGACTTTCAACAACAAAATCATATGTTAAGCTTAATAGCGTATTAGGATATTTCTTCATTATAAGCAATGGCATCAAATACTCAAACATAGTTCCGCTCCATGAAACTAATCCCTTATTTCTATTAATCGAAGTTAAGTATCTTCCTAGACTAAACCAATGAGATTGTTCTATATCTCCTTTAGCTACAGCTACAAAACTTGCCTGCCTAGCTTCAGATGCTAATAAATCATAATAGCAATTATCTATTCTTCTCCTTTCTACATCATAGCCTATAGAAAATAAATGCTTAGGTTCATGGAAAAGCATTTTAAAATCCATTTTGTTACTAATTTCATCTATACGGAACTTAATTTTCTCTATGACCTTATAAACCTTGTTTATTTGTTGTTTCCCATTAACTATGGCTGAGTATAACTTTTTTAATTTTTCGTCCTTATTTATATCTATATTTCCTAACTTATTTTCTATATCTGTAAGTGTATTAATTAAATCTTTTATACTTTCATCTGTTGGTATACACTCTAGCTTATTTATTAAATTAACTTCGTTATTATATTTTATACCTAATACCACATCTTTATTATCCAATAAATTAACCCAAGGAAATTCATTATAAATATTATTTAACCATTTATCTAATGTACTTATTAACTTCCTATGCCAGTATAACTTTTCTTTTTCTACACTTTTATTAATAACCTCTGTAGACTTTCTTATGTCCCTTAAAATTTTTATTAAATTCTTTATATTTCCATCCCAATCTTTCAATTCTTTAATATTGATATCATAATTAATGCCACCTGTACTTTCCAACTCCTCATTACATAACCTTAATAAATCTATTAGTCCCTCATTTATATTCATATTTACAACTGGACTTTCTTGAAACTCTTCCATAAACTCATGTATTAGCCACAAATAACCTAACAGATTTCCACTATCTACTGTAGATACATATTTAGGATAAAGAGGCTCTTTACTTTTAGTGTTATACCAATTATAAAAATGTCCATTATACTTTTCTAATTCCTCCATTGTATTTAATGTTTTATTTATCCTATCTACACATTCCCATAAATCTATATAACCCAAATCGAAAGCACAAATATTAGAAGTAAGCCCCATACCTATATTCGTTGGAGAAGTTCTATAAGCTACTCCATTTTCCGGATATACTTGATAGTTATCTGGAGCTAACCAATTATTTTCTTCATTATTGAAATCCTCGAAATAAGCCCATGTCTTCCTACTAATTCTTCTAAGTAGACTTATTTCCTCTTCACTTAGGATCTCAATATTCTCTCCTCTCTCTTTACTTATGAAATATGCTATGTAAGGGCTTAAAAACCATACTATGCATGAAGGTAACATTATAAATCCTATACTAGTTGATCTATAAAATGCTAAAAGTCCCATAACCAGGGAAATAGCACTTCCAATCCACATAGATTGAATATAATTTTTTAACTTCTTGCCAGATTTAGCTTCTACATCGGCAGCAGTTTGCCATTCTAAAAGATGCTTTTTACTTATATAAACCCTATACAAAGTTCTAAATATAGCATCTAACATTAAATAAGCTTGATATGGCAAAAAAGCAAAAATTAAAAAAAACTGTTCTACTCCTATTTGCCAGCTATAAACCTTTCCAGATAAACTTATGCCTTTTATGGGAGTTATAACAGATTCCGAAACACTAAATAACATAGGTGCTAATAATGCTATAAAAGCTACTACAAGCCATTTATCTGGTGATGAAAACAACATTAAAGATACAATAATTAGCACTATAATAGAAGGTGCAATTAAACTTCTTCTCAAATTATCTATCATTTTCCATTTAGATAACTTATTTAATGAATTCTTTTTAGTAATCCAATGAAGTAGTTGCCAATCCCCTCTTACCCATCTATGTAATCTCTTTGAACTAGCATTATAATAAGCAGGATATCCATCAATTAATTCTACATCAGTTAATAGTGCCGCTCTTACATAAGATCCTTCCAATAAGTCATGACTTAGCACCGTATTCTCAGGTATTTCATCTTTAAGCATAAAATTAAATGCATCTATATCATATATGCCTTTTCCTGTAAATATTCCCTCATCAAATAGATCCTGATAAACATCTGATACCGCTGTAGTATACAGGTCTATACCTGCCTCACCCGAAAAAATTTTAGAGAACAGGGTTTTATTAGCACTATTTATTGCAACACTTATTCTTGGCTGCATCAAGCCATGACCTCTAACTACTACTTTTCTTTCTTTATCTATATAAGGTTTATTTAGTTCGTGAGCCATAGCTCCTATTAGCTTTTTAGCACTATCCCTTGGAAGCTTAGTATCTGCATCTAATGTAATAACATATTTAGTCTTATACAAAGGTTCTATATTACCACTTATAACATCATAGCTTGTGGTTTTATCTCCCCTTATCAAATTATTAAATTCTACCAATTTTCCTCTTTTTCGTTCCCACCCTAACCATATACCTTCTTTATCATTATATTGTCTATATCTATTAAAAAAATAAAATATATCTTTCCCATCTCTTTTATACTTTTCATTCAATTCTCTAATACCATCTAATCCAGATCGTACTATCTCTTCGTCTTCATCTTCATATTGATTTTTACTATCTTTAAAATCTCCTAAAATAGCATAATAAATATTTTCACTATTATTAGCTAAATAATGCACTTCCAAATCCTTTATGAGTTCTTCTACTCTTTTTTTATTATTCAATAAGGTTGGAATTACTACTAAAGAACTATATTCTTCTGGTATGCCTTCCTTAAACTCCAATTTTGGTATAAAACTAAGCTTTGTTAGATGATTTATACTCCAATTAGTTATAGATATAATTATTTCACTAACAGGTATAAAAAGGATTAGAAATCCTATAATGTATTGCCTTGAAGCTATGTTATAATCGTCAAACAAATTTATGTACGCTATTATAGCGGAAATAGCTATAGTAACTAAAGTTATAACTCTTATATAGCAATTTACTTTTATATGGTCATTTGCATTTTTAATGTTTTTTGCCCACTTATCTTTAAAACCTATTTTCTTCTTCAAACAATCTATACCATCATCAATAATATAATATCCTATATGTTTAAGATATGGTCTATCCTTTATATTCTGTGATTCTTCAGCACATTCTATAGCCTTTTTAGCTACAAAGGTTTCTCCTAATTTCATATACCTAGCTAATTTCTCTATTTCATGTCTATAATGATCCCTTGATGCAAAATCCATTTTACTATATACATTAGCTGGATCTTTTCTTAATACTTGTTCTAAACAACTTAGCCTTTCAAAAGGCTCTTGCCAATTAAATGAAGAAATTTCTCTTATGCCTGTTATACTATTTCCCATAATCATTCTAAAAATAGCCTGCTTTTGATGTTCTAATATTGTTATTCTTCTTGTATTAGTCTCCTTCATGTCTAAATTTTCATCAATCCATTTGTATATTTCTACATTTTCTACTGCACTATCCCTTAATACTCTTAATAACCTTTCAGTAAAATAAGGATTAAAATTATATTTCTCTTCAAATATTTTTTCTAAATTTTTCCTATTATCTGAACATTGTATTAATCTATCACCTAAATTTTCCCCTTTGTTTTTTTCCCTTTGAGCATATGCTATACTGCCTGTTACCTTACTTATATTTTGTATTAAAGCTATTTTCAGCATATTAGGTAAAGCCCATATTTCTCCACTCGTAAGAATTGTATGCTTTTGATATTCATCTATAAATTCCTCTATATTTTCTTTATTTATTTTTCCATCAGTTATATGTACTATTTTCTTTGCAATATAGTATATTCTTGGATACCCTTTCATTACTCCTTTGCATATTATAGGTAAATTATCATAATAACTTTTGTTCATGGTTCCCTTTACATTTTTATATTCCTTTTGAACCAAATACAAATTGTCCAAAAGCCATTCTCCTGCTGAAACTATCTCTTTTTTATTTTTTGCTTCATTATTTATGTAATCATAACTCTCTATAATATTTCTATAACCTTTATCCAGACTTTTCATAATCTTAATCTTTGCTTTAATGCTTTTACTTTTATTGTTGTATGGGCATTGTTCTATTTCTTCTCTATTATTTTCCTTATTGTTTCCATAAATAAGTTCAAAATCATCTTCATATTCACTTTTGTTATGAATATATTTATAAATAACAAATATAATTAGTATACTCAAAATAAAAATAGCCAAAATCCCGTAGTAAAGCATAATAATCCATCCTTTCCATTTGCTAAATGAATTGCTTAGATTATTATTTCCAAGAATATAAAAAAATATTAAAGAGAATTACCTAAGTAATTCTCTTTAATATTATAATAATAATTCATTTTGTATTAATTCTTCATAACTTTGTCTCTTACATATTAATTTTGATTCTCCATCTTTTACAAATACAACTGCTGGCTTCAAAATTTTATTATAATTACTACACATAGAATATCCATATGCTCCAGTAGTAAGAATGGCTAAAATATCTCCACTATGACATTCTGGTATATTCACATCTTTTATTAAAATATCTCCAGATTCACAACACTTTCCACTTATAGTTATGCATTGTTTTTCCTTATTTTCAACATTGTTAGCCAGCAAACATTCATACTCAGCATTATAAAGAGCTGGTCTAATATTGTCTGTCATTCCACCATCTACAGATACATATTTTCTTACTTCTGGTATCTCTTTAATTGAGCCTACAGAATACAGTGTTATACCTGCATTTCCTACAATAGATCTTCCCGGTTCTATTGTTAAACAAGGTAGTTTCATATTAAGTTCTTCAGATTTATATAATGCTCTATCTAAAATGGCATTGCAATATTCTTCTGTAGCTTTTGGTAAATCTCCTTCTTTATAGAATATACCAAAACCTCCTCCTAAGTCTAATTCCTTTAATTCATAGTTCAATTTGTCTTTTATTTCTTTTATTATAGACAACATTATATCCACTTCTTCTTCGTAAGGAGTAGTTTCAAATATTTGAGAACCTATGTGGCAGTGAAGACCTACTAAATCTATATTAGATGATTTAATACATTGCTCCGCCGCTCTTAAAGTTTCATTTTCCAATAAAGTAAATCCAAACTTTGAATCTATTTGTCCTGTTTTAATATAATCATGAGTATGAGCTTCTATTCCTGGAGTTATTCTTAAAAGCACCTTTTGGGTTACTCCATTTTCCTTTGCTATTTCATTTATTTTTCTTATTTCATAAAAATTATCTACAACAAATCTTCCAACGCCCAATTTTATTCCCATTTCAATTTCTTCTAAAGTTTTATTATTTCCATGAAAGTATATTCTCTCCATAGGGAAAGATGCTTTCATTGCTGTATATAATTCCCCTCCTGAAACTACATCCAAATACAAACCTTCTTCTTTAATTATTTGGCACATAGCAACAGTTAAAAATGCTTTTCCCGCATAAGCTACCTTATTTCCTAATTCTTTAACTTTGAAATTATTATAGTAATCCCTACAGTTATTTCTTATTAACTCTTCATCAAATACATATAATGGAGTTCCATATTTATTTCCTAACTCAACACAATTTACTCCACCTATATATAAATTATTATCTATAACCTTCGTAGAACCAAACAAATTCATATCTCCATCTCCTTTTCATTTTAATCATAGTATTTATTAAACAAACAGATTTCTAAGCTTCAGAGGGAGTAATCATGAGATAAAAAACAAATGCAACTAAAAGGTACACTTTTAGCTGCATTATATAAACAACTTTTGTGCCTCTGTAGCTCTCCACAATAATTAGTGACAGCCTTACACATATTTTGCGCAAAGCCAGAAAATAATTTCCCTCATTATTTTCTTCGGCTATAATTCCTTTCCTTATTCTCATTGCCCGGCGGCTCCAAATAAGTACTATTAATTACAGCACCTCTACCTCAGGTAAACTTTAATTTATTAAATTATTGAAATTAGTTTAACACAACATTGCAATTATTTCAATAGAATACTAAATAAAATAATTATCAAAATAAACTATAAATTATAGAATTCTTTAAAAGACTCTGTTATATAAAAATGATCATCTACTCCTCCAAGCTCTCTTATGGAATGCATTCCAAGTACTGCTGTTCCAATATCTACTGATGGTATATTTATATGAGTTGAAGATATAGGTCCTATTGTAGATCCTCCTCTTTCATCTGAACGATTTACAAATCTTTGCATAGGTACATTTGCTTTCTTACATATCTGCTCATAAATTGCAGAAGAAAAACTATCAGAAGTATAGCTTTGTCTTGCACTTATTTTAATTACAGGACCTTTATTAATCATAGGCCTATTTACTGGATCAGCTTTTTCTGGTGAATTAGGGTGTACTGCATGAGCTAAATCTGAAGATATAATAAATGATTTAGATAATGCTCTAAAATAAGCCTCTTTGCCACTTTCCTCTTTTTCTACTATTCTTTCTAAAATACTAGAAAGCATTATGGAATCTGCTCCTTGTTTTGTTGAACTTCCTACTTCCTCATTATCAAAAGCAACTAATACATTAGTCCCCTTTGTAGCTTTACACTGTACCAATGCCTTTAAGGACGCATGTACCATAGCTAAATCATCTAATCTAGAAGAAGATATAAATTCATTATTCATTCCCATAATACAACCTTTTTCATATTCATACAAAAATAAATCAAAATCAATTATATCTTCAGTATTAACTTCTAATTCTTTCCCTAATATATTTAAAAGATAATTATTTTTTTCCATAGTTTCATTAACAATACCCATTAATGGTAATGTGTGTTTTTGTGGATTAAGTTCCACACCTTTATTTACTTCTCTATTCATATGTATAGCTAGATTAGGTATAACTAGTAAAGGCTTATTAATATTAATTAATCTTTCTTCTGGATTCATGATATTTTCGCTCTTTAATACAACTCTACCTGCTATAGCTAATGGTCTGTCTAACCATGTATTTAATATTGGACCTCCATAAACTTCAGTATTTAATTTTAAATATCCTCCTTCACATATTATATGTGGATTAGGCTTTATTCTAAATGTTGGAGAATCTGTATGAGAACCTATTATTTTAAATCCATTTTCTACTACACTATCATTCCCCATCACAAAAGCCACAATTGCTGAATTATTTTTCTTTGTATAGTATTTCCCTTTCTTTGTTAAATTCCATTTATCACTTTCTTTTAATTCTTTAAAACCACAATTAGACAATACTTTTTCCACAGTTTCAACAGCATGAAATGCTGTAGGACTATCATATATAAAATCTATAAGTTCTTCTGCTAATTTTAACTTTTCTTTCATAACATTATCCCTCTCATTTCTAAATTTTATATTTTATCTGCTCTAATAATCCCATCTTCTTCAAAGTATGAGTAAAGAACATCTATGATTTCTAAGCTTCAGAGAGAGTAAAAATCCACTCTGAAACCAAGAGCTCTGTTTATAACTAGAATACCATACTTATCTAACGCTTTCAAACATGCCTCTTACAATATTATAGTAAAACTATTTAATAATATTTTCCACAAAATATGTTATAATAATTAACAATTGATATTATAAAAAATAATAATTTACATTGATAGCTCAGTTCATCAATTATAAATAGTAACTATCAACTTTATTAGAAAAGGGTGTTAAAAATGCTTTCACAATTTTTAGTAAAACATTATGTTAAGGATTATAATAATGTAGAGAATGAACAAGTTCGAAATAACTATGGTTTCTTGGGCAGTTTGGTGGGAATAATATCCAATACCATTCTTTTTATAACTAAATTAGTAGTTGGAATGATAACTAGCAGTATTTCTGTCACTGCCGATGCTTTTAACAATCTATCCGATGCAACCTCTTCATTAATTACAATGCTTGGATTTAAACTAGCTTCTAAACCAGCTGATAAAGAGCATCCATTTGGACATGGAAGAATAGAATATATTTCTGGATTAATTGTATCCTTTATGGTAATATTGGTTGGCTTTGAGTTTGTTAAATCATCTTATTCACGAATTACCAACCCAGTTCAAATAAATTTTCAACTAATACCATTTATATTAATACTTTTATCTATAGGAGTAAAAGTATGGCTCAGTTCATTTAATAAGTATGTTGGTAAAAGAATTAATTCATCTGCGCTGCAAGCATCTTCTTTTGACGCACTAAGTGATGTAATCACATCTAGCTGCGTTGCTTTATCATTAATACTCTCTAAATGGACTTCATTTCCTGTAGATGGCTATATTGGTATAGTTGTCTCCTTATTTATAATGTATTCAGGATTTTCTCTTATAAAAGACACATTAGATCCTATTCTAGGCGAAGTCCCAGATGAGGAACTAGTGCAAAAAATTATAAGTGGAGTATTAAGTTATAAATATATTACAGGAGTTCATGATTTAGTAATACACAATTATGGCCCAGGAAGGTTTATGGCTACAATCCATGCCGAAGTACCAGATAGTATGTCCATAGTGCAAATACATGAAATCATAGATAGAGCTGAAAAAGAGTTAAGCTCAAAATTAAATATAATATTAGTTATTCATATGGACCCTATAAATACAAATGATGAGGAAGTAAATTTTGCAAAAACTGAATTAGAAAAGATAATGGAGAATTATTCAATGATTAAATCCTTTCACGATTTTAGAATTGTGGGAGAAGGCGAAAATAAAAATTTAATTTTTGATATAGTTATAGACTATAGTCAAGCACTTACAGAAGAATTTCAAAATACTATACAAGAACAATTAAACAAAGATATAAAAAAAATTCATCCAAACTATAATTCAATAATTACAATAGACAGAGAGTTTATATAATTCCTTTAAAAAACAACTTAATTTATTTTGTTACCAAAATTCACACTTCTGCATAATATATATTGATTCTTTTATTATGGAGTGTGAATTTTTATGAGTAAAAAAGAAAGACATTTATTCCCTGGAAGCAATACATCCCAAGGCTTTTATCCTTTCTTTCAATATATTATGCCTACAGATGAAGCTAGGAGAATTTTTTATATAAAAGGTGGCCCTGGTACTGGTAAATCTTCATTAATGTATAAAATAGCAAAAGTTTTTTTAGATAAAGGTTATTTCGTTGAATTTTTTCATTGTTCCTCAGATAATGAATCATTAGATGCAATTAAAATAAGAGAGTTAAACATAGCCTTAATTGATGGTACCGCTCCTCACATGAATGACCCTGATATTCCAGGTGCTGTAGATGAAATTCTAAATTTAGGTGTTTGCTTAAATGAAAAAGAATTAACAAAACACAAAGATACTATAGCCGAAATATCTTCTGAAATAAAATATACTTTTAGTAGAGCTTTTACCTATATAAATAGTGCTAGAATGATTCATGATGACTGGAGTTATCATAATAAAAAAGCTTTAGATATTGTAGCTTTAAATTCTCTTAGTGAAAAATTAAAGAATGAAATTATTAAGAAGTCTATAGGAGGATTAGGAAAGGAAAGGCATTTCTTTGCTACTGCTTTTACTCCTAATGGCATAATTTCATATATAAATACTCTCTATGAAAATGATGATAATATATATATTCTTAAAGGTGGCCCTGGAACCGGAAAAACTACCATACTAAACTATATTAAAAATGAAGTGTTGAGAAATGGTTATTCTATAGAAGTATTCCATGATCCATTGATTCCATCTAGAGTAGAGCATATTATTATCCCTAATTTAAACACAGTATTACTAACTTCTAATGAAATAAGTAATGGTAAATTTAATGGTATAGAAATTGACATGAATAATCTACTAAACCAAAAATATTTAGATAGTGTAGAAAGTAAAATTGAAGAAGATAAAAATACCTTCTATAAACTATTAAATATCGGATTAGGTAGTCTCTCCAATTTTAAGAATGTACATGATAAATTGGAATATTTTTATGTTCAAAATATGGATTTTAAAGAAGTAGATAATATGGCTGAGCAAATAATTAACAGATTACTAGACTATGAAAAAGAAATTTTATAGTATTAAAAAGTAAAAAGGAAGCTAAATTTAGCTTCCTTTAATAATTTAATTTAAATATACATAGTTGATGTAAAGCTCTTGTAGACATAACATACATCATTTTGTCATAGTTAACATTTGATATATTATCATCAATTATTATAACCCCATCAAATTCTAACCCTTTAGCAAAATAAGATGAAATTACACTATCACCTGAATTATAAATAACATCTTCTCTATCAATAACCTTTATATACATTTTATTTTTAATTACCTTGCTTATATATTCTGTTCTGCTATTATCTTTGCATATCACTGCTATACTCTCATAGCCTCTTTGCTTTAATTCTTTTAAAGCATTTACTAATTTTTCTTGTAGTTCATCTTCACTAAATATATTTTCTTCTACAACCTTTTCTCCGTTTCTTACTAATGGCACTATATGATTATTACTCAAATATTTATTTGCATATTCCATAATCTCTGTAGTTGATCTATAGCTTTTTTGAAGCTTAAAGTTTTCTACACTCTCCAATTCCAAGTAACTCTGTAAAGAATTCATAGGAATAGTACCTTCTATAGGAATAAGTCTTTGATTACTATCTCCAACTATAGTTAATGATTGACATTTTGTTAATTCTTTTATAACCACAAATTGTAAATACGAGTAGTCCTGAGCCTCATCTATAACCACATGTTTTATTTCATTTTTAAATTTTAATCCTTCTAACTTTATCTTCAGATATAGAACAGGTGCCAAATCATCCTCAGTAAATTCCTTATTCCCATTAAAAGTATTATATATATCTAAAATATTAGGATTGTTCAACCACTTCAATTCACTTTTTACCCTTATAACTTCAGCTATAACATTTCTTATTTCTAACCTTCTCTTAAAATCTAAATCACTGCCATATAAATTTGCTTCTTCTGGTGTAAGTTTAGATATAGCCTCTTGATAATTTTTTTCTATTTCTCTTACCTTTTCATCTCTACTATCTTTTATCTTAGAATATATAGTTCTTTTAATCCTTTTGCTTCTTTTAAATAGAGGCATTGCTTTGAAATATTCATTAAACAATTTCTCTATTTCTTCTTTGTCTAAAATTACTTTTTCTAAAAGCTCTACATTTTTTATATTAAAATAATTGTTATTTAGTTCTTCTACTAAAGCATCTAATTTTTTAATATATACCTCTGAAGTTTTATATAATATTTCTTCTATAAAATTCTTATCACCATTTATTATTTTTTCCATATAGTCCTTTAGGCTCATAACATTATCCAAGCATATTAATTCTAATGCAAATTCTCTAAAAGTTGATTGTTTAACTCCTACTTCGCCAAGACTAGGTAACACCATAGATATATACTCCATAAATATATTGTTTGGACCTAATATGAGTACCTTGTCCTGCAAACTCTTTCTGTAATTATATAATAAATATGCAACTCTATGTAGGGCTACAGTAGTCTTACCACTACCTGCCACTCCATCTACTACTATGGTTTTATTTTTGGGTTGTCTTATTAAATTATCTTGTTCTTCTTGTATTGTCATAATTATATCTTTTAGTTTATCACTAGAATTACTACTTAAAACCATTTGCAATATTTCATCTTTTACATCTATTTCTGAATCAAAAATACCTAATAATTTAGCCTTTTTAATTATTAATTGTCTTTTTTCTAAAACATTAGCCTTAACTGTACCCATAGGTGCAGTATATATTATATTACCTAATTTACCTGCATAAAATACTGCCGATACAGGTGCTCTCCAATCTACTACTAAAGGTTCTAAAGCGCCTTTAGGGGTAACTCCAAACCTACCTATATAAATATTTTCGTCTTCTAAAGAATCCTCTTCCACAAAATGAACTTTTCCGAAATACGGTGATAAAGACAATATAGTTAACTCTTTTAACTTTTTATCTATAAATTTAAACTGTTCTTCTGCTATAAATCTTTCATGGTCAAAATATTCAGCTACCTTGTCTTCATCATCTTTGTATTCTTCTAATACTTGTTTTCTATATTCAGTTATATTATCAATTATGGTCTTTCTTGTATTTAAAAAAGTTGATATTTCTCTATTTATAGCATCTATAGTTTCTTCTAATTTTTCTTTTTCAAGGTTAAATTGTATCTCTTTTTCTATTTCCTTTTCTAAATCAGAATTATTCATTTACTTGTCACCAACCTAAAATTATTCTACTAGCTTATTATCATCACTATTTTCATTATTCACTATATCATCCTCTACTATACCTGCTGCATCCACTTTAACTTCATCTTTTTGGTCGCTTTCCTCTTTTAATTCAATTACATTATCTTCATTTAATGCCGCAGCTTCTTCAGCAAATTCTTCTCCCTTCACTAAAGCCATAAATTCATTTCCCATGATAGTTTCTTTTTCTAGCAATCTTTCTGCGATTTTAGTTAATAATTCTCTATTTTCATTTAATATATCTATTGCTTTTTTATGAGCTTTCTTTATTATTTTTAAAGTTTCTTCATCAATTTGTGTTTCTGTCTCAGCGCTACAATTTTTAACAGATCTTCCATCAAGATATCTATTAGACATAGATTCTAATCCCATCATATCAAATCTTTCAGTCATACCATATATAGTAACCATACTTCTAGCTGTTGATGTAGCCTTTTCTATGTCATTTGATGCCCCAGTAGATATTGCATTAAACTCTACCTCTTCTGCTGCTCTTCCCCCTAGCATTACACAAATTTGATCAAACATTTCTTCTTTTGTGTTTAAGTATTTTTCCTCTGCTGGAACTTGCATTGTATAACCTAATGCTCCCATAGTTCTTGGAACTATAGTAATCTTATGAACAGGATCTGTATGAGTTAAAAGAGCTGCTACTAAAGCATGACCCACTTCATGAAAAGCTACTGACCTCTTTTCTTTAGGTGATAATATTCTATCTTTCTTTTCTTTTCCTGCTATTATCACTTCAACAGCTTCTTGTAGATCTTCTTGAATAACTTCTTTTCTATTATTTTTTACAGCTCTTAAAGCTGCTTCATTTATTATATTCGCTAAATCTGCTCCTACAGCACCTGGAGTTGACTTAGCAATATCTTGTAAATCAACATTTTCAGCCATTTTAACACCCTTTGAATGAACCTTTAATA
Organism: Clostridium lundense DSM 17049; assembly: GCF_000619945.1. GTDB lineage: Bacteria > Bacillota > Clostridia > Clostridiales > Clostridiaceae > Clostridium_AO > Clostridium_AO lundense. The sequence goes on along the minus strand of NZ_JHVC01000016.1, from coordinate 34,263 downwards.
TGTCTTCTCTTCCCTTAAGATCAGGTCTGTCCACTATTACTCTTCTATCAAATCTACCTGGTCTTAAAAGAGCCTTATCTAAAATTTCTGGTCTATTAGTAGCTGCTAAAATTACTACCCCCTTTGATGAATCAAATCCATCCATTTCAGAAAGCAACTGATTAAGAGTCTGTTCTCTTTCATCATTGCTACTTATATTCCCATCTCTACTTTTTCCAATAGCATCTATTTCATCAATAAATATTATACAAGGTGCTTTTTCCTGTGCTTGTTCAAATAAATCTCTAACTCTAGCTGCGCCCATACCAACAAACATTTCCACAAAACTTGACCCCGAAAGAGAAAAAAATGGTACCTTTGCTTCCCCAGCTACAGCCTTTGCAAGTAATGTTTTACCTGTACCAGGAGGCCCTACTAACAAAGCGCCTTTAGGTAATTTAGCTCCAATTTCAGAATACTTTTGAGTATTATGTAAAAAATCCACTATTTCTACTAATGACTCTTTTGCTTCCTCTTGACCAGCTACGTCTTCAAAAGTAATTCCTGTTTCATTTTCTGCATAAATTTTAGCAGTATTTTTACCAAAGGACATAACTCCACTGCCCATTTTTTTATCTAATCTTCCAAGTAAAAATCTTCCGAATGCCATAAGTAATATAAACGGCATTATATAATTTAATAAAAACCCTTTAACTGGACCATCTTGCTTTGGTATAACCCTATCATAAGGTATGTTTGCCTTATCTAACTTAGCCGGTAAATCTTTATCTTCTTCTAACCTACCAGTATATAATAATTTATCCCCATAGCCTGCATTTTCTTTTGGATAAATTATTATTCTATCCTTAGAAAACTGAACTTCCTTAATTTGTTTTTGAGTTATCATGTTAAGAAAATTAGTATATTTTATCTGCTTTGTTTCTGTGTTGATTACATAATCATTAATCAAAAAAACAACTATTGTCACTGCAATAGCATAATAAATAACATACTTAAATTTGTTATCGTCAAATTTATTGCCATCAGTTTTTTTCTTCTTATTAAACATATCTTTCCTCCACTTAATATAATAAATGTGCATATCACTTATATTATAATACATATTAAATGTTTTTTACAGAGTATAGAGTATAGAGTACAGAGTACAAATAATAGAGTAAATTTTACCTTTATTAGCTCTACACTAAATAAAAAACTGGTACATATTACTTTTACATATGTACCAGCTTAAATGCATTATAAATTTGCTACTTTTTCTTCCTCAACAGTATCTTCCAAATTTCCTTGCCATAAATAGTTTTTAGTTTCACTTACAATAACCCCACTTAAAGCTATTAATGATATAAGATTTGGTATAGCCATCAACCCATTAGCCAAATCAGCAAAATTCCAAACAAAATCTAAAGAAAATACAGCTCCTATATAAATAGCTATAATCCATAATATCTTATAAGGTAATATAGCTTTCTTTCCAAAAAGATATTCTATGGATTTTTCTCCATAATAGGACCAACCAAGTATAGTAGAAAAAGCAAAAGTCATTAATCCTACAGTTAAAACTATAGGTCCTATAACAGGTATGGAAGCGAATGCCTCTTTAGTTAACTGCCCACCTTGAAGTCCCTTATTCCATACTCCTGTATTAGTTAATACAAGTCCTGTAATAGCGCATACTACTACTGTATCCCAAAAAGTACCTGTAGAAGCAACCAATGCTTGTCTTACTGGATTTCTTGATTGCGCTGCTGCTGATACTATTGGAGCACTTCCTAATCCTGACTCATTTGAAAAAAGTCCTCTAGATACACCAAATCTCATTGCCATAATAACACTAGATCCTGCAAATCCTCCTACAGCTGCTTGTCCTGTAAATGCGGAAGAAATTATTGTATGTAGTGAATTTGGTATTGTTTTATAACCCATGGCTAATATTATTAAACAGCCTAAAATATAAAAACCTGCCATAAAAGGTACGAATACTTCACAAACCTTAGATATACTCTTTATTCCGCCTAGTATTACAACAGCTGTTAGTATACATATAATTACAGCTGATATTTTTGTTGGAACTTTAAAGGTATCACTTACCATCATAGAAATTGCATTAGATTGTACCATTCCACCAGTTCCTATAGCTGCTATGCTAGTAAATGTGGCAAAAAGTACTGCCAACCATTTCTTATTCATTCCGTATTCTAACACATACATAGGACCTCCTGCCATAGTACCATCTTCAGTTTTTATTCTATATTTAGTTGAAAGTAAACTTTCAGCATACTTTGTGGATATTCCAAATACACCTGTAAGCCATGTCCAAAATACTGCTCCAGGGCCTCCCAAAGATATAGCTGTTGCTACCCCAACTATATTTCCTGTACCAATGGTCGCTGCTAACGCTGTTGTTAATGCGCTAAATTGGCTTACATCGCCCTTAGCATTCTCATCCTTAACTACAGAAAGTTTTATTGCCTTTCCCAAATATCTTTGAATAAACTTCAATCTGAAAGTCAAAAATATGTGAGTTCCTAGTAATAAAATAAGTAATGGCCAATTCCATAAAAAGCTGTCTATTTTAGCTACAATGTTATTTAATGATTCCATTAGCAACCTCCCTCTCTAAAATAAAAACAGCTTTACTTAAGTAAAGCTATTCATTCATTATATTACATAATAACCTATTTTTCAATTATGGATTTAATAAATATATAATTATGTTGATATTTTTTGCCATATTATTCAATTTTATAATTAAACCTGTCATATTCGTTATTTATACCCTTACTCTATAGCCAACTCCCCATACTGTTTCAATATATTGTGGCTCCGATGGATTTGATTCAATTTTTTCTCTTATTTTTCTAATGTGTACTGTAACTGTAGCATTATCCCCAAGGGAGTCCATTCCCCAAATGCTCTCAAATAATTCATCCTTTCCAAACACCCTATTAGGATATTGAGCCATATGTAATAATAATTCAAATTCTTTTTGTGCTAAATTAACTTCTTTTCCATTTATAAATACCTGTCTAGAATCTTTATATATTTCCAATCCTCTTATAATAATGTTATTATTATTCGACTTATTTCCAAACTTATTTCTTAATCTCTCATAATTTTGAAGATGAGATTTAACTCTTGCAACTAATTCTCCTGGACTAAATGGCTTTGTTATATAATCATCTGCTCCAAGACTTAAACCTTTTATTTTATCAATCTCTTCTTTTTTAGCTGAAACCATTAAAACTGGTATATCCTTATGTTCCTGAATAATCCTTAATATATCAAAACCATCAATTTTAGGAAGCATAACATCAAGAATTATTAAATCATATTTATTTTCTTTTATTTCATTCAATCCAGATACCCCATCTGTACATATTTTTACTTCAAACCCTGAAAGTTCCAAATAATCTCTTTGAAGTTCAGCAATACTTAGGTCATCTTCCACTATTAATATCTTCTTCATATTATTAAACGCTTCCTTTCATTTATGATTAAAAGGCTTTTCTTAATAAAATAAAGAAAAACCCTTCTTTATTCTTTACAATTCATTTTTAATTATAAAAATAAATCTTCCCTTTGCCTATTTTCTATTACCTTGCCAAGGGATATCATAATACTTGTGCCTTCATTTTCATGACTAACCGCCCAAATTCTTCCCTTATGTCCTTCTACAATTTGCTTTGCAATGGATAGTCCTAATCCACTCCCCTTAGCTCCACTTCTTGCAGAATCTGCTCTGTAGAATCTATCAAATATTTTATTTATCTCATTATTATTAATTCCAGGACCATTGTCTCTTATCTCTATAACAATGCTAGAATTTGTCTCTCTTAAATTTAGAATTATTTTCCCCTGCTCTTTATTCATATATTTACGAGAATTTTCTATAATATTTAAAATAACTCTTCTCATTCTTTCCCTATCCATAATAACATATCTACAATTATTTAAGTCGTTCTTTAATTGTATTTTTATATTACTTTTTATAAGTTCAGGTTCAATCTCACATATACAATATTTAAAGTATTCAACAATATCTATTTTTTCAAAATTAAAAGGAATTTGATTTAAATCAAGCTTTGAATATAAAAGTAAATCGTCAATCATATGATCAATATGTTCAGCCTTTGAATAAATAGTTTTTAAATAGTTTTCTCTTTTTTCCGGTGTATTTGCTACCCCATCCAAAATCCCCTCAACATAGCCTTTTATTGATGTTATTGGTGTTTTTAAATCATGAGAAATGCTTGATACAAGCACTTTACGATTATCATCATACTTAATTTTCATAGATATGGAATCCTTTAACTGTACTCTCATAATCTCAAAACCACGACATAATTCCTGTATTTCCTTATCCCCATCTTCAATAATCTCACAGTTTAAATTTCCCATACTAATTTCATTTGTAGCTTTTTTCAAAATCTTAATAGGATTTATTATTCTCTTTGATAAAAGATATGACATAATTACATTAATTACTATAAAAGATATTATATAAACTATAATGACCACAACAATTAGCTTATTAAATAAATTTATGTCTTCGCCTATAGGAGCTAACAATATTAGGCTTGCAGATGTTTTGTCTTTTAGATTTAAATCTATATCTTCAATTAAATAAGAACAACCATTAATCTTAATTTTCTTATCTACTGTATTTGATTTTGCTACTTCTATACATTTTTCTATATCTATTTTATTGATCTCTTTAGAATTAACTATAATTTTATGTCCCTTAACAATTATAAATTCGCCATTTAAACTTGAAAGTCCGTGGGATACTTCCTTTTGTAATTCTGTGTCCTCTATATCTTGAATATTTTGTTTTAATATGTTATTTCTAATAGTTACTAACTCAGCCCTTATAGTTACACGGTTTTTAAATTTTTCATAGTCTACGTCTCTTTTAAGAAACTTTGATGATACAAACAAAAAACCAAATACAACTATAATTGTTATAATAACTGGTACTATAGCTATTATAGTATTAGATACTATTACTCGTTTTTTTATATCCATTTTTTCACCTTAAAATTCTTTTTTATCAAATAAATAATATCCAAATGTAAATAATAGTATGCCATAACTACACATCATCATAAACTGACGCAAAATCTTTAATATAGGTAAACTGTTCATAATCCATAGATTATACCAACTAAACATTGATGTGAAAATTATACCTGAATATTGTGAGAATATAATTTCCAACGCTTTAAGAATAATTAGAACAAAGATAGATAAAAAGAACACGCCTACTCCACTTCTTATAATATTAGTAAAAGTAGCAATTAAGAGCACTAAAATCATCATAGGTAAAACTGTAACTATATAGGATACAAATATCCTTATTATGCCTTGAAATGTAAAAGAATTTGAATTAAAAACTATTCCTGCTATAATTGAAAAAATCATTACAAACAAAAGATTAGTTAATATAAAAAGCATTATAGCTACTATTTTTGCAGTAAAAAATTTCAATCGTGTTATTGGTCTTGTAATTGCAATTTTCATAGTGTTTTGTGAAAATTCTCCTGAAAAGCTATCTATGGTAACAAGTGCAGTGAAAAGAGGCAAAATGGTATTAACTACTACAGACAATACTAATATAGGAAACTCCATACTGGAAGTTCCTCTTAATCCAAAGCCACTCCTTAAACCAACAACAGCAAGTTGTCCTATTACTATGAAAATTAGTGATACTATTGCTGCCACTATAATCTTCTTCTTTTTATATAACTTTTCAATTTCATTAATTACAGTAGCCTTAAATTCTACCATTTCGTTCCACCTCGCTTATAAAATAGTTCTCCAGTGAAGCATAATTATTTAATATGTTTTTAGTTGTATCTACATTAAGTATCCTTCCGTTATAAAGAACGCCTATCTTATTACAAGTAAGCTCTACATCATGAATAAGATGACTTGATATGAAGAAAGTAGTTTTCTCTTCCTCAGCAAGACTTTTTATAAGATTTCTTATATCAAGCATTCCCTCAACATCCAATCCATTTAGAGGTTCGTCCAAAATAACAACTTCAGGCTTAGATAAAATCGCTGCTGCAATCCCTAGCCTTTGCTTCATTCCAAGTGAAAACTTTCTTGTTTTTTCATTTTTAAACTTTTGAAGCCCTATAATTTCTAATACCTCTTCAATTCTCTTATCATCAACATCTTTATAATATCTTGAAAATTGTTTAAGATTTTCATAAGCAGTTAAATAAGAATAAGACTCTGCAGTCTCAATAATACATCCTACCTTTGACATAGCTTTTTCAAAATCTTCTAATACACTATATCCTAAAATTTTAACATCACCACTATCTGGCTTTATTAATCCAGTCATAATTTTCATAGCAGTAGTTTTTCCTGCTCCATTTGGCCCTAAAAATCCAAATATCTCTCCCCTATTTATTTCTAAATTAATATCTGTTATTCCTCTACCATTCTTATAAAGTTTGCTTAGGTTATTTATCTCAATAACTTTCTCCAATTTTTACCCCCCTAAAAAGTACACCGCACTTTTTTAGATAACAGAGCACAGATAACAGAGTACAGATATAGATAATTTTTCTTCGCTTCATTACTAAAAATTTTTAATTTGAAGTTTTCTGTAGTGTAATGGAAGAAAAGTCTCCTTATTTGTACTCTGTGCTCTGTAATCTGTACTCTAAAAAAATTGATTACATTTTTTTATTTTATATATAATTAATCAAACACTCTATTAAACTCACCATCATAGTTTACTCCACCCTTTGATGAATGTGGCATATAAAAATACACGCTTACGTTATGTCTATTAACGCTTATATTACCTTTATCTGAGGAACCTTCAATATCAAATCTTGCATTGTATTTATCTTTGCCATATTTTGCGTCAAACTTTAAGTCTTTTGTTGCATAACTTTCATATCCTTTTATATACTGTTCATGATATGATCCAGAAATAGATTCATTATCAGAATGAGCTATAGTTAATGTTCTCTCTCCAATTTTTTGGAACTTACCATCTTTCTCTATAATTATATCATTCTTATACTTACCAACATACTTTTCAGGATTTGCAAACTCGTTGTTGTTTCTTTGTATACTCTTTTCTACTTTCTTTCCTGAAAGATTTGGTTTATTTACAACAGTAGAGTTAATACTAGTTGTTTTTCCAAGAACTTCAAAAGTTAAATCATGCTGCTTACCCTGATCATCCTTACCTGAAAGTATTGCTGTACCAAGAACACTTTGTATTAAACCATTCTTATCTACAACCATCTTACCTTTAACTTCTTTAACATATACGTCTTTAGTAATTCTAGGCATAACATTTACTTCTTCAGGATTTCTATTAGATGAAGCTTCATTTTTTAATGCATAGGATGTAACTGCATTTATAAGTGCAGGTATTTGGGCTTCAGTTATAGAACCAGATAATTCTTTGCTTCCATCAGCTTTTTCATCTACTACAACATAATCTTTTAAATTGCCTACAGCAGCATCTATTATTTTTTCAATATCTCCCGCTTCTTTTTCTTTAAATGGATCTCTAAAGTCTCTTCCTTTATCTGGAGTTTCATATTCAGTTACATAATAAATACTTTTATCTTCATTAGTTGTAATCATACCGTTTTTATCTCCATAGAAGTAACGCTCTGTCTTTTTTCCTCCTTTAACGGTAGTCTCAACATTTTCGGAAGCTTTTTTATTTATATCACATTTATTTAGTGCATTCTGTGAAATAATAACTTTACCATTGTCCTTCACAGTCATAGATATATCCATAGTATAACTTGAAAGTTTACTACTAAAACTATCTGATGAATACTTTATTGCATCTTTAGCTTGCTCATATCCACTTTTAGACATTACTTCTGCCATAGCTGTTGTTGCAAACATTAAAGTGCCAACAGCAACACTTATAATCATAGCGGTTTTCTTTTTAATTTTCAATTTATAACATCTCCCTTTTTTATTTCATAATAACTTAGGAAAGCCTTCCATATTTTCATTTTAATCTAATGAGCTATAGTTTTTATAAACTAATTATAAAGAAATTCTAAACTTTTAAAAAGAGGTTATAGTATACATTATATATACTATAACCTCAAATATTAAAAATTTATACTTTAAATCCAGAAGTTAGCTTGCTTAATCACTTTTCAGTCCCTGTATAAATAAGGATAGCATCCCTTAAAAACTCTGCCATTCCTGTTTGTTTCTTATCATAATACGCTTTAAATCTTTCATCATCAACATACATTTGCGCAAGTCCAGCATGAGCTTCTTTACTATAATTGTTCCAATAAAAGCTTATCCATTGACGATGTAAATCCGCGGCTTTTTGAGCTAGTTCTCCTGATGGATTAGAAGTTTTAAATGCTAAATAAAGAGTTTCCATAATTTCATTTTCAAGCTCAGTAATTTTCTTATACTCTTCCTTACTCATATTATTTAGCTTCTTATTTGATTCATCAATAACTTTATTACCATACTTTTCACGAATTTCTTTTCCATATTTTTTTTCATTATCATCAATTAGTTTTTGCTTAAACCCCTTAAATTTCTCTTTATCATTCATAATAGTTCTCCCTTCTATTGTTTCAATTGTTTTATTAACATTGGCAATTAATAAATCTAATTGCATTCTTTTTTCAAGAAGCTTTTGATGATGTTCCCTCAGTGCTTTTTCCCTATCAAAACTAGGTGAGGCTATAATCTCTTTAATATTTTCTAAACTTATACCCAATTCTTTATAAAAAAGTATTTGTTGTAACATATTAACCTCGTTTTCACCATAAATACGATATCCTGATGAATTAATCCTTGCCGGCTTAAGGATTCCAATTTCATCATAATATCTAAGTGTTCGTGTGCTAACACCTGCTATATGCGCTAGCTTTTGCACTGTATATTCCATATTCTCGCCTCCTGATAGTATAAATATAAACTTTCACGTAGCGTTAATGTCAATACATATATAAAATATTTTTTCTGAAGCATTATATTATATTCATATTACCAATAATCATAATAAGATTTATCTAATAGACCAATTACTTTTGTAGTGTTAGTATAATATATAGACACACGAAGCTCTACCATTTAGAATATAATAAAGAACTTATTTTAGATAATTGTTGTAAAATATATTAATTGAGGTGCCAATATGAATAAAATAGATATGAAACCTGTTAAAAATAAGAAAGCATATTTTCATATAATTGAGACCTTTATTCATTTAATAATGGATAATCAACTTGAATATGGCGAGAGATTATATAATGAAGCAGAATTAATGGAAATTTTAAATGTAAGCCGTCCAACTTTGCGTGAAGCCTTACGAGTTATGGAGTTTTTAGGAATAGTCACTGTATCTCCACGAAAGGGAATTGTTATTAGTAATCCTAAGAATAATAATTATTATTTACCACTAACCTACATTTTAGCCTTTGAAAAAACAAGTAATACAGACCTTTTTGAACTTAGAATGTCCATAGAATTAGAAATGGTTGGCCTTGCTACATCTAGGGCAACAGAAGAAGATTTTGCTGAGTTAAAAAGAGTTTCTGACGAACTTATTAATCTTCCTAGAGGAGATATAAAAAATTTTACTAGGTTAGATCAATTATTTCATATTACTATATTAAATTGTGCTAAAAATGAGTTGTGTTCTAAATTAATGAATACTCTTAATACATTAATTTATGATCAACTAGAGCAAATCCATAGAGCTTTAACAAATGATGATAGAAACAATACAATAGAGAAACATCGTGCAATATATGAGGCACTTATAAGCAGAAATGAAGAACTAGCTAGGAAAGCAATGAGGGATCATCTAGAACATGCTTATGGTGTTACTAAGCAATTACCAAATGTTTTTTATCCAAACTTTTAAACAAGATACTTTATTCTAAAAAACCTTCTTTTCAGCTAAAACTGAAAAGAAGGCTTTTTCTATTGAAGTAATATTTTATATATAGGAATTATAAATAAACTTAATATAGTAGTTACAGTAATCATAATAGCTGCATATTGATAATCTGCATCATAAGACTTAGATACTATAGCAGTATTAGTCATTACTGGCATGGCTGCTTGAATAATAAATACCTTTTTCATAAGTTCAGGTAAAGGGAAAAACTTACACAATAATACTACTAATAAAGGTGATATTATAAATCTTCCTAATAAAATACCTAAATTATCTTTGCTAAAACCTATTCCCTTTAAATCTATATAATACATTGTATTGCCTATAAACAACATAGACAACGGCGTAGTTAGGTTACCTAAATACTTACAAGTATCCATTATAAACTTAGGTACAGGTATAGCTAAAAGTATTAATATTATAGCTACTATAAACCCCATTAATGGAGGTGAGAATATTCTCTTTATGGTACTTATTGATAGAAATCCTTGAGTCTCACCTTTTCCATCTTTACTTATTTCAAAAACACCTATAGTCCAAAAGAATGTGGTATTAGCTATATAATATAATAAAACATAAGGAACACTTTCTGATCCAAATAAAGCCAGATTAACTGGCAATCCAATAAATATAGTATTAGATACAAAAAACATAGATAAAAATGATCCTCGTCTCTTTGGAGTAATATTAAAAACCTTTATAAATATTTTGCCTAGTAAATAGGTACAAGCTATAGATAGAAATGGAACTATAAGTCCCCTTCCCAAACTTAGAAGCTTTGCTCTATCAAAGTCTGACATAAGGTTATTAATCATTAACGCTGGTAAGGATACATTTATAACTATTTTTGAAAATAACTTAGCCCCAGCCTTATCTATCCATCCTTTTTGAGTTAAAATATATCCAATAGCTATCATTATAATAATACTAAATATACTACCAAAAGCATGAAGAAGTTCCACAAGATATCCCCCTTTCAATAATAGAGGAGTGTATTGCTATTATAAACTTATTTATATTTTGAAATATTATTTATGTCCCTTAAACTCAATACCACCCTCTATATTTCATTCCTTCTGCTAATTTATTTATAGCATACATATAAGCAGCATTTCTCATAGTAAAATTATCCTTATCTTTCATTGCCCAAACATTTTTAAATGCCTCTACCAAAAATTTTTCTTCTTTTGTTTTAATATCTTTTTCATTCCAATAGTAATTATTTAAATTTTGCACCCATTCAAAATAAGATACTATAACTCCACCTGCATTTGTTAGTATATCTGGTGTAACTTCAATCCCTTTTTCTTCTAATATCTCGTCAGCTGCTGGTGTTAAAGGACCATTTGCTCCTTCACAAATTAGTTTTGCATTTATTAAATTAGCATTATTAGCATTTATAGAGTTTTCCAAAGCTGCAGGTACCAACACATCTACAGATAGGCTCCAAAACTCCTCTTCTTTTATTTCACAGCTTCCAGAAAATCCGAGCAAAGTTCCTTTTTCATGAAAATAGCTCATTAATTCTTTAATATTTAATCCTTTTTCATCATATATAGCATAAAACCCTTTTTCTCTATCCCATTCTGATACGCTAACTACTCTTCCACCTAAATTTTCTATACAAAGTGCAGCATTACTTCCTACATTTCCAAACCCTTGTATTGCTACTGATGAATGATTTAAGCTTTTACTTAACTTTTTTAAAGCTTCTCTAGCAACTATAGCTATACCTAAACCTGTTGCTTCAGTTCTTCCTTTTGAACCATTTAATACTACTGGTTTACCTGTAAAAGTTCCCCAATGATTCTTTCCGGAGAGCTTATTATATTCATCTGCCATCCATGAAATTATCTGTGCGTTGGTATTTACATCTGGAGCTGGTATGTCTAAATCTTCACCTAAAAATTCACAGAGTTTTTGAACATAACCTCTACTTAATTTTTCCAATTCGCATTTAGATAATGTTTTAGGATCTACTATAACTCCTCCTTTACCTCCTCCAAAAGGAATATTAGCTATGGCACATTTAAATGTCATCCATATTGATAATGCCTTTACTTCATCTAAATTTACTTTTTCATGAAATCTGATTCCGCCCTTTGTAGGCCCCATTGCATTGTTATGCTGACTTCTATATCCCTTAAACACCTTTATAGATCCATCGTCCATTTGCACTGGAATATTAATTTCTACAACCCTGCTAGGCTCCTTAATTAATTCATAGACACTTTCACTTAAATTTAGATTTTTACAGGTTTCTTTAATTGTTTTTTGTACATTTACAAGTGGATTTAACTCCTCAACAATCATAATTTCATCTCCCAAATTTCGTTAAATAGTTACTTGTTCCTTTTCCACAAACTTTGTGGAAATAATATCTGAACCAAGTCCCAGAATGTTTTTAACAATTACTTGATTAATTTTTACTGGTGCATTAACTTCTAACTTTTTAATTTCTTCCATAACATCAAATATCTTTTCCTTTGGAATAGCCTTTGTTGTTCTTACACTAACCAATGGTATTTCACCATTATTTACTTTAACTAAAGATGCAATAGTTCTTTTGGGATTTTGTATTTCTTGTGTCACATACTCCTCTCCTCTTTTACACAAAGCTCCATTTATATTTTTTATACTCTTTTCTTCCCATTCTACAGACAATTCGCATCCATTAGGGCAAATTATGCATGTGATCTGTTTATTCATTGAGCAACCACCACCTTAATATTTTCTTTACTAATAAGTTCTTGCTTTTTTAATATTATGTGTATCATTTCTGCTGGATTTAATTTTTTTAGTTTCTCAACTTTAATAATTTCTTCACCTTGCTTAACTTCTATTGCTCCATCTCTTGAAGGTCTACTTACTCTTAAATATATCTCTACATCTTTTTCTCCGCTTATCTTTTGTGGAACTACATTATTAATAGTCTTATCTGTTGTTATCAAAATTTTATTTTCATTTTGTTTTTCTTCTTTTATATATTTTGCTGCTGCCTCTGCAAGTTTTTCTCCTTCGTTTGATACAAAGTCTACCAAATCATGTACATGAAGAACATTTCCTGCAGCATAAATTCCTTCAACACTTGTCTGTAAATTTTCATCTACAATTGGACCTTTTGTTCTTTCATCTAATTTTACTCCAGCTTTAAGCGACAATTCATTTTCAGGAATAAGTCCAACAGATAATATCAAAGTATCACATTTATATTCCTTTTCTGTTCCCTGGATCGGTTGTCCATTTTCATCTACTTTACTTACAGTTACTGCCTCTAATCTTCCTTTTCCTTTGATATTTGTTACAGTATGACTTAAAAATAGAGGAATATCATAATCATTTAAACACTGTTGTATATTTCTAGGTAATCCACTAGGATAAGGCAATTTTTCTATTACTGCAAGTACCTTTGCTCCCTCAAGTGTCATTCTTCTTGCCATTATAAGTCCTATATCTCCAGAGCCTAGTATAACTACTCTCTCTCCTACCATAATGTTTTTTAAATTCATATAACTTTGAGCTACACCTGCTGTAAATACGCCTGCTGGTCTTGTACCAGGTATGCTAATAGCTCCTCTTGTTCTTTCTCTACATCCCATTGTTAGTACTACTACTTTAGCTTGATATTTCCTTAATCCTTCTCTTGTGGCTACTATAACTTCCTTGTCATTTGTAAGATTTATTACAGTAGCCTCTGTTTGTATTTCAATATTCTCTTTCTCTACCTCTTCTATAAATCTATTTGCATATTCTGGCCCGCTAAGTGCCTCATTAAATCTTACTAAACCAAATCCATCATGAATGCATTGTCTTAATATTCCACCGGGTTTCTTTTCCCTTTCCAATATTAAAATGTCGTCTATTCCTTTTTCTTTTAGCTTTAAGGCTGCTGCAAGTCCAGCTGGACCTGCTCCAATAATAACCGCATCTTTTAATATTGCTTCCATTATCTCACCCTCCCTAAAAACATTTGCCCATTTTCTCTTAAGTAGGTTACTTCGTCTACCTTTTTATTTTTTTCTTTCATAATCATTTTCGTAATTCTAGTCTGACAATATCCTCCTTGACATCTTCCCATCATAGATCTTGTCCTATACTTAATTCCAGTCACTGTACCTACCCCTAATGGATTATTTATCGCCTGCATGATTTCTGCTTTTGTAACTGTTTCACATCTACAAATAATTTCTCCATAATCTGGGTTTTCTTTTATAAGTTCAGCTTGCTTTTCCTCAGATTGCTCTGAGAATTTTAATATTCCCTTTCTTATAGGATTAAAATCTTTATTTTCTTTTAAATCTTCCTTATTTCTGATCTTACCTAATACATATCTTGCAATTGGAACTGCCGAAGTTAATCCTGGAGATTCAATTCCAATTAGGTTAATCATATTTGGTACCTCTTCTCTTTCTTCAATTACAAAGTCTGCATATCCACCTTTTTCTTTGCTCACTAGTTTAGGTCTAATACCTGAGAAGTTTCTAATAAAATGCTCTCTTTTTATTTGAGGTAATATTTTTCTCCCTTCTTTCACAAGCATGTCCATAACTTCTTCGGTAGCCGAATAGTTATCGTTTTCATCAATATATTGAGCACTTGGTCCAATAAATATATTTCCATGAATAGAAGGGGTAAGATGTATTCCAAGTCCTCCTTCTTTTTTATTTGGAACTGGATATGCTGGAATTTGAAGAAATTCCCCTGCCTTTTTATCTAAAATAAAATATTCTCCTCTACATGGATATATGGTATAGTCTGTAATACCAACCATTTTCGCTATTTTATCAGAATTTAATCCTGCACTATTAATTAGCCACTTAGTATGATAAGTTTCTTTATTTTTTGTAGTAACTTCATAATATCCTTCTTTTCTTTGGATACCAGTTACTTCTCTACCAAAGTAAAAATCCACACCATTTTCACAAGCATTTTCTGCTAAAGCTATTGTATATATAAATGGATCTAGTATTCCTGTCATAGGTGAATATAATGCTGCTTTTCCTTCTACATTAGGTGCTAATTCTTTAATTCTTTCTCGAGATACAATTTCTAATCCCGGCACACCATTTTTGTCTCCCTGTTCCTTTAATGCTTTAAGTCCCTTTATATCCTCATCTGTAAAACCAGTTACTAGTTTTCCTAGTCTTTTAAAAGGAATATGGAGTTCTTCTGCTACTTTGTCAAAGCCTAAATTACCTTCTACACAAAACTTTGCCATAAGTGTTCCTGGTTTATTATTAAAACCTGCATGAAGAACTCCACTATTTCTACCACTAGTCTCACATACCACATCTAATTCTTTTTCTAATACACCTATTTTTAATTCATATCTTGAAAATTCTCTTGCAATTGCACTACCAACTACTCCTGAGCCAATAATCATTATGTCATATTGTTTTTGCATTCTCCTCACCTCTCCCTATATTATTAAAGCTTTTACTGAATTATTAAAAATATATTTTCCATTGAATTATCTTATTAAGTTAATTTAGTATACTCAATTAACTTAATATTATTTTAACTTCTTCGGAATATTTTGTCAATATAATTTTCTAAATATTTAATCAATTCTTTTTTCTCTTTTCCTTCTAAAATTATCAATTAATTTAGTGTCTTACAGATTAATAAAAAATAGGTTATAGTGCTAATTACACCATAACCTATTTTTTCTATTTATCAGTGTTAAGTTCCACTCTTGTTTTAAGCCATTCATTAATAGCATTCTTACTAATCCTGTATTCCGAATTTATTTTAACATAAGGCAAATTATACTTCTTATCTTCAATAAGTTTATATTTAATACCTTTATTCTATTTCTCTTAATCTCTCTACTATACTCATCTTGCTAGTAGTTTTGTGGCATACCACGGGTATAATAACAGAAATTGCTACAAGAAATGGCGTACAAATTAATATAGGTATAAGTGTAAAGTGATAGGTAAAAAACCACTTACTTGCTGCAATTGCATCTACAATTAAATAATTAAGCCCCATACCAATTGTAGAAACCATTAATATGGTAAATAAAGAATAGTACAATCCTTCAAATATAAGCATTCTATTGAGCTGCTTACTTGTCATTCCTATACTTTGGAACATTGCATGTTCACGTCTACGTGATATTATACTTGTAATCATAGAGTTAGTAAAATTCAGAATTCCTATTAATGCTACTACAAAACTAAGGGAATATCCTACTGTATTATAGGTTGTTTGAGTTTTCTTAAACTCCTTTACAAATAAATCTCTAGATTCATATCCTAATAAGGGTTCCTTTGTTTTTATATAATCAGCAAGGTAATTTTCAACATTGTCTATATATTTATCTTCTACATCAAATAAAGTTGTCAGTATAATAGGTCTATTTATATTAGACTTAAATTCATCTGATGGAATATAAACTTCTGTTCCATCTCCATAATATTTTCTTGAGCCAATATTGTGGGGCATACTAGCTATTGCCATTACTTTATAGTTTTTTTCATTGCCATTATCATAAGTTATTTTAATATTTTCACCCACATCATAATAAGAGTAAGTATGCTCTCTATCTACATTTTGCATTTTACTTGTATCTACAGGAAATTTTGTTTCAAAACAAGGAAAGCTAATTATAACATAATCTCCTGTAGCAAATTTATCTCCATCAAATTTCCCCTTTTTAATCTCAAATTTATTCCATATAAATTTATCTAATCCGCTAATGTGTAGGGTTATTTCACCAGATTTAAGTGCCTCCTTTGCATCAGTTTTTGTATAAAAGTCATTACTATTTAAGTCAATTGAGTTTTTAAACCAATTCAAAGATTGGTCACTTAGTTTATGCTTAAGCTCTTTATAGTATATTCTTCCAACATCCTTAATTCCTTTAACAGACCCTATTTCATTTACTATATTTTCTGTGACAGTATCTTGACCATTGTACCCTCTTTGAGGATTAAAGTAATTTACATCGGCTATGGCAAAGTCGCTACATATCTCTCCACTAACATATTTATCCATATCAAAGCCTGTAACTATTGTATAAACGCTATTAAAAAGTATTATGCTAAGTGAAAGAGAAGTTATTACAATTAATGCCTTCTTCTTATTTCTAAATATATTAGATAAAGCCATTTTGTGAAGTTTTGCTCCATTAATTGATTTTTTCTTATTTCTCTTTTCGCTAATTGAAGCATCAGTATATCGTACTGCCTCAATAGGTGATATTTTTGAAGCTATTTTTCTAGGTTTACGGCAGCTTATCCATACAGTTATAATTGAAAATAATGCTGAACCTATAAATATTAAAGGATTAGAATCAGTTTTTGCATAAGGATACGCTAATACCTGCATTGCAAAAGGTAAAAGTATTGAGCCTAATATATATCCCATCACTAATCCTATAGGTATTCCTATAATACAGAGTATTATAGCTTGTTTTTTTACTATACTCCTTATTTGTTTTGGAGTAGTTCCTATAGTTTTCAGCACCCCATAAAATTTAGTATCTTTTGCTATTGAAATGTAGAATATATTATAAATTATAAGATATCCACTGAATGTAATAAGTAGTATTGCACCTATTATACTAAGTATTGTTCCTAAACTTGCTACAATATTTGATGCAGTATATGCCCAATTTACACCTATAGGTATATCATCTTTTGTATATCCATTATCATTTAGTACCGTTAGCATCTTTTTTTCTACATTAAAGCTGTTTGAAAACATTACGTCTGCAAAAATAAGTCCTGTAAACCCCACTTCTTTCATATGTTTTTTTACATACTTCTGATCTATTCCTGCAAGATTTGTTTTGACAAACTTTTCTGATACCCATGCCATACTTGAAGTAGCCACATTATCTCCTTTAAAGTATCCTGAAAGAATAAAATCTCGAGTTACTTTTCTACCGTTAATAACATAAGATAGTGTAACCTTTTCTCCTATTTTATGTGGAATTTTAAGCTTATCAAGAACTATTGTATCTGTAGCTATTTCATTTTCCTCTTCAGGCATTCTTCCTGTAGTTGGCAAAGAAAACATAAATTTTGCTCCCTTATCAGTAGCATATCGCATTTCTGTTGGTCTTCTTAAAAGCTCCTTGTTTTCCGCTGGGCTAACAAATATAGAATAGCCAATATCCTTAATAAGCTTATGATCTTTTAATTGATTAAATTCTTCTATAGTAAGAAATTTAAAGGTACCATGAGCACTTCCCCCAACTTGTCTCATAGTACTCTGTTCTATGGATTTACTCATGCTAATTCCTATTGTTAAAAGACTTGTAAATAATATAGTAGTCAATGCTATTGCAACTATTGCAAATATATTTCTCATTTTATTTGCCTTTATACTTTTAAAGGCAATATTGTTAATTGCTCTTTTATTTCTAGTGCCTATCATCAGTCCTTCACCGCCTTGTTCATTATCTTCCCATCTTCAATTCTGATGGTGCGGTCTGCCATTTGAGCTATTTCCTCATTATGAGTTATCATAACTATGGTTTGGTTGAAACGTTGACCTGTGGTTTTTAAAAGTCCTAATACATCCAAGCTTGTTTTGCTATCAAGGTTACCAGTAGGCTCATCTGCAAGAATTATTGCAGGTCTAGTTGCTAACGCTCTTGCAATAGCTACACGCTGCTGCTGTCCGCCTGAAAGGTTATTAGGATAATTTCTAATTTTGCTTTCAATTCCAAGAACAGATATTACACTGTTTACATACCTTTTATCAACCTTATTTCCATCCAGCTCAATTGGAAGGATAATATTTTCATAGGCATTTAATATAGGAATAAGATTATAATTCTGAAATATAAAACCTATTTTTCTGCGTCGAAATATAGTAAGCTCTTCATCATCAAATTCAAATATATTTTTACCTTCAACTTCTACAGTACCTGATGTGGGACGATCAAGTCCACCAAGCATATGCAAAAGAGTACTTTTACCACTTCCAGATGTTCCCACAATAGCAACAAATTCTCCTTGTTCTATATTTAAATCTACTCCATCTAAAGCACTTACTGTATTTTCTCCTTTTCCATAACATTTTTTTAATCCTTTAGTTCTTAACACTGACATTATAATTTCCCCCTAAAAAATATTAGTATATACCTTGTTATGTATATACTATATTATTTAAATCTAACAAACTGCTATCTCAAATATAACAGTTTTGAAATATTTAGGATCTATTTAGTATTGGGTAGAAATATTGAAAATACAGACCCTTTATTAATCTGTGATTTAACCTTAATGTATCCACCCTGTGATGAAATAATTTTTCTTGTAAGATAAAGCCCTATGCCAACCCCCTCATATTGAGATACTCTATCACTTCTGTAAAAACGTTTAAATATATTATTAAATTCATTTTCATGGATTCCTATGCCAGTATCCGAAATATCTATTCTAGTAAATATCTCATACTGCTTAACTGTAACATTAATCTTTCCATTTGCATGTGTATATTTAATAGCATTTTCAAATATGTTAATAAGAGCTTCACTTGTCCATTTGCTATCATGATATGCTTTTATGTCTTCACTACAAGATACTGTAATCTGTATTTTCTTTTTGTCAGCAGAAGAAAATACCTGCTCAACGGAGTTGCTTATTGTTCCAAATACTGGAATCAAAACTTTATTGGCCGACACAATACCTACTTCAAGTCGTGACATTTTGACAAGAGATTGTATCAACCATTTAAGCTTTTCAGATTGAACCTTTATTCCCTTAACTAATTGTTTCTCATCATTATTTATTATAGATTTATCAAGTAGTAATTCTGAATACAGCAAGATATTTGCTATTGGAGTTTTAGTTTGATGTGAAATATCTGAAATAAGACTTTTAATCTTATTTCGTTCCTTATTAATTGCATCTGTATTAGATTTTGATATTGTGACAAAATGATACATTTTGCTTTCCAATGCAGAAATAGAAGTTTCATCGTAATCTATATCTTTATTATCTTTTCCACTTATTGCATCATCTATGATTTCATCAATAGTCTTCATAACTATTGTTACCTTTGATTTTAGTATAAAAACAAAAAAAATTGACAGCATTAACACAGCCAAAGCATATATAAATATAATCCTAACAAAAGTTATTTTTACTACATTTATCCCAGATAATAAAAATGATAACATCCCCACAGTTAGTAGTATAAACAATCCTCCAAAAATGAAATAAACCCTATGAAATGAGTTTTGAGTAACTTTATTCATTAACTTCACCACCAGACCACATATATCCCATGCCATATATTGTTTTTATATATTTGGGGGAATTAGGAGTATCCTCTATTTTATTTCTAAGCCTGCTTACTGTTACAGTAAGAGCATTTTCATCCACATACTCAGATCCATCAGTCCAAATTTTATCAACAAGCTGTGAACGCGATAAAATATTACCTTTGTTAGCTAAAAATATTTTAAGAAGCCTTTGCTCTGTTTTGCTAAGAATAATTCTTTCATCATTTTTAGTAAATTCCATAGTATCAAAATTAAATATCATATTGTCTATTTGAATTTTGTCATCAGTTTTTATACTCTTAGAACGCCTTAATATTGCCATTACTCTTGCTCGTAAAATCATAAGACTAAATGGCTTGGTAATATAATCATCTCCCCCAAGTTCTAATCCTGTAACCACATCAATTTCCATATCATTAGCAGTCAAAAATATTATAGGAACAGAAGATGTCTGACGAATTTCCTTGCATAGATCAAATCCGCTTCCATCTGGTAAGTTTACATCAAGAATAATAAGATCAATTGTTTTATCTAATAGTATCTTCTTTGTTTGTTTAATATTATAGGCTTGTTTAATATCTATATCCTTTTGTCGCAAGGATAACATAATTCCATTATTTAGGGTAATATCATCTTCAACTATAAGTATTGTTAACATAAAACCGCCCTCTTTTTTAATGCAATATAATATATTAATAATCATTTAATTACAGTTAAATTATAACATACGCCTATATACCATTCTATAAAGTTATATATTCATTATGCACGCTTTTTCCTAATTTGTTTATCCTTATACATTCTTTCATCTGCAACTTTTATTAGATCTTCAAGGTTCTTTCCATCATCAGGAAACAGTGAATATCCTAGACTTATTCCTGTATTTTTTTGAGGAAAAATTTCGTAAACCAACTTTTTTATTGTAAATACAATTTCTTCAATTTGTTGTATATCTTCATATTCTAAAATTATAATAAATTCATCTCCACCAATTCTTCCAATATATCCCCTTGTACCTATTGCATCCGTAATAATTTTAGCAGTACTTGTAATATATTCATCTCCCTGTAAATGACCATATCTATCATTAATTTTTTTCATTTCATCAAGATCACAAATAATAACATAAAAAGGACTATTCCTTTCATAAATCTCCTTATATGCTTTCTCCATTCCTTTTCTGTTGAATAAATTTGTCATAGAATCTTTTAATGCTAATTCTTCAAATTTTTCAATAACTTTCTTTGTATAATTACTCCACAATATTATACCTATTATATAAATAATAGCTCCCAAGGTAAAACATGCTTTTATCAATGCATGTATTGATTTAATATTAATTATAGGAGATACCATATCAAAAAAAGTAGCAATTGTAATCAATGATAATCCCATAAGCAATATTCTAAAGGTATAAGTCTTTAATTCCCACTTTTGTCTTGTAAAATGTGATAATCGTATCATATAAAAGAGCAGTAATATAACAAATAAACATACAATTATTTTTTCGATATCCCACATAAAAATACCTCCATAATATTACATTTATCGGTTTATGTATTCTTAACAATTATATATCTCTTATTATTTTTCGTAAATACTACAATATATATTTATATTCAACACAATATTACATAAAGCAACATTAAATCACATGCAAATTTTCATAGTATATAATTTTTATAAAATTTATAACCCATAAATATGGTATTAATTTCATTGATTATTAAATTAAGATATAACCTTATTATTCTTAATTTAATTCATTAAATTTAATAAATTTAATAATTTTATTAAATTTAAACATCATCATACCTTTTATAATGCATGTACACTTAAAATTAGCCATGTTAAACTTAAATTGTTGGTTAAAAGCTGTAGTTAAACAGCTTTTTTATACTATAATATAAGGAAGGATCGTAACAATGAAAAACATTATTATCATCTTTACTGGTGGAACAATATCCATGAAACAGAGCGAAATTACTCATGCAGCTGTACCTGCTATGACAGGTGATGACATTATAAAGCTTACTCCTGGAATTGAAAAAGTAGCAAATGTTGATTTTATAAATTTTGGTATGCTTCCAGGTCCTCATATGACTCCTAAGAAAATGCTTGAACTGTCACAAATAATAAATGATAAAGTTACCTTAGAAGGTTATGATGGTGTTGTTGTTACTCATGGAACAGATTCACTAGAAGAAACAGCCTACTTAGTAGATCTCACATATAAATACACTAATCCTGTAATTTTTGTAGGTTCTATGAAAAACAGCTCAGAATTTGGTTGGGATGGCCCTAGAAACCTAATTGATGCAGTAAATACAGCTGCAGCAGATGAAGCATATAACAGAGGTGTTATGGTAGTTATGAATAATGAGATACATGCTGCTTCACAAGTCACTAAAACTAATACTCATACTCTCGACACTTTTAAGAGCATGGATTTTGGCCCTATCGGCTTTGTTGACAATGAAAAAGTATATTTCTACTACAACTATACCAAAAGACAATATATCCCAGCTGCAAATACCACTAGTCAAGTGGATATAATAAAATGTGGCTGTGGTATGGATGATCGCCTCATAAGATTTTGTGTAGACTCAGGTACGCAAGGTTTAATCATTGAAGGAATGGGCAGAGGAAATATTCCACCAAAGATGGTTCCAGGTGTAGAATATGCTTTAAATAAAAATATCCCTGTAGTTCTAGTTTCAAGATGTCTTATGGGCAAAGTTCTTGATGACTACGGTTATGAAGGCGCAGGAAGAGAACTTACTCAAAAGGGAGTTATTTTAGGAGATAATCTTAACGCACATAAAGCAAGAATAAAGCTTATTGTCGCACTTGGATATACAAATAAAGTATCTGAAATAAAGGATATATTTGAAAAGGATTATTATTGATAACAAGGAGGCATTATATATGGATTCTACCGATCATAAAATTCTAAAAGTACTTTTACAGGATGGAAGAATATCCATGAAGGAACTTTCCCAAAAAGTATCCCTTTCAGCACCTGCAACCGCTGAAAGAGTAAAAAGACTTGAAGAAATTGGTGTGATAAATGGCTATAAGGCTATTATTAACTATGAAAAAATAGGGCAAACAATCAATGTTCTTATTAATGTAGACATGAACATTCAGCAAAACGAAAAATTTATGGAGTTCATTAAAACTGAGGATTCAATTATAGAGTGTCATCATGTAACAGGACCCTATTGCAAAATTCTAAAAGCCAGAGTTCCTGATATGCCGAGCCTAGAAAAGTTGATCGGAAAAATTCAGGTATTCGGAAATACTGAAACATTCATAATCCTCTCTTCTACTATAAAAGACAATGTAAACATTGCCCCCCAAAAATACTCCATGAAAGGTAGAGAATAAAACTAGGTCTATCTAATGGTTTAAACTTATAGCATATTTGCTTCTTAAGGCATAATATATAGAAATCTTATAATGTAAAGGAGCAATTTATGTATAATTGTTATTTTAGAGCTGATAATATGTATCCAAGCATCGTTTCTTATGCATGGGGAGATGTTACTGGCGACAAAATACCAGACAACATATATTTAACTGGTATAAGAACCCCACCTAGTCCATTTACCCAAAATATTACCCTTGTAATACAGGATGGAGTTACAGGCAAGTTTACTAGTATACCATTAGCTGAAAATACAGGATATAATCCTAATTTGCTTTTAAATGATTTTACTGGAGATGGTGTAGCAGATATACTAATAAGCATTGATTCAGGTGGTAGTGGCGCAATAATGTATCATTATATTTATTCATTTATCAATAATAAGGAAAAATTATTATTTGACTTTAATGCATATAATGAGGAATATAAATATGATGTTACTTATAAAGATAATTACAAGGTCGAAGTTATCAGTAGAAAAAATAATCTGAAATATATTATAGATATATCTAATAAAAGCGCTACTTACTTAAATGAAATATATGATAAAAACGGTAAACTAAGAGCCCCAATTAGTGGATTTGTAAATCCGTTAAGCGGATTGTATCCTGTGGATTTTGATTCTAATAAAGTATATGAACTATTGGCATATCAAAAAATAGCTGGAAGATATAATGCAGACTCCTTAGGATATGTTTTGAATACTTTAAAATGGGAAAATAATAAGTTTGTTTTAATTAATCAAAATGTAGTTATTTGGGGCTCAGAAGTATAAAACCTTTTTTCACTCAAAGCAGAAGAAGTTATGCTACTATATACCATCGCTTTTTCTGCTTTGAATGAGGTTATTATTATATCAGTATCCTCCATCGTTTTATAATTTTTTATCAATAACTGGATTAATCAAACTTTGAAATCCATCAATCCAGCATTCTGCAACATCACCATGATTAATTTGAACAGCTCTAGGTGTACCAGTTGAAATAATATCACCTGGAAACATTCTCATAACCTTTGAGTGAAATGAAACCAAATAATCTGGTGGAAAAGTCATATTTTTTACAAAATTTTGGCCTTGTACCTTTCCATTTAATACAGTGGATACTTTTAATTTTAAAACATCCTCAATCTCGTCAGGCGTGACCAACTGTGGTCCAAAGCTAAAAAAAGTTTGAAAACTTTTTGCACGGGTCAAATATCTAGGATTTTTCCTCAAAATATCTTCTGCTGTCATATCCATTATTGTTGTAAAACCTGCAATAACATTTAACCAATCTTCTTTTTCAACATTTTCACATTCCTTGCTAAAGATTATTCCTAGTTCTGCCTCTGCAGTAGTTTTTTCAGATTGAATGGGTATTTTAATTGTATCACCATGTCCAATAATAGTTGTATCAGGTTTAAAAAAACTAGCAGGCTCAGTATTAGGTGCTTTCTCAGATAAATCAGCTGCATGTTCCACATAATTAAGTCCTATACCAAAAATTTTTCTCGGATAACGATATAAGGGAGCAAATTTAATTTCCGGAAAATAAATAACATCTTCCTTCAATGCTTCTAATTGCTCTTTGCCACCATGACAATACCAACTGTTTATCTCTTCAAGTTGACCAGATTTAATAATTCCAAATGTATCAGTTTCCCAATTCTCATTAAATCTTTTATTTATTGAACTTATCGGTACAACACCATTTGAAGTTACAATACTTCCTACTTCTAAACCATTTAACTTTATTGTTGATATTCTCATATTATATTTCTCCTTTATACTTAAAAAATTTTATAATATCCATAATTTTAGCTTTTTTAATTAAGTCTCTCTATAAAGAAATTTTCATTAAACATTATCAAGTTTTTTTAACGCTTTCTCTATTTGATTTAATGCCCTTTTAATGTCTTCAATAGGGGTAACATATGATAGCCTAATATACCCCTCCGCAGCAAAGGCTTCTCCAGGAACTACTGCCACATGAGCTTCATCAAGTAAAAAAGTAGCTACATCCATTGAACTATTTATTATTTTATTTCCCACTTTCTTTCCATACAATCCTTTAACATTTGGAAAAACATAAAATGCACCTTTAGGTATCCTACAGTTGATACCATTAAGTGAATTAAGCTTATCTACTATATATTTTCGTCTCCTATTATATTCAGGTATCATTAAATTATAATCTTCATTATAGAGCAATGCATATAGTCCAGCCTTTTGTGAAATAGAATTAGGATTTCCTGTAATATGTCCCTGAAGTTTATCAATTGCTTCTATAATATCAACAGGTCCTGCTGCATAACCAAGTCTCCAACCAGTCATGGCATAAGCTTTGGACCACCCGTTTATAGTTACAGTAAGTTCTTTAATTTTCTCATTAATCCCTGCTATGCTTATATGCTTTTCACTGTCATAAATCAACTTTTCATAAACTTCATCTGCAATAATAAATATCTGATTTTTCACTGCTAATTCAGCAATTTCCTTTAAAACATCTTTTCCATAAACTGCGCCTGTTGGATTGTTTGGCGTACTTAATATGATAGCTTTTGTCTTTGGAGTTATCTTCTCAGCTATAGCATGTGGCTCAGGTACAAAATTTTTTGCTTCCAATGTTTCTACTAAAATCGGTTTAGCCCCAACCATCTTAACCTGTTCTGTGTAACTTACCCAGCAAGGTGTAGGAATAATCACTTCATCACCCGATCCACATAAAGATAGTAATGTATTATAAATTACCTGCTTTGCACCAGTAGATACCACAATCTCTTCAGGGCTGTATTCTATTCCATTTTCATTTTTTAATTTTAAGGAAATTGCCTCTTTAAGTTCTTTAATCCCAGAAGTAGCAGTGTATCTGGTAAAATTATCCTCAATGGCTTTTATACCTGCTTGTTTTATTGCTTCAGGAGTATTAAAATCTGGCTCTCCCTGAGCAAATGAAATAATATCAATTCCCTCTTTTTTTAGCTTTTTAGCCTTTTCTCCAATTGATAAGGTCATAGATGGAGAAATATTATTTGCAGTAAAGGATGTTCTCATTTAACTAATTACCTCCTTATTCTAGTATTTTTTATAATGTCATTAGCTATATTTGTAATTACTAATTGTTATAAAGCAATTTTCATACCAGTTAACATCAAATATTCTAAATAAGAAGTTACAAGCTATATATATGTACTGAAAAAATCTTAATAAAATTCATTTACTACTGGAAACCTTAGCTATAAACAGCATATAATAAACTTTCAACTTATATGCAAAAAACTTAGTAAATCCCATCTGCTACTTATCAGTTTTCGTTTCTTAATTCCCAATGCTTTTCTCACTTTTGGCAATAAATTTCTGATTTTTACCAATATATTTCTCATTATCAAGAATACTTTCGAAGGAATTTGAGAGTTTTTATAGAACCTTTTATAATAAATACATGAAAGAGGTGAGCATAGTGCCTATTTTAAAAACTAAAGAAATCCAAAGCTTTGCTCAACAGATTGCGGAAGCTATTAGCTCAGTTTTAGATATCGATATTACAATTGTAGATACTAATATGACAAGAATTGCTGGTACCGGAGTATATTATAAAGATATTAACACTGTATTACCAGAAAGTTATACATTTCAAAAAGTTTTAAACACCGGCAAAAATTATTTTATATCAAATCCTGGTAGTTCAGAAACCTGCAAAAGTTGTATAGGAAAGAGCTTCTGCAAGGAAAAGGTCACAATGCTTATTCCAGTAATAGTTGATGGGAAAACAGTAGCTGCAATAGGTTTAATTGCTCTTACAATTGAACTTGCAAACAAAATCTTAAGTAACTATGAAAATTATTTAAATTACATGGAAAAAATGTCGGATTTGTTAGCTACAAAGATAAAAAATGAACTAATGCTTAAACAAACCTTATTACTAGCTCAAAATCTTAGTGCAATAACTGAAGCTTATACTGAGGGTATAATCTCAATTAACTCTGAAGGAATAGTAATTCATTTTAATCATAACGCTGAAATTATTCTAGGAATGAAAGCACATTCAATATTAAATAAAAACTTTGAAGACAAAATAACCTGCGATTCTATTACAAAAACCTTAGAAACTGGAGTACCGTTAGATTCAGTACATTCGATTTTTAAAACTATTAATCGTAAAATTCCAGTAATACTAACCATACAACCACTTAAATATAACTATATAACTCAAGGTATTGTATGCTTTTTTCAGGAATTAAATAAAACCAGAAAAAAGTTTGAATCTTTTACATTAGCCAACACAAGATATACATTCGATTATATAAAAGGTGGCAGTTCTTCAATTGAAAAAGTAAAAAATCTAGCTAAAAAAATAGCTCCGTCTGATTCCACTGTACTTCTATCTGGTGAAAGTGGTACTGGAAAAGAATTATTTGCAAAAGCAATTCACTCATCAAGTAAAAGAAAAGATATGCCTTTTATAGCCATTAATTGTAGTGCAATACCTGATACTTTGTTAGAAAGTGAACTATTTGGATATGAAAGTGGCTCTTTTACGGGGGCAAGCAAAAGTGGAAAACCTGGAAAATTCGAATTAGCTCACCAAGGTACACTTTTTTTAGATGAAATAGGTGATATGCCTTTAAGCTTACAACCTAAAATTCTTAGAGTACTTCAGGAAAAGGTTATTGAAAGAGTTGGGGGGATTATGCCTAAACCTGTAGATGTAAGAATTATTGCAGCTACAAATAGAAATTTACAGCAACTTATTAAAAAAAATTTATTTAGACAGGACTTATACTATAGAATTAATGTTATTCCTATAAACATCCCTCCACTAAGACAAAGAAAAGAAGATATTATTCCTCTATCCAGATGCTTTTTAAAAAAATATGCTAACCTATTATCAAAAGATATTAATGATTTTGAACAATATAGTATCATAAAATTAATAAATTATCATTGGCCAGGTAATGTAAGAGAATTAGAAAATGCTATAGAATATGCTGTTAACATAGAAACAAACCACCTTATCTCACCATATAGTTTACCTGAATTAATAATATCTTCTCAATCACGTGTAAATAATAAAACAGAAGATGTTTCTTATGAAGAACCTATACCAAGTTTAAATAGATCTTTAAAAATATCAATTAATGAATCTGAAAGACAACAAATTATAAATGCACTTTATATATATGGATATTCAACTCAAGGCAAGAAACAGGCTGCTGAGTATTTAGGTATTGGGCTAAGCACACTATACAGGAAAATTAAAAAATTAAATATAACCTTTAATTCTAAAGACATCTCCTAATCTCGAATAACTACTATATGTTTCTTAAACTTAAAAACAATAATTTAACTAAAGATGAAGGTAAAAAAGCATCTTTTACACATTTATTTTTTCTTAAAATGTTACCTACATCATTTAATCTACATAAATGAATATTTGACAATACTTGAATTAATATATATAATCACCTTAAATGTATACCATATTTATATAATTTCAAATAAGGGGATGGATTTAAAAATGATGTGGAAAGAAAAGTATAAAGTTGGCGTAGAATTAATTGATACCCAGCATGAAGAGTTATTTAAACGTGTATCAGAATTTATAGAAGTAGTTCAGAATGAAAATAATTGGGAAGATAAGATAGATAAAGTTAAAGAAACTATGATTTTTATGCAAGAATATGTAATAACCCATTTTAATTCCGAGGAAATTTATCAAGAAAAAATAAATTATCCAGATTTAGAAAGTCATAAAAAAATACATAGTGATTTTAAAAAAATGGTTAATGACTATGCAACTATTCTAGAAAGAGATGGGTATCCTAAAAAAGTAGTACAAGAACTTGCTGGTAAACTAATGGCTTGGCTTATTATGCATGTAGCTCAAACAGACCAAAAAATTGGTTTGTACGTAAAACATCAAGGAGGCGAAATGTAGTGAAGTCAGAATATATAAATGCATTTTATAAAGCAACTATAGATGTATTCCACTTAATGCTTGATGTTGAAATAAAAAGAGGAGATTTATCACTAGTTGAAGGAATGATAAGCAGTAAAGATGCAAATGTTGTTCTTGGTGTAACTGGAGACCTTAAAGGCTCAATTCTCTTTGGTTTACCTAAAGAAATGGCTTTAAAAATGATAAAAATCATGTGCAGCATGGAAATGGACGAGATAGACAGTTTTGTATCTTCTGCTTTAGGAGAAATGGCCAACATTATAGGTGGTAATGCTTTAACAATTTTAAATTCTAATAATTATGTATGTGATATTGTACCACCACAAATTTTTATAGGTGAATATAAATCTTATTCAATGGCTAATAAAAAAGCTTTACTTCTACCAATTTTAACATCAATAGGTAATTTTGATATACACATATTTTTAGAAGAAGAAAATTAAGTTTTATTAAAATTTTACTAATGTTGCCAGAAAGTATCAATACTTTCTGGCTTTAATTTTTTATATTTCTCTACAACTTACACTCTCACTATTACCTATAACCCCTATTCTTGATCAAATAGGATACATATATAATTAAATACACTACAAATAATAAAGATGAATATAAAAACATATCACTATAACTTGTTAATTGAACTACTAAACCTAAAATTATAGTGCCTCCGCCTATACCTAAATCAAAAGCGTTATAAAATGTAGCACTAGCTAAATTTCTTTTATCTTCTGGAACAATATTAATAGTTAAAGCTTGTAATGATGGAAAAAGTGCACCAAAGCCAATTCCATAAAATAAGGAAGATATCATCATATTAGTATTATTAGATATTTTAGCTAGTATAATAGTTCCTATTAATGCAAATACAGCACCAGGAATTAAAACCCAAGCTGGGCCTTTTGTATCAAATATTTTCCCTACAAACAATCTTACAATAATTTCACATATAGCAACTCCCATAAAGAACCAACCTACATTACTAATACCAACTTGTCTCCCAAATAAAGCAATAAACCCTAAAATACCACCATAAGAGAATCCTAAAAGCATAATAAGAATAGATGGTACTAATGCTTTTGGTTCAAAAAAGCTAGACATATCTAATTTAACTTTTTTCTTTTCTTTCCTATTTAATTTTGGTCCTTCATCTTTTGATATTAAGCACATAAAAATAATTGCTATTACTACCAAGATAGCTGCAAAGGTAAATAATCCTTTAACCTTAAAAGAATTAAGAACCCAAATTCCAAGAAAAGAACCTAAAGACATTGCAATAGTAGACCCTAATCCAAAGTATCCTATACCTTCTCCCATACGTTCATTGGGGATTGAGTTGGTAACTATAGTGACTAATAATGTTGTCACTAATCCAAAACCAAAACCATGTAAAATACGATCAACTAATATTATTCCTACAGTTTTTGACAAATAGTAACCTATAGTAGTAACTACACAAATCCAAGAGCCTAGCATTAGTGATTTTTTTCTACTAAAACCAGGCATTGCTGTATCAGAAAAAGGCCTTATTATGATAGCTGAAATAGTAAACATACCCATTATTATTCCAACTATAGAGTCACTTCCACCACATTGAGAAATATATACCGGTAATGTTGGAAGCAGCATTTCAAAAGATAAAAAAAAGAAAAAATTAGCAATAGACAAATATATAAATTGGCTTGTCCATAAAGTTTGTTTTTTTGTTATAATCTCATTATCAATATCATTTTCCTGTAAGTTTTCCATAGTTATCTCCAATCCTAAATATATAATAATTTACTACATATTAAATAAAATATTTTAAACAAGCTTATTTGTAAAATATAATATTATGTAAACATGCGAGTTAAATTATAACATATAATACTTTATTAGGCTACGCTTATAATCATATTTTGTTAACAATTACTATAATTTTCTTAATTATAGTAAACATGTGTATAAAATAACTTATCCATAACAAAAATGAAATACTAAAAATCCGTTTATTATACTTCTAAATATAATAAACGGATTTCCTTTTCCTAACATTAAGCAATATCTATTTTATTTCTTTAAATATTCCTGACCTAACAAATCTACAGTGAGTAATGCATCATATAACTGATCTGGTGTCACATCACCAGCCATATTATGTATTGTTTCCCCTGGTATACATGCTTTTTCAGCTGCAATACGTACTCTTGTTACATCAGTTACCCCAACTTCTTTTAATGTAACTGGTAGTCCTACACTATAACAAAAATCCATTACTTCCTTTATTTCTTCTTTTGGAGCGTTTTCTATAATTAATTGAGCAATAGTCCCAAATGCAACTAAAGAACCATGCATAGTCTTTTCACATTCTGGCAATGCAGTAAATCCATTGTATACAGAATGAGCCACTGCTAGTCCACCATTATCAGCACCTACTCCACTTAAATAAGTTGTAGCTTCTACAATTGCTTCAAATGCTGAGGTTACTAAATGATTTTCACAAGCTAACTTTGCTTGATAACCACATTTAATTAATGTTTTATAACATAATTCACAAAGAGCCATTGCGGATAATGCAATGCCACCATTTTCTAAACTTGGCGCATCAGTCCTCACACAAGCTCTTGCTTCAAAATAAGTTCCAAGTGCATCTCCCATACCTGCTACTAAAAATTTCACTGGAGCATTTGCAATAACCTGTGAATCAACAATAACCGCTTCTGGATTTCTTGGATAAAATAAATAACTATCAAATGTACCATCATCATTATAAATAACAGAAAGTCCAGTACATGGTGCATCAGTTGCACATACAGTAGGTATAACTACTACTGGACATTTTTCATAATGCGCTGTTGCTTTAGCAGTATCAATTGCAGAACCACCACCAATTCCTACAACAACTTCAATTTTATCTTCTCTTACTATCTTTCTCATCTTTTCAATTTCGCCATTAGAACTAATTCCACCAAAGACTTCAAAACGTAGTTTACAATTTGTTCCTTCAAAACTCTTCTCTATTTTTTCATAGCAACTCTTATATCCACTATTGCTACAGATAAATAGAAAAGATTTTCCTAAGTCCTTTGTTTCATCATAAAGTTTCAATAATGCACCTTTGCCTTGAACATATTTTAATGGGGCACGTAACAACTTCAATACAGCCATAATGATACCTTCCTTTCAGAAAATATTGTTAATTTATTGACAAACATATTGTAGCATTTATATAATAAAATCACAATTACACAAACACCCTATTTATATAGGGCATTTGTCCTAGAGGTGATAAAATGGATATTTTGGATAAAGAAGATTACAAAAAATTATTAGAATTTTCAAAAGGATTAAATCCTATAGATATTAATTTTCAAGAAAATACTCTTAAATTAATACTACAGTATTTCGATTTTTCTGGTGCTGCCTTCCCAATAATAGATGACAACGGTTATTATCATCGTCTTGCTTATGCAAATTTCAATCAATTATCTATGGTCATCTATAATAATTATTGCTATGAGCAAGATTTTTTTGCTCCAGCTAATTACAATAAAAATTTAGAAAAGACTGTTTTAATGGTAGATGATTTTATGACTTTTGATGAGTACGAATCTTCTGCTTTATATAATGACGTATTATCTCGTAATAATTTCTATTATGAAGCATTAGTACTTCTAAGAGGAGAACATAATGAATATATTGGAGCTGTAGCAGTTTATCATAAAAGGGATTCCTTTGGATTTACTGAAAAAGAACGACTAATTCTAAAAGAAATTGGTATTATTATTGAAAAACAGTTTCAATTTTATCTCCACCTTCATGAGAAAAATCTAAATTCTACTACCATTCATAATCTATTATTTCGTTTACCTATTGGTATGATTTTGTGTAACAGTAACTTTCAAATTCTTCAAATTAATCAGGAAGCTATGCGAATTTTAGAATTATTCACAGGTAAGAATTCTATTAATTCCATTGAGAAATTAATTAAAGATCAGATTTTACCAATACATATTCAGTGTGGAATGACGCAATATCATTTGCAAGGAAAAATGGATTTAGAGATTTCCATAGAACATTTAATTACTAAAGACTCGGAAAAAAATCAGTATTTAACTAATTATGCTATCTTCTTTCAATATATTCGTGAAAAAAAAGATATAAAATGGATTAACTTAATGGAAAGTAAAGGAATAACTAAACGTGAATGTCAAATAGCGGATTTTCTTCGCATGGGCTATACTAATGCTAAGATTGCAGAGAACCTAGGCATTAGTGAAAATACAGTTAAACGTCATAAAGAAAAAATCTATAAAAAACTAGAAATCAATCGTGTAAATCAGTTAAATTTACTATATGAACAAATATAATTATTATTTACATAATAAAAAGCTTAATATATACACAAACTATAAAAATAAAAAAACACCAAGTAAAACCTTGGTGTTTTTATAATTACCTGGCGACGACTTACTCTCCCACAAGGCCTCCCTTGCAGTACCATCAGCGCTTCAAAGCTTAACCTTCGTGTTCGGTATGGGAACGGGTGTTACCTTTGAGCCATAATCACCAGATGCTGATTTACAGAAATCTTCGATTTCGTTTTAAATCAGTTTGAAAGAAATATTCTTTCAAAATTGCACAAAGTAATTTTAAGATCAAGCCCTCGACCTATTAGTACTAGTCAGCTGAATGTATTGCTACACTTACACCTCTAGCCTATCAACCTTGTGTTCTTCAA
>NZ_JHVC01000015.1 GCF_000619945.1 Clostridium lundense DSM 17049 | reverse complement strand
AAGGAAAAAGTAGCCTAATGATATTTGAGAAATTTGCAAATTTAAAGTATAAGTATGGAAATAGACATTTTTGGTGTAGAGGCTTCTATGTGGATACAGTAGGAAAAAATAAGAATGCAATAGAAGAATATATAAAAAATCAACAAAATGAAGACATGATCGCTGACCAAATAAGTATTAAAGAATATGTTGACCCTTTTAAGGGTGGCAGGTAACAGTTAAATTGCGGCTGGCGAGATTTTTATACGTGCCTTAAGGCACAATGCTGGTAAAGTGCCCTTATAGGGCTTAAGAAAAACCACCAGCTAAGCTGGTGGATATTTATTTATTGCCTAGAATGCTATTCAATATAGAAATTCAAGCAAAATAATATGCAGGAGATAATATCAATGGAAAAATACAACAATTGGAAACTTAAGTTTTATACAATATGGGCAGGGCAGGCAGTATCATTAATCACTAGTGCCATCCTGCAAATGGCGATTATTTTTTACCTTACAGAAAAAACAGGATCTGCGATGGTCTTGTCTATGGCTTCACTAGTAGGTTTTTTACCCTATGCGGTCTTTGGACCAGCCATTGGTGTATTAGTGGATCGTCATGATAGGAAGAAGATAATGATTGGTGCTGATTTAATTATCGCAGCAGCTGGGGCAGTGCTTGCTATTGTTGCATTGTATATGGAGCTACCTATCTGGATGGTTATGGTAGTATTGTTTATCCGTAGCATTGGAACGGCTTTTCACACCCCGGCTCTCAATGCGGTTACGCCACTTTTAGTACCAGAAGAACAGCTTACGAAATGTGCAGGCTATAGTCAGTCTTTGCAGTCTATAAGCTATATTGTTAGTCCGGCGGTTGCAGCACTCTTATACTCCGTTTGGGAACTAAATGCTATTATTGCCATCGATGTATTGGGTGCTGTGATTGCATCTATTACGGTAGCAATTGTACGTATTCCTAAGCTGGGTGATCAAGTGCAAAGTTTGAAACCAAATTTCATACGAGAAATGAAAGAAGGAATGGCTGTACTACGGCAAAATAAAGGATTATTTGCTTTATTACTCGTTGGAACATTATATATGTTTGTTTATATGCCCATAAATGCTTTATATCCTTTAATCACTATGGAATATTTTAATGGTACACCGATGCATATTTCTATTACGGAGATTGCTTATGCCTCTGGTATGTTGATAGGGGGTCTATTATTAGGGTTATTTGGGAATTACCAAAAGCGAATCTTATTAATAACGGCATCCATTTTTATGATGGGGATAAGCTTAACCATTTCAGGATTACTTCCCCAAAGTGGATTTTTCATATTTGTAGTCTGCTGTGCAATAATGGGGCTTTCGGTTCCGTTTTACAGCGGTGTGCAAACAGCTCTTTTTCAGGAGAAAATTAAGCCTGAATATTTAGGACGTGTATTTTCTTTAACTGGAAGTATCATGTCTCTTGCTATGCCAATTGGGTTAATTCTTTCTGGATTCTTTGCTGATAGAATCGGTGTAAATCATTGGTTTTTACTATCAGGTATTTTAATTATTTGCATTGCAATAGTTTGCCCAATGATAACTGAGATTAGAAAATTAGATGCAAAATAAAATAAAGGAGTGTGTTCGTATGATATATAATATTATTCAATCAGTGACAGAAAAATTATCCTCTTTGCCTTATATAGAAGGCATCGTATTAGGGGGATCCCGTGCAAGAGGTACCCATACAGAGGATTCTGATATAGATATCGGAATTTATTACAATCAAGAATCATTTGACCTGACAGCGATTAACCAAATTGCTACAGAGTTGGATGATGAGAATAGAAACAACCTTGTTGTACCTCCCGGAGCGTGGGGTGATTGGATCAATGGCGGCGGATGGTTAGTTATGAACGGGTATCATGTTGATTTGATTTTACGTGATATAAAACGGGTGGAACAAATAATCAAGGATACGGAGCAAGGAATTGTTACTGCAAATTATCAGACCGGGCATCCCCATGGTTATATAAGTGCTATGTATCGTGGAGAATTGGCTATCAGCAAGATACAATATGCTAAAAATGAAAGCTTATGCGAATTAAAAAATCAGGCGGAAATTTACCCTGGTGCTCTAAAGAAGAGCTTGATAAACTTTTTTTTATTTGAAGCAGAGTTCTCTTTAATGTTTGTAAAAGCAAATGCGGGAGCAGAGGATAAATATTATATTGCAGGCCATGTTTTTCGTATTATTTCATGCTTAAATCAAGTACTATTTGCATGCAATAATGCTTATTGCATTAACGAAAAGAAAGCTATAAAACTGCTTGAAACTTTTGAATATAAACCTAAAAAATATGCCGAAAGGGTAAATCATATTTTTGAAGTACTCGGTCTTTCACTTTTTGAATGCTACGATATGACCGAGAAGCTTTATAAAGAAGTGAAAAAAATTGCAACGGAGATAAATAACTTTTTAAACGAGGGGGAATTCAGATGAAAGAAAACAAATATGATGATAATATATTTTTTCAAAAATACAGTCAAATGAGTCGCTCACAGCAGGGACTAGCCGGTGCAGGAGAATGGGAAACATTGAGAAAGCTGCTGCCGAATTTTAAAGATAAGCGTGTGCTTGATTTAGGATGCGGCTATGGATGGCACTGTATTTATGCGATGGAACACGGAGCGTCTTCTGTTGTAGGTGTTGATATTTCTCATAAAATGCTCGAGGTAGCCAAAGAAAAAACACATTTTCCACAGGTTGAATATAAATGCTGTGCTATAGAAGATGTGGAATTCCCAGAGGAGAGTTTTGATGTAATATTAAGTTCACTTGCGTTTCACTATGTAGCAGATTATGAGATTTTAGTAAAAAAGATATATAGAATACTGAAGTCTGGTGGTAAGCTAGTTTTTACGGTTGAACATCCTGTTTTTACTGCCTATGGAACACAAGACTGGCATTATAACGAAAAAGGAGAAATACTGCATTTTCCGGTGGATAATTATTATTATGAGGGCAAACGGACAGCTGTGTTTTTGGGAGAAAAGGTTACAAAATATCATAGAACACTGACCACATATCTAAATACACTGCTTTCAAATGGTTTTATAATAAATCATATTGTGGAGCCGCAGCCGCCGGAAAACATGATGGATATTCCGGGGATGCAGGATGAAATGCGCCGTCCCATGATGCTGATTGTATCGGCGAACAAAAAAGTGGATAGATAGAACTAAAACACCTATAAGGTATAAATGGAGGTAATTTATGTTTAAAGAAAAAATTATTATAGAGATGAAAGAAGTATTCAAAGAAATTCCTTTTGGCATAGAGCATACTCTCAAAGTTTTGAAAAATGCAGAAGATATAATGAAAGGAGAAAATATCGGAGAGGAAGAAAAAGAATTCATCAGTATTATTGCTATACTACATGATATTGGTGCGGTTGAAGCACAAAAAAAATACGGTTCTATTGATGGTGTCTATCAAGAAAAGGAAGGACCAGAAGTAGCGAAAGAAATATTAAAAAAGGTAGGCTATAACAAAAATATTGATAGAATATGCTTTATAATAGGCAACCATCATACTCCATCTAAAATTGATGGACTTGATTTTCAAATACAATGGGAAGCTGATTTGCTTGAAAATTTAACGGTTATGGATAAAGAAAAAGAACAGGAAAAGATAAAAAAGTGTATAGATGAAAACTTTAAAACAAACACAGGAAAAAGGATAGCTTATAATCGCTTTATTTTAGATTAGTAGTAGATTATTACAGTTATGTATTTTATATCGCAAAGAAAAAATAGTAGTTAAGTTTAACCCTAGATAATAAGCAGCAAAGGAGTGCGATAAGATGATATCTAATAATACCTCCATGCCTACAACGGATGATGAGTTGCAAAAGAATACGGTTGGTTGTTAAGGATTCTGCTGATGAGTCATCCTACGTTCCAGTGTTGGAAGCGGCCGGATATGTGCTACAGATTCGAGAACCTGACTGGTTTGAGCATCGTTTGTTTAAAGGACCGGATACCGATATTAATCTGCATGTGTTCAGTTTGGGCACATCAGAGATTGATAGAATGTTACGCTTCCGTGATTGGTTGCGGACTAATGATACTGATCGGGACAAATATGCACAAGTCAAACGAAGCTTGGCAAAGAATAAATGGAGGCATGTCCAGCACTATGCGAATGCTAAAACATCAATAGTACAGGAAATCATGAAAAGAGCGAATAGTAATAATGCTTAAGGAGAGTGTCATGTTTTCTTGGTTTGTTATAGGAGGTTATATCAATGAAAAATACAGTAGATAATTTGTCGAAAAGTAAAGTTATTTTAATGTGCGGCCCTGCGGGAGCAGGTAAATCAACACTAGCAAAAAAA
Source organism: Clostridium lundense DSM 17049 (assembly GCF_000619945.1). Taxonomy (GTDB): domain Bacteria; phylum Bacillota; class Clostridia; order Clostridiales; family Clostridiaceae; genus Clostridium_AO; species Clostridium_AO lundense. The sequence goes on along the minus strand of NZ_JHVC01000015.1, from coordinate 93,960 downwards.
TTTGAAAGTACCGGGATGACAATACTATCTTATGATGAAGAATCATTCAAACGAGGTTTGAATGAACATCCTTTACCTCAGGAGGTTTTAGAAGATATTAAAACCTATCTTGATGAAAAACTAATTTCACTTATCATGCAAAACATTGATATTGTTCTCGATTATTCATTTTGGTCTAGAGAAATGAGAAATGAATATATTTCATTATTAAAGAAATACGACATAGAACCCAAAATCTATTATATAAAGACACCTAAGGAAGTTGTTATGGAACGTATTCGAAAAAGAAACGGAAATCATCAAAATGATATCATATTGACGGAGCAAACAGCTTCCACTTATTATGATCATTTTCAACCCCCAACTGATGAAGAAGGTGAAGTTATAGTAGTCGAGGGATATTAATATTGTGGTTTTAGGCATGGAAATTGTACTAGATGATAAGTTTTGTCAAATTTTTTGAAAGATATACTTCCAACAAGGGGATACCAGCTTCAGGTGATATCATTATTGTCATCTCAGAGCAGGGGGTAGTATTGATTCAGCCGGAAGAATAAGTGGCGATGCAATGAAGACGATGAATGCATTATTGAAATTACAGGAAAAAAACTTACTGAAATACGTTATGTTTATTCTTTTGACAACTCTACTCAATCATGATTATGCAATTAGACACGTTATTTTTTATCATGAATGGATATGTTCCCGTCTACCGATAGTGCTAAAAACGCAGTGGATATGTTTCCGAGAACGAACATACTCAAATGACATTCATTCTGTCCTCTCAAGCCATGTGGAGACTGTTTGTAAACTGTCTAAGAATATCAAGGGTTGGAGTAACTTAGAATTATAAAATTTACAGTTTTACTACGAATTTGCTACCAATGAAATGGATTGGTAGCAAATTATTTTTTTGCTACTAAACTCTCAAATATATCTACAGTATCATTTTTCATCTTTTCAGTTACATGAGAGTAAGTATCCATAGTAGTTGCTAATTTACTATGACCAAGTCTTTTTTGAATATCTTTAATATTAGCTCCACCTTCTAAAAGCATGGTGGCATGAGTGTGCCTTAATGAGTGAAAATTAAAATTAATACCTAACTCATAATTTACTACTCTACTTAAATATTTTAACGTATCAGTAGTTACATTCTCACCATTTTCTTTAGTGCATACAAAGTTGTCTGTAGTAGCTCTATAATATTGACCATATTTTAATTTGTTTTCAGCTTGATATATTTTATGTTTTTTTAAAATTTCAATTAATGTATTTCCAATAGTTATAGTTCTATTAGAGCTTTTAGTTTTTGGAGTACCAAATTCAAATATACCTTTACCCTTGCCGATAAGTATTTTTTCAACCTTTAGAGTTTTATTATCCAGATCGACACATTCCCAAGTAAGACCACATACCTCAGCTGCTCTCATACCAGTATAAAATGCAATTTGTAATGGGATATAGAAAGAAGAACCTTGAGGAAATCTATCAATTATTTTATTAAAGTCCTCAATGGATATAACTTTTAAATCTTCATTATCTTCTTTAATTTTATCTTCTTTAGGTAATTTAACATATTGCATAGGATTTTCTTTTATAAATTGATAGGGATATACTGCTGCCTTTAATGATCCGGATAAAACACCATAAAAATTACTTATACTAGACCTAGAAAAACCATTAAGGTATTTTTTATTTATAAATTCTTGGAGCATAGCAGGCGTTACAGCGTTTAATTTATAATTACCTAGTGATGGCTTTATATGATTTTCTATAACTGTTTTATAGGCTTCTTGAGTGTTATATTTACAGTTTACTAGCACATAGTTTTTATACCAATAATCAAAGTAATCACTAACACTAATACTACTAGCAGCTTTTGTATTGCCTGTATTCTCAAACTCTTCTAGAGCCTTTCTAAGAGCCTTTTCAGCTTCTACCTTAGTCTTACCTCCTTTTCTACAAATCTTTTTATATGAGCCGTCTACCTTGCCAGTATTGAAATAATAGTACCAGTTATCACCACGTTTATATGTTCCTGGCATTTTAAGACCACCTTTCTTATTTATTTTTACATAAGGGTAGTGAATAATGTTTACCTACCCTTATATATTAGTTTATTTTCTTAGGTTAATTGCTTAAATTCGTAAGCGTTTGCGATTATGAAACTTAAATGTAGCTACTTTAAATATTAGTGTAGTAGCTACAGAGCATTAATCTTCTTCATTTTCACCATAATACTCTTTTTCTATTTTAAATAATGCAAATTCCAAGAACTTTTCTGTTTCTTCTTGAAGTTCTTTTATATTATCTTCAGTAATAAATTCACTAATCTTATCTCCAAAAGTAATAAACAGATAATTTTTAAATGCCATGAAATTACTGCCCTCTAAATTTTTATAATCGTGAATCATAATTGACTCAACAAATAGCCTTATTTCATGTGGCATATCAAAGTTAAAATCTTTTATAAATTTATCATATAAATCTAAATCTATTTTTTTTAGAAATTTTAATAGTTCTTTTTGAATAGGTATAGGCAAATCTTTAGATTTATCATCATATACTTCATACAACAGTTCATCATCAATATTTAATTTACTTGATAAAGTTTCTATAAAGTCTATGTTTCCTATAAAACCATCACAAAAATTATTTCCATAGGCCTTTTGTATAGCTGCTAATAGTTCAATAGAAAATGAATTATTAATACTCATTAGATGTTCAGCAGAGGTTTCTAAAGCGTCTGCTATGCTTTGTATAGTTTCATATTTTGGAAACCTTTCACCATTTTCATATTTTCTTATTGAAATTTCAGATATTCCTGCAGCAATAGCTAGTTGCTTTTGAGTTAATTTTTTATCATTTCTTAATTTTTTGATTTTATCTCCAATATTCATAAAACATACCTCCTAAAAATATATTATCACAAAAACGATACAAAAGTATACATAAAGTTTAAAAAGAAGTTGACACAGATACAAAAGTATAGTAATATTTAATCAACCGATACAAAAGTATAAAATAAAGAGGTGAAATAATGAACGTAAAACTTAAAAGGATAGAAAAAGGCATAAAACAACAGGATTTTGCAAAGGCATTGGGCGTTTCTAGAGCAACTTTAGTAAAAATTGAAAAAGAAGAATATGACATAAGATTAAGCTTAATGAAAAAAATATCAGAATTACTTGAAACACCAGTACAAGAATTATTTTTTAATGAGTAGTAACATTTCAATTTTAATGGATTAGCATTTCTTTATTATACAATTCACATCTAAATATAAAGACTATATCTACTAGAGCCGCAATGGCTAAAAAATATTATGAGAGGTAGGGTATTAATGAGAAATACACGTTTATTGAAATATCATGATATGGAGGCAAAAGTATTAGAAAATTATAATGTTGCACCAGTAGCTAGTGTTACACTAAATAACGTTATGTTTGCAGATGGTGTAATTTCCAAAATAGAAATTTTGAAACATATTGCCAAAGATGGTAGTGATAATTTATTTATTAATCTTTACATGGGTAATATTAACGTAGCTACAGTAGTTACAAATGATGATTATGTAATTGAAGTGGAAGACGATAAATATCCGTCATATTGGATAAGAAAAGCTAAAGAATATGACTATTAAATTCTTAGGATGGGAGGGTTTATTAAATGAGTAAAGCAGCGATAGAAAAAAGAGAATTGCCGGATTTAGTATTCACAGTTGAAGAAACTGCAAAGATATTAAAAAGCAATACAAATACTACTTATAAGCTAATAAGAGAGGGTAAACTTCAAGCTCTAAAGTTAGGAAGATTAAAGGTTCCAATGTTTGAAATAGAAAGGTTCTTAAGAGATAACTTAGGAGAAGATTTATCAAAGTATATTTGTTAAAGGATTAAGTTACCACCTTATAAAAATAAATGTAGTCCCTGCTGTGAGGTGTAAATAAGAAGGTGGTTGATGTGTAAATGAGCTATACAAACATAGATAATCAAATTTTAGATAATGAGGAATTGAACATACAAGAGCAATCATTATTAATAGCATTAATTAGTTATTATAATAAAGAAAAGGGGTATGCTTATCCAAGCTATAAGCAATTAATGCAAAGGAGCAAAATAAAAAAAGATGATACTTTAATAAGAATTATAAAATCTCTAATTGATAAAGGATATGTAAAAAAAGAAACCTTAAAAGGAATAGGATGTAAATATTATTTGTTTAAATGTGATATTACACCTACCCCAACAATAGGGTTACCCCATGAACAGGGTTACCCCATAAAAGAGGTAACACCAACCCCAAAAAAAGGGGGACACCTACCCCATAAAAGGGGTACAACAAATACTAATACAAATACTAATACAAATACTAATAATATATATAGTCATTCTGAAAATGACAAAACAGAAAATAAATATTTAGAAATATTTAATCACTGGAATAAAGAGCATGAGGAAAGAGGTATAGCAAAAGCTGTAAAATTAACCGCTGATATTAAAAAAGGAATAGATAACGCTTTAAAGTCAAAAAAAGAAGATGATACAAAAATGACTATAGAAGATATTAAACAATCTATTAGTAATTATGCAGAGGTTTATAATTTACAATTGTTTACTTATCAATGGCGTTTAGTTGATTTTTTAAAGAGAAAGCAAAGAGATACAGGAATACAGCAGCTATTACTATTCTTGAATAATGGGACAACCTATGTAAATTGTAAAGCAGGATTAAATAAAAAAAATAAGCAGTGTAATAATAATCAAAATATTAATGATGGATGGAATGGTTATAAAAAATTTAAATGAAGGAGTTGAATATATGATAAATCAACCATTACCAAATGACAAAAAAGCTGAAATGGCTTTATTATCAAATATTTTCAATAAAAATGACATAATGGTAGAAGCAATAGGCAGCTTGAAGCCTATTGACTTCTATGATAAAGCTAACGAGGTTATATTTAATAAAATGCTTGAGCTTTACACTAAAAATGTACCACTAGATGTTATAACCTTATCAAATAGCATGGGTGAAGAGCTACTTAAAAGTATTGGCGGAATAACTTACTTATCACAGGTTATGTCTTACTCTATAAGCACTGCAAACTATAAAACATATATAAATTTAATTAAAAGCATGAGTGATAAAAGACAAATAATAAAAAGTTGTTACCAAGCACTAGAAGCAGCAATGGAAAAAGGTTCAGATGTAGGAAGCATTGTTGACAAGCTTGAAACTTCATTCATGTTTATAAATGAAAAAGGAGAAGGGGAAAGAACAGTAAACAGTTCAGAGCTTATGGAAGGAACGTTATCAGCCATAGAAGATGGCTATAAAAACGGTGGGGTAATATCGGGCATAACAACCGGTTATATTCCACTAGATAACGCCACTAATGGATTTGTTAGACAAGATTTATTTGTTATAGCTGCTAGACCATCTATGGGTAAAACAGCTCTTACACTTAATATATTAAATAAGCTACCAAAAGAATATAAAGCCATGTTATTTGAGTTAGAAATGAGTAAGGAAAAGTTAGGTATTAGGCTATTAGCTCCAAAGGTATTATTAAGTTCAAAGGATTTAGCAAGAGGTAAATTAAACAGCGACAAGGATTTTGAACGCATAATTATGAAAGCTACTGAAATAGTAAATAAAGATAATATATTTATAAATGCAAAACCTAATTTAAGTATTAATGAAATAAGAGCTGAGGCCAAGAAAGTAAAAATAAAATATGGTCTTGACATTATATTTATAGACCATATAGGAAAAATAAAGCCGGATAATTTAAAAGCTTCAAGGAATGACCAAATAGGTCAGATATGTAATGAATTAAAGTCTATAGCCAAAGAATTAAACGTATGTGTTGTAATATTATCTCAATTAAATAGAGCCTGTGAGCAAAGGCAAAATAAAAGGCCTATGTTATCTGATTTAAGGGATAGTGGAAATATTGAACAAGACGCTGACCAAATAGTGTTCTTATATAGGGATGATTATTATGCTGAAAGAGAAAATAGGGAGAGTAGGAAACCAGGAATACTTGAAATATTAATAGCTAAAAATCGTGATGGAGAAGCTGGCATAATAGAACTATATTACAATACTAAATATCAAATAATTACTGAAAAATCACTATTTAGTTTATAGAATGAGGGATTATATGAAAGAAGATTTAAAGGTAGTTATAAGAAGAGTAGGAGATAAATATAAAAATGCTCCTAAGCCATTAAAAATTACTATAGGCCAAATACTAGAAGGAAAAATAAAACTAAGCAATAGGGAGACAAGCTATGAAAAAAATATTAGAGTCTGAGGAAGAGTTTTTAAAGAAACTAGGTAAGTTGTTAAATAACGTTGAGAGGTGTAAAACAATGGATAATAAAGAGTTGGTAAAATACTTAGTAAATAATGCTATAGAAAGAGAGTATTATAATTCATCAGATAATTTTATTAGTGTATTAAATAAAAATCCTAAATTAGCAAAAGAGTATAAGGAATATGGAAACATAAGAGAGGATATATTAAAAAAGTTATATGAAGTTTTACCAGAGGAGTTTCATGAGATGTTAGATAAACTTGAAAACACGGATAATATTATTGCAGGATTTGAAGGAAAGGCAATGTTTAAAGAAGGGTTAATTTTAGGAGCAACTGAACTCAATTATTTAAGTAAAGTTGGATTAGAATTAGCATTTATGTAAAGGGAGGCTTATAGATGGAAAGTAATCTAAAGGATAAATTACTTAAAGAAACAGAAAAAATATCAAGTTCAGAATTATTAATGGTATTGGAATGGGTTTTAATAGAATTAACAAAGGAGGGTATAAATGATTAAGATAAAAGCTGTATATTCAACGGAAAATGAAAAAGAAAGATTATTGCAAGAACTTAAGACAAGCTTTGAGGTGCTTAAAGTTAGTAAGGAATATAAAAACGAAGGTCAATATAGAAGAATCCATATAGACCTAAGATAAAAAATAAAGTCCATTCCGGAAGGAACAAACTAAACCCTCGCAAGTTTAGTTTACCTTCTGGAAGACAAAAAATCAAGTATAAAGGTGATATTATGAGTATTTATATATTGCTTGAATATATAAGGGAGTGTAAATCTAAGAATATAAAGCCTAATAGGAAGGGATTATATGAGTTTAAAAAATTATGGAGAAGCTGAAATTCAAGAGGATTTAAATAAATTATTATTAAAAGTTCAAAAAGAACTTAAAAAAAAGATGTTTCCAAGAAAGCATATAAAGCTATTATGGAGAGATGTTAACATTGGATTGAAGAAGTTAGATGACACAATATTAGGCACTTATGAAACTATAAAAGATAAAGACAATGAATTAAAAATTCATCATAAAATTAATATAAATAATTGGGTATATGATGAATATAAGAATGGATTATATGGTCTTGGGATTGAAAAAAGATATTGCAAAAGAAGGTTAAACAATACTATAGCACATGAACTGATTCACGCATACGTATATGAAAAATATGAGTGGCTTGGTGATGAATATGGATTTCATAGAGATGGTAGTCCTGTATTTTTATCTATATTGGTATTCTTAAATATACCAAGTGGACACGCTGCAATGAAAGGATTTAAACATACTGATATATATAAAAAAGTAAAGGAATATGTTAGCTTTGAATCATTAGAAATTTATTTAATACATTTAACTTGTGAGTATGAGAAAAAATTTAGATATTTAGAAACAATTATATTACAGGATGAAAATAAAGTTTATATTAATAATTTTACATTTTCAGCAGGAGATACAACAGGATTAAAAGGGGAAGTAACAAATACAGCTATAATTAAAGGTTGTATGAGTAAAGCAAATATATTTACAATTGGAGCTAATGCAGATATTGATAAACTAAATGATTTAGTATTAAGTAAAGTAAATAGGAATGTATTTGAAACAAAACATGTAATGTTGTATTGTGAAACGATAAGAGATAAGAGAAATAAGTACAAGCTGCAGAGTATGAATATATAATAAATTAAGGTATAACGATATAGAATATAGAAAATTTTATAAAAGAAAGGAAGTGAGAACAAATGAGTGAAGAAATGAAAAGAGTTTGGAAAATTCTTAATGAGCGTTATGGAATTTATACCATGGAGCAATTGAAAGAAGAAATGGCAAAAACAAAATTAAACATAGGAATTTTCACAATGCCATTTAAAGATTCACCACAAGAGACAATAAAGGCTGAATAGCATTCTTAAATACTTCACAATGATTATATTTATTTCTATTTGCAATAGTAAATTGTAAATGCTTATAAACCATTGGAAATACTGTATTATACCATGGATGTGTGATATAATAAATATAAAAATAAATATTTAAGTACCGCACTATAAGGTGTAAGTCTTAGAAATAAGGCACGGGAAATTAACTAAGTCAATATTATTGGCGTGGTTGTTCTCGTGCTTTTTTATTTTAGGAAGTAGTGATAATTACAGGATAGATAATTTTAAGTATGGTTCTTAAGTAGTTAGGAGGTTTTAAAATGGCAAAATTATTTCATGTAACAAGTTACATGAATAGAGATAAAATTCTAAAGGAAGGTTTAACATATTATGAAAGACTCAACAAACATAATGAGGATTGGAGAAAAATAAAATGTTTAAATGATGTAAAGTCTGGAGATGCAGATATATTAATTGATAAGTATAAGCCGTTGGACCTTCCATATTGGATGGAAGTGAATAAATGTATTTATATGACTATATATGAAGAATGTAAGAAATTTCTTAATACTGATTTAGATATACCATATTTTAATGCAGATGCATTCGGGTTTATAGTCAATTCTGAGGAGTTAGATCAAAGCAGACTATTTGTTAATGATCCAAAAAGGAATAATATTTATATGAATATTTTTGAAAATGTTTTTCAAATGGCAACACAGGGTATAAATAGGAACTCAATCCGCAAAACAAAAAGAAATGTTGAAAAATTTTGGAGGGGGCTTATTCCTTTTCAAGAATATTACAATAACCCTGATAAATATCCAAAGCCAGATAGCCCCAGTATTTATGAAGTATTATATTTTGGTAAAATATCGCCTAACCTATTAGCTATAATTAATGACAATATTGAAAATGACGAAATATTAAAACGTATATATAAAAATATAATAACACATAAATTTAACAACCATAAAGGTGTTTGAAATTAGTTTTAATCTGCATGAATGGCAAACTCTATAATAATTTTATTACGCTTGATAGAATTATTAAATGTGAAAATAACGATTAAGGAGGAAAACTATGTCTATAGAAAAAACAAAGAAAGAATTAAAAGATATATGTTATGGAATTTTAAATGTAATTGATGATATAGAGGAATGTAAAAAAGAAAATGATGAGAGTATGGTAAATACTTTAAACAGAATAAAGAATGATTTCAAAATAAAATTTCAGTATTTAAGCAATAAGTATGAAGCTGAAAAAATACTAAATAAAAAATAGGAGGATTAAATATATGGATTTTATTAATGAAGAAATAAAATTTCCAAATGAACAATTAATAAGAGCAAAAGCTGATTTCTATAGAAATATATTAAACAAGAATAATGATTTCTCATGGAGAACTGCGGAAATTTTAAATTCTGATACAGATAGCTTAAAAAGGTTAATACCAAAGACCATGGAGAAAGAAATATTAATAGAACCATTAAGCAAAAATTCATTGAAGAACTATATAACAATAAGTAGTATCCATGGACTGGAAGTACCGATATTAAGTTTTATGATTAATGGAGAATATACATTAGATGAAGGAGATATTAAGAAGGAAGTTGAGGCTAAAGGAAACTGTATAGACTTTGGAAGAGATAGAGACCTTATTTCCACAACTGTATCAGATACAGTGTATCATGGTACAGATACAGCATTTGTAAATGCTGTAGAGAGTGGTTTAAGATCCGTAAATGAAGAAATTGAAATAAGAAAGTTATTCGACTTGGAGGCAACAGGAATATATGAGCACATGAGCTTATATAAAAGTGGTGTCAAAAAGATAAATGGAATCGATATATACGAAGCACTTAAGAATGCTATACAGGACTTACCAAAAGCAATAAGAAGAAATGCAAAGATAGTAATGAGTAATAATGATTACATTAAACTTGTTGAAGTGTTAGCAGCTAAGGGAATAAGTAGTATTCCATTTAAGCAAGAGATAATAATTGAAGAGGAATGTAGTAACCCTGTAGTAGGAGATTTATCTTTTATTCATATAAACTATGATGGTGATATTCTTTACAATTATAAGAAATTTCCTGTAGATGGTTTATGGTATTTTACACTTACTGTATTTAGGGATATACAAATAAAACTGCAGTCCGCTTTTAGGATAGTTAGTGTAAGTAATAAATAATAATAGTTACTAACAATAGGTGTAGTAAAGGTTATATGCATAAATATAAAGGAGCAGAGATAAGGGGCGGAGTAATTAATATATCCCCCCTCCCTTAGAGAATTTGGGGCTAAGGAGAAAGACCGAGGGGGTAGATTTCCTCACAAAAAATTCCCTAAATAAAAAATTGAGATTTATATATTAAAACTTAGAAGATTTCAAATGAAATAAGGTGATATAGCATGACTAATGAGGAACTGGTGCAATTATATCAACATGGAGATAAACAAGCCTTAAGTAAGCTCATAGAGCAAAATACAGGTATTGTATATAAGTTAGCTAATAAGTTCTATGTAGAAGATACTAATAGCATAGATAAAGAGGACTTAGAGCAGGAAGGATTTATAGGTTTAATGATAGCAGCTGAAAAATATGATTTTAATAATCCTAAGAAAGCTAAATTTACTACTTATGCAGTACATTGGATATATTCGAAAATAAACAGATATATAACTCAAAAGAACACTAATGAGGAAACAAGCCTTAATACTCCGATAGGAAAGGATGAAGATGCGGAGATTATGGACACTCTAAAAAGTGCTGATTATAGCTTTGAGAACGTGGAAGAGCGAATATATAATCAACAGCTTAGAAAAGAACTCGAGGAAGTAATAATGGAGCATAACACTTTAAAAGAAAGAGAAATATTAAAACTTAGGTATGGGTGGAATGGCAATAAATCAATGACATTATATGAAGTTGGGCAAGTGTTTGGAACTACATTAGAAAAGGTGAGATATACTGAAAATACAGCTCTAAGAAAGATAAGAAGAAGTCCATGGGGAGCAATAAAGGCTAAAGAGATATATACTAGAAAAATTGAAGAGGCAAAGTATAGCATAGATAAAGTTATTGATAAAATTAATTTTGCTGATAGATATTTATCCATATGAGGGAGTGAAATATAATGACTAGAGATGAATTAATTATTAAAACTGAAAATTATATTAAAAATATTCCAAAAGTAAAAAAGGAAATAAGTAAGCTAGATGAAGAAATTATAAGGTGTAATGAAAAAACAAAAGAACCTACAGAAGAGGTTAAGATATTAAGTAGAAGGAGAAGATTACTGGAAATAAAAATAGAAAAACTAAAAAATGCAATGGATGTACTAAGTGAACAGGAGCAGAAGATTATATGTTATAGATATTTTGAAAATATGTCATGCTCAAAGATAGGAAGTGTAATGGGGTATAGTCAGAGCTTTTGTAAGAAGAGTAAGGTCAATAATATTTTATATAGAACTGGGCAAATGGTGTTTGCTGCTGAAATATTATTATGTGAATTAGGAGACTAGTGAGAGCTAGTTCTTTTTATTTTATATAATGTAACAGTTAAAATTATAGATATTTTTAAAGCATGTTATATAATAATAGCTAGAATGCATAAACAAAACTATAATAAAAATAATTTACAATTTATTGGAAGAATACTATTTCAGCATAAAGATAGGTATTGGAGTGAAATATATAGAATATCCAATAATGTGAGTGTTTTTTATTTTTTAAGAAGGAAAATTACAAAAAGTGTAGAAATTTAACATTATATAGTGGTGATTTAAAAATAAGAAATATAACTATATGATGAAATAAAATGCATAATAATGATAAGAATGAATTTCTATATACATGAATATAATGGGGGTATAGACATGAAAGATAGTCCAAATGTAATTTCGTTTTTAAACATGAAAGGTGGGGTGTGCAAAACAACATTGTGTAAAGAAATGGCTCTATTTTTATCAGAAGTTAAAGATAGGGACATACTGGTTATAGATATTGATCCGCAATCAAATTGCACACAATCATTTTTTGAAAGATATAATGTTTTACAAATAGACGAGGGAGAGCTTATAACATGTGAAACTAATTTGCCATCAATTGAAAATGTTTTTTCAAAATCTAAAGGAGGATTAAGAGAAATAAAATTGGAAGATGTAATTTATGAATTGAGTAATAAATTACATATAGTTCCTGGAGATTTGAATACTGTTTTTATGGAGAGAGAAACCGGAACTGGAGCTTCAGAGCAAAAATTATTTAATTTTATTGATCAGTTTAAATTACAAGAGAAATATGATTATATTTTTATAGATTGTCCACCAACATATTCTTTTTATACAGTTTCTGCATTATTAAGTTCAAATTATTATTTAGTACCTTTAAAATCAGATGCTTATTCCCTTTTAGGTTTGGATTTATTAGAGAGGGTAGTTACTGAATTAAGAAGCTTATATAGGGCAAATTTTAGCAATAGACCTATTAATAATTTAGGTACAATATTTACAATGATACCTAAAACTCCAAGTAAGGGGGTTTTGCGAAATATAGAACAAATAAAGGAAGCTTTTAAAGATAAAAATGTATATTTTTTCAGAAATGATTTTCCTAGGGCTGATAAAATATCTACAGGAAAACTATCAACATTTATAATGGATAGAGATGATGCAGGATTATATGAAAAACTAGCTGAAATTTGCCAAGAGTTTGAAGAAAGGATGGCTAATCTAAATGGATGATAACAGTGTTGTAAAAGTTCGTATAAAAAAGATACAGGATATCAACAATGAGGATTTATTAAGATATGAGCTATATTCTATTTTAGCAACAATAATATTATCTAAAGAAGAATTTAAAAATAATAAAGAAATTAGTGTTTTTTTAAAATCTTTTAATATAAGCTTCAAGGAATATGTTATGAAAAATCGCACAATTATTATGGCAAATACATTGAGAAAAATTGAAAAAGCTGATTTAGATACACTCCAAATGTATAAAAAAGTTTTAAAGGATTTGTATTTATTAAATACTAAAGAATTTGAAGTAATGCCAAAAGATAAAAAACAAGCTAAAGAAAACTATATGAATGGTATTCTTAACAAATATTCGAGAAATAAAGGATAGATGAGGTTAGATGTATAAAAAAACAAGTGAATATAAGAATTTTATAAAAAAATATTTTCCTTACTCAGGTGTTATAAATAATCCAAATGCAGAATTGTTATATTTTAGAATTTGTGAAAATAATATAATTACAGAAATTTATGAAAAATATATTACTAGTGAAAATCAAGAGCAGAACATTGCTTGCCATTTAGAATTCTTACAAAGGTATAGAATCCAATTTAATAATTTGTTGTTATATATACCAATAAGTGAGCCTAATGGAATAAATTTTTGTATGAGAGCTACTATAGAAAATTTATTAAAATTTCTCTATTCCATTTATACTGATGATGATTTGAAAAGTATAACAGTATGTAAGTTTAGAGATATTAAAGAACGTTTAAATAAATTAGAAACAGAACTTTTTATTAATAAAGATAAAATTAATAACCTTGTAAGTTATTATGGGAAATTTTCTAATTCAATTCATGACAAAAATTGTAACAATAAGACACAATTAGAATATATGGAGAGCATTATTCAATCTAATCAATTAGATTTATTAGGGCTAAATAATAATTTGTTAAATATTTTAAATGTTTATGAAACACTTATAAGCAATATATTTAGAATTAGTGAAAAAACACTTTCAGTTAGTGATATGATTAGATTAAGAAATACATTAACTACCAAGCGATTTGAAAAAGTAAAAAAGCATTTATATCAAGAAAAATAAATTAAATTGGTTATATTAAAATTACTTTTGGTAGTATACTACTAATTTGCTACCAATGACTAGAGCTATAATATAATCTATAATAATTTAATGTACTTAACTTTAATAATTAAGCATCCACCAACCCTTGAAAATAAAGAGCTTTATTGAGTTAATATAATTGGACATGCTTAGAAACAATTGATTTATGGTATAAACGCCTCATGTGGAGACTGTAGTGAGTTTAACCAAGGAAACTCAAGGGCTTCAGAGTTTAGAGTTGTAGAAAAAATAGGCATTTGCCACCCGTTTGCCGACGCAATTATAAAGCGTCGGCATTTTTGTTTAAAATACTCCCAAAAATATTGAGGCTATCTTCTTTCTTTTTTTGTTACATGGGGATAGGTATCTACAGTTGTAGAAAGTTTATGCCTAACTCATAATTGACTACACGGCTTAAAATACAGAAAGGGTACTCCTTTCCTATGCTTGCTATTCTTCTTTTCGGATACTTCCACGCTAAAAAGCGAGTTTGTCAAACTACCCGCAGAAAAAGAAAAAACGCCGCAATCTGTGGCGTTCCAAACGGCTGTATGTATGAGAAACCGGGGACATTATTCCCTCGGTGTGTCGTTGTTGGCTTTCCCTATTCCCTTTGCTTTTTTGTGGCTTTAATAGCTTAACCGAAATAAATCATATAATAACCTTGACACGCCGTTGTCAAGGTTATTATAGTACAATTGAATTATGGAGTTATGTTAATAGTTAAAAAAAGTTTATAGAAATTTATAAAATTCTACTATTTTTTAATAGACTTAAAAATTATCTAATACCATCACCTCAAAAAAGTTACTGAACATAATGATATAATAAATAGCAAAGTGAGGTGATAAAAGCATTAAATATACGGCTATATCCAACACAAGAGCAAATAATTTTAATGTATAGGCATATAGGCTGTATGAGATTCATTTATAATTGGGCGTTAGCCAAGCAAATAGATAGTTATAAACTTAATAATAAAAAACTATCAATTACAGAATTAGGTAAACAATTAACTGTTTTAAAGAACACCGCAGGTTATGAGTGGTTATATGAAGTATCTCATGCAACGCTTAAAGAGAGCATTAGAGATTTAGATAAAGCATATAATAATTTCTTTAATGGCAGTGGCTTTCCTAAATTTAAAAGCAAGAAAAAATCAGAACCTAGATTTTACAGCAGATATGACAAAGTTTATTTTAAGGATAACTTTGTTAATCTTGAAAAGATAGGTAAAGTTAAATGTAAGGTGGATTATGACATTGATTTAACTACTGTAACAAAGTTAAAAAACTAAGTAAAAAGTTAAAAAGGCTTCAAAGACAATGTTCAAGAAAATATATTATGAATAAGAAAGGAGAGAGTTACCAAAAAACTAAGAACATTGCAAAACTTGAAAAGAAGATTGAAAAACTTCATAGTAAACTTAAAAATATTAGATTAAATCATATACACCAAACTACTTCCAAAATGGTGAAAGCCAAACCATATAGGATAGTTATGGAGGATTTAAAAGTATCTAATATGATGAAGAATAAACACTTATCAAAGGCAATAGCAGAGCAAGGATTTAATATATTTCTTAATCAAATAAAATATAAATGTGAAAAGTATGGTATTAAATTTGTTCAAGTACCTACATTTTATCCTTCAAGTAAAACTTGCAGCCATTGTGGTACTATCAACAAAGATTTAAAACTTTCAAATAGAACTTATAAATGTAGTTGTGGTTTTATTTGTGATAGAGATAAAAATGCTTCATATAACCTTGCAAACTATGGTTTAGTATAATCACTTAAAAGATTTGCTAAATTGGGTAATCGTTATAACCCATTACCTTATTAGGTAACAAAGCCTATGGAGTGTTATACAAACGAAAGTAGCTTTGGCAAAATCGAACATTATGAAGTAGGAAATAAACAAAACTATAAACTTATATAATCTTCTTAGAGAGTTTTATAGAGTTTTGGTAACGGTGATTGGTTGCAAGAAAGCAGATTGTTCAGAATTTTATATTACCTATTGGATAAAGGGCGTACTACCGCCCCCGAATTAGCAGAAAAATTTGAAGTATCTGTTAGAACAATCTATCGAGATGTTGACGCGATTAGCAGCGCAGGTATTCCAATTTACACTACGACAGGAAGAAATGGCGGCATACAGTTTCTTGATGGTTATGTTCTTGATAAATCCTTTTTCTCGGACAAAGAAAAGCAGGAAATACTATCAGGCCTACAAAGTCTTTCAGCTGTACAATACCCCGAAATTGATGACATTTTGAGAAAACTTGGTGCAATCTTTCAAATAGGACTTACGGATTGGATTGATGTTGACTTTTCACGTTGGGGAAGCATAGCTGAAAATGAAAACTTGCTGTTTAATCAATTAAAGCACGCTATCCTTGAAAGACGGAAAATCAGCTTTGAGTATTTCAATTCTTCCGGCACTAATCAAAAACACGAAGCTCTACCACAAAAGTTAGCTTATAAGGATAAATCGTGGTATCTTTATGCCTTTTGTCTTTTACATGACGATTATAGATTATTCCGGCTTACCCGTATAAAAGACTTGACCCTAACAGAAATATATTTTGAGGACGGACCTAAAGAAGAACACATAATTTTTCCGCAACCGCGAGATATAGGGACTATAATTGATTTGGAATTAAACTTTCCTTTAGAGGTTGGGTATAGACTGTATGATACATTAGATGATAGTGCAATCATTAAGCATAAAAACGGTTATACCGTAAATTTTACTTTACCCGAAAACGATTGGCTATATGATTTTCTTATGTCTTTTGGTGATAAAGTAACAATCGTTCGTCCGCAGTCTATTCGGAAAAAGATAATAGAAAAATATAGAGCTGCATTAGAACATTACAAAGGAGTATGACAAAATGAATATTAGAGAAGAATTAGAAAAAGCAGTTGGAGTTATGGAAAATTTACAGTTAAATGATTTAGAGATTGACTCATTAAGCGTTAAAGCCATTATGATAAATGAGGTGGTTCCCTCCGACCCCTCTCAAGACTTCTATGGACAGCCCGACGCAGATTATTTGAAGACGACTATTCTACTCTTTCAAAAAGCAGGATTTCAAGTTTCGACAATACAAGATATACTGCAAATGGGTATCTATATTACTAATGCTGTTAAAACACCTAAATCAGAATATACGATTGAAAAGAGCAGCATTGAAAGCAGTTTGCCTTATTTGGAAAAGGAACTTGCGTTATTTCCAAACGTCAAGGTTATTATGCTCATGGGGGACGTGGCAAAAAAGGCGTTCAACATAATAACGAAGAAAGCAACAAAGAAAAATGCTGTTCCTGCTGTTTCAACATATAAGCTACGAAATAGTGAAGTTTATTATGGAAACATTAGGGTTATGCCATCTTATATTATGACAGGCGGTAATATCTTGATTGAAAAATCAAAGTTTAAAATGGCTTCCGAAGATATTGCTGTAATGGTAAGTACAATTAAATAGTTAATTTTTATAATTTTTTTGTAAAGCTTGACAGTATGTGTCAGGCTTTAATTTGTATAATGGATATATACAAAAGTGAGAGGGTGGACTATGAAAACAAAAATATTTAATCGAAATTTTATCTTGCTAATAATCGGACAGGCTTCTTCCATGTTTGGGACTGTACTGCTAAAATTTACAGTTTCATTATTGATCCTTGACTTGACAGGTTCTGCTGCATTGTTTGGCACTATCACGGCAATAAGTTATTTACCCCCTGTCTTTTTGTCACCAGTTGGTGGTATTTTAGCCGACCGAAAGAATAAACGAAATCTTATGGTTGTTTTGGACGGTATGTATTGCGTCATGGCAATCCTATTAGCAGTTTCGTTGTCATTACCCAATGAGCTTATTTATATAACGATTATCATGGTAGTTTTATCTGTCATATCGTCTTTTGAAACGCCTGTTGTGCAATCAAGTGTCCCGCTTATTCAGCAGAAGGACAGTTTTGTCAAATCTAATGCTATTGTAAGTCAAGTTAATATGATTGCCAATCTTGCGGGACCTTTGTTAGCAGGACTATTCTATGGTATTACTGGTAAAGATAATCTGTCAGGAGTTCAGATGATTTTATTTAGTTGCGCGGTATGTTTTTTCCTTGCTGCAATACTTGAAACCTTTATTAAAATACCAAAAGTGAGTACACAACAGGCGGGCAATTCTCTACAAATGGCAAAAAAAGATTTATTTGAGGGTATCCGTTTTCTTACAACTGAACAAACTTATGTATTTAAGGCTATTCTGCTAAATGCTGCTTTTGTT
This sequence comes from Clostridium lundense DSM 17049, assembly GCF_000619945.1. Taxonomy (GTDB): domain Bacteria; phylum Bacillota; class Clostridia; order Clostridiales; family Clostridiaceae; genus Clostridium_AO; species Clostridium_AO lundense. Next base: position 75,570 of record NZ_JHVC01000015.1, on the reverse strand, counting down.
TTCATGATACAGCCCTTGATTACAACAGGTGCGCCATTTATCATACGGATAGTGCTTGAATTAAACTCCGTATTAAATGGACTATCACAGGCTTTTATGGGAGCTGCCGGACTAATGGGTGGTGTAATAGCTGAACTGATTGCAGATAAATTCAAAGCAAGTAAAATTTATCAACTGTTTTTGATTATGGGGGTAGCAATCGTGGTATTTGGTATCGCTGTCATATTAAACCTTTCTACAAACATGACATATATTATCTTTGTGATTATTGGAATTGTGATTTTTATCTGTGCAAGCATAGCGGGAATATTCATTATGTCTGCAATTCAGCAGAATGTGCCGAATGGTATGTTAGGGCGTGTCATGTCCTTTTATTCAGTGGTAGTCAATGCAACTTTACCAATAGGCATTTTCCTCTATGGATATTTGTATGAAGAATTTATAAATGATCTTTCGATGATAATGTTTGCAACTGCTTTTTTGATATTTGTGGTAGGTTATATAGGGAAAAAGACATATCAGCATTTATAAACCTAAAGTTTCTGTTTCTCTTTGGCATATTTCTAATCCTGTCGTGGAGGGTCACCGAAAGGGGGGAAGAACATGAACTCTGAACGCCTTGAATGGCAGACCTGTTGTGAGTTTAATGCGTACTACAAACACGCCTTGCGCAACGAACCAAGCGTCGGCAACGTCGTGAAGTTAATCTAAACAAATGCTTATCTAGATGAGCATTTGTTTTCATAGTATCCGAATTAATAGGGTTAAACATTTTCTTAAATCTACTAACATAGCTATTAGACATACAAGCATCTCTAATTTTATTCTAATACGTATATATAAATAAGAAAACCTGATAAACAAAAATGTTAAATCAAGTTTCATTAAGTTTATGATGTCAGGTTTTACAGGCTATCCTTGAAGGCTGGGGCGCTTCATCAGGAGGCTGTACTGAGCCACGCAAGGTATATTTGACCATTTGGAATGTACAATATTTATTTTATAGATATAAGATAAAAGAAATGAATAAAGAGTTAAAGAAAATAAATGGAGATAATTATAATAATAATAAGATTCATGATAAAAAAAGTGATAAAAATTTATTCAAACTTTTAATAATATATGGAGTGTTAACAGCAGTATTTAGTATATATGATTTTTTAGAAATTAACTTACCTATGTATTTTAAATATGTAGTTTTGTTTATATCATGTATAATTATGGTAATGGAAAGTGTAAAATTAGTTGAATCTAAGAAGCATAGTAGTTTAAAAGTAATATATCCTATAGTTTCAACTTTGTTATTAGTAATAATATTAGGATTTAATTATACAGGCTTTATAAAAACTTTTGGGAAGTATACTGTAAAATCTACTGATTTAAGTAAAGTTTATATAGATGATTTAAAAATAGGTGATAGCTTAGAAAAGTTTAATAATAAAAAATATACATTTACAGATAGGTATAGTAATGAAAATTATAACTTTGTATTATGAAGAAATTATAGTATTTAGGTTAGGAAATGGTAAAATTAGTATATATTTCTTGATATGGAATTGGGAAACAGGGAAAAATAAAATATAGTTGGAGAGAGCCCTTGAGTGTTGGTGGTGCACTTGAGGGCTTTCTATTATCATAAAAATGCGTATATTACTAAAATATGCTATAATGTGTGATGATATTAATATATTTTTGTATGAGTAATAATATATGAAATTTAAAAATCTTATATATAATAAATTAGAAAAAACAATATAATGAATTACTAGCACCTATAAGATATTTAGATGCAGAAGTTACCCCTATTGAAGTAAAGAGAAGTTAGTCTTTTGTCCTGCGAAAGTTGAGTAATGTAATTAATGAAGATAATGTTATGATAAAAATGACACAGTAAGATTTTGAAAATTTGTTTGTTTAGAATTAAAAACTTCTAATAAGGTAAGGATGGTAGTAAATGAAAATTTTAATTTTGGAAGATGATGAATTTCAAAGGAAAAAGCTGAAAAGTATTACATCAAAAATAAGAGATGCTCAAGTTTTTGATGTGGAATTCAAAAAAGATGCTTTAGAAATTTGTAAAAATGAAAAAATAGATTTATTTCTTATAGATATAATGCTTCATAAAGAATCGGGAATAGATTTTGTTAAAGAAATAAGATTATATAAGCAGTATGAATTTTCATGGGTTATATTTATCACTACGCAAGAACAATACATAACCATGGCTTTTAAAGAAACTCATTGCTATGATTTTATAATTAAACCTTATTGTGAAGAAGATATTTTAAATTTAACAGAAAAGATCATAAATCATGAAAGAGTAAAAGAAGAAAAAAATGAAGCTAAAAAGATACAGTTGCGTTTAAAAAATGGTATATATCTTAAATTAGATATAGAAGATATATATTTTGTTGAAATGTGCGGACGAAATAGTTGTTTTCATACTAAAAATGGAAAATATATAGTTACAAAGATGTCCCTTAAGAAGGTATTAGAAGAGATAAATCATCCATCTTTTATACAAGCGCATAAGTCTTTTATAGTTAATATTGATAACATATTAAAAACAGCCAGGATTGATAGTAGAGTAAGTGAAATATATTTTAAGCATTATGATGAAAAAGCTTTAGTTGGATATAAGTACAAAGAGTGTTTTGAAGAAAAGTTAAAAGGGTGTTGATATGATTGAAGTATTATTAGTACTGTTTGCAGCTTTAGTTAATTGGAGTATTTTTTTACTGATTTATGAAAATTTATTTTTACAAATTAAGATTTCATATATAAATAGTGTTTTATTTGTGGTGTTATCTTCTATAATAACAGTAATATGTATGAAAATGAAATATATATTTATTTTATCATATATTTTTGTAATTTTAATGATTAAGTTAATATATAAAAATGATTTAGAAAAATCATTAATGCAATTTTCAATTGTATATATACCTATGAATGTATTTGAAATTCTTTTGACTCATAGATTTAATGGTGTATTTTTTAGTTTTAGAAATGAAGAAGAAATTTTGATTATTGTAAGCATTATAACAATGCTTATTTCAACTGTTTTATTAATATTTTTTAAAGACAAGCTCAAATTTAAAATTTTGGATGAAAAATTAAATTTTTTTATAGGAAGCAGTCTTTTCATACTTTTTGTGCTTTTCAAAGTATTTTTGCAGAAAAAGTACAGCGTTATAGTTGATAACTTGGATATTATTGTGGTTGTGTTTTATATTATATTTTTGCTTCAGCTTTATGGTTATAGCTACATGTGTAAAATTATTGAAGAAAGCAAAGGCTTAGAAGAACAAAAAAAATACGATTCTATGGTAACGTCCTTAACACAAGAAATAAGAAAAAAGCAGCATGAATTTAAAAATCATCTTAATACAATAAAAGGGATGATTGATGTAAGCGATGATGAAGAGTTAAAAGTTAAATTTAATATTTATGTAAATGAAGTAAATAAATCTGTGAAGAAGATAGAAGAACTTGCCTATATAAATTCATTAATTATAAAAGGTATAGTATATACAAACATTGAGGAAAGTAAAAGGAAAGATATAAGCTTTAATTTTGACATTAAAAATAATGTTATAGAAAATATATTAAATGACCAAGAAATGTCTGTGGTTTTAAATAATCTTCTTAATAATGCTTTTGAAGCGGTAATGAATGCAGAAAAAAGAAATGTTGTGCTTAAAATTTATAATGAAAATGGAAAAGGTAATATTATTGTGAAAAATAATATTAATAAAAGTGAACTGAAAAACATTTCCAGGATATTTGATGAAGGGTACTCAAGCAAAGGCAGCGGTAGAGGATATGGTTTAAATAATGTTAAAGATATTGTAGAAAAGAACAATGGCAAAATTGAGTTGGATTTTGAAGATAGCATGATAATATTTAAAATTATATTTTAGAATACATAAAAAGAAGGTAGCAATAAAGCTATCTTCTTTTTATGTACCGAATCTTACAGTATAGGTACTTTCTATTGAAAGAATAGTTAAATATGGGTACTATTTTTATAAAAGTATTACAATTTAATTAATGGAGGGATGTAAATGCTAGATTTAGATGTTATAAGAGAAAATTGGAAAAAATATGCGCAGGAGATAGAAGGAAATTACAAACAGGGTATTGGAGTTATAAAAGGAACAACAGCAGCTACAATAGAAAAGAATTTTAAAGGTGCACAAATAAATTATAAAATATATGTTGAAGCATTGCAGAGGACTTCTTTTGTAAAAGTAAAACTAATACCAACTAAACAATTTAAATTTTTAATTGTTAAAAAAGGGAATGTTTTAAACTCCATTTTTAGTATATTTAAAGCCATAATGATAGGAGGAAAAGAGGTGAATTTAAATCATAAAATTAATGATGTTTATAAAATTAAAGCTTCATCGCAGGATATATTTGAAAAAGTTTTTGATGATACTAGTTTAAGAAGCATATGTGAAGGAAGCATAGCTACTTTTTCTTATAACAAAGGAACTATATCAATTATGTCTACATCAGATCTTTGCAAAGGAGATGAGCTTCTTTCAATAGATAAGATTTTGTGTAGATTAATAGAAGAACTTTAAAGGTGATAAGTATGAGCGATATAGTTATAAAAACGAGAAATCTAAATAAGATTTATAAAAACGGTTTTGAAGCTTTGAAAAATGTAAATATAACTGTAGAGTCGGGAAGTCTAAATGGATTTATAGGAGAAAATGGTGCTGGAAAAACTACATTAATAAATATACTTTCATCACTTAGTAAAAGTTCTTGTGGAGAAGTTGAAATATTTGGAAAACCAATGGAAAAGTTGAATAATGAGGATAAATTAAAGATTGCTTATGTTGGAGATGAAGGGGAGATATTTTCTCATTTAAAGGTAGAAGAATTTTGGGACATAATAGGAAGCTTGTACAAAACACCTAAAAATATAATTAAAGAGAGAAGTGAGGAACTTCTAAATTTATTAGATCTTAGAGAGCATAGAAAAAAGTTATTAAGAGAATTTTCAAAAGGAATGAAAAAAAAAGCATATATTGGTGCAGCATTAATACATGATCCTCTACTAATAATATTGGATGAACCTTTAGAAGGAGTAGATGCAGTAGGAAGAATAGATTTAAAAAAGGTACTAAAATATTTAGTTCAAACGGGTGTAACCATATTTATAAGTTCTCATGATATTTTGTTATTAGAGGATATATGTACACATATTACTATAATTCATAAAGGAAAAATAAAATATTGTGGTGAAAAAGTTAAGCTTTATGAAAAATATAAAGATTGTTCTCTTGAAGAGTTATTTTTAAAGATAGTACAAACTAAAAAAGAGGAAGATTATATGTTGTCATGGAGGAAAGTTAATGAGTAGTTTAGTAAAATATTATATGTTATTTGTAATAAGAGATAAAAAATATATAATATTTATAGTAAATTTGATTTTAGGACTGCTTATATTTAATACCTTAAAGGGTGTTAATATACAATTAAGAAATAGAATTTTTATGATTATAATAGTTCTTCCCTTAATCCATTCTGATATATGTTACAGCGGTTCGTTTATGCTATGGGATGAAAGAAAAAAAGATATAAGATATTTAATTATAACACCCATAAAAAAGATTAAGTTATTGTTAGTATCAAATATATTTTGTTTAGTAAATAATTTTATAAAAATAATATTAATGTCATTTCCATATGTTTTTAGTTATGGTATATCTAAGGAATATGTAATAAACATTATAATTGTCTCTTTTGCAGCGATTTCCATAGGAAATTTTTTTATCTATAAAAATTCTAAAGGGATGCAATTTGATATTTGGAAAGTCTCAATTCATTTTAGTGATAGCTTCAATAATAGGGGAATATTAGTTAATATATTGATTTTTTTGTTTACTGGAATATTAAGTTTAATCACTTCTTATATAAATTTGCTTTGGATCATACCAATCATGGCTTTATATATTTATTCTGTTATCTTATTCAATAAAAAATTAAATGACCTGCCTCAATTTATGGAGGGGATGTAGAATGAATATAAGAATAGAATCATTATATAAATTATTTAAATTAAAAAAGGAAAGAGAAATTAAAAATACTACATACTTAAGCTATGTATATACTCCTATTTTAATATTATTGATAATTTTTACTTTTATTAATAAAGCAGAGGATAAAATAACTTTAAAAGGGTGGCTTATACTTACTATATTTTTATTTGTTTTATACGTTTTAAATTATTTTAGCAGTAGATATTATTTTATAAAGTATAAGTCAGATTTAGTTCAATATTCTGTAGGATTTAAGGAATTATTAATGGTTTCAATAATATGGGTTTTGAAAAGCAATATATTTAAAATCAATATGCTTTTGTTATTGGTTTTTCAATTAAGTATGACAAGAAATATAATTATGTCCTTTGCTTTAAGTGTTTTTTTAACAATAATTTTTGAAGGTATCCTGTATGGTATATTATTGCTAATTAATTTATTTAGAATTAAAACACCTTGGTAGGTGAAACTTATGTTAGGAGGTGTTTTATGAATGAATTGCAAGGTTTATTAAAGGATATAGAAATATTAAGAGATAAGCTGCAAAAAATGATTAATCAAAAGCATGGAGATTTAGTTGATTCAGATGTTGTGGCAGTAAGTAAATTACTAAATGCAATGAATATTTATTGAAACATTTTTATAGTTATTGTGAGTATTTTGGTGAAAAACCACCCAAACTAAAAGATCTTGAGGAGATTTTGTATTACATAGAGCCATTTTGTATGTATATTGAGAATCCTAAAAGTAATGATATAGCATATACCATCGACTTCAATTGTGATTGGGACTCCGAACATGGAATGTCTCGGATTATTAGAAATGGTGAAATTCTATATGTTGGAGAAGGAATGGTACATTTTTATCTTAAAGCTTGGGAGAATTTAGATTCTTACAAGAATGATGTAGGGAATTTTGTTTTTAATGGTAAATTTGTATAGATGTATGGAGGTGAACTGATGCTGTGTGAATTGTATGAAAAATTGACAAAAGAAATGTTTGATAGCATTAATTGTGATTCCATATTGGATTTGCGTGATTGTGAACTCTTTGACTCTAAATGGATAAATCTTTATAACTATATTGAGCAGATGAAATTAAAAAAAGAATACTCAGAAACAACAAGATATTCCTGTGAGGAATATAGGAGAAAAGTATTTCTGCAAGTGTATGATTTATCTCATAATAGTGATTTAGCCGCATACATATCTGATGATTTTGGGCTGATTTTTGATAGCTTACAACTTGGTATCACAACACCTTGGCTAGATAAGCTGATACAGTTATATCTGATATCTAAAATCCCTTGTGGTAGTTTGTAGTTTTTATAGATTATGAGCATTTGACTATAAATGGTTTACAAAGGATTAGCTACAAGGAGTTTATACAATATTCAAAGAGTATGTGTAGTTTATAGTTTGAGGACTGCTCTAAAAATAACCACAGGCGAATCTACATAATGTACAAGGAGGGAGCAATTCAATGGATGGCAAAATAGTAAATGATGTCAAACTGAAATATAAAGTCGCGAAAAAAAATTTCTCAAAAATAATGGCAGATGTCCAGTCAAAATGTGTGCATACTGTTATCAGCAAAGGTGTGTTGTATAATGTACTTCCATATGAAAATGAACTGTATGGATATAAGGTAAAAGGAAAAAAGATTGACGAGCCAATATGTAAGAATAATTGCTACCGATATTCCTTTGACGAGCAAGGGCATATTATTCTCGTGGAGGAAATGAGTGAGTTTTTGGGGCATTTTCACTATGTAACCATGTATTTCTACCATGAGGATAGAATAGAAACAATGTATTGGGCTGCCGATACGCTCTACAATGTTACAGTTTATTTGTTAGGGGAGCAAGGTCCTACGGAAGTTTATTTCTGTAGTGATGAGAGTGAGGCATACAGAGAATATTATTATGAAAACGCCTGCCTTATGAAAATTGTATCCCAAATAAAACAGGACACAACAGAGATTGGAATTAATTTTAGTTTTTTTTATAAACCGAATGGTATTCTGCAAAAAATTATTCGAAGCTGGGACAGTGGTGGTACAGAAGTGGTTTACACCACTGATAAAATTAACTATAAAAAGTTGGAACAAAGGCTTTTGAATGAAATGGAAGAAGCCGTTTTAGATTTTACGGAACAAAACGAAGATAAGAAAATTACGGTAATGGGTTTCATATGCTATCCTGGTCATGGATACCTTTCACTATCAGCTGATACTGGTGATTGTGTGAACGGGGCTTCTCCTGCTTATTGGGAGTATGAGGATTTTGCCAGTAGCAGCTTGGTAGATATACCATTGGATGATAAAGAAGAAGAAAAGGTGTTGGATACTGTTGCTAAGGCCGCAGATGCTGTTACAAAGTTATCTGTCTTTTCAAAACTATCTAAAGCAGATGGATTCTATTGTACTATGTTTAATCACGACGAAGAATATATTGAGGAGACCAATCCCAAATTGAAAAAACTGTTGAGAGATAATCCATACTTTAGTCATAGCACATAAATATTATTGAAATGTCTATATTGTGATAATGAGATTATTAGCTTACAAACTGATATTAAGTTGTGAAATTACCGTGAACAAATTTATTATAAGGAGACCAATCATGAAAATACCAACCCACTTAAATGGATTTACAAAAGAGTATGAAGAAAAAGAGTTTAGAAAGATGATAATATGTTTTGCAATGAATATTCTGTTGGGCAAATTGAAAATAGACCATTGAAGCAATATGAAATTAGTGCATCAAAACTTATTTTAGAGTTAGGATATAATATTGATTTTGACGATGAAAAAGAAGATTATGATTTTGACCATGAAGAAAATGTTGTTTTGTTGGATGGAAGAAAAATGTCATGGGCAGATGTAAAAGTAAATGGATTTGATTGGCTATCATTATCCTACATTGATTCTAAAGGAAATGTTGTGCAATTTGCTGATTACGAGTTAGCATAGATTAGAATATTGATATAACTTGGATTAGAAAACAGGTAAAAAAGAAATTATTATAGTTATTATAGCTCTTGAGGTATTTATTTATACTCAGGAGCTTTTATTTTAAAATCAAAATAGTAAATTAATAGAAGGGATGATAACTGGATGAATAACAAATTTATAATTGAACAATGTAGACGACTTGATGTTATATATAGAGAAGAAAGTGAAGAGTTAAAACAAGAAAATTGCCTAAATAGTAAATGGATGCTTGTTCATAATGAAGGACATAAAGATTTAATTGATAAATTTCAAAAATTTCTTAAAGATACAGATATTAATGATAAAAAAGTTGCGAGAAAGTGGTTAAGGAAGAATATTACAAAGTCTAATGAGATTATAAAAAAATTAGATGAAAAATACAATAAATTTGTTAATGATGAAATAATGAGTGAAAAGGATGAAAGAATTTATAGTTTTAATGATGGCGTTTGTTGTATTGCATATACATTACTTAATATTATTGATAGGAAAAGATATATAAGTAAATAAAGATAATATTTTGTACAGGATTAAAAATAACTTTCTCTAAATATTTTTTATCTAAGGCACAGCTAAGTTTCTTTATAAAGATCTTCCCCTTTGCTTTTGATTTACATTGAAAATTATAATTGATAATAGATTAAAATAAAAGGGCTACGACCTAAAATTTTATATGCGTTTATCGTGATTGACTGATAAGCATATATAGACAAAAATTAGATAGAAGTATATAATAATTTAAATAAGATTATTGATAAATGGCGGTTTGCAGCTTGCCTACACATATATGAAGACAGTGGTGAGGCTTAAAAAGAAACACATATAGCTAAAAGTTAGTAATATGAATGATTTGAAGCCCTTGGGTGTATGTATACACATTCGAGGGTTTTTGTATGTGAGAACATATGGATTGAATCTTTGGGAAGATTAATTTAGAGGAGGATATATTATGAAAATTTCAAAAAAAGATGCATTGATGTGGTTTGAATTTTTTTCCATATTGCCAGAGGATCAGGAAGTTATGACAAAACAACAAGAAATCATTTATGCTACCTTTGAACAAATTGAGGAAGCAATCGATGATAGAAATGATATGTTAATGTCAGAGATTAAAGGATTGAAAACTTTGGAGAATAGAACTTTTTTTGTAGGAAATGAAAGCAAATTCGCCAAAGGATGTCGTTCTTGTTTGCTGGGAACTGGTTTGAGTGCAATTAGGAAAACGAATAAATGTAACATAGAGTGTAAGTTCTGTTATAATTATGGGGAAATAGAAGATATCCCCCCAATTGGTGAAGGCATGTGGGAAATTGGAGGCACAAAATTTTATGAGAAGGATATTGATTTACTTCTTTCCATCCATAAAAAACCTACTGGCATTTCATACGTTTATTTAGAGCCATTTATGGAAATTGAAAAGTACTATTCGGTTATAAAGAAATTTAATGCTGCTAAAATTCATCAACATTTATATACAAATGGTATTTTAGCTAGGTCAGAGACATTGAAAGCATTAGGTGAAGCCGGTCTTGATGAGATACGTTTCAATCTAGGTGCCTCTAATTGTTCAGATAAAGTTATTGAAAATATTGGAATAGCAAAAAAATATATTAAAAATGTAGGTATTGAAACTCCAATGACTCCTGAGTTCTTTGAAGCATTTTTTAAGAAAAAGCAAGCAATCTTAGATACAAAACTTGATTTTATTAATTGTGCAGAATTACATTTAAATGAGAATAACATAGACAATTATTATGGGGAAAACATGTATATTTCCAGACATGGTTATATTTCTCCAATTTGGAGCAGGGAATTAACTCTGAAATTCATGAAAATAGCTGATGAAGAAAAGTGGGATTTAGCAGTTCATGATTGCTCAAATCATACAAAATTTGCTAGAGATTTGAATTTGAGTAGCAAAGAGGGTAAGTGGTTTGGAGCTAGTAATTATGCCTGTGAGTTTTCTAGGATTCCATATGAAGTATTTTTACCAATACTACGTGATGACAATTTCAAATTTTTAAGCGAAGAAGAATTGCCTGATGGCTATAAAGTAGGAGAGTTGATTTTTTAGAATAATGAAAAGTACATTTTCAATACCACATAAAAATAATGAAATCTTCAATCATTTTATTTTTAAAAATGAAGGGGATAAAATTGGCAATAAACAGTTGAAAAAAATATTAATATTTTTGTGGTTGTTGATATGGAATGTGAAGATACAATAGAATAAAATTAAAAGTTATGAGATACTGTGAAAATGGTATCTCTTTTTTATGCCTGGATGTTTAGAAATGACAACTATTTTTGTGTAAAAAATCAAGGGAATAGTGATGAGTATACAACGAAAAAATGAGGAACTTTCACCTTTATTAAAATTTGAGAAATAGGAAAATTATGCAATAATTAAAGAAAGGAAGATTTTGCTAGTTATTTGGGATTTTAGACTTGCCATAGTAACTTCATAAGATTGATTGTGATATAACAGTATGCTATAAAGAAGACATTAACTCCACTAATAAAATACTGTAAACCACATCATAACTTGCATATAATTACAGCCTGTACAAACAAAATCATAGGCTATTTTTTAATATGCAGATAAATGATTTTTAGTAGTTAATAGTCATTTGGGATTTAGGTAATAAATATAAGTATTATATGGAGCTAATAAAGCACTAGCAGAAAGAAAGCTAGTTAAAAGGAGGTGAATTTTAGTGCTATCAAACAAAAAGACGGAAAGTTTATCAGTAATTTCATCACCGTCAAGTTGAGCATTGGGGACAGCAAATTAAAGAAGTTTTTCCTGATCACAGTTTAAAACTCAGACAACATTTTCACGGGCAGAAACGTCAACTCATATAAGTAAGATAGATAAGTCACCTGATTTCTTCATGCTATCACTACCTTTCTATAGAAAGAGTGGAGGAATTAGAAAAGGAATATCCTAAGCAAAATACTGACTAAAGCATCATATAATCAGCTTTTATCCAACGAAAATGCCTTAATGTGAGCTACCATTAAAGATAAAATATCTGAATTTAAGTCAGTGGGACAAGCTTTCGCAATAATAGAATTAATGATCTGCAAAGAATAAAAGAACTAACTTTCTCTAATGTCCTGTTAAGAATAATTAGCGTTAGGATACTCCAATTGAAAGTTACTATTATCGTAATCAAAATAAAATAGGTTCTATAGTCTGACTGTTGACTAGGGAATTTATAATGAAAAGGAGCATGGGTATGAAAACATCTTATTTTAAAAGGATTATGACATCTATACTTATCATCTGTACAGTTTTTGGTTTCACTTCAATTTCTACTGTAAAAGCTGCTGATAATAGTGATGCTATGGTAGTTGGAAATGATTATCCTATATTTATGGTACATGGATGCTTTGGCTGGGGAAGCAATGAAGCAGCCGGTCTCTATTACTGGGGAGGTCAAGAAAGTTTGACTCAAAAGCTTACTGAGAAGGGTTATACTGTATATTCTCCATCTATCGGACCTGTTTCAAGTAACTGGGATAGGGCATGTGAGCTGTATGCATATATTACTGGAGGCACAGTTGATTACGGTGAATCACATTCTAAAAAATATGGACATGCAAGATACGGACGGGATTATCCAGGCGTTTACAAACAAATTGGAACAAAAGATTCATCTGGTAATATTCAGAAGGTTCACCTAATTGGGCACAGTATGGGAGGACAGACAATTCGCCTATTTGCACAGCTTTTAGAAAATGGAGATACTGATGAATTAGCATTTACCACAGACGGAAGCATTAATCCTCTTTTTATTGGCGGCAAATCATGGGTGTTCAGTATTACATCTATTGCTACTCCACATGACGGAAGTCAAGAAGCACATATAAAATGTGGTATTGAGCCTCTCACACATCAATTTGTTGCGGCTATTGCTGCAATAAAAGGAAGGAATGTTGATTTGGGTGATCTAAGTTACGATTTTCAATTAGATCAGTGGGGACTTAGAAGAAACCCTGGCGAATCCTGTTTAGACTACAGCAATAAAGTAATTAACAGTGAAATCTGGAAAGAAACCAAGGATTTAAGTGTCTGGGATTTGTCACCAGAAGGAGCTCGGGAATTTAATTCCTATGTTAAGGCACAAAGTGATATCAACTATTTTTCAATTGCATGTGTAAATACTCATGAAGATAAATTGACTCATTTTCAAGTGCCAAATAAAAATATGAATCCGATTCTTGCAAAAAGTTCGATATTTATGGGTATGTATACAAACAATAAGAGTGGTGAAGTTCCTATAGATAAAAGCTGGTGGAGAAATGACGGAGTTGTAAGTGTGATATCAGCCACAGGCCCTAAGGTCGGTTCAGCAGACCCAATAGTTGATTATGGCAAGACTGCCGTGAAGGGTACATGGAATTATCTTGGTGAATTGGATAATACAGACCATATTGAGGTTTGTGGAATGAAATATGATCGAAACGGAATTGAACAAATGTATTTTAATGTGGCAGAAATGCTTTCGAAACTTCCTACTGAATAATTAAAAAATTTGATATTAAGAAATTGTTGATTATTGGGTATGTCGACAGATTAGATAACAGCTGTTTTATAAAGGGCTGAGAATTATAATAAATCATATGATGATGGATTATTTAAAAATAACTTACCCTGTGTTATAATTTTGAATATAGATAAAGCATTAAAGGGGGTGGCAAGTTGGCTCAGCAATATACCAGAAAAATGATTCGTCAGGTATTTATAAAGATGCTGAATGAGCATCCACTTAGCAAGATAACAGTTAAAGATATTGCTACAGCATGTGAGATAAATAGAAATACTTTTTATTATTACTACACAGACATATATGCACTTTTGTCAGAGATATTTCAAACAGAACTTCAGACAGTAATTGATGAATATAATGATACACTTTCCTGGGAGGAGAGTTTTATTGTAGCTGCCAGATTTGCTTTAGAAAACAAAACAGCTATTTATCATATATATAATTCCATGCAGAGAGAAGAACTAGTGAATTATATATATAATGTATCAGGAAATGTGATGATTCGGTATATTGAAAAAGTGAGCGATGGTATCTCAGCTTCTTTGGGAGATAGAAAACTGATTGCTTCCTTTTATCAGTGTGCCCTCACTGAAATGGTACTACACTGGATTGCTACTGGAATGAAGGAGGACCCTGATACTATCGTTAGACGAATTGGACAGCTCTTCAATGGAAACATCGAATTGTCCCTTAAGCGAAGTGCTGATTTAAATCATGTCTAGTAAAAAGCAATAGGAGATTCCTTTTTTTCAGACATTTTGATATAAATGCCTAAAAATTAGATAAATAAACTGCGGTGTTCAAATTTCGAGCACCGCAGTTTGTTTATCTAATGAAAAAGACACAAAAAAACTATATTATAGATTTATAGAGATCTTACAGATAATAAGTATTCACAAAATCAAGGGAGGGGAATAACAATGAAATTAAAAACACATGATGATAGACTTACACTTACACATGGAACTTATCATGCTTTAGTAAATGCAAGGAAACCTAAAGGAATTGAGGATAAAAAAGCTTATTTAATAGGTACTGGAATTGCAGCTTTAGCTGCTGGTTGTTTTTTAATTCGTGATGCTCACATGGATGGCAGCAAGATTACCTTCTTAGAACAATTGGACATTCCTGGTGGATCTTTAGACGGAGAGGTTCGTCAAAATATGAATTATGTAGCACGTGGCGGACGTGAAATGGGTCAGTGTTTTGAGGTTTTATGGAGCTTGTTTAGTTCATTACCATCTACAGAAGATCCTAGTATGACTGTGTTAGATCATCTTTATTATACAAACTACGATGATCCAAACTTTAGCAATTGTCGTATTACTAAAAACCAAGGTGTGCGCTATGACAATGGAAAATTTAATTTGGGTCAAGACTTGGCAAAAGAATTAGCTGCTTTCGTAAGCACAACAGATGAAGAACTTCAAAATAAATCTATCGAAGATGTTCTTTCTGAAGAACTTTTAAATACTGATTTTTGGACATATTGGAGAACAATGTTCGCTTTTGAGAACTGGCATAGTGCTTTAGAAATGAAATTATATATGAATCGTTTCATCCACCATGTTGGAGGTTTACCAGATCTTTCTGCCTTACAATTTTCAAGACATGATCAATACACTTCATTTGTAAAACCTATGGTTAAATATTTAGAAGACCATGGTGCTAAATTTGAATATGGAGTTACTGTTGATAACGTTGAGTTTTCAATTTCAGATGATAAAAAGGTTGCAAAGAGAATAGCTGCAACAGATAAAACTGGAAAGGATATCTCTATTGATTTAACAGAAAACGACTTAGTATTTATCACTAATGGTTCTATGACTGAAGGTTCAGGATATGGTGATGACAACACTCCAGCACCATTTAATAGAGAACCAAAAGGGTGCTGGAAGTTATGGAGGAACATAGCAGCCCAATCGGATGAATTTGGAAATCCAGATAAATTTTGTACAGATACAGAAAAATCTAATTGGGAATCTTGTACAGTGACTTGTCATGATGAACGTGTTCCTGAGTACATTGAAAAAATTACAAAACGTTCACCATATGGTGGACGTACTGTAACAGGCGGAATAGTTACAGCACTTGACTCTTCATGGTTGATGAGTTGGACAATAAACCGTCAAGAACAATATTATGGACAACCAGAAAAAGATGTTCTAGTTTGGGTATATGGTTTATTCTCTGATGTTCCTGGAGATTATATTAAAAAGCCTATGAGAGATTGTACTGGTAAGGAAATCACAGAAGAATGGTTATATCATATAGGAGTTCCTACAGATAAAATTGAAGAATTAGCAGGATCATGTAGTGCAGTTCCTGTTATGATGCCATTTATAACATCTCAATTTATGCCTCGTGCAGCTGGAGATCGTCCATATGTTGTACCAAAGAATGCAGTAAACTTTGCTTTCCTTGGACAATTTGCTGAAACATTGGATGATCCAGGCCGTGATACTGTATTTACTATAGAATATTCAGGACGTACAGCTATGGAAGCAGTATATGTTTTAACTGGAGTTGAAAAAGGAGTTCCTGAGGTATTTTCTTCAAGATATGATATCCGTTATTTATTAAATGCAGGTGTATGTTTATTAGATGGAGAAAAACCAGAACTTGATTTACCACCAATGGCTAAACGTAAAATTTTAAAACAAGTAGCAGGAACAGACATTGAAAAGTTATTAAAAGAATATGGAATTATTTAATGATATTTACAATTAGATAATTTGATTAGAATCCCGAATTTTAAAATTCGGGATTTTAATTTATTTGTAGTTATTATTCATAATTAATTGTTTTTATTATACTCAAGGTTTTTTCTTTTTTGTAAAAAGGATTACGCGGTCCCAGATAATATCAAAGATATATGGTCCAACCATAGCTGTTTTATCCAGATAAACTCTAAATGTTATAAGAACGTCTTGATTATTATCTACTCCGTATGCCTTTCCTAGAGGATTTCCTGTGCTGTAAGGTATGATAACAACATTGTCTTCATCAGCTTTTCTTGCCATTTTATATGCATAATAGTATCCAGCGTTTTCATATCCTTCAGGGAAAAATTCTAAGGCGGTATCTGGAAATTGAACTGTACTGAAAGCTCCAGCAACTCCATTAAAAAGCTCTGCCCCGTAAAAACTTGCATTGGAATATATTGATTTTCCCGTTCGTTCGTGATTGATGCCATATACTATCACAAAATCATCATCACTTGTTAATTGAAAATTCTCTGTTTTAAAATACACCGCATCTCTGTTATCTCCATAAACATTAATATCTCGCAATATAGCATTATAATTATCAGGAATCCCCATAGTTAAATCCAGATCTACATGATCGTATTCTGTACCTCCATATTTTTTAATAATCTCATTTCGAAGGTGGTCAAAGTCATTTCTGCAGTTAGGAACAACCTGGTATTCACTAATACCTGTTTCCCTGATTTTAAGGGTTGGTACCTGCCATGGAGTTAGATTAGGAAGGGGAATTTTAGGTGTAATGCGTAATACCTTAATAAATTTATGGATATTATTAAGATATTGGTTGCCTATATTTTGCTGTGCCCATAATGCAATCCTCATCATAAATGTGAAGGTATCCTTTCTAGCTTCTAGTCCCATGTTAACTAGTTCAATAGGGATATTGTCATCATTCATAATATCTTGGCTATATCCAGCTATACTTAGAGAATTACGGATTTGTTTGTTTATGTTCCTGTCAGCAGTACTAATGATAATTGTAGAGCTGTTAAAAGCATTTCCAGGTGCTCCTTTGGGAGTATTATCAGTCCACAGGTTATAATTATTTAATTGATCACCTAGACTGGCAAAGATTAGATGATAAAAGCCAGTATAATCATTACCAGCTGTAATATACTCGCTGTAGTCTTTTTCTGGTTTATTTGGAACAAATCCTAGATAGCTTCGGAAACTATAATATAATGCAGGAGGAGGTGTCATTCCAATTAATACAATAGCCTCGTCAGGTCGCAGCTTAGAGGCAAATCCTGGTGTTAGATAGTCTATATTGGCTGGATAGTTACTGGGGTTATCAGGATTATATCCTATGGGAGGCGCCTGCCCTTCTGAGGGATCTTGGTTGGGAGCTGGTGGAAGCAAGCAAACTGCATATGGAGCACCTACGTTGTTTCCTAAACAATTGTCAACTTTGCCTTCACTGCACAGCTTTAGTATATCTATATAGCTTAATCTTCCTTCCTGGACAATAAAACCTCTGCTATTTAATATTGAAATAAAATTTATTATAGTTCTATCCTCATCATTTGCATAATTAGTAAATTGCCTCGATAAGTTCGAGTTATACATTGCTATATTAATGCAGTAAGGACATGAGTTACACATAGAGTATAAGCTATACATTGGAGTGTTAACACAATAAGGATTTGTCTTATACATATTATTCTTTCCTTTCACAGGCTTTATAGCATAATATGTTAAGGGAGTAAAGGATGTGCTTTAATTTACGGAAATGCTATGTTCTTGATGACATAACATTAAATTAGAAAATTTATATATTTTAGGGCTCCTCTTAACTTATTTTCACTTTGATACATTAGAGTTTAACTTGCATGGTATCATGTATTTTAAGTATAATATTATAGGAAGATTACCCATATAATGTTATGATGAGGAAGATGATAATGGTTTATTTAAATGTTTTTACATTTCCAAATGATGATATGGAATTTGATTTTTTAATAGAGGAAAAAAGAACATGCTATGATTCCTTTTATCCATTTAAGATACTATCAAAACATGGTTTTGAAAGAATTGATTTTGAGCCAGTTACCATTTTATATGGTGGGAATGGTTCAGGAAAATCAACGGCATTAAATGTGATAGCAGAAAAGACAGAAGTTAATCGAGATTCTATTTATAATAAATCTAATTTCTATTCGGACTATATTAATATGTGTAAGATGCAGCTTAAAGAGGATATACCTAAAAATAGCAGAATTATAACAAGTGATGATGTATTTGATTATATGTTGAATATCCGTAACCTCAACGAAGGAATTGACCAAAAACGAGAAAAACTTTTTGAAGAATATTTGGATGCGAAATATTCTCGTTTCCAAATGAAATCTATAGCAGATTATGAGCAACTAAAAAAAGTGAATACTGCTAGAAGTAAAACGCAATCACGGTTTGTGAGAAATGAATTGATGGATAATGTGAGAGAGTATTCAAATGGAGAAAGTGCATTTCGATATTTTATCGAAAAAATTGGTGAAAATGGCCTATATATATTGGATGAACCTGAAAATAGCCTTTCTCCAAAACGTCAGATGGAATTAATGAAATTTATTGAGGATTCTGCACGATTTTTAGGATGTCAATTTATTATATCAACACATTCGCCATTTCTGCTTGCTATGCGTGGAGCAAAGATATATGATCTTGATGAAGATCCAGTTGATGTGAAAAAGTGGACAGAATTGGAAAATGTGCGTACATATTATGAATTTTTCAAAAGATATGAAAATGAGTTTTGAGGTTGTGTAAAAAAGTAGTACTTTCCGCTAATCTTCCGCTAAAAATTTTAGAGTAGCGGAAGATTATTTAAGAAATATCTATAGTTCGTGCAATACTAGTACTATTTCTTTGGACTAAAAAAGGTTCATATTCAAGTCTCATAATACAAGATCTATTTTGTGTATTTGAGTAGGATTTACTATTTAATTTTTTCAATATAATATTAACAGCTTCCCCTCCTTTGTCTTCTATAGCATGATCTATAGTGGTTAAGGATATTTTATGCAAGGAGGACAATAAAGTATTATCGAATCCACAAACTGAAAAATCATTTGGAATTTTATATTTCATTTCTGATAAAGCATCAATAATTCCAATAGCAACCATATCATTAGTACCAATAAAAGCTGTCATGTCTTTTCTTTCATTTAATAATTGTTTAGTTAAATTGTAACCTGTTAAGTATTCAGTTTTATCTAATGGATATTTGGTAACGTTTTTCAAATCTTCATTTCTTACTATAATATTATTAATATCAACATTATGATCCAAAAAACTTTTTTTCAACCCATTAAGCCTTTGAATTCTAGGAATTTCATGTTGAAGTAATGGAGTAGAAACATAAGCCACTTTTTTATGTCCAAGTGATAAGATATGTTCTCCTATAATATATCCTGTTTTATGACTGTTTAACTCAACAGAATCTAAATTGAGGCTTTCATTTTTATCGCTAATTAAAACAATAGGAGTTGAGGAAGACAGTTCCTTTATTTGAGATATTAAAGTAGATTGATATAAATAAATAATTCCTGCTACCTTAAATCCTGAATACATATTTAAATAATGCTTTTCAAGTTTAGAATTTCTCATTGTAGGAGCTATAAATATAGAATATCCACATTTGTTTGCTTGTTCAGTAATTGAATGTATAAGCATAGTATAATATAAATTAGAAAGAGAAGGACACATTATTATAATAAGTTTAGATAATACTTTTTCAGTGCATAATTTATTTTTACTATTTTTTTCATATCCTAAAACTTTTGCTGCGTAAAGAACCTTTTCTCTTGTTTCATAAGAAAAAGAAACGTCTGGTCTATTATTTAATACCATAGAAACAGTTGATTGTGAAACACCAGCATAATCAGCAATATCCTTTGTTGTTATTTTACGGTAAGATGTCAAGCAAACCACTTCCTTTCCTTTACTTTTAGTATACAAAATGGAAATAAAAAAGACAAACAGTTAATTAATAAATAAATTTAATATTAATTCAATAAATGGGTTTTATTAATAAATTCAATTAATATTTATTAATAAAATTTATAATTTATTAGTTATAAAATAATAGAGACTAAAACTAATTGTATAAATTTAACTGATGGTTTTATTATAAGAAGTATTTTATAAGAGAATATATCTTAAATAAAATTTATATTAAGAAATTAAAATATTAATAAATTTAAAAAGAAGAATTTTTTAAGAAAAGTTATGCTTATTAAAAGAGCCAAAATATTAACTTTATAGTGGTTAACATATTAATAAACTAGTCAGTGCCTTGGTTGACATGGAATTTAAGCCATACTTATAATATAAGTATAAATATGTATGTTATAGAAAAAATAAACATGTCAAAGGATGGTTATGAATGATTAATGTGGAGATAAATTCTATATCAGATTATTTACATCATGATTTCTTTTGTTCTTGTGGAAAAAATCATAAAACAGCCTTAGAGTATGTAGAAATATCAGAGGACGCTATAAAAAAAATACCTGAGTTTATTGAAAAAAAATCTTACAAGAAAATATTTATGGTTGCAGATAAGAATACATATGCAGCAGCTGGAAAACAAATTGAAGAGGAATTTTATTTAGCAAATATTAAGATAAATAAGATAGTATTAGATAAAGAAGAGGTTGTACCCAATGAAGAAAGTATAATGAAAATACAACTTTCCATGGAAGATAATTATGATCTTATAATTGGAGTTGGTACTGGAACAAT
Organism: Clostridium lundense DSM 17049; assembly: GCF_000619945.1. Taxonomy (GTDB): domain Bacteria; phylum Bacillota; class Clostridia; order Clostridiales; family Clostridiaceae; genus Clostridium_AO; species Clostridium_AO lundense. The sequence goes on along the minus strand of NZ_JHVC01000015.1, from coordinate 54,450 downwards.
TAATGATATGTGTAAATATATCAGTTATAAATTAAAAATAAATTATATTATTGTAGCTACAGCACCTTCCATGGACGGATTTGCATCAGTTGGAGCAGCACTTATAGTTAATAATTTAAAAACAACATATGATACACATGTTCCAACAGCCATTATAGCTGATATAAATGTTTTGTCAAAAGCTCCAATGAACATGATAACAGCAGGATTAGGTGATATTTTAGGCAAATATACCTGCCTATGTGACTGGAAGATATCTAATATTATAAATGGAGAATATTATTGTAAAGAAATAGTTAAAATGGTTGAAAGATCTATAAGGAAGGTAGTTGAAAGTGCAGACAAAGTAATGTGTCGTTCAAAAGAGGCAATAAGTAATATTACAGAAGCTTTAATAGGAACTGGAATTGCTATGAGTTTTGTTGGAAATTCAAGGCCAGCATCTGGAAGTGAACATCATATTTCACACTACTGGGAAATGAAATTTTTATTTCGGGGAAGAAAACCAGTATTACATGGAATAAAGGTTGGTATAGGGACTGTAGCCGTTATAAAATTATATGAAATGCTATTAAAGGAAGAAATAGATTTTAAAAAAGCTGTAGAAATTGTAGGAAGTTATGATCAAAAGACATGGGAAGAAAAGATGAGAGAAAGTTATGGTTGTGCTGCAAATGGAGTTATACAACTAGAAAGTAAAACAAAGAAAAATTCAAAGGTTATTCATGGTAAAAGAATTAAGAAAATAGAGGAACATTGGGCTGAAATTACAAGGGTTATAAAAGAATCATTGCCTAGTGTTAAAGCGATAGAAGATATTTTAACATCATTAAACGCACCAATTAATCCAAATCAAGTAGGTGTTGACTATGAAATGATTAAAGAAAGCATACTAGTAGCTAAAGAAGTAAGAAATCGTTATACTTTATTGCAATTATTATGGGATTTAGGAATTGTGGATAAGATGGCAACTAAAATAGCAGATTATTTTGAGTATGAACAGACCTCATATATAGAATTAAACAATAAATATATAAAGGAAAAGATAAATAATATTAAATGTTTTATTTTAGATATGGATGGAACTATTTACTTAGGAAAAGATTTATTTGATTTTACACCAGAATTTCTAAAAACGGTAAATAAAACCAATAGGAAGTATTATTTTTTTACAAATAATTCATCAAAGAGTCAAGAAAGCTATATAAATAAATTAAAGAATATGAATATAATAATTAAATCTAATCAAATGATGATTTCTAGCCATGTTATAATAAAATATTTAAAGGAAAATTATGAAGGAAAAAGTGTATATGTTGTTGGAACAAAATCTTTGCTAGATGAATTTAGAAAATATAATATAAATTTTGATGATGAAAATCCTGATATTGTAATAATTGGATTTGATACAAGCCTTACTTATGAAAAGCTTGAAAAAGCATGTAATTTTATAAGAAATGGAAAAATATATTTAGGAATTAATCCAGATTTAAATTGTCCTATGGAAGGGAATACTCTTATTCCTGACTGCGGATCTGTGGCAAGGTTAATTGAAAGTTCAACTAATAGATTTCCAGAATTCTTTGGTAAACCTTCTCATTATACATTAGAATATATAATTGAAAAAACTGGGTATAAAGAAAATGAAATTGCTATTGTTGGAGATAGATTATATACAGATATAGCAGTAACTAATGATAGTGATGTTTTATCAATATTAGTATTAAGTGGAGAAACACAAAAGAGTGACATTAGTAAAAGTAGTATCCAGCCAGATATAATTGTAAATTCTTTAGCTGATATTACAAAAGTATTACAAGAACTTTGTTTATAAAAAAGGTACTTATATCAATCTTTTATAAATATGAAATTTACTCAGATAAAAATAAAAAGTAAATTTGTGAGGTATAAAAGTTATGGGGAAATATGCTATAGGTATTGATTTTGGAACATTATCAGTTAGGGCATTATTAATTAATATAGAAACAGGTGAGGAATTATTAACTAAAATCTATGAGTATCCGCATGGCGTTATGATAGATAGTATTCCTACTGGTGAAAAACTAGGGATTGATTGGGCTTTACAACATCCAAAGGATTATGAGATAGGGTTAATTGAAACATTAAAAGGCATTATGAATGAAAATTTAGTAAGTAATGAAGATATAGTTGGAATAGGAGTGGATTTTACATCTTCTACAATATTACCTACAACAAAAGAAGGGATTCCTCTTTGTTGTTTAAAGGAATATGAACATGAACCACATGCATATGCAAAGTTATGGAACCATCATTCAGCACAATATTGTTGTGATAAGATTTATAAAATTGCCCAAGATACAAATCAAAAGTGGCTTTCTTTATATGGAGGTAAGATTTCAAGTGAGTGGATGATACCTAAAATAATGCAAATAGTAAAGGAAGCGCCTCATATATATGAGGCAAGCGATAGAATAATAGAAGCTTGTGATTGGATAATATGGATTTTAACTGGAGAAGAAACAAGGAGTGCTTGTGCTGCAGGTTATAAGGCATTTTATCATCATGAAATGGGATATCCAGATAAAAATTTTTTTAAATTGCTGGATTCTAAGATGGAAAACATTGTGCAACAAAAATTATCAACTAATATCAAATCAATAGGTGATTGTGCAGGATATTTAACAAAGGATATGGCAGATAAAACAGGATTAAAAGAAAGAACACCTATAGGAGTCAGTATTATAGATGCTCATGCATCAGTTGCTGCAAGTAAGATAGATGGTCCAGGAAAAATGCTTATAATTATGGGGACATCTTCTTGTCATATGTTATTATCTAAAAAAGAGAAGGGGATTCCAGGGGTATGTGGTATTGTAAAAGATGGCATTCTTCCAGGATACTTTGGATATGAGGCAGGTCAATGTTGTGTAGGAGATCATTTTGCATGGTTTAAAGAAAATGCACTTCCAAATGATTATAAAGAAGAAGCTAAAAAATTAGGAATAAGTGAATTTGAGTTATTGAATAAAAAGTTAGAAAACTACAAAGCTGGGGAAAGTGGACTTATAGCATTAGATTGGTTTAATGGTGTAAGGTCAACTTTAATGGATTTCGATTTAACAGGAATGATATTAGGAATGACATTAAAAACAAAACCAGAAGAAATTTATAGAGCATTAATAGAAGCAACAGCTTATGGGACAAGGGCTATTATAGAACAGTTTGAAAAGTATGGTGTAGCAGTTAATGAAATATGTGTTGCAGGTGGCATACCATTAAAAAATCCTATGTTAGTTCAAATATATTCAGATGTGTGCAATAAAGAAATAAAAGTTATAGATACTAATCAATCAGGAGCTTTAGGAAGTGCTATTTTAGGAATTGCAGCGGCAAAAGGAGAATTTACTGGATACAAAAATGCTAATGATATAGCAAGACATTTAGGCAAAGTTAAAAAAAAAGGGTTTAAACCTATTAAAGAAAATGTAGTCATATATAATAGCTTATATAAAGAATATTTACATCTTCGTGATTATTTTGGTAAAGGCGAAAATAATATTATGAAAAGATTAAAACAGATTAAAGCAACTGCAAAATATGAATAATAAAACAAACACCAATATTTTATATATAAAATATTGGTGTTTGTGATTATAAGAGTCTTATTCCTACTTATGATGAAGAAAAACAGTTTTTGTTATAATATCAAGACTTCATTCACAACTTGATAAAGTAGTGTATAATTTTCCTATAGAAAAAAATCATTATTAATAATAGAATTTTTATAGATAAGTTTTTTAAATTGGAGGTAAGGAAATGCTAAATCTTGGACAAATACTAGATGGAAAATACGAAATAATAAAGGTTTTAGGACAAGGCGGTATGGGTACAGTATACCTCTGCAAGAATAGCAGGTTAGGAAATCTTTGGGCAGTTAAGGAGGTAAATAGCCATTGGAAAAGTCAAGTGGATTTTCTTGCTGAACCTAATATACTAAAGAATTTAAGTCATATAGGAATTGTACGAATTATTGATATATTTTATGAAGATGATAATTTATACATTGTTGAGGATTATATTGAAGGGAAGACACTAAAGGAGTATGTAGATGCTAATGGTCCGCTGTCTTCAGAATTAGTGGAAGATATATCATTGCAGCTGTGTAGCATATTAAATTACCTTCACAGCCTTAATCCACCTATTATATATAGGGATTTAAAGCCCTCTAATATAATGCTAACGCCTTACAACAAGGTAGTACTTATTGACTTTGGAATAGCACGAATCTATAAGGAAGGTCAAGAAGGCGACACTATGATTTTAGGGTCTAAGGGATATATGGCACCAGAACAGCTTGTGAATATTCAATCCAATGCTCAAACGGACATTTATTCCCTTGGCACCACTATGTTTTTTATGCTTACAGGAAAATCTATAAGCCAGCCTACAGAGCTTATGTTTGAGGGGAATTATTCTGAGCATACAGCTAAGAGTTTAGTTAAAGTTATTCAAAAGGCTTCAGCTATAGATCCTGAAAGCCGCTATAGTGATGTAAAGCTTATGATGTCTGAACTTAATGCTATTATATCTGATAGAGAATACAATAAAACAATGTTAATGAATTCACATGAATTTTATGATGAGACTACCAAAACAGTTCTAGTAGAGAATAAAAAGCATGGGATGAAAATTAAATTAATCATAATATCAGTGCTTGCTTGTATAGTAGCTTTGGTTATTTTTTTAGCTTTGATCATGAATAATAAAGCATCAGATAAAAAATGTTCTGAATCTCCTGTTGCTCCTAAAGCAGCTGAGAAAACCGAACCAAAGGTACAAGCTTCAAAGGAAGTTGTGGAAAATGACAATATTGTTAATGGAATTTTAGATATTAATAATCCTGTCATATTAAGTTCTAGTGATAACAATGTAAAAGGTAAGGGCAAGGATAAGAATAAGCACAAAGATAAGAATAAGGTTAAAAATGTACAATTTGTTTTGAATCCTGCTGCAGCCATTTCTAACTCAAAACTATCTATTTCTTTAACTAGCATTGAGATTATGGATAGTGGGGTTATAGCTATTTTAAGCATTCAAAACATAGCTGATGCTGCTTTAAAATTAGATATAAGTAAAACTTATTTAGTAAATGGTAAAAATACACCTACAAAAGTCTATAATCCAAATTCAAATAGCTTGATGTCAATTCCCAAAAGCTCAAGTAAACAGGAACTGAAGCTATATTTTAAAGATTTCCATTTTGAAGGAAATCATTATACATTGAAAACAGTTTTAAGCTCTGATGTAAATAAAGATATTAATTTAGATGTAGATATTGAAGGCTTGTCTAAAGATGATTAAAGAATTATTTTCATATGTAACTCAATTATTATTGAACAAGCATGAGGGAATCAATAAACCTCAACCTTCAAAAGATTATAAAATTGATTACAAGTAAAGTAAATTAGTAATTATGGTAAATTATATCTTAAATGTTCAAATTTATTCTTCGATATATAAAGTATATTGAACAAATGAGAGGTAATTACTATGGATTCAATTAAAATTAATAAAATAATTTCCTACCCAATAAATTCAGATATCAATGAACATAAAGCTAAAGATAAGGATATGGGAAAAAAGTATAATGATGAAGTTTTTAAGTGCACAAACGATTCAGTTATATCAAAGGATGCTGTAATAGGACATAAGTTTTTGAGTCGTATCGAAAATTCATTTGGAGATGTTAACAAAGTTCATTTTATAGAAAAATATGCTTCAGAATATGAAAAAATTAAAGATGAAATTGCGTCTGGTAAGTATGGAAATGATACGAAAAAATATATGACATTATTAGATAATGCATTTAAAGACTCATTAAAGAATGCTGCTAATATCATAGGAAAAACACTGGAAAAAGCAAATATTAAAAATAATAAAATAAAGTTTTCAGGAGCAAATTTAATTAAGTATCAAAAGCAGTATGAAACAGCTACAGGTATTGCTTGGATACTTAGAGCAGAAAATAAAAGAATTTCACAGGAAATAGAGGAACATAGGAAGAAAAAAAATCACAGAATGGTGACTTCCCTAACTCAGTTAAGCAATACTTATAAACGTATAATAAACAATGTTTCTGATATAGCAACTAACATAAGAAGTGATATTGATGATAATTATAGTGAAGATAAAACTAAAGAATGATTTAAAAAGCTTTGAAATAACTTCAGAGCTTTTTATAATTAGTGGCTAATATATGAACAAAGTGCGAATAAGTAAGAAGTTGGGAATTTTAAGTAAATGTTGAAGTATGTTTTTACAATCGGACTATGGTTTTAGAAAATTTTAATAAATGTGCAGAAATTGAAGGGTTTTGTGTGTTTGTTAGGAATACTAGAGGTAGGATATAATTATAAAAAACATTTATGATTAAAATAAAGTTTAGAAATAATAAATTTTCAATAGACTATTGACATTCCAGTAGCTGTAAGGTGTTTAATGTATGTAAAATTAATTACATAAAGGAGACTAAAAATGAAGATAAAAGATGCTGAATTGCTAACAGGATTATCATCAAAGACAATTCGTTATTATGAAAGCGAAGGCTTAATTTTTGTTAAAAGAAATTCTAATGCCTATAGAGAATATGATGAGGAAAATATTAATGAATTACGAAGAATAAAAATTCTTCGTAAGCTGGATGTCCCAATTTCTAGAATAAAAGAGATTAAACAGGGACAAACTTTATTGAAGGATATTTTAGAAGATAAAATTAAAGAATTAGATGAAAATGAATTAGACTTAGAACGTAAAAGAGATACTATAGAATCAATATTAAAAGAATTAAATAAGAATCCTGATGTTGATTTAGCTGAGTACTGTAAAGATATTGAATATATTGAAAGTGATGAGTTTACTGAGTTTTTAGCAGATATGAAGGAACTCAGTCAATCTTCATTATCAAGTCAAATTTTTATTACTTTAATATTTAGTGGACCACTTTTATGGCTTTTTATGAATATTAATAATAAAAACTATGAGTTTATTGGTATAAACAGTATTTTGGCAATAATAAGCACAATATTTCTTACATTGACATGGAGAAAATTTTTGAAACAAAGAGATAAAAAAATTAAAGGGACAGGTGCTATGTTATTAGGTACTGTTTTTGTAGTAGTTTTGTCTATTGCTATTTTTGCAGGCATTACAAAGTTGCAACAAGTTATATTTGTACCAAGAGACTATTTAATGTTTATGTTTAAACCACCTTATAGTTATATATTTTTATTTTTCGAAATAGAAATTTTGGTTATTTTTATTTCAATATTATATAAAAAAGTAAAAAATGTAGAATGGAAGTGGGCAGCTCAGCTGTTTGATTTTCTGAAGAAAAACATTATTAAAACTATTATTTTAAACATTGTTTTACTATATGCGGCTATTACTGGCATTACTGTGGTAACAAGAAATCAAATTACTGATTATAATTTTTATAATCCAATGGGCACTAAATATTATTATAATGATATTTCTAAAGTTCAGGCTGGATTTGAGGGAAAATCATTTAAAATTTTTAGAGAAAGTTCAGGGCGTGCAGGAGATTTTTATTATATTGTAACTTTTAAAGATGGGAAGAAAATAAACTTTTATCAGGCAAATAGCCCATTTGAAGACACTTATTTAGAACTTGAGATATTTGATAAATTGATTATGAGTACTAGTAAAGTAGAAAAAGTATCTTCAAAAGATAACTATCAATTATGCTATTTTGATAAAAGGTATGTAGATAGATTTTTGAGAATAATTGAAAATCGTTAATAAAAAATTCATTTTTTATTAATAAAGGGATGGTAGTATAATATACTAGCATAGGCAGTTTGTGTCTAGAAGATAAAAAGGTAATGAAGTTCAAATAAACATAAATTTTAATGTTTACCGGGAGTGATATTTGTAATGGCAAATAAAAAAATTATAAATGTAATAATAGTGGTTGCATTCATGCTAGTTACAATAGCTGTAGGATGCTCAAATAAGGATACTGTTAATACAGGAAAATCAAATGTAACTGAAGAGACTAAGATGGCAGAAGAAGAGAAAAAGGTTATTAATTCTCAAGAATCAGAAAAAGATACCAGTAATACAGATAAAACTAATGTAGCTAAAGAAAGCAAGGAAAAGACGACTAGTCCTCAGGATGTAGCAAAAACTTCCCGCTCTATTTTTGGTACTATAAAGAGTATTAATAAGAATACTAAAGTAATAGGTTTTGATGACTTAGAGATGATAACTGCAGACAAAAAAGAAAGGATGAAACAAATAGGAATTACAGATAAAGATTTTTCAAATTGGTATCTTTATAATGAATCAAATGAAATAAAGTACTATAAAATTACAGATAAAACTTCTATAACTATTTATGATAAGAATAATGGTAAAGAAATATCAACAAATATAAATGGATTGCATAATCAGTTTGTAAGTGGTTATGAGAATCATTATGATATAAAGGTACAAGGTGATTATATAGTTGAGATAGTTCAAAGAATATTAAATGAATAAACAATTGTATATTATTGATTAATGGAATATAGTGAAGTGCTTATACCTTTCGGTTAAATTTGATTTAACCAAAAGGTATTTTTATTTTATAAACAATACCAAAAGATATTGATAATTAATATCAATCATTGTATAATAATTACAGTTATTAAAACAAATGGATATAAAAGGAAAAAGATTTTGCATAAAGAGATTTTAAGATTTTTATTACCATATTGGTATGACCAGTAGTTTGCTATTATTTTCTTCTATTTGCTTTAAAACTCTTCTCCATTATACCCAAAATGCAAATTGAACATTTGTTTTATAATATTTACTATAAATATATAGTTGAGGAAATTCTATAATTAAAAACTAAATTTTAATGTAGATATGAAACTTAAAAATTATGCAATTTCCTCAACTGAATATGAAGGTTAACTCTACAAAAATTACTTAAGGAGATATGTAGTAATGGAAAAATTATTTTTGAAGAAGTTTTTCAAAAGTATATTCTCAGATACTTTTGAAGTACAATTTTGGGACGGTAGTATAGAAAAATTTGGTGAAGGAGATGTAAAATTTAAGATATTAATAAATGAACATTTATCTAAAAGTGATATTTTAAAAGACCCATTCTTAACTTTTGGAGAAGCATATATGAATAATGATATAGATTTTAAAGGCAATATTCAAGAAATTATTGAGTCTATATATAAGAATAAAGATAGCTTTCTCCATAAAGCTTCTTTATTTGAAAAATTATATAAAATTACTCCACACTCTATAAAAAATAGTAAAGAAGATATACAATATCACTATGATTTAGGTAATGATTTTTATAAATTATGGTTAGATAAAACTATGAGCTATTCTTGTTCTTATTTTAAATCATCTGATGACTCATTATACCAAGCTCAGTTAAATAAAGTTGAGCATATTTTAAAAAAATTAGATTTACATTCAGGACAAAAGCTACTAGATATAGGTTGTGGATGGGGAGAACTTATAATAACTGCTGCAAAAGAATGCGGAGTTAAAGCACTTGGAATAACTTTAAGTAATGAACAATTTGACAAAGTAAATGAACGAATAAAAGAAAATAATCTTGAAAATCAAGTAGAAGTTAGATTGATGGATTATAGAGAACTGATAAGGACAGGAGAAAAGTTTCACAGAGTTATTAGTGTAGGAATGTTAGAGCATGTTGGGCAAAAAAATATACCTACTTATCTGAATACTGTAAGCAATTTGTTAGAACAAAATGGAGTTTCTTTACTTCATTGTATAACAGCTCAAATAGAGAGTGAAGTTAATCAATGGATTAAAAAATACATATTCCCTGGTGGATATATACCATCTATAAGAGAGTTAGTTTATAATATGCCTGAAAATGATTTGCATTTAGTTGATTTGGAAAGCTTACGTCTACATTATTGTAAAACCTTAGAATGTTGGGCTAAAAACTTTGAAAATTGTTTAGAGGAAGTTAGAAAAATGGGATTTGATGAAAAATTCATTAGAATGTGGAGACTATATTTAAATTCTTGCGCTGCTTCATTCCATTATGGAGTAGTAGATGTACATCAATTCTTATTTACAAAAGGATTAAATAATGAACTACCTATAACAAGAGACTATTTATATAAATAAATGCGCCTTTCATTTTGTTTTCTTTGCTTAAATTATAGTTTATTTATATGTAGTTTTAAAATAGACTAGCTGTGAGTTTAGCGGCTAGTCTATTTTTCATGAGAAAAATTAGTTGTTTTAGAAATTAAAGATATCCTATTATTAACATTAACTTTTTTAAATATATTTTCTATATGGGTTTTTACAGTATGGGGGCTTATAAATAGTTTATTAGATATTTCTTTATTAGTATAACCTTCTAAGATAAGAGTGGTAATTTCTAATTCTCGTTTTGTTAAGCTATATTTTTGTGAAAACATTTCATAAGAATTTGGAATTTTATCAATGTATACTATATAAAAAGTTTCAAATGTATTTATAATACTAGGAAGTGATGTTGATATTATTTTTAAATTATATAAATTAAGGTATATATCTATATAGTGGTTATTATTGTGCATACAATTAATTATATTTGATGCTATTGTAGTTCTAAGTTTTTGTAGTGCATTAGGAAATAACATTTCTTTAGTTATTTTGCAGCAAATCTCTTTTAAAGTGTCATTGTAATGAAAAACTTTATAGTCACTATCGAGTATTATTATGGCAGAAGATGGTTGTTCCATACAATTTTTAAATATTTGTTTCTCCATAGTTATTTTATCAATAGTTAAAATATTATCTAATTTATAAGAAATTAGTTTGTTGATAGTATTTAACATAGCAATTTCCTGTTTAGTAAAAATCTTATCATCTTTTCCTTTAAATATACCAATGCCGCCTAATAATTTATTATTATTCTTTAAAGGGAGGGCAATTTCAAAATAAAGATTTTGATTACTTAAGAAATCATTATAGTATTCAGTTTTTTCATATTCCTTATAAGACATTAAATCTGTAATTAGGATAGATGAATTTGAATGATAATTTATATATTTTTGAGGATAGAATATATCTGTTTTGTGATAATAGTCTTTATAAATTAAAAATAAACTATCATTCATATTAAGACCTTCTAAACCTTTAATATGGAGATTTTCATCAAATAACAAGAAAGTAAGATGATAAAATTCAAATATTTGTGATAATGAATTTAGTACACTATTTATAAAGTTGTAGTTCATTTCTTGTAATTGGAAAGTAAAATTTAATATTTTATCATAATCTTTATTAGAAATCTGAGTTCTCATTATACACGTTCTCCTCTTTGGTTAATTATATATGAAAAGTATACCATAAAAAATTTTATATTTTAATAAGTGAAAGTGAAATTTTTATCAAATTTTGTCTATAAAATACAGATTAAAATAGGTAGAAAGTATTAGATTTTTAATAAATGTGACCGATGGTAATAGAATGAAATTTTTAAGATAATTTAAGTAAGATGAAAAATATCTGAAATTAAATTTTATTTTTAGAAAGGATTGGTACTACATGGAAAATAAAAATTTAGAAAATCAAATTGCAATAGTTACAGGTGGAGGTTCAGGTATTGGGCGTGAAATTTGTTTAAGCTTAGCCAAAAGAGGAGCTAAGATAATGGTCACTGATATTAATGAAAAGGGAATGGAAGAGACTAAAAATCTTATTGAAGATAATGGGGGATATGCAGAAACATATAAACTAGATGTTGTAGATAGTGATATGGTGAAAAATGTGATGGATGCAATATATATAAAACATAATAGAATAGATATTCTTATTAGTAATGCTGGTATATCAACACCTCCTTCTTTAGGAACTAAAATGTCAGAAGAACATTGGGATAAGCTTATTAAAGTTCATTTGTATGGAACATTCAATTGTGTAAAAGCATGTGGTGAGTATATGAAAGCCAATAATTACGGAAGAATTGTTCTATCTTCATCTTTAGGTGGGGTGTTTGGATTTGCAGGAAACGTTAATTATGCCGTTGCTAAAACAGGAATGGTAGGAATGACATATACTCTTGCAAAAGAACTAGGACCTTATGGAATAACTGTAAATGTTATTCAACCAGGAATAATAAGAACTCCAATGACAAGTGGAGCACTAAAAGTTTTTGAAGAGGGATTTATAAAAGAAACACCTGTTAGAAGAATTGGAGAAGTTGGTGATGTGTCTAATGCTATAGCATTTTTCTGTATGCCAGAATCTAGTTTCATTACTGGAGTTGTAATGAGAATAGATGGGGGATATATACTACAGTCAAGTATGGATCAAATCATGATAGAAGCTTGTTCTAAATAGAGAAGGCTGTAATATTTATTTCTAGAGCGAAAGAAATTATAAAATAGGATATGATATAGAGATAGTAATTTATCAGAATAAATTGAGTTAAAAAGAAAATATAAATAGAATTAATTTAAAGCTCTTTAGTGTAATTGTTTATACTGAAGAGCTTTTTTATATAGAAAAATAGTAAAGTCCTTAATTATCTTCATTAAATCTTCATAATTTTAGTAAATGTTTCTTTAATAATAGTTTTTATAATAATTAGTATAAACAAGAAATAATTAGTGGATTAAGACAAGAAGCAGTTTTTTATTAACTATAATTTTTTTAGCATTTTGCAGATAAACTTAATGTTTTTGTCTGTAGTTTTGAAAGAAAGGGTGAGAGAGAATTATGAAGTATTTAGCGATAATTCCAGCTTACAATGAAGAAAAAAATATATATAAAGTGGTAAGGGAAATTAAAGATAGTAATTTTGAAAAAGGTAGTAATGTTGAATTTGATGTTGTAGTTATCAACGATGGTTCAAATGATAATACAGAATTAGAAGCGAAGAGAGCAGGAGCAAAGGTTTTAAATTTAGGTATTAACTTAGGTATTGGTGGCGCTGTGCAGACAGGATATTTATATGCACTTTATAATGGTTATGATGCAGCGGTACAGATCGATGGAGATGGTCAACATAGCTCAAAGGATTTAGGGAGGTTAGCTAATGAACTTAATGATAGTGACGTTGATATGGTAATTGGCTCAAGGTTTATTTGCAAGTCAAATTATAAGCCTAGTGTTTGTAGAAAGCTGGGCATAAGATATTTTTCTAAACTTGTGTCTTTTTTATGTAAGAGTTCATATTATGACACAACTTCTGGTTATAGAATGGTTAACAAAAGAGGAATTAGCCTTTTTGCAAATTACTATCCTCAAGATTATCCAGAAGTTGAGACTATAGTGTATGCTGTGAAAAATGGTCTTAATGTAAAAGAGATCAGCGTTAATATGAATAAAAGGCAAGGGGGGAAATCTTCCATAACACCGATGAAATCCGCGTATTATATGATAAAAGTAACTTTAGCGTCAGTTATTCAACCAAGTAAAAGAGGGGTGGCATAATGAATTTATTTTGTTTTATAATTTCACTTGTTTTCCTAGTTATAAGTATTATATTTATTCGGAAAAGAAGTTTGGAATTTAAGTGTGGTTTGTTGTGGATCCTAGTAAGTTTAATTTTAATGATATTTTCAATGAATTCAACAATTGTAGAGTATTTTGCAAAAGTTATAGGGATAGTTTATGCACCAGCATTTTTGTTTTTAATGGGTATAATATTTAGCTTAATAATGATTTTTTATTTAATGATAGTAACCTCAAATATGCAAAAAAAATTAACAAAACTAGTACAAGAAAATTCTATGTTAAAAGATAGAATTGAAGAAAGGTAAAAAATGACGTATTTATTATTGATAATTAATATATTTATGTTGGTATGCGGACAAGTTTTATGGAAGATGGGTATGAGTAAAGTTCATTTTCAAGTATCTTTTAAAGGCATAATTAATACTTTATTTAATCCTTATATATTTTCTGGCGGAATTATATATGTTTTTGCTACAGTTATTTGGCTGTATTTACTGTCTAAGGAACAGTTGAGTAGAATATACCCTCTTCAAAGTTTATGTTACATTGTAGGGGCATTTGCAGGTGTTACTATATTTAATGATAGTTTAACAACGGCAAAGATATTTGGACTTATATTAATTTTTTTAGGAGCTGTTTTAGTTGGAATGAAGTAGGAGAGGGTATACAGTCTAAGAATATTAATATAGCATCAAAAGCCATGATTTAATAATAGAATAAACGAGGTAAAGTACATGAATGAATTAAAAGGTATGGATGAAGAGAAAAGGATTAATATATATTTAATAATTATTGAAATAGTCTTTATAGGTATAGCCATTTTCTCTATATTTGCCTATGGAGATTCACTGCTTTTAGGAAGTTTAGAAGAATTTAATAATGATGATGTAAAATATATTAGAAGCGCATGGAATTTAATAGATAATAATAGACTATCTTATGAAAATATAAAAGAGTCCACAGTATATATAATGCCAGGATTAACTTTTGTGCTTTCATTTTTTATGTCTATTTTCGGTAAGATAAATGGTATTGTAGCATTTAAAATATTTCAAGCAATATTACAAGGTGCAAGTTTATATTTATTATTTTTAATAGGAGAAAAAGTATTTAATAGTAAAGTGGCTTTAATAGCATGTTTTATGGATTCATTATATTTAGCTGAAATTTATGCAACAAACCTTGTTTTAATGGAAGTGATCTTTAAATTTTTATTATTACTTCTAATATACATAAGTATTTATGCAATTGAAAAGAAAAGTTTAAAGTTATATGTATTGGGTGGAATTGTTTGGGCAACTGCCTGTTTATTTAGACCAACTATTGCTGCGTACCCGCTGTTGATTCTAATTATGTGGATAAAAAACAAATATAGTTTTAGTGAAATAGTCAAGTATACTATTGTAGTTACAACTATATTTTGTATTATCATGATACCTTGGTGGATAAGAAATTATAAGACTTTTGACAGAGTAATTTTGTTTACAAAATCTGCTGGAAATCCATTTTTACAAGGAACGTTTGTTAACTATGATCAGAGCAAGGGTTGTGGAGTACCTTATGTAAAAGGAACAGATCCTTTAGAAAATGATAAAAATGAAATAAAAGCAGGACTTCAAAGATTAGAGATCTATGGAAAAAAAGAACCATTAAAATATATAGCTTGGTATACATTTGGCAAAACTTTTTATTTTTGGAGAGCCCCTTTTTATTGGATAGCTAATATATCATATATTTCTGTAATTATTTATCATCTTGTAATTTTATATTGGGCTCTCTATGGTATGATAAAATATAAGGATAAAAGTTTAAATTTTAAGTTTTTGATTATGGTGGTGATTTATTTTAATGTTATATATTTACCATATTATACATTTGAAAGATATTCATATCCTTTGATGCCGTTAATGATATTATTTGCAGCGTACACTGTTAATGATAAGAGACGTAAAAAATTAGATTATAGAGTAAAAAGCATAGATGAGAAATAGAGCGATTTTTAGTGAAGAATGAAGAGTGAAGGATATAAGAAAGGAGCTATAATCCATGAAAAAGAATACCATATTAGTAGTGGATGATGAAAAAGATATAAGAGAGGTAATTGAAATTTATTTAATAAATGAAGGATTAGAGGTTATTACTGCCTGTGATGGAATTGAAGCCTTAGAAAAACTTAAGAATAATGATATTGATTTAATAATTTTAGACATAATGATGCCTAAATTGGATGGAATAAGGACCTGTTTAAAAATTAGAGAAGAAAAAAAGCTTCCGATTATTATGCTTTCTGCTAAGAATGAAGATAGCGATAAAATATTGGGGTTAAATGTTGGAGCTGATGATTATGTTACTAAGCCTTTTAATCCATTAGAACTTACTGCAAGAGTAAAATCTCAACTTAGAAGATGTTTTAATTTTAATGAAGGGAAACAAGAAGATGAGGATGAGATAATTATTGATGGTCTTATTATAAATAGAGCCTCAAGAGAGGTTTTTGTTGAGGGAAAATTTGTAAGGCTTACTCCTTTAGAATTTTCTATATTGGAAGTTTTAGCACTTAATAGAGGCAGAGTTATGAGTACGGAGCAAATTTATGATAATGTATGGAAGGAACCTTTTAATAATGCAGATAATACTGTAGCTGTACATATAAGAAATATAAGGGAGAAGATTGAGATTAGTCCTAAAGAACCTAAATACATAAAAGTAGTATGGGGAGTGGGATATAAAATTGAAAAATAGAATTAAGGAATTACTATTTGGAAGTGTAACAAGGGAACTATTATTTATTATTTTAGGTTTTATATCTATAGTGATATTTGCAGATGTAATATCAAGCATTATGTCATATGGCATGTTTTGGTTTGTATCAAGCGTAATGCGTATTATTATATCAGGTAAAATACTAATTATAGTAGGTATATTATTAATTTATTTAAAATTTAAAAATAGGATTAATCAGTTATTATTTAAAAATGCAACAAGAGAAGTAGTATCAACTTTTTGTTTAATTATTATTTCTTTCCGCTTATTCCCAAATTTCATAACTATACTAATGATAATTTATTTATTAGTTAATAGGAAAGCTGAATATATAAAAAATATATGTGCGGGTATAAAAATAATTTCTGAAGGAAACTTAGATTATAGAATAAAATTGCAAGGTCATGATGAATTAGCAATTTTAGCAAAAGAGATAAATAATATGTCACTTGAGTTGAAAAATAAAATAGAGGAAGAAAGAGCTGCAGAAAGATTAAAAAGTGAACTTATAACAAATGTATCTCATGATTTAAGAACACCGCTTACAGCACTAATCGGATACATTCAGCTTGCAGCAGATGATAATGCGAATTTTGAGGATAAAGATAAATATGCAAAGATATCTTTAGAAAAATCGAAAAAACTAAAGGTATTAATAGATGATTTGTTTGAGTATTCTAAGCTTGAGAGTGGTGGCATTAAACTTGAAAAAGTAAAAGTTAATATAATAGAAATAATAGAGCAAAGCATAGGTGAGCTTTCGATCCAGGCAAAAGAAAGACATATAGGATTTAATAAAAATTTTAGAGATAGCAAAGTAGATTTATTGGTGGACCCTAATAAAATGGGAAGAGTTTTTGAAAATATTATAAGCAATGCTGTTAAATATGGTGTTGAAGGAAGCGATGTAAATATAAATTTGCATGAAAAGGGCCAAAATGTAATTATAAGTTTTGAAAATATGGTTCATAGCATTTCAGAAGAAGACATAGAAAAAATATTTAATAGATTTTATAGGACAGATGGATCGAGAAATTCGGAAACTGCAGGATCAGGATTAGGGCTAGCTATTGCAAGAAGCATAGTAGAACTGCATGGAGGGAGAATTTGGGCACAAAGTAAAGATAATAAGTTTATAATCAATATAGAATTAAATAGGGATGATTTATAAGGTTTTACAGCTTTTTATGATAAAATAGGGCATCATAAAAAGTTGTTTTATTTTGGAGAAAAAAGTCGATAAATTTTCAATAAAATATTGAATTTGCCAAATTAAATGGTTATAATAGGAATGATTTGAATGCGAGTGAAATGAGGGTAGAATTATGAAAAAAATAAGTAGTAAGATTATAATAGCTATTATTGCATGTTGCATAGGTATAGCTATTATTTTAGGCAGTGTTTCTTTAAATGTAGCAAATAATATAATTGATAAAGAAGCAACAGAAAAACTAACTTATATGAGTGAGAGTAATGCAGAGAAATTAAATCAGATTTTTAATAAACCTGAATGCATGATAAATGATTTATCGTTCAATATAAGCAGTAGTTTTAATCCAGAAGAAGCAAAAAAAGACACTGAGTATATGAAAAAATACAAAGAAAGCTTAATGCCAATAATAAAAAATTCTGCAGGAAGCAATAAATCATATTTAGGAGTATATGTTCTTTTTAACCCACAGTTAACTGAAAGCAGTAATAATGTATGTTTTGGAGATATTAAAAAGAATGGAAACTTTGAAATACTTAATTTAAATAATAAAGCAATGTCATGGTATAAGGATTCTTCAAATGGAAAAGAAGGTAAATGGTCTAATCCACATAGTTCATTTATAGGTGATATAAATGCAGTTTCTTATACGGTACCTATATTTAAAGATAGTTTATTAATAGGTGTAGTTGGGGTAGATTTAAAGTTTGATGATATCATAAAACTAATAAAGGATATAAAGGTGTATAATACAGGATATGCTGTGCTATATAATAGCAATTACGATTATTTGGTACATCCAGATTTTACAATTAAGGATAATCTAAATACAGTTAGTAATGGAATTTATAAAGGGGTTTGTGAGAAACTAAAAAAAGATAAATCAGGATATGTTAAATATAAGAGTAAAAACGGACAAGATAAAATATTAGGATATGCTAGGCTTTCTAATGGATGGACTTTAACTGTTGCACCACCTGTAAAAGAGGTGTTCTATGGTATATCTAAGTTAAAATTATTGATTTGTGGTATTTCTGTCTTAGGCAGTGTTTTATCAATAATAATAGCTTTATATTTGGGAAGAAAAGTTTCAAGACCTATTATATTGGCTACTAATTATGTAAATAGTATTTCTCAATTTAATTTGTCACATAATGTGACAAAAGATTTGGAAAAGTTTTCTGAACACAGAGATGAAATAGGCACCATGATTAATGCAGTAATTAATTTAAATAAAAATTTAGTTTATATAGTAGAGAGATTAAGAAATAGTTCTGGTGAAATATTTAATTATTCACAAGAGTTATTTTCATCATCACAAACAACATTAGTATCTATTGATACTGTGTCACAGACAACATGTGAGATAGAAGAAGGAGCAGTTCAGCAGGCTGAGGATTCACAAAAAAGTGTAGAAAAGCTTGAGAATCTTACAAAAGAAATAAAAGCAGCAGGAGAAAATTATACTCTTGTAAAGGATAATTCAAAAGAAACTAAGCAAATGAGTAAGCTAGGCTCTGAAGCATTATGTATTCTTAATGAGAAATTTAAAATTAATAGTGAAGTGACAAATAAGATATCAGTGAATGTAGATAATTTAGCAAATAAATCAGGTTCTATAGGTAATATAGTAAACACTATTGAAGCTATTGCAGGTCAGACTAATTTGCTTGCATTAAATGCAGCTATTGAAGCAGCACGTGCTGGCGAAGGTGGTAAAGGATTTGCAGTAGTGGCAGATGAAATAAGAAAACTAGCGGAACAAACATCTACGTCAACTAAAGAAATAAGCTTTATTGTAAATGAGATACAACAGGAAATAAATGCAGTAAAAACTACTATGGATGATGGTATACAAGCTGTAAGCGCAGCAAATGAGGCAATGGATAAGTCTGACGAGGCATTTGCCCGTATTGAAAAATCTATTGATAATACATTAATTCAAATACAAAATTTAGCCCATAATATTAAAAATGTAGATGAAAATAAAGATGAATTAATGATTTCAATACAAGAAATATCTGCTGTATCACAACAATCAGCAGCAAGCATTGAAGAGGTGTCTTCATCTATTGGAAGGCAAACTCAATCTATTGACAATATAACAAAAACTGCTGAAAAACTTAATGGTATAGCTTCAGGTATGGATGAAATAGTAAATAAGTTTAAAGTTTAAAATAGAAATTTTACAAAAGGATTGAATTCTGTATTGTACAGAGATCAATCATATATATTAATTTATAGCTTAGTAACATTAAAAGCTATATGGATAATTATATTGTAGATTTACAGAAAGTTTAGAATCGTAATAAAATAAGGGTACTGTGTGTAAAATATCACAGGTACCCTTGTTTTATTACATAGAGTGTACAATAAAAAGATTAAATAACATCTAACACATAACAATAATTTTATATGGTACGGTTTGAGCTGGTATACTCCTTGTAGTAGCGCCATATACAACAATTAGATATCGGTTTGAAGGATTATGCATAAAGCTTTGGTCATTTTGAAGTATTATCTCAGTAGAAGGAGCAATATTTAATTTTAATGTATTGTCGCTACTTACTAATTCACTATTAAAGTAGTCTACTTTTACATTTTCATATGCTACATTTTCAGCCATTACAAGGGCATTATATTGTGGTGGAAAAATCAGTGGAACAGGTGCATTTCCATCATAGAATCCAGTGACAATATCACCTGGTTCCACTGTCACATGATCTACAAAATAAGTAGTTGGGGATACAACAAAATTTACTAAATCTCCATATTCATTTTGTACAGACATTAATTTATAACATCCTAAATTTTCATCAGTTGATCCTGTGTGAAAATCTGTAATGCTTGTAATGACACCTGTGAAGGATAGAAATTTTATCATTTTTTCGCCATCCTTATTAAAATTCATATCATATATAATTTATGAATTATTAATACTTTGTGTTACATTAATTAGGTAAAATTATCCAAATTACATAATTACCATTACATAGAAGAATTCATCACTAAAATATCATTTTCTTTTAGTACAGTATCTCCTCTTGGTATTATAATTTTGTCATTACGTTTTATCATAATGACAAGTTCATTGGAATTTGGAGAAAACTCAGAAATTTTCTTTTCACGCCATTTGCTGTTAGATGTGATTTTTTGTTCTACAAGTTGAATATAACTATCATCTTGAAATGGTTTTGCACTTAAGACAGCAATATCGTTTTCCTGAAGTTTCGTATTTCCATTTGGGACAATAGTCTCTTTATTTCGAATAAGCATAACCAGTAGAGTATCTGGAGGCAATACAATATCATGAATAGTTTTATCATTCCATGGATGGTACTTAGTAATTGCCAGCTTAATAAATTGTACGTCCACCTCTTCAGTGTAATCATTAAAGGTTTTTAGAACATTTGAATTATTATCTATCATTTTCAGTTTTTTTGCCACCAACGGAATCAGTGTACCTTGAAAAGTGATGGACAATAAGACTATGCAAAACACTATGTGAAATACATCATTTTTTGTGTATGCTTCACTCACTGTTGCCATAATTGCAAATACTATAGAGGCAGCACCTCGAAGTCCTGCAAAAGATACTAATAATAATTGAGAAATCTTACATTTGGCAGGCATAAGTATAGCGAAAATTGTAGCAGGTCTTGCAATAAAGGTTAAAAATAGTGCTATTGCAATAGAATGAGGTAGTATTGATGGCATCTGAGATGGAAAGGCCAACAGTCCAAGCAAAAAGAATATAAGCATTTGCATAAGTCCTGTTATTCCATCAAAGAAATTTACAAGAGATTTTTTGTTTTTTATATCAGCATTACCTAAAATAATTCCAACAATATACGCGCTTAGGTATCCATTACCTCCAACAATGGAAGGAAGTGCATATGATAAAATTGCAATACCAATTACAAAGGCCATATCAAAACCTGCGGTAGAAAAATTGACTCTACGTAACACGAGTTTAGATAAAATTGCAATAATAAATCCTATGATAATACCATAAAAAAGTTGTGCAAAAATCATGTACATTACCATACTAGTACTTACTTTTCCCGTCATAATTGATAGCACGATTGCGGTAAGCATATAGGAACATGGATCATTACTACCACTTTCTACTTCAAGCATAGATGCTGTATTATACTTTAGATTTAGTTTTTTCGAACGCAATATAGAGAAAACTGACGCTGCATCTGTAGAACTTATAACAGAACCAATTAGTAGACTTTCCAAAAATTCGATGTGTAGTATAAAGTAGCAAAAAAGTCCTGTCAGTCCAGCTGTGAGTATTACACCTAAGGTAGAAAGTAAGATAGATTTTACAGCAACAGGTTTAGCCTCGCTCCAGCTTGTACCAAAGCCACCATAAAACATTATGAATATTAAAGCAATTGAACAGATTTGCTCTGCAAATGCGTAGTTTTCAAAGGGAATTTTGAAAATTCCATCAGAACCAAAGACCATACCTAGAACAATAAATGCTAAAAGCATAGGTATGCCTATTTTATTTGAAATTTTATTAAATAGCACACATGTCAATATTACTATGGATGCTAGTAAAAGATATATTGCCAAGTGGTCACCTCCTATTTTTTAATATGATATGATCAATTTCTAAGCAGCTGTTTTTAGAGCGTTCTCTTTTATATTATACCTTTAATTGTTTGGTTTTAATTTTAAACATTTTTTTAATTTTTCATATATTACATAAATTAACTTAATTTATAATTTACAACAAATTGAAAAGATTGCAGCAAGTTAATAAGTTAATACTATATGTAAGTAAAGATTAATTTGTCCATATTTGTAAAAAAGGAGATTGATGTAGTGCAAAAAAGTACAAGTTTAGACAGCAAAAATATACAAATGACCAAATTGGAAAATTGTAGTTCGACAAGAATATACAAATACATGACAATATAGTTTGATAAAGTTTAAACAGGTTTATAGTATCATTATCGTAGATAAAAAAATAACAATCTAGATTGAAATAGAGATTTAACAATAAATAAAGTGTAAGTAAAGGGAGGAATAATTAATGAGATCAAAACGATTTCAAGCTTTAGCACAGCGTCCTGTAAACCAAGATGGACTTATAGGGGAATGGCCAGAAGAAGGAATAATAGCAATGGATAGCCCTAATGATCCAGAGCCTTCCATAAAAATTGAGAATGGCAGAATAGTAGAACTTGATGGAAAGAAAAGAGAGTATTTTGATACAATAGATAGATTTATTGCAGACTACGCAATAAATATAGAAAATGCTGAAAAGTCCATGAGCCTAGATTCGTTAAAAATTTCCCAAATGCTTGTAGATATAAATGTTACTAGAGATGAAATAGTAAATATAACAACATCAATAACACCAGCAAAGATAGTAGAAGTTGTATCACATATGAATGTAGTTGAAATGATGATGGCACTTCAAAAGATGAGAGCTAGAAAAACTCCATCAAATCAATGCCATGTTACAAACTTAAAGGATAATCCAGTGCAAATTGCAGCAGATGCAGCAGAAGCTAGTATCAGAGGGTTCTTAGAACAAGAAACTACAGTAGGTATAGTAAGATATGCACCATTTAATGCATTAGCAATTTTATTAGGTTCTCAGGTAGGACGTGGAGGAGTTTTAACTCAATGTTCAGTAGAAGAGGCTACAGAGTTAGATCTTGGAATGAGAGGTCTTACAAGCTATGCAGAAACAGTTTCAGTATATGGAACTGAAGCAGTATTTACTGATGGAGATGATACTCCATGGTCAAAAGCCTTTTTAGCATCATCCTATGCTTCAAGAGGACTTAAAATGAGATTTACATCAGGTACAGGTTCAGAAGCACTAATGGGATATTCAGAAGGAAAGTCAATGCTTTACTTAGAGGCAAGATGTATATATATAACAAAAGGAGCTGGAGTTCAAGGACTTCAAAATGGGGCGGTTAGTTGTATAGGTATGACTGGAGCAGTTCCTTCAGGAATAAGAGCAGTGCTCGCTGAAAACTTAATAACTACAATGCTTGATATAGAAGTAGCTTCAGGAAATGACCAAACATTTTCACATTCAGATATAAGAAGAACTGCGAGAACACTTATGCAAATGCTTCCAGGAACAGATTTTATATTCTCAGGATATAGTGCAGTTCCTAACTATGATAATATGTTTGCAGGTTCAAACTTTGATGCAGAAGACTTTGATGATTACAATGTTCTTCAAAGAGATTTAATGGTAGATGGCGGATTAAGACCAGTTTCAGAAGAAGAAACTATTGCAATAAGAAATAAAGCAGCAAAAGCAATACAAGCTGTATTTATGGAATTAGGATTCCCAGCTATAACTGACGAAGAAGTTGAAGCAGCAACTTATGCTCATGGTAGTAAAGATATGCCAGAAAGAAATGTAGTTGAGGATTTAAAAGCAGCAGAAGAAATGTTAAAGAAAAGAATTACAGGTTTAGATATAGTTAAAGCATTAAGTAAAAATGGATTTGATGATGTAGCTAGCAATATATTAAATATGCTTAAACAAAGAGTAACTGGAGATTACTTACAAACTTCTGCAATATTAGATGGAAATTTTGATGTTATAAGTGCAGTTAATGATATCAATGATTATAGAGGACCAGGAACAGGTTACAGAATGAGTAAAGAGAGATGGGAAGAAATTAAGGGCATTAAGAATGTAATAAATCCAGAAGATATTCAATAATTGATAGAGGTGAAAAATTATGCAGAATGTATCAAATGAATATGTTATACCAGAACTTCAGCTTACAGAAAAAGGCGAAGCAAAGGTTGGAACAAAAATAGATGAAGTTGTCATAGGATTAGCACCAGCTTTTCATAAGTTCCAAAACAAAACTATAGTTAATATTCCTCACAGCGATGTGTTAAGAGAAGTTATAGCAGGTATAGAAGAAGAAGGATTAACTGCTCGTGTAGTTAGAATAATTAGAACATCTGATGTTTCATTTATATCTAACGATGCAGCTAAATTAAGTGGATCAGGAATAGGAATAGGAATTCAGTCAAAGGGAACAACAGTTATACACCAAAAAGATTTACTTCCTTTAAATAACTTAGAGCTATTTCCACAAGCACCACTTATAACACTTGAGACTTTTAGATTAATAGGAAAAAATGCGGCAAAATATGCTAAGGGAGAATCACCAACACCAGTTCCAACTAAGAATGATCAGATGGCAAGACCTAAGTTCATGGCAAAAGCAGCATTACTTCATATTAAAGAAACTAAGCATGTAAGAGTTGATGCAAAACCTGTAGAAATAGAAGTTAAGTTTTAATTTGGAAGGGAGAAAAATTTTATGGAACAAAGAAAGATGAATCCGAAGGATTATCCTTTAGCAACTAAAAGACCTGAATTTATAAAAACTCCAACTGGGAAAAAGCTACAGGATGTAACTTTGGAAAATGTATTAAGCGGAGAAATTAAACCAGAGGACGTTAGAATATCACCAGAAACTTTAGAAATGCAAGCTCAAATTGCAGAAGGAATGAATAGACACGCTATAGCTAGAAACTTTAGAAGAGCTTCAGAGCTTATAGCAGTTCCAGATGATAGAATATTAGAAATATATAATGCACTAAGACCATATCGTTCTACAAAGGCAGAACTTTTAGCTATAGCAGAAGAGCTTGAAACTAAATACAATGCAAAAGTAAATGCGGATTTTGTAAAAGAAGCCGCAGAAGTTTATGAAAAAAGACAAAAGTTAAGACAAGAGTAAGCAAGCTTTAATTAAGGAGGAAAAAATATGAAAATCATTGCAGGTGTTGACATAGGAAACGCTACTACAGAAGTGGCCTTAGCTAGGGTAGATAAGGAAAAGGCGGAATTCCTTTCTAGCGGGATAGTCCCAACTACGGGAATAAAAGGTACAGAGGAAAATATACAAGGAGTTTTTTCCTCCTTAAAGCAAGCTTTAAGAAAAGTATCAATGGATATAAAAGATCTCCATTTGGTAAGGATAAATGAAGCTGCACCAGTTATAGGTGATGTAGCTATGGAGACTATAACTGAAACTATAATAACAGAGTCTACTATGATAGGGCATAATCCTTCCACACCAGGGGGAATAGGTCTTGGAATAGGAAAAACTATATATGTAGAAGAATTGGATTCATTAAATGTAGAAGATTTAGCTAAAGAAGACCAATTTATAGTTTTGGTATTAAACAAAGTTAATTTCTTAGAAGCAGCTGCAAGGATAAATGCAGCAGTAAGAAAAGGAATAAATATAACAGCAGCCGTGGTTCAAAGAGATGACGGAGTTTTAATAAATAATAGATTAGAAAAAAAGATACCTATTGTTGATGAAGTAATGCTTTTGGAAAAAGTTCCGTTAAAAATGAAAGCAGCAGTTGAAGTGGCTGAGCAAGGTGGAGTAGTTGAAACTCTATCAAACCCTTATGGTATTGCTACAGTATTTGGACTAACTTCAGAAGAAACAAAGCTTATAGTTCCTATATCTAGAGCACTTATAGGAAACAGGTCAGCGGTAGTTATAAAAACACCTAAAGGAGATGTACAGGAAAAAAGAATTCCAGCAGGAAAAATTCATGTAGACGGATTAAAGCGTAAAGAACTAGTAGATGTAGAAGAAGGCGCTGAAAAAATAATGGAAGCAGTTAAACTTTGTGTTCCTGTGCAAGATATAAAAGGTGAGTCTGGTACTAATGCTGGTGGAATGCTTGAAAGAGTAAGGCAAGTAATGGCAAAGCTTACTAATCAGAAGATAACCGATATCAAGATTC
Source organism: Clostridium lundense DSM 17049 (assembly GCF_000619945.1). Classification (GTDB taxonomy): domain Bacteria; phylum Bacillota; class Clostridia; order Clostridiales; family Clostridiaceae; genus Clostridium_AO; species Clostridium_AO lundense. The sequence goes on along the minus strand of NZ_JHVC01000015.1, from coordinate 28,196 downwards.
AAGATCTTTTAGCAGTAGATACTTTTATACCTCAAAAAGTTAAGGGAGGCTTAGCAGAAGAGTTTTCCATGGAAAATGCAGTAGGTATAGCTGCTATGGTTAAGGCTGACAAGCTTCAAATGCAGATGATTGCAGACAAACTTCAAGAAAAATTAAAGGTTACTGTAGAAGTTGGAGGAGTAGAAGCGGACATGGCTATAAGAGGAGCATTAACTACTCCAGGAAGCAGCACACCTCTTGCAATACTTGATATGGGAGCAGGTTCTACTGATGCATCTATAATAAATAAGCAAGGACAAATATGTTCTATACATTTAGCTGGTGCTGGAAATATGGTAACAATGTTAATTAAATCAGAATTAGGATTAGAAGATTTTAAATTAGCAGAAGATATTAAGAAATATCCCTTAGCTAAAGTAGAAAGTTTATTTCATATAAGACATGAAGATGGTACTGTAGAGTTTTTTAAAGAGCCACTGGAGCCTTCTGTATTTGCAAAGGTAGTCATATTGAAAGAAGGTATGCTGATTCCAATAGATGGACAGAACTCATTGGAAAAGATAAAAACCATAAGAAGATGTGCAAAAGAGAAAGTATTTGTTACCAATTGTCTTAGAGCATTAAGTATAGTATCTCCAACAGGAAATATTAGAGATATAGAATTTGTAGTTTTGGTAGGTGGATCTTCATTAGACTTTGAAGTGCCTCAATTAGTTACAGATGCATTATCTCAGTATGGAGTAGTAGCAGGAAGAGGTAACATAAGAGGACTAGAGGGACCAAGAAATGCTGTAGCTACAGGACTTATATTAGCCTTTAATGGAAATGGAGAAGGTAACTAATTAACTATTATGAATATGAGAAACCAAGTATATATATTTACTACTCCTCTGAAATAAGTGATATATCAATCTTTAATGATATATTATTTGGCATTGAAGAAGAGGGTATTCCTTGTGAAGTTAAAGCTCAAAATGGATTAGACTTTCTTGAATTAAGCTATAAGGCTGCTCAGGATTCAAGATTAGCAGTGGGTATAGGAATTCATTTAAGTGGGAAAATAACACTAACATTTAACAAGCTAAAAAAAGAAGCACCATTATTTACTGCTGATTTAAATTCTGGAGAAGATGTTTTAAGGAATTTAGGAGCTAATGCAGGAAGATTGGTTAAGGGAATAGCTTTTAAGTAAATTTTAGGGAGTGGTTATATGAGTAATATTTATACTAGAACTGGAGATAAGGGAACTACAGCTTTATTTGGTGGCAGCAGAGTAGAGAAAGACAGTTTAAAGGTTGAAGCTTATGGAACTATAGATGAAGTGATTTCTAATATGGGTATAGCTTATTCATTTATAGAAGAGGAAGAACTTAAAGCTGAATTAGTAGAGATACAAAATAAACTATTTGTTTTAGGTGCAGAACTTGCTAGTGATGAAAGTGGGATTAAATATTTAAATAAATTAATTAATCAGAGTGATATAGATTATTTAGAAAAAATTATAGATAAATATATGGAAAAGGCAGGGCCTTTTAAGGGATTTGTAACTCCAGGGAAAAATACTCAGTCAGCTATGTTGCATGTAGCTAGAACAGTAGCAAGAAGAGCAGAAAGAATAATAATAACTTTGAGTAGGGAAGACAAGGTTAGGGAAGAGATTAGAAAATATGTAAATAGACTTTCAGATGCTTTATATGCTATGGCTAGATTTGAAGAGGAAAAATAATAGATTATTTACAAAGGAGGAAAATCAATATGAAAAAATTAAATGAACTAAAACAATTAAGCCTAGAGATAGTAAAAGAAATGGCTGCAGCAGCTGAAGCAAAAGCTGCTGGCATGAATGTACCAGTAGTATTTGCAGCAGTAGATGCAGGTGCAAATTTAATGCTTATGCACAGAATGGAAAATGCTTTTATAACAAGTGTGGATATAGCTATAAATAAAGCTTTTACTTCAGCAGCATTAAAAATAGGAACTCATGAAGTAACTCCAAACATTCAGCCAGGAGAAAGTCTTTATGGATTACAGTTAACTAACAATTGTAGAATAGTACCTTTTGGTGGTGGTTTTCCAATAGTAGTAGATGGACAAGTAGTTGGTGCAGTTGGAGTAAGTGGTGGAACTGTTGAAGAAGATATGGCTATAGCACAGGTTGCTGTAGAAGTATTTAATAAATAAAAGATAAATTATAAACTTAGGAGGAAATTTAAAATGAGAATGTATGATTATTTAGTACCAAATGTAAATTTTATGGGAGCAGGTTGCATAAGCCTAGTTGGTGAAAGATGTAAAATATTGGGTGGTAAAAAAGCTCTAATAGTTACAGATAAATTCTTAAGAAATATGGAAGGTGGAGCAGTTGAGTTAACTGCTAAGTATTTAACTGAAGCAGGAATAGAAGTTGCATATTATGATGGAGTAGAACCAAATCCAAAGGATACAAATGTAAAAGAAGGTTTAGAAGTATTTAAAAAAGAAGCTTGTGATATGATTATTACAGTTGGAGGAGGAAGTGCTCACGATTGTGGTAAAGGTATTGGTATTGCTGCAACTCATCAAGGAGACCTTTATGATTATGCAGGAATTGAAACTTTAACAAATGCACTTCCTCCAATAGTTGCAGTAAACACTACAGCTGGAACAGCAAGTGAAGTTACAAGACACTGTGTTATAACTAATACAAAAACAAAGGTTAAGTTTGTTATAGTAAGTTGGAGAAACCTACCTTTAGTATCCTTCAATGATCCAATGTTAATGGTTAAGAAACCAGCTGCTTTAACTGCTGCTACAGGAATGGACGCTTTAACTCATGCTGTTGAAGCTTATGTATCAAAAGATGCTAATCCTGTAACAGATGCGGCTGCAATACAAGCTATAAAATTAATAGCTCAAAACTTAAGACAAGCAGTTGCCCTAGGAGAAAACTTAGTAGCTAGAGAAAACATGGCATATGCTTCATTATTAGCAGGTATGGCATTCAATAATGCTAACTTAGGATATGTACATGCTATGGCTCATCAATTAGGTGGATTATATGATATGCCACACGGAGTAGCTAATGCTATGCTTCTTCCACATGTTGAAAAATACAACTTAATTTCTAATCCACAAAAATTTGCTGATATAGCTGAATTCATGGGAGAAAATATTGATGGATTATCAGTTATGGATGCTGCAGAAAAAGCTATAGATGCTATGTTCAAACTTTCATCAGATATAGGAATTCCAGCAAGCCTAAAGGAAATGGGAGTTAAAGAAGAAGACTTTGAATACATGGCTGAAATGGCACTAAAGGATGGTAATGCATTCAGTAATCCAAGAAAAGGAAATGAAAAAGATATAATTTCAATATTTAAGGCTGCATTTTAATTAAAGTATTATATAAAGTTTACACAAACATTTATTTTAACATAGAAGGGAATACATCATGGAAAACTTTTTAGCAGAAATGTTAGGAACAATGATTCTCATAATTTTAGGCGACGGAGTAGTAGCTAATGTAGTATTGAATAAAACAAAAGCTCAAAATTCAGGATGGATTGTTATTACAACAGGATGGGCTTTAGGAGTTGTTATACCAGTTTTTATATTTGGAACTATTAGTGGAGCTCATTTTAATCCAGCAGTAACACTTGGACTTGCTGTAATAGGAAAATTTTCTTGGGGAAATGTACCTAGTTATCTCATAGCTCAATTTATTGGCGGTTTTTTAGGAGCGGTAATAGTTTGGATATTCTACAGACCTCACTTTGAAGCAACAGAAGATAAAGAGGCAAAACTTGCTGTATTTTGTACAGGGCCAGCAATTAGGGACACAGCTTCAAACTTTATATGTGAAGTAATTGGCACTTTCATTTTGGTCTTTGGAATATTAGGCATTGCAAATACGCCTATGGTTAACGGATTAGCTCCTATAGTTGTAGGAGGAATAGTTTGGGCTGTGGGACTTACTTTAGGGGGAACAACTGGGTATGCAATTAATCCTGCTAGAGATTTAGGACCACGTATAGCACATTATATTTTGCCTATACCTGGAAAAGGGGATTCTGATTGGGGCTATGCATGGATTCCAGTAGTAGCTCCTATAGTTGGAGGAATAATAGCAGCAGTAAGTTATAGCATAATTTTCTAGGATAATTACAGTATATGTTAATATTAAGGCATATTTTAAATTGCATAAAAATTTATTAATAATCTAAAAGGAATCTTCTTGTATATACTTTTCTTAATGAATTAAATTACAAGAAGATTCTTTATGTAATAAATGCTTATTTGTTGTATAATAATGTTATATCATGAAGTTAATGTAATTGAATTTTTTGAATAATTTTAATATAATTTAAGTAGTGCTTTATAAAAAACAATCTACTTGGAGGAGAAAATATTGAATTACACACCTAATTTGCAGAATATTATAGAAATTGAAATGTTCCAGAAAATACAGGATGATATAGCCAACGCTACAGGTTTATCAATTATTACAACAGATTACAAAGGAAAACCTGTAACTAGCCATAGCAGGTGTACTGAGTTTTGTAGCATTATACGTAAAGATAGTAAGCTAAGAGAACTATGTGAGAAATGTGACTCAAGAGGAGGTCTTGAGGCAGTAAGAAAAGGTAAACCATATATATATAAATGCCACATGGGATTAGTAGATTTTGCAGTACCTATTATTGTACAAGGTCAATATTTAGGAGCATTAATGGCGGGACAGGTTTTAACCGAGGAAAGTAAAATTTTAGAGTTAGAGAGTATTACTCAATGTGATACAAATATACAACAGGATAAAGAACTTATGGAAGCATATAAAAGGTTGCAAACTATTCCTTTTGATAAAATTCAATCCATTGCTCAAATGATGTTTCACATCAGTAATTATATTGTAAATGAAAGTGTTTTAAAAATAGTACAAAAGGAACTTAATGAAAAAAATATTGAATATATGGAAGCTAAAAGACAGCAAGTAGAAATTGAAAAAGAGTTAAAATCTGCACAGTTAAAGGCATTATATTCTCAGGTGAATCCTCATTTTTTATTTAATGTTTTAAATAGTATTTCCGCATTGGCTTTAATTGAAGAAGCACCAAAAACACATGAGGTTATTTGTGATTTAGCAAAAATGCTTAGATATATTTTAAAGAAAGTAGATCAAATGGTAAAACTAGAGGACGCAATTAATTATGTAACGGCTTACTTACAGATTCAAAAGGTAAGATTTAGATCCAGATTAGAATTTTATATTGATATAAAAGAAGAATGTAAAAAAGTTGAAATTCCTTTTATGATTATTCAACCATTTGTAGAAAACTCCATAATACATGGATTAGAATTAAAAGAACAAGGCGGAATGATAAAAATAACCGTTTATGAATCCAATAATTCTATAGTAATATGTATAGAAGACAATGGAATAGGAATTAAAAATAGTATGATTGAATTAATAAATTCTGGAAAAGAAGAAGAATATAAAAGAAATACCTCAAGTGGAATAGGGATTATTAATATAAGACAAAGATTGACACATCACTATGGAGACAATTATTATCTTAATATAAATAGTATCATAAATAAGGGCACAGAGGTTAAAATAATTTTACCCAAATAGGGCATATACAGGAGATCTATAATGTATAAAATATTATTAGTAGATGATGAAATTTTAGAAAGAGAAGCACTAAAAATAATGGTGGGAAAATTAAATAATCAAGTGACAATTGTAGGAGAAGCAGAAAATGGCAGAGAGGCAATAGAACTTGATATGAAACTAAATCCAGATATAATATTTATCGATATAAAAATGCCTGGTATAGACGGAATAAAAGCTTCGGAAATTATAAAAAAACAAAATGAAAATAAGGTAATCATTATGCTTACTGCATATGATGATTTTGATTTAATACATAAAGCTTTAACTTTGGGGGTAAACGACTATATTTTAAAACCCATTAAAAGAGAAAAGTTATTAGAGATTTTATCCCTTCAGATTGATAATCTAAAAACTAACAAGAGTAGAATTAAAGAAAAAGAATTATTGTTAATGGATAAAATTATATCTGAAGAAGAAAATGAGGCAAAAGCACTATTAAATAGCATCATAGAAAGCTATACATTAGGAAGTAATGAGGATGTAGAATATTTTAAGCAAAAGATTCAATTGCTTATAGAAAAAATAATTAAAGTAGTTTCTAAATTTAGATTTAGAAATCATAAATGGATAAATGAAGAAGAGTGTTTAATTAAACTTAAATCTTTTAAAGATATGGAATCCATTTGTAATTATGCATATACTGTTCTAACATTAACATTTTTAGAAATACCAGAAATAAATGTGAAAACAAAGAAAGATGATGCTCTAAGATTAAAGTGTTCAAATAAAATATTAGAACCAGCATTGAAATATATTGAAGAAAATTATGGAGAACAAATATTACTAGAAGATGTGGCGAATATTTCAAATCTTAGTCTTTATTACTTTAGCAAATTATTCAAAAAAGAAATGGGAATGAATTTTACAGCTTATGTAACAAAATATAAAATAGAAAAAGCTAAGTCAATGCTTAAAAATACAGATATACCTATTGTAAATATAGCGTCAGATCTTGGATATTACGAGTGTGGTTATTTTACTAAAGTTTTTAAAAAAATAGAAGGAATAACGCCTACAGAATATAGATGTAAGAAGAATTAAGGCAGTAACTTTTGTTAAAGCAAAGATAGATTAGTGATAGTGATTTATAATAGAAAAAATTATATTAAAAGGCCTAGATAAATGGTATATCTAGGCTTTTTTAATTATTGAAAATATGAATTAATAAGTTTTAACTTATAGGATAAATTTAACATGATTATTAATTTTATAAAAATCACATGATATAAGTGTATATAAATTATATTTAGTGGAGGTAACAATATGAGAAAACTTTCAGAAGTAGAAATGCAATCTTTAGCAGCACTATTGAAGATGGAGCAAGATGGATTAATTGTACAAAGAGCAGTAAATACACTGATAACAGATGAAAATTTAAAAAGACAAGGTGAAGCTAGTGTGTTAGCAGCAGAGGGTAGAATAAAAGGATTACAGCAATTTGTTAACGAAAATCAAGTATCAGTTTCAGAGGAGGTACAATAGAATGGCAAATGTAATTGGAAATTTAATTAAAAATAACATTGATATTAATGATGAGGTTATATCTACAAATATGCTGTCTTCTGGAAAAGCTGCAGCTGATGTATATCTCGATGCTACGTTAACAAGCAGTACTCCAGAGTTGAGAGCTATATATTCTGCTAGTTTAAATCAAATAGTTGGAGGACATACCGCTCTTACAGAATTGGCTGTATCTAAAGGTTGGGCTAAACCTTATGATTCACCTATACAACAATTAAATGAGGCTTATAATGAATCAAAAACTGTAATTAAACCAGCTGTAAAATAAAAATAAAGTGTAATAAAAATACTTTAAAAGAGCTCTTAAAAGGGCTCTTTTTTTAGTAAGTAAAAGAAGATTAGCATTATTGGTATTAGAGAAGTTGTGGTAAGTTAGTAGACTATAATCTAAAAATATTATAATAAATATGCTTATAAAAAAACACACAAATAATATAAAGTGAATAGAATAGAGAAGAAAGAACAAAATATTTACTATGTCCCTGTTGTATTGGAGAATTAGGATGAAAAGGTGGGTGCTATATATTATGGCAGGTTTTATAAAAAGTTTAGATTGCTCTAATTTAACTACATTCTCAAAAGATGAAGGGGGTAAAATAAAAATAGATAATTCTAATATAGAAACAAAAGTTAATATTGAACAAGCAAAAAAAATTATAGATGAAAATAAGGAATTAATTATATTTGATATGAGAACAAAAGAAGAGTATAATTCAGGGCATATAAAAAATGCAATTTTAATTCCTTATGATAAAATAAATGAAAATATAAATTTTATTAAACAATATAAAGATAGGGCGGTTTTAGTTTATTGCAGAAGCGGAATGAGAAGTACTATTGGAGTAAAGTCATTAATGGATAATGGTTTTAGTAAAATTTATCATATGTATCAAGGAATATTAATGTGGAGATATGATTTATTTAAATAAGCATGTATAATAGGGAGCTGCTGTGTAACTAAAAACTAAATTTTATAGAAGTTAATTTGCATATTAATATATATAGATAGTAAAGATAAAGGGAGGATACTGTGTTTAAAATATCACAAGTATCCTTATTTGTTTATTAAAATATAAGTTGTATTAATATGTAATAGGTATTGACATAGTTAATTCCAAATGAGAGAATTATTACAAATGATGTTAAGTGAGGTGAATACCTTTGGGAAAAGCGAGAATAGCAGAAATAACAGCATACTTTAATTCAGATATAAATTCTGTTTGGAATGTGGTCACTAATAATAAGGATTATAAATGGCGCAGTGATCTTGATAAAATTGAAATTCTTAGTGATGAAAGGGAATTTATTGAATATACCAATAGTGGTCATGCTACAAAATTTATTATTACTAAAAAGAATGAGTATAGTGAATATGCATTTAATATGGAAAATAAGATGTTTGCTGGTTCTTGGATAGGACAATTTTTTGAAACAAACACTGGTGGAACAAAAATAATCTTTAAGGAAACTATTTTTATTAAAAATCCTATTATTAAAATTTTATCTTATTTCTTTATGGACTTAAAGAAAATTCAAAATACATATATCTCAGATTTAAAAAAGAAGTTAGGTGAGTTATGATAATAGGTTCAAAATAATGTTGTAGTAGTAAGGGGAAAAGAAATCCTACTACTATAACACAAAACTTATTTTAAATTGTGCACCACCATTAGTAATATTTTGTGCAACTATATTTCCGCCATGCTTTTCAATAATACTTTTAGATATGGTTAAACCAAGACCAAAATTTCCATTTTTACCTTTATAAAATCTATCAAATATATTACATATGCTTTCTTCATCAAAACCACAACCATCATCTTCTATTATTATAATTATTTTTGAATCTTCATTTTTTAATATGATATCTATATTTTTTTTGCAATATCTAAGACAATTTCCAAGTATATTTATTATTGCTCTAGTTAGCTTTTCTTGATCCCCTTTGATAACTATACTATTTTTAATAGGTAAAAAATTGATTGCTTTTTTATTTTTTAAGGCAATCCCACTAACTTTTTCTATACTATTTTGTATAACATATTGTATATCTAATTCCTCAAAGTTGAGATGTTCTTTTATAGACTCTATCTTTGATAAATATAATAAGTCTTCAACTAGTTTAGACAACCGATTAGTTTCTTCAATTATAATATCAATTGCTATAGCTTCTGAGTCAACAACACCATACTTTATGCCTTCAGCATATCCTTGTATAGACATTAGAGGAGTACGTAATTCATGGGATGCATTTTGTATAAAAGATTTCACTGTATTATCATAGGTAACTAGCTTTTGTACCATTAAATGCATTGTGTGAGATAGTTCGCCTACTTCATCTTTACTATCACATTGTATAAATTCAGCATCATATTGTCTGTTACCAATTTTTTTTGCATAATTAATTAATTGTGAAATAGGAGAGGATATTTTTTTAGATACATTATTTGATATTAATATAGCAATAACTGCTGTTATAATAAGTATTATTAAAAGCAATATATTTACAGTTTCAATAAATTTACTAGTTTTAATTAAATCACAATATATTATCAAATAATTAACACTATTGGATAGTTTCAATGGAAATACTCTGGCCTGATATTTTTTACCTAAAGCATTAAAATAAAAATCAGAGCTTTTAATTTTTTCTGATTTAAACCATTGTTTTTCACTTATTGATGAAATTAAGGCGTTTTTTATAGAATTATATTCTTCATTTATTTTTTCTTCTGGATATATAAGTTGCTGTTCAGGACCTATTACTAGATATTTAATATCTAAAAAAGATTGTATTTGATCTAAGTCTTCATTTATTTGATTGACATTTAGGTGGTTTGAGTACTTAATCATTGAGTTTTTAATGAGTTGACCAGCTGTTATAAGTGACCTTTTATTTTGCTTATTTATATAAGAATTAAGACATAAATTAAATGAGGCAAAAGTTAAAATAAGGAAAATTATTATTATACTTAGATGTGAAAAAAATATTTTATTCCTTATGGTTGTTTTAGAAATTTTCATAACTAAATCCTTTCTATTTAATTTTTATCTGATATGATAAATCCGAAACCCCACAAAGTTTCTATTTTTAAAGAGGAACCTAGATTTAATAATTTTTTTCTAATTCTTTTTATTACATCATCTGTAGCCCTAGTATCCACATAATTTTTAAAACCCCATACTCTATTGAGAAGTTCTTCTCTGCTTACACCTTTATTTGCATTTTTTGTAAGGTATAAAAGAACATTGAATTCCATAAGTGTTAATTTTAAATCTTGATTATTGCAAGTAGCATATCTACCTTCTGTATAAATAGTAATATCTGCCATATTTATGATATCTAAGGTGCTATGTTTAATATTCTCAAATTGCATACGTCTAAATATACTTTTTACCCTTAATACAAGTTCAACAGGACTAAAGGGCTTTGTCATATAGTCATCACTACCAAGCAATAATCCTGCTATTTTATCAGATTCACTATCCTTAGCTGAGATTATAATAATTGGAACATTACTTTCTTTTCTAATTTCTGAACACAAAGCTAGTCCATCAAGTTTAGGCATCATTATATCTATAATAAGCATATCAGCAGCTCTTTTTTTGAAGGCATCTAGTAGGGTGCTTCCGTTAGAGAAAGTTTCTACATCATAACCTTCCTTTTTTAGAAACATTTTAATAATATCTTGTATTTTTTTTTCATCATCACCAATATATATAAGTTTTGGTTCCATCATATCACTGCCTTTACTTTTTCATATAATTATTTTGAATTATTATATCATAATTTTTAAATGCAGTAATGAAAATCCTTAATTTTTAAGTTATTTTTTATATTATAAAATAAAAAATAATTACATTGGTTTCCACTAATGTAATTATTTCATGCTTATTTGTACATAATAAAATTATGGCCTAAATTCTTTAAATAAACCTATAGCTAGACCAACTATACCAATAGAGCCTATATAATAAAGTGGTTTGTATGGTTTTATATTATTATAGTTATTAGAAGAATTGCTGCTAATATTAGCATTTTTTGAAAAACTCATTTCATCTACAAAGTAATCTGTTTTTGAACTGGAGTTTTCTATATATATTTTAGCCGAGTCAAGATTTTTCCAAGATAAATTCACAATGCCACTGGTTCTGTTCCAATAATTAAAGGCTTTGTCCTCTAATGTAAAGTATTCAGTAGTACCATCGTGTTTTAATTCAATTCTAATATATATCTTTGAAGAATTAATTTCGTTATTTTTTATCTTATTACTTTCTAAATCTTTGTTTTTATTAGCTTTTTTAGTCTGATTTTTGTCTTCTGTATCTTTTTCTTTATTTGAATTTACATTTAATAATTTTTGAAAATCATTCATAATCCATGCACTTACATTATAACTTCCAGGACCTTCTTTTTGTAAAATAGATGTTATATCCTGCATTATACCATCATCTGCGGTTTTTCTATTAGTAACTTTAATAGATTTTAATCCTTCATGTACGTGTGCAGTTTCTTCTTTTATTTGAGAACTTCTATTTGATTTCCAATTATTTAATCCTTTTTCAAAGTTATTATTTTGGAGTAGTTCTTTACTTGTTTGTGTAGGATATATTTCAGAAGATTTGTAAAGTATTATATCAAAATCATCTTTTATAGAATCTTTTCCATTTATAATCCAATTCTTATCTTTTCGTTCATCATATTTTTTCATGGAACTTCTTCCGATACCTGCCAAATAAATTTGTTTGGAATTTTCAATTGTTATTATAGAATCAACATTATCAACAATTGTAAAATATCCATATCCTCCCGTCACAGAAATATTTGAAGAATCTTTTATTTTTAATAGTTGATTTTGTTCCTCAAATTTTATTGCGTATATTGATATATTATTGGAATTCCTTATTTCCATCATATAAGCTTTTTCAGAATTATTAACACCACATTGGTATATGCTTAGAGGATTTTTTATTCCATCAATAAGTACACGTCTGTAATCTCCATGTATGTTTCCGCCTAATTCAGCTCTTACATTGGTATTAACTGCTAAATTGTAAATTTTTCCTCCTGCATTACCTGTAAAAATCACTTCAGGATTTAAATAATAATTATCTTGCTTTTCTTCAACTCCAGCTAATTGAACATCTCTAAATACAGTATTATTTCCTCTTATTCTGAGCATTAATAAATATTTGTTATTTTCAAGTCCTTTTGATTTTGAAGCTTCCTGTCTTAATATTGCAAAATCGGACATAACAATATTAGCTTCTTTGTCATCAACAGTATCAACAATAAAAGTGTTTCTAGACATTTTAAAGGATGGACTCTCATGAATTACAGAAATATTTTTTCCTGCTCCGAATATTTTTGTCCCTTTTTTTAGTGTAATGATATTTTTTGTTTGAAAATGACCTCTAGGTATAAACACTTCTTTTCCAAAGTTAGGATTGCCTATTGTTGTAGTATCATCAATTGCTTTTTGTATGGGCACAGAGTCATCATCATCATTGTTGTACGGTGTTGCACCATAGTCAGTAACAATATTTACTTTGTTTGTATCATCATATGATGGCATTTTTACAGGCCAAATATGTTTTTTTATAAAATCTTCAGCAGGATTTTCATTTAATATAGGATCATAGTATTGAACATCAGAATTAGAGTTTCCTAATTCTTTTCCATCAACATGTATAGATCCATTGTTCTCCTTAGGTACAAAGGCATAATTATTTATCTTTTTCCAATTGTTTTTATCTCCTTGTAATTTTTCAATAGGTGGATTTTTAATACCTGCATCTATAATAGTATTAGATTTTACATAAACATTTTTCATTACTACATACTGATTATAACTTTCTATGGCTTTTCCGTTGTCGCCCTTTACTTCTATGGTACCATCGGTCAAAGTTACATGTGCACGACTTTGTTTTCCACCTACTTTTTCAGTAACACCTCGTTCATCTACATAAATTGCACGATAATTTTCACTTGGCAAATCTGGACTTATAATTTTAAATCCAACTAAGTTTACAGGGGAATTTCTACTATCAAGTATTTTTACTCCGTATTCCTTTTGATCTTCAAGAATAACTCCTGATACAAGAGCCTCAGGAACATATGAATCACTTAAGATACCGATATCTCCTCCAGTAACCTTAACATTTATTACGCTGCCCACTGCCCCAGGGATTTTTCGTATCCCTGCATAAAAAGATTTCCCAGTTACATTAACATCTTGAATAGTACAGTATTGTGCACCATCCATTGAAACAGCACTAACTTTGGGGTTGCTTCCCATATCTATGTCTATTCCTCTAAGGGTTGCTATATAATGTTTTGCTCTGTCGTTGACATCTTGTTCTTTAGCATTGGGGTTATAGTATCTGTATAGTAATAATATATTATTAGAAACATTACTGTTATCTTTTAAAACAATTTTAGGTCTCTGTTCATTTTGAGTTGAACCAACAAGTATGTTTCCAAATTTTCTTTGGCTGTCGAATTTTATACCTTGTTCTTTTTGAAACCAATATGCTGGGTATTGATTTAATACTAATTGTTTTGATATTAAATAAGTTCCTTGTGGAAAATATACAATAAGATTACTGGCATACGCATCATCAATAGCTTTTTGAATAGCATCAGAGTTATCTGTTTTTCCATCTCCTTTAGCATTGTATGGTGATTTTGTAATATCAAGAAATCCATCTTGCCATGGATGGACAGATAAGTTCTGTTTTAATCTTTCGGGGAAATCATTTACTTTGACATTATCATAATACCTCATTGTTGCAGCAAAAGCATTATTTGGTACTGAAAACATATTAATAATAATTAATGCAAATAATATTTTAGATAATACTTTTTTCATTTAAAAACGCCTCCCTTAATTCAATGGTAATTAGTTATCTATTAAACTAATAAATTATATGTTCAGTATAATTTATTAAGTAAGTGAAAATCTCCGTAAAAGTTAGGCAAAATTGTGGCAAATACTATGAAAATATAATGTCAATTAATACGTAAGATCTTAAAAGATATAAAATAATAATTTAGTTGTAATTAATATATTTTGCTTGGTATAATAAAGTAAATAAAATGCATATTTATTTGAATTTACACATTAAAGCAAAGATTAAAACTAATTTTTAATGGGTATATTAATTTAAACTATAAAAAGAAAGAGGTATAAATATGAGCTTTTCATCAAGATCATCAAATGGAAAACATTATAGAAATGGGCATTATGGAAGTAGGCATTATCAAAAAAAAGGTTTTTTGGGTAAATTGTTTGATATTATTACTTCAAGAAGTTGCTCTCATGGTCATTATAATAATTATGGAAATCAATATAATAATGAACCTATGTATAATCAGCCTGTAATGAATCAAAATACTATAATTTGTAGAAGGTGTAACTCTAAGATTCCAGCAGGCTCAAAATTTTGTTTACAATGTGGTGAAAAGGTTAGTGATGTATTGTTTTGTATGAACTGTGGTGAAAAATTACCTCCTAATGCTAAGTTCTGTCTTAAGTGTGGCAACAGAATAAGTAAGTAAGATTATGTGGTTATACAAAAAAATAAAATATGTTGGTAAACAGTTTGGTAGATATACTATTGAAAAACCTATTGGTGAAGGCAAATATGGATTATGCTTTCTTGCAAAGTCAGACCTGGGGCAAATGGTTGCTATAAAGAAATTCAAAAGGAGTCTTTTTAAAAAAAACTCAGAGAAGAATGCATATGAGGCGATTATATTATCGCAGTTAAAGGATAAAAGAATTCCTGAGTTTTTAGGCGTAATAAATGAAAAGGGCTTTTATGGATTTGTTTTGGAATTTAAGAATGGCAGTACTGTAGAAGATATACTTTTTAAATATAAACATAAATTTAATCGGAAAGAATTTTTTAACATAGGAATTAAATTAATTAGAATTATAATGTATCTCCATGAAAATGGTGTTGTTCACAGGGATATCAGAATACCTAATGTTTTGGTGGACAATGGAGAAGTATATCTTATTGATTTTGGTCTAGCAAGATGGGTAGATAATAATCAATATCCTTATAATCTGGATTTTTCTTATTTAGGAGATTTTTTATTATACTTACTGTATTCATCATTCGAAATAAAAGGGAAACATAAAAAAATGCCATGGTATGAGGAATTATTACTGACATTTGAACAAAAAGTGTTTTTAAAAAAGCTTCTTGGTATCAAATTAATGTACGAAGATATACATGACATTGAAGTAGATTTTATAAGGGTTTTCAAAAATTATAATTGTTTTTTAAAATCATAGTTCCAGTATGCTAGAGATTGTTAGCAATGTAATAGACTTTCACACTAAAAGTTTATTACATCTGGACTTTATTTTTACCTGCTTTTTTTGCTATATAAAGTAACTCATCAGCTTTTTTTATGAGCATATCTACATTTTCATATTTATTATAAACTAAACCTATACTTACGGTAACCCTTAGGCCATCTATATCCCAATCTTTATTTTCTAAAGATTGGGATATGTTCTCTATAATTTCTATAGCATTTTCTTTAGTTTTATCCTTTAATAGTATTAGAAATTCTTCTCCTCCAAATCTTGCTACAAAGTCTTTATTAGTTATAAAACAATTACAAATTTGAACAAAATTTACTAATACCTTGTCACCTATGTCATGCCCAAAATTATCATTTATTTTTTTAAAATTATCTAAATCAACCATAGCAAGATATATTGAATCTTTAGCTTCTACCATATGTTTTAGTTTATTATAGGCATAGCTTCTAGTGGAAGCTTTAGTTAAATAATCCTCATTTATAATTTTTTTTAGTTTTAACTCACTTTCTTTTCTAACCTTTACTTCACAACATAATCTATGTACACTTAAACTTAAAAGTATTAAAGCAACTATTGATATGATTAAGGCTAAATTTAAAATTTTATGCTTTTCTGTTTCCAAGGTTCTTTCATTTTCTACAATTGAAAGACGTTCATTACTAAGCTTATTATTTAAATCTATCATATTATTTATATAACTTTGAATACTATTTTCTCTAACATTTGATAAATCCCAAAATTTTTTATAATGTATTTCATTATCTATAGACTTATTACTCTTTTGAGATAATGCTATTAAAGATCCGACGCTCCTTATAGCCCCTATATTATTAGCTGTTTCTTCTGATATATTTAGAGCTTGTTCATAATTTGCTTTAGCTTTTTCAAAAATGTTTTGTCTATCATAATAAAATCCATAAGCAATATGACACTCAATCAGTATATTATTTTTAATATTTTTATTTAACTTAACAGTTTTATCAATACCTATTAAAGCATTTTTGAAATCGCCATTAAGTATTTGAACTATTGATGTATTTAAATATGCAGTTGATTTAATATACATTAAATTCATAGGTTCATTATCAAGTTGATTACTTAACAGTAATAAATCCTTTTCAGCTTTTTTTATATCACCATAACATATATTGTATATGCCTTTGGCAAAATTTATTATATAACCTATCTCCTTATCCTGAATATTTTTATTGTTTAGGTTGTTTAAGAGGTTTAAATATTCATTGACTTTATTAAAATTATTACTTTTGCAATAAAATATGCTAAGCATAGAGTAAGTTAAACCCTGTATATCTTCCTTTGTAAAATTACTATTTGATATAATATCTTTCTTTTTTGCGATATTTAACATCCTATTATAATAAGCTAACGACCTATTACTATTAGGATCCCATATATCTAAAATACTGGCATTTTTAAAAGCATTTAAGATATAGTTATCTGCATTTTTAATTTTGCTATATTCATTCATTGTTTTATCTGAATATATTTTTGATTTTTGTAAATTATTATTTAATATATAATATCTAGTTAGCGCATCATAATATTCTCCTAACATTAAACTATCCCTTGTTTCATTTATACTGTTCAAGATTTCATGTTTAAAATCTATTGTTTTTACATTAATCTTGGAGTATAAATAATCTAGTCTATCATAATGAACTTTATAATTGTTCTTACTATTTATATCATTAATTAGTATAGTTACAAGAATTATTATAGTAGGTACTAAAAAAATTAGTATTATGGTAGTAAATTTTAAATTTTTCTTCATACTGGTTCACCCTTAACGTATTTTTAAAATAATACATCATAGTTTCATAAAAATTTTCCTAAATAATTTTAAGATATGAACTAAATCTATTTTAACAAATTTATATATAATGTTCTATAATTTTGTTTTAAAGGATACAAGGAGAATTATATAATGAAAAAAGAATAGAATATGGAAAAAATAGAAACTTCCAGTTAAGGCACGTTATATTATAGCCATAACTGGAAGCTTGTTGTCTACTAATAGCTAATATTAGCGCTTGGATATAATGTAGTTCCTCCAATTGAAACTTTTATTTCATTTGCTAATGGAACATTATATTCATTAATAATTGGTCTCCACCATTCCCAAGCAAGGCATGTACATTCTCTTGCTAAAATTCTTATATTTTTTGAATTAGGTGGAAGTGGTATTGCTGTAGAGTAATGGGCTGTTTTGTCTTGATAGTTTCCTTCCCAAGTTTTATGGGTTAGTACTTCTTTTCCGTTTTCATCATATGAAAATTCATCCCAGGATACTTCAAATTGAGCAACATATGCACCACTATGGTCAATAAGTATTTTACCTTTAGAATATTCTGTAGATGTAGTTTCAATATAATCTGTTTTGTTATGAACAGCAGCAATTGAGTTATCTTTTAAGAAAACACTTGTATATGAAATTGGATATGCTGGATTTTTAACACTAAATTCTGCATTTCCCTTAATTACATTTCGTATTTCATCAAAATCTTTTGTGATAATCTTATTATGTTCTTTTGAATCTCCGCCTAATACTACAGCAGTAAATGAACTTTCTTCAAAGATATCTTTATACTGTGCATTAGTTTCTGCATTGTTATTATTAAGTAGTGCTTTAAATGCGGCTTGTACATCTTTGCTCTTAGATGACGTTTCCAATTTTACATAAATTGTTCTACCATAAGCCACATTTGATACCATAACAGGTGGAGCTTCATTACTTATTCCTTTACGAGTTAATTCTTTAAAAGTAACACTATCATCAAAAAGATCTGATGGATTGTTAGGTAGCTCTGAACTTACAGTATAGAATATTTGCTTATATGCTGCTATCATCATTTTCTTATCTCCATTTGATACAGCATTAAAGTCAATTCCAAGTGAATTATCAAGAACTTTACAATTAACATTAAGAGCACTTGCTATTTGAGATTTGCTATAAACCATGGATTCGGAATACTGTGTTCTTGCAGGTAAAGTATGTGTTGATGAATATTTTTCATTCCAAGTAGATACTAATTCATCTATTGCTCCAGATACATTACCATATGTAGGATTTTGTACTGTTATTGTATTCTCTTTTTTCATACCTGGTAAATCTATACTAATATTTAAAGGCTTTCTTTTGCACATTAATACATTAGGCCTATTTTCTACGAAATCATCATTTGCAAGTTGCAATGCCCCTGGAAATGTACGATCAGTTACAGAATCAATAATTGAGATATCTACTGGTGATGTTGTAAGGGATTTTTTCTTACGCTCAATCACTACAAATTTTTCATTTGATTTTAAACCTTCTTTTGGAACAAAACTTTCTATGTTATCACCATTTACAGATAAAATCTCATCTTTATTATAGTTTAGGTTTGATATACCTAAATCAATATCCTTAGGGGTGCTTATTACACTAGCTGAATTGGCAGTAGGTGCTTTAGCAAAGCTAATAAAGGGATGAGAAATAACACATAAACTAACCAACAAGCATAGCATTGATTTTGCTCTTTTAAAGTGTTTTACAATTTTTATCATATTTTGCCCTCCTTTTTATGTATGATACCAACTAAATTTGTGAATTTAGTATTATGTAAATTATAACAAAAACCTGCATATAAAACAAACATACCAAGTATTGGGACTTTGGGAAAAATATTGGCAATAAGTTTGAAAAGTGTACTATCATGTAGTGTTTTTACGGTATAATTGGAAACAATTACATTATCAAAATGAGGAGTGGAATAATGGCAAAATAAACATAAAAGGTAGTACATATAGAAGATACAATAGTTTAAGAGTGAGTGTTTCAAAAGAAAATGTCCTAGCCATAGGCCATGATATGATTGGATGTGTAGGTAGTAATTATAATTTTGAACGACATGTAAATCATAAATATTTTGATCTATCCGTAGGAAATTTTTCCGAAGATTATCTAATAGTAGAATATTATTAGTAGTTTAGTAATAATAAAAGGGAAAGAATTTTATCTTTGTGAAAATTCTTTCCTTTTTTAGGCAATAGGATATTGCTAAAATTAGCAATTTCATATGTATCTGATTTAGGAGATGGATTATTTAAGAGAAATATCTACCAAATAATTCATAGAATTAGTCTAGGCTGTCCTCTTTTTCCGTTAGAAGATTAATGTTTTGGGAATTTTCTTGAAGTATAACTTTAATATCTTGAAGTTCTCTTAAAATTTTTTCTAGTAATTCTTCTTGTTTAATACTCATGTAAAAAAAGCACCTCCAAAAATGTTATAATATTAATTATAATTTATATTTTCGAAAAATTATACAGGATATATAAGGTTGTATAGGAATAATATTCATTATATTACCTATATACAAATGACCTAAAATATGATAGCTGAAGTTTAATAAAAGATATACTTATTTTGATTTCATACTTGAACAATTGTAGTTTTTGGTATAAAATTCATTTGGAGACATATTATTAATTAAATATATGCTAGGGGTGCCGTTAGGCTGAGAGTTAAATAATAATATTAAATTATTGTTTATAACCCTTGTACCTGATCTGGATAATGCCAGCGTAGGAAAGCTTCTATTGGTTATTAAATCATATTCAAATCAGGAATATGATTATTTTTTTGATCAATACTAGCTTCCTTAATCAAGATGAGGAGGTTATTGTTATGCAAACTTTAACAGACATTATTAACAACTTTAAATCTATTAATCTTGGAAAGAATATACAAGAGATTCTTTCTAAACCTATATCTATATTAACTATAGCAGGGTTAATTTTAATTCTGCTTGCGCTAATTAAAATAAAAAAGGTGCGACTAAATATTAGAATTATGTCCCAAATAGGTGTAATGCTAGCTTTAGCTACTGTACTTAAGATATGCAGAGTATATCATTTTCCACAGGGAGGAAGTATAACTATAGGAAGTATGGTTCCTATTCTTCTAATGTCACTTTTTTATGGTCCTGAAATAGGATTTTTAACTGGTGGATTATATGGAATAATTACTCTAATTATGGATCCATTTATAGTACATCCTACACAGGTTTTATTTGATTATCCACTACCTTTTTTAGTATTAGGTATTGCAGGATATTTTAGAAACAATAAATTACTAGGATGTGGTATAGCAATATTTATGAGATATATATGTCATGTAATATCTGGAGTTATATTTTTTGGTTCATATGCACCAAAAGGTACATCCCCATTAATGTATTCATTAAGTGTAAATACAAGTATAGTAGGTCCAGATGGAATTATATGTTTAATAATTATAGCTTTATTACCAATAGAAAGATTATATTCATTGGTAAATAGTAGAGAAAGACAAGTTAATATTACAAAGTAACTTTAAGCTTCAGATGGAGTTAATTATAAAAGTATCTACTCCATTTGAAGCTTATTTAAGTACATAGTACCTGTTATGAAAAGCAGAAGAAATTTATACAGTAAAAATCAGGAATGTGAACAGATTTAAGTTATAAAAGTATTGGTGGTTACATATAAGTAAAATTTTTGGTAATTATCATTATTTTGATATTTTCTACAAATATTCGAAAGTTTTTCTCAAAATCTATTGACAATAGAAAATATTGGCTGTAAAATTATAGATAAATTACGTAATCGTTTTCTCGGGGGTTAATGATGAGATCCAAAAAAAGTATATCAATTAAGGAAATTGCTAGATTAAGTGGAGTATCAGTTGCCACCGTGTCTAGAGTTATAAATAACAATGGGAGATTTTCAGAGGAAACTAGAAAAAAAGTAATGGATATAATTAATAAATTTAACTATCAAACTAATATGGTAGCAAAAAGTTTGAGAACAAGTAAATCAAATATTATAGGAGTGATAGTTCCCGATATAACAAATGAATTTTTTGCTGGATTAGTTTTAGCAATTGAAAGTTACTGTTTCCCTAAAGGGTATTCTGTATTTGTATGCAATACTAATGAAGATGATATGAAAGAAAGTGCATATTTTACAGATTTAGCTTCAAAGGGAGTAGATGGATTAATATATATATCTGGTAAAAGAGATAAGATATCAAAAGAAAGTGATTTTTCTAATACACCCATAGTGTGTATAGATAGAAAGCCTGATATTGGTGATGATGTTGTACATATAACTTCTGATAATTATAAAGGAGGAGTTATAGCAACAGAAACACTTATAGAAAAAGGGTGCAGAGATATATTAATACTAAAAGACTATAGAGGATTATCTACTGTAAATATGCGTTATTTAGGATATAAAGATGCACTTAAAAAACACAATATACAGCTTAGAGAAGAACTTATAGCAGATGTTAAGGTTAACTTTGATTCGGCTAGAAATGTAGTAAAAGATTTGATAGAAAAGAAAGTAAGATTTGATGGGATATTTGCCTGTACTGATTGGTTAGCTATGGGAGCTATAGCTGCTTTAAAAGAAAGTAACATCAGTATTCCTGAAAAAGTTAAAGTTATAGGATTTGATAATATATCCATATCTAAATATAGTCATCCGTCAATTTCCACAATAGAGCAAGATAGGAATGAATTAGGGAGGACTGCGGCAAGAGCTTTGCTTAATATTATTGAGCATGGGACTAAAGAAGAAATGAATTTAGTTCTACCAGTAAAGCTGATATTAAGAGAAACTACCTAAATTAAAAGGTAGACTCATAAGTTTTGGGTAATCGATTACTCAAGTTTTCAGATGTCATAATATTATGAAGATAATTTATCTTTCTGATGAATTATTACATAAATATTTTAGGAGGGGAAATCATGAAAAAAATTTCAAAACTTGTAGCACTTGCTCTTAGTGTAGTGGTTACAGGCTCACTATTAGTAGGGTGTGGCAAGACAAGCCCTACAGAAGGAAAGGCTAGCAAAGAAACTAAACAGGAGGAAAAATCAGGAACAGAAGTAGCTATAATTCTTAAAACTTTATCTAATCCTTTCTGGGTATCAATGAAGGAAGGAATTGAAAGAGAAGCAAAGGCTAAAAATATTAAGGTAGATGTTTTTGCTGCAGCTTCAGAAGAAGATGTTCAGGAACAACTTAAATTGCTTGAAAACTTGACAAACAAGAATTATAAAGCTATAGGTGTAGCACCTCTTTCACCTGTTAACTTAATTCCTGCCATAGCACAGGCAAACAAAAAAGGAATATATGTAGTTAATATTGATGAAAAAGTTGATATGAAAGAACTTAAGAGTGCAGGTGGTAGTGTAGTATCATTTATAACTACTGACAATGTAAAGGTTGGAGAAAAAGGAGCAAAATTTATAACTGATAAATTAGGAGCTGCTGGAGGAGACGTAGCTATAATTGAAGGAAAAGCAGGAAATGCTTCTGGAGAAGCTAGAAAAGCAGGAGCTAAAAAAGCTTTTGAATCAACAAAAGGTATAAAATTAGTAGCTAGCCAGCCAGCAGATTGGGATAGATCAAAGGCTTTAGATGTAGCTACAAATATGTTGCAAAGATATCCTAATATAAAAGCATTTTATTGTGCAAATGATACAATGGCACTTGGTGTAGTACAAGCTGTTGAAAATGCGGGCAAAAAAGACAAAATAGTTGTAGTTGGTACTGATGGTGCTCCAGAAGCAATTCAGTCTGTAAAGGATGGAAAATTAGGAGCAACTGTAGCTCAGGATCCAGCTCAAATAGGTGTTGCAAGCTTAAATGAATTATTAAAAGCTATAAAAGATAAACCAGAAATGTCACCAGATAAGGAACCAACAGTTTTATCTGTAGATTCAAATTTAATAGCTAAATAATATAAATAATAAATAAGGATAGGTCTTGATGTATTATCAAGGCCTATCCCCAAATAAATAACCGGGCGTCCGGATAAATAGGAAGAGGATAGTATATGGATCTTTTAGTTGAAATGAAAAATATAACAAAAAAGTTTTCAGGAGTAACTGCTTTAAATAACATGAATTTTCAGCTAGCACCTGGAGAAGTTCATGTGCTTTTAGGGGAAAATGGAGCAGGAAAATCTACTTTGATGAAAATATTAAGTGGAGTATATGAGCCAACTGAAGGAACTATTGTTTTAGGTGATAAAGAGTATTCAAGCCTTACTCCAAAGGATTCAAAGGAAAATGGAATAAGCATTATTTATCAGGAATTAAGCGTAATAGATGATTTATCAATAGAAGAAAATATTTTTGTTGGTAAATTACCAGAAAAAAAGGTGTTTGGTGTATCAGTAGTAGATTATAAATATATAAGAGAAAAAACAGAAGAACTTCTAAAAAGAGTTGGACTAAATAGAGATCCTGCTACTCCAGTGGAAGAACTAAGTATTTCTGAAAAACAACAAGTTGAAATTGCAAAAGCATTAGCACAGAATGCAAAAGTATTAATTATGGATGAGCCTACATCTTCTCTTACTATTGAAGAAACAAATAATTTATTTAAAATAATTGAGGCATTAAAAAAAGAGAAAGTAGGTATCGTATATATTTCTCATAAGTTAAAGGAAATTGTAGAAATAGGAGATAAGGTTACTATTTTAAAAGATGGTAATTATGTTGGAACAAGAGATGCAAAAAATGTAACAGAAGAAGAGTTGGTTACAATGATGGTTGGTCGTGAGTTAAAATCAAAATATTTAAATAATGATAAAAGTTATCAAGGAACTAATGAAGTTATCTTTGAAGTTAATAATTTAACTAGAAGAGATAATAGAGTAAAAGATGTAAGTTTTAAATTGTATAAAGGAGAAATTCTAGGATTTGCAGGACTAATTGGAGCAGGCAGAAGTGAGCTTATGAATGCTATTTTTAGAGCAGAAGCTGTATCTTCTGGGGAGATGTACTTGTTTGGTAAGAAATTAGATATTAAAGAGCCTTATGATGCTATTAAGGCTGGCATAGGTCTAATAACTGAAAATAGAAGAGAAACGGGATTTTTTAAAAATTTTAGTATAAAAGAAAATATATCCATAGTTCCTTTTTTAAAAACATCTAAAGCAAAGGGAACTTGGGGATTAACAAGTATAGAAAAAGAAAAAAAATATTCATTAGAACAAAAAGAATATTTAAATATAAAGTGCTCCTCTATAGAACAAAACATTGCTGAATTGTCTGGAGGAAATCAACAAAAGGTAATTATAGGTAAATGGTTAGCAGCAGAGTCAAATTTAATAATATTTGATGAGCCAACTAAAGGAATAGATGTTGGAGCTAAAAGTGAAATATATTCAATAATGCGAAAGCTAGCTGAAAATGGAAAAGGAGTTCTTATGGTATCATCAGAATTACCAGAGCTACTTTCAGTATGTGACCGAATAGCGGTATTTAAAGATGGAAGAATAAAAACTATTTTTACTAGTGAGGAAGCAACAGAAGAAAAAATTCTTCTAGCTGCTACTTCTGAAAATTAGATGTAAAAAGGAGTAGTATATATGAAAAAAGATTTTAGTAGTATGTGGCAGAAATATGGGACATTAGGAATATTTGTTTTAATTACAGCTTTATTAGGCACATTATCACCAGATTATTTTTTAACGCCTAATAATCTTGTTCAAGTAGCATTGCAAAGTTCAATAACTATACTAATTGCTTGCGGAGAATTCTTTGCAATATTGATAGCTGGAATAGACCTATCTGTAGGTTCTATTATAGCATTGACAGGAATGATAACAGCAAAAATGATGATAAGTGGTACTCCGGTAATAATAGCTGTTTTAGTTGGAGGAATTCTTTGTGGAGCATTACTTGGAGCAATTAATGGTTCTTTAGTAAATGGAACAGGACTTCATCCATTTATAATTACATTGGGTACCCAAGCTATATACAGAGGTATCACTTTAATTATTTCAAATGCCAGACCAGTATTTGGTTTCCCCAAATCTTTTACTAGCGGATTGGCAGGATGGTGCTGGAAAATACCTATTCCAGTAATTATAGCCTTACTAGTAGCACTTATATTGACTTTTATAACAACTAAGACAAAGTTAGGAAGAAATATATATGCGTTAGGAGGAAATAGTCAATCCGCATGGTTTTCTGGAATAAATATTAAATTGCATACTTTAATAGTATTTATAATTTCAGGTGTTTGTTCAGGAATTGCAGGAGTAGTAATGACAGCTAGACTAGGAGCAGCAGAGCCACTAGCAGGTGTAGGTTTTGAAACCTTTGCTATAGCTTCAGCAATAATAGGTGGAACAAGCTTCTTTGGAGGAAAAGGAAAGATATTTGGAGTTGTAATGGGAGGATTAATCATAGGAGTTATAAACAATGGATTAAACATATTAAATGTTGCAACTTATTATCAACAAATTGTAATGGGAGCATTAATAATTGGTGCTGTATCTTTAGATAAATTATTTAGTAAAAAGAAGGGATGATATTAGATGAAATATGGTTTTGCGCCTTCTCTAATGTGTATGAATATATTAAAATTAGAAGAACAAATAAAAATATTAAATAAAAAAGCAGATTTTTATCATGTAGATATAATGGATGGGCATTATGTAAAAAACATAACTTTATCCCCATTTTTTATACAACAAATAAGGCCTTTGGCAACGATTCCAATAGATGCACATTTAATGGTAGAAAATCCAAATGATTTTCTAGATGAATTGAAAAAGGCTGGAACAGACTATGTATCACTACATGTTGAAACTATAAATAAAGATGTTTTTAGAATTACTAACAAAATAAAATCACTAGGGATGAAGGTAGGAGTTGTTTTGAATCCTGCTACTCCTATAGATGAAATAAAACATTATATAAATAGACTTGATAAGATAACAGTTATGACTGTAGATCCAGGATTTGCAGGACAAGCTTTTATACCAGAAATGTTAGATAAGATAAGAGAGCTAAAAGAAATTAAAGAAAAAGAAGGATATAAATATATAATAGAAATTGATGGCTCATGTAATGAAAAAACATTTGCACAGTTAAAAGAAGCAGGAGCAGAAGTATTTGTAGTAGGTTCATCAGGGTTATTTAATAAAGATGAAGATTTAGAAAAAGCTTGGGAAATGATGATGTCTGATTTTAACTATTCACTTTCTTATAAAGAGTAGGAAAAAATTGGAATAAGGTGATTGATATGCAGAATAATTTTGTAGTTGGAGTGGATATTGGAGGGACTAATTTTAGAATTGGATTAGTGAGTGAGGAAGGAAACTTGTGTAGTTATATAATTCAAAGTAGTTCCATATTAAATAAAACAGGCAATTCTCTAATTAGTCTTAAAGAATATTTATTAGAATACATTAAGAAAAATTTATCAGGAGAATTAAAAGCTATAAGTATTGGATTACCATCAACTATTAGTAAGGATAAGAAAAAAGTTTATTCGACCCCTAATTTACCAGGCTTCAATAATGTAAATGTAGTAGATTATTTATATAATGAAATTAAAGTACCTATATTTTTAAACAAGGATGTAAATTGTTTGTTAAAGTGGGACATGATAGACAAAGGTATTAGTAAAGAAGGAGTAACTTTAGGTTTTTATATAGGGACCGGATTTGGTAATTCCATATGCATAAATGGTGAGTTTTTAAGTGGGAAAAATGGTGTTGCTGGAGAGTTAGGCCATATTCCAGTATTAAATTGTAATGATATTTGTGGATGTGGAAACAAGGGATGTATAGAATTATATGCATCTGGAAAGACACTAAGAAGAATAAAAGAAGATAACTTTAAAGATACAAATATAAGTGAATTATTTGTGAGACATAAGGATAGTGAAGTCCTAAAAGAGTTTATAGAAAAAATTTCTATTCCTATTGCTACAGAAATCAATATATTTGATCCAGACAATATTATAATTGGCGGTGGGGTAGTAAATATGAAGGGGTTCCCAAAACCATTTTTAGAAGAGTGTGTATATAAACACTCAAGAAAGCCTTTTCCAGCAGAAGGTTTAAAATTTATATATTCTTCTCAAACTCAGGAATCAGGAGTATTGGGAGCAGCTTTTAAGGCTATGGAAGAATTAAATCAAAATCAGGAAGGAAGTTTTAATAGTGATAGCTATAGGTAGTGATCATGCAGCATTTGCTTTAAAAAAAGAAATAGAAAAATATTTAGAAGAAAAAGGATTAGAATATAAAGACTATGGATGTTTCAGTGAAGAGAGAACTGATTATCCAATATATGGTGAGTTAGTTGGAAAAGCTGTTGCTAGTGGAGAATGCGAAAAAGGAATTTTACTTTGTGGTACTGGGGTTGGTATATCTTTAGCTGCTAATAAGGTAAGAGGAGTTAGAGCGGTAGTATGTAGTGACTGCTATACTGCAAAGTTGTCCAAGGAACATAATAATACAAATATATTAGCTATGGGTTCAAGAGTTGTAGGTGTAGATTTAGCTAAAATGATATTAGATACATGGCTAGGTGCAACTTTCCAAGGTGAAAGACATCAAAGAAGAATAGACATGATACATGAAATAGAAAATAGAAATATAAATTTTTAAAAATAATTAACTTCTAAATTTAAAAAACGACTTCTGTCTAAAAGGCTGAAGTCGTTTTTTAAAAGTAAATATCAAAGAGTAAGAGAGTGTGAAAGTTTTTCTGTAAATAGCTTTCTATGATAATTATTTTATAGGCATGGAGGTCATGGTAAAACTCCATGCCTTAATTACAATATAATTAACAATGAATTGCATGTCAAGAACACCCTAG